>CAVQAR010000001.1:0-63703 GCA_963710425.1 uncultured delta proteobacterium
TCTTGCGCCCCGAAGGAACGCCAGGTGTCGTCCGTTCGTATATCGAAGCCGGGTTAGACAAACGAGATCCGTATCAGCGCTTTTTCTATTCAGGCCCGATGCTGCGCTACGAACGTCCACAGAAAGGTCGGTATCGCCAGTTTAATCAGTTCGGCGTTGAAATTCTGGGACGGTCCGATGCGATATGCGATGCCGAACTAATGATCATGATCGATGATCTCATGCGAGATTTGGAAATTAAGGTCCGCTTCGAAATAAATTCTCTTGGCCACGATATTCCAAGTTGCAAGCCGAGGTTCAAGGAAGCATTGCTCCAATACGGGCGTGCTCATTTTAAGAACTGTGCGTTGACTGTCGGCAAAGACTTGAACGTAATCCGATTAGGCTTCTCGACTGTAAAATCGATGCGGAACGCGTCGCGCGCTCAGCTCCGAAGAGCACAGAATTTCTTTGCAACGAATGTATAAGTCATTTCAATACAGTAAAACGCCTTCTCTTCGAAGCCAATGTGCAGTTCATTGTCGAGCCAAGTCTCGTGCGCGGACTGGACTATTACACGCGGACTGCCTTTGAGGTTGTTTCGTCGGCAGTCGGTCGATCCCAAAACGCTCTGGCGGCTGGTGGCCGATACGACGGTTTGGTCAAAGAATTGGGAGGGTCGGATATGCCAGGTTCTGGCTTTGCCATAGGTATAGAGAGGACTGCACTCGTCTTAAATCCAGAAAAATATAGGACGCGGACGGAGCCCGATGTTGCGCTTGCAGGGCTCGGTGAACCCGCAAATGTTAAAGTGATGGAAATTGCCCATAAACTTAGAAACGAAGGACTGCGTGTAGAGGTACTACCCTCGGATCGGAAGCCAAGAGGAGCGCTGACGATTGCTAACCGCATGGGCGCACAACTGGCTGCAGTTATCGGGGAAAACGAACTGAGTGCCGGGATTGTTCGTGTACGCGACCTTAAACAGAGTGTCGAGAACGAAGTTCAGCTAGACAACATCGTGCCTTATCTTTGTGAAAGTTCTTCTAGACAAGGGGGAGAAGTGTCTGAGGACTCTCTGAGTTTGAGCGCAAACGTAACCACGGTATCGGTTGCATCGGATCTAACGACCGCACACTACGGCAACAGTGTCCCATTGCTCCTTCCCGGCAAATTTAATCAAATCTCGCAGCTAACTGATCCCGTGACGCCAGCAATTCCTGTCCCAACAGGCTCTGAAGCCCCTAGCGGAGAGGCACTGCTCAACTCCAGTTCATATACTGTCTAGGAGTGAGCCGGTCAGGTGATCACGACGCTTCCCTCGGCTCCTTCTGCAAACCAGTAAACAGGAAGAAAAATGGAAGTCAGGCAGGTTTTACTAGCTAGAACGATCCGACTGTTTGGAACGAACTTAACCATTGGTTATCTGCCAGATATGGTAAAGAAGATCGTCGATCGCTACGAATTTGTGGTTTCACCGAAGAAAGACGAACTATTTTTGGTACAACAGCAGCCTTCGGGGCAAGCAAAAACCTTTGAATTCAAGCACGGAAGACTCAGAAAACCAGACGGCCGGGCCCTGGTCATTCAACAGCTGTCGATGTTTAACGGGGGTGTCGCCGTCGATACCACAACTAGCACTGAAGATTCAGATGTTGTTCTTCAAGATCTCATTGTGTTGCTTCAGCCGGACACGCAGTCGCAGCCAGAAGTACAATCGCAGCTTAAGCGAGCTACAAAACTCTACTTCAGTCAGGTTGAGATCGAGGCGTCGCCTTCTATTGAGAATCTAGTCCCCTCATCACTGTCATTGGGAGTCTCTATCACTAGCTTGCTTCAGAACTACGGCTCAGATGTTGCGCGTTATCAGCTTATGGATTTAACGTTCAATCCTGACCCTATCGGCGTTAACCCGTCTCCAGCTCCTTTTCAGTTGCAACGAAGGTTGGGTGTTCCTTACAAAAACAACATTTGGTTTTCTCAAGCTCCGCTCACGACGCCGGACCATTTAAATGTGTTACGGAAGCTAGAGATCAGTATTTTGACCTAATCGTTCTGTTTTCTGACCAACGCAAGGCTTTAACTAGAATGTCGGAAGCAAACAATTCATATTCTCCGCTGCCGCCGTGGCCTCGAACTGATTACTGCGGCGCGCTTCGATCTGCCGACGTTGGCCGCGACGTCGCTCTCTGGGGATGGGTCCAGACGCGACGCGATCACGGCGGCCTTATCTTCATCGATCTGCGCGACCGCGACGGAATCGTGCAGCTGGTGCTGAATCCCGCGAACAATGCAGCCGCGCATGAAGCTGCCGGCGAGACGCGCTCCGAGTTTTATGTCGCCGTGAAAGGCAAAGTCGTGCGCCGCGCCGAGGGCACCGTCAACGCCGAGCTTCCGACCGGCGAAATCGAAATAGTGGTCAGTGCGTTCGAGATTCTGAGCGCGTCGGCGCCGATGCCGTTTCAAATTGCCGACGGCGAGGCGACCGCCGAGGAGATTCGGCTCAAGTATCGCTATCTCGATCTGCGCCGCCCCGAGATGCAGCGCAATCTGCGCCGGCGCCATCAGGCGTTGCAGGCCGTGCGCAGTCATCTCGATCAGAACGGATTCATCGACGTCGAGACGCCGATTCTTTTCAAATCGACGCCCGAAGGCGCGCGCGATTACCTGGTGCCGAGCCGCGTCAACCCGGGGAAGTTCTACGCGCTGCCGCAATCGCCGCAGTTGTTGAAGCAGATCCTGATGATCGGCGGATTCGATCGCTACTATCAGATCGCGCGATGCTTCCGCGACGAGGATTTGCGCGCGAATCGGCAGCCCGAGTTCAGCCAGATCGATATCGAGATGACCTGCCCACGGCCCGAAGATATCCAATCGATCGCCGAAGGAATGATCGCGTCGGTCTATCGCAGCGTACTCGCTATCGATGTGAAGCCGCCGTTCCCGCGGATGCCGTATTCCGAAGCGATGGACCGCTTCGGTATCGACAAGCCCGACACGCGCTTCGCGATGGAGCTGAAAAATCTGACGGCCGCATTCGCGGGCACTTCGTTCAAGGTGTTCGCGGAAATTCTCGCGCGCGGCGAGTCTGTCTACGGAATCAACGTCCCAGCGAATCACACGCTGAGCCGCCGCGAACTCGACGAGCTTACCGAGTCGGTAAAATCGCGTCATGCGATGGGTCTGGCGTGGATCAAAGTAGGCGAGGGCGGTGCGTGGCAGGGACCGATCGCGAAGTATTTGAGCGACGCCGAAAGAGCCGCGGCGACTGCGACCTCCGAATTAAAGACCGGCGATACGTTGCTGATGGTTGCGGGACCGGTCGACAAGGTGCGGCCGGTGCTGGGCGACATCCGTTTGCAGCTCGCCGCGAAGTTCGGGCTCGACAAATCCGACGAACTCAAATTTCTGTGGGTCGTCGATTTCCCGATGTTCGACTACAGCGCCGACGACAAGCGCATGGTCTCGGTGAACCATCCGTTCACCGCGCCGAATCCCGACGACCTCGCGATGCTCGAATCCGCGCCGCTCAACGCGCGCGCACTGGCCTACGACATGGTGCTCAACGGCCAGGAACTCGGCGGCGGCTCGATTCGTATCCATAGCCGCGAGCTGCAATTGAAGGTATTTGAATTGTTGGGGCTGACGCGCGAAGAGGCGATCGACCGGTTCGGCTTTCTGCTCGACGCTCTCAAGTACGGCGCGCCGCCCCATGGCGGAATCGCTTTTGGAGTCGATCGGATTTGCATGATGCTGTGTGGCACCGACTCGTTGCGCGACGTGATTGCGTTCCCGAAAACGCAGAAGGCGGTCGATCCGATGAGCGGCGCGCCGTCGGAAGTCGATCCGCGCCAGCTCAAGGAACTGTCGATCAAGGTGACGTCATGAAACCCGCTACGACCTCGGCGATTGCACGGTGCGCGCTAGTCGCATCGGCGCTATGGCTGGCGCCCGGATGCACCACGATGGCCGCGGACGCCGTCACTTCGACCACCGGTGCGGTCAGCGATGCGATCAATCAGCGCGACGTCAAGTCGCACGCGGTGCGCTCGATCAAAACTATCTCCATCAATCGCGTCGCCGTGATGCCGCTGGTACCGGCCACGCCCGCGGTCGGCGAGACGCTTGCTGCAGGCGGCGCCGAGGCGATCACCGCCGAGCTCTACAGTCAGGTCGCGGTGGCCGGCGGATGGGATCCGATTCCGGAGCAGGACGTCGACGAGGCGATGCAAAAGTTGCCGCCGACCACGCCGTTTAATCTCGACGAAAACGCGCTCAAGCTGGGCCATGACGTTTCGGCCGACGGAGTAATTTACGGGACCGTCGAAAAATACCAGGAGCGCGTCGGCATGGACTATTCGGCGGCGAGCCCGGCGTCGGTCTCGTTCTCGCTCAAGTTCGTCGATCTCAAGAGCCAGCAGGTTGTCTGGACCGCAAAGTTTGCCAAGTCGCAAGCAGCGCTGAGCCAGAATCTTTTCGATCTCGCCAATTTCGTCCAGCGTTCCGGCCGATGGGTTCGCGCGCATGAAATCGCGCAGGAAGGCGTCAAGGAAGCGGTCGCCGACCTTCACGGCGATCTGAACCTGTCGCAAAACGTCAAGCGCTTCGAAACCGGCACCTATGGCGAACTAAAATCAGGCCAGCAGCGCTACAACACAGGCCCAAACGGCATCTACTAAATCTGTCTGTTTCCCTCGCCCGTTCGTCGGGAGAGGGTTAGGGTGAGGGACATCTGTGCGGCGCGGTTGTCTGTGGCGCCGCACATTTGGAATTTCGGAAAATTCGGTCCCTCACCCGCCGCGCTTGGAAGCACGGCGGCCTCTCCCCTCGTCGGGCGAGGCAAGATCACTCGCCGCCCGCGACGCGTTCAGATCACCCTTCGAAATAGCGCGCGTGATCGAGATCCGAAATCAGCCCAGGCCCGGTCGGTCGCCATCCCAGCCGCTCCTGCGTTCGCGCGCTTGATGCCGGGACGTCGATTCCCATGAAGAACCCGAGCCAGCCAAAGTGCTCGGATGCTTCCGCGGGAGACTTGGCGATGACCTTCACCTTCAGGCCGCGGCCGACTGCTTCCGCGATTTCTCGAAACGGCACACCCTCTTCGCCGACCGCATTGTACCTGGCTCCCGCATCACCCTTCTCAAGCGCCAGCCGGTAGAGGCGGGCTGTATCGAGCACATGCACGGCGGGCCAGCGGTAAAGCCCGTCGCCGACAAACGCCGACACACCTTTCTCGCGAGCTACATCGATCACGTAGGTGACGAGGCCTTGCTTGACCCGGTCGTGAACCTGCGGAAGGCGCACCACTGATACGCGCACGCCCCGTTGCCCCATCGAGGCGGCCGCCTCTTCCGACGCACTCCGTGGAATGCCAGCGGAGCTGGGCGTGGGCGCATCTTCTTCGGTCGAAAGGCGGCCCGGCGTGAGAACGACCGCGGTCCCGGAGGTGACGATCAATGGGCGATCAGAGCCAACCAGCCCGGAGCCGAGAGCCTCGATGGCGTGCCGGTCTGCCTCACAGTTGGCCGCGTATTTCGAGAAGTCGTGGTTGAAGGCACAGTGAATCACGCCATCGGAGGACGCTGCGCCACTTCGCAGGCTTTCGAGGTCTTCAAGATCACCTCGATGCACCTGCGCACCAGCGCCGACAAGAGACTTGGCGCCCGCATCTGATCGCGCAAGACCGATCACCTTATGGCCCGCGCCGATTAACTCCTGAACAATGGCAGAACCAATAAAGCCTGTGGCACCAGTGAGGAAGACACGCATTTGGATTTCTCCTTTAACTCATTTTATGACCACGAGCTCAGAGCCACAAATTTGAACCTACCACGGCGAGTGCGGTTTCATCTTGAGCGCTTGCGCTACCGCGGGATGCACGATGTGGCCGTCGAACGTGTTCAGGCCATGGCGGATGGCGGAGTTGTTCAGGCCGGCTTCGAGGATGCCGCGATCTGCGATCTCCAGCGCGTAGGTCAGCGTCGCATTGGTGAGTGCGTAGGTCGAAGTGTGCGGGACCATCGCGGGCATGTTGGTTACGCAGTAGTGCACGACGCCGTTGCGGATGAATGTCGGGCGCGCGTGCGTTGTCGGTGCCGAGGTTTCCGCGATACCACCCTGGTCGATCGATAGGTCAACGATCGCAGCACCGGGACGCATCCGCGAAACCATCTTGGCGCTCAGCAGCCGCGGCGCCCGCGCGCCGGGAACCAGCACCGCGCCGATCACGAGGTCGCAGTTGGTGACTTCTTCTTCCAGCGTCGCGCGATTCGACATCACGGTGGTTACGCGTCCGCCGAGCAAGTCGCCCAGGTAGCGCAGGCGCGTCGGGTTGATATCCATTATCGTCACTTCGGCGCCGACGCCTGCCGCCACCCGGCATGCGTTGAGTCCCGAAATTCCGCCGCCGAGCACGACCACCTTGCCGGGCCGCACTCCCGACGCGCCGCTGAGCAGCACGCCGCGTCCGCCGCTGCGCGCCTGCAGGCACCATGAGCCGGCCTGTATCGCGAGGCGTCCCGCGACTTCGCTCATCGGCGCGAGCAGTGGCAAGCTGGAATCCTCGAGCTGAATAGTTTCGTAGCCGATCGCCGTCACGCGGCGGCGAAGCAACTCGCGCGACAGACGCGGGTCCGCGGCGAGATGAAGATAGGTGAAAAGAATCTGCCCGGGACGCATCAGCGGATATTCCGGCGGCTGCGGCTCTTTGACCTTGAGTATCATGTCGGCGCGGAGCCACACGCCGGCCGCCCCGTTTACGATCGATGCGCCCGCTTTGCGATAATCCCGATCGGCAAATCCACTGCCGACTCCCGCGCCCGCCTGCACCGTCACGCGATGACCGTGAGTGCGCAATGCGGCGACTCCCGCCGGAGTCAGCGATACGCGCTGTTCGTCGGATTTGATTTCAGTGGGGATGCCGACATTCATGCTCGAAAGTTCCTCCGCCCGCTCCGACGATACGGGCGTAGTTCGCTGCTGGCAATCGCGGGCGGTGAACGCACTAACGCCATCGACGCGCGACAGTCAAGAGTCACGCGGGTGATCGATCGCCGGCGGGGTGCGAATCGGAACTTGACAAAACTCGCGCCGCTGCGCTTCATGAGCATTGGACGTGATCGCGTCGGCCTCGCGCGAGAGGAACCTAAAAATGCGCACCGCTCACGATCAACGGAGGAGTCATGGAGATCCCGCAGGGACTCAAATATTCGAAAGAGCATGAATGGGTCGCGACTGAAGATACGGTGGCGACCGTTGGAATTACCGACCACGCGCAGGACCAGTTGGGCGAGATCGTGTACATCGAATTGCCCGCCGTCGGCGACAAGGTCAGCAAGGACGATCCGTTCGGCGTCGTCGAGTCGGTCAAAGCGGTCTCGGATATTTACGCGCCGGTCACCGGCACCGTGATCGAGATCAACGAAGACCTGCCCGAGAGTCCCGAAACCGTCAACGAAGATCCGTACGGCGACGGATGGCTGATCAAGGTGAAGATTACCGACATGAGCGATCTCGAAGACCTGATGGACGCCGACGAATACACCGAACTGCTCGCGCGCGAGAAAGAATAATCGCGGCGATTGCGATTCAGGCCGGCGGTGGGGGACTCAAGCTGGATTCGGCCTTCGACACCGAGATTCTGATTTTGCCGGCACCCGTGGGAGGATCGATGAACACCATCAGGAACGGCGCCGACGCCGCCGGATCCATCGCGAACGTCTTCGGCGGACTCAAGCCCTGAGAAAATTCGATTTCGCGCGGCGTCATCTCCCCGAGCATCTTGGCCGAGAGCTCGTTGCCGCAATAGACGCTCTGGCTGGCGACCGGACGCGGGCTGGCGCCGATCAAGTCGGCGTCGATCCCAACCAGGTGCAGCCGCCGCGGCCCGACATTCTGCGCAGTGCCGGTTATCACCAACGCGGTATGTCCGCCCTTGAGCTCGTAGTAATTCGAGTGAACGTCATGCAGCGCCACCAGCATCGCGGGTACGATCGGCCGCGCGAAATAACCGCCGATTTGTGGCGCCGTGCTGAGAATCCGCGCACTCGCGGCGGGCTCGCCGCAGATGAGCGCGCTCGCGCCGAGGAAAGCGATCGCCACGAAAAAAAACAGCGCGAGAAAAGCTCCCGACGAATGAGTCGCGCCGGCGTATGTCGATCCAGAGGAGTCGTCGTCGTCGGCTTGTCCCATCTGGAAAGCGGAAGATTTCGCTTGCGCGGGCGCCTGCGCGTATCGAGGCATCTCTGCTTCCAGCGGAGCAGCCATGCGCCGCACCTGAGTGGGTTTCGGCGGCGGCGCCGGCTCGTCGTCGGCCATCATCGACGGCGCTTGACGCACTGGCGCATGCTCGAAATCCTCGGGCGTCTCGCCCACCTGCCATCCACCGTCGTGCGGCTCGGGCCGCTCGAGCTCGTCGTCTGTCGGCGGCGCGTCGATACTTCGACCGCGCTCGTCGCTGAAATCGAACTTCAGATTTTCTCCGGTGTCGGCTTTCTGATCGCTGTCGCCAAAGGTGCGATTGAGCGGATCGTCGGCTTCCGGTTTATCCGGTCCAAGTTGGCTTTTCGGTTTTCGATCTTCGGGCTGAGCGGGCGCCGCCGCCGCAGGAGCCGGGCGTTGAGCGGGCGCCGCTGGCGGAGTAGGGCGCTTGGCAGGCTCCTGCTGCTCCGGCTCCGTTCTTTGCACGCGAACTTCCGGCTTTTGCGCGAGCGCTGGGCCGCGCGTCAGTTCGAGCATCGGTACGTTTGACTACGTCGCTTTCGACCGGCGACTGGAGCGCGCTGGGGCGCGGCCGCGCAGGGCGGATCGTCCGCGGCTGTTGCGATTCACTCTCGGGCGGCGCGGGCAGCGGGTTTGCGCACTTTCGCGGGCACCGGGTCGGCGTTGAACACATGGCCGCATCGCGAGCACTTGAAAGTCGGTGTATCGTCGGGCAGGACCCGCTCGTCAATTCGATAACGGGTGTGGCAACTGGTGCATTGAATCTCGATCATTCCCCCACCTCGCATCCCGCGAAAAAAATTATCACACGGCAAGGTGTCGCGCATCTGCGGAGCGTCGCGCGATGCGGATAGCGCTGCTTACGCGCCGTTTCGATAGCGCGGGCGGCGGCACCGAGCGCGATTTGATCGTTACGGCGAATTGCCTGCGCGCCGCCGGGCATCAGGTTACGATTTTCGCCGACGAGATTCGCGGCGCAACCGGCACCTGGAATGTTCGTCGAGTCGGCGGTCGCTTGAGGCTCGGGCGCGCGCTATCGTTGATTCGATTCGCATGGACCGCAGCGCCCGCGGCGCGCCGCGCCGGCGCAGACCTCGTCTTGAGCTTCGCACGATGCGTCGGCGCGGACGTTATGCGATCCGGCGGCGGCGCGCATGCCAGTTATCTCCGCGCGGCGCGCAAATGGCGCGGCCCGCTCGGCGCGACGGCGATGCGACTCAGCCCGTATCATCAGGTGCAGATGCTGGTCGAGCGCCAGGCGTTCCGAAATCCCGGCCTGAAGCGCGTAATCGCAGTGTCGAACTTCGTTCGCGACGATCTGATTCGCGAATTCAAACTGCCGCCCGAAAAAACGATCACGATCTACAACGGCGTCGATCTCGACCGCTTCCGGCCGGCCGCCGATTCGTCGCAGCGCGATGCGGTGCGCCAGAAATTTGTGGTTCCGGCCAGCGCGCGGGTGGTCGCCTTCGTCGGCAACGGCTTCGCGCGCAAGGGCTTGGGATTCCTCATCGAAGCATGGCCGCTGGTCGCCGGCGGCGCATTCCTGCTGGTCGTCGGCAGCGATCGGCAGACCGAAAAATTCGCGCGCCGCGCTCACGCCCTGAACGTCGGCGGGCGAGTGGTCTTCACCGGTCCACAGCCCAAGGTCGAGGAAATTTTCCATGCCGCCGACGCGTTCGCGATGCCGTCGCTGTTCGAGCCGTTCGGCAACGTCGTGATGGAAGCGATGGCCAGCGGATTGCCCGCGCTGACCAGCGCGTTCTCGGGCGTCGCAGAAGTGATCCCACCGTCGATGCGCGGCTTCCGCGTCGACAATCCCGACGACGTCGGCGAAGTCGCGCTCCGCCTCGGCGCTCTGTTCGACGCCCCCAAAAGTCTCGCCAACGAAGCGCGCGCGACCGCCGAGAAATTCACCTGGACCCGCTACGCCAAGGAATTGAACGCAGTGCTAGAATCGATAGGGTAGGGACGCGAGTGTCTCACAGCGAAGCGCGTCCAACATTTCGAATCGACCGGTCGCCGCGATGCTAGCCGCCGAGGCCGTCGAACATTCCGCGCGCGATCGCGAGCCTGCGTTCTTCGCGCGCGATTCGCGGGATGCCGGCGCGCGTCAACTGCGCAATCCGCAGCCGCGTCATCGCGATCGCGTTCTTCAAAATCACGTCCGCGGCGGAATGCTTCTCATGCAACATCCGGCATCGCCCGCGTTCGCGCGCAATTCTGATAAACCGTTCGCGATTCGCGCGCGACGGATCCACTTCATGATAAACCAACGCCTTGGGCGCATATCCGATCCGAAACCCCGCGCGTCGCAACCGCTGCGACATCTCGGTTTCTTCCTCATGTCCGCCCGCGCCGGGACCGAGCCGCTCGTCGAACGGTCCAACTTGCTTGAGCACCTCGGCACGAAACGCCATGTTCGCACCGAGCACTCCGCGGACCTCGATCACTTCGTCGCCGTGATCGACGATCGGCAGATCAAGGTACGCCGCCATCGGCCCGACTTTCTGCTCGGGATCTTCGGCAGCAAGGATCCGCCCCTTCATCGCCGCAAACTCGCGATGCGTGTCGAAGAAATTCTCGACCGCCGCGAGATAGCCCGGCGCGACGACGAGATCGTCGTCGAGGAAAACCAGGATTTCTCCAGCAGCCTGTGCGATCGCGCGATTCTGAATCCTGCATTTGCCGGCGCGAGGTTCGTGCAGATGCGTGAGCGGTGCGCCTTCTAGCGACAACTGTATCGGCATCGGCGTGCCATTTTCCGCGACGATTATCTCGCGCGAGCCGGTCGCGAGTTCCGGCGCGAGGCTCGCCATCAGTCGCGGCAGTCGAGTCGGGACGGTTGTGCGTCGCGATGATGACCGAGGTCTTCACTAACGCTCTTCGACTTTGCGAAATCGCATGATGATATTTTCGTCCATCAGCAGGCTCGCGCTGGTCATGAAGCCGAGCAGCTCGCGATTAATTTTGCGCTGTTCCGGATCTTTGACGCGCCCATAAAGCATCCACGAGAACCCCGCGATGAACGGCCACAGAATCGGCGCGAGGATTCGCGATCTCAGCTTGCGCCGGCTGCGCCCGAGCGCGTCCATCCGCAGTCCCGCGCCCCACGCGATCCAATGCAGGTCGTTGAGGCCCATCACGTGCCAGTTGCGCCCGTCCGCGACGCGATATTTGTACGCCAGCGGCGCGCGCCGTCCCTTGTAGTAGCCGCTCAGCAGGTAATGTATTCGCGAGCTGACGTTCAGCCGATTCGGCGTCGTGATGACCGCGACTGCACCGGGACGCATCACGCGCGCGATTTCGCCGAGCATGTGCGGGATGTCCGCGAGATGCTCGATCACTTCGAGCATCATCACCAGGTCGAAGCTCGCGCTGCTGAACGGGAGATCGTTGTCGAGGTTGACCGCAATCCAGCCAGGCTTGCGCGTGCGATACTCGGTCGAAACGACGCGCCAACCTCGCTCCGCCAGCATCCGGCTCGAAAGGCCGTCGCCCGCACTCAAATCCAGCGCGAGCGACGACGCCCCCGGCGTCGGCGCCAGCGCAACAGCGCCGCGAACCCGTTCACTCATCGTAACCGGAGATTGTGTGTTACTGGCACCGCATGCTCAAGACGTTGGCGCGAAAGTTCGATTCTCGTCTTGAATTGGAATCATCAGCCGGTTAGACACTATACTCTTGCCGTGCACGCGAGAGTGGCGGAATGGCAGACGCGCAAGGCTCAGGACCTTGTGAGCGCAAGCTCGTAGGGGTTCAAGTCCCCTCTCTCGCACCACTCTTTCCTGTTCCCCTCTCCAGAAGGGAGAGGGGTTGGGGAGAGGTTGCCTGCGTGTTCCTCCGCCAGCGCTAGCCAGATCTCAATATGGCGCCGGCACCGCGCTTTGCGAATCCTTGTTGCCCGTATGTTCCGCGCCGTGACACTTCGCGACATCGGCCTCGCTGCCGCCGACTGCCGCCGCGATTTCAGAATCCGAGCGCCCCGACTGCTGCTGTAACTTTACGACGTTGCAATCGACGTGGTCGGTGGACATCGAGCTGCATCCCGCGACGAGCAAGGTTCCAAGCGCGGCTGCAATCCCCAGTTTGCGAAACGCGTCAGCCATGAAATATCCCTCCGCGGTCGAATGCCCGTCGATTACCCGTTCCCCAACCCGAGCATGCGCACGATATTATTAACCCCTTCGATTTTACAAGCTGTAGATTTGAGCGGACGCGTCGCCATCAACCGATCGCGCTTGAGAGGTGACAGCGCGGACAATATGATTTGAGCGAAGGGCGTTCGCGCCCTTTTTTCGACGGAGCTATTCGGTGGAACTGCCTAAAACATTCGATTCCAAATCCGCCGAGGAGCGATGGTTCCAGTTGTGGATCGACCTCGGCTACTTCAAAGCCGATCCCGCGCGTCCGGGCAAAGTTTTTTCGGTGGTCATTCCGCCGCCCAACGTCACCGGCCAGCTCCACCTCGGCCACGCGCTCAACGTCTCGCTCCAGGACATCATCGTCCGCACGCGCCGGATGCAGGGTTACAACACGCTCTGGCTGCCGGGCACCGATCATGCCGGAATCGCGACTCAGAATGCCGTCGAGAAGGACCTCGCGAAGGAAGGCAGGGACCGGCATCAACTCGGTCGCGACGCCTTCGTCGATCGCGTCTGGCAATGGCGCGAGACTTACGGCGGCCGAATCCTGAATCAGTTGCGCCGTCTCGGCGCGTCATGCGATTGGAGCCGCGAGCGCTTCACGCTGGACGCCGGCCTGTCGCAAGCGGTGACCAAAGTCTTCGTCGATTTGTACAACAAGAAACTCATCTACCGCGCAATGCGCCTGATCAACTGGTGCCCGCGATGCGAAACGGCGCTGTCCGATCTGGAAGTCGATCACACCGACGTCAAAGGCAGCCTCTGGTACATCCGCTATCCGCTCGCCGACGGTAGCGGCTCGATCACGATCGCGACCACTCGTCCCGAGACGATGCTCGGTGACACCGCGGTCGCCGTGAATCCTGACGATGAGCGTTACAAATCGTATGTCGGCAAAACGCTTCGTCTGCCGCTGATCGGCCGCGAGATACCGATCATTGCCGACGCCGCGATCGATCGCGAATTCGGCACCGGCGCGCTCAAAGTGACGCCCGCGCACGACCCGGTGGACTTCGACTTGGGTAAGCGTCATGGCTTGGCGCAAATCTCGATTTTCGACGGCACCGCGCACATGAACGAGAACGCGGGGCCGTATCGAGGGATGTCGCGCGAGGGCGCGCGCAAGGAAATCGTCAAGCATCTCGAGATTGCGGGTCTCCTGGAAAAAATCGAACCGCATCAGCACGCAGTGGGCACATGCTCGCGATGCGACAGCGTGGTCGAGCCGATGCTCTCCGAGCAATGGTTCCTCGCGATGCGCGCGATGGCCGATCGCGCAATCGAAGCGGTGCGCAAAGGCGACACTACCTTCCATCCCAAGCGATGGGAAAACGTGTTTTTCAATTGGCTCGAAAACATCCACGACTGGTGTATCTCGCGCCAGCTTTGGTGGGGTCATCGGATTCCCGCCTATCGATGCGTCCGCTGCAACCATCTTATTGTCGCCGCCGAACGCCCATCGCGATGCCCCGAATGCGACGGCTCCGACATCGTCCAGGACGACGACGTGCTCGACACCTGGTTCAGTTCCGGCTTGTGGCCGATGTCCACGCTCGGATGGCCCGAAGAAACCGCGGACTTCGCGCGCTACTACCCGACCAGCCTGCTGCTTACCGGCTTCGACATAATTTTTTTCTGGGTCGCGCGCATGATGATGTTCGGGCTCGAGTTCACCGACCAGGTCCCGTTCAAGGACGTGTACATCACGCCGCTGGTGCGCGACGCGCAGGGCAAGAAGATGAGCAAGACGAAGGACAACGTGGTTGACCCGCTCGACTTGATGGAACAGTACGGCGCCGACGCCGTCCGCTTCACGCTCGCTCAGTTGGCCGCGCAGGGCCGCGACGTAATCCTTTCGCACGACCGATTCGCCGCGTCCCGCGCCTTCGCCAACAAAATCTGGAACGCCGCCCGCTTCGTGATGATGAATCTAGAAGGCGCGCCGCAACCGCTGCCGAAAATAGAAATCGCAAAGCTGGGATTGGCCGAGCGATGGATCCTCTCGCGCCTCGACGACACCATCCGCGAAGTCGCAAGCTCGATCGACGCCTACGAATTCAACGTCGCCGCGATGAAGCTCTACCAATTCATCTGGCACGAGTTCTGTGACTGGTACATCGAGCTGTCGAAGGAACCGCTGAAGGCAGGCGGCGAGCCCCAAGCCGGCGCGCGATGGGTGCTGATCAACGTCTTCGACAAAATGCTCCGCTTGCTGCATCCCTTCATGCCATTCGTCTCAGAAGAAATCTGGCAAGTGATTCGCCCCTACATCGACGAGCCAAATCTCGCCGCACATCTGCCAATCGCAAAGTATCCAGAACCGTCAGCGACGAACCCGCTGTCGGCAGCAGAAGAACTCGCGATGAACCACTGCATCGAAGCAACAGAAGCAATCAACTCACTACGTTCGCTACTCGGATGGCATCCCGGCCAGCGCGTCACCGCCACGATCAAGGCGGAAAATGCCAAAGAGCTAGAAACATGGCGGCCCTATGCGACGACGCTCGCGAAACTCGACGCGCTCAATGTCGATACATCCGGAGATCGCGCAGTGTTCGCGCATCTCGCATGGGCCGACGTAGGCGTCGATGCGCCCGACGGTTACGACTTCCAGGTAGCGCGTCAGAAATTACAGAAGCAGCTCGACGAAGTCGGTAAGCACGCCGCTCAGCATGAAGCGCGACTGAACGACGAACGCTTCATGACCAAAGCCGACCCCGAAACGCGAGTCGAAGTCGCGCAACGATTCGAAGGCCTCCAAGCCCAGCGAAAACTGCTAAGCGAACAACTTCGCCAACTGGAAGACCGCGCATGAAGGCGTGCTGCCATTCTGAGCGCAGCAAAGGGATTAACCTCTCCTTGTCCGAGGAGAGGTCGCGCGAGCGCGGAACGCGGCGAGCGCGGGAGAGGTTGCAACGCCGGACCTGATCAACAACGCCAACCGCTGCACCTCTCCCTAACCCTCTCCTCGGACAAGGAGAGGGTAGGAAACAGTCGCTCACCGAGTTCCTGGACGGCGATCTAAGTGGAACTCTTCAAGCAATTCGATCCCACGGACCTCATCAAGCGCGCGCTTGCCGAGGATGTCGGCCAAGGCGATATCACCACTGCCGCGACCGTCGCGCCGGGCGCAATGGGCCGCGCGAGGATCACCGTCAAAGAACCGCGGATGATTCTCGCCGGCGGCATCCTGATTGAGCCGGTGATGCAGCAGGCCGGCGCGCAGCCGCGAATTGTCTCACTCGCATCTGAGGGCGCTGAACTGAAAGCAGGCGATGTGCTTGCGGCGTTCGAAGGCAAGCTCGCGGGATTGCTGATCGGCGAGCGCACTGCGCTCAACTTCGTGCAGCTCCTCTCCGGAATCGCGACGACGACGCGCGCGTTCGTCGATAAGGTCGCGGGCACTCGCGCGAAGATTATCGACACGCGCAAGACGCATCCCGGACTGCGCGTCGTCGAGAAGTATGCGGTCCGCGTCGGCGGCGGGCACAACCATCGCCTGGGCCTCGACAGCGGCGTGCTGATCAAGGAAAACCATATCGCGGCGGCGGGCACGGTGACGAAGGCAATCGAGGGTGCTCGCCGCATCGCGCCGCATACGCTCAAAATCGAAATCGAATGCGAGACGCTCGCGCAAGTTGAAGAAGCACTTAAAGCCGGCGCCGACGCGATCCTGCTCGACAACATGACGCTCGACAACATCCGCAAGGCGCGCGCACTCGCGGGACCTAAAGTTCAGCTTGAAGTTTCGGGCGGAGTGTCGCTCGACACCGTTCGCGCGATCGCAGAGGCCGGCGCCGATCTGATTTCCGTCGGTGCGCTGACGCATTCCGCGCGATTTCTGGATATTAGCATGAGAATCGACGCGATCTGATTGGCGGGCGGCCAGCTACAAAGCTCGCGTCGCTTTCCTGAAAAAAATGCCTCAGAATCCATACATCTCCATTGAACGAGGCGCGCCGGGCCACATCGGCTGGCGAATCCATTATTTCGACGAAATAGACTCCACCCAGGAGGCCGCGCGCGAGCTTGCCGCGAGCGGCGCCGACCAGGGCACGCTAGTGATCGCCGAGCGTCAGACCGCGGGGCGGGGCAGGATGGGCCGCACGTGGCATTCGCCGTCCGGCGTCAATCTCTACACGACGATAATCCTCCGCCCCCCGATTCCGCTGGCCGACGTCCCGCGCCTGAGCCTCGTCGCCGGCATCGCTGCCGCCGAAGCGCTCGAGCGCGAGGCAGTCGGTATCGTCGCGCTGAAATGGCCCAACGACGTGTGGCTGCGCGGCCGCAAGGCCGGCGGCATCATCGCCGAGGCGGTCACCGACGCGCGACAGAATCTCGACTGCGTACTGCTCGGCATCGGCCTCAATATCAATCTCGCCGCCGACGACATCCCCCCCGACCTGCGCGACAAGGCGACCTCGATGCGCATCGCGACCGGCCACGCCTGCGACCGGATCGCCATCGCCGACTCGCTTTTTAATCTGCTCGACCTTCGCTATATGGAAACCCTGACGCGCGGCTTCGACGCGGTCCGCCCGGCGTGGGAGCGCTTTTCGGCGCTGACCGGCCTCCGCATCGCGATCGTGGACGGCGATCGGCGTCAATCGGGAGTGGTGAAAGGAATCGACGCGACCGGTGCACTGCTGCTAGACATCGGAGACCGCGTCGAGCGGGTAGTCGCGGGTGAGGTTAGTGTGGAGGGGGCGTACGAGTAATATTTATGTAACGAACGCGAAATAATTGCATCGATCGGGGCATGGCGCTCTGAATTCGGCGCGGTCCCGGCGAGCAAGCTGAGAGGTGACTCCATGGCTGTGGAGGAAATCGGAAGGCTTCGGACAATCGCACTCGTGGGCCAGGGCGGGACTGGCAAGACGCAGGCCGCCGACGCGATGCTCTTCACTTCTGGCGCTTCGCCAAGGTTGGGAAAGCCCGACGACGGCTCGGCCGCGATGGACTTCGAGCCTGAAGAAACCAAGCATCACATTTCGATCAGCTCCGCGTTCAATCACCTCAACTGGAAAAAGACCGAAGTAATTTTCGCCGACACCCCCGGCTACACCGCGTTTCTGCCCGAGACGCTCACGACCCTGCGCGCGGTTGACGGGGTCGTGATGCTGATAAGCCCGGGCGCCGACACCAAGATCGAATCGGAAAAAATCTGGGCCGCGACCGAGGACCTCAAGCTGCCGCGGATCGCATTCGTATCGCGGCTCGATCGCGAGCGCACCAGCTTCGACAGTGCGATGAAGGACCTCGAGAAAGTTCTCGGCGCTCGCGCGGTCGCGCTGACGATTCCGATTGGCGAGGAGCTCGGTTTCAAGGGCGTCGTGGACGTGCTCGCGATGAAGGCGCTCACCTACGCCGACACCAGCGGCAAATTCAAGGAAGAGGAACTGTCCGCCGACCTGAAGACCCAGGCGGAAGCCGCGCGCACCGCGTTGTTCGAGGCGGTCGCCGAGACCGACGACGCGCTGCTCGAAAAATATCTCGACAAGGGTACTCTCGACGACGCTGAAGTTCGCGCCGCGCTGCATGCGGCCGTCGTCGATCGCAAGATCACGCCGGTCTTCTGCGGCTCGGGCGCGAAAAATATCGGCATCGGCCCGCTGCTCGACGCCGTAACCACATATCTGCCCGCGCCCAACGAGCGTCCGCCGGTGGAATGCCAGAATCCCACCACGGGCGAGAATGTGAGCCGTCCCGCGGATCCTTCGGCGCCGTTCGCCGCGTTGGTGTTCAAGACGATTATCGATCCGTTCGCCGGCAAGCTGTCCATCTTCCGTATCATTTCAGGCCGCGCCCAAAGCGACGCCTCGTTGCTCAATTCGACGCGCGAAACCAAGGAGCGCTTCGGTCAGTTGCTGCGGCTCGAAGGCAAGAAGCAGTCGCCGGTCGCAAGCGCGATTGCCGGCGAAATCGTCGCCGTCGCCAAGCTCAAGGACACCACTACCGGCGACACGCTATGCGACGAGAAGGCGCCGGTGCTCGTGATGCCGCCGTTGACGCGTCCCCACGGCGTCATCTCTTTCGCGGTCCGGCCCAAGACTAAGAGCGACGAGGAAAAGTCGTCGGCCGCGATGCAAAAACTGATCGAAGAAGACCTCGCGCTCGAGATGCATCGCGATCCGCAGACTCACGACATCATTCTGTCGGGCACCGGCCAGATGCATATCGAAATCACGGTCGAGAAGCTGCGCCGGAAATTTAACGTCGACGTCGAACTCCAGGCGCCCAAGGTCCCATACAAGGAAACAATCAAGGGACGCGCCGAGGCGCAGGGCAAATACAAGCGCCAGTCGGGCGGCCGCGGCCAATACGGCGATTGCTGGCTCAAGATCGAGCCGATGCCGCGCGGCAAGGGTTTCGAGTTCGTCGACAACATCGTCGGCGGCGTCATCCCGCGCAACTTTATCCCGTCGGTCGAAAAGGGCGTGCGCAACACGCTCCCCGAGGGCTTCCTGGCCGGCTATCCGATGGTGGACGTCAGGGTAACGGTGTTCGACGGCAGCTATCACGACGTTGATTCATCGGACATGGCCTTTCAGATCGCCGCCTCGATGGGCTTCAAGGCGTGCCTGGAAAAAGCCCGGCCGATCATCCTCGAACCGATCGTCGCGATCGAAGTCGCGTGTCCCGACGAATGCATGGGCGACGTGATCGGCGACCTGAACTCGCGCCGCGGCAAAGTCCTCGGCATGGACAGCAAGGGCAATGGCCAGGTGATCAAGGCGCAGGTGCCGATGTCGGAAGTGCTGAAGTACGCGCCCGACCTGCGCTCGATTACGTCGGGCCGCGGCTCGTTCGAGCAACACTTCTCGCATTACGAGGAGGCTCCAGCTCCAGTCACGGAAAAAATTATCAAGGAGACGCTCGCAGGGCGCGAAGCCGCCGGCGCAAAATCGCACGCCCACGCGCACGCCTAGAGCTGGCGAGCGGGGCAGGGCGCCGGGCGCACTGGTTTAGTTTCAACGAAATGGAACGCTGGCAGGCAGAAAAGTTCAGGATGAACTAGTTCAGCCTGAACTCGGCGAATTTTCCGTGTTACAAATACGGTGTGGACGCAATGCCCATACAGGCCACCCGTTTTGCCCGAAATCGAGACCGTCGCCGGGGATCGGCGCTTTTCAACAGAAATGACTTTTGACGGAACGAACCCACCGGTAGTGGTAACCGTCGCAAGACCACAATGGATGGTATGAAATTCCGTCCGTCGGCTCTTTTCGCTCCATCCGAATCATGCGGCTTGCCGCCTTGGCGCATAGAACCGGCACCGGCGCGACCCGGTATTGCGACGCGCGCCCGTCTTGTACAATCGGGCCTGAGCATGCACTGCGATGGCGCCGATAGGAAAAAGCCTGGTCTTCGCCGGTATCGCGATCATCGTCGTGGGACTGTTGCTGTGGGGATTCTCGTCGGTCCCTTTCATCGGCAAACTACCCGGCGACATCTACGTCCGTCGCGGCAACTTCACCTTCTATTTTCCCATCGTCACCTGCATTCTAATCAGCATCATTGCGACGATATTTCTCTCATTGATGAGGCGTTGACGAATTGGCAGCGGAAAACAAGGTAGGCGCGCATCGGCTTGCAGAGCGCAAGCGCCGCCGCCGCGAGCTGATCGCGGTCGGCGTGGCCGGCGCGGTCTTAGTCGCATTCGTATTCGCGCAAACCGAGCTGCCGCCACTCACGCGCCACACCTCGCTGGTCTCCAATCTCGCCGTCATCTCGCTCTTCAACCTGAGCTTCCTGCTGCTCGCCTTGATGCTGTTCCTGGTCGGACGCAATCTCGCCAAGGTCATCTTCGAGCGCCGCCGCGGTTTGATTGGCTCGAAATTCCAGGCGCGGCTGGTCTCCGGCTTCATCGCCGTCGCACTCATCCCCAGCGCGTTCCTGCTCTACGTGTCGGGCGTCTTCCTCCACGCCGACATCAACAGCTGGTTCAATCCCGAGTACGAGCAGATTCTCAATGACTCGCTCGAAATCGCGAAGACCTACTACCTGAACTCGGCCAACAACGCGTCGCATTTCGCGCGCGTGCTGGCGGAAGAGATCTCGGCGCAGGGCCTGCTCGCGCCGAGCAAGCGCGACGACCTCAAGAAGTTCATCGCCAAGCGCCAGCAGGAGTACAACCTCGGCACCATCGAGGTCTTCTCCGCCGATCGCAAATTGCTGCTGCTCGACATCAGCCCCAAGACGCCGACCGGCATCGGCGCGTCGCCCGATTCGCCGATCATCTCGCAAACCCTGAAGGGACAGGCGCTCACGCGCACCGACCGCCTCGGCGACGCCGACGTGATCCGCGGCTCCGCGCCGATTTACGTCTCGAGCGACGCCGACAACGTGCTCGGCGCCGTGCTGGTCGATTACTATCTGCCGCAAAGCCTCGCGACCCGCGCGACCAACATCTCGCGCGTCTCCGAGGATTACTTCCAGCTCCGAATCCTGCGCCAGCCGATCATGAACAGCTACCTGATCACGCTGGTGCTGATCGGACTCGTGGTGGTCACGCTCGCGAGCTGGTTCGGAATTTTTCTCTCGCGCGGAATCACCGGTCCGATCAAATTGCTCGCCCGCGGGACCCAGGCAATCGCCGGCGGCGATCTCAATTTCCGCATCCCCGCCGTCGGCGACGACGAAATAGGGCAGCTGGTCGATTCCTTCAACCAGATGACCGCCGACTTCCGCTCGTCAGCCGCCGAACTCGAGCGCCGCCGCCAGTACACGGAGACCTTGCTGCGCAACGTCTCGGCCGGCGTCGTCGGACTCGATCACGACGGCGTCGTCACCACGATCAATCCATGCGCCGAGCGCCTGCTCGATCTCAACGCCGCCGACGTCATCGGCCGCAACTACCAGGGCGCGTTCCCGGCCGCGCTCGCCCGCGTGCTCGACGACGTTTTCGCATTCGCGACGCGTCCGCGCGAGGCTCGCTCGACCGTCAAGCTCGAAGTCGCGGGCAGCGAGACCGAACTGATGATGACCGCGAGTCCGCTCGGCGACACGCCCGGCGAGCCCGCCGGCACCGTGCTGTTCTTCGAGGACGTCAGCCAGATCGCGAAGGTCGAGCGCATGGAGGCGTGGCGCGAAGTCGCGCGCCGCATCGCGCACGAAATCAAAAATCCGCTGACCCCGATCCAGCTCTCGGCCGAGCGCCTCCGCCGTCAGCTTGGCGCGCGCCCGGGAATCGAATCCGCGCTGGTCGAGGAATGCACCAAGACCATCATCGGCGAGGTCGAGGATCTCAAGCGTCTCGTCAATGAGTTCTCGGCGTTCGCGCGGATGCCGCATCTGAATCCCGTCCCCGGCGACATCAACGCGCTGGCCGGCGAGACCGTCGCGAATTTTCGCGAGGCTCATCCCAACGTCGAGTTTGTGCTCGCGCTCGACCCCGCGATTCCGCTCATCCCGATCGATCGCGACGCGATGAAGCGCGCGCTCGTCAACCTGCTCGACAACGCCGTCGCCGCCGTGACCGCCATCAATCACAACGGCGCCGGCCCGCAAATCGAGGTCCGCAGTCACCGGCTTTCCGACAACTCGCTCGTGACCCTCGAAGTCGCCGACAACGGCCCCGGCATCGATCCGCGCCTGCGCACGCGCATCTTCGAGCCGTACTATTCCGGCAGAAAAGGCGGCACCGGCCTCGGCCTCGCGATCGTTTCCGCGGTCGTGACCGACCATCACGGCTTCGTCCGCGTGACCGACAACCGCCCGCGCGGAAGTAGATTTGTGCTCGAATTTCCTGTTAAACTCCAGCAATTCGCAAAGGCAACTGGCTGATGCGACCCTCACCGCGCTTCAACAATCGAGCGCGCTTCCCGGAGAAAATCTAACGTGAATGAGACCGTGCTGGTGGTGGATGATGAGGAGCGGATTCGGTCGTCGTTGCGTGGAATTTTAAGCGACGAAGGCTTTCGCGTGGTCGATACCGGCAACGCGCCCGGCGTGATGGACCTCATCGCGCGCGAGAGTCCCGCGATCGTTCTGCTCGACGTCTGGATGCCCGAGATGGACGGCATCGAGTTGCTCCGGCGAATCAAATCCGAGCAGCCGCGCGTGCCGGTGATCATGATCTCCGGCCACGCCAACATCCAGAGCGCGGTCGCTGCGACCAAACTGGGCGCCGCCGATTTTATTCAGAAACCATTTTCGGTCAGTGGATTGCTCGCGTCGATCGCCCGCGCGCTCGAAGGCGATTCCGCCGGCCCCGATCCGTCCAGCGCGCGCGGGATGAGCGCCGAGGTCCGCGCCGCCGGCCGCGAGGCGATCCGCGCCGGTGCGATTCCGCAAAGAACCGTCGCGCGCTCGATCGTGATGGGCGGGCAGGGGCTTCATACCGGCCTCAAGACCGGCGTCATCCTTCATCCCGCACCCGCCGGATTCGGCATCGTCTTCACCTCGCTCGCCGACGAAACCGCAATTCCCGTTCGCTTCGAGAACGTTACCGACACCGGCTACAACACCACGCTCACCAGCGGCAGCCGCTCGGTCCGCACCGTCGAACATCTGCTGTCGGTGCTTCACGCGTTCGGCATCACCAACCTGCTCATCAAGACTGACGACGAAGTCCCGGCGCTCGACGGCTCCGCGCTCGAGTTCTGCAAGCAGCTGGCGGAAGCCGGACTCACCGAACAGGACGCTACCGTCGAACCGATCAAGCTCAAGCACAAGATCGTGATCGGTGAGGAAGGCGAGGGCCTCGAGTACATCAAGGTCGAGCCCGCCGATCATCTGATCATCGACTACACGCTCGACTACCCGAAACCAATCGGCATCCAGCAGTTACATTTCGAGCTAACTTCTATCGACGCCTACACCCGCGAGATCGCGCCCGCACGAACCTTCGGCTTCGTCTGGGAATTCCGCAAGCTGGCACAGTTAGGCCTCGGCAGCGGCGCCCGCATCGACAACGCAATCCTGGTTGACGACGAGAAAGTAGTGAATACAACGCTCCGCTTCCCCGACGAATTCGCCCGCCACAAAGTCCTGGACCTAATCGGCGACCTCTACCTGCTAGGCCGCCCCCTGCACGCACACGTCACCGCCTCAAAAACCGGCCACTCCGATAACCTGGCTCTAGTAAAGGCAATCCACGCCTCCCTCTCCCAATAGTTCTGGTTCCCCTTCCCACCATGGGAAGAGGTTACTCCCAACGATCCGGTTCCCCTTCCCACTATGGGAAGGGGTTAGGGGTTAGGTTCCTGAGGCGCAAGCGCTAGTCTTCTAACCATGGACCTGAAAAACAAAGTAGCCCTGATAACCGGCGCAGGCCGCCGCATCGGCCGCGCAATCGCGCTGGACCTGGCCGCTCACGGCACATCAGTAGCAGTCCACTACCACACCTCGCACACAGAAGCGGACTCCGTAGTCGCCGAGATAACTGCTCGCCGGCGCAAAGGCACAAACCTTCCGCGCCAACCTCGAGCACGTCGCCGAAATCGAGCAGATGGTCACAAGCGTCCTCAACACCTTCGGCCGCATCGACATCCTTATAAACTCAGCTTCAATCTTTGCCCCAACACCTATCGAAACAATCACCGAGCGCGACTGGGACGCGAATCTCGACACTAACCTGAAGGCGCCATTTTTCCTGTCGAAGTTCGCGGCCGCCGCGATGCGTAAGCAAGGCAGTGGCAAAATCATAAACCTGGGCGATTGGGCCGGCATCCGCCCCTACAAGGACTACTTGCCATACTCAGTCTCAAAGAGCGGCCTGATAGGACTGACAAAGGCGCTAGCAAAAGAGCTAGCCCCCGAAGTCCAGGTCAATTGCATAGCACTAGGGATGGTAATCCCGCCCGAGACCTACACTAAGGAAGAAGTAGATCGCCTGGTAAGCCGCACGCTGACAAAGAAAATCGGAACGCCTGAAGACGTAGCCCGCGCCGTAGTATTCTTCTGTGAAACCGACTTCGCAACAGGCGCCGTCCTAAGTCTCGAAGGCGGCCGCCTCCTGGTCTGAAGGAGTCGAGATTCTTCGCTTCGCTCTGAATGACACAAGGAAAAGAACCTGAGAGCAAAAGGGCGTCCTCGCCATTTTGCGATTTCTTCTCACTAAGGTGCAGGGCTTAGCCCTGCCGAAGGAAGCGTGAAACCCACCGCGGGTTTCACATTAAATGTGACTTACTCCCCGCCTTTCGCTGCGCTGTCCCCAGGCGCCTTCTTGAATTCAATCTTAGCCTGCTTCGCGATCTTCTTGAGCAGCGCCTTCACGACCATGTCCTCATTCTCATCGAGGATGAACATCGCGATCTTCGCCTTCACTTCCGGCAACGGCGAAATCGTCTCGCCGCGCCGCGCGACCACCTTGATAAAGCTGTAACCGAGGTTCGACTCGACGATTTGCGTCAATTGCCCGACCGGCGTCGCGAACACAACTTTGTCCACCACCGGCGGCAACTGCCCGGGCCGAAAGTAGCCGAGGTCGCCGCCCTTAGCCGCCGACTCGGTGTCCTCCGAGTCCTGTTTCGCGAGCGCGGCGAAGTCCTTGGTCTTCTTCGCCTCATTGTAAATCTTGACAATCTTTTCTGCCGCCGCCTTCTTCTGCGCGTCGGTCGCATTCGGCGGAAGTTTCACCGCGATATGCGCCAGCTCCACCTCGCCGGGATCCTTGACGAACAAATCGCGATGCTCCTCGTAATACTTCTGTATCTGCGCATCGGTCGGCTGCACATGATGCGCCCGGAATTCGTCGTCGAGCATCTTCTCGATCATCATCGACCCGCGCACCGCGTTCATCAGTTGCGCATCCGGCGCGCCGGTCTGCGGCGTAGTCTGTCCGCCCGCGCCGCCGATCTGGAACTCGCGCGCGCGTTGCGCCACTTCGGCGTCGGAAATCGTGATCTTCCGTTTCGCCGCTTCCTGCAGCAGCAATTGCCGGTTGATTAAATTCTCACTCGCATCGCGAAACACCGCCTTCGATTCTTCGGTGCTGGTCGCGTTGATCATCTGCGCTTCGGTCTTCGCGTAGTCGGTGATTTCCGCCGCCGTAATCGGCGCGCCATTCACCGTGACCACCACCGGGTCTTTCGGATCGGGCTTGACCAGCGGAATGATCCCGAGGAAGCGCTGCTGCCAATTGAGCCCCGACTCCCCCAGTTGCGCGCGCACCGGGTAAGCGGTTGCAACTGCCCCGACAATCGCGACAATCAGAAAGGCAATCGGCTTCAGGCTTATGCGCATCAATTCAAAACCCCCAAGCGGCAACGACGCAACGCGATGAATCCACGGCGTACTATCGGCGGCGCCCCGGCGTCAAGGCAATCTGGAGATTCGCGATGGCGCAATTGCGCACGGTGAGCATGGTCTTCGCGATAATCGCCAGCGTAGTCGCGTTAGTCGCCGGCTTCATCCTGTTCTTCGTAATCGAGCCGCCATTCCTCGCCTCGATTTTTCTCGCCTCCGCCTCAATCGCCATCGGATGCTTCATCCTCACAGGCATCGCCGCCTACTTCACCCCCTGATGCCGTTCACAGATCGAAGTGTTCCCCACGCGCGATTGTTCCCCTTCCTCGAGGGAAGGGGTTAGGGGTTAGGTTCCCGCGGAACCATCGCGACACCATACTTCGTCACGCACGGCGGCCCCGGCGCAAAGTAGTGCGCAATCTCCGACCTCTCTCCCCGCATGAAAATCAAGCTCGACGACCGCGTCCCATAATTTTCGAGATGCAAACACAACGCATTGGGCCGGTCCCGATCGCGAATCAAGCTGCGTATTGTGATCAGCGAGCAACGCCCCAAGCGCTGCCCTCTGCCCAATCGGATCGCGCTGAAAACCCTCGCGATTCCCAAGCGCCGCAAACTTCCCGTACGACGCACTGATCTTCGGACACTCGAAATCATTCAGATCGAGATTCGACAGCAGATGCAGTCCCGGCTTGATCTCGACCACCTCGATCGACGCCCCGCGATTGTACGCAACGAACGCTTCGGTCGCGCGACACGATCAACAAATTGAATGGATTGTAATCCGACCCGCGCTCCTGCGACGCGAACTCGGCCGCCTCACGCGCAGTCCGCCGCCGCAGCGCATCGAGGCATAGCAGCCCGCGCGACCGCGCATCCGGATTGCCGCCATTCTCAGCGCGCCGATTCAGCAGCCCCGCCACGATCCCATTCTCACTAATCCCCAGCCACGTCCCCCCGGCTTTAAGATCCTTCCCCCCGACAACATGCGGATCCTCCAGCAAAGTGACCGGATCAACCGCGGGCCGCTCGAGAAACTCATCGCGATTAGCCGCAATCACCACCGGACAATCGCCGTAACCCGAAAATAAATCGCCAACGTACACATCCAACAAAATCTGACAGCCCGCGGGCATCCCGCACAAGACCCCGTCGTTCTCATAAAGTGCAAGATTGCTTTTCTCCTTCCCTCGAGGGAAGGAGGTCGAGAGGGGTTAGGTTGCCCTTATCCCTTGCTGTATGCCGATGTATACCTCACAATACAGACATGTCCGATGTAATGACGATCCGCGTCGACCGCAAAACCAAAATCCGCCTCGAAAAACTCGCCAAGGCGATGGACCGCACCAACTCGTACGTCGCCGCAGAAGCGATCCGCGCTTTCATCGAACTCAACGAATGGCAAATCGCCGAGATCAAATCCGCCCTGAAGGAAGCCGACGCCGGCGACTTCGCCACTGAAAAAGAAGTCCAGGCGGTGGTGAAGAAGTGGAGCCGCCGTGCACGTAAGATGGCTTAAGCGCGCGCTTAAAAATCTCGACGACGAAGCCGAGTACATCGCACGCGAGAACCCGCAAGCCGCAG
Organism: uncultured delta proteobacterium; assembly: GCA_963710425.1. GTDB lineage: Bacteria > Desulfobacterota > Binatia > Binatales > Binataceae > Binatus. The sequence goes on from CAVQAR010000001.1 coordinate 27,120, forward strand.
CGCGAACCGTCGAACGAATCGTGACCGGCGTCGATCGACTAGCCACCAATCCAGCCTCGGGCCGTCCCGGCCGCGTCCCCGGCACTCGGGAACTGGTGATCACAGGGTTGCCCTACATCGTTCCCTATCGCGTGCGCGGCGAGACCGCCGAAATCCTGCGCGTCTTCCACGCCGCCAGAAAATGGCCCGAGAAGTTCTGAAGACCACTATTCGTGTTTCGTTCTCCTGGACTACCGCAAGTCACCGACCGCTGCGTGTGCGCGATCCTCAATCACGCGACTTTGCTAGAATCGTTACGTGTTCGCATCTGAGCGATTCGACGTGATCGTCATCGGCGCCGGCGTCGTCGGCAGTTCGGTCGCGATGGGCCTCGCCGAGCGCTCCCTCAAGACGCTCGCCGTCGATATCGATCTCAGCGGACGCCTCAGCTCCAGCGAAAAAAACGCCGGCGGCGTGCGCGCCACATGGTGGCAGCGCGTCAACATCGCGCTGTGCCGCGCGTCGATCGAGTATTACCAGCGCGTGCGCGACGAGGTCGGCTTCCGCCAGAAGGGCTACCTCTGGCTCTACGACAAAGACACCTTCGCAGGTGCGCTCGAGCATATCCCGCTCCAGCGCGAACTCGGCCATCAGATCGAAGCGCTGACACCCGCCGACGTGAATCGCCGCGTGCCCGAAATCGACAAGCTCGACGGGATTGCCGGCGCGACCTTCTCGCCCGCCGACGGCCTCATCAACCCGAACCTGCTCAAGGAACACTATCGCGCCCGCGCACTGAAACTCGGCACTCAGTTTCTCGATCGCACTTACGTCGTCGCCATCGACGCGAGCACTTCCGACATCCGCCTCCAATGCTGGCAGTCCGACGAGCCGCACACCGACGAAGGCCTGGTCCGCATGATGACCCAGGACGGCCCCGGCGAAGCCGAAACGGGCCGCGTCTTCGATCTGAATTCTAACTCGATCGTAATCGCCGGCGGTGCATGGTCGCCGACTGCGATGAAGCTGCTGAAGCTCCGCAACTGGACGGAACCAGTTCGCCGCCAGGTATGCATCGTGGACAATCGCGAGACCAACTTCGCGAACTACGGCATGATCGTGGACACCTCGGGCGTGTACTTCCACAACGAGGGCCCGCATATCCTCGCCGGCTACTCGCCGCCCGACGAGCCCCCGGGTTATCACTTCAACTACGACGGCGAGCCATTCTTCCTGAACGAGATCTGGCCGCGGATGTACGCGAGGATGTCCGCGATGGAGCGCCTGCGCCACGTCACCGGATGGGCCGGCCTGTACGAAGTAAGTCCCGACCGCAGCGCAATCGTCGGCCGCGCCGATCCAATCAAGCGCGTTTACGAAGCGCACTCATTCAGCGGCCGCGGCGTGATGCAATCCTACGGCGCCGGCCAAGCCCTCGCCGACCTGATAGCCAACGGCAGATACGGAACCTTCGACGCGACCGCACTATCCCGCACCCGCTTCGACCGCAACGAACAAGTCTGGGAAGAACTCCACATCTGAGCCAAAAAAGTTCTAACAGGGACGAAGTCCCGCATCTTTTCTTGATACTAAGGTGCAGGGCTTAGCCCTGCCGAAGGAAGTGTGGAACCCACCGCGGGTTTCACATTAGATTTCTCACCGCTCTACAGTGGGTTTCCTCCCCTTAACTCGGCGTGATATTTAATCTATTCCGCGCGGGGCTTGCCCCTTCGGTTCCGCAGCAGAGGAGCATTGATGTTTTCATCGATCGAGGACGTAGTCGAGCGGTTCGCCAAGAACAATTACATCGCCAGCCGGCGAATCGCGACCGTCATTTACCTGGCGAGCGAGATGCGCAAGCCCATCCTGGTCGAAGGACCCGCCGGCGTCGGCAAGACCGACCTGGCCAAGGTGCTCGCCGCGTCGCTCGGCTTCGACATGATCCGCCTCCAGTGTTACGAGGGCCTCGACGAGGGCAAAGCGCTCTACGAATGGGAGTACGCCAAGCAGTTGCTCTACACGCAAATCCTCAAGGACAAAATCAGCGAAGTGCTGGTCGGCGCCAAGGGCCTGACCGAGGCCGTCGATCGAATCGCCGCGCAGGACGAAGTATTTTTCTCCGAGCGCTTCGTGCTGCCGCGTCCGCTGCTCAAGGCTATCTCGAGCCCCGAGCCGTCGGTGCTGCTGATCGACGAGATCGACAAGGCCGACGCTGAGTTCGAAGCGTTTTTACTGGAGCTGCTGTCGGACTTCCAGGTCACCGTTCCTGAACTCGGAACGCTCAAGGCCAAGCACATTCCGCTGGTCGTGTTGACCTCGAACAACGCGCGCGAAATGTCCGACGCGCTGAAGCGTCGATGCCTGCATCTGTACATCGATTTTCCCGATCGCGCGCAGGAACTCGCGATCGTCAAGCTCAAAGTGCCCGAGGCCGCCGACAAGCTCGCGCAGGAAGTCGTCACCGTCGTGCAATCGCTGCGCAAACTCGATCTGAAGAAGACCCCCGGCATCAGCGAGACGCTCGATTGGGTCAAGGCGCTGACGCTGCTGAACGTGAACAGCCTCGACCAGGAACTCGTGACCGAGACGCTCGACACGATCGTCAAGTACGAGGGCGACGTTCGCAAGGCGCAGGAAGAGCTCAAGGATTACGTGCGCCGCGTGCGCGCGCGTCGCGGCACCGAAGCCGGCAGCGACAAAGATCTTCTCAATTGAGCACGAGCGTCTGGTAAAATAGGGCCGGGTACCACCGACACCATGCAAGAGAAACTCGTAGAATTTGCGAACCTGCTGCGCGAGAACGGCGTGCGCGTCTCGCTGGCGGAAACCCTCGACGCATTCAACGCCTCCGAAGTCACCGGCCTGAACGAGCGCGACGCGTTCCGCGCTGCGTTGCGCGCCACGATGGTCAAGCGGGCCAGCGAGTTGCCCGTCTTCGAAGAGCTGTTCGACATCTATTTTTCCGGCCTCGGCGAGATCATCAAGCAGGCGAGCCAGGCGGTGCAGAACGCGCTCTCGATGTCCGATCAGGAATTTCAAAAGTTCCTGGACGAAGTCGAGAAGATGCTCAAGAAAGAGGGCAAGAATCTTTCCGAGCTCGCCAAGCAGCTTTTGCAGAACAATTCAGGCGAGATGGAGCGGAAGATCCGCGAGGCCTCGCGCGCCGTCAAGCTGCAGGGTATCGAGCGCACTATCGAGGAAAATTATTTCGCCCGCGCGCTCGCACGCCAGCTCGGCCTCGACAAGATCGAAGCCGAGATCAAGGAACTGCGCGAGCAGCTCGAGAAGATGGACATCGGCTCCGAGCTCAAAGCCAAGATGGAAGAGTACCTCGAGCGCCGGCTCAAGGCGCTCGACGATATCATCCGCCGCTACGTCCGGATGGAGCGCGAGAAGCGCGACATCAAGCAGAAGGAAGATCAGCGCCTCAACCAGATTGGCGAGAAAAGTTTCTACTACCTGACCGAAGAAGAGCTCAAGAAAATGAACGAGGCGGTGACGCGCCTCGCGCAGCGCCTGAAGAACGTGATCACGGTGCGGCGCAAGCGATCGAAGAAGGGCCGCTTCGACATCAAGCGCACGCTGCGCCAGAACCTGACCTACGGCGGCGTGCCGTTCAAGCTGCGCTTCGAGAAGCGCAAGAAAGAGAAGCCGCAGGTCGTGATCCTGTGCGACGTTTCCGATTCGGTGCGCAACGCCTCGCGCTTCATGCTGCAGTTCGTGTATTCGCTGCAGGATCTCTACTCGCGCGTGCGCAGTTTTATTTTCGTCGCCGATATCGGCGAGGTGACCGAATGCTTCCGCAACAACGACGCCAAGGAAGCGCTCGACGTCGCGCTCAAGGGCGATATCATCAATGTGTATGCTCACTCGAATTTCGGCTACGCGTTCCGCAACTTTGTCACCGACCATCTCGGGGCGGTGAACAAGCGCACGACTGTGATCGTGCTCGGCGACGCGCGCAACAACTACAATCTTCCGCACGATTGGTGCTTGCGTGAAATCCGCCAGCGCGCGAAAAGAGTGATCTGGTTAAATCCTGAAAGCCGCAACACGTGGGGCTTCGGCGACAGCGAGATGGATCGCTACGCCCCGCACTGCGACCTGGTGGAAGAGTGCCGCAATCTCAACCAGCTTTACCGCGTGGTCGATCGCTTGGTCGCAGGCTGACGGACTGGATCCTCGGGGCTGCGCAGCATGCTCGGTTGACCACACGTCGTCTTTGGGCCAAGATATTTTCTCCGGGTGATGAGCGGAAATTTCACGTAAATCCGCGCGCGCTTGAAGAAAAAAGGTTGATGAGCCCGTCTATGGCTGGTCACAGGGAAGATTTCATTTTGATGATTGTAGGCGGGATCACGCTCGACCCCTCCACCAAGATGCCGATCGTCGTCCTGAAGGATCCCGACAACAAGCTCAACCTGCATATCTGGATCGGACCGCTCGAGGCCACTGCGATGGCCACCGAGCTCGAGGGAATCAAGCCGCAGCGTCCGATGACGCATGATCTGCTGCGCAACCTGATGACCGAGTTCGGCGCGGTGGTCGAGTCCGCCGAAATTACCGAGTTGCGCGAGAATACCTACTTCGCGCGAATCCAGGTGAAGACGCGCGACGGCAAGGCGCTCGAAATCGACTCGCGGCCGAGCGACGCGATCGCGCTCGCGTTGCGCACCAAGTCGCCGATTTACGTCGCCAAGAAAGTGCTCGAGGCGTCAAGCGAGCTCCACGAATCCCAGGGCGAACCGCAGACTTCCGATCAGAACCTCGCCGGTGTCTCGCGCGACAAATGGTCCGAGATCCTCGAGCGGATGTCGCCCGAGGATTTCAAATACAAGATGTAGGGCGCGTGCGCGCCGATTTCCTGTCCCTCTGCCGGGCGGCGCCCGCTGGAGCATTCGATGCCGCCGACTACTCATCGCCGTAAACTAACGCAAAAAGAACTCCGCGCGCCCGACGAATTCACAACCTTCGTCGATAATGCTCGCGACTTCTTCGTCAACAATCTCACCCAGGTGATTGTCTCAGCCGCGGTCGTGGTTGCGGTCGGCGTAATCGTGATCGGCGTGTACTACTACGAGCGGCATCGCGACACGCTCGCGTCGGCGCGTTTCTATGACGCGATCACCGCGCTCAACGCGGGCCAGAACAAAACCGCCGAGACCGGCTTCAAACAGCTCGCCGATGAAGAACCTGGACGCCGGCTGGGACGCTTGTCGCGCTTCTATCTCGCCAATTCATATCTTGCCGACGGCGACCTCCTCAACGCGCGCGACTCGCTGGTTGCGTTTCTGGCCGAAGAGCGTGACCCATTGTTTCGCAGCATGGCACTGACCAATCTGGCAGTCGTGTACGAGCGCATGGCCGATTGGAAAAAGGCCGCAGGCGCTTATCAGCAGGCGGCAGCCGATCCCGGGCCGGAGCAGGTGAGGGCGGAACTAGGTGTCGCGCGGATGCTCGCGAAGTCAGGCGACAAGCAGGGCGCAATCGCCGCCTACCGCGCGTTCCTCAACGCGCATCCATTCGCGCAACAGCGCCAGGACGTTTTGGAATCATTAGCTTTGCTCGGCGCCCCCGCCGACATCGCACCCCCATCCCTAGGCGCCTCCGCCGGCCCCCAACCCGTCGTCATTCACTAGCCGCGGAATGCGTTTCAAACAAATCCGGTTCCCCTTCCCACCATGGGAAGGGGTTAGGGGTTAGGTTATCGGTCCCTACGGCAACGTCGTCCGGCAAGATTGTTGTTACCTAAATTTTGACTTTTCGTCCGCGCGGTGGGTTATGATGCGCCGATGAATAAAGCCACTGCGCCCTGTAAAGACCAGCTCAAGAGCATCGCGCACCGAGCGATGCTTGAACGAGGCCTGCTGCCGGACTTCTCCGCCGAGGTCATCGCGCAGACAAATTCCATCACGAAACCCGCCGCCGCGTCGGATCCTTCACTGAAAGACCTTCGGCGATCGTTGTGGTGCTCGATCGACAACGACGACTCGCTCGACCTCGATCAGCTTTCAGTTGCGGAGCAACTCCCGAACGGCGCGACCAAAATCCTCGTCGCGATCGCCGATGTCGACGCGATCGTAAAAAAAGGCTCTGCCATCGACGGCCACGCGCAGACCAACACCACTTCGGTTTACACTGCCGCAGAAATTTTTCCGATGCTTCCCGAGAAGCTCTCGACCGACCTCACGTCACTGGCCGACGGGATGGAACGGCTGGCTTTCGTGATCGAGATGGAAGTTGGCGCCGACGGTGCGGTCGGCAAATCCGACATCTATCGGGCGGTAGTGGTGAATCGCGCGAAGCTCGCCTACAACAGCGTCGCCGCGTGGCTCGACGGAACCGCGCCTGCACCTGCGCCGATCGCAAAAGTATCTGGCCTCGATCAGAATCTCCGCCTCCAGGATCGCGTCGCGCAGGCGATGAGAAAGCGGCGGCTTCAAGGCGGCGCGTTGACCCTCGAGACTATCGAAGCGCGTCCCGTGTTCGACGGCGATTCGCTGACCGACCTGCGCGCGGACCAGAAGAATCGTGCGACCGAGTTGATCGAAGATTTCATGATCGGCGCAAACGGTGTGACCGCTAGATACCTCGCGCAGAAGGGCTTTCCTGCGCTGCGCCGAGTCCTGAAATCGCCCGAGCGATGGGCAAGAATCGTCGAGCTGGCCAAGGACCAGGGCGGACATCTGCCGCCGAATCCGGATTCCGCCGCGCTCGAAGAGTTCCTCGAGGATCGGCGACAGGCTGATCCCACGCGCTTTCCGGACGTTTCACTTTCAATCGTGAAGCTGCTGGGCCGCGGCGAATACGAGCTCGATCTTCCCGGCCAGAAAATCCCGGGACACTTCGGGCTCGCGGTGAACGACTATACCCATTCGACCGCGCCGAACCGGCGTTTCCCGGATCTGATCACGCAGCGTCTGTTGAAGGCAGCGCTCTCCGGCACGCCGACGCCGTATCGTAACGACGAACTCAGTGAACTGGCGCGGCACTGCACGGATCAAGAGGACAACGCGTCCAAGGTCGAGCGCCAGGTGCGAAAATCCGCGGCCGCGCTGCTGCTCGAAACCCAAGTGGGCGATCGCTTTGACGGAATCGTGACCGGCGCTTCCGACAAAGGTACCTGGGTGCGAATCGACCATCCGGCGGCGGAGGGCAGAGTCGTGCGAAACTACAAGGGCTTCGATGTAGGAGACCAGGTCACCGTCGAACTGGTCGCTACCGACGTCGATCGCGGCTTCGTCGATTTCGCTGGGGTCCGAAAATCATGAAAGCGCGCAAATCGGATTCACCGGCGAATCCGCCGCCGACCAATCCACCGCTCGCCTACAAGGACGAAAAGTTTCTCGACAGCGATGAAGCCCGTCCCATCCGGATTCTTGCGGAATATCTCGATCCGCTTCGGATGTTTTGCCGGATGCAGATACACGAGACGATCGTGTTCTTCGGTTCCGCGAGGATTACTCCCGACGGCCCGCTCGGACGCTACTACCAGGACGCGCGCGAGCTGTCGCGACTGATCACGGTCTGGTCGAAGAGCCTTCGCTCGAATTGCCACCGTTACGTAGTCTGCTCGGGCGGCGGTCCCGGTATCATGGAGGCAGCAAATCGTGGCGCGTCCGAGGCGGGCGGCAGGACGGTAGGGCTGAACATCGGATTGCCGCACGAGCAGCGGCCCAATCCGTACATCACGCGCGGGCTATCGTTTCAGTTTCACTATTTTTTCATGCGCAAGTTGTGGTTCGCGCATCTCGCCCGCGCGCTGGTGGTTTTTCCCGGAGGCTTCGGCACGCTCGACGAAATGATGGAAATTCTGACCCTGCAGCAAACACAAAAACTCGATCGGCCGATCACGGTGCTGCTCTACGGATCGCAATACTGGAAAGAGATCGTCAACTTCGACGCGCTGGTGCGCCACGGCACCATCAGTCCCGAAGATCTAAAACTGTTCAGCTTCGTCGATGATCCAGCCGCGGCGCTGCGCACGCTGCAGAAGGGCCTCCGCGCGCATCCAGAGGAGGAGCCGCCGGCGTTCGCGCATTCGTGCACGCCTCAACGCCCAAACGGCTGAGCGCACAACAATCGCCAGCGTCAGGGCAGGGCAGCGCGTTAGGCGTGGCTTCTATTCATTGGTCGACGACGCCGACGGCGATTTCCCTGCCAGTTCGGAATCAATCACGAAGTTGAGAACCTTGCCTTCCGGCAATCCCACCACCGGAATTCCGTTGACGAAGAAGGTCGGCGTCGACGTGACGTGAATCGAATTGCCGTCGGTCTGATCTTGCTTGATGCGCGCGGCGGTCTGGCTGCTATCCATGCACGCCTTGAGCGAGGGCTCGTCAAGCTTCTGCGACTTCGCGAGCTTGTCCACATGGTCCTGAATATTTTTGACGTCGATCGATCCCTGGTTGGTGTAGAAGTAGCGCGCGAAATCCCAGAACGCCGCCGGGTTCTGCAGGCGCGCGCATTCGGCGGCCTCCGCGGCTTTGATCGCCCACGGATGCACGTTCAGCGGGTAGGCTTTGAAAATCACCTTCACCTTGCCCTTGTAAGTCGTGTTGACCAGCGTCTCGAGCGTGCTGAACGCATGCGCGCAGAAGGGGCATTCGAAGTCGGCGAACTCGACAATCGTAACCGGCGCGTCCGCCGGCCCCTGCGTCGGGTGATCGTCGAGGTTCACGCCGCTCATATTGACTCGTCCCCACGGCTCGGCGCCGGCGTTGATATATTGTCCGATGATCGCCTTGGTCTCGCTCTGGTCGAAGAACAGCGTCGCCGTGACGTTCTGTCCCTGTTCGTTGCTGACGATCAACTGGCGCGCAAGCAGTCCCTCGATCGGCGACTTGAAAGCGGGTCCGAGTTTGATCAGCGCGACGCTCGGAATCTTAAAGTGTTTCTGCAAGTATGTCTTCAACGCCGCATCCTTGGCGGGATCGGTAGCCACCGGCGCAGCCACAACAGGGGAGAGCCCCGCGGCATTCTGCGCGACAGCAGCACCCCGAGACGCCAACAAGATCATCGCGCAAATCACCAGAAATGCTCCGATGCGCCTCATGTTCCTGCCATAATACAACTTCGCATAAGAAGTATTATGTAAACTAGCCGAACCGGTCGCCGATCCGCTAATCGAACGTCCGCGCTCTGATTTTCCTTCGATTTCGCGAGCCATATCGTTCCCTCTTCTCCAGCGCCAACGGGCGCGCGCGTACTTTAACTACAACCGAGCCAGTGAGACAATCGAAGGCGAAGCTCGCGCCCGTCGGTCATCCACGCTCAAAGAATCGACGAGCGCGAGCGACGGAGCGTCGCGCCTGAAAAAGTATGTCCTGCTCTCGCGTCTCCGCGCCGGTGAGTCAGCGAGCGTTCTTCACGGCGACAGCCTTAATCTGCTTTACGAAATGCGCGGCTCGACACCTGGATGTTGTTGCCGCAAGGGTCTTTAGCGTTCGCGTAGGAATACCCGTCGGCCAGATGCTCGGCGCTGAACATTAGCCCATTGCCGGCACTCCTCTCGCAGAACCCTGAGACATCTTCGACGTCAAACACCAGTTTCACGGTGACCTGCCCGGTTCTGACGCCCTTTGCAGCGGCATGGACCATTATGTTCGCACCACCGCTCAGTGCCACCAACTCGACGATTCGGTCGCCAGGCAAACGGAGCACCTGAAAACCAAAGTGTTTTTCGTAGAAGGCGACGGTTGCCTCGACATCGCGGGCGTACAGAATGAGCCGGTTCAGTGCCAAAGGCATCTTGGTTTCCTGGATTTCTGTCGCCCGTCGGTTCATGCGCTATGAGCGAGAGAATCGAAACTTGGAGAGAACTAGGGACAAAATCCCGTTGTGTGTCAGCGGACGATCCGCGCCTCAAGGAAAATAAATGGCGAATTCCGCACAGTTCTAGCTAATCGCGGCGGCTCCGTACAGCGCTTGATTCTTTCACCTTGGTCGCCGGTTTGCGGCCCAGCGCGCTCAATGCTCTGCGCGCGACGAAATTGCGCGGCTCCAACTTCAGCGCTTCTTCGTAGTACGCGATCGCGCTGGCGTTTCGCTCCAACCCCGCCGCGCATTGCCCCATCGCGACCAACATCTCAGCGCCGCCGGCGCCAAATTCCCTGGCATGCTTGAGCGCCACCAGCGCTTCCGCGAATTTTTCCTGCTCTGCAAAAACAAGGCCGAGTCTCAACATCGCCTCCGCGTTCAGCGGATCGAGCTCGAGTGCGTCGCGATACATCGACAGCGCCGAGCGCTTGGCCCCCTTCTCATAAAGATCGCGCGCCGCCGCGGCCATCCGCGTGCCCTCTTCGGACCATCCGCGCGATTCGACTTCTACCGTAATCTCATCGTGCGAAACTTCCGCCTTGACCAGCCTGAGCTTGTCGCCCAGGTATTCGCGGACGCGCGCGAGCACCGCGTCGCCGTCGGTTTCCGGCGACTCGAGGAATGCGAGCCCAACCGGATCGCCGATGTGATCGATTCGCCGAATCACGATCGATCGCCGCCCGCGCGTCCGTCGCGCCGTTACCTGCTTGTCAGACCCGCTCATTTGGATCGAACAGTTTGCGATACTCGTCGAGTGCGAAGCGATCCGTCATCCCCGCAATATAGTCCGCGACTGCCCGCGAGATCGGTTCGCCGTATTGTTCCGCGCGCGCGACCACATGCTCGGGCATCTGGCGCGGCTCCGTCATGTAAGTTTCGAACAGCGCCGCCAGCACCCTGCCCGCCTTTTCGGTCATCCGGCTGACGCGGTAGTGCCTGTATAGTCGATCGCGCATCACCTGCTTGACCTCATCGACCTTCGGTCCCATCGCGGCGCCGAAGCACGCCAGCACCCTGCCCGCCTTGCGCACATCATCAACGCTGCGAATTTTGTTGCGCTCCAGTTCGCCCGCAAGGTTCGTCATCAGGTCGGTGGACATTGCGTCGATCATCCTGATGACGGTCTGATAACGCAGCACGCGCATCTCGGCCGACGGATACGTGTCGCGCGCCGCCGCCGCCGACTCGCGGAACAGCGCCGACGCATTGAGTTCCTCAACCGTCAGCATCTGCGCCTTGAGCCCGTCGTCAACGTCGTGCGCCAAATACGCGATCTCGTCGGCCAGATCGACGATTTGCGCTTCCAGGCAAGGATACGTGCTCGCGTCGAACTCCTGCGCCGCGGGACGATCCTGGAAATGCGAATGCTTGACGATCCCCTCGCGCACTTCGAAGCTCAGGTTGAGCCCGCGAAAATTCGGATAGCGAATCTCGATCCAATCGACCGTCCGCAAACTCTGCGCGTTATGATCGAAGCCGCCGTACGGCGCCATCAACTCGTTGAGAATCTTCTCGCCCGCGTGGCCGAACGGCGTATGCCCCAAATCGTGCGCGAGCGCGACCGCCTCCGCCAGCTCCTCATTGAGTCCGAGCGCCCGCGCCACCGTGCGCGCGATCTGCGCGGCCTCGAGCGTATGCGTCAGCCGAGTGCGGTAGTAATCGCCCTCGTGATTTACAAAAACTTGGGTTTTGTATTCAAGGCGTCGAAACGCGGCCGAATGAATGACGCGATCGCGATCGCGCGCGAAAACCGTGCGAATCCGATGCTCGGGTTCGGGAAAGCGACGCCCGCGACTGGCCCGCGACGCCATCGCATACGGCGCCAGCGTCTGCGCCTCAATTTCCTCCAACTCCTGCCTCGTCCGCAGCATCGCAGCCCTATTCGGCGGTTCCGTTCAACACCCGAGATGCTACCATGCCGCCGACGGCTCCCGAAGCAGTCCGCACGACATCGATCAACACGCGGATCATGCCGCGAGTTACGCGTTCCTGTAATTTGGGTTCGAGTTAATCGACGTGGCCCGCATTCGAAATCGACCGATCGGTACTAAAAATCGCGCTCGCACTGGCACTGTGCCCGATGTTCTCGGCGTGCGCGACGTCCCGTCCAGCGCAGATCCCTCCTCCCATTCCTGCGGCGCCTCAGCCAACCCCGACGCCGCAGGTAGTCGGCATGGCGTCATGGTACGGCCCCGGGTTTCACGGCCGCAAAGGCGCAGCCGGCGGCGTCTATGATCAGGAGGATCTCACCGCAGCGTCGATTGCGTTTCCGTTGGGCAGCCGCGTGATGGTCACGAATCTCGACAACGGCCGTTCCGTCGAAGTGACGATCACGGACCGCGGCCCGTTTCTAAAGGGCCGCAAGATCGATCTCTCGCACAAAGCCGCGCGCATGATCGGGATGCTCGACAAAGGCACCGCCCGCGTTCGCATCACGCTCATCAGCAAGCCGGCCGGCACCCGCGACGTCGGCGCGCCGCTGCGCTACTGGGTCCAGGTCGGTTCATTTTCCGACGAACACAACGCGGAACAGGTTCGCGACAAGTTGATCGCATCGTACGCCGACGTCCACGTGGTCGACGTCCTTGATGCTGCGCATCGCCGCTATTACCGTGTACGTATGGGCGCGTTCGCGACTCGTTCGGCCGCCGAGGCGCGCGCGTCGGACTCCGCCCGATTTGGATTTCCAGTCGTAATCATCACCGAATGACCAGCCGATCTACTTATTTCGCACGTCGGCTCTGGTGGCCAATCTGCGCTGTCGCTGCGCTGATTTTTCTGCGCGGATGCGCCTACGCGCTGCTGAGCGGCGATACTGTGAATTCGCGCAAGGCCGCGTCGATCGAGGCCGGCATCCAGGATCTTCGCCAACTTCGATTCAAGCAGCCGGTGCCGCTCGTCGTGAAAACGCCCGACGAAGCGCAGGCGATGATGGAAGCCGACCTGATGCGCGACTACACCGACAATCGGCTCGAGGCCGACGCTGTCGCTGGCGCGCTCACCGGTCTCTTTCCCGCGGGTCTCGATCTCAAGGCCGCGTCGCTCAAGCTGCTCAAAAGCCAGGTCGCGGGATTCTACGATCCGCACGGCAAAGAGATGGTGCTGGTCGAAGGCGGCGACGACCTTGGCATCTGGAACAGTGCGGCGCAGTTCATGATTCAGCGCGACGTCGTCGGCGAGATGTTGCTCGCGCATGAACTCACGCATGCGCTACAGGATCAAAACTTCGATCTCGAATCGAGTCTCGACAAAGTAAAGGACGACGACGATCGCACGCTCGCGCTAAAGTCGGTGGCCGAGGGTGACGCGACCATTTCGGGTTTTGCGTACGCCGTCGGTCGCATGGACGACAGCACCGCCGACGCGCTCGCGAATAATCTAAAACAGCTCCCGCAGGCTCTGGCAGCCCAGGCGCCGAACACGCCCGAAGGACTCAGCGTTCCGCTCCTGTTCCAATATTCCGACGGCGTGCGCTTCGTCGCCGAGGCTTATCGGCGCGGCGGATGGCCCGCGGTGGACGCGCTCTATCGCAAACCGCCGGAGTCCACTCACCAGATTCTGCATCCCGCGTTGTACTTCGACCGCAACGCGCCGACGCCGCGCATCGAGCTCGCGGGCTACGACCAAATCATGAACGGATGGAAAAAAGCCGACGACGATACTTACGGCGAGTTGCTGCTGCGCGTTATCCTCGAGCGCAATCTCGGCAGGCAATCCATCGAACTCGGACTCGCCGCGCGATGGACCGCCGACCGCATGATCATCCTGCAGCAGAGCCGCGGCGTGAACGTGATCTGGATGCTCGCATTCGAGGACGCGCAGACCGCCAGCCACTTCGCCGTCGTGTACGAGACTTTGCTCGATCGCCTGCTTGGCGACTCGACCCCGCATCGCATCGACGCACGATCCAACGCGGTGCTGGTCGTGATCGGCCAGGGCGCAGACTACTTCGACACGCTCGCACCGTCGATCTGGAACGCGAGCGCCATCGAAACCGGCGGCGTCACCGCGCGCATCCAACCGTCGGGCGACTCACTCATCCAATAACCGGCGCCCTACCCCACGTCGCCGAGACTGAAACCGAGCGCGAGCATTTGTTTTACCGCCGCGCGTGCGCCTTCCGAGTCGCGGCTCGCCAACGACGGATCACGCCCGATCCATTCGTCAGCCAGTTTGCGCGCGCGTTCGATCGTGCGATGGTCGCGAACAAGATGCACGAACTTCAGAGGCAGCGCTCCGGTTTGTCGCGCGCCGAGCAAATCGCCCGGACCTCGCAGCGCCAAGTCGGCCTCCGCCACCGCCGCGCCAGTGGTGCACTCACGCATTGTCGCGAGGCGTTGTATCGCCGCCTCGTCTGCGTCGCTCGACGCGACGATGCAACATCGCGACGCCCTCTGACCACGCCCAACCCGGCCGCGCAATTGATGCAGTTGCGCTAGGCCATATCGCTCCGCCGCAACGATCACAATTATCGTCGCCTCCGGCACGTCGATTCCGACTTCCACCACCGTCGTGCACACCAGCACGTCGATCGCGCCGTCGCGAAATTCGCGCATCACGCGATCTTTTTCTCCGGCATTCATCCGGCCATGCATCGTGCCGATTCTCGCGCCGCGCAACGCCCCTTTCTTCAATCGCGCAGCCGTCGCCGACACCGACTTGGCCTCGTCGTCGTCGCCATCGATAAACGGCACGACGTAGTACGCGCGTCCGCCGCTGTCGATCTCGGCGCGCAAACTCTCATGCACGCGCGCCAGATCATCTTCAGCGTAAATCTCGGTTGCGATCGGCGTTCGCCCCGCCGGCAACTCGTCCAGAAATGACACGTCGAGATTCGCGAACAGGCTCATCGCCAGGCTTCGTGGAATCGGCGTCGCCGTCATCATCAACAGATTCGCCTTCGGCCCCAATGCTTTCAGCTTCGCGCGATCGAAAACGCCGAATCGATGCTGCTCGTCGATCACGCCGAGCGCGAGCTTACGCATCCGCACCCGCTCCTGTATCAGCGCATGCGTTCCGAACACCGCACCGATTTCTCCGCTCGCGAGCCCCCGCAAAATCTGGGCACGCGCCGTACCGGTCACGCTTCCCGTCAGCAGGGCGTGCCTGATCCCAAGCCGCCCGCACACCCGCGCGAATCCCCGCCAATGCTGCTCGGCAAGCAACTCGGTCGGCGCCATCATCGCCGCCTGATGCCCACATTCAATCGCACGAAGCATCGCCCAGAACGCAACGATCGTCTTGCCGCTGCCGACGTCGCCCATCAGCATCCGGTTCATCTGATTCGGCCGCGCAAGGTCGGCGCGTATTTCATCGATCGCGCGCGACTGCGATCCGGTCAGCGCAAACGGCAGTTCGGCTATCATCTTCGCGGTAAGACTTTGCAAGCCTTCGAGCGCGATTCCCACGCGCCGCGCACCGCGCAGGCGTTCAATCGAAAGCGCCAGCTCGAACGCGAACAGTTCATCGAACGCGAGCGCCAGATGCCCGCGCGACTCGCTATTTGCCAAAGCATTGAAGTCGGCATCATCAGGTGGATCGTGAAGATAGCAAAGCGCTTCACCGACGGTCGGTACTTCGCCGCGCACGTCGTCGGGGATTGCGCCTCGGATCGAATCGCCCAGCTCGACGAGAACGCGTGATACTAAATTCGCGAAGAGCCTCTGTCCGACAATCGACGGCAACCGGTAAACCGGCCGAATCGCCTTCGGCTCACCCTCCGACAATCGGTGCACCTCAGGCTGCACGATCTCGATCCCGCCGTCAGCCGCGGCCGCGACCCGGCCGCGTACCAGGACCCGTTCACCGCCCGGAAGATATCCGCGCATGTAAGCAGGCAAGTTGAACCACACGACTCGAATCTGCCGACCGTCAAAAGTGAGCCACCCCGACGCCAGCCGCCGCCATCGCGAACCGCGCATCGGCCGCTCGAAAATCTTTCCAAGGTCGCCTTCGATAACGACGACGTTCCCTGCGCGCAAATCTTTCGCAGTCGAGCGCTCGCGCCAATCCTGGTAACGCGCGGGCAAATAAAAAATAAGATCGCCCGCAGTAACAATCCCGCGCCCTTCCAGAGCCACCGCGCGCTTCGGCCCAATCCCCGGCATTGAGGCAACCGGACTATCAATCCGAATTACCTGTTTTTCTGACACCGCGTCCGTTATTCCACTCCTAACCCCTCCTTGTCGCAGGAGAGGCAAAGATCCGCGGATGGTACTTCGCTTCGCTCTGAATCACACAGGTAGAGAACCTGAGAGCAAAATGGCGTCCTCGCCATTTTGCGATTAGTACCGGGTGCAGGGGTCACCCCTGCCGAAGGAAGCGTGAAACCCACCGTGGGTTTCACATTAAATAAAGTGATTTTCCCTTCGCCGCTTCCCCTACTCCCGATGGTAATCCTGCAGCGCGCGCACTTCGAACTTTTCATGCTTCAGCGCGTGGATTCCCTCGACCGCGGCCTTCGCGCCCGCCATCGTCGTAAATATGGCAGCCGAAGTTCCAACGCCGTGCGCCGAATCGAGAACGAATCTTTCGTACCGCCCGCATCCGGCGTGTTGATAACCATCGCGACGCGCCCCGCCTTCATCGCATCAACTATATGCGGGCTGCCTTCGAGCACCTTGTTCACGCTCTCGCAATGAAGCCCGAGATTCCGAATGTGATTCGCGGTCCCGTTAGTCGCGATCAGATCGAATCCCATCGCAGCCAGACCGTGAGCTATCGGCTCGAGATGCTTTTTGTCGTCGTCGCGGACGCTGATAAACACCAGCCCCGCATCCGGCAGATTCGACGACGCCGCCAGCGACGCCTTCGCAAACGCCATCGCGAAGGTCGTGTCGATTCCCATCACTTCGCCGGTCGATTTCATCTCCGGCCCCAGGATCGTATCGACGCCCGGGAATCGCCCGAACGGAAACACCGACTCCTTGACCGCGACATGCGCCGGCACGCGCTCCTTGGTGAAACCGATCTCGCTGAGTTTCTTCCCCGACATCACCAGCGCCGCGTACTTCGCCAGCGGCACGCCGATCGCCTTGCTCACGAATGGAATCGTGCGCGACGCGCGCGGATTGACCTCGAGGATATAAACCTCGCCGCCATAAATCGCGTACTGAATATTTATCAGTCCGATCACGCCGAGTTCGCGCGCCAGCATCCTGGTCTGCGCGATCAACTGTTTTTGCAGCGCGGTGCTCAGCGTCGTCGGCGGCAGCGCGCATGCGCTATCCCCCGAATGGATCCCCGCATGCTCGACGTGCTCCATGATTCCGCCGACCACCACCGTCTCACCGTCGGAGATAGCGTCGACGTCAACTTCGATCGCGCCTTGCAGGTAGCGATCGATCAACAACGGATGTCGCTCGGAGGCTTGCAGAGCCTGCGTCACGTATCTGCGCAATTCCTCTTCGTTCGGAATCACTTCCATCGCGCGTCCGCCGAGCACATACGATGGTCGGATCAGAACCGGGTAGCCGACTTTCGCCGCGCCCGCGATCGCATCGTCGAGTCCGCGCGCCAGCACGCCTTCGGGCTGTCGCAAGCCGAGCTTCGTCACCATCGCGTTGAATCGCTCACGATCCTCGGCGCGATCGATCGCGTCGGGCGTCGTCCCGAGGATTGGCACGCCTGCGCGCGCCAACGGCACCGCGAGCTTGAGCGGCGTCTGCCCGCCGAACTGCACAATCACGCCGACCGGGCGCTCACGCTCGGCAATCGCCATCACGTCCTCGAACGTCAACGGCTCGAAGTACAGCCGATCAGAAATATCGTAGTCGGTCGAGACCGTCTCGGGATTGCAGTTTACCATGATGGTTTCGAAGCCGGCGTCCTTGAGCGCCATGCTCGCGTGCACGCAGCAGTAGTCGAACTCGATCCCCTGCCCTATCCGGTTCGGACCGCCGCCCAGGATGATTACTTTTTTGCGCGCGGTCGGCGGCGCTTCGTCTTCGCCCTCGTAAGTCGAGTAGAGGTACGGCGTGAAAGCTTCGAACTCGGCGCCGCAGGTGTCCACCGATTTGAAAACCGGCGCGACCCCGGCGTCGCGCCGCGCCGACGCCACCTCCGCCTCACTAACGCCGCGGAGATCGGCGATTCGCCGATCGGAAAACCCCATCGGCTTGAACTCCCGGAAGTACGCTGCACCTAAAGGTTCGCGGGCGACGCGCTTTTCCTCCGCGACCAGGTCCGCGACTGCGTCGATAAACCACGGATCGATCTTGCTGAGTTGGTAAACTTCCGCGCGCGTGACGCCGAGCCGCAACGCGTCCGCCAGATGGTACAAACGATGACTACTCGCCATCGCCGTTTGAGCTTTAATCTGGGCCTGCGCATGAGCGCTCGATGGCTCTGAAAGCCCACTTTCCAGCCCATGCGAGCCTATCTCGAGCGAGCGCAGCGCTTTCTGCAGCGACTCCTTGAAGGTCCGTCCTATCGCCATCGCCTCGCCGACCGACTTCATTTGCGGCCCCAACTCATCCACTGCGCCGCGAAACTTCTCGAACGTGAAGCGCGGAATCTTGGTCACCACGTAGTCGATCGTCGGCTCGAAGCACGACGGCGTCATGCGCGTGATGTCGTTGGGAATTTCATCGAGCCGGTAGCCGACCGCCAGCCGCGCCGCGATCTTCGCGATCGGAAATCCAGTCGCCTTCGACGCCAGCGCCGAGCTCCGCGACACGCGCGGGTTCATCTCGATCACAACCATCCGTCCCGTCGCCGGATCGATCGCAAACTGGATGTTCGAACCGCCGGTATCGACGCCGATTTCGCGGATGATTCGAATCGCGGCGTCGCGCATCAGCTGGTATTCCTTGTCGGTCAGTGTCTGCGCGGGCGCGACCGTGATCGAATCGCCGGTGTGAACGCCCATCGGATCCAGGTTCTCGATCGAGCAAATGATCACGACGTTGTCCGCCGTGTCGCGCATCACCTCTAGCTCGAATTCCTTCCATCCCTCGACCGATTGCTCGATCAGCACCTCGTGGCTCGGCGATTGTTCAAGCCCGTACGCAACCTTCGCGCGATAGTCGTCAATGTGGCGCGCGATCGAGCCGCCAGTCCCGCCCAGCGTGCGCGAAGGCCGAATTATCAGCGGGATACCCAGCTCGTCCACCACCCGCTCAGCGTCCGCCATCGAATGTGCGATCGCCGAGCGCGGGACTTCGAGCCCAATCTTCAGCATCGCATTCTTGAACAGCTCGCGATCCTCGGCCTTCTTGATCGCTTCGAGCTTTGCGCCGATCAGCTCGCACTTGAATCGATCGAGCACGCCCGCCTCGGCCAGCTCGATCGCCAGGTTGAGCGCAGTCTGTCCGCCAACCGTCGGCAGCAGCGCGTCAGGCCGTTCGCGCTCGATAATTTTGGTGAGCACCGCAACCGTCATCGGCTCGATGTACGTACGATCGGCCAGCTCAGGATCGGTCATGATAGTTGCCGGATTCGAATTGACGAGAATCAGCCGGAGCCCTTCCTCGCGCAGCGCCTTGACCGCCTGCGTGCCGGAATAATCGAACTCGCACGCCTGCCCGATAACGATCGGCCCCGATCCAATCAGCAAAACCGATTTCAGATCTTTACGAAGCGGCAACTTGGTAATCCCAACTCATAAAATGTGCGATTGAGCCGATGCCTCAGCCGCAATGATTCGCTCGAGCGCTTCCGCGCCATAACGCGGGAACGTTTCGACCAGTTTTCGAAATCGCGCGAACAGATAGCTCGAATCATGCGGCCCCGGCGAGGCCTCCGGATGGTACTGCACGGAAAAAAACGGAACGCCGGTTCCCTGCAATCCTTCGACGGTGTTGTCGTTCAAGTTCAGATGCGACAGTATCGCGCGCCCCTTCAGCGATTCGTCGTTGACCGCGAAGCCGTGGTTCTGCGACGTGATCTCGACCCGCCGCGTGCGCAAGTCCATCACCGGATGATTGGCGCCATGATGGCCAAAATCGAGCTTGTAGGTCTTGCCGCCGAGCGCCAAACCCAGCAACTGATGGCCCAAACAAATCCCGAACACCGGCTTCTTGCCTAAAACGCCCGCGATGGCTCTGTAAGCGTACGGCAGCGCCGCGGGATCGCCCGGACCGTTCGACAGAAAAACGCCGTCAGGATTGTGCGCGAGAATTTCCTCAGCACTCGACGTCGCCGGCAGCACCTTGACGCGAAAACCACTCGCGACCAGCCGGCGCAGAATGTTCAGCTTGATTCCGTAGTCGAGCGCGACAATCGCCGGCGCATCGCGCGTCTCCTCGCGACTCGCGCGGACGTGGCCGCTGCCTAATTTCCAATCGCCGAAGTCCCAATCGTAGGCCTCGGCCGAAGTAACCTCTTTGACCAGATCGCGCCCGACTAACCCGGGCGACGCTTTCGCCTTGCGCACCAGCGAGTCAGCGTCGAGATCGACGCTCGAGATCACCGCCTCCTGCGCGCCGCGCGTCCGCAGATGCCGTACCAGCGCCCGCGTGTCGATACCCTCGATACCCACCACGCCTGAATCTTCGAGGTATTTCCCGAGCGGCATCTCGGAGCGCCAGTTCGACGGTCGCTCCCAATATTCCTTGACGATGAAACCCTCGACGTACACGCGCCGCGACTCCGCATCTTCGGCGTTGATTCCGACGTTGCCAATTTCCGGATACGTCATGCAGACCAACTGGCCCTTGTACGACGGGTCAGTCAGCACTTCCTGGTAGCCGGTCATCGCGGTGTTGAAAACCGCTTCGCCGACGGCCTCGCCGACTGCACCGAAGGCGCGCCCGCGGAAAATTCGTCCGTCGGCCAGCGCGAGTATCGCTTCGCGTCCCTTGCCCATCGTTCCGCTACGCTTTCCTCCCGTCGTAAACGATTTCGCCGCCTACAATAGTAAGAATCGCCCCGCCCTTCAGGCGCATCCCGGTAAACGGAGTGTTGCGGCTCTTTGACAGAAACTTTTCCGGCGCAATAGTCCATTCGAGATTCGGATCGATCACCGTGACGTCCGCATTCGCGCCAACCGCGAGTGTGCCCGCCTCCAGTCTCAACAGCGCAGCCGGATTGACCGACATCATCTCAATCAAGCGGGTTGGTTGGATTAACGATCGATGCACCAGTTGAAGGGCGAGCCCCAGCGCCGTCTCGAGACCGACGACTCCGTTTGCCGCATGAGCGAATTCTTCTGCGCTGTCGCGGTCAAGCTGCGGCACCGAATGCCCCGGACCGAAATGCGCGCCGAGTTGCTCCATGTGCTTCGACTTCGGATCGTGCGGCGCGTGGTCGGTCGCGATCATGTCGATAGTGCGGTCTTGAATCGCGGCGAGCAGGGCTTCGACGTCGCTATGACTTCGCAGCGGTGGATTCATCTTCGCGTTCGGCCCCCAGATCATCGCCGCGCTTTCGTCCAGGGTGAAATGATGCGGCGTCACCTCGCACGTGACCTGCGCGCCATGCCGGCGTGCGGCGCGGATGAGGTCGAGCGACTCGGGCGTCGAGACGTGACACACGTGAACCGCGGCGCCTGAACCGATCGCCAGCGCGAGATCGCGACGCACGCGCTGCGATTCCGCCGAATCCGGGTACCCGCTGACACCCAGATGCTTCGACACCGCGCCGGCATTCAACGCTCCGTTGCACGACAGCTCGCGATCCTCTTCATGCAGCGCAACCGCGTATCCGAGCCGCTTGGCTTCATCCAGCACGCGCGACAAGACCATCGCATCGTCGATGGGGATGCCGTCGTCGGAAAACAATCGCGCCCCCGCTTCAATCATCGTAGCGAAATCCACCGGATCACTTCCGCGGAGTCCATGCGTGATTGCCGATACCGGCACCAGCCGGGCAGAATGGGTCTCGCGGGCCCGCTCGAGCATATAACGCGTCGTCGCGGGATTGTCGTTGACCGGCGACGTGTTCGCCATCGCTGCGACAGTTGTGAATCCCCCGGCTGCGGCGGCTCGCAGGCCGGTTTGAATCGTTTCCTTTTCGGGGAAGCCGGGGTCGCGCAGATGTACGTGCGGATCGATCAGACCGGGCACAATCCAGCATCCACTCGCGTCAACTAAAGTAGCGTCGGGCAGATTCATGCTGGTCCCGGCTGGCTCGACCGCTTCGATCTCGCCATCGCGCAGCAAGACGTCGTACTCGCCGTCGAGTGCGCTGGCGGGATCGATCACTCGGCCGCCTCTGAGCAGAATCGAGTTCAATGCGCCGCCTCGGGTTCTTTCATCGGTTCGACGATTGAATAGATTGTCACGTGGTCGTGCGTTTTCGCTTTCGGATCGCTGCCGGCTGTGCCGAGGCGCACTTGGACGCGCTCGGTGCGCGAGGTCGGGATATTCTTGCCGACATAGTTTGGCCGAATCGGGACAGCGCGATGCCCGCGATCGATTAATACCGCGAGCTTGACCGCGGCTGGACGCCCGCGCTGCCAAATCGTCGCCATCGCGCGCTGCACGGTCCATCCGCTGTTAATCACGTCGTCAACCAGGATTATCGTTCGGTCTTCGACGACGAAAGTTTCGGTGCCATCGATTGGATGCAGGGCATCGTCCGGCTTGTACACGTCGAGGGCGGCGCACGGCGGAAAAACCTTGGTCTTCGATCCGATCAGCTCGCGCAAGCGAAGCGCGAGCATCGCGCCGCGACTGACGACGCCGACGATCGAGACGCTCGGCATGTCGAGAACGTCGGCAATCACCTGGTCGGCGAGCGATTCGATCGCGCGAACCACTTCCTGCTCGTTCATAATTTCGCGCTGCGGGCCGCGCTTGTAGGGTTCGTAGCCGCCTTCCTCGGCTTGCTTCACGCTGTCGAACACCGCCAGCGAACCTTCTTCGATCCACTGGCGCACATAGCCCTGGAGGTTTTCATCGAAGCGATAGTAGCGATGCGAGCGCGCGTGACCGACGTATTCGGTTTTCAATTCGCGCTCGCAGTAGTCGCACTTAAGCGCGAGCACGGTGGTATCCGCGCTGCGCCCGAGCGTGAAGCGCGGAGCCAGGTACGCGCCCTCGAACCGGGTGATGCAGTTCAGATTGGAGCATCGCGGCGGCAGCTCTGCTTTGAAACGAATCGGTTCAGCGATCGCGCGCGGACTGGCGGTGGCGGCGGCTTTTTCCATCAGCCATGCGATCAAGCGCCATCCGGACCGGCACCCCGGCGGCAGCTTGCTCGAAATATACCGCGCGCGGATCGGCATCCAGCTCGTACGCAAGTTCGTTGGTGCGCGGCAACGGATGCATCACGACGGCTTCACTGGTGCGGCTGGTGCGCAGCGCGCGCGCGTCGAAGCGGACGTAGTCGCCCGCGCCGGCTTCCTTGCCCGACATGCGCTCCTTCTGCAAGCGCGTCACGTAAAAGGCGTCGAGCGCGGCCGGCGGCTCGCTGATTGGGAGTTTTCTGCAGGCCGTCATCGCCCGGTAAA
This sequence comes from uncultured delta proteobacterium, assembly GCA_963710425.1. Lineage (GTDB taxonomy): Bacteria > Desulfobacterota > Binatia > Binatales > Binataceae > Binatus. The sequence continues at coordinate 50,311 of CAVQAR010000001.1, forward strand.
GAGCGCCATCTGATGCGGCGCGCTGGGAGTCAGGTAGAGCGCGTCGAGGCCGCCCGCCAGCGACTTCAGCTCGTCCATCGTGACAGTCGAGAAGCTGTAGTTGCGCTCGGCGGCGAGCCGCTCGAGGACGTAGTCGGGAACGTCCATGCCGCTGGTGGGGACGGCGACGATGTTCGCGCCGAAACGCGCGAGCGCATAGATGAGCGAGTGAACGGTGCGGCCGAATTTGAGATCGCCGCATAGCGCAACCGTGAGTCCCTTCAGATGGCCCTTCTTTTTGCGCAGGATATAGAGATCGCACAGCGTCTGAGTGGGATGCTCGCGGCTGCCGTCGCCGGCGTTCAGCACCGGGCACGGCGCGTACTCGGCAGCGACGCGCGCCGCGCCGTCATGCGGATGGCGCAGCACGATCAGGTCGGCATAACCGGCGACGACGCGGACGGTGTCGGCGAGGCTTTCGCCTTTGGCGGCGGAGCTCGCTTGCATATCGGCCGAGCTGATCACGGCGCCGCCGAGGCGATGCATCGAAGACTCGAAGCTGAGACGGGTGCGGGTCGAGGGCTCGTAAAACAGCGTCGCCATGATGAGGCCGGCGGCGGTCGTGATTTGTTCGCCGCGCTCGAGCCGGGCAGCAAAGTCGTCGGCGAGCGCAAACACGCGTTCGATGTCCGAGGTCTCGAGGTCCTCGATCGAAACGACGTCAAATTTTGCCAGCCGTGACACTTTAGTATTCGACGCGTGTTGGGCGCGTGCGTTCGACCTCATTTTCCGTTTGCGTTTCCAATCACGACTGCGTCGGCGCCGTCTATTTCGGTGAGCCGCACGTAAACGCGCTGGCCGCGTGGGGCCTGGATGTTTTTGCCGACGTAGTCGGCGCGAATCGGAAGCTCGCGATCGCCGCGATCGACCAGAACAGCGAGCTGGACCGATTCCGCGCGGCCCAAATCGGAAATCGCGTCGAGCGCGGCGCGCACGGTCCGCCCGGTGTAGAGCACGTCGTCAACCAGCACGACGCGCTTGCCGTCGAGCGAGAATGGAATGTCGCGTCCAATCAGGCGCGGGTCGCCGGGCGCTCCCTTGCCGTCGTCGCGATAGGACGAGATGTCCAGCGTGCCTACGGGAACTTCGCGCTTGCCGTTGGTGCGCAGCTCGTCGGCAATTCGTTCGGCAAGCGTCGCGCCGCGACGGACGATTCCGACGAGCACGACATTGTCGGCGCCGCCGTTGCGCTCGGCGATCTCCATCGCGATCCGTTTGACGGAACGCCCGACCTGCGCAGCGTCGAGCGCGACGTTGGACGCAGCGTTCATCGCGACACCCAAAAAAAATCCCGGCTGCAAAAACAGCCGGGTCGGGAAATATACACTTTCATTGTCATTCCTTTTCGCTATCTCAGTAGCGGATTAAAGGGTGACTAGAATTTATGATCGCGATAGATGTGCGTCAACCCCGCGCGGAGAATAGCATCCGAATTTGAGGTTGCGGATGAGACCCGCCTCTCGCCGATTCCGCTGCGGACAGGTTATCGTCAACGCCTGAGACTAGTTTGTGAGGCGAGCATATGAAGAGAGACTTCGCACTCAGAATTGATTCACTCTTGGGAGGAGTTCGCTCAGAGCCTTGACGCCATTGTCGAGTATATGCGGCACCATGTTCCGAGCGGTGACCTATCGGATGAAGAATTCAAGAAGTATGTTAATTTTATTGGTAGGAGCTTGTACGGAACGATCGAGTTTTCAAACGACCTTTATCACCTGTTCCCCGACATTACGCCCGATGAGTTGAAGGGCGAACCACCAAAGTCAAATTAGGTGCACTCCCCGCGAACGGCGAGGAACCAATCGTTCTTAGTATAAAATCGGGAAGTCAGTGCGATTTTTCGAAGGCTTCTTCCATTGCGGCGGCTTCGAGCGAGAGGCCGCGAGTTTCCGGTAGTAAGAGTGCGACGATTATCGCGTTGGGGATTGCGAGCAGGCTCAGGTAGCCGACTACGATCGACAGGCCGCCGATGCGGCCTGCGAGAACGGCGATCAGGGTTTGCGCGGTGACCGAAGCGGCTGCGCCGATCAGCGCGTACCAACCCATCATCGCGCCGCGGATCGCGGTTGGAAACAATTCAGTCCCGAGAGAATTGCCGCCCACCTGGCCCGCGCTCAGGCCGGCGGTGAAACAGCAATACGTGATTTCGATCCATAGCCAGCGAAGCGGCAAGTGCGCGGGCGGGCCCCAATAGAAAGCGACCGCGCCGAGACTGGTAATTACGCCCGCGACGAAAATTGTCGGGATACGGCCGTAACGCTCGCATCCTCGCGCACCGAGCGGGAAGCCGAGCATCCCGACGCCGCCGCCGACGAGCATCAAGCCGCTGGCGAGGCCCGGCTTCAATCCCACGACCGAGACCAGGTGGAAGTACGCCCAACTGCTGGCCGCCACGGCCGCGATATTGCCGAGCAACGAACAGAACAGAACCGTGATTGCGCGGTATCGATAGAACTTTCCGAACACGTCGTAAAAGCTGCTGGCCGCGGTCGTGCCGCTCGCGGCGGCGCGTTGCCATCGGCCGCTTTCCGTGATGAGCCGACTGGCTCTCCGCAGCGCGACGACGCCCATCACTGACGCCAGCACGAGCATCCATCGCCATGAATGCTGACTCGTCACCATCGGCATCAGGGTCAGACACAAGCCGCCGCCGAGACCGAGACCCAGCCCGCCCCAACTCTGCCCGCGCGCGCGCAACTCGATGGGCAGTTCCTCGGCCAGGATAACCACACCGCCGGAAACCGTCGCTCCGATGAAAGCGTAGAGCGCGATCTCGCACAGCGCGAAGGCCGCGTAGTCAGTCGCGACCGCCGCCGCGAGAGCGCTCACCGCAGTGCCGGCCATACTTACCAGCAGCATCCGGCGGCGTCCCATCCGATCGATCATGCGCGAGAGTCCGAGCGCGCCGATCGCGGAGATCGAGATCCATGCGAACAGAGTCGCGATTCCAGACTCGCCGAGGTTGAAGCTCTTCGCGATGAAGGGTGCGCCGATGCCGTTGATCGACATCGTGAAGCCCTGGAAAGCGAACACCATCGCGATCGAGGTGACGAGCTGGCGAGTGTTCGACCCGGTGGCGTGGTCACCGTTACCGCGCGCAGCCTCAGCGAGCTGGGCGCCGGAACTCACGTCAATTGCTGCGAACGTTGCAAGTTGATAGGCACGATCCTCCGATCAGAACTTGATTCGAAGCTGGCACCAGACGCAGTGAAAAACCACAGGCGGCATGTTACCGGAGTGACACCGTTCAGTTAATTTGAGTTTTCGCGGTGAGCGGCAAATTATGTGCCGCGCTTGCGTTCGAGTTTTCGCAGGCGCTGATCCTGGTCGCGGGTTTGAACTGTGATCCGGTCGTCGAAGCGATCGAATTTGCGCGCGAGGTCAGCCAGCGATTTGCTGGTTTGCTTTAGTTCAGCGCCGAGTTTTTTCGCGGCCATCTCGGCTGACGCGGCGATTTCGCGCTTGAGAATCTTCGTCGTATCGCTGCCCGAGTCCGCGGCCTGCTTGCCGGTGGATGCGACGGCGCGTGCGGCTTCGTCGCGGAATTCCTGGCGAAACTCTTGCGCGCGTTCGGCAAATTCGCCACGCAGGCCAGTCTGCGCGGCGACCAGCTCTTCGCGAAAATCGACGCGCGCTTTGCCGAGCGCCTCGCCGAGGCGAATCATTTCGGCGCCGAGGTCATCATGCGTGGCGACGATACTTCGCCGATTCTCGGCAATCTGCTCGGACAGGAAGCGAATCTGGCCGCCGACTTCGGCGAACTGGCCGAAGATCTCGTCGCGCAGCGTGTCGAGGCGTCCACCGAAACCCGAAACTGCCTCGACCACCAGATCGAAGCGCGCGCCGAGCTCCTCGAGAATCGCGCCAATCCGGTTTACCGCTTCGTCCGCCACCTGATTTCCCCCAACCTGTTAACGAGTTAGTGCACGATCATCCCGAGCCGATCCCATCTGATGTACTCGAACCACAGGAAGAACTCGCTGAGCGTCGAGGCTGCGTCGGCCTTCTCTTCATTCCAGGGCAGATAGATGATCGTGGCGCGTCCCTCGACGTCGTTGAGATCGACGAAGCCCCAGAAGCGGCTGTCGTAGCTGCGATCGCGATTGTCGCCCATCATGAAGAGCTTGCCCGGCGGGACGGTGACGGGTCCGAAGTTGTCGCGCGGCGAGACCGGCGAGCGATCGGTGTCGGCGACCTCGCGATGCGCATGCGGGTCGTCCATCGGCGAGCCGTTGAGCCAAACGACGCCGTTCTTCACCGCGACGGTGTCGCCGCCGACACCGATGACGCGCTTGATGAAGTCCTTGGTGCGATCGGGCGGGAAGACGAACACGACGACATCGCCGCGATGGACGGGCTCGAGATGGAAAACATACTGGCCCAGCGGCAGGCCGGGAATCTCGAGGCCGAAAATCGAATCGGGCATCCGCAATCCGAAAATGATCTTGTTGACGAGGATGTGATCGCCGATGAGCAGCGTCGGCTCCATCGAGCCCGACGGAATCTTGTAGGCCTGGACGAAAAATGTGCGGATGAAGACCGCGAGCACGAGCGCGATGATCATCGCCTCGCCGTACTCGCGCGCGACCGACTTCTGCGCAGGCGCGCGTTCGGCGTCGCGAGCGTTCAACGGCTGTACCTTGGAAATGTTGCGTGCTGGTTCGGCCACTGCAGCCCTACTCCCCGACCTTGAGCAGGGCCAGGAAAGCCTCTTGCGGAATCTCGACGCGTCCGACTTGTTTCATCCGCTTTTTGCCTTCCTTTTGCTTCTCGAGCAGCTTTCGTTTTCGCGTAATATCGCCGCCGTAACATTTGGCGGTGACGTTCTTGCGCAGCGCCTTGACGGACTCGCGCGCGATAATCTTGGCGCCGATTCCAGCTTGAATCGCGACTTCGAACATCTGGCGCGGGATCAACTCGCGCATCTTTTCGCACAGCGCACGGCCTCGTTCGTAAGCCTTGTCGCGATGCACGATTATCGAAAGCGCGTCAACCACCTCGCCGTTGATCCGTATATCCAATTTAACCAGAGGCCCTGCCCGGAAGTCCAGAAACTCGTAATCGAGCGACGCGTAGCCGCGACTCACCGATTTCAGCCGATCGTAAAAATCGAAGACGATCTCGGCCAGCGGCAACTCGTAATGCAGAATCACGCGCTTCTCGCCGAGGAAGCGCAAGTCGCGCTGGATGCCGCGGCGATCCTCGCACAGCTTCATCACGGCGCCGAGATACTCCTCGGGCATGTGGATAGACGTGAGGATGAAGGGCTCTTCGATCGCCTCGATGATGTTTTCGTCGGGCAGATGCGCGGGATTGTCAACCGTCGTCAGCGCGCCCGAAATCGTGCGCACCTGGTAGGCGACCGTCGGGGCGGTCACGATCAGGTTGATGCCGAATTCGCGCTCGAGCCGCTCCTGCGCGATCTCCATGTGCAGCAGGCCGAGGAATCCCGCGCGAAAGCCGAAGCCGAGCGCCTGCGAAGTCTCAGGCTCGCAGATGAGGCTGGCGTCGTTGAGGCGCAGTTTTTCGATCGCGTCGCGCAACGCTCCGTACTGATTCGCCTCGGTCGGATACAGACCCGCAAAGACCATCGGCTTCAACTCTTTGAAGCCCGGCAGCGGCGCGACGGCGGGATTGTCCGCGTCGGTAATCGTATCGCCCACGCGCATGTCGGCGACGGTTTTGATATTCGCCACGATGAAGCCGACCTCGCCCGGGCCGAGCGTATCGGCGCGTCGCTCGTGCGGAGTGAAATGTCCGAGGCGCATCACCTCGCCGAGCTTGTCGGTACCCATCAGGCGAACTTTCATCCCGACCCGCAGCTCGCCGCCGAAGACGCGCAGCAGGCCGATTACGCCCTCATAGACGTCGTACCAACTGTCGAAAATGAGCGCGCGGACACTGTTCTCGTCGGTCGGTTTCGGCGCGGGAATTCGTTTGACGATCGCTTCGAGCACTTCCTCGATGCCGACCCCTTCCTTGGCGCTGGTGAGAATCGCGTCGGAGGCATCGAGCCCGATGATCTCCTCGATCTGCTGCTTGGTGCGCTCGATGTCGGCGCCGGGCAAGTCGATCTTGTTGATCACCGGAATAATTTCGAGGCCGTGATCGAGCGCGAGATAAACGTTGGCGAGCGTCTGCGCCTCGACCCCCTGGCTCGCATCGACGACCAGCAGCGCGCCTTCACACGCGGCGAGGCTGCGCGAGACTTCGTACGCGAAATCGACGTGGCCGGGAGTGTCGATCAGGTTAAGGACGTAGGCCCTGCCGTCCTTGGCCGTGTAGTTGAGGCGAACCGATCGCGCCTTGATCGTGATCCCGCGCTCGCGCTCGAGGTCCATCGAGTCGAGGAACTGGTCCTTCGACTCGCGCATCGTGAGCGCGCCGGTGCGCTCGAGAATCCGATCGGCGAGCGTGGACTTGCCGTGATCGATATGCGCGATGATCGAAAAATTGCGAATCGAGGCAGCGTCGGTCATTTCAATTCGGTCGGTCCCGTTGCTGCTTGAAATATTTGAAAGTCTCTTCCAATCCGTCAGCGAGCTTCTTCTCCGGGCGCCATCCGAGTGTTTTTTCCGCGCGCGCAGGCGAGATGACCGAGCGCTTCTGTTCGCCGCCGCGCGCCGGCGCGTGCTCGGCCTTGGTCGGGAAATCGGCAATGCTCGCGAGCGTCGAGTATAGATCGTTCACGTTAGTCTCGATGCCGGTACCGACGTTGAGTGCGATTCCCGACGTTTTCGACTGCGACGCGGCGACCACGGCTCGCACCACGTCACCGACGTAAACGTAATCACGGGTCTGCGTGCCGTCGCCAAAAATCGTCACGGGCTGGCCGTCGAGGATCTTCCCGCAAAAAATCGAGACGACGCCCGCTTCGCCGTGCGGGTCCTGGCGCGGTCCGTACACGTTGCCGAATCTCAGCGCCAGGTAGTCGATTTCATACTCGACCTTGTAAAAAAATAGGTACGCTTCGGTCGCCAGCTTGGCGACGCCGTAGGGACTCACCGGGCGCTTCGGATGATCCTCGGTGCACGGGAACTCGTCCTGCTCTCCATAAATCGCGCCACCCGTTGACGAAAATACCACGCGCTTGAGGCCATGCTTGCGCGCGGCTTCAATCAGGTTGAGAAACCCGACCACGTTCACTTGCGCGTCAAACGCAGGGTCGGCGACCGAACGCCGAACGTCCATCTGCGCCGCGAGATGGAAAATAATTTCGGGCCGCGCTTTTTCAACCACTGACGTAACTGCTGCCGCATCACGCAGATCAGTCTGATACAGCGTGGCTTTCGGGTTCACCTGGTGGCGCTTGCCGGTCGAAAAATTGTCCAGCACCGAGACTTCGTCGGCGCCGGACGCGACCAACGCATCCACCGTATGCGATCCGATAAAGCCGGCGCCGCCGGTCACCAGAATTCTCATAATCGTGTCCTTGTCCTAAACCGGGTGGCGCCCGACCGAGTAATATCGCAGCTCGAGCGCCTTCATCAGATCTGGATCATACAGGTTCCGGCCGTCGAATATCACCGGCTCCTTCAGCTCGGCCTTGATGCGCTGAAAGTTGGGATGCCGGAACTCGTTCCACTCGGTCAGAATCAGCAGCGCGTCGGCATCCTTGAGCGCCTCGTAGTTGGTCTTGTGGTAGGTGACGCGATCGCCAAAAATCTTGCGCGCATTCTCGAGCGCTTCGGGATCGTGCACGCGGCATTTCGCACCGGCCTGCAGCAGTTCCTCGATCACGACCAGCGCCGGCGCCTCGCGCATGTCGTCAGTGCGCGGTTTGAACGCAAGGCCCCAAATTGCGAAGGTTCGGCCGGTTAGGTTTTGTCCGAAATGCTGCTTGACGCGCGAGGGAATCAACCGCTTCTGCCGCGAATTCACCGCTTCCGCCGCGCGCAACAGCGCGAAGTCAAGATTATGCTCGCTCGCGGTATGAATCACCGCCTGCACGTCTTTGGGAAAGCATGAACCGCCGTACCCGACTCCCGGAAAGAGGAACGACGAGCCGATGCGCTTGTCGGTGCCGAGACCGCGGCGGACAGCGTTGATGTCGGCGCCGACCGCGTCGCACAGCGTCGCCATTTCATTGATAAACGAGATGCGCATCGCGAGCATCGCGTTGGACGCATACTTGGTCAGCTCCGCCGAGCGCGGATCCATCACGAGGATCGGATTGTCGGTCCGCACGAACGGATTGTGAATCTCCTTGAGGATCGCGGTCGCCTGCTCGCTCAGGCTTCCGATCACGACGCGATCGGGCCGCATGAAATCCTCGATCGCCGAGCCTTCCTTGAGAAACTCCGGCACCGAACAGACGTCCGCGCGATGCTTGGCGATGCGGCCGACGATCTCTCGCACCCGATCGTTAGTGCCAACCGGTACCGTGCTCTTGACCGCGATAATGTGGTACCCGGTAATCGCGTTTGCGATATCCTCAGCGGCTTTGAAAATTGCGCGACAGGTCGGCGGCGCCCGACGAGCTCATCGGAGTGCCGACCGCGATGTACGAGACCATCGACTGCTTGATCGCTTCGCCAATGTCGGTGGTGAAATGAAGGCGGCCCTCCTTCATATTGCGCCGGACCAGTTCTTCGAGCCCCGGCTCATAGATTGGAATCTTGCCCTCGCACAGCTGCGCGATTCGTTTTGTGTCGATGTCCACGCAAAATACTTCGTTGCCGCTTTCGGCATAGCAGGTGCCGCTCACCAGCCCGACGTATCCGCTCCCCACGACTGCGATGTTCATCGATAGGCCCCTAGCAGGATGTTGAAACTTTCAAGTCAGTTGTCGTCTTCGACTTCAAACGTTTTAACATCCTGCGTAAAAGATGTCTTCTTACCTTTAACATCTCCCCCCTTTGGGGGAGACAAGAGAGAGGGAGCGGGCGTTGAAAATTACTTTTTCAACAATCCGCTAGAATTCTTCCCTGATTACGTAAACCGGCTTTCCCTGCGATTCGTGATAGGTCCGCGCGAGCATCTCGCCGAGCAATCCTATACTCACAAACTGTACTCCGACGACTACTAACAACACCGCCAGCAACAGCGCGGGACGATTACCCAGTTCGTGTCCAAGTAGTATTTTCTCCATTACTAAGATGAAGGTCCACAGGCTGCCGAGTCCGCCGAGGATAATTCCGATCAGGCCGAACACCTGGATCGGCGCGGTGGAATAGCCGGACAGAAATTTGACGGTGATAAGGTCGAGAAACGTGCGCACGATGCGCCCCACTCCGTACTTCGAAATGCCGGCGCCACGCGGTCGAAATCCGACTTCGACTTCCGCGATTCGCGCGCCCTGCTCAGCCGCGATCGCCGGGACAAATCGATGCATCTCGCCGTAGAGTTGCAGGCTGCGCGCCAGGTCGCGGCGGTACGCCTTAAAGGTGCATCCGTAGTCGTGAAGCTTGACCCCGGTCATCGTTGAAATCAGCGCATTTGCTGCCATTGACGGCAATCGGCGCGTGAATCGCTCAGTCTGCCATCGTTCCGTGCGCCAGCCGCTCGCGAGGTCGTAGCCCTCGTCCAGCTTGGCCAGCAGCCGCGGGATATCAGCCGGATCATTTTGCCCGTCGCCGTCCAACGCGATTATCACGTCTCCGGTCGCGTGCGAGAATCCGCACGCCAGCGCGGCCGTCTGTCCCGAGTTGCGCGCCAGCACGATCACACGCACGTTCTGGTCCGATGACTTGATCTGCCGTAGCGCCTCGATGCTACTGTCGGTGCTGCCGTCGTCCACGAAAATGATTTCGTAGGCACGCCCGATACTCTGCATCACGCGACTCAACTCAGCATGCAGCGGTGCGAGATTATCCCGCTCATTATAGAGCGGAATGACTACTGAGTAGTCCATCTCGAATGATGTGAGTCGATTAAATTGATAAACTCTCTATACCTATTCTCTATTTCTTCCCAGCTCAGATCTAATAGCCTCTCCAGCGAGAAGCGCTCGACCTCGAACGACGCCATCACGCTGCCATAGACGACTGCGGTACGCAGCGACGATTCAGTTACGCGCCCGTTCCGCGCCAGGAATCCCATCATGCCGCCCGCAAAGGTATCGCCCGCGCCCGTAGGATCGACGACCTCTTCCAGCGGATACGCCGGCACCGCGAACATTCCCTCCTTGCTGAACTGCAGCACACCGTACTCGCCGCGCTTGATCAGGACCGTGTTCGGACCCATCTTCAAAATCGCACGACCCGCTTTGACCAGGTTGTGTTCGCCGGAAAGGATGCGCGCCTCACTGTCGCTGCAAAGCAGGATTTGGATGCGCTCGAGTATCTTCATCAGGCCGGGCCGTTGGTTCTCGATCCAATAGTCAAACAGGTCAGCTACGACCAATTTTGGGCTGTGCACCTGTTCGAGCACGTGTTCCTGAAGCGCGGGGTCGTTGGGCGCCAGGTAGAGATAGTCAGCGCGGCGTTGGTCGGGCAGCAACTCGGGCGTGAAGTTTTCCAGCACGTTCAGCGAAAGCGCGACCGTGTCGCGCATGTTCATGTCTTCGTGATAGCGGCCGTGCCACCGCGTGGTCTTCCCTTCGCGCCTGGCAACTCCGCGCACGTCGATATTTCGATCGGTGAACAGCTGGAAATCCTCGGGCTTGAAATCCGATCCGACCACAGCGACGATACTGACCGGAGAAAAAAATCTGGCCGCGATCGCAAAGTAGCTGGCGCCGCCGCCCAGGACTTCCTCGACTTTGCCATTCGGCGTTTCGACCGTGTCGTAGGCTAAAAACCCCACCGCAACAATACTCATCTATATTGCACCTTCATCGTCCCGGGATTTCGCTTCCTAAAGATACTTGCCTACCAACGGCCGCAAGTCGTCGATCAAGCGCTGCGGAATCGCCGCGCGATCGGTAATTATCGTGTTCTTGAGAGCGTCCCCGCACGCGCAGGTCCGTGGCCGATTGCCGAGCGTATGCGCCAGCGCCGACACCGCGCTTTGCGCCTTGTCCACGTTGAGTTTCATCACGCGCAGAATTTCGCCGATATCCACCGCCGCGACCGACTCGTGCCAGCAATCGTAGTCGGTCACCAGCACCAGCGCCGCGTAACACATCTCCGCCTCGCGCGCGAGCCGCGCTTCCTGCATCGCAGTCATGCTGATAACGCTCGCGCCCCAGCTTCTATATAGATGCGACTCGGCGCGCGTCGAAAATTGCGGACCCTCCATGCACAAGTAGGTCCCGCGTGTCATGAACCTTCGCGCCACTCGTGCGTGTCGCCGCTGTCAGATCGCTCGCGAGATTCGCGCACACAGGATCGGCTAGCGAAACGTGAACCACCAGGCCGTCGCCGAAAAACGTCTCGGCGCGCTTGAACGTACGATCGATAAACTGATTCGGCACCACCAGCTCGCCCGGATGAATCTCCTCTTTCAAACTGCCCGCGGTCGACACCGAAACCAGGTGCGTCACGCCGAGCTGCTTCATCCCGAAAACGTTGGCCCGAAAATTTATTTCGGACGGCAGCAAGCGATGGCCGCGACCGTGACGCGCGAGGAACACGACCTCGATGTCGCCGATGCGTCCCTGGTAGAACGGATCCGACGGCCGGCCGAACGGCGTCTCGAGCTCCATCAGCTCGACCTTGTCCAGCCCCTTCATCTGGTAGAAGCCGCTGCCTCCGATCACTCCAAGTACATTTTGTGGCATTGTTTTTTGGTGCTGTTCAGGCCGGGGCGTGCTGTTCGGCGTAGAGCTGGCCGCATGCCGCCGCAATATCGAGCCCCCGGCTTTCGCGGATTGTAGCGGTCAAATTACCGTTCTTGAGGATCGCTTGAAAGGCCTCCACTGCCGCGCGCGAGCTGGTCCGCAGCAGCGAATCGGGCAGCGGATTGTAAAAAATCAAATTCACTTTGCCGCGTAACGGCGCGAGCAGCTTCACCAGGCGCCGCGCGTCCGCGATCGAATCGTTCACTCCCGCGAGCATCACGTACTCGAAGGTGATACGGCTGCGCCGTTTGATCGGCAGATTGCGGCACGCGTCGAGCAGAACTTCCAGCGGATAGCGTTTGTTGATCGGCGCAAGCCGATCGCGGAGCTCATCGGTCGTCGCGTGCAGCGAGACCGCGAGATTAACCGGCGTCTCGGTTAACAAACGCTCCATCATCGGGACCAGCCCGACTGTCGAGACCGTGATGCGTCGCGGCGAGATACCCATCCCCCAGTCGGAAGTCATTATCGCAAGCGTGCGCGTCAGCCGCGGATAATTCGCCAGCGGCTCGCCCATCCCCATGAAGACAAAGTTCGTCAGCTCCTCTCCGTTGCCGAGTTCGCGACGCGCGACGAAAATCTGCGACAGCATTTCGGAGCTGGTGAGGTTGCGATGCAATCCCATGCGCGCGGTCGCGCAGAATTCGCAGGCCATCGCGCATCCGACCTGGCTCGACATGCAAAGCGTCACGCGTTTTTCGGTGGGGATGATCACCGATTCGATTTCTTCTGCATCATCAAGCCGTATGAGCAGTTTTCGCGTGCCGTCCGACGAGCGCGAGACGAACGACGACACCGGATGCCCGATCGTGAAGTTTTGCTTCAAATAATTTCGAAGCGACAGACGGCAAGATCGCGCATCTCGTCGAACGATTCGGCGCCGCGAGCATGCACCCAATGCAAAATCTGGCGCGCGCGATACGAGCGTTCGCCCATGCCCGCGACCATCTGCTCGACATCGTCGAGCGTCAGGTCGCGGAAATCAGCACTGGCCGGCGCCAGTGCGGCGAGGTTTCGCGATTCTCGTTCACAGCCCGACTATTCTAGTCGAAACGTAACCGTGAAAGCAGGCGGTCTTTATTCTAGGAGAGGATTTCGCGCGCCGCGAAGAAGAACGCGATTTCTTGCGCCGCCGTTTCGGGCGCGTCTGAGCCGTGAGTGGCATTCTGCTCGACGTCGATTCCGAAGTCCTTGCGAATCGTGCCGGCGTCGGCTTTTTTAGGGTCGGTCGCGCCCATCAACTGACGCCATTTGCTGATCGCACCCTCCCCCTGCAGCACCGCAATTACCGCCGGACCGCTCGTCATGTCGTCGCAGAGGCCCTTGAAGAACGGCCGCGCTTTGTGAACGTCGTAAAACTTCTCGGCATCGGCGCGCGAGAGTTGAATCTTGCGCATCGCGACGATTGCCAGCCCCGACGCTTCGATTCGCTTTAGTATGTCACCGCTTAGTCCGCGCCGCACCGCATCGGGTTTGACGATTGCGAAAGTTCGTTCCATCGATTTACTTCTTGCCTTCGAGTACCGAATTCATCGTCGGGCCAAGGTCAGCCGGACTTTGCGCAACCGTGATGCCCGCCGCCTTCAGCGCCGCGATCTTGTCGGCCGCGGTACCGCGTTCGCCTGAAATAAT
>CAVQAR010000002.1:0-36928 GCA_963710425.1 uncultured delta proteobacterium
GATAGAAGTGTTTGTTGCCCAGCGGCTCTCAGATATGTCGGGAAAAATCTCTTGTACAAGGGCGAGTGATAGATCAAACCACTCTTCGACTTGCTTCTGTCCAGGATATTCGTCTTCGTAGTCTTCATATTGAGCGTAATACTCATTTATCGCCGTGGGTTTGCCACTTTGAGGGCCGTGCCGCACTCCGATTAGAAGTTCACTGACGAACTCCACATCGCCCATGCGACGGATCGACGCCGCAGAGACAATGCCTTTTTCGGCCCAATAGGGTTTGTCTGCGAGGCGGAGCGCTTGTTGCTATGAAAGGTCCCATGTAGCGCGCATTTCTCAATTCCTGCGGTTTGGCAGCAGTCAAGTAACGGTCAGCCGCTGGCAAATTTCTCGCAGATCTTTGTCGTTATTGGTTATCAGCTCCCGAACTACAACCTTGTACAAATAGAATTTTTCTTTGATTTCGTCCGGCAGCTCAGAGAACGTGCAATTGTACCAATCAGAAGAAGTCTGGAATCTTTTCCAGCGAGAATTTGTTGAATTCTTGCTCTTTGGGGTCTTTGTCAATTCCGAGAAACTGCAAAATCGTCCTAATCCGTTGCTGACCGTCCACCACTGCGTAACGACTTTCCTGACCCGAGGTTAGCGACTGTTGTATGAAAATCTCAGGCACAGGAAGTTCCAAAAGAATGGTTTCAATGAGACTGCATTTTTGGCGGAGTGCCCACACGGGGTTGCGCTGATATGCAGGCTTTAAAACGAGAGTGCCTTCGCGATATCGATTCCAAAACGAAGCCACACTTTGTGTAGTAGAGCCAAACTGCATTACTGGATTCCTTCCATCAAATCTGCAAAATCGTTTTGATTTCGGTCAGCCCGCTGACTTGGTAGAGCAACGCATGCCTCCAAGTTCTATAGAGATATCCCGATACTCTTCGCCCGGCGAAGGGGTTCAGCCGCGTTAAACTCTGAAACGCTTCAAACCACGAATGACTGAAATCGCGTATCTCCCTTAGTCGAGCTGGATCTTAATGTTCAGTGGTAAAATATGTGCTGGATCGAAAGATCCCCAATATACCTCGTATCGACGTTGACGCATCCATTCCCGCGCCTCATTCACAAGAGTTTTTCCTGGCTGACGATAATGCCACTCCAGAACAGAAAACCAGAACCGATCAAAGAGTTCTTCATCGACCACGAGCACATCGATATCAGATTGTTGTGAAAATGCGCGAGGAAACGAGGCTGGATCGAGGCTGAAACCCAATTTCGCGCTGCCAATCACCTTCAGATCTGTTCTTGACGCAATTTTCAGACGAGGCACGAGATGATCGCGCAATAGGTCATAGTGTCGAGCACTATTCCGGAAAAAATGCACCTCTCCATCAAAATCTGATTGTACAAACCGATCCAGCGGCTGGGTTGCAAGGTATGTTTGAAAATCGCCTTCGGTCATCAATTGAACCTGGTCGTCGCATAGTTGAACCCGACACGAGTTTCGGGCTGGGCCGGAAACCCTGCGAGCGTGCGCACCGGCGCCTAAACGGTCACCGGGTGCGACTTTACGAATGGGACGAATACTTTCAGGAATTCTTCCGGGGCGTCCATGAACGTGCTGGCCGACGGCTGGGATGATGTGTAATTTTGCGCCGGGGATTTGTCCTGCGATAATTTCGGAGTTACGCGCCGGAATCAGTACGTCTTCGGCGCCGGTTATGACCAGGGTCGGCGCTTTGATCTGCGGCAGGCGATCGAAAGTCTTCAGCGTGTAGGTCGCGTCGAGCTGGCGCTGGAACGCGAACGGCGGCGTCGGATGGGCCAGCAGGCGCGGAATCGCAGCCTCGAGCTCGTCGCGATGTCCGCGATGTATTTCGGCGGTATGCCGAGCGGCCATCCGCGACGAATGACATCTTCCGGCGCGACGCCTTCGCGCGGCGCGGTCAGAATTTTCAACGATTCGGGCGGCGGCGGCACCGAATGCTTTCCGCCCGCGGTGGTGCATCCGAGCGTGAGCGTCTGCAAAGCGCGCGGATGACGCAACGCGAGTTCCTGCGCGATCATCCCGCCCATCGAGACACCGAAAAAATGCGCGCGCTCGAGTTTGAGCTCGTCGAGCAGCCCGAGCGCGTCATCCGCGAACATCTCGATTGAGTACGGAGCTCGGGCTTGTCGCTCTGCCCGGTGCCGCGATTGTCGAAAATGATCACACGAAAGGTGCGCGCGAGATCGGTACCAACTCCGGATCCCATGCGCGGAGCTGGAGCCGAGTCCCATGATCATCAGCAGCGGTTCGCCCTTCCCGCAACGTCATAGTGAGGTTCACATCGCCGACTTTAATCTTTGGCATTTCGATTTCCTCTACTTGCTGGCGCAGAATCCCTGGTCTTCATGTACTCGACGGAATTTTCAGTCAACGCCGATTGCGGCGTCGCGTCAGCGCGATAGACCGAGCTGTGCTGCGATCGTAATAGCACATCAGCTTGATAGTTTCGCCCGCGGGGATCGGAACTCAATCGACTCGGGCATGTTGGCCGGCCATAAAAACTCGTCGCTCGCGGGCCTCAACAACAGCGTCGCCGAACTTCCCTCGGCCTGGCACATCTTCGACCGCATCGATAGGACAATGCCGGTGGCCCAGGCGACATCTGCATGCTCGACATCTGCATGCTGGCGAGATCCATCCCGGGGCGGCTGATCGGTCTTGCTGAGCACGACGCGGCACAAGTCGCGATCGTCAGCAGGACCGCCAGCATCACAGTTGATTTTGTCATTCTGCAACCGCGGCGACTTCGGCTCTCGCGCGCGCTTCACTCGTAGCCTTGCGGCATCGGATGATCAGCTCGCTGCGCGCGATGTAGGCGGTCTCTTCGATCACGAAGCCGTAGCGCGCGAGAATCTCGCGGAGCTGTTCAGCGTGTAATGCGTGATGTGCTCGTCGTTGTAGCCGCCGGGCATCAGAAAGCCGTAAACCGGCTCGATAATGCGCCAGCCCAGCGTCGCGTAGTCAGGCGTGCCGATAATCAGCGTGCCGCCGGGCCGCAGCACGCGATGCATCTCGGTGAAAAGCGCCTCGTCGTATGGGATGTGCTCGATGACTTGCGAACTTATAACGCAGTCGAAGGTCGTCCTTAAACGGCAGCGCGAAGGCCGAGCCGTTGACCAGCGGGATTCCCTAGCGGCGCAGAAAGCGGAGCTTCGCGAAGTTGAAGTCCATCCCGACGACGTTGTTGAGGCTCTGCACGATCACGCTCGAGCCGCATCCCGCGTCGAGCACGCGACCCGCGCCGCGCGCCCAGAGCATGGTGATGCGATGGCGGCGGCGCTGCCAGTAGCGCTGCGGGAATCACGCTGTAGAAGGCGCGTTCGTCGTAGTCGGCGGACTTGAGCGAATTGCGGATCTTCCAGAGCGACAGCGACGAACGCAAGATCTTCCAGCCGAAGCGGAACAGCTTGGCGTGCGAGCGCCCGCGCCGCGCGGGAAATAGGTGAACGGTACTTCGACAACGCTGAATCCGCTGGCGTAGGCCTTGACCAGGATTTCCTCCAGCACCTCGAAGTTCGCCGAAGTGAGTTCCAGCTCCGCGAACACCTCGCGCCGGTACAGGCGATATCCGCTGGATATGTCGCGCACCGGCATCGAGAGCATCCGGCGCAACACCTGGTTCAGAAACCAGCTGGTCGAGCGGCGGATGAAGTCGGAGTAGGCGACGCCGCCAAGCACGTAGCGCGACGCGACCACGATGTCCGCGCGGTTGCGAGCCCGCCACATCTTGACGACGAAATCCGGGTCGTGCGACTGGTCGGCGTCGAGCGTCAGCACGTAGTCGCCACGCGCCTCGGCAATCCCGGTCATCAGCGCGCCCGCGTATCCGCGCCGGCGTTCGTTTACGACTCGCGCGCCGAGCTGCTCCGCCGCTTCGCGGGTGCCGTCGGTGGAGGGGCCGTCGATCACGATGATCTCGTGAGTAATATGCTCGCGATCCAGCAGCGCGATGAGCCTGGGGATCAGAATCCTAGGTTTTCGGCCTCGTTCATGACCGGTAAAATGACGGAAATATCCATGCGGGTTCAGTTTCCTTTATGCTCCAACAAAAGGGAATATGCCGTGTTTGCGAACGTCGCGCGTGGGGCGCAGGCGTAGTAGTCTTTTCGGCGGATGAGGATGGGCGTGCGGAAAAAATCTATTTCGACAAATGTCGCGCTTGCGGTGATCGCTTTTCTGGCGGCGAGTTTTACTCCTGCATTTGCGAAAGTCATTCACCGCCATCCCGTCGCGCCGAAGGTCCATGAAGATGTTCAAGCGGTTCCGCTGACCGCGATTCATGTGCTCGGCGACCGTCCCGCTCCGTTCGCCCTCGACGCGCGGCCGCCTTCATGATCGACGCCGACACCGGCGCGGTGCTGTACGCGTACAACGAGCACGACAAGATGCAGCCCGCCAGCCTCGCCAAGATCATGACGTTCTACCTCACCCTCGACGCGCTGAAGGCCGGCAGGGTCTCGCCAACTACCGACGTCACGATCAGCGAAAATGCGTGGCGGCTTTCGATGAACGACACCGTCTCGCGGATGTTTCTCGGCGTCGGACAAAAAGTCGCGGTGAACGATCTGCTGTTCGGCCTGATGGTGTCGTCGGGCAACGATGCGGCCGTCGCGCTGGCGGAATACCTGGGCGGCAGCACCGACTCGTTCACCAAGATGATGAACGACAAGGCCGGCGACATCGGGCTCAAAGAGACTCACTTCGACAATCCCGACGGCTTGCCCGAGGAAGGCGAGTTCACCACCGCCGCCGACATGGTCGCGCTGGCGCACTCGCTCGTAAGGCACCATCCTGAGGCGCTCAAATACACTTCGGCCAAGGAATTCACGTTCGACAAAATCTCGCAGCCGAATTTCAACAAGCTGCTGCTCCACGACCAGCGCGTCAACGGGATCAAGACCGGTCACGTTGATGAAGCCGGCTATCACCTGGTCGCGTCGGCGTCCTCCAACGGGATGAATCTGCTGTCGGCGGTGCTGGGCGCGCCGAGCGAGGCTCGACGCGTTAGCGAATCCGAGAAATTAATCGATTGGGCGTTTCGCACCTTCGTCAGCTACCGGCCCGACAAAAAGTCGGTGCCCGCCACAATCCCGGTGCGCGACGGCGTCGCCGAGACAGTCGCAATCGGGCCGAACGGCGACGCGGCGTTCACGCTTGGCCGCGGCGAAGAGACCAAGGTGACTGTCCAGTTCGAGCCGTCGGTGAGATACCTGGAAGCGCCGGTTCAAGTCGGCACGCCGGTCGGCGACTCTGACCGTCCTGCTCAACGGCAAGCCGCAGGCGACGATTCCGATCGTATCCAGGGGCGCGGTTGAACGCGCCGGGTTTTTCGGCCGCCTGCGTCAGAAATTCGGCCGAATGCTCTAGTCGCGACGCGCTACATCTTCAATTCTTCGAGCAGCGTCTTCGCCTCGCGCAGATCGTTCGTATCGAATCCCTCGGTGAATTGCGCGAACACTGGCGCCAGCGCAGCGCGTGCGTCGTCGCGCCGGTCCTTTTTTGCCAACAGCCGCGCCAGGCTCATTGCTCCGCGCAATTCCCACGAGCGCGCATGTTGCCGCACCGCAATCTCGATCGCGCGCCGGAAGCTTCGCTCAGCTTCGTCGTCGCCGTTCGGCAAGGTGAGCATCGCCTCGCCACGGATCCGATGAATTTCCGCTTCGAGCAGGCGATGCTCCAGATTGTCGGCACGTTGCGCCGCCCGCTCGAGCTCTCGCAGACTTTCCTCCGGCCGTTTCATCATCAGGTACACTTCCGCGAGCAGCACGAAAGAGAACGAGTAGATAAGGTCGGCGTTGGCGGCAGCGAGGTTCACGACCGATTCTTTCATCATCGCAAGCCCTGTTCGAGCGCGGCCTGGTCGCGGCGAACGTAGGCCTCGCCGGCAATCGTGCGCGCGAGACACATTCGCCCCGCCGCCAGCCAGTACGGAAATCCATATTCGGTTGACAGTTCGATCAACGTTTCCGCTCGGGTGCGCACGTCCGCGTATTCGCGCCGGAAATAATTCAGCACGATCGTGTGCAGATTGACGAACGCGAGGCTGAAGGGTCGCCGAAGCTGCGCCGCCAGATCTTGCGCTTCAGCCGATCCGCCGTTTCGCCTGATCCGCATGCCCGCCGATATGAAGCGCCCACACGATGTTGCACGCCGACGGTATGACCGGCGCGTTCATCAGCGGAAGGTAGCGCGGAACGTCGTGGCTGAAGATTTCGATAGCCTTCTCGGAGTTCTCCACCGCGGCAGAGAATTCGCCCATCCACAGCTGGCTCGCCGCCAGCGCGTTATGCGACGACGCCAGCGCCAGATCGCTCTTCACGCGCTCCGCCATCGTGAGCAGTTGCTCCGCGATAACCCGGCTCGCGCGCAATTGTCCGCTGGCATGATTGAAGCTCCACAGCGCGAACATCACGCCGAATATCTCCGGCGTCTCACCGGCGCGGCGGCAAAGTTCCTGCGCGCGCGCGATATTGCCCCGGAGTTCCGGCGACGAAAGCCCCTGCGTCGATACCAGCAGCGGCCCCAGCATCATCTGGATCTTCAGTTCGCGCTGATCGCGCTCGCGCGATTCCGGCATCGTCGCGACAAGGCGCAAGGCTCTCGCGCGCATACCCAATCGCGTCGGTGTAGGCCGATCGCAACGCCGCCTGCTCCGCCGCGCGGCGCAAATATTCGACCGCCTTGGACGTGTTCGCGCTGCGGCTGTAGTGATGCGCCAGGTCGGCCAGGTGATCGTCCAGCGTTGCCGCGAACATCGTCTTCGAGCGCGGTCGCCGTGCGCTCGTGAATTGTCCTGCGCCGCTCCATCAGCAACGAGCCGTAAGCGACTTCCTGCGTCAGCGCGTGCTTGAAGGTGTATTCGTTTTCCGGAAACGCCGGTTGTTCGTAGATGAACTCCGCCGCCTGCAGGTTCGAAAGCATCGGCGCCAGCTCGTCGTCGCGCATGCCGACCACGCGCCGCACCAGGCCCACTGGAAATTCCTTGCCGATCACCGCGAGCGATTGCAGCAGGTCCTTGTCCGCCGGCGCGAGCTTGTCGATTCGCGCGGCCAGGATACCCTTGACGGTTGACGGTATCTCGATCGACGTGAGCGGCCGCGCAAGCGACACCTTGCCGTCGCGCACCAGCACGCCCTGATCGAACAGCACCTGCACCATCTCCTCGATGAAAAACGGATTGCCCTGCGTGCGCTCGATGATCGTCATCTTGAGCGGATGCGAGCGCGGCGTCGTCGCCCAGCATCGCCGCCAACAGCTCGCCCGCGTTTTCCGCGCCCAGCGGATCGAGCCGCAACTGCGTGTAGTAAGTTTTGTTGCCCCAGTTGTGCCGATACTCGGGCCGATAGTTGACCATCATCAGAATTTGCGCGGTGCCAATCGAATCGGCGAGCAGGTTCAGCAGCGCTTCGGACTCCGCGTCGATCCAGTGAAGGTCCTCGAAGATAACGATCAGCGGCTGATTGAGGCTCTCGCGCACGATGAGACTCTTCACCGCCTCGCGCGTGCGGCGGCGGCGAATCGAAGGATCCATTTCGTCGATCCCGGCGTCGCCCGCCGGAATTCCGAGCAGCGCGAACAGATGCGGCAGCGTTTCTTCCAGCGCGCGGTCCAGCGCAATCACCTTGCCGGTGACTTTCTCGCGCCGCGTGCGCTCGTCGTCGCGATCGGCGATCCGGAAATAGGTCTTGAGCAGATCGACCACCGGCAGATACGCCGACGCTTTGCCGTGCGAGAACGAAAACGCCTCGAGCACCAGGCATTCGTTCTGCCGGCGCATTTTGAATTCGTAAAACAGGCGCGACTTGCCGACTCCCGCCTCGGCCATCGCCGCGACGATCTGGCCGTGTCCGCCGCGCGCCAAGCTCGAGCGCCCGGTCGAGTTGCTCGAGTTCGGCGCGCCGCCCCACGAACTTCGACAACCCGCGCGACGCCGACATCTGCAGCCGCGTCTTGAGCGGGCCGATCCCAAGCACCTCGTAAACGTTGATCGGATCGGTGACGCCTTTGATTCGCGCCGGGCCGAGCGGCTTCAAATCGAAGTAGCCGGCGGTGAGCTTCTGCGTCTGCTCCGTGATGACGATCGATCCGGTCGGCGCCAGCGTTTGCATCCGCGCCGCCAGGCTCATCGAATGCCCAATCGGCGTGTACTCTGTGTGCGCATCGTCGGTTCGAATCGAGCGCACCACGACTTCGCCGGTGTTGAGGCCGACCCGAATCTCGACCGGCGGATTTCCCGCAGCGCGCAAGCCGGCCGAATATTTCGCCATGTCCTCCTGCACGCGCAGCGCCGCGTAGAGTCCGCGCTGGGCATGGTCCTCGTGCGCGACCGGCGCGCCGAACAGCGCAAAAATTCCATCGCCGGTCGATTGCACGATGTAACCGTCGTAGCGATGCATCGCGTCGATCATCAGCTTCAGCGCCGGATCGACAATCGACCGCGCCTCTTCAGGATCGAGCCCCTCCATCAGATCCATCGATCCCTTGATGTCGGCGAACAGCGCCGTCACGGTCTTGCGCTCGCCGCCCGCAGCGTCCGCGGCCTCCTGCTCGAGCCTGACGCGAACCGCAGTCTCGACCGCAGGCGACGATGGCTTTGCGCTGGCGATAGCTTCCCGAGCCACCGTCAGCGCCGTCCCACATTCACCGCAAAATTTAAACTCGGGCGGATTCTCCAACCCGCACCGCGAACACTCATTCCGCAGCGCGACCCCGCACCCGCCGCAGAATTTCATCCCCCCGGATTTTCCGTCCCGCAACTAGAGCATCGCATCGCGATTGAGTTTATTTCTTATTCCCTCTCCCTGTAAGGGAGAGGATGAAGGTGAGGGTCCTTATTCAGCGCGCAGCTTTTGCGCGCGATTCAGGATTCTGCCCCCCTCACCACTTGAGGCCCATCGCCTCGGTGAGGAATTTCATGAACGGGGCCGACGATGCGCACGCGTTCGAAAACAAATCCATGAACTCGGCCGAGCAGACTTCCTTGCGCGTGAACTGAGTGCCGACGACGAAGTCCTTGCGCTTGAGATCCTCAATCATCGGATGGCTGGCGTCGTAGCCCTTCGGCGGACGCGACAGCATGTCGCCCATCATTTCGAAGCGGGCTTCGAATTTCCTATCGTTGATGGCGCTTTTCCATTTCGATGGATGCGCCACGATTGCGTTGCGAATCTTTGCGACCGTGTCCGAGTGCGGATGCCAGACGCCGACGCCTGCGAATGCCTCCGCAGGCGACAGCGACAGGTAGAACGACGGCGAGTTGAAGTGCGCGCCGTCGCGATGCCCAAACGCCGCCGACGCGTTGGTGTGATACGGCGTCTTGTCGCGTGAGAACCGCAAGTTGCGGTAGATGCGCATCATCGAGCCGCCGGTCGGCCGCGGGTCCGCGACGTAGTTCGAACTGATCTTTCTGAGCCGCACTGCGAAGTCGGCGATGAACGCGAGCATCGGCTCGCGCACGTCGCGTTCGTAGCGCGGCTTGTTCGGCGTGAACCACTCGCGATTATTGTTGCGGCTCAGCTCTTCGAAGAACTCGAAAAACTTTGGAGTGAAGTACCGCTGCGCCATCGTCCGCGCGTCACGCCAGGATGAATTCGTCGAGCATTTTGAAAAAGCGATCCGGCTGATCGCGATGCACCCCGTGGCCGGCGTTCTCGAACACTTCGAGGCGCGCGACTCCCGGCGTCATCGCGGCGGCGATGTCCTTCGAATCAGCCAGCGGCGTGATCGGATCGAGATCGCCGGCGGTAATCAGCGTCGGGCATTTTATTTTTCCAAGGTCCGGCAGAAAATTGAAGACGCGCTCCTCGTGCAGAAAAAAATCGGCCATCAACTTCGGATTCATGACGGCGCGCTGCATATTCTCGGGCGGCGACGGCGTCCGGTTGTACAGCGGGAGGCACTTCTTCGTATATTCGGCCATCTGCTCCGGCCCGGGATTCTCGAAAAATCGCCGCGCTGTCTCGCGCGCTTCGGCGCCACCCAGCTTCTCGAACATCTCGAGCGTTCGATCCTGCCGGGTCACCGCGGCCGTGCTGCTCAGGACCAACTTCGCCGGATGATCGGGATGGCGCGTCGCGTAGGACATCGCGACCATCCCACCGAACGAGACGCCGAGCACAATCGGCCGCTCGATTTCCAGTGCCTCGCAAAACGCGCGCACGTCGTCGCCCCATTGCGCGAGCTTCCATTTCGCCGGATCGCAGCGATCGCTGCGGCCGTTGCCGCGATGGTCGAGATAAACAACCTGGGCGATTTCCGCGACGCGCGAGAAGTCGGGCTTGAAGCTCGCATGATCGAAGCCGGGGCCGCCATGCAGCAGGACAACCGTTGGCACCTCGCGCATCTTCGCGCCGTCGGGCCGCAGCTTCGCGCCTTCAACATCGAAGAACAGCCGGACGTCGCCAATATTTACTCGCATCGGCGGATTACTAACGCGAACGGCCGCGAGGTGCAAACTACCGTTCGATGCGCAGATGAAAGATTCCGTCGCGCGCTGTCGATTCGAGTATCACGTAGCCTTCCGCTTCGGCCGCACCGGGAATATCGCGAGCACCGCGCGGATCGTCGAGAGTCAGTTCGAGCACCTCGCCGCGCGCCATCTGCTCGAGGCGCACCTTCGCACGCGCCCAGTTGAGCGGACACTTGACGCCTCGCAAGTCGAGGCGAACGGTTTCGCCCGCTTTCATCTCACCACACTTTTACCACACACTCTGCCGGTGAATCAGTGAATCCGCCGCGTGAAATCGCTAAGCTGACGCGATGTTCCTCGAAAGTCCCGAACTCTACGACGCCATCTATCACTTCAAGAATTACGCGCATGAATGCCAGATTTTGCGCGCCGTGATCGCCGTGGCGGCGCCGGGAGCGCACACGATTCTCGACGTCGCGTGCGGCACCGGCGAGCACGATAGATTTCTGAAAGATCACTATGCAGTGGACGGCGTCGATCTGAATGAAAATTATCTGAACGCCGCACGCGCGAAGAATCCCGCGGGCCGCTACACGCGCGCAGACATGACTGACTTCGACCTGGGCACGACTTACGATGCCGTCACCTGCCTGTTCAGCGCGATCGGCTATGTGAAAACAGTCGATCGCATGAATCGCGCCGTCGCATGCATGGCGCGTCACGTCAAACCTACCGGCGTGCTAATCGTGGAACCCTGGCTCACTCCACAGGACTGGAAACCCGGCGGCACTTTCATTCATGCCGGCGAAATTGGCACCGATAAAGTCTGCCGCATGAGTCACAGCGGCCAGGACGGCAACCTGTCAGTTCTGTCACTCCACTATCTAAGGGGCACGGCCGTTGGCGTCGAGCACTATAGCGAACGCCTCGAGCTAGGGTTGTTTACGCGCGATGAAATGACGCGGGCATTCGAGTTGGCAAACATGGACGTCCGCTACGATACGGAGGGCCTAATGGGCCGCGGTCTATACATCGCGCGGCACCGCGGGTGAATCGAAGAATTAGGAACCGGGATTCTTCGCTTCGCTCTGAATGACACAAGAAATAGACGAGACGAAGAAGTGGTGGTCGGCGCCAGCAACCTAACCCCTAACCCCTTCCCGAGCGGGAAGGGGAACCGGATTTATTTGAGTGAGAGCAAAATGGCGTCCTCGCCATTTTGCGATTATTACTGGGTGCAGGGGTCACCCCTGCCGAAGGAAGCGTGAAACCCACCGCGGGTTTCACATTAGATTAAGTGATTTCGCGTGGCCTTCAGCTTGCGAATCTTTCCGTCGCGCGTTTCAGTATCGCGCGCATCGCATCGACGCTCTGCGCTCCCACCAGCGGGTATTCGCCGATGAAAAATGTCGGCACACCGCTGACTCCGCGATTATGCGCCGCCAGCGAATTGTTCTTCAGGCGCATTTCGTACTTCGGCGATTTTATTGCGTCCGCGACCTCACCGGCGTCGAGTCCAGCTTCGCCTGCCAGCCGCGCGACGACAGCGGCATCGCCGATATTCTCACCGTCGTTGAAGTACGCGCGGTAGATTCGCTCCTCGAGCTGCTCGTCGCGGCCCGACTCGCGTGCAAACTCGGTCGCCGCCAACGCTGCGCGCGAGTTGGTCAGCAGCGCGGGTGGCTTCATCGAAAGTCCCACCGCGGCGGCCATTGCGCTGATCCGCTCCCAGAGCGCATTCCGCGATTGTTCGTCACCCAGCCCGCGCAGCTTGTCGGCGGGAATCCCTTGCGCCGGCCAGTCGGGATGAATCTGAAAGCCGCGCCATTCGAGCTGGAAATCGAACTCCGGCTTCAGCTTTCGGATGGTTTCGAAGCCGACGTAGCAGAACGGACAGATGTAGTCCGAGAACATCACGATCTTCAGCGCCATCGCACGAACCTCTTGCACCAATATATGGCTCGTGCGTGAGGCCGGTCAAAACCGCGCGCCGTCCTATCGGCATTTTCCGCAACGCGGCAGCTATGTTAATTAGCTGGCATCAACGCGCGCGGTTTCGATTGAGGTGACGCAATGATTCTTGATTCCTTCAAGCTCGACGGCAAAGTCGCGATCATCACCGGCGCCGGCCGCGGTCTCGGCCGCGCGATGGCGATAAAGTTCGCAGAGACTGGCGCTGACATCGTGGCCGCCGCGCGCACGCAGTCGCAACTCGACGAGACCGCCGACGCCGTCAAAAAAACCGGGCGCAAGTGCCTCATCGTACCGACTGACGTCACGGTGTCCGCGCAAGTCAACGCGCTCGCCGAGGCGGCGATCAAGGAATTCGGGAAAATCGACATCCTGATTAACAACGCCGGCGGCGGCGACGAGGGAGCCGGCAAGCAGCTCCCGGAAATCACCGACGACGATTGGCGGCGCGGCATCGACACCAACCTCAGCAGCCAATTCTACGGATGCCGCGCGGTCGCGCCGCAGATGGTCAAACAAAAGCGCGGCAAGATTATCAATATCGCGTCGGGCTACGGGCTGCGCGGCGGCAAACACAACTTCATGTACGCGTGCTCGAAGGGCGGCACGATCCAGTTGACGCGATCGATGGCGCTGACGTACGCGCAGTTCAACATCCAGACCAATTGCATCGTGCCCGGCGTCTTCCCGCACAATGAAGAGATGCTGCAATTTTTCAAGGGCGGCAAATTTATTCCGATCGGGCGCGTCGGCGAAGACAGCGAGCTCGGACCACTCGCGGTGTTCCTCGCGTCCGACGCGTCCAATCACGTCAACGGAGAACTAATCGCGATCGACGGCGGCGGACTCGCCGGAGGAATCGCGCCGACCGGAGTGTCGCCGGAGAATTCGAACTAAAATGGCAACGTCCAACGCGTCGAATGATTTCTCGCTCGAAGGCAAAAGCGCGTTAGTAGTTGGCGCCGAGCATGCTGTCGGCCGCGCCGCTGCGGTCGCTCTCGCCGAGGCCGGCGCCAAAATAGTGATCGCCTCGCAGGAGCCCGGTACTGACAAGCAGCTCAAGGAAGTCGGCAAGATGGTGAATGCGGCTGGCATCAAGCCGGTGATTCGCGCGCAGAGCGCGTCGATGCGCGCCGATCTTTCTGCCACCGCCGATTTCGCCGCGAAGCAGCTCGGCCGATTGGACATTCTGGTCAACGCGCTCGATACGCCGGCCTACGGACCCGCCGAAGCCAGCGACGATACCGCGTTCGACAAAATCATGGAGAACAATCTCAAGACGGTCTGGATGTCGTGCCAGGAAGGCGCGCGCGTGATGCTGCGACAGGGCGGCGGCGTCATCGTCAATATCACGTCGGTGCTGGCGGAGCGCGGCGTCCCGAATGCGGCGCTCTACTGCGCGGCGAAAGCTGCGGTGCTGAACCTGACACGCGCGCTCGCACTGGAATGGGCGCGCAAGGGAATTCGCGTCAATGCGATCCAGGCCGGATGGCTCGACGACGAATCGAGTCCGGCCAGCAAAGACGACGAGTTCAGCAAGACGCTGCTCAAGTACCTCCCCGACAATCGTTTGGTAAAGCCCGAAGAACTCGGCGGCGCCCTGCTCTACCTGGTATCGCCCGCATCCGGCTTCGTGACGGGAGAATCGATCGCAGTTGACGGCGCGCTGCGCGCCCGCGTGTAGGGTTTCTCTACCGAGCGGCGACGGTGAACATGTAGTCGCCGCCGTCGTACGCGAACTTGCGAATCACATCGTCGATGCGTCCCGACTTGATGTCGTCGGCGATGCGTTGCACACCGCGCGCGATTTCTTCCTGATCGGGCGCGTCTGCAAAACATGAGATGCCGCTCCTGATGCGCGGATCGAGATACCGCTCAGGCTGGAGCTTTCCGCAACAGAGAAAAAAATCCTTGAGGTCAGGAGTGACGTCGTATTTTTCTTCGCAATCGATTCGGAAGCCCGCCGATTCGAGCAGATCAACCGTCACGAACCGCAGGTACGGCGCGATCGCCTTTTCCATCATGCGCGGGAAATATTCGTTCAGCCAGTAATGCCGCATCTGCTCGGCGGTGCCGTTGAGAATCACGAACCGCGCGCGAGGCGTCAGCACGCGATGGACTTCCTTGAACGCCGCGACCGGGTCCGCCATATGATGATGCACGAAGGTGCAGGTCGCACCGTCGAAACTGCCCGACGCAAACGGGATCTCCTCGGCGCGTCCGTTGTGCCAGGCGATCGCCGGACATTTCTCCTTCGCCCGCGCGATCATCGTCGCCGACAGCTCGAGTCCGCGAATCGGCACGCCCGCCTGATGCATCGCGATCGTGTAATTTCCGGTCCCCGATCCGATGTCGAGGTAACGCGCGCTCGCCCGCGGCCGCAGATGATGGATCAGTCGCGACAGCAGGTACGGATCGGCTTGCCGCGTCGTGTCGTAGCCAACTCCGATCCGGTCGTACAGAGCCACTTACATTTGCTCTCCGCCAACAGTCAGCACCAGCGCGCTTTCCTCGACCGCCTCGATCGAGTGCTCGATTCCACGGTCCAGCGCGACAATCGTCCCCGCGCTCACCATTTGCGGCTTGCCGTGCGCAATAAAATTGATCTTGCCTTCGACCACCTGCACCGAAATTGGCGCGCGCGTGTGATGCTCCTGCATCTTCGCGCCCTTCTTCAGCATCATCAGCGCCACGTTGATCCCGTCGCCCTTCACCAGCGAGCTACCGTGCCGATCGCCGCTGGCCCACGCCGGCTCCGTCTTGAGGCGCGCAATCTCCGCCCGAATATCGACGACGACCATTCCGCCTTGCGCCAAGAAATTCTCGTTATGAGGATGCCGCGCGTGATGCGTCGCCTGATCGGCCTGCCGCGCACGATCGGAGTCTTTAGTCTGTTGCGCCATTGAGAACCTCCGCGATGAAAACCGACTATCACCATTCTTTCGCCACGCGCGGATCAGAGCAATCACCTCCGCGGTGGGCGGCAGGGCTGAGCCCTGCACCCAGTGTCCATACCGAAAAGCCCTGCGGACAGGCCTTTTCGAAAAGTTCTAACAGGTGCCCTACGAGTACTCAGGGTAAACTCCGCACCGCATCGTTCGCGTAGATACTGGGTTGCAAGGGGTCACCCCTTGCCGCCCACCGCGCAGGTGATTCAAAATCTCTCGCATGAGTAAGTCCGTGTCGCCCCAGATCCTCGAATACTCGAACTTCGCGTCGGTCGTTACCGGCGACGGCGACTGGATGCCCGCGGGTTTCCCGCTGCCTGACGGTGGCTTCTGGCAATATCGCGAGCCCGACGCGGTCGTCATCGTGCAGGACGGTTTCCTGCGCGTCGCCGCGGTGCCGTACACGCGCGGCCACGACAAGATCCAGTTTCTCGACAACGCCAAGCACATGTACTTCAGCACGCGCACGTTTGCATGTCCCGAGGGCGGTACGATCGCGTTTTCGATCGATCTCGCCGCGACTATCGTTGATGGCGCGCCCGGCGATCTCTACGACGGCTTCGTTTCGTTCAACGTGCTCGATTTCTCGACCGGCGCCGCGCTCGACTTTTTCGTCGGCAACGAAACGATCGCGACGGTGTACGGCAAACTGCCATTCCCGGGCGTGCCGATTGTCGATCCGGCGCATGGCCCGCGCCATTTTTGCCTGTTCGAGGAAATTCGCGACGCGACCGCGCCCGGCCAGCTTCATCATTTTGAAATCGCGTACGACTCCGCCGCCGACCGCGTGACCTTCTCGGTTGACGGCAAGCAGGTGCGCCAGTATTCCAACGTGCCGTTCAAGCTCGGGCCGTGCACGCTCGCACTCGGCCTGATGAGCGAAAAAGATATCGCGCCGGGCAAGGGCAGCGTCTCATGCCACGGCCAGGGCGCGGTCGGCAAATGGGGCAACATCCGAATCACGACCAGCGCTCGCGAAGCTAAGAGGTACTAAAATGGAGTTCGCCGGGTTTGGTCACGTCACTTTGACGGTCAGCAATTACGAGGCGTGCCTTAAATTTTACGATCGCCTGATGACGCACATCGGGATGCGCCGTTACTTCGAGTCGCCGCTCGGGGTCGGATGGTTCGCGGACGAGTACATGTTCGTGATGGGACATGCGGCGCCGGCGGGCGATCGATTCTCGCAATGGCGCACGGGACTGCATCACCTGTCGTTCCGCGCGACCAGCCGCGCCGAAGTGGACTCGTGTTACGCGATGCTCAAGGAGATCGGCGCGAAAATCATCTATCCCGCCGAGCCCGGTCCGTTCTGGCCCGGCTACTATTCGGTGGTGTTCGAAGATCCCGACGGCACGCGGCTGGAGATGAACTACATCCCGCCCGAAGGATGGAAGGCGGTCGCGGCTGCCGCCGATGCGATCGCGAAGGGCAAACCGCCGTCGTAAAATCGCCGTCAAACGCGAGTCAGGCGAAGTATCGATGAAGCCGGTTCTCGCCGCCCTCGCGTGCATCGTCGCCGTCTCGTGGATCTATCTTCTCTCCGGCGCGGGGATGCCGACGATGGATATGGGCGGCGGCAAGGTGATGCTGATGCCGCCGCCGTCGTGGAGCGTCGGCTACGCGGCGATCACGTTCGCGATGTGGTCGATCATGATGGTCGCGATGATGATCCCGAGTGCGGCGCCGGTAATTGTTCGCGTCGCGAACGGCGCGCAAGGATTTTCGACTGCCGCACTATTCACGCTGGGCTACCTGATTGTCTGGACGATATTCAGCGCGGTCGCGACGACGGCGCAGTGGGCCTTCGACTTGCGCACGTGCTTGTCCGACACGATGGCGCTTCGCAGCGAAGGAGCAGCAGGTCTGATCGTGATCGCGGCCGGCCTTTACCAGTTGTCGCCGCTGAAACGAAATTGCCTGCGCCGCTGCTGCTCGTCGAAAAATATTGTCGACAATGATCAAGAACGAAGTCCGTCAGTCGCAGTGCAGGCAGGACTGACTTACGGCCTGTCATGCCTCGGCTGTTGCTGGGCGCTGATGTGCCTGCTGTTCGTAGTCGGCGTGATGAACATTTTCTGGATCCCAGTGATCGCAGTGTTGGTACTGGCCGAAAAAACGTTGCCGTGGGGTTTGCGCCTCGCGCGCATCGCCGCGGTCGGCCTGATCGGATGGGGCAGCGTCGCAGTTGCGATCGCGGTGCTTTAAAGAGAAAACCCGGAGCTGTCGCTTCTCTTAGGGTTTCCACTTTTTCAGATCCGCTTCCCATTTGGCTGTGTCTTTTTTCGCTCTCTTGATTCGAGCTTCTTGCCTTGCGACTTCAGCCTTGAGGTTTGCTTTGCCCGCCGGCTCCTTCCACTTGGACGCTCCTTTCTTAAGTAATTTCAGTCTCGCTTCTGAGGAAGCAATTTCACGCTTGCGTGCTCGCATCCTGTCGACGAATACGCGCTTGGACTCCGCTCAATCGCTCTTTCCACGCGTTGCTGGAAAGTCTTGCCGAGTCCGGTTTGAACCTGGTGAGGAATTCCGTGAGTCGCCTCCAAACCAGACGAAATCTCGGCCTGTATTTCCGAGGTCCCACCTGATGCCAGCCACCGCTAAGACAAGGGCTTGTAGTGCGTCCACACCGTAAGCGTAGTGGATGCCGGACTCGACAATTCCTTCGATGAGGTATGGGCAGAGCCAATGATCGGCTTGTACCCGGCGCGGCGCTCCGATGGCGACGGTGATTTTATGGTCCCGAGCATTTTCTTCAGTCAACACTCTGCTCGCGATGATACGGCCCAGGCCAGCCTTCTTAACCCTGCGCTCCGCTTTGTACAGAGCTCTCATTTCGGCTGAGGTTTTCACTACCGTCCTGAGCGACGAATCACTTCACGCCGGGGAAACTCAAGGTGAAGCCGCCGTCTACCATTATTGTTTGCGCGGTCAGGTAGCTGGCGGCGGGCATGCACAGGAGGCAGGCGACGGCGGCGATTTCGTCCAGGGTTGGGAGGCGTTTCAGGGCTGAGCGCTCGGCGCATCGGCGCTGGAAGTCTTCGTAGTTGTCGCCCAGGTAGTTGGCGTAGAAGCGGGCGGAGTCGGTGTCGATGTAACCGACGTTGAGGCCGTTGACCGTGATGCCGCGCGGGCCGAGCTCGAAGGCGAAGTCGCGCACCATGCTCTCGAGCGCGGCCTTGGCGGCGCCGAGCACGCCATGGCCGGGCAGGTTGCGAATCGAATCGATGCCGGAAATCATCAGCACGCGGCCGCCATCGCGCATCACCTTGTTCGCTTCCTGCACGGCGGCGACGAAGCCGTTGACACTCAGCGCAAAAGTTCGCGCGAGATTGTGCGGCTTGGTTTCGAGCAGCGGTTTGAACGCGGTCGCGGCGGCGTTTGCGATCAGGATGTCGAGGCCGCCGAGTTCGGAGGCGGCGCGCGTGACCATCGCGCGCACCTGCGCGTCGTCTTCGAGGTCGGCCTTGATGAGGATCGAGCGCGGCGCAATCGCGCGGACCTCGTCGAGGGTTTTCGCGGCGCTCGCTTCGTCGCGGCGATAGTTCATCGCGACGGTGGCGCCGAGGCGCGCGAGGCTGAGCGCGATTGCGCGGCCGAGGCCGCGAGTGCCGCCGGTTACGATTGCGATTTTGTTGGTTGAGGTCGTGCATCGGTTTTTTGTCACCCTGAAGCGTAGCGGTAGGGTCCCGAATCCGGATCCGGGATTCTACGGCCTTCGGCCTTCAGAATGACACGAACGGCAAGAGAGAGAAAAAGAATATTTGAATCGCGCGCGAAAAAATCGCGCGCTGAATAAGGTCCCTCTCCTTCAATCCTCTCCGTGGAGAGGGGAAGTCCGTAGAGGATTTGGCGGATGTCCTTGGCGAGTGACGTGCCGTCGGCTCGGAGCTTGCGCGGGTTGAAGCCTTTTAGCTCGACGGTCACCGTTAGTTCGGCGTCGGAGGCGTCGGCTGGAGTTGCGAATGCTACGCGACCGCTCTCCGGGGTTCGCGACTCCGCTATTACTGCGTTGCCGCGGCCGAGCAGGGTTACGCGGGCGCCCTCGAGCGGCGGATGATCGCCGTCGGGCAGGTGATCGTTGTCGAGGACTGTCACGCGGAGGCTGCGCAGGTCGCGGGCGCGCTCGATTTCGACGCGCAGGTCGCGCAGATAGATCATCGGCTCGGCGAATACGCCCTGGATGCCCGCGCGCTCCGGCTCGCGCGCCGGGTTGGCTTTGAGTTCGACTCGCTGCGCCGCCATCCCATGGTCGCTGGTGACAACGAACAGCGTCGAATCGAGCAGGCCGCGCGCGCGGAACAGTTCGAGCACCTCGCCGATGCGACGGTCGGTGCGATATAGCGCCTCGCGCATGCCGTCGTGATGCGGACCATAGTCGTGGCCGCTGCCGTCGGTGATCACGAACTCGTGCGCGACGAACACCGGCGCATCGTCGCCGCAATGGTCGAACAGATTGATAATTTGCGCCATCCCGCGGATGTCCACGACCTCCTCGCGCGCCATCGACGGCATGTTGTCCGCGGCCCATCGCGGACTCACGTCGGAGAGCATCTCGGCCGTGAGCGCTTTGAGCCGCGCCTTGTCGCCGACGATGCGCCGCTCGAACACCGCGTGAGTTGCGCCGCGTCCCTGCGGCTCGTGGATCGACGCGGTGATCGTGCGCTCGTTGCCGGCGCGCTTGAAGGCCTCGTAGAGCGTCTCGACCTCGGGGTTCAGGTAACGCTCGGTCTCGAAGACGTTGCCCTGGATCGGCACGGTCTCGCGATGCTCGCGCAGGTGGAAAGTTGGATTGACTACATCGTGATGCCCGCACCATGCGCCGGTCAGAATCGTCGAGTGACTGGGCCACGTAATGCTCGGGAAGTTGACGATGGAGCCGTGCGAGAGCATCGCGCCGCGCTCGATCAGGCTCGCGAGATTTGGAATCGCGTCGCGATTGTGATCGAGCTGATGGCGCAGTTCCGAATGCGACAAGCCGTCGAGCAGAATCATGTACACACGCTTGGGGCGCTCGGCATCGCCGTCGATTATTTCGTCGAGCGGGTTGCCGTCCTGACGCTTGAGGTAAACTTCGGCGGATGAGCCTGACGCGTCGAGGCCGGCGATTTTCGGCAATCCAACGATGCGCGCGATCGTCGGTGCAATATCGACCGCGCGCGCGTTCAGCTTGAAGAGTCCGCGCCGCACGCCGGGACCGCTGAACACCAGCGGCGCGCGGCATTGCACGACGTCGAGCGCGCCATGCTGTCCCGGCTGGATGCCGTAGGCGTAACACTTGGGGCTGACGATCAGGTCGGGGGCGCGCGGACTGTCGAAGAGCTGCGCGATTCGCTCGTACGCGTATGGATGGCTGAGCACGTGAGGCTCGAAGAACGCGCGATTGGCGTCGTCGGTGCGATTGCCGCTGCGCGCGGCGGCGTCGAACTCCTCATCAATAGTGGAGACGATAAACGGATCCTGATTGGCGATAGGGTTCTCGCCGATTTGCTCGATCACCTCAAACGACAACGCGCCGAGGGCGTCGGCGAAGCGTTTGAATCGAATCATCCCGCGACGCGACCATACTTCGTACGCGTCTGCACGCCAGGTGATCGCGAGATCGACGAAGTCAGCGGCGGGTGACTCGGCGAGCAACGCGAGGATGGTCGCGTCACCGGAATCGTACTGATGTGGGTCGAGTCCCTGGCCACCGCGGCGTTCAGGTCCATGCTCGCGCAGATTGTCAGATTCGCGATTCATGTTTTTTCCACTTCTCCTTGTCAAAAAAACCTTGCGCCACGCGGCATGACGAGTGCAAGCCAGTTACCGCACACTACATAATGTTTTGTTCACATCCGCGAGCTTGAGCGCGAGCATTGCGTGTGCGGGCGCATTCCCGCAATAGTGAAACCCCAAACCGGGAAAGGCAATCAGTATATGGCTGAAGAATTCGAATCGAAAATCGGAAAAGGCACCAAGGCTTCGGGCAAGCTCAACTTTCGCGGCCCGGTGAAAATCGAAGGCGAAGCGGAAGGCGAGATCACCGGAGAGGAAGTTGTGATCGCGGCAGGTGCGGTCGTCAGCGCGCGGATTTCCGCGAGCAAGGTGACGATTGCCGGCGCGCTCAGCGGCGAAATCACCGCGCGCGAACGGGTCGAGCTGATGGCCACGGCGCGGGTGCAATGCACGATCAGCACGCCGAGCCTGGTGCTGAACGAAGGCGCGCAATTCGACGGCGACTGCAAGATGCCGTCGAAGAAGCTGGCGGCGTAGGCGATACAAACCAATTCACTTTATCGAATGTGAAACCCTCCGCGGGTTTCACACTTCCGCGGCAGGGGTGACCCCTGCACCCAGTGATAAGAAATCGCAAAATGGCGCGGACAGCCATTTTGCTCTCACTCGTAATAATCTGGTTCCCCTTCCCGCTCGGGAAGGGGTTAGGGGTTAGGTTCTCTCTCATCGCGGATCGCCTTTGACACCAAGACGGTCTCGACGCCGCGCGAATCGCGGCGGCGGATTACTGTGCCTGAATCGTCGATCTCGATTTCTTCGGAGTCGCCCATGCGCGGCTCGTAAATCCAAATGTGCGGATCGTTGCCACGCTGCCGGCATGACTGTTTGCTGGTGGCGGCGACCAGTGTGTTCGGATCGATTGCGGCGATGCGCCCGGTCCATCGCGTCTGCCTGCGCTCGCGGATGTGCGCGATGGTCAGCGCACGGAAAATGATCAGGTCGGCGTCCACTTCGCCGTAACGGCCGAGCTTGGTCGTTAGATCGTTGCGGCTGCCCCCGGTGCTTATGTTGCCGCGCAGAAAACTGTCCACCGATTCGTAAGCAGCGTTGCGAGTGAACGGGCCGCGGCTGTAGCTCACACTGACCCGGCGGACGAGCCCGGTGTCGTCGAGCTCGGCTTCGACTTCGTACACGTTCGAGCCGCTGGCGGGACGCCTGACGCCGCGAATCAGCCCCCATGCGAGCGATTCGGTTTCGACCGCAATCAACTCGCCGGCGCGGCGGATGTCGTAGCGCAAGTCGCCGTCGGTAATCAGCATGCTCGAAAGCTAACCGCTCGGGTGAAGGCGGACAAGTTTGCCAGCGTTGGCGAGTTGGGCCATTGTGGCGGCTCGACGATCCTGTTTGCCAGGAGGGAATGCGGCAATGAACTGGCAGGAGTATTACCGAGCGCGCACGATTTCGGCCGATGAAGCGGCCGCCAAGGTCAAGCCGGGGATGCGAGTGGATTTCCCGTTCGCGTCGGGGACCGTGATGCAGCGCGCGTTGGCGGCGCGCGGAAAGCAGCTCGACGGCGTGGTGGATCTCAGGATGTCGTCGCCGCTGATCGATCCGGGATGGCTGGGCGGCGACGTCGCGCAGCGGTTCAGGATCGAGTTCGAGCTGTTTATCGGCAACGTCGGACGTCCGGCGCATGACCGGCAGCAGGCGACGTATCTGCCGAATTTATTTTCGACCGGCTTCAAGCCGCATGACGAGCGTCCGTCCGAGGACAAGCCGATCGATTTCACTTTCGTCAGCGTCACCAAGCCCAACGCGAAAGGATTCGTCAGCTTCGGGCCGCATCAGTGGAACAAGCGGATGTATGCGCGGCGCGCGCGGCATGCGATCGCGGAAGTCGATGCGACGATGACGCGCACTTATGGCGACGTGTATATGCACGTCTCGGAGTTCGAGTATTTCGTCGATGGAACTCCGCCGCCGCCCGATCTCGCGGTGATCGACGCGTCGCTGGCCGCGATGGACGCCGAAAAACGCGCGGGCATCCGCGCGATCATCGCGGAGGTCGGGGTCGAACGTATCTGGCCGCTGGTTCAGTATCTGCAACGCGTTGCGCTTTCCGATTTGCGCGTCCTGCTCGGGATTACGCCGCCGCCCGCGGAGTTCAAGGCGGTGGCTGGATACCTGAGCGAGCTGGTCGAAGACGGCGTGACAATTCAGATTGGCGTCGGCGATCCCAGTTCGCAGATGCCGCGGATGGGCGCGTTCGACGGCAAGCACGACCTCGGGCTGCATACGGAGATGTGCGCACCTGGAATCGCGCGGCTGGTCGATGCGGGGATAATCAACGGGCGGCGCAAGACGATTCATCGTGGGAAGGCGGTCGCGGTCGCATGGTCGGGATCGGAGCCCGACGACTTACGGATAATCGACGACAATCCGGCGTTCGAGCTTTATGATCCGGAGTACACGCTCAAGCTCGCGACGCTGGCGGCGAATTACCGGCAGACGTCGATCAACAATGCAATCGCGATTGATCTGACCGGGCAGATCAATTCGGAGAGCCTGCTCGGCGCGCGCATGATGAACGGGACCGGCGGGCAGCCCGAAACTCATATCGGCGCGTTCATCTGTCCCGGCGGGCGCGCTATTACGTTACTGCAATCGACGGCGGTCGGCGGCGCGATTTCGCGGATCGTCCCGCAACTCGAAGCCGGCGCGCTGGTGACGGTGCCCCGCTACTTCGCGGATACGGTGGTAACGGAATACGGAATCGCACGTTTGCTTGGCAAGAACCATCGTGAGCGTGCCGCCGAATTGATAGCCATAGCGCATCCGGACCATCGCGCGGAGTTGAGAGAAGCCGCCAATCGTCTGTTCGGGTAAATCTTGCCGTCTGGGGGAAAGTACGGACCGCAGTGAGTGTCTACAAGTTACAAAAGCTGCGAACCAACCGCTGCGAGAGCACCTCGTAAAAGGCACAGGAACAGCCCCGATTCAGTGCGGAATAGCACAATTTCGCGTGGCATACCCCAATAAGACTTGACGTTGGACGGTAAATAGTCCAATAAGAGGGTCTATAGCGTAGTTCAGGTTTTATGATAGTCTGTTTGCCAGCCTAAGAATGGGTAGGCGCATTAAAGAGGAAGTGAACGGATGCCATCCTCAACGAAAGTACTGACTGTGAACGAGTTGGCCGAATACCTGCGGGTACATCGGTCGACAATCTACCGCCTTCTCAAGAAGGGGCAGTTGCCCGGTTTCAAGATCGGCAGCGACTGGCGCTTCAACGTCGAGGTAATCGACGAGTGGCGGCTGCGCCAGGGACCCGGCGTCCTGGAAGAAGAAGTGGTGGAGTAGCGGACAGCTTTGAAAATCGGCGGAGCGATCTGCCGATTTTCAAAACCGGCCGGGGACTCCTGACTCGATCTGTCGCCGAAGTCACCTGTTCCGCAGCAAAGCTTTCAATTTGATCAAGTTGTCGTGCGCACTCGTGCGCGGCTAGACTGCGACTTCGCGCGGTAATCGCGCTTGAGTCATGCCGACTGACATTTCCGCCAAGACACGTCTGTTCACTGAGTCCGTAATCCGCGAGATGACGCGGCGGGCGCTCAAGTGCGGCGCGGTGAACCTGGCGCAGGGATTTCCGGACTTTGCCGCGCCGGCGGCAATCAAGGAAGCGGCGAAGCGCGCGATCGACGAGGAATACAACCAGTACGCGATCACGCACGGCTCACCGAATTTCCGGCGCGCGATTGCCGACAAGGTGCGCAGTTACAACGGCATCGCATGCGACCCCGACCGTAACATCACGGTAACCTGCGGCGCGACCGAGGCGATGATCGCGACGATGCTGGCGGTGATCAACCCATGCGACGAGGTGATCATCTTCGAGCCGTTTTACGAGAACTACGGGCCCGACGTGATCATCGCCGGGGCGACGCCGCGCTACGTGGCTCTGCGCGATCCGGATTTCTCGATCGATCGCGCCGAGCTCGAGGCGGCGTTCGGACCGCGGACCAAGGCGATCATAATCAACACGCCGCACAATCCGAGCGGCAAGGTTTTCACCCGCGCTGAGCTCGAAGCAATCGCCGCGCTATGCCAGCGGCATGACACGCTGGCGATTACCGACGAGATTTACGAGCACATCATCTATGGCGGTGCGCGGCACATCTCGATTGCGAGCCTTCCCGGGATGGCGGAGCGGACGGTGACGATTAGCGGCCTGTCGAAGACCTATTCGATCACGGGATGGCGGCTGGCATACGCGATCGCGAGCGAACGGCTGACGTCGGCGATTCGCAAGGTCCATGATTTTCTGACGGTCGGCGCGCCGCATCCGCTGCAGGAGGCCGGGGCGGTCGCGCTGCGATTGCCAACCACCTTTTATGCGGAGCTGACCGCGATGTACGAGCGCAAGCGCGCGGCGTTGTATGCGGCGCTGACAACGGCGGGCCTCAAATGCAGCAATCCTGACGGCGCATATTACATTGTCGCGGAAATCGCTGGATTGGGATTCAAGGACGATTTCGCGGCGGCGGATTTCCTGCTCGATGAAGTCGGAGTCGCCGCGGTCCCCGGCTCAAGCTTTTACCATCGCGCGGAATTGGGGCATCGGAAGATTCGATTCACGTTTTCGAAGAGCGACGAGACGATCGCGGCAGCAGCCGAGCGGCTGGGGCATTGGCAGGAGAAGTTGGCGGCGCGGCGTTAGTATCGCGCCAGAGAACCTAACCCCTAACCCCTTCCCATAGTGGGAAGGGGAACCGGAATGTTGAGCGAGAAACGGAATTTCAGGCGGATTTTTTGCCGCCCTGGATTGTGCGGAGGCGCGGGCGGTCGATGCCGCCTGACAGATAGACCAGCACGGTCCATCCGCTGCGCGTGAGCGGGTAGCAGAGCAGGACGCTGCCGCACGCCACCGCGCACAGAATGAAGATCTCGACGGCGTCGGATACGTGGGTAGTCAAGGCGAGTATCGCCCAGCAGATCAGGAACGAGGCTGCGGCTACCGCGAAATCCAGGTACATCGCGCCGAGCGTCTCGCCGGGATCTTTCCAGAACACGACGTGACATCGCGGGCATTCGCGATTCATTTTGAAGTGCGACTGGAAAATCGCGCCGTTGCGACACACCGGGCATCGGCAGTTGAGCGCGCACTTGATCAGCGCAGATGCGGAGTCATTAGCCACAATTTTGATTCTACTCCGCGGCGCGCTTGAGGCTAGCGATTATCTCTTCGCGAAGACTCAGATGCTCCAGTTGAAGCCGAGTTCGGGACCGTACAATTGCACGCGCAGCAAGTTGCCCACGCCCGAGGAGGTCTGCGTGTACTTCGTGTAGTTGTAGTTGAATCCGGCGAACGGCGAGAAACCGCGCCAGTCGGGATTCGCGTAAATAAAGCGCCAGTGAGTCTCGAAGCCGGACTGCGAATCGTAAACCGTCCCGCCCTCGCTGCGGCCGGAGTTCCACTTGTTGGCCCAGTATCCCTGCGCGGTCACCTCGAACGCGAAGTTGTAACCGATCTGATGACGCTCCTCGAGTCCGATCACCGGTATCGGCAAGCCCTTGTCGTGAAAACGGATTCGCGCTTCGAACGGCGAGACCTGGCTGAACTTTGGCGAGCCGTCGTTGATGCGGAAATCATTGTAAGTGAACTCGAGGCCGATTTTCGCGCGCGAGTCCCATCCTTGCAGAAACTCCGGCAGGTTCGCTTCATAGTTCTGATATAGCGGCGTCAGGCGGCGCTCGTAGTATCCGCCGAACGTGTACCATCGCGTGCCGCCGGGATTCAGCCTCTGATTCGGCGAGATGATCGTCCCGCCAAACGCCAGCGGCTGGGTTTCAAATTTGCTGCCGTAGATGCCGTAGTAGCGGAATTGGAACTGGACCGCGTTGACGCTGTCGAACCAGTAACTGAGCAGCGTCTCGGTCAACTGCAACTGCGAGACGCCGAGGTCGTGCTGCAGGCTAATCGCGCTGTCGGGGAACGAGTTGATGCGACGGCGCAGCGTGTTGTTGCCAATGAGGAACATGTAGGCGTCGTCGGCTTCGATGTCGATTTGATGGGGCGCCGGGGTAAGCAAATCGGCGCCCGGATCGCGTAGCGAGAAAAAATTACTCGCAAAACAGTTGGAGCTCGCCAGAAATGTCGCGACAACCAATGCCACGGTTAATTGGACTAAACGCATGGGTCAGGATGCTGGACTACTAGCGGTCCAATTTCAAGATACGTTCTAGTGAGTGCTGGCGGGCTTTGGCTTCTCGTCGAGGGTGGGCGCGGGAGTGCCGGGCGCGGACTGAAATCCATCGGGTAAATCGCGCGTTGGCGAAATTCGGATGACGACGATTTGGCCTGAAGTCAGTTTGGCGCGCGAGGGACGTGCGAATCCGATTCGGGCGAGCAGATATTTCTTGGGATATTCGGCAATCACCTGGTCCTGCAACTTCGCGTCCGTGACGATTTCCGCCTTGCCGATGAACGCCGGGCCGGTTCGCTCGCCGATCCAAATCATCGCGGGACTGCCGCGCTTGATTCGCTTGGCCTTCCAACTGGTCGGCGAGGTTTCGATGAGCACATGCTTGTCGGCGGTCGTGATGAACCAGACTGGCACGGCTTTGCTCTGGTTGCCATCTTTGCGAACCGTCGCAATATAGATGTAGGTGGCTTTGGCGA
This sequence comes from uncultured delta proteobacterium, assembly GCA_963710425.1. Lineage (GTDB taxonomy): Bacteria > Desulfobacterota > Binatia > Binatales > Binataceae > Binatus. The sequence goes on from CAVQAR010000002.1 coordinate 27,759, forward strand.
GAGCGTCGGCGTCGCGCGCCGAGGTCGCAGCAATCGCGGGCGTCGCAACAGACGCAATGATTGCCGCGGCGGCGATGAGATGAGGGAGATTGGCGGCGGAAAGTTTCATCAGCGGCTCCATCGTCAATTTCAATCGCCCAGATAGCGGCGTCGCACGAAAACCTCGCCCAGGAATAGCATGATTACCAGCGGTATCAGCCACGGCTCCGCGCTGCGCCGGAACGCCACGGTCTGGCCGGTGTGGCGCGCGATGACGGCGGGCGTCGCGTCGAAGGTGCCGTGGGTCGCGGCCGAAAGGTGTCGCAGCAATTCGAGATTGGGCGGCTTGAGGCGCAGCTCGGCGCTATCGGCGGGAATCGATCCGGCGGTCGCGAACTCGCGCTGCTCGAGAATTTTTTCAGAATCGCCGGCTTTGAACATCAGTGTCGCGACGTATTTGCCGCGCGGCAGCGGCCCGACTTCACCGCGATAGATCGAGGCGTCCGCCTCGGTCATCGCAACGTCAACAGCGCGGCCGGGCCCGGTGATTCGGCAGACCAGGTTGCCCACCGGATTTGGATCGGCTTTTTCAGCCTCGACTGCGATCGATCCGTCGGCCGCGCCGTGGACGCGCATCGTGAACATTCCGGAGTCGCCCTGGCGCATCGTCCAGTTTGCAAGCTGCGACCAGAATTCAGCGTAGCGGTTCCATCGAATCCAGCTCAGCGTCGCCAGTGAATCGGGATCGCCCGCAAAAATCGCGGCGCGGCCGAGTCCGTACTGCCACGACGCGAGCAGCGGCGCGGATTTGTCGGCGCGCGCGACTTTCAGCGTGACTTGCGCGCCGTCCTTGGCCTCGGTCGCGGCGAAAAAATCAATCGGCGGAATATCCTTGATGCCGATGCCGGAGAGCATCGCGGACGCCTCGCCCGCTTCGACCGTGGTGCGATCTGATTTGCGCCGGTTCATCGCCTCGCGCGTCAAGCCGACCAGCAGCAACGGCAGCTTCTCGATATCCTGCACACGATAGAAGATGCCGCCGGTCGCCTGCGCGAAGTCCTGCAGCAATTCGAGGTTGGCCAGGTCGGGGCCGATGCGGATGGTCGAGACCGGGATGTGCTGGCGCGCGAACTCGGCGATCAGATCGTCGTGGTCGTGATACTGGCGGTTGGTGTCGCCGTCGGTCAGCAGGATTACCTGGCGCACCGGGATGCCGCTCTGCAGAATTTCGCGCTCGGCGATTTCGAGCGCGTCCTTGAAGTCGGTGCCGCCGCCGGGTTGCAGGCGGTCGATGCGATTTTCGAGTTCGCCGCGATCCTCGCCGAGCGGCTGCAGATGCGCGAGCACGTACGGCTGCGAATCGAACGCGATCACGCCGGCCAGGTCAGTGTCATCGAGCTGGCGCAGCAGCGCGATCGCAGCTTCCTTGGCATAGCGAATCCGCTCGCCGTCGCGCACCGCGGGATAGCGCGAGTCGTAACTCATCGAGTTCGATCGATCGATGCATAGATAAACCGCGATCGGCTCGCGCGACGGCGGCGGCGGTTGCGGCACGAACTTCACCGGCAACGCTTTTTCCAGATCGCCGCCCGCCAGGCTCTCCTCGCGCAGCGTGTCGCCGGTCGCGACCAACCCGCCACCGTAATCGGCGACGTAGCGATTGAGCGCGTGCTGCGCCGCAGGCGTAATCGATCCGGCAGGCACGTCGTCGAGGATCACGAGCTGGTACGGCAAATAGTCCGCCGGATGTTCACTCAAGCTGCGCGGCGACACGAAATCGATCTGGTACTTGCGCATCTTGAGCGCGGTCACGAGGCTTTCCGGCAGCGAAGTCGAGACGATCAGAATCCGTGGCGCGCCGATGACGGAAATTGCGGCCTCGACCCGCGGATTCAAGGCGACGCGCGGAGGCGCAATCGAAACTTCCGCGCTCATCAGGTACGCGCCCGCGCGGTCGAGCCGATACGGGAGCTCGAAGCGATTCAGCCCAGGCTTCAGTGAGATCGATTCGCCGCCAACCGCAGTGTCGTCGCGATACAACTTCAGGGTCGCGGCGACCGGCGACTGCGATTCGCTTTCAACGTCGATTCTAAAGGCAAATTGTTGATCCTCGCGGACCGCGTCAGGCGAATAGAAATTGGTGACCGCGACTCTTTCGGTGGCTGACGGCGGCGGGGCGCTGGCGAAAATTCGGACGCCGTCCTCGAGCATCGCGGGAACCTCGGTCATCGCGGAATCTTCGGTCTCGTTTCCGTCGCTCAGCAGCACGATTCGCTTGTCGGCCTCCGGCGCAAAGAGGCTCTCAGCCGCGGTCAACGCGCTGGCGATATTGGTCGCGCCCCCGTCGGCGCCGTCGCCGAAATGTCCGAGCAATCGCGGATCGGTCAACGGCGCGAGCAAGCGTGCGTCGCGTCCGAAGCCGACAATGCCAAGCTGATCGCTGGGCGCCATCGCGGTTTTGAGCTGCTCGATCTGAGCGCGCATCCAATCCTGTTGATCAGGCGACACCGATCGCGACTCATCCATCACCGCGACCACCGCGACGCTTTGCGCGGCGATGCGTCCGGGAATGCGCAGACCCGCGAGCATCGCGACCAGCGCCACGACGCACAGCGCGCGCAGCGTCGCGGACACGCATCCCGCCATCCGCAGTCCAGCGCGCATCGCGAGAATTCCCGGCGTCGCGGCAAGCGGCACGAGAATCAGCAACCACAGGAGATACGGCCGATCAAACATGGCGCATCCCCCAGCGGCCGGCGTGGCCAATCAGCATCGCGGATTCAATCATGAGGGCGAGCAGCGCCAGCGCGATCAGGATTAAAACCAGCGGCTGCACTTGCCGGGCGGATCGCAGGTTTGCCAGCGCCGCGGCTTTTCCAACCGGCGCGCTCGCTTCGGCCTGCGGTTTTGCGACGAGGTCGGACTCGGTCGCGTCGTAATAGTTGGCGAGCACCTGCGTGGTCACGCCGCCCGACTCCACGGTGTAACGTCCCGCCTGCAGCGGACGGATTCGCACGCGGCCCCATTTGTCGGCGCTGACGGTGCGCACGGTCGCGTCGGGCTGGTTAACGCGCGCGGTTCCAGTCGCAGGCAAACTCACGTCGGCGCCGGTCGGCACGATCAGAATGTCGAGCGGCGCGGTGAGTTGCCTCATCAGATCGACTGTCAGCACCAACGCGTCTAGATGGTCGGGCGCGAGCAGCAGATGATCGCGCACGTCGAATGCGAGCACGCCAACCGGGCCGCCCGCATTGCGTCCAACAGCGGCAATCGGAATCGACGAACGGCCGGGGCCGGTTGCGCTCGCGATCAGATCCATCCATTCAGGAATCGCGACGACGCGCGTCGCGCCCAGCGCCAGGGAATTCTGCACGGTCGATTCGCCGCCAGCGTCGCCACGAATGTCGGCGCTCGCAATCGTTCCATCGACGGCGATCCCGATTCCGTTCTTCGGGGTCTGCGGCGGATATATAAGGAGCGTCGAGTCCGACTTGACTCCAGCCACATAGCTGTCGTGCATCACGACCATCTCGAACGGCTTCACATTCGGACCGGATGGCGCGGCGTATTTGGCGGGATCGGCGGTCTCGATCTGGAAATTGGCGTTGACCGCGAGCAGCACACGCGCGAGATCGTCGCGGACACTGGCGTCGGGCGAGAGCACCAGCACGCGCGCCGCGGTATCTGAAGGCGCATACGCATAGCGGCTATTGTCGGCGTCAATCGCATCGGACGTCAGAAGTTTTGCATGCAGCAAACCTCCGGTCTTGATCGGTCCGAACGACGCCACGACTTGTTCGCGCGGCGCGAGCATCATCGTCTGATGAAACTGCTCGGCATCGCCGAGATCGATCGCGAGTTCTGCCGGATGAGGCCGCGCCGAGAAGTTGCGAATGATTGCGCGGCCACGGGTCGAGCCCGGAATACCTGGATCGAGCGACACAATCGCCACGTTCGAGTCATCGGAGCCGACCAGGTGAAAATTCACGCGCGACATCGAACCAACGTCGGCCAGAATCGCCGGCGCGGGAGGGCGATCGGCGAACAGATCGATTTCCGACGCGCCGTGCGCACGAATCAGCGCGGCTCTCAGAGCAGCGCTGCGCGCCGGTACCGCCATCGGAACCAGGTCGGCGAGCGTGCGTCGAAGTTCGGCCAGATTCGCCGTCTGCGGATGCCGCACCTGCGCTTCGAGTGCGTATGCGATCACGCTGAACTCATCACCCACCGGCGCCTGGTTGATTATTTCCAGCGCCGCGCGACGCGCCTCGTCGATACGCGTGCTCGAGCCGTCGTGCGCACTCATCCCGGCGCCGAGATCGAACACCAGTGCATGGCTGCGGCCCTGACCAACTGACGGCGGCCGCATTATGTAGAGCCCCGCGATCGCGAAGGTCAGCGCGGTCAGTGTCAGCACTTCGAGCCAGAACAGCGGGTCGATCCGCACGTGACGAACGCTCGCAACCGGCGCGGCCGCTTCGTCGAACAGCATCAGGCTCGAAACTTCGATCGTCGGGCGCGAGCGCGAGCGCAGATAAATCAGCACCAGCAGCGCGACGCTGAGTCCGTAAATAAAGTTCTGCGGATTCAGGAGGCCCATGGCTATCTCACGATTCCGAGCAGCGGCAGCTCGCGTTCCATAAAACTTTCCAGGCTGCCGGCGCCGAACGCCTGCGCATAAGCAATCGCGTGCGCCGTACAGATCTGACGGATGTGCGCGACGATCATTTCAATCTTACGGCGGATCGCAGCGACCGTCGCGGGCCCCAGCACGGTCTCGCGAACTTCACCGGTCTCGGCGTCGCGAATTCGATACAGTCCCATTGGATACGACGCGGTGCTCTCCTGCTCGCCCATCACGTGGATAACTTTTACGTCGTGACGCGCCGCGACCAGCCGCTTGAGCGCGTCTTCGAGGTCGCCTTCGTTCACCAGAAAATCCGAAATGACGACGACCGTCCCGGCCGGCCGGCGTTGCAGCAGCAATTCATCGACCGCCGCTCCCAGCCGGGTCTCGCCGCCCGCTCTCACCGAAGTCACGAACGGTTTGAAGTTGAGGTACGACTCGCGCCGGCGATGGAACGGCGTCGCTTCGAGCTTCATCGACCCGCGATGCATCGCGAACGCGCCGATTCGCACCGCGTCATTGTCGGCCATCCCGATGTACGCGAGCGACGCGCCGATCGCCAGCGCGAGCCCGAGCTTGTCGTCGCGCTCAGGCAGTCCCATCGACGCGCTCGCGTCAATCAGAGAGGTGACCTCGACTTGCCGATCGGCGCGGTAGGTCCGCAGCATCAACTCGTCGAGCCGCGCGAACGCGTTCCAGTCGAGAAAGCGCAAATCGTCGCCGGGCGCGTACTCCTTGAAATTTTCGGGTTCGATTCCGAGTCCCTGGATGCGACCGAGTGCGCGCTGGCCGGCGCGAACCGTGCGGGCGCGCTTGATGCCGAGCACCAGTCGGTCGAGCTTGCGCAAATATTCGGGCTCGAAAGCGCGTGCCTCGAGCATCTTCGACCGCCTATACTTTCGCCGCGCGAACCGACTTGATGACGCGCTCGACAATGTGCGCGGCGTCGATTCCGTCGGATAGCGCGGCGTAGTTGAGCATTATGCGATGAGCCAGCGCGGGGACCGCGACGTGCTCGATATCTTCGCGCGCGATATTAGCGCGCCCGTCGAGGAGCGCGCGCACTTTGGCGCCCAGTATCAGCGCCTGCGCGCCGCGCGGACTCGAGCCGAACATGACGTAGCGATTGACCATCTCGTCGTGCACCGCCTTGGCCTCGTCGGTCACGAACCGCGAGTTCTGCGGTTGCGTCGCACGCACCAGTCGCGCCGCGTAAATCTCCATCGCGGGCGCCGCCATCACCTCGCGCACCAATCTCTTGAGCGCCTCGATTCGGTCGGGCGCTTCAATTGCGTGGAAAATCGGCTCGATGCCCGCGTCCTCAGGTCCGGTCGTGGACGAAATGATTCGCGTGAGCTCAGTTTCGTCGGGATAGTTCAAACGCACTTTGAACAGGAAGCGATCGAGTTGCGCCTCGGGTAGCGGATAGGTGCCTTCCATCTCGATCGGATTCAGCGTCGCCATCACGAAGTACGGCGGCTTGAGTTTGTAGGTCGTGCCCGACACCGTCACCTGCAGCTCGGCCATCGCCTCGAGCAGCGCGGACTGCGTCTTCGGCGTCGCGCGATTTATTTCGTCGCCGAGCAAAATATGGCAGAACGCCGGCCCCGGCTGAAAAGTGAACTCGCGACGCCCGTCCTCGCCCGACAGAATTACACGCGTGCCGGTGATATCGGCCGGCATCAGATCGACGGTGAACTGGATTCGATTGAAACTCAGATTGAGCGCGAGCCCCAACGTCTTCACCAGCGTGGTTTTGCCGGTGCCGGGGACGCCTTCGATCAGCACGTGACCGCCGGCGAACAGCGCCGACAACAATTCCTCGACCGCCTGCTCGTGACCGATAATCAGCTTATGAATCTCGGCCTGGATACGCCGAAACGTCCGGGCGAAATCCGCCACCGTCGGCGTTTCCGCCTGTACGTCATTCATCGTTCGAACACCCGCTTGATTGTAGCTCGATCGTCAGCCGGCACTGCGGCGCGCGCGACCGGCTCGTCCGGCTCCTGGTTCAGACTGAGTGGCGTGCGCACTTTGGGCGGAACGTAAGCGTGACCGGCGCCCTTCGCGCCGTGATCGACCGGCCGCGCTTCGATTGCGATCTCGAATCCCTCGCTGCCGAGCTTAGAGGTCGCCGGCGCGCCGAACAGACTGTCGGGATCGGCGCCGATTCCATGCGCCTCGCCACCGTTGCTGCTGTTCTCGCCGCTCTGCTGGATGCTGCGATCACTGGCGCTGTCGTCCTTGTTGGGGTTGTCCTTGCCGGCATCGGATTCGACGCCCGCCTCACCGGTACCGCCGGAAGAAGGTTGCGAATTGGGCTGACGCGAATCGTCTTCGCGCGGCAGATCGATCTCGCCGGACTTCGGCTGATCCTGTTTGAACTGTCCCGCGACTTCGCCGTGGCGACTTTTCCGCGCGTCAGGCGCGCGACGAATTTCATTTTGATCCTGGTCGCGTCCCGAATCGGCCAAGCGCAGGTTGAGCCGCTGCTTCGAGGCCGCCTGTTGGCCCGTCAGTTTGTTCTGCAGATTGCCGGCCATGTCGCGCGCGCGATTCACCAGTGAGTTGAGCGAGTTGCCGTTTTCGTCGCGGCCCCCCGCGCCCTCGCGCGCAAGCTTTTCCTCGAGCCGGCGCATCGTCGCGGCGTCGGCAGTGACCTGCATCCCCGATTCGTCGCCCGGATCGGCGGGCCGCAGATGCAGGTCGTCGAGATCGACGGTCAGGTCGTCATCCCCGTTGCCTGGAATGATTTGCGGAGCGCGTTTGATCTTTGAAATCGGAAAGGCGAGCGCCGCAAGCAACAGTGCTCCTGCCAGCGGATAAATCCCGCGCGACACGCGCCGCCGCTCGATCTTCGAGGCCGCGAATTCGTCATCGTGCCCGAGCGTATCTTCAACCAGGTACGCCCACAGCGATCCGTGACTCTCGCTATCCTTGAGCGCGACGATCGTCGATAGGCGGCCTTTCAACTCCGCCCGATCATCGGCCACCGCGGCCGCGTGCACCGCGCTAGTGCGCATCCGCCATCCGGCCTTGACGGCGCTCGCGATGCCGCCCGCCGCAATGATGACCAGCGCCGATCCACCGACCAGGAAAATGAGCGGCGACAACAGGTATGCGCCGGCAAAAATCGCCGCGCCGGATGCGATCGCGATCGCCAGCGCGTAGAAAATCGCATGCTGCAACGCGAGCGAGTTCATTCGCGTCCGGACGGCGCCGACTCGTCCCAGGATTCGCCCGAGTTTCTCATCAGCTCGCCGGTCTTGTGAGGGGAACGACATCAGAACGCGCCAGGCGCGTGGATCGAGAATAGTTTAGCTCCGCTGGTCAAGCAACGATGAATCTGATCAAAACGTCCAGCCCACAATCGATTTCAGAAAAACCGCATTGCTCGCGCGAGTCAGTCCAATCCCGACACCGAGGTTGAGCTCGAGTTGCGGCAGAAAGTCAAAATTCAGTGCCGGCACGATGAAATGCTGCTGCTCCTGCACTTTCGCCAGCGGCTGAATCGATCCCATGTCGCCGTAGTATTCGACCGCCGGCGAGAGCCAGCGGTTGAGTTTGTAGATCAGCTCGCCCGACGGATCGAATTGAAACCCGCGATGCGCCCCCGGGCCGCTGAATGGATCGACGAACGCGAAGTTCCCCACCAGCCGAAATCCCTTGTAGCTGCCGCCGACGATTGGCCGCAGTTCGAGCGTCAATGGATTTTCCTCGGCCGCTCGCCGCACGTAGTCGAACTCGACATTGCCGCCGAATTGCACCGGCCACTCGAACGTCTGCGGGATTCCGAAATGCACCTTGGTGCGCGAGCCCGTGTATTCGTAGTTGCCATTGGAAAGTTTCGCGGTATCGAGATACTGCCCGATCTCAAGCCATCGGATGACCCCGTACGTGCCCTCAACCGTCTCGTGAATCTGGTAAACGTCGCTCTGGCTTTTCGCCGACTGCCCGGTCGCCGTCGAGGTCGTATTAGAATGCAACTCAAGCGTCAGATGACCGACCGGCGCCGTGCCCGTGTCATAAATCTGAATTTCATAGAAATCGATCGCATGCGACGGACCCGCGCCCACGAGAATCGCGGCCATCAATACAAGCAGCGTGAAAATATGTCGATAGTACATCTTTTCACTGGGTGCAGGGGTCACCCCTGCCGCGGAAGTTTGAAACCCGCGAAGGGTTTCACATTCAATCAAGTTTCCCCCGTCTAGCGCGATTCCTTGAGGCCCGCATCGTCGGCCGCTCCCAGAGCAATCGCGGACCAATCCATATCGGCGCGCCCCTTAGCCAGCGCCGAAACAAATCGATCGTGCAACAGGCTCGCCGTCGGCATCGGTGCGTTCGCCTCGGCCGCGGTCTGCAGCACGAGATTGATATCCTTGAGACCAAGCGGCAGCCGAAATCCCGCCGGCGTGAAGCGGCCGTGCGCAATCGCGGGACCGTAGCCCTGGTACACCGGCGCCGCGAAAAGCGTCTTGACGAGCATGTCGATCGCCGCCGACGCATCGACGCCGCTCTTGCGCATCATCGCGACCGCCTCGCCCATCGCCTCGAGCGCCGC
>CAVQAR010000003.1:0-60296 GCA_963710425.1 uncultured delta proteobacterium
ACCGCACCTCCTGTACCTGACCGTCAATGGTGGCTGTCATTTGCTGTCCCCCTCCGCAATTGATTTTGGATGGTAGCCCACTCGGCACGAAATGCGTAAAGCCTTCTGCCTTTGTAGTTCCCGTTGATCTGATGCCGTACGACATGCGTTTGTTCCGCGCAGGTTCTATCCTGTGAAAAAGCACTTTCCGTGCCACACCAGATGGCAGCCAAACCCGCGGTGTTTCAATCGGTTTCGCGCTCCCGCCGTGACCATTCGTACCCCCGACCCGTCGAGACTCTTGGCCAACGCAAAGGCCGCGAGATCGATCACATCCCTCTGGAAACGATGTTTGCCCTCAGTCGGTTAGGCATGATGGCCCCGATTCTGTTCATGTAACGTATCTGACAGCGCAATATGTAGTCATAGAGCGGCGTGCGGCATCAAATCCACGGTAGAAATCGACCTGTGCACATGGAGAGGAGAACACCATTATGAGCGCTTCCTCGTGGTTGGCGACTCCGGACCCTCTACGCACCTCCATGTTGCAAACGACAGTAGAAAAAATTACGGGAGCGATGTCGCAAGAGGTCCAGGACGATCTTGCGATCGAAGAACCCTTGGAGATTCAACTTACCTTTGGGCCGCCCAACTCGCGGCAGACCAGGTCGATCTCGGTCACGATGCGGACTCCAGGCGACGACTTCGACCTCGCAGCCGGCTTTCTCATGACCGAAGGCGTGATCCAGGACGCGAATGACATCGAGCGAATTTCATACGCTGGACATCCCTCCAGCGAGACCGAACCCCAAGCGATCTCCGCCTTTCGGCAAGAAGCCAGGGTCACCCCCAGGATTGCCAGATACAGCGCCAGCGTGGGAATTCCGCCCTCCGCGCCCAACTGCACGTAGGTGTTGTGCGCAATGTGAGGATGCGCCTCGAGGACTGATCAGCAACGGGTTGTAGTGAAATTCCGACGGTTGGAACTGTCCCAACCCGACCCCAAACACCGGATGCGCCTCCATCATCAGGACTCCGGCTCGCGCCAACTCGACCCGCGCTCGCGTCGAGACCTCCGCGCCAGTCTCCGCCTGTCCTTGAATCTGAATCTGCTGGATTCGTTTGATCATCATTTGGGGACCGATCACGAACATGACGGCGATTGCAACTGTGAATCCAACCACCAGGCGCATCTTATGCCGGGAATTCATCCACGCTAGCGCCGCCATTACGATTAGTGCGAGCAAACCGCCCCGCGATTGCGAAACGAACACGGCGAACGCGAGGATCGGGGTGCAAATTCGTCCGACCCATTTCCACAAATTGCGATCCTCGTAGCTCGTCAGCCAGATCGCGAGCGGGACGGTCATGACCAGTGAGAGGGCCTCGTAGTTGGGGTCCGCGGAAGGGCCGAGCGGTCGCGGCCAGTGATAAATGTAGTACTGCTTGTATAGCCAGGTGCTCGCAAACGTTTCCACCAGCACGATCACGCGAATAGTGTTTTGCAACCTGTTTTGGGTGCTGATCAACATACTCGTCGCGAACAGCAGGATCGCGAATGATAACAGCGTCGAAGCGTCGGTGGTCGGAAAACTCAACGATGACAGCGTAGTCCCGAGAACCTGGAACAAGGCAAACGCCGCAAACAGCACAAGAGTTCCGGCGCCTGGCCGTGGCGCCGCATCGCGCGGCCGCGGGGCCAATATGGTTGCGGCGACCAGCAAAATTCCCACCACCTTGATCGGAGTGATCGGGAACGGTCCGACGTGGAACAGCTGGGCGCCCAGAATCGGATGTTCCTGAAACGGAACCAGGAACAGGAATAAGTAGTATAGGATCACGGCTATTACAGAATTTTCTCGCGAAGATGCCGCTGGACTCTGCCGAATAGCGGCACCCGTTCAGACCTGATCTCGCGCAGATGCCTCAGTGAGTCGTCATCCAGGTTGGAGCGGTCCATTCGGCGTAACCCACGCACGCCGTCTATGCATCCCCGGAAATACGCCGGCAACTGCATCGCGCGCAACGAAAAAAATAGCATGCGTCGGAAGATAAGCCAGCACCTGCATGGTGGCCGTCATCGGCGGGAAAGATCTATACGAAACCCAAATCCCGTTTCGAGTGTAGTAATAATAGACACGCCAATCGGGACGATGCTCGATTGCGGCGTGATGCGTGGTTGACACGCGCGGCGTATGCACCACGCGGTAGCCGGCGCCTATCAGTCGATAGCCGAGGTCCACGCCCTCATGCCCCAGGAAAAATTCGGCCGGGTAGCCGCCGACCGACAAAAACTTCTCGCGGCTGAGCGCCGATGCTCCCTCCAGAATGAAGTGCGTCTCGAATTCCCGCGCTGCGTGCGAGATCGGCCGCGGGTGACACCAGTCGCGCTCCAGCACTTTGCCATCGACGCCGATGACAGTGAAGTTCAGGCAGGCCAGCCGCGGATCACGCGAAAATGCGTTTTCAACTTCCGCGACGCAATTGGGGCTGGAGAGTTCCACGTCGTCGTCAATCGTGATCACGATTGGAGTTGAGGCCGCGCGCAAGCCGATGTTGCGGCCCTCGCATCCAGCGTTGGTGTCCGCCGCGATGTAGCGCACCGCTGGAAATTCGGCCGCGAGAAGCGCCTTCAGTTCCGGCTCGGCGGCGTTATCGACCACGATGATCTCTTCGACCTGGTCCGCGTATTGAAGCGCCGACGCCAGCGCGCGCCTGAGATGCTCATGGCGCTTGTAGGTGAGTATCGAAATGGTGACCGCGCGACTCATGCGGCAGAGAACCTCAGATGCCTTTCCCAGGCCCCAAGCGTCGCGCGAGTGAGCAGCCGTCGTCGCTCCGACGGGTCACGCGCTTCAATCGCGAGCACACGACATAGCTCGCCTGCCATCTCGGTCCCTCTACCCTTGTCCGATCCGATCTCGTCCCAGAAAAAATCGATCACGCAGCCGCTTCCGTAGATCAATGTGGCGAGCGAACCAACCCGCGCGGCGGCGATCATCGCGCGCGGTCCCAATTGCCGCAATCCGGAAGGCCGCCTGAACAGGCGGCCCCAGTCGCGTAGCCTTTGCTGCACCGTTTCAAGACGGCTCAATCGCGCGAAAATCCCGCGCCAATCGCCCGCAGCCGCGTTGGTACCCAGCAATTGTCCGCTTTCCCAGTTCCAGGTAGCGCGCGCGATTTCAACCGCCTCGCTGAATTCAGCGTTGAGATCGCCGGACGGAAATCCATTCTGGCCGAGCTTTTGCGCCATCGCATTGCGAAAACGAGCGATGAGCCGTACGCACATATCTCCTCCCAGGATCTCCTGGTTCGCGAGCAGCGCGTCCTCGACCGGCTTTTGCCTGCTCCGATACCCAGGTCGATAACATCCCAGAAAAACCGACAGCGACGTTCCCAGGTCAATCCAGAATTTGGTCAGGGAGTAAGCGGTCGCAGTGCTATCGCCGTTGCGATCAGCATAGTCGCTGCGGATCGCGATTTGCTCGATGATCCGGTTGTTCAGCAAACGGAACGCGTCGTACCTGGATATTGTTGCTCCGCTCGGCTGCACCGGCGGAAGTGGAATCTCAGCCGGATTACCCCACAACAGCTTCGCATTCTCGCCCAGCTCCTGGCTAAAAATCGTCGGACGCAATCGCAACAGTCCTTCGACAAATATCGCGCGCAATTCAACCTTGATGCCGCGATCCGAGTTGACGCGATCGGTGTTGGTGTCGTGCTCGATCTGCCGCATCGACTGGTGAATCTCCTGGCTTGAAACGACGCCGTTTCGAACCACCACCAAACACTCGACGTCGCTCAGCCACCGGCTCTTGCTCTCTGGATTCGGAATTACAGTTCCCTCGCCGCGCGCGAAACTTCCCGTCAGCAGAACGCCGGCGACGCTCCTGGCCGCGGCGCAATCGCGCACGCGCGCGATCACGCATTCCAGCTCGCGGCGCACCTCGTCTTGAAACGCCGGATCCGCACTAAGTGGAAACGAACCCGGCGGGCTCAAGCTGAACGCGCCGCCGATCATTCTCTCAAATCGCGATCCGCGTACTTCGAATATTTCGAGTACTTTCCATAGCGCCCGTATCGGCCATAGCGGCCGTAGCGGCCATAACGCTCGCTCCGCACTGTGGAAAAAGACGGCTTGAACCGGTTCAACACCACCCCGAAAAGGCTCTGCGGATCGAACATCAGGAATGTCTTGGTGGTGGCAGCGCGTGCGGTGCTGTCGGCAGCCGTCACGATAATCGTGCCGTCGCTCGCCCGCGAGAGAATCTGCGCATCCGGAACCAGCAACGAGGGCGGCGTATCAATAATGATGTACTGATAGCCCCCGCTGCCTTTCACCGTTTGGATCAACTGATCCATCTTGACTGAGGCCAGGTACTCGGGGGCGCGGTTGCTGGTTCCTCCCGACGGCATCAGGCTGAGTCCCGGTATCGGCGTCGGAATTATGGTGGCAGCCAATTCCGTACTTCCCTGTAGATATGACAGCAGTCCATCGTTTTTCGGCACCGGAAAGGAATAATGCTGGAATGGAGCGCGGATATCCGCATCGATCAAAAGAGTGCCGCTGCCCGATACTGCCAGCGCGGCCGCCAGATTCAGCGCGACAAAACTCTTTCCTTCGCCACCCACTGCGCTCGCAACCACAAAAATCTTGGCGTTACGTTGCACCGCCCACGTCCTGAGCTTGAAGGCGAGCAACTGGAACTCGTCTGCCGCCGTGCTGACCATATCTTCTCCGGCTGCCACCAGCGGCGGCGCCGGATAGCGCTGGGCAAACTTTGCGGCGCGCCCGGTAAGCGGCTCCAAACTTCCATTCGCGCCGTTGAGATCGGCCGAAGTGGCGTCGGTCGCAGCATGACCGTTTGCGGTGTGTCCAGACCCATTCGCGCTCGAGGAGTGACCATTGGCGGGCAAAGCGAGTGGAGCTTCGACCGATATGGATCCGCTCTCGAGCAAACGGCGCTCGACCTCCGGCACTCGCGAGATAGCAAACGCGCTGACATCGGCAAACTCGGCCTTGATGTCATCGGAGTCTTTGAACGAAGTATCCGAATAGAACAGAGTAAACGGGATCGCCAATGCTACGAAAAGCGTCAGCGCCACACCTCCGCCTATCAGCGCAGCTCGATTTGGATATGACGGATTCAGAGGCAACCCTGCCGGCTGCAGGACCTTCAGGCGCTCGCCCTGCCCGCGCTCCAGTACTGCCTGATCGGCGCGCGCCTGAAACAGGAGATCACTCAGATCGTGATAGCGGCTCGAGAGGATTCCGAAGTCCCGGTTCACCGCCGCAATCGCTTCCTCGTGCGCGGGAGTATCCGCGATTCTGTGCTGGTAGTCGGCAATCTGCTGCTGGGCCAATCCAGCCGCAGAGTCGGGCGCCGGCGCCGTCGGTGCCTCGCGGGCGGGCGTAGAAGCGATTTGCTTCTCCAGGATAGCGATCTGCGATTTGGTCTCGATAACTTCCGGATACTCGTCGCTGTACTGGGCAGTGAGCCCGACCAGCTTGGTCTTCAGCGCTGCCAGGGTCGCGTCGGGCGTGTTTGCTTTTGGCGCGGTGGCCGCGGCTGCATCCATTGCGTCGGTCTTGCTGGCGCCTTGCGCAGTCCGTTGGACCTGCATCTGCAGCGCTTGCAACGCCTTGACGTTGTCATCCAGATCCTGCGGCAAGCTCCCACGATATTTCTCTTTCAGGACTTTGATCTGGCCCTGGCTTTCGGCGAGCTTGCCCCGAGTCTCATCGACCTCGCTCGAAATCAGCTTGATCGTCTCTTCGGTGTGGCGCTCGAGTTCCTTGCGGTACTCAGTCGATCATTACGTCGCCGAGACTGTTGGCCACCGCCTGAGCCTTGGCCGGATCGCGGTATTGGAAGGAGATCTCGACAGCATTGGGCGGCTGGCTTCTCTGGAAACGGTTTGGAGTCTTCGATTGCAACACCGAGTCGGGGATCGAAATCGAAATGGCCGCCGCCATCTGTCCGGCCGCGCCGGGCTCTCGCTTGCCGTCGCGCGTGTAGAGTCCGTACTTCGATATCAATTCTTCAAGATGGCCGCGTGCGATAGTCTGCTGGCTGAGCGCCTCCAAACGCGTTTCGATATGCGGAATCGAGGCGTTGTTTTGAGGTTCGGCTCCTATCAGATTCGCTTGAATGTCAGCATGCCACACTTCCAGCAGCACCGATGAAGTATATTCCTTGGGGATCGTGACCAGCGCCAACATCGTCAGCGCCAAACCCGCAACGACGATGGCCACAAAGCTCGAACGGTGACGATGTATAATGTCCCAGTAAGGACCGACGCTGATGAAGGTCTGATTACTCATTGCCAGCTCCATCTGAATGCTTCGACCGAGGCTGTGAATCCCACGATGAAATAATCACCAACTGCTTCTTTCCCGCTCTGAGTGCCGGTCGGAAGAAATTGGTTCGACGTGGTTTCATTGCGGCGAATCTGTACGAACTTGGTGTAAACGCTTAGATATTTGTTGAGGCGATCGCTCACACCGACGCCCCATGAAATCAGTTGTCCGTTAAAGCCGGTCCCATTCGCTTGATAGTAGCCGCCGCCTACCGTTCCGGTTATGCGGCGGGTGAAGTCGTAAAGGGCCAAGCCCCGGACTTCCTGGATGTTGCCGGCAGCGCCGAAGCCTGAAGTCAGCTGCGGTTGCTGACCTCCGTAAAGTTTAAGATGCAACCGCTCGAGATCGTATTGGGCCAATCCAATGCCGCCCACGTTGACGGACTGCCGGTCGTTTCCCTGGGTGTTAGCAAACACGACGCCTACAATTCCGGCGAGATATAACCTCGGGAGCGGCGTCCATCCAATCTTCACGAAGGGCCAGTGCGCCTCTTCGCCGGGCCGTCCGGGAAAGGTGAATCGGAAATCGTAAAATCGATATCCCCCTCCGAGCGAGAAACGGTCCGAGAAATGGTATTCGGTAAAGGTGCTGAGGCCTTGCTCGTAGCTCGTATTGTTCAGACTGTTGTTGTTGCCACCGTTGTTCCAGAACGTCGTCTGATGAAGGGCGAGTTCGCTGGCCCAGTTGCGACCCCAGTAGTGCGACAACGTTGCAGTGAACTGATTTATCGTTGCCTGATCGTTCGCCAACAATAACTGCGCCGCAACCGAGTTGAACGCCGGGGACTGATCGCTGGTGACTATCCCTCCCACCGTCGGCGCATCGCGGTAGAATATTTCGTCGAAACGCAGCTTGGTCGTCGGCGACAGATTCTCGAGGTCGGTCGCTCGCACAAACTGGCCTTCGCCGGCCCGATCGAATCGGGACTGGTGCGCAAATAGCTGCGCGAAAGTGTCATAGTGAATCGACGCGTACCTTGCGGCCGAGGTGTAGTCGAGGAAGAAGCCACCCACCAGCAGGCCGGCGAAATCACCCACTTCGTTCTGGGTCCGCAGCGGGACGTTGTCGGAGTAATATCCGTTTCCCGAGAACTCGGGATAAAAGCGGAACAGGTTGTCCGCCCGTCCTGCGGACGGAAATGCGAGGAGCAGGCAACGCGGCTAGTAGAAGTAGTGTACCCTGTCGAGATTCTCGTTCGTATGATCATGGCACTTGCACCGTGTCTCCGGGTTCAACCGGAACATCCGCTGATACATCCCCACCAGATCGCACCACGTTGTAGTTCACCGTGAGAACGACCGTCTCACTTTCCTTATGCCGTAGAATCCGGATCTTCCCGGGGTCCGCAAATTCGGCCAGCCCACCCGCCTCGGCCAGCGCCTGCGAAAGTACCTCACCGGAATGGAGTTTGTAGGCCCCGGGCTTATTCACCTGGCCCAGCGCGTAGAAAACGTGGCTGGCCGGATCGCTCACACGGACGGTCGCATTCGCCCCGTGAACATAGCGAGCGTATCGCTTCTCGAGGTCCACTTTGAGCTGGTCCGGCGTCAGCCCCGCCGCCGGCACTCTTCCTATCAGCGGCATCGCGATAGTTCCGTCCGAGGCGACGGTCACCTTGCCGCTGAGTTGCGGTTGGGTCCAGACAATTATATCGAGCTCGTCGTCGCTGCCGATCAAATAAGGATCGGGGGTTTTCGCCACCGGATGTTGCACCACTTTTTCCCGCACCGGCGCACTATCGAACAAGCTGCACGCGGCCATCGAGATTGAAATCGCAACCACCAGCAATCCCGTCACGGTCAGAGCCGCACCCGCACGAACATAGTCGTGAGCGAACTCGATATTTACTGATCTTCATCAAATTACTTTTCAGCCACACCTTTCAGAGTCGCACCGCCGCGCCGCGCGACCGTCCGCCGATCGGCGACCACCGAGAACCGGCCGTAGTTCTGCGCGTCGCCGGTTCCACCGACGATGGTTCGTCGCCTAGCGGACTCCGCATCCGGGCGAGTTTATGTTCCTGAGAATCCCAACCCTTCAATATAAGATACTGTTTGCCGCACGCTGAACCAGTCCGCGCTCCTCCATTTCTTTCAAAAGCCGGCTCACCAGCGGTCGCGAACTCGCGATCATCTCCGCCAGATCGGCCTGCGAGAGCTCCGGGATAATCAGCGTGCCGCGATTGTCGTGCACACCAACGCGCCGCCCAAGGTCGCTCAGCACAACTTCGAGACGCTGTTGAAACGGTAGCCCAAGAAAGCTCGTCCACCAGTGCAGTGTTGAAGACCAGAACGAATTTAACGTCTGGTAGAGTTCTATTGCCTGCTCGGGGTCGAGCGCGCGAAGCAGTCGCACCGCTCGCTCTCGCGTGAAAAGCGCTACCGAGCATTTGGTCAGCGCCTGCGTCTCGAATATTTTGGACCGGCGGCCCTTGCAGTCCTCGGATCGGCGTAGCCGATCATGTCGCCCGGCCCCGACAATCGCGCCAGCACTCGCGCGCCGTTGGCGGTGTTGCAGTACACCTTTACGTAGCCCGCCAGCACGCATCCGAACAGATCGCCCGGCGATCCCTCGAGGAAGACCATCGCGCTGCGCGGATAACTCACTGCGCTTCGATGATCGACCAGGTCGTCGATGATAGCGCTCGGCACGCGCCAGCGGCTGAAATTCCCGCGCAGCCTTGCGTAGCCTTCGTCGCATGCGACGCCGTTTGCCATTACCCGTTCCTCCGTCTCATAGGTGCGCCTTCATCACGCCGAACAGGTCGGTGATCTGATTGACGCTGTCGCCGTAGTCCACGCTCGACACGAATGCCGACCGCGAGTGCGGCGCCGAGGGAAGGAACCCATGCATCCCCGCCAGCGCCCGCTCACCCATATGACTTGGCGCGATCACGGTTCCCGACTCGGTCAGAAAAATCTTTTCGCCGTACTTCCCATCCGGAAACCACGAATGCAGATTGACGAGGTCGTCGGACTCGAGCCATCTGCCGCCATCGATCTCGTTCAGGGCTGCGGAAACCAGGTCCCGCGCGTCTCCTGAAAAAAACCAGAAGCGCGCCATCGTGGAATCCAGCAGGCACAGGTAATCGACCGACGCCTTCAACGGCAGCGATGCCAGCCGCGCCTGGATATCGATCGTCGCAACCGTCGGCGCCATCCCATGATCGCCGAAGACGTGAAGTTCCGCCGCGCCGTAGGTCTTCTCGCGCGATATCGTACAGGCGCGCAAGCTTGTCCGAATATTTTTGCAAGCGTCTCGGCCGCGGCGGCGCGATCGTCGGCATGCAGATGCAGAAAATAGTCGAGCTCGGCGAGGTACAGAAAATAAAATTTCGCCGCCCCGGCGTGCAAGTCCGCTTCCATCGACGCAATCAACTGATCGTCCGTCCCATCATGGTAACAATACGCTTTGTAGGATTTACCGCCACCATGCAATAGGTCGAAGATCGAGGTCGAGCCGGGAATCCCGCCGGGTGCGTAGATATTGCGCTTCTCACAGACGTCGAGCTTCGGCAGATATTTCAGCGGTACCCCGTACAGCTGAAAGTATCCGGTGAGATTGTTCATCCGGCGCGCCAGCGTCTTCACCCCGAAGCGCGCGTAACGGTTCTCGACCATCCACGGCGGCATCGCGCAGATAAGCTTGAGCTTCGAGAACGGCGAATGTCCGTTCGCGCGATGAAACAGCGACAGCCGCCCGTGCTCCTCCGGAAATCGCCCGGTGAGAATCGAGGGAATCGCCGCGGTGCTGAAACCAAGCACGGAATCGAGCGGACGCCGATACGGTGCGACGTCTTTCAGGAACGGATGCTCCTTGATCCATTCCCAGCCCAGCGCGTCCATCAATATAAAAATGCTCGCCTTCATCGTTTGGATGGTTTCCTCACGATTGCGAGCAGTCCGGAGCCGTGCCGCGTTGGCGTGTGATTCTCGAGAAAGCTCAGCGCAAGCAGGAAGGGCAAGGAGGCCGCGAACACCAAAGGATTCGGCTTGCTGTCGCCAAGCACGAAAAACAAATCGTGCGCGAGATTGCCGAACGGGCCGTATGTCCACACGGTCTTGACCGGCTCGAGTCCAACCTCGCGCGCCAAGCCGTTTATCATGTCGGGAGAATAGCCCGGCCGCACGTGACCGATGTCTTCGGGCTTGAATCCGATTCGACGCTCGCGCCACGCGACCAGCTTCAGATGACGCCGCTGCGGCACCGAGGGGAACGTCAGCAGCAGGTAGCCGCCCGGCGCCAGCGCCTGCGCAAGATTCGACATCGCACCGCGATCGTCCTCGATATGCTCGAGCACGTCGGTGTTGGTGATCAGATCATATTGCCCGACCGCAGACAGGTTGAGCAGATTGTCGCGGCTGAAAGTGGCGTTGCTCAGCGCCAGGTTTCGCGCGGCCGTGCGGCAGCGTTCCACCCTGTCGTCTTCCAGATCGATACCGTGCACTCGCCAATCCGGATGGAGTCGCGCGCAATGCAGCGCGATATCGCCGCGGCCCGTGCCGGCATCGAGCAGACGCGTGCCGCGCTCCGGCATACCCAGCGCCTTGATCTCGCGGAATACGTGGTTCAGCCGAATCCGTCCCGGAATGTGAATCTCGCCGATGTAGCGGTACGCATTGCGGCGCATCCGCGACGGCTCGCCCGCCGCCTTCTCGATTCCAAATCGCGTGGCCGCAATCGAACTCAATTTGAAATCCCCCGTCGCAGGCCGGGCCCAAACGTGCGGGCCACTCCAAGCGGCATGTGACGCCATAGCCGGCTGATGGTCTGAAGGCTTTTGCGTTCACGCGGCGCCGACGCATGCGGCGAAAGGTAGAGAGTGCTCCAGTACGGTTGCACCGGAGTCGGACCCCATTGCCGCTTGAATTCGAAGATGCCCGAGCCGACGCTCGATCGCCCGAAATCGAAAGTGTGACAGCCGGACTCGATGCCAAGCTGTATCGCTCTCCAATACAACGCGTTGGTCGCGTACACCGGACGCGCTTCGAAAGTCGCGCCCGACCACGGCAGCATCATCGAGCCGCGGAAATTCATCGCCAGTCCCGCCGCGACGACGCGCCCTTTGCTGCGAACGCGAATTAACGAAAGCCGATCGCGAAATCGATTGACGAGATTGCTGAAGAACCGGCGGCCATGTGTCGGCGATCCAAGATCGCGCATGTTCTCCGAGTAAGTCGCACAGAAATCAGCCAGCGCCGCCGGATCGGTCGCGTCAGTCACGTCAACGCCGAGCCCCAGCTTTTCAATTCGCTTGAGGCGGTTGCGGCGCTCCGAGGGCAAGCGACGCATCTGTTCATCGATCGTCGACGAGAGCGCCAGATGCTGCGCCACTTTCTCCGTGCTGACTTCGAACGGCGGCTGCATCTGCATCAGGCTGCGGATATGCAGGCGCTTGGCGCGCAGCTTCGACGCCAACTCGCGCGCATAATCGATCAGGCCCGCCTGCGCCGCGTCGCGGCTCGCCGAATCGAGCCCGTCGGCGTGGCAAATGCCGCCGTAGTCGAGATAGGGCATCGACGAGAGCTCGCTTCCATAAAGCAGGCTGCGCACAAAGATGAACGGCGCAGCCGCGACCGGACGCCCGCGCCCATCCTGCGCGATCAGGTAGTGGGAATCGAATCCGTACGCCGATCCGACCACGTCGCGCCATTGCCAAAGATGGCCCGACGTTGCATCAGCACATTGCGCGATCAGATCGTCCCAATCCGCGCGCCGATTTTCGCTGCAAACTACAACACTCAAACCAGATCAAATCCCCCGAGCTACAGATTCCTTGGTTCCCAAAGCACCGGCACTTCGCCGGCAAAACATCGCCACAGTCCGACCGCCTGGGCACAGTTGAGCGCAACGAACTGGTAGGCGATGGTCGCCTTGCCTTCCGTGCCGCGTCGCGTCGCGATCCATCCGATCGCTGCGACCATTGCGAACAATATTTCAAGCCCCAGCACGACTCGAAAAATCCCGCCGTCCGGGCAAGCGGCACCGTCGCGATCACCCCAATCGCGAGCAGCGGCGCCGTCAGCCAGCGCAGCATTTTATGCGAGGTCAAAACGATAATCGAGCGCCAGCGCCGTTGTTTGATGAGCTCGGGCAGCAGCCGGAAATAAACCAGCGCCGCCTGCGAGACCATCCGTCACCTGCCGCGCGAACTCACCCGCCGCCGAGAATTCCTCGAGCACGAAAGCATCGCGCCGCCATCACCGATTGCGCACCCGCGATCGAAGTGAGAATCGGATGTACGAAGTCGTTGATCAGCGCCGGGTCCAGCGGCTTGAACAGCTCGCGCCGCATCGCATACAACGCCCCGTCAGCTCCCGCGACCACGCCGAGCCGCGACTCGAGGCCCTTGAGCATCTGCTCGTAGCGCTGGTACGCCGACCCGATCGTCTCGCCCGGATACAGCGACACGCCAGTCACCAATCCGATCGATTTGTCGCGCAGCGGAAGCGCGACTTTTTCCAGCGCGTCGGCCGCGAACATCGCGTTCGCATCGGTGAACACCAGCACCTCGCCGCGCGCAGCCGCCGCGCCCGCATTCACCGCTACCCCCTTGCCGCGACGTTCGGGCTGCCGGATGACGCGCACCCGATCCGACGCCATCGATTCGGCAATCTCCGCGGTACGGTCGATCGATCCGTCAGAAATGACGATCAGCTCGGCATCTCCCGAGTATCGGCACGTGAGGAAATTTTCGATTTTTTGAGCGATACAACGTCTCTTCGTTGTATGCCGCGACGATTATCGAAAGTGACGGCGCAGCAGTTCCTTCGGATGATTCGCTACCAAGGCCGGCACGGCGTGAGTGCGATCCCGACAGCGCAAGACAGCAGCGCCGGATACAGCAGATACGCATACAGCAGCAAAAATGCTGAAATGTAAAACAGGCTGGTCAAATTCTACAGCGTCCCCCGACGCGCGCCCCCTAAGCAGCTTCTCCTTCCCGCCCAAGGCCGGTTAACTCCGAGTAAAGCGCGGCGGTCTGTTCGATCTGCCGCTGCACCGCGAAGTTTTCCCGCACAAACTTTCGCCCCTCCGACGCCAGCCGCGACAGCTAACTCCGGATCAGTCAAGCAATCGCTCAATTGCCGCCGCCAGCGCAAGCGGATTCGCCGGCGGCACCAGCAGCCCAGTCCGTTCGTGGATAACCACCTCGGGCGTGCCATCGACTTCCGTCGCGACCATCGGGCGTCCCGCCGCGAGCGCTTCGATCGCAACCAGCGGCAGCCCCTCGTACAGCGACGGCAGCACGACCACGTCTGCCGCCTCGAGCAGTTCCGGCACGTCGCGCCGATAGCCAAGGAATCGCACGCGGTTGCCGAGCCCGAGCGTCGCGCATTGCGCGCGCAAGCTATCCTCGAGCGGACCTTCGCCGGCCAGAAGCGTAACCAGATTTGGCCGCGTCTGAGCTACTATCGCGATCGCATCGATCAGATGCCGATGCCCCTTTTGCTCGTCGAGCCGAGCCATCGCAAGCAGCGTCGGTTCGTCGGTGAGTCCGAGCGCCGCGCGAGTCGCGATGCGTCGATTCGGGGCTGGCCGAAGCAAAACGATCCAGGTCGCGTCCATTGTGGATAACCCGAATTTTGTTCTTTGGTACTCGCTTGTTTCTGACCAGATGACGCTCGGCGGCATGCGACACGGCGATATACTTATCCACCATTCGTCCGATTTGCCGATCCACCCAAAAGCTGGCGCGCAGTCCTTTTCCCATCCGCCAGACCTCGGGACCGTGACAGGTTTCTAGGACAGCGCCAACACCCGCCATTCGCGCGATCCCTGCGCCGAAAAAACTGCCGGTGAACAGATGACAATGCATAATCGCGATGTTTTCACGGCGAATGAATCGCAGCAGGCGCGCGCCGGTCAGCACGTCCAGCCGCGATGAAAATTCAAGCGGCAGGCATTTGACGCCCGCCGCAGAAAGTCCCGGTTCCATCGCAGCAATCAGCGCGTCGGGCGCAGCCAGACACGGCTCGAATCCGTGCGAATTCATCGCGGTCAGAATTGACAGTGCATGCTCCTCCGCGCCGCCGAAAACTCGACTTGTCAGCAAGTGCAGCACGGCACGCCGGCGCCGAAGCCAGGCTTCTATCGGTGAGGCTTTCGTTCGCCATCTTCGTCATACAGCAGTCAAGTCGAGCTACCCAGAGCAAATATAGCTCGCACGAATACCTGATTGCGCAAATTTAATCCAGCGATCACGATAATAAAAACTGCCGTTTAAGGGGATTAGTGTCCAGCAGGGCATTGGTTATAGGGAGTTCAGCTTGGTTTAGCTCCCCTTTTTGGTCACGATTTACCTAAGTCACGATTTACATATTTTGGATCTTTCTGCGCGTTGAATCCTTGGAGTTGCCGCTTTTTCGGCTTCAAACGATAAAGCGCCACTTGGGGAGAGCGCGCGATCGTTTCGTACGAGAAGTAGCGATCGATTTCAGTGAATTCGCGCTTGAGCACACCGAGCCATTGGCTGTTAGTAGGAATCGCAACAAGCAGGTATACGGGGTGCCCGCGTTTATCTTCGTCCGCCAGCTTGCCGGCTTCGCCGGGGTCGAGTCCGCCACCGGGCAGAAGTAATGTCGGTGGAACCTGGCCGGACCATCCGCTGGACTTTTTCTGCTGCAGCCAGGACAGATGTTTTTCGTTTACTGCTCGTCCGTAAAGATCACTTTCGAGTCCGACGAATTCGGTTTGTTCGCCGCCCGCAATCAGTTCGAGCCATTGCAGCGAGATGTCGCTGACCAGCACGGCGTTCTTCAACTGCGGCCGGATCGCCTGCACCTCGGCGACCAGCTCGGATTGCGCCGGCGCCGACGTTGTCAGGCGGGAAAATGTCTCGACCAGGATCGAGCCGGCGAGAATCACCTCCAGCGCAATCACTGCAAAGGAGGTCCATCGCCAATCGAGGCTTTGATTTGCGCAGACCAGTCCCCAGCCCGCTGCGGCGAAGACAATGAACAGCGCCGGCAGCATGAAGCGCGGTTCGACGTGGAAATAAGGGAGATAAATGATCAGCAGCAAAGCGAGAAAGCTCAAGCCCGAGTACAGCGCGCGCATCGTGCTGGCGTTGCGCTGGTTGCGCATCGCCCAGTACACGCCCATCGCTGCGAAGACCACGACTGGAAATGGGAACAATGAGTAGCGGGCGTGCACCAACGTCCGCGATTCAGTACCCAAGTGAAGCTGGCGGAAGATGCCGTCGATGCCCAGCATTGCGAGAGCGTAAGCGACGAAGTTTCCGTGGCGGTAAATAGGATCGGCGGGTGCAACCAGGTAGCTCAGCTTGAAGGTTTTGAACACCGCGCTGTTGTAGAACGCCGGCAGCCAGAAGGCGTAACCGTTTGAGAAAATCGATCCGAGGTAGTGCAGATTAAGCCACGCCTGCAGAGCTGGAAGTGCGATGAATCCGAGCGCGAAGGTCAGCGCCTGCGCGAGCTTAAATCTGCGCGGCCGGACGATCAGAGCCGCCGCGATCATTCCAATCAGAATTGCGCCGTTGCTCACGCGGATGGTGACGCCCAGGCCGACCAGCAGTCCGC
This sequence comes from uncultured delta proteobacterium, assembly GCA_963710425.1. Classification (GTDB taxonomy): domain Bacteria; phylum Desulfobacterota; class Binatia; order Binatales; family Binataceae; genus Binatus. The sequence continues at coordinate 15,883 of CAVQAR010000003.1, forward strand.
ACAGCGCCGACGCCGCCAAGCTTTCTTTTTCGAGCGCATACAAGAATGCCAGGACCGCGAGAATGACGACGGCCAATGCGGGCACATCGCTCATCACCATGGTGGATAGGCCGAGGAAATGAGGCGAGGTCGCCAACAGCAGAGCGGCGAGCGTCGCGCTTGGCCGATCGAACATCCACAGTGTCAGCAGGTACAAGCCGGCGATTGCGACGAGTGCTGTTAACACCGTGACTGCATAAAGTCGCTCGGGCCGGTGGCCCAGAATGGGATAGGCAGCGGCGAGCATCATCGGATAGCCGACCGTGTAGCGAGGCGGATAGGAATTGCCGGCGAAATGGAGCACCGGGCCGAGCCCGCGATCCAGATTTACCGCGACCGCCGCGTATTCAACCGCGTCTGGTATGGGCCACAACTCCTGTCCGTTGGCGAATCCGGTGCCGGCGATGAGGAGCAGCGCAAAGCCGAGCAGCAGGGCGAGTATCGCAGCGTCGATTCCCTCGAAGCGGAACATGACCGCTTCGGCCGCGGGGCTGGACGAACTGGTTACAGATGAAGACGGGGAATCAGCATGAGGTCGGGACTTCGAACGGGGCGATCCAGCCTGGGAACGCGAGCGGGCGCGCTTGCTGCGCGGCATTCAGGATTCTCCGCGAATCATCTTGAAGCGATGCTCTCACTGATTCGCAGCGTCGTCGGCCGCCTTCACCGCCGCATCGGCGTTTTCCTTGTCGAAGCGGGCCTTCGCGACCGCGCGATTCGCGGCATCGATCTGATCCTGTGAGGCATCGCCGTCGCTCTCGAGCTGATCGCGGGCATCGGTCGCGGAGTCGAGAGCTTCTGCGGCGGCGTCGGCGGCGTCCTGCGCCTGTTGAGCGGCGGCTGCATCGGGATCGTCCGCGGCGGGGTCGCCCACTGCGTTTTGATCCGGTTGTGCGGCGTCCGGCGCGGCGACGGCCGCATCGCCCGCAGCATCGTCGCTCTGCGCGCGCGCGAGCGAAGCATTCCCCGGAGCGATCACGATCCAGAAGCCGAGTATCGCGATCGCCGGCAATCCAAAGCGGAAGATTCGCTTCGTTGCGGTTGCAAACCTCATAGCTGTTCCCACTCTTCTACCTGCAAACGATTCTGTCATTGGCTCGCGGCGTCGTCGGCGGCCTGCGCGGCCTCATCGGCGGCTTGTTTTGCGGCGCGCGCTTGCGCGATGGCCTCGTTGGCGGCATCGATCTGATCCTGTGAGGCGCCGTCGCTCTCGAGCTGATCGCGGGCCTGGGTCGCCGAGTCGAGTTCCTGCTCGGCCGCGTCGGCGGCAGCGTGCGCCTCTTGAATGGCTTGATTCTTTTGGTTGGCGGCGTCGTCGGCCGCGCTGTTCGGATCAGGTTGTGCGGCCTGCGCCGGGGCGCGCGGCCGGGTCCGGCGCTGCGCCATCGCTCTGCGCGCGGGCGATTGACCCGTTCCAACTGGCCAGTGCGATCGACAACGCGAGCACCGCTATCGCCGACATTCGGTGGCGGAGGGTTGGCCTTGCGCTGATGTCCGAACTCATTGCTGCCGCACCTGTCTTGGGTCGTCGCGATGAAGATAGTTCGACCATTGCTGCAGATCAATCAATGCGCGACCGTTGACGGCTCAGCCGCTGATTGTTGGTCCGGTCTTCCGTCGGGGCCGACGTGCACGCTCTTGATCACGGACGACCCCGAATTTTCGAAGGCATTGTACTCGCGCTCGAAGTCCTTCATCCGGCCGAGCTTCATATAGACCTGGGCGAGTCTCACATGGAAATACGGATCCTCGGGTTTGAGAGACTCGGCGATTTCGAGCTGCTTTGCCGCTCCCGCGGGATCTTTCGCTTGTTCGAGCAGATTACCCAACGCGAGACGATAGTCAGGATCGTTCGGCTTCACTTGAACGGCGCGCGAGTAGTAAGCGAGGTTGTCATACCAGTAGCGCTGGCCGCGGATGGTCGCGATGCCGTAGCTGAGCAGCAGGAGTGCGGTTGCGATGCCGACATAGAGACGAGCGCGCGCGCTGACGGTAGAAATTTCGAAGACGGCGAGCGCGAGCGCGAGGCTCCATCCGAACGACGGCGCATAGAGGTAACGGTCCTGGTTGAGCCACCAGATGGAATCGATCTTGAGCGCGGGCGCGATGGTGACGAGGCTCCAGATGGCGCAGAAGAGATAGATCCTGCGGCGCGAGCTGCGCGACGCCAACGCGATCGCGAGCAATCCCAGCACGAGCAGCGCGGCCCACGCGATGAATACCTGCGGGTCCAACTGCGTGGTCCATGCGAGCGAATGGAATGGATTGGCGACGCCGGGGATCGCGAGGATGCCGAGATAGGTCAGCAGCACCATCGGAATCGTCATCGCAATTTGCGCCGCATCGCGAATCGGCATCGCCCCGGCCGCGGCGTGCAACTGTGCCTCGCTGTTTGGGTTGGGCATGCCGAAGGCGTGATCGCCGAGCGCGTGCATCCGGGCGAAGGCGTAAACCAGCGTGACTACCAGGAACGGGATGCAGGCGGTCAACGCGCTGACGATATGGGCGTTGGTGCTCGCGGTGCGCGCCTGGCGCGCGGGCCGAGTGTCGTTGGCGGGCGCGGCCTCGAACAGCATCAAGTACGCAAAGACGATCACGGGGAAGAAGATTGCGCTCTCGTGGGTGAGGATTGCGAAGGCATAGAAGAGCGCCGAGAGCATGAGTCCGCGCGACCATCCTGGTTTCTTCGAGGGGCGGTTGCGTTGGATCAGGAAGATCAGGGCCGCCAACTCGAACACGGTGGATAGCGGCTCGGGGATCGCGCTGGCCCACACCACCGGCTCGACGTGCGCCGGCATGAGGCCGAAGATGGCGGCTGCGAGCAATGCGACGACGACTTCGCCGGTGAGCAGTTGCGCGACGCGAAAACACAGCAGCACCGCGACCACCTGCAACAGGATCTTCATCAGATGCCACGGCGCGGGATGATTGACGCCGAACAGTTGCGCATTGAGCGCGAACCACACAACGTCGAGCGGACGATAGAATGCGCTATGCGCCTGCGTGGCTGGGGGTGTTCTGCTTAATCGACCACAGGACGTCGTGGGTGAATGCGTTCGTTATAAATGACGAGGTGCGGATTCGAATGTTCTGCACCAGTATCGGGAGATCGTCGGAGACCCAGCCGTTGTGCAGGCTGGGCAGATAGACGGCGATGGTCGCGATCGCGATCAGCGCCAGCATCGCGACTCCGCGCGGGCTGAGGCCCCACACACGGCGCGGGGGGTGGATTGCTGATTGGATTTGCGAAGGTTGCTTCCGACTTCATGACGATTCCGGTCCTCCACTTATGAACACGGCTCGTTGGTGACAGGGCCGCCGCTGGGGCTGTCGCTCATTTGAATCTTGATGCAGTTCGGATCGCGATGAGGCGGGCCGGGGCGCGGATCGCTGGACCACAGGTAGAGCGTGCGGGTATCGGGATGGAAGATGGAGACCTGGGGGCCGCCGAACTCGAGATTGGTGCGAACTTCGACCGGCGCGGGCGTCGATTGAGATGGCGCGGCGCGCAGCGGGTGCGGGCGCCGCGCTGGATGATTGATTCTGTCCGGCGCATCCCGTTGCCGCGATCATCGCGATCGCCAGAGCGGCCGTCATCAGGTTCATGGCGGGCACGGCGGCCCGCCCCACTGATTTCACACAGAACATACTCGATCCCACCTATTCACACTCCATCCTTTGCGGCGTGCCGCTTGGAGTGTCGCTCAATTGAATCTTGAAGCAGTGCATCTGCTCCTTGGTCTGCGGCTTCGGAGTTCCGGTCCACAGATAAAGGGTGCGGGTGTCGGGATGGTAGATTTCGAGCAGCACGCCGGTGAAGTGGGTCGTCACGCGGACTTCGGGCGGTGGCGTCGAGAAGTGCGGAGCGGGCGGCGCCGCGGGGGTAGCATCGGCGGGCTGCGGCTGCATATTGGCGCATCCGGAGGCGCAAAGGGCAGCGAGAGCGAGCGCTGCGAGCAGAAATCTGGTCTTCATAAGGGTCACATTCATATCGATTCTTGCGATTTCATACCATAGGTAGTGGTGGTTGGTGCGTGATCTACCATCGGTGGGTTCGTTCCGTCAAAAGTTGTTTTTTGGTTGGTCATGGTGGCGAGGAACCTAACCCCTAACCCCTTCCCGCGCGGGAAGGGGGACCGGATTGTTGGGAGTAACCTCTTCCCGAGTGGGAAGGGGGACCGGATTTTTGGGGAGTCCGGTGTCCTATCCCCCTGGCCTCACTACAGACCAATCTTTACAGGCTGGTATCCGCGACGTGTTGAAGGGCAAATTAGGGCTCGTTTTGAGAAACACACCTCTGCGCTCAAGGTCAAAGAATACGGAACCATCGGGTCTGAGCGAGGCTGGCAAACCACATCGGTCGCAGTGGTGGGGTCCTGGTGCTTCGCCTCTCCTGGAATCTTCGACGAAATGATGACCCTTAAAATCCGGTATCATGTCAATACTCCTTGGTGGTTTTGGGGGTCTGATATCTACCACCGGTAGGTTCGTTCCGTCAAAAGTTGTTTTTTGGTTGATCATGGTGGCCGAGGAACCTAACCCCTAACCCCTTCCCGCGCGGGAAGGGGAACCGGATTTTTGAGAGTAACCTCTTCCTGAGCGGGAAGGGGAACCGGATTTTTGGGGAGTGACCTCTTCCTGAGTGGAAGGGGGACTGACCAGTAGTAACACAAAAAGTTACCGGCGGGCAGGCGGAATAGTTCATCCCCAGAGGGTTTCATTGGTAACTGGACCGGTTGTCTGATGGTGCGTCGGAGAAGGAACCAGGGCGGGTCATTTCTGACCCGCCCCGGTGTACTCACATCATAATACCTGTGAGGTTATGAACGTTAGGCCTATTCGCACTTCAGCGAGAAGGTCACGCCGGTCGCGTTCGGCGTGCCAGTGATCATCGTATGGTCAGCGCCAACGAGCTCCCAGGTGCCGACTTCAGGCGAACCGGTGGTGCAGGTTGCGCCGCTGTCCTGGAAGGTGATCGTGCAGGTCGGCTTGGTCGGACCAGTGGCAACCGGGTTCCATGCGGCGAGGTCGCCAGCCGAAGGCGCTGCAGGTTCGCGCCCGTGATGGTCACGTCAGGAACGCCATTGATCTGATGCGGTCCAGTCCAAAGGCTCGGTCGAGCCGTTGGTGATCGTGATGGTCTTGGACGGATGCGGGTTCGAGACCGACGCTACGAGAATTACGCCCGCGCCCGTGTCGCTGCCGGCCATGATCGCCTTGGTCGCGTCCGCAATGGCCAAGCCATGAGACGGAGCACCGGCTGAGCCAGTGGTGGCGATGTATGCGCTGCTGTTGGTGGCGCCGTATAGAACCGACGCGGTCTGGAAATCCGCGCCGCCGAGTGGGCAGCTGTAGTCGCCATTGAGGCCCGCGCTAGTCAACTCGGTGCCGTCCTGACCTGCGCCAGTGTTCTGCTGCAGCAGGGTTGAATGGAAGTCACAGATCAACGAGGAGGGGAAGACCTGGCACGCCCGGGAAGACGTCGCTGTCATAGCCGCCGTCAACGTTGAAGAAGATCGAGCCGCCGCCCTCCTGGGTCGTGCCGGTCTCCGGATCGAGATGCTGTTCAGTTGCCACTCCAACCGCGTCGAAGCCTTTGCCAAGGCCGTTGCCGCCCGCGCCGCCGCCGGCCGGATCAAACGCAACGCTGTTAGCGCTGACGAACTGCGTGGCTGCTGATGGTCTGGTCGCGCTTCTGGACGGTCAGGATCAGAGGATCCTTCTGCAGCTGCCCGCAGGCCCGAAGATGCTGGCGCCCGCCATCGAGGCGTTGCCCAAGTTGGCCACTACGCCGAACGACATGGTCTTGCCGCTGTTACTATCTACGATGTTGATCTCGCCGGTGTTGTTGCTGTTGAAGGAATAGGTGCCGACGTCAGCGCCGGTCGCTGTGCCGGCGAAGGCCGGGACGCCACCGACCGTGGTCGGAGAGGTGATCGTGTTGTTGAACGCGCAGATCACGTCGCCGCCGGTGATGTCGCAGGCGCCGTCGCTCTGGATAACGCCGAAGCAGCCTTCGCCGACCGGTGTCGGATCAGGGCATGCGGTGCCGCAGGTTGCGGTGTCGGTCGCGAAGCCTTCGATCTTGATGGTCCAGAGGCCCGCAGCGAGCTGCGTGCCCGACAGTCCCGTGGGACAGGTGGCGAACGCCGGCGCGCTAGCCAGCAGCCAGAGTCCGGCGGCTGCCAGAGTTAAGAGAGAAAAGTTCCTTTTCATACGTCCTCCCGAAACATTAGTGAGTTTGAAACCAGTTGAGTCCACATTTCCCCAAAGTTCCCCGAAATGCGCTTGCCCCCAATAACCAAAGGCGCCAACGCTGTAAACCGTCAAACCTCCTTCCTCACGATGGTGGCGGAAATCTATTTGAAACCGCGCGCCACCGAAATAGCCCACCCCTTACCAGTCCCCGAGCCGCGTCCCGCATCGAACCGCCGCCGCGCCGTTCCCCGAAGAACCGTTCATGCAACTGCCCGCCATTGGGGCGGCAGTTGCCTTGGCGCTGAGCGGAGCACATCTGATTCGCGATTCGGGACGTGCTATGGAGGGACACTCTAATCAAATTTCAGCGAAGGCAACCATCAAGATTGCACAAGAAAGCGTCATTTTGTGTGAAATAACAATTTGTTGGCGGTTATTTTGGAACATCCTGACAGTGGAAATGCGAAAAAGGGGGTCAAAGGGGCTATCGAAGTGCTTTGCAGCACACTTAGGCAGCAGGTTCGTTTGACAAATTTGCACTGAGCAGATTAGGGTCGCAGCGGTTCTAACATCAAAGCTCGTGATGCGAGGGGCGTGCGTATCAAAACGCACGAATAGCAAAATGAGCCTAAATGTAGGACCCACTTTTGGGAGGACTTTTTAAATGCGGTTCAAGTCGTTCACGCGGTCGCTAGCGGCCCTCACCTTCGCACTACTGTTCCTGATGGGCGCACTGGCGCAGCCTGCGATGGCGCAATCGGAATGATTCGTCATCGGGGCCGGATTCGAGCCAGCCATTCCTGCAACTGAGCGGTCCGCTGTCGTTCGGCAACGTGGTGGTCGGGCAAACCAGCGCATCGCAACCCGAGACGGCGACCAATCCATCCAATCATCATAAGAAGATAAAAATTTCGAATGTCACCGTCACCGACGGCTTCACGATCACCAGCGATGGATGTTCGGGGTCGAAGCTGAATGACGGCGGCACCTGTGAGGTCGAGATCGCGTGTATGCCAACGGCTACCGGCGCGATCACCGGACAGGTCACGTTCGATTATAAGAACAACAAGAAGCGTCACGTTAACCAGGACCTGAGCTGCACCGGGGTAAGCGGCGCGACGGCGACTGCAACGGCGACTTCGACGGCGACGGCAACGCAGACTGCAACGTCAACGGCGACGCCGACTGCAACGTCAACGGCGACTGCGACCGCGACGCCGACGGCGACGTCAACTGCGACGGCGACGGCGACCGACACGGCGACTGCGACGTTGACGACGACCGGTTCGCCGACAGCGTCGGCAACGGCGACCGCGACGACGACCGGTACGCCGACCGCATCGGCAACGGCGACGGCGACCCCGACCTCGACGGGCGGCACTCCGACGGCGACGGCAACCGCGACCGCGACTGCGTCACCGACGGCGACAGCGACGCCGACCTCGACGGGCGGCACTCCGACGGCGACGGCGACGGGCACCGCGTCGGCAAGTGCGACGGCGACGTCAACCGCGACGTCAACTGCGACGGCGACGTCAGACGGGGACGGCAACGTCAACACCGACGGTGACCGCGACGGCAACGTCCACGGCGACTGCGACGGCGACGGCGACCTCGAGTCAGACACCGACTGCGACGGCGACGTCGACCCCGTCGGCAGGGCCGCAGGCGGGAGACGTGCTGATAACGGGCGGCGATACGGGCGGGCTGCTGAGCGGGTTCGTGCCGCTGTCAACCTCGACCAACTCGACCGCTTCGAGCGAGATCTATGAGGCGGTGAGCGACGCGTTCGGGCTGGTGGGATCGCTCAACACCGCGCGCGAAGCGACTTCGACTGCGCTGGTGCTGCCCAATGGCAAGACCCTGATAGTCGGCGGAGGGCATTGCGCGCCGAAGACCTACGGTCCGGGCGGTCTGTGCGGCGGTGCATCGTTCAATGGATTCCAGTGCGACGCACTCAACACCGCTGAACTGTACACTGAGACCACCAGCACCACGGGCAGCTTCAGCCTGGCGGGCTCGGGCAGCGGCGGGCATATGACGACCGCGCGCAGCGGCGCGACCGCGACCCTGATCAGCGGATCGGGCACTTCGCTGGACGGCAAAGTGCTGATCAGTGGCGGTTCGAGCGGCAGCTCGTTCCTGTCACTGTCGACACCGCCGCCGGGATGCGCGCCGTTCGGGCAGGTGGCGCAGAACACGGCTGAGATCTACGACCCGGTGGCCGACAGCTTCACCGCGACCGGATCGATTCCGGGATGCGCGGCGGGCACCGCGCCGCCGACCTGCACCACCGGACTGCCTTCGACCTGCGGTGGAACTGAAAGTCCGATCACGTCGGCGTCTGAAAGCGGCACGACGGTAACCATCACCAGCGCGGCGAATCCGACCGGGCTGCTGGTTGGCAACAACGTCACCGTGACCGGCGTGTCCGTTACGGGATACAACGGCATCTTCAACGTAACCGCGATTCCGACGACTACTACGTTCCAGTACACGGCCGCCGCAAGCCTGGGCGCTGGCACCGGTGGCTTTGCGGCCGCCGACACGGCGCAGTGCGGGCTGGTGGATGCGGATGCGGCGCTGCTGAACGGCGGCAAGGTGCTGGTCGCGGGCGGCGACTACATCGTGTTCCTGGGCCAGTCGTCGCAGCAGGCGTTCCTGTTCAATCCATCGACGGCGACGTTCAGCCAGACGGTGCCGATGAACGTGCCACGCGAGCTGCCCGGGATAGTCAAGCTGCCGAACGGCGATATTCTGCTGGCGGGCGGTCTGACGGGAGCGGCGGCAGCATGCGCGGCGACGCCGTCAACTCCGCTGGCGTTTACGACCAACAGCTCGGCTGAGGTGTATGATCCCGACGGTACCGTCGTGGACGCTGACCACCGGATCGTCGGCGACGCCGGGGGCGGCAGGCGGCATGACGGTCAAGCGAATCGCGGCAGGATCGCTGTTCACCACCGGCACCGATTCGGGCCTGGCGATCTTCGCCGGCGGCATCGACGCCGAGACCACCAACGGCACCACGCCGAACTATCCCGACGTGCGAATCGACCACCAACATCCACCAGACCACCCAGACCGCGACCGATCTGTACGATCCGACGACGACCGCGTTCACGGCGAGCGGTGCGCTGCATCAGTCGCGCGGCGGCTACGGCTTCGGCATCCTCAACTCGGGTTCGCATTCGGGAGACCTGTTAGTGGTAGGCGGCGAATGCGCAGTCGGCAGCCTGGCGTCGGCAGCGATTGGCAGCTCGGAGGCGGGCACCCTGTGCGGTCCGACTGGACAGAGCGACTACTACGAGCTGTTCAGTCCGAGCGCTGGAACCTGGACCCTGGGGACGTCGGCACCGGCCTCGACCCCGGCCAATGCGCCGGCGTCGGCACTGCTGCAGTAGCGCGGCGTATCGAAACTGAATGACTAACCGGCGACGCCGCTCCCTTAACGGGGAGCGGCGTCGTCGCATCCAAGGCGGGAAAAATTCAGTCGGGTTGGTAAGTCGGGGCTTGCACGGTTGGCGGCTTTTGCTACTTTCAGACGACCCGGATGGAACATGAAGTTACAAGTGCGGAATCTGCATCCCAAAATATTTCCAGAGCGGTAAGAGTATGGCTTGGCGGACGTTTGGTATTGCGGCCGCGATAGTGTCGCTGGCGTTTGCCGCGATGGTGCTCGCCACCGGCATCACCGGAGACCGGGTGCTGGGGCAGTTCGATTTCACGCATTCCACTCCCAACCTGGTCGACGCGATGGGGCTATCCAACCCGGTCAGCGTGGCGATAGACACCAGCGCCACGCCGAATCGTATATACGTCGCCGATTCAGATAACGACCGGATACTGGGCTGGAAGGACGCTGACGCATTTGCAAATGGCGCTCCTGCCGACCTGGTGATCGGCCAGCCCGATTTCCTGTCGTCGGTATGCACCCCAACCATCGCCGGCAGCATTTGCATCTGCAACGTGACCAGCGCCGACAATCTGTGCAATCCGTCGGGAGTGGCGACGGATCACGCGGGCAATCTTTACGTATCCGACAGTCTCAGGAACCGGGTGCTCGGATACGCGAGCCCGTTCGAAGCTTGCAGCACGTTCCCGTGCGTGGGCGGCCCGGCCAGCCTGGTCTTAGGCCAGGGCGGGAGCTTCACGTCGTTTGAATGCAACTTCGACACAGGCACCAATCTTTCCACCGCCGCCGACCTATGCGGACCGACCGGACTGGCGGTGGACAATTCGGACAATCTCTACGTCGCGGATAGCGACAATAATCGAGTGCTGAAGTATGACGGGCCGCTGACCAGTGAGACCGTCGCAGGAATGGTTTTTGGCCAAATCGGAAGCTTCACTACTTCCGACTGCAATAGCGACACAGGCGGAGGGTCTCCGACAGCCAGTGATTTGTGCGTACCAACCGGAATCGCACTGGACGGCCTGGGCAACCTCTTCATTGCGGACAGCATCAACAGCCGGGTGCTGAAATACAACGCACCGCCGACCGCTACCGCCAACCAGGTATTCGGACAGGGTGGCAGCTTCACTTCGGGCGACTGCGACGGCGACACTTTCGACACCGGTTCCAGCGCCGATGATTTGTGCATTCCAACCGACGTCACAATCGATGCGGCAGGCAACCTCTACGTGGCGGATAGCAATAACGGCCGGGTGCTCGAGTACAATCCGCCATTAGCGACCAACACGACCGCTGATCTCGTCCTTGGCCAGGGCGGTGACTTCACCTCGAACAACTGCAATTCCGATGTCGGCGTCTTGAATGACACCGATACCAGCACGGCAAATGACTTGTGCACTCCGACCGGGATAGCGATCGACGGTTCGGGGAACCTGTTCGTGGCTGACGGCGGGAATAGCGGCAACAATCGCGTGCTCAAGTACAACACGCCGCTTACGGCAGATACGACGGCTGAAGGAGTCCTTGGGCAGCTGGATTTTACGCATCAGAATTCAAACTTGACTGACAGTCGAGGACTGTCGAATCCGGCGTCGGTAGCAATCGATTTCAGCTCAACGCCGAATCGCATTTACGTTACCGATCTCGACAACAACCGGGTGTTGGGATGGAGAGACGCGGCCACCTTTGCCGACGGTGCGCCTGCCGACGTGGTGATCGGCCAGCCGGATTTCCTCTCGTACACTTGCGACGGGGTGGACGGCGTCGCGGTCAACGCCAGCAGACTTTGCGCGCCCAACGGAGTTGCGGTCGATGGACTCGGCAATCTCTACGTCGCGGACACCGGGAATAATCGGGTGCTGGAGTATCCCAATCCGTTCGCGGCGTGCGGCGGCACATTCCCATGCGTAGCCGGTCCCGCCACCCTGGTGATCGGCCAGGGCGCGAGCTTCACTTCGAAGACTCGAGAACAATGGTGGAATCAGTGCGAGCAGCCTGGCGGGTCCAGTGGGCGTAGCGGCCGATGTATCGGGAAATCTGTACGTCGTCGATAAAATGAACAACCGGGTGCTCGAATACAGTGCACCGGTAACGTCGGGCGCATCGGCGGCGCTGGTCTTTGGTCAAAGCGGAAGCTTCACTTCGAATGGGTGCAATTCCGATACTGGCGGGTCTTTCAGACCGTCGAGCGCGATCGATCTTTGCGCTCCGGTGGCCGTCGCCCTTGACGAGTATGGGCAATCTCTACGTGGCCGATTCCACCAACGCGCGGGTGTTGGAATACAACACACCGCTTAATCCGGGCAGCGGCGAGACCGGCGCCGGCGACGTTACCGCCGATATGGTTTTCGGCCAGGGCGGAAACTTTACCTCGAACAAGTGCAACCTCGGCGGAAGAAGCGCGAGCAGTATATGCGGCCCAATGGGCATTGCGGTCGACAATGGCGGCAATCTCTATATCGCCGACGCATTCAACAATCGGGTGCTCGAATACAACACTCCGTTGACCACCGACACGACTGCGGACCGGGTCTTCGGGACTTGCGGCAGCTTCACGTCGTTTGCATGCACCGGAGTCAGCGCCGACAGCCTCAAAAATCCGATGGGCTTAGCCGTCGACAATCCCGGCAATCTTTATGTGGTCGACAATCAAAATAATCGAGTGCTGGAGTACAACCTGCCGCTGGCGATCGCCACGCCGACGGCAACCTCCACTCCCACCGCCACCGCAAGCTCTACTTCCACGCCGACCGCAACCCCATCTGCAACGCCAACCTCGACCGCGTCGCCGGGGCCTGGGCATATCGAGGTGAACCGAAAGGCTATCAGCCTCGCGGCGGCGCCGAATGCCACGGCCTCAGCGAGCATCACAATTACTAACACCGGTGTTGGACCACTGACGGTCAACGTCAGCTCGCCGCGGCACAATCCGCCCTTGTCGGAGATGGGTGGAGGCAACGGAATATCGATTGCGGCGGGCATGAGGCACAATGTCGTCGTCGTGTACTCGCCGACCAAAAAAGGGAGCGACGAGCGATCTGATCTCGATCACAAGCAACGATCCCAGCCACAAAAAAGTGATCAAGATTAAGGTCAAGGCGAAATCGAAGTAGACAAAATTACCAAAGATTTTGATGCTTTATAGAGCTACCTAGCTTGCAAATTTGCTTTACGCGGATTACCGTGGCGTCGATTGTGACATACAGGCCTAATTAAGCGGCGTGCCAAAACGCACGATTGCAGAAGGCCACGATGTCGATTGTTTGTTGGGGAGGAAATTTCAAATGCGCTATAGGTCGTTCTTGCGGTCGATAACCGGCCTCGCTTTCCTATTATTGTTTCTGCTGACTGCGCTCGCGCGACCGGCGTTGGCGCAATCAGATGAAGGGTCGTCTCCAGATGCGAAGCATCCGAAACTGAGTGTCAGTCCGAAAGAGCCGCTCACCTTCGGACAGGTTGTCGTCGGTCTAACGAGTCCGTCGCAGACCATAACACTGAACAATAACTCCGGGTCCTTCGCGATTCCGATCATGAGCATTCGGGTCAAACCACCCTTCATCAAGGTCATGACTAATTGCACTCCCGGGATATCGGCCGGCAGCAGCTGTGAAATATTGATCGCATTCAAACCTACTGCGGTTGGCAGGGTGCGGCTGAAAAAGGGACTGACGATTAGCGGCGCATTCAAAAATACGCCGATTTTCTACACACTAGAAGGAACCGGGATAAGCGGGCCAACCCCGACCGCGACGATCAGCGCAACTCCTACGGCGACCGCGACGCCGACCCGCACCGCTACGCCGACGCCGAGCGGCACCCCTACGCCGACCGTAAGGCCGACGGGGACCTCGACTGCGACTGCGACGGCGACTTCTCGACTGGCGACTGCAACTTCTACTGCGACTGCGCAACTTCTACTGCGACCGCCACCTCAACTACAGGTGCAACCCCAACCGCGACTGCGACGGCTACTCCGACCACGTCGGCAACCGCTACAGCTAGCGCGTCGGCAACAGCCACAGCGACCGCGACCGGTGGCACTCCGACCTCAACCGCGACGGCGAGCGACGTCGACTCCGACTGCGACGGTGACTGCAACCGCGACTGCTACCTCAACCGGGGGGACGCCGACTGCGACGGCGACGTCGACGCCGTCGGCAGGGCCGCAGGCGGGAGACGTGCTGATAACCGGCGGCGACACGGGCGGGCTGCTGAGCGGGTTCGTGCCGCTGTCAACCTCGACCAACTCGACCGCTTCGAGCGAGATCTATGAGGCGGTGAGCGACGCGTTCGGGCTGGTGGGATCGCTCAACACCGCGCGCGAAGCGACTTCGACTGCGCTGGTGCTGCCCAATGGCAAGACCCTGATAGTCGGCGGAGGGCATTGCGCGCCGAAGACCTACGGTCCGGGCGGTCTGTGCGGAGGTGCATCGTTCAATGGATTCCAGTGCGACGCACTCAACACCGCTGAACTGTACACTGAGACCACCAGCACCACGGGCAGCTTCAGCCTTGCGGGCTCGGGCAGCGGCGGGCATATGACGACCGCGCGCAGCGGCGCGACCGCGACCCTGATCAGCGGGATCGGGCACTTCGCTGGACGGCAAAGTGCTGATCAGTGGCGGTTCGAGCGGCAGCTCGTTCCTGTCACTGTCGACACCGCCGCCGGGATGCGCGCCGTTCGGGCAGGTGGCGCAGAACACGGCTGAGATCTACGACCCGGTGGCCGACAGCTTCACCGCGACCGGATCGATTCCGGGATGCGCGGCGGGCACCGCGCCGCCGACCTGCACCACCGGACTGCCTTCGACCTGCGGTGGAACTGAAAGTCCGATCACGTCGGCGTCTGAAAGCGGCACGACGGTAACCATCACCAGCGCGGCGAATCCGACCGGGCTGCTGGTTGGCAACAACGTCACCGTGACCGGCGTGAGCGTTACGGGATACAACGGCATCTTCAACGTAACCGCGATTCCGACGACTACTACGTTCCAGTACACGGCCGCCGCAAGCCTGGGCGCTGGCACCGGTGGCTTTGCGGCCGCCGACACGGCGCAGTGCGGGCTGGTGGATGCGGATGCGGCGCTGCTGAACGGCGGCAAGGTGCTGGTCGCGGGCGGCGACTACATCGTGTTCCTGGGCCAGTCGTCGCAGCAGGCGTTCCTGTTCAATCCGATGACGGCGACGTTCAGCCAGACGGTGCCGATGAACGTGCCACGCGAGCTGCCCGGGATAGTCAAGCTGCCGAACGGCGATATTCTGCTGGCGGGCGGTCTGACGGGAGCGGCGGCAGCATGCGCGGCGACGCCGTCAACTCCGCTGGCGTTTACGACCAACAGCTCGGCTGAGGTGTATGATCCGACGGTACCGTCGTGGACGCTGACCACCGGATCGTCGGCGACGCCGGGCGCGGCAGGCGGCATGACGGTCAAGCGAATCGCGGCAGGATCGCTGTTCACCACCGGCACCGATTCGGGCCTGGCGATCTTCGCCGGTGGCATCGACGCCGAGACCACTAACGGCAGCACGCCGAACTTCCCGACGTGCGAATCGACCACCAACATCCACCAGACCACCCAGACCGCGACCGATCTGTACGATCCGACGACGACCGCGTTCACGGCGAGCGGTGCGCTGCATCAGTCGCGCGGCGGCTACGGCTTCGGCATCCTCAACTCGGGTTCGCATTCGGGAGACCTGTTAGTGGTAGGCGGCGAATGCGCAGTCGGCAGCCTGGCGTCGGCAGCGATTGGCAGCTCGGAGGCGGGCACACTGTGCGGTCCGACTGGACAGAGCGACTACTACGAGCTGTTCAGTCCGAGCGCTGGAACCTGGACCCTGGGGACGTCGGCACCGGCCTCGACCCCGGCCAATGCGCCGGCGTCGGCACTGCTGCAGTAGCGCGGCGTATCGAAACTGAATGACTAACCGGCGACGCCGCTCCCTTAACGGGGAGCGGCGTCGCCGCATCCAAGGACCAAAGCGCGGAGGTCGCCACTCGCGCGCTCAACCACCTGCTCGTCAAAGCTGCTCGTCAAAGCACCCTCGCCGCTGGGTCGCGAATGTAGTGAAATCCGCCTTGTCTCAAATTTCGATTTGGACTTGATTTTGATCTCAGGTGATCGATTCAGGCGGGAACTCCGGCTCGAGCGGCCGCATTCCCAACGGGGTGGGATCAGAAAATTTTGACTGGGGCGGGAAAGTGATGGGGGCGCTTTGAAGACGGTTCGTAATCGTATTGTTCCTTGGGAGGAATGCCATGTCCCGAACGAAGTCGGCTCTCTATGCGTTTTCGGTTTTGACTCTTCTCTTGACGATCAGCCTGGTCTCGCCAGCGGTGACGTTCGCGGATGATTCATCAAACGGAAACGCGCACCTAAAAATCAGCCCAAGCAGCCTGAGCTTCGGCAACGTGGCTATCGGGAGCACCAGTGCGGGGCAGACCGTGTCGGTCTCGAACAACTCCAAAAAAGTTACGATCGACATTTTCAGCATTTCCGCATCGGCGCCATTCATCAAGTCGAGCGATACTTGCGATGGCTCCTTAGGCGCCTCGCAAACATGCCAGGTCGGTGTTGAATGCCGGCCGACGGCGTCCGGGCCAGTCACGGGAGCACTGACGTTCGTCTACAATGCGGGCAAACATAAAATACAGACTGACGTAGTGACGCTGACCTGTACCGGCACCGGCGCGACGCCGACGCCGACTGCGACGGGAACGCCAACGGCGAGTGCGACCGCGACCAATACTGCGACCGCGACCGCGACTTCGTCGAGTACGCCGACGGCGACAGCTACGGCGACCGCGACCAGGACAGCAACGGCGACCGTAACGGCGACGCCGACATCGACCGCAACATCGACGACCACCGCCACGGCAACTTCGACCTCGACTTCGTCGAACACGGCTACGGCGACGGCCACGGCGACCAAGACCGCGACCGCGACGCCGACTTCGACCGCAACGGCGACTTCGACGTCGACTTCGTCGAATACGCCAACTGCAACCGCGACGGCGACCAGGACTGCGACTGCAACTGCGACCGCGACCTCCACGTCGACTGCCACGGCGACGACGACATCGACGTCGTCGAATACGCCAACGGCAACCGCGACGGCGACCAGGACTGCGACCGCAACTGCGACCGCGACGTCTACGTCGACGAATACGGCGACGGCAACGGCCACGGCGACCAGGACTGCGACCGCGACTGCGACGCCGACCTCAACTGCGACGGCGACGGCGACGGCTACCTCAACCTCGTCTCAGACGCCGACTGCGACCGCGACGTCGACGCCGACAGTAGGACCGCAGGCAGGGGACGTGCTGGTTGCGGGCGGCGACACGGGCGGGCTGCTGAGCGGTTTCGTCCCGCTGTCAACCTCGACCAACTCGACCGCTTCGGCCGAGATCTACGAGGCGGTGAGCGACGCCTTCGGGCTGGTGGGTTCGCTGAACACCGCGCGCGAAGCAACTGCGACTGCGCTCGTATTGCCCAACGGAAAGACCCTGATAGTGGGCGGATCGGATTGCGCGCCCAAGACCTACGGTCCGGGCGGTCTGTGTGGATCGTCATCGTTCAGTGGCTTCCAGTGCGACGCACTCAACACCGCTGAACTGTACACTGAGACCACTAGCACCACGGGCAGCTTTAGCTTTGCGGGCTCGGGCAGCGGCGGCCATATGACGACCGCGCGCAGCGGAGCGACCGCGACCCTGATAACGGGGTCGGGCACTTCGCTCGACGGCAAGGTGCTGATCAGTGGCGGCTCGAGCGGCAGTTCATTCCTGTCACTGTCGACACCGCCGCCGGGATGCGCTCCGTTCGGGCAGGTGGCGCAGAACACGGCTGAGATCTACGACCCGGTGGCCGACACCTTCACCGCGACCGGATCGATACCGGGATGCGCAGCGGGCACCACGCCTCCGACCTGCACCACCGGACTGCCTTCGACCTGCGGTGGAACTGAAAGTCCGATCACGTCGGCGTCTGAAAGCGGCACGACGGTAACTATCACCAGCGCGGCGAATCCGACCGGGCTGATCGTTGGCAACAACGTCACCATCAGCGGCGTGTCCGTTACGGGATACAACGGAATCTTCGCGGTAACCGCGATTCCGTCGACCACTACGTTCCAGTACACGGCCGCCGCAAGCCTGGGCGCTGGCACGGGTGGCTTTGCGGCCGCGGACACGGCGCAGTGCGGCCTGGTCGATGCGGATGCGGCGCTGCTGAACGGCGGGAAAGTGCTGGTCGCGGGCGGCGACTACATTGTGTTCCTGGGCCAGTCCTCACCGCAGGCGTTCCTGTTCAACCCGAGCACGGCGACCTTCAGTCAGACGGTGCCGATGAACGTGGCGCGCGAACTGCCCGGGATAGTCAAGCTGCCTAATGGCGACGTTCTGATCGCCGGCGGATCTGACGGGAGCGGCGGCAGCATGCGCGGCGACTCCGGCTACACCGGTGGCGTTCACGACCAACAGCTCGGCTGAGGTTTACGATCCGACGGTACCGTCGTGGACGCTGACCACCGGATCGTCGGCGACGCCGGGCGCGGCAGGCGGCATGACGGTCAAGCGAATCGCGGCTGGATCGCTGTTCACCACCGGCACCGATTCGGGCCTGGCGATCTTCGCCGGTGGCATCGACGCCGAGACCACAAACGGCAGCACGCCGAACTATCCGACGTGCGAATCGACCACGAATATCCATCAGACCACCCAAACCGAGACCGACCTGTACGACCCGTCGACGACCGTGTTCACGGCAACCACCGGTGCGCTGAACCAGTCTCGTGGCGGCTACGGCTTCGGTATCCTCAACTCGGGTTCGCATGCGGGAGACCTGGTGGTGATAGGCGGCGAATGCGCGGCCGGCAGCCTGGCGTCGGCAGCGATTGGCTCCTCGGAAGCCGGCACCCTGTGTGGTCCGACTGGACAGAGCGACTACTACGAGCTGTTCAGTCCGAGCACCGGGACCTGGACGGTGGGAGCGGCGGCACCGGCCTCGACCCCGGCCAATGCGCCGGCGTCGGCACTGCTGCAGTAGCGCGGCGTATCGAAACTGAATGACTAACCGGCGACGCCGCTTTCCTTCGGGGGAGCGGCGTCGCCGCATCTACGTCATTAGTCGAAAACCGCAAAGGAAAGCCTGAGTGATGACGAGGCGGAACCTTAAGCCAGTTGACGAGCGCTATCGGGAGGCGGCGGCTTCCGCTGGGTTGAGGTTCGAGTCAGCATGATGGTGGATCAGCTTCCAGGCGCCGCCTTCGAGCCGAAAGATATTGGTCGCGCGTTGATTGAAGGTGACCATCGGGCCGTCCGCCGAACGCAACTGGCCGGTCTCGATGCAGACCGAATAACCCATGTCCTTGCCCGCGACTACGCTCATGTTCCGTTGCTCTATCCTGCCACCGGGATAGAGCCGAGCCATGTTTAGAAATCCGGCGTGAACCTCGTTCCATCCGATCGCGTGACCGCCGGCCGCGCTCAGGTTGGTGACGTCCGGGCGATGGGACCATACGGCGCTCAGGGGATCGAGGTCACCGTGCAAGGCGCTGTTGAAGGCCTCGTAGAAAAGTACGGTCGCGGCACGGATGTCCTTTTCGGTCGCGGTTTCGGGCGCCTCCGACTGTGCACGTGCGCTATGCGTAAGCGGCGGCGCGAAGGCGATCAACGTGCCTATCGTCACGACCAACATCAATTTTCGCGAACGCGAGAACTTCACTAGCGTCTCCCCCAGAGCGATGCCGTAGTCCAACCGGCTGCCGCCAGCAGCAAGTCGCCAACGATAAGGCGTCATGCCGACATTAGCCTATCGGAATTCATCAATAAACAAATTTTATGACTCTAGAATCATTGTGTAGGATTATGCCACAATAAGTTTAGCGTCGCGAACAATTGATGGTCCGCACGAATAACGAAGGAGGATGGTCATGGTTCTGATTCTTTTGTTGCTTCTGCTGGCGACCGGTGGTGCTGCCTACTACAGATATCGCAATTCCGGCCGATACGGGGGACTGGTGCCGGCGATGCTCGTCATCCTGCTGATATATGTCCTGGTAGGGGCGGCGCACTTCCACTAAGCGGCACGAAAACGATACGTCGGCCCGTGGTTACTTGACCCGGGAGTATGCGATCGTATCGGCCCCGCTGCCATAGATAGCAAGATAGCCGGCGCCGGGGCTGCATTGGACTGCACTGGCTGCCGAAGTGTCGGTGCACACCACTATATTATCGATCCCCGTAAAGCACGGATCGTTGACCGAGGTGTGCCCGTTGATGAGCGTCGCATGACCAGCGCAAGTTGAAGGTCCCGACGAAAGCGTGAAGCCACCAGCTGGTCCCCAGCTGCTCATAGTGGTTGCCGGCAGCGGCGGTTGCGGCGCTACCTGAAAACATCCGGCCGTAAACACTCCAGCCAAGGCAAGCATCCACACAATCACCCGCATCCTCCACCTCCATCGTGGTTAGTTCGTTCAGCCTAGCATCGAAACCGTAACTTTCCGACGCATCCGAAGGTTATAGTAATCACGACAATGCGTACCATCGATCCCGCGATCGCCACTGAGCCAGTAAAATCGCCGTGAATCCGTAAGTATTGAGTGAGTAATATCCTATGGCACATCCCCGCAAGTATGACGATTCAAATCCGGCGATAAAGCGACTGCGCGAGACCTGTCTCGCGTTCCCCGACGCCTTCGAGAAAGAGGCGTGGGGCGAGTGTACGTTTCGCGTTGCGGGCGGAAGCATGTTCGCGATGACCGACAACAACCATCACGACAGCGGCCATCTCGCGGTGTGGGTCAAGGCGCCGGCGATGGTTCAGGAAATCCTGGTCAACTCGGATCCGAAGCGGTTTTTCATTCCGCCGTACATGGGCAAGAAAGGATGGGTCGGCGTTCGTCTCGACTACAAGGTGAAATGGGATCAGACGGGGGCGATTCTCAAAGACGGATACCTGATGTCGGCGCCGAAAAGGACTCGAGATAAAAATCCGGCGAGGCTCGCGTCTCTCGTAAAAGTAACTGACGATGGTGAGAATCGGAATCGCGGTCACACGCCAAGAACCTGACCCCTAACCCCTTTTTTCGGGCCGCGCGGGAAGGGGAACCAGATTTATCTAGTGAGAGCAAAAGGGCGTCCTCGCCATTTTGCGATTAACACTGGGTGCAGGGGTCACCCCTGCCGAAGGAAGTGTGAAACCCACCGCGTGTTTCACTTAAATAAAGTGACTTATCCTTCCCCTGCGACGCGGTCGTTCAGCGCGTTCCGAAGAATAGCCACTTGTCGCCGTGCAGCAGGAGATTTTTAGTTTTGATTGGCGAGAGACTTTCGATCTCCTGAATGGTCGGGCGGATTCCGTACCACTCGTTGCGATACAGTCCGCGCGGACCCTGCGAAGTGCGCCGCTCAACCAGCCATCGACGCATCCGCAGCGCGAACGCAATCGAGTCGCGCCACGTCCGCGGAGTCATCGTGAAAATCAGGCGGCCGCCCGGCTTGAGCACCCGCGCCGCGGTGTTCAGATATGCTCGCAGCACATCCACATCAGGCAGATGCTGAAAGACGCAGTACGCGACGAACGCGTCGGCCGAGGCGTCCGCGATTTCGGCGAGTGCCGGCGTCGTTGCGCGATTGAACGTCGCGTTAGCGGACTCGACCGAGCTGCGCGCAATCGTGAGCATCTCCGCCGACAGATCGAATGCGAACACCCTACCGACTTCGGGCGCGATCGCGCGGGTCAGCCGTCCGACGCCACAGCCGATTTCCACGACGGTGTCATTCGGCGTCGGCACATAGCCGGATGCAGACTTCAGATCGTTCCAGATTTTCGGGCCCGACGCCCAGAATTCGGCGAGGTCGCGCCCTTCGTACGGACCCGCCGACGATACGTACCAGTACGGATTTTCGCGGGCCTTTTCATCCCAGAATTGACGGCTAGCCTCAAGTCCATTCATCGATTCCGACACACCTTTCCGACCTTTTGGGTCGCGACTATATTGGCATATCGAATCGACGAATCCATGCGGACTGGAACCCTCCAAGGCTTATGTCCTGCTGGAAGGTTCAGTTCAGGCTCGAAGATATCCCCATGTCCCGGGGGACAGGAATTGAGAAACGCGGAGAGCAAACGTCAACGCATTCGGACGGCCGACGTGAACAGTATCGGCCTGCGCGTATCGCCGGCTAAAATAGATTAATCACATTATTGAGTAGTCCCTGGATGTTCACGCCCGCAGTCTGCACGAGGGCAGCGGCTACTACAGCGATCGTTACGAGTATCAACGCATACTCGGCCATAGTCTGACCGCGCGGATTTTTTGTTAGCCAGTAAACTCCTGTCAGGTGGCGCATTGACTTCCCCTCCCAGGGTGGTCGTATCTTTCCGGAGTAAATTCTCAGCGGGGACTGAACTTGCAGTCCCCGCTAAGAGACCACTCCAGACGACCGGTCAGGCCATCGTGTTACAGGCTGGTGTCAACGCTCCCCAGCAACGTGGTGATGGTCGTGCCCATCGTCTGGTAGCCTACGAACACAACGACCGCGACCGCCGCCAGAATCAGCGCGTACTCGGCCATTGTCTGGCCGCGACCGTATTCGCGGGCCCGAACCGCTAGCTTCGCAATCGAATTCATACCTTCTCCCCTAGACCTCCTATGGTTTTTATTGGGGTGGCGGCGGGTTACGCCGCCACCCAGGACTTAGAGCCTCAGTTATTAGAGCTTCCCGTCAACGCTGCCGAGCAACGTGGTGATGGTGGTGCCCATCGTCTGGTAGCCCACGAACACAACGACTGCGACCGCCGCCAGGATCAGCGCGTATTCCGCCATCGTCTGTCCCTTCGCATACTCCTTAGCCTTCACAACCATCTTCGTGATCTTTTCCATTCCCGTGTCCTCCTCAGACTGTTTATTTGGGCCGAAATTGGCCGTTGTCCCCGTAGTAAATTTCGCCTCGCTCCATCTGTGCCGACGGTCCGATCAGCAGTAGTAACCCTTAGATAGTCAAAACCAACTGTGTGATTAATATACCAATTGTAATGTTATGTAAAGTGCCGTGAACGGAAAAATTACGGGATAGACCATAGTGGCCAAAACAGGACGCCCATTGAGGTTGTTGCTGATGACCAAGTCAAAATCATCAGCAGATCTTCACGCGTAGTAAGCGTTAGGACGATTCCAGTGGAATCGTTTTCACTACCCAGTAGAGTTCGTCTCTAGGCGCACGCGCGGCAATTTGATAAATGGGGGGCGCTGGTTGATGTTTGCCCCCCTTACACCAATCGGCTCGGGCCGGCGAAGCGTTTGCGTCGCTGGCCCGTAACTTTTTTTCAGAAACTACACAGCGTAACTTCGTCGCGATGCCGATAGAACGATGCGTGCTATGGTCGGGGCCGTGAGACTGCATCTTGTTGACGGGACTTACGAGCTCTATCGAGCTCACTATGCGCCGCGTCCGGATCACCGCGAGCCGTCGGGCAAAGATGCCAAGGCGACGGTCGGGATCGTCGAGTCGATGCTCGCGCTGCTGCACGATGCGGATGAGGCCGTCACGCACATCGCGGTGGCATTCGACAATCCGATCCGCTCGTTTCGGAACGATCTGTATCTTCCCTATAAAAGCGATGAAGGCGTGCCCCCCGAGCTGCGATCGCAGTTCGATGCGGCCGAGGACGCTATTCGCGCGATTGGAGTGACGGCGTGGTCGATGCACGAGTACGAGGCGGATGACGGACTCGCGACCGGGGCGCGCAAGTTTCGCGACCAGGTCGAGCAGGTGCGCATCATGACGCCCGACAAGGATCTCGGACAATGCATCCTGGGCGATCACGTGGTCCAGGTCGATCGGCGCCAGAAAAAAGTGACGAACGAGTCGGCGTTTCGTGCCGATCGCGGCTTCGGCCCGGATAGTATGGCGGACTTTCTCGCGCTGGCCGGCGACAGCGCTGACGGCTTTCCCGGGCTGCCCGGTTTCGGCAAGAAGACTGCCGCGCTGTTGCTCGGCGTGTACCAGCGTATCGAGCAGATTCCCGCGGACTCTGCTCAGTGGACGGTCAAGCCGCGTGGCACGGTCCAGCTGGCTGCGACGCTGGCCGAGCATCGCGAAGACGCCCTCCTCTATCGAAAATTGGCGACTCTGATCGACACGGTTCCACTCAGCGACTCGCTCGACGATCTGAAATTCAAGGGTGTGCCGCGCGAGCGGTTCGAGCGATGGTGCGACGAGCTCGGGATTCAGAGGCTGAAGAAAGTGCCGAAACGATGGCAATGATCTCGACGCTCGCGCGTAACCGGAGCTATGCCTCGACGGTTATACGATCATAATGATGGTGCCGATGTTCGATCGTCTAAAAGCGCGTCCCGAGTGGAAGTTCTTCGGCGTCTTGCTGAAAGCCGATCGCGCGCTCGCGATTGCCTGGTGGGCCGCGCTCGGTCTGCGCGGATTGCTGCCGGCTTTGTTCGCGATCGCGATGGGTGCGTTGGTCGGCGCTGTGCAGCGCGGCAATCCTCTCGCCACGCCCTTGATAGCCGTCGGCGCGGTGTTCGTGCTGCTTCAGATAACGCCGCCGTTCCATCATGCGGTCGGCGCGAACCTCGGTAGTCGCGTCGCCGCGTGGCTCTACGATCAGTTGACCATCGCATGCGTCACGCCGCCCGGCATGGGACATCTCGAAGACCCGCGCCTGACGACCGACCTCGCGATGGCGCGCGACTTCGACTTGGGAATCAGCGGACCGCCGATGAGCATCTCGATGGACTTCATCGCGTCCGGGCTGGTCGAGATGGTTGGCGGACTGCTCTCGGCGGTCGTGCTCGCAGCTTACGCGCTGGTGGGCACCGATAATGCTCGCGGGTGCGTGGCTCGCGACGCATTGGCTGTTGCGGGAAAGCGGAGTCTGGCGCGATCGCAATACAGATGAGGTGCGCGAGGCGCAGCGCCACGCCGATTACGCGTACCGGCTCGCCGTCGATCCGCCTGCTGCGAAGGAACTGCGCCTGTTCGGGCTCGCGCCGTGGACGATCGAGCGGTTCATGTCGCGGCGACGACAGTTGTTCGAACTCCGCTGGCAGGCGACGCGGATGCGCGAGCAGCCTGTGCTCTGGAGCCTGCTGATTGTGCTGTCCGCGAACTTGATTGTGTTCTGGGCGCTGGCGGCAGACGCCGCAGCCGGACGCATCGCGGTCGGTCACGTCGTCACCTTCGCCAGCGCGGCAGTCAGCACGAGCATGATCGCGTTCGGCGGATTGTCGTGGGCGCTCGATGGCGCCGCGGCGCCGGCTGGCGCGGTGCTCCGACTGCAGGAGGCGATGCGTCCGGCTGGCAATCTTGCGCGCGGGAATCGCGCGGCGCAGAACATGCCGGCGCGCGAAATCCGATTTCGCAACGTGACCTTCGCGTATCCCGGAACTGCCGAGCCGGTGCTGGCTGGTTTTGATTTGACGATTCCGGCCGGTTCGTCGCTCGCGATTGTCGGCCAGAATGGAGCGGGCAAGACCACACTCGCGAAGCTGCTGTGCCGACTCTATGACCCCAATGAAGGAGCGATCGAGATCGATGGCGTCGATTTGCGCGAACTCGATATCGACGCGTGGCGCGAGCGGGTGACCGCTGTCTTTCAGGATTTCACGAAGTTCGAGCTGCCGCTGCGCGACAACGTCTCGCCCGCGGGCGCGCCTGACGACGCGATCGAGCAGGCGCTGGTGCAGGCGGGCGCGGCGAACCTCGCGTCGCTCGACACCGTCCTCGCGCGCGGATACCAGAACGGCACCGATCTTTCCGGCGGCCAGTGGCAGCGGATTGCTCTCGCGCGCGCGCTGTGCGCGGTGAAGCTTGGCGCGGGCGTCGTGTTGCTCGACGAGCCGACGGCGCAACTCGACGTGCGTGGCGAGAGCGAGATTTTCGATCGCATCCTCACGGCGACGCATCACGCGACTACTATTTTGATATCGCATCGATTCTCGACCGTGCGTCACGCCGATCGCATCTGCGTGCTCGAACACGGACGCGTGGTCGAACTCGGCACGCATGACGAACTGATGGCGCTCGGCGGACGCTACCACACGATGTTCGAGTTGCAGGCGTCGCGCTTCGGCGAAACGGCCGAGACGGAAGAAGGAGTTGCGCTCGATGAGCCCGCGTGACGACATGCCGGCTGCGATTCCCGCGATGTGGCGCGCGCTCAAGCGCGGGTATCAGGCAGAGCCACGACTGCTGACGATAGCGGCCGGGTTGTCGCTGCTCGCGGCGCTGCCGGACGCATTGTTGGCGTTGTGGCTGATGCTGCTGGCCAACGGCGTAACGAGTCACGATCGTTTCGAGGTGATCGCGTCGGCGATGGGCCTCGCTATCTCCGCGGTCGGCACCTGGTTTCTGCGCGTGACCAGCGACCGCGTTCAGCGCCGCTTCCGCGACCGCCTGACAATCGCGCTCGAGTCTCACGTCGCACGCTTGCAGGCCACCGTCGCGACGATCGCGCATCACGAACGTCCCGAATACCTCGACCGGCTCGGCCGTGTTGCGCGACCAGGTCTTCGTACTCGACCACATGTACATGTCGCTGTTCTCGACTTGCGGATGGATCCTGCGACTCGGCGTGACCGTCGTGCTGCTGATGTCGATAAGCCCGATCCTCGCGCTGCTGGCCGCGTTCGCGCTGCCTACTGTGCTGACCTCGACCTGGCGGCCGGGTATCGAGCGCGCGGCGGAAGAGCGCGGCGCATCCGCGAATCGCCTCGCGCGTCATCTGTTCACCGTCGCGACGACTGCGCCGCCGGGAAAAGAAGTGCGCGTGACGCGGATCGGAAATCGGCTGGTGAAATTGCGGCGCGACGCATGGGAGCGCTGGTACGGGCCGGTTGCGTCCGCGCGATGGGGCAGTGCGGCGTGGCATACGGTCGCGTGGTTGATCTTCGGCGCCGGTTACATCGGCGCGATCGTGTACGTCACGGTGACGCTGCACGCGACGTCCGGACAGGTGCTGCTGGTGCTCGCGGCGGGCTCGCGGCTGTCGGCGTACATCGGCGCGACTGTCGGCGAAATTGGATTTCTGCGCGGCATCTGGCTCGACGGTTCGCGCCGGCTGGCGTGGCTCGAGGACTATGCTGCGTCGCTGACTGAGAATGCAGACACGCCTGCGCCCGACCGCCTCGTTGACGGCATCCGCCTCGAGCATGTGTCGTTCGCGTATCCCGGCACGACGCGCCACGTGCTCGACGATGTGAGCCTCGACTTGAAGCAGGGTTCGGTGATTGCGATCGTCGGCGAGAACGGCGCCGGAAAAAGTACGCTGGTCAAGCTGCTGGCGCGGCTCTATCAGCCCGACCAAGGGCGCATCCTTATAGATGGAGTCGATCTGGCGCGGATTCCCGCTGACGATTGGCGCGAGCACGTCGCGGGCGCGTTCCAGGATTTTTTCCGCTTCGAATTTCGCGCGCGTCACACGGTGGGTCTCGGCGACGTCCCGCGGATCGATGACGAGCATGCGGTGGTTGCCGCGGTTAATCGCGCGGGCGCCGATGACGTCGTGGCGCACCTGAATGCCGGCCTGGAGACTCAACTCGGCCCGACCTGGCCACTGGGAGTCGAAGTGAGTTTTGGACAATGGCAGAAGCTGGCGCTGGCGCGCGGCTTCATGCGCGATCATCCGATACTGCTGGTGCTCGACGAACCGACTGCGGCGCTGGACGCCGAGACCGAACACGCGCTGTTCGAGCGCTACGCCGCAGCCGCGCGGAGTGAGCGGCGCGACGGTAATTCGGGCAACGGACGCCAGGGACAAATCACGATCCTGATCTCGCATCGGTTCAGCACGGTGCGGATGGCCGATCAGATCGTCGTGCTCGACGGCGCGCGCGTCGCAGAAGTCGGCACTCACGAAGCGCTGATGGCGAAAGGCGGACAGTACGCTGAGCTGTACGGCATCCAGGCGGCCGCGTATCGATGACAGTCGTTACATCGCGGACGCGCGGTGTGCGAAGATACGAGTTGTGAGTGCAAAAATTGTAAGACTCACCGACTCGCAAATCCCGGCGGCTGCGGCGACACTCGCGCGCGCGTTCCATGACGATCCGCTGATGATTTACGCGATTCCCGACGCGGTCGAGCGGGCGCGGCTGTTGCCCGACGTGTACGCGAGGATGATCCGCTTCGGGGTTCTCACCGGCGAAGTGTATGTGACTGCCGGCGACGCTCGAAGGCGTCGCGCTGTGGCTTCCGCCCAACGTGAAATGGACGCGCGAGAATATCGAAGCGTCCGGGATGCACGAGACTCCGACCATCATCGGCAACGACGCGTATCAGCGCTATCGCGACGTGGTCGGACGCGAATGGCAGGCGCGCGAGCGCGACATGACCGCGCCGTGCTGGTACTTGTTCCTGCTCGGAGTCGAGCCGAATCGCCAGCGTCGCGGAATCGGCGGCGAGTTGATGCGCCCGATACTAGAGCGCGCCGACATCGAGCGGGTCGCGTGCTATCTCGAAACCGAGAACCAGCGCAACGTCGCGTTCTATCGGAAACATGGCTTCGACGTGATCGTGAACGGCGAAGAAGCCGGCGCCACCGGCGTGCGATTCTGGACGTTCAGCCGCCCGCCAAAACGCTGAACACTCAGCCGCGGGCACGGCGGCCCGCGCTACTGAATATCAGCTGTGCGAGGGGCGCGTTTCCATTTGCTCGACTGTTTTGCTTAGCCAGCGGCGGAATCGGCGGGTGGTGTCGGCGCTTGAGCCGAGGCCTATTGCGCGCCGGACGCTCGGGCCGAACAATGAATCGCCGAGCACCAATATAAAAAGAAGGGTCGCGGCGAATAGCGTCTCTTCCAGCTCGGGCGACCGCCGCCCTTCGTTCTGCGCACGCCGAACCCGGCCGGCGTGCATTCTCTCGGCGGCGGGCTTGAACACGTTCCGGCGTCATCGTCCGGTTGCTCTTGCCGGAAAGAATCAGCCACGCGAGCATCCGCGCAATTCCTCGGTGCGATGCGACTTCGTAAAAGCGCTCGAAGACGCCCTCGATGTCGGGTTCCTTCGCGCTCGGCCATCCTTCGAGAAATTGCGCCTGGAGACTTCGTGATGCCCCGCAGGACCATCGCTTCGACCAGGCCCTCGCGGCTGCCGAAGTGATGGAGGATCGCGGGATGCGAGATGCCGGCGTCGGCGGCGATTTCCTGCAGGCGGATAGCTTCCGGACCACCGGCCAGCAGACGGCGCTCGGCCGCTTCGAGGATCGCGTTCCGAGTCTCCGCCGCGCTTCGACGCCGGCGAGTCCGCGGTCCGGTCCCGGACCGGCGGCCGTCGCTCGATACGGCTCCTGGAGCTAGCGCCGCGGTGCGTCGCGGTACGGCTCGCATCCGCCTTGCGTCCGGGAGACACTCGCCTCGGTTGTGACTTCGGCCGATTCGCCGCGATGCTGCCGATAAGTCTGAAGCGTCCATCGGAACGCGGGATGGGTCGAGAGGGAGTCCCTGATTTTCGCGAACGGCTCCGGAAGCGGCTCCCGCGGCTTTGTAGGGAAACTCCGGCGGCCTGACCAGCGGCGAAAGCAGCGCTGCCGCCGTAAGATCGGCGACCGTGAAACGATCGCCGACCAGGTAACCCGACGGCCGTAGCTCGCTCGCCAATCGATCCATCGCAGCCATCGTCTTGGCGCGCGCGATCTCGGCGGTGGCGGGATTGATATCCATCTGCCGCCGCATGACCCACGCCGATGAGCGGAGACATCGCGCGCTGCGCGAGTTGAGCGGCCGGGCTCGCGTGCGATACGAACGCGCGCGCACAAACTTCGGGTACGGCAGGATGACGTGAAAGACCCATCGCCGGATATACGGCCCGAGTTCCTCGTCGAAATATTCTTCCAGTTCGAGCGCGCGGCGGCGCTCCTCGGGGTCGGCGGGATAGAGCGCGAGGTTCGGGATACGCGCGCTCGAGCGCCTCGATGATTCTGCTCGAATCCGAGATCGCGGTGCCGTTCAGCTTCAGCACCGGGACGTGCGTCTTGCCCGTCATCCGCTTGACGACGGGGACGTGAAACCCGGGAATCAGCGAATGGCGGATATGCGGCACGCGCTTGAAGTCCAGCGCCCAGCGCGCCTTCTCGTTGAAGTGAGAGCTGGTGAACTGCCACAACTCGGGAGTATCCATGCAGGTGACTCCTTTTAGGATTCGCGTTCGATGGCGGGCACGGCGGCCCGCCCCACTGGGGACATTACTTACAATTTTGTAAGTATTTTCCGCAAGGCGTGTCAAACGCTTTCGCAAACGGACTCGCACGCGGTAGAAGGGTCGAAGGAGCAATGCGATGGCGAATGAGAACGGCCTCGGCGTCAGTCGAAGTAAAACGTTTCTCGACCAAGAACTTCCGCCTTGAAAGCGGCGAGGTCCTGCCCGAGCTGCAACTCGCCTACGAGACCTATGGAACGCTCGCGCCCGACGGACGCAATGCGATCCTGGTTACGCATGGCTACACCTCGAGCCAGCACGCGGCGGGACTCGACGCCAATGGCGAGCCTGGATGGTGGGACGGGCTGATCGGACCCGGCAAGGCGATCGACACCAACAAATATTTCGTCGTGTCGTCGAACATGCTCGGCTCGTCGTACGGATCGACCGCGCCCGCGAGCGTCAATCCGAAAACCGGGATGCGCTACGGTCCGGATTTTCCCGATTACAGCCTGGTCGACATCGTTACCGCGCAGCGCGCGATGCTCGACGCGCTCGGCGTGAAGCATCTAGTCGCAGTCGCGGGGCTGTCGTTCGGCGGCTACCAGGCATTTCAATGGGGCGTCACGTTTCCCGACGCGATGCGCGGGTATCGTCCCGGTCGTCACTGCGCCGAACGCGACCGATGGCGATCGAATGGTGGCCGATTTGCGCGCGCGATTTGCCGAGGCTCCCGGATGGAACGGCGGGCATCATTACGGCAACGCGGAGATGATCGGCTTCATGACCGAGCTGCGGGTCGCGACGCTCAAGCGTTACGGCATCGAGGCTGAGCTCGCTTCGAGGTTTCCCGATGCAGCGAAGCGCGAGGCGGTGATCAATCAGCTCGCGGAACCGTGGGCGAAGGTCCTTCGATCCCAATTCGATGATTGCGCTGGCGCAGGCGCGATCGCATTACAACGCCGAGAAGGACTTCGCGAAGATTCGCGCGAAGGTGCTCTACGTGCTGTCGCGCACCGACAAGCTGTTCCCGCCGAGCATCGCGCCCGACGTGATGGCGAAACTGAAGGCGGCTGGCGTCGATGCGACTTACTTCGAGATCGACAGCGACAAAGGTCATCTCGCGAGCGGCGCCGACTGGCAGAAGTGGGATCGCGTGCTGCGCGATTTTCTGCAGAGCCTCGAGTGACGCGCGGATGACAGCCTCGATCGAAAGCGCTGCCGATCATCGATATCGCGTCGTTGCGCGGCGGCTCTGAAGACGTGGCGCGCATCGGCGCGGCGCTGGATCGTGCGTGCTGCGAGTACGGGTTTTTTCTACGTGACCGGCCACAAGATCTCCCCTGCCCTGTCCGCGCGGCTGATGGCGCTCGCGCGCGAGTTCTTCGCTTCCCCGCTGGAACAGAAGATGCGCGATCGCGATGGCGCACGGCGGGCGCGCGTGGCGCGGATACTTTCCCGTGGACGGTGAGTTGACCTCGGGGCGGCCCGATCGCAAGGAAGGAATTTACTTCGGCACTGAGTTGGGTCCGGACGACGCGCGCGTTCGGGCGGGATTGCCGCTGCACGGCATGAACCTTTATCCTGCGCATGCCGGGATTTCGCGACACACTGCTGGCCTATATAGATGAGGTCACTGCGGTCGGCCAACTAGTGCTGCGCGGAATTGCCGTCGGCCTCGGGCTTCGCGCAGGATTATTTCCTCGAGCGCTACACACGCGACCCGACCGTGCTCTTCCGCATCTTCAACTATCCGCCTGCGACGATCGCCGCCGATGAGAACGAACTTGGCGTGGGCGAGCACACCGATTACGGACTGCTGACGCTGTTGCGGCAGGACGAGGTCGGAGGCTTGCAGGTTTGGCATCGCGATCGATGGATGCCGGCGCCGCCGGTGCCCGATTCGTTCGTCTGCAATGTCGGCGACATGCTCGAGCGGTTGACTGCCGGGCGGTACGTGTCGGCGTTGCATCGCGTGCGCAACGTCTCGACGCAGGATCGCATCTCGATGCCGCTGTTTCTCGATCCGAGCTTCGACGCGGTGCTGAGGCCGATTAAAGTTCTTGCGCCTGATCCACCGCCAGCTATCGGCGGCGCGACGGCCGTCGATGGGATGGCACTGACCTGGCGACGGTCAGCGGGACCTACGGTGACTACCTGCTGGCAAGGTTTCGAAAGTGTTTCCGCAGCTGAGAGCGAAAGTGCTTTACTAAGGCAGAGTGCGATACTGTCGAACTTCAGACTCGGGACGGAGGTGCTCATGTCACTGCAGCGGTCGCTAGCGATTCTACTTTCTATATCGGTGCTGGCGATAGGAGCAGGAATTGCGCGTGCACAGGGTGCGAGCACCACCGCTCGACAGGCCTTAAGTGCCTTCCCCTGTCCGAGCGGAGATTCGAGTTGCGGAAATGGCGCCTCACCCGCTCTGAAAAAACCGCTCAAGCGAAAACATCGTAAACGCGAGGATAGTGCCGAGTTAAAAAACTCGGAGGCAGATTCCAACCCTGGCCAGAAGATAGAAGAGGCGCCGCCGAACGACCCGCACTACACGGACCCAGGCCCTGAGCAATGAATCGGGAGCGCTGCGCGCAAAATCGTAAAGGAGAGTGTGATGCCGGATAATACCTACAAGATAATCGAGGTGGTCGGGATATCCGACGATAGCATCCACCAGGCGGTGCGCAACGCATTGATCAAGGCGCGTAAGACGATACGGAATATCGACTGGTTCGAGGTCAAGAACACTCGCGGGTCGGTGAACAAGAAAGGCGAGCCGACGTTCCAGGTGGAAATCCGGATCGGATTTCGGCTCGACAAAAGTTCGGTGGATTGAGGATACCTATGTAGGCGATCAATCTACTTGAGGGCGGAAAACTTAGTCGGCGTCAGAATCGAATTGCTGATCGAGACGATTAGTGGGCCGCCCTCCTCGCTCTTATTGCGTACCGCGATCCAGTCAGGGTCCGCCTGAAATGCAGCGAACTTCTTTTGGCGCTCATCGAGCGAATCCCATTTCAGGATGTAGTAAAGGTCCGCGTTCGATTCGCCGATATTTACCGTCCAGAAGCCAACTTGCTGGATGCCATGCTTTTCGAACAGCGCCACAGTCGCGTTCTCGAAGCGCGCCACCACGGCAGGCAACTTGCCCGGCATGCAATGATAGATTCGCAATTCGTATAGCATGCTTGAATCATTGCGGCGCGCGCGTTGAGAATCAAGGCCGCGAATTCAGCTGCTATACGCGTCGAATAAGATCGGATTGAGCGTAAGTCGGAACGCGACGCCGGCGCTTAAGTGCGGGTGACGAGATTGCGTCGCGGCGACAATCGGATGGCGCCTTCGGAGACCATCGAGGCGATTCGGCGGCGCATCATCTTATATAGATCAGCGGAGACTGTGAGCTGATTTCTCAGATCGAGACAATCGCGGGTTGGCGGTGTCCCATTCTGATTCGATTCGCTCGATATGGTCCTAGGAGCCAGGATCCGCTTCGTCTAAGTAGTCGGTCCTTTGCATGAAATCATAGCGGCATCGAAGTTGCTGCGATGACCCTCGCAGATGCCGCACTTTCGCCATCATGAGGGGATAGGTTACCGCTGCTTTGTGTACACTCGCGCCGCAGCGATCGCGTTCATCGTGACGCTTGGACTAACTGGCGGGGTATTCGCTTCCGAGTACGGAGTCGGCACCTATCGGCCGGGACAAGTTGATCTGTTTGCCGGAATGCTGCCGGCGGCAGGCGGAGTGCTGGTGAAAAATTACTTTATGTTTCAGGACGCGAGCCTAACCGCGCAGCCCAATAACGCGCCAGTGCGATTCCATACGCGTACGATCAGCTACACTGACGCGACGTTTTTGACCTATACGACGCCCTGGCAGATATTCGGCGCCAGCTGGGGTGGTGCGGTTTTGGCGCAGACCCGAATCATCGATCAGACCTTGCGGGTCACGCCGATTGGCGGGCCTACCACGAAGCAAATCTCGACGGTTGGCGGATTTGTAGACCTGATTGTTTCACCGCTGATGTTGAACTGGCACTTTCGAAAGTTTCACGTGCTCAGCGCCCTGATGTTCTATGCGCCGACCGGCAGTTACGATCGTAAACGGATTGTCGATATGGGGCTCAATCGATGGTCGGTGGAGCCCGACGTTGGATTGACCTGGATGGACCCGGAAACAGGCCATCAAGCGTCGCTGTTCGCAGGCTATACCTTCAACGCCGAAAATCCTTCGACTCACTACGTGAGCGGGCAGGAGTTTCACGCAGACTTCGTGCTGGCGCAGCATCTGCCGCATGGGCTGGTGGCGGGAGTGGCCGGGTACGCGGTGCAGCAGACGACGCCGGACTCCGGCAGCGGTGCGACGCTGGGCGCGTTCAAAGGGCGCGTGATTGGACTCGGGCCGCTGGCAGGCATCACGGTTCCGATCGAGAAGGTACCGGTCAGCTTTTCGTTCAAGTACGACTTCGAATTCGCCGCGCAAAATCGATCGACCGGAGACGAGCTGTGGCTGACGGCGTCGGTACGGTTCTGAGCCATGCAAGAGAACGGCGATGTCGTGCACGATGGCCAGGCCGGACCCCCGCAGCCGATGGAGAACGAGGACGCGCTGCTGGCGGCGCTGGTCAGAACCTCGGATGACGCCATCATCAGCCTCTCGACGGATTTCCGGATAACGAGCTGGAACCGCGGAGCGCAAAAACTGCTGGGCTACACGGCAGAAGAGGCGATTGGCAAGCGGCCGTTCGATCTTTACATTCCGTCGGGCGAGCGCGCGATGGATCAGGCGAGGCTGACACGCGACCTGGCGATGATACGAGAAAACCCCGAGGCGGTGCGCCTGCTGGAATTGCAGCTGCAAAGGAAAGACGGCACCATCCTGGATGCGGCGATAGGCGGCAGCGGAATCTACGCCGCAAACGGAGAGCTGGTCGGTTTGTCGGCGATAGTGCGCGACGTTACCGAGCGCAGGCGTATCGAGCGTCAAAGTGCGGCGCTGGCGGCGATCGTCGAGTCCTCCGACGATGCGATCACCACGATCGCGCCGGACCTGCGCATCACGTACTGGAACCGCGGCGCCGAGAGAATGTTCGGCTTCACTGCGTCGGAATCGATCGGACAGTCGTTCACGCGAAACATCGCGCCCGAGAGCCATGCGCAAGCGCGGGAAATCGTTGAGCGCCTGATAGCGCGACCGGACGAGGTGGTGCGTTTCGAGGGTCCCAATCACAGAAAAGACGGCACGCTGATTGCGGCGTCCACGGTCTGTTTTGCGATCCGCGATGCAGAAGGAAAAGTGGTCGCCCTGTCGAGCATCCAGCGCGACATCAGCGGACGGATACGATCCGAGCGCCAGGCGGAACGACTGGCCGCGATCGTCAACGCTTCGCAGGACGCCATCATGATCGTGTCATCGGAGGCCAGAATACTTTTTTGGAATCCGGCGGCAGAAAGGGTGTACGGTTACACGGCTGAGGAGGCGGTTGGAAAAGGTCTCGAGTTGTTCGTTCCGCCCGACGAACTTGCGGAGACGATTGCCAGAACCCGGCGCGTGGTCGAGACCGGCCAGCCGATATCCTGGGAACAGAATGGCACCGCCAACGGCACTATGTTCGTTTCCGCGGTCAATATTTTTCCCATGCGCGATGCGGCAGGCAATGCGACCTGTGTAGCTGGCATAGGGCGCGATATCACCGCGCTCAAGAAGACCGAGCGCGAGCTGGTCGCGGCGCGTGAGGCGGCATTCGCGGCGTCGCAGGCCAAGTCGGAGTTCCTGTCGAGCATGTCGCACGAGATTCGCACCCCGATGACCGCGATCCTCGGGATGGCCGAGTTGCTGGCCGAAGGCGAGCTGAATGTCGAGCAGCGCCGCTATATCGAGGTCCTGTGCAACAACGGCCATGCGCTGCTCGACCTGATCAACAGCATCCTCGATCTGGCCAAGATCGAGAGCGGCCGCTTGACCCTCGAGCACATCAGTTTCGATCTGAGAGACGTGGTACAGAAGTCGGCTCAGACGCTCGCAATCCGCGCGCACGTCAAGCGGCTCGAGCTGATCGTCAGCATCGCGCCCGACGTTCCCAACGCGCTGCTGGGCGACCCGCTGCGGCTTAGACAGGTGCTCCTCAATCTGATCGGCAACGCAATCAAGTTTACCGAAAATGGGGAGGTGCTGATTTCAGTCGAGCGCGAATCCTCGCCGAGCGATTCGTTGCACTTGAAATTCAGTGTTCGTGACACGGGAATCGGAATTGCGAAGGACAAAATCCCGGTTTTGTTTGCCGCCTTCGAGCAGGCCGACACCTCGACCGCGCGGAAATACGGAGGGAGCGGTCTCGGGCTCGCGATCGTCAAGCGCATTGTCGGTCTCATGCAGGGCGAGGTTGCGCTGGAGAGCGAGCCCGGCAAGGGAAGCGTCTTCAGCTTCATTTCGCCATTCGAACTGGAGCCCAACCCGCCTGCGGCGGAGCGATGGCCGGACGTCGGCCATTTCCCGGTGCTGCTCGTCGATCACAACCAGGACGCGCGCGCGGTCGTGCGCCAGACGCTTAGCGGTCACGGCGCAGTAGTTACGGAAGCCGCGTCCTACGAGGCAGGCATCACTGCAATCGAGCAGGCCCGTAACGCAGGGCGGCCACCGCGCCTGGTGCTGCTGGGCGATCGGATCGCTTCGCAAACACCGCAGGCGATGGAGCAGCTCATTACAGAGGCGTCGCAGTGTGAGGCGTCGATCATCGCGATGATCTATTGCGACAACCTGACGGCCGATCTTTCGCGGCTGAAATCTTTGAAGCTGGAAACCTACCTGATCAAGCCGATCGATATGGTCGAGCTTGCCAAAGCGGTTCGCCAAGTAGTCGTAGGCGATAGCGGCGAAACCGCAACGGAGCAGCCCAGCCTCGCAGGCGACGAACACCAGATCCTGGTCGTCGATCGACCGCTCAAAATCCTGTTCGCCGACGATTCGATCGACAATCGGACGTTGATCCGGGCTTTTTTGAAGAAGACGCCCTATCATCTTTACGAAGTCGAAAACGGCCGGCAGGCCATCGACGGCTTTATCGCCGCCGGCGACTACGACCTCGTGCTGATGGACATCCAGATGCCCGAAGTTGACGGCTATGCGGCGACGCGCGCGATTCGCGAGTGGGAGCGTGAGCAATGTCGTGCGCAGACCCCGATAGTCGCGCTGACAGCTTCTGTCTTCCCCGAAGCGATCAAGCTCGCGCGCGATGCGGGATGTGACGCGCACCTGGCCAAGCCAATCAACAAGGCGACCCTGCTACGCGCAATATATGATGCGGTCGGCGGCGCCTGAGCATTCAGTAAAGACAGCGTCGCCGTGAAGCTATTCGACGTGTCGCTATTTCGCCCTATCGGTCTGTGCTTAGCGGCGATTGGTACTTCAGAACGCGATTGTTGTTGCCGTCACGATCACTCCGGCAGGTTCAATTGCCTTGCCAGGCGGCGGAGTTCCTCCTTGCGGCC
This sequence comes from uncultured delta proteobacterium, assembly GCA_963710425.1. Classification (GTDB taxonomy): domain Bacteria; phylum Desulfobacterota; class Binatia; order Binatales; family Binataceae; genus Binatus. Next base: position 53,177 of record CAVQAR010000003.1, read on the forward strand.
CGTAAGCGGCGCCGGCGCTTGCAGCATTTTGGATTTCTTCAGTTCCTCGACGACTTTGGGATCGCGCGGAAACGGATTTCCGTACTTGCCGAGGAAGTATTGCTCCTCGAACGGAGGCCGCGGCCGTTGCCCGCCAGCTTCGCGAGATTCCAGCGAGTAACCGACATTCAGCTGATAGAGCGGGAACCAGTCTTCGGGCGGCTTGGTGATCGCGCCGATGATAGGAGCAGCGAACGCAGTCAGACACGCACCAAGTCCTTGCTCGAACGCCATCAGCAGTCCCTGGCAGGCCGCGATGCCGCAATCGAAAGCCGCCATGGCCGGATATTGCGGCGATTCCGTCATCGGCTTGAGTATCATCGGATATACGACTTCATCGACGAACTTGGTGCTCCAGCCGTGGGTCGAAGCGAAGATGTTGGTATCGACCAACTGCCGCAGGCGGGAACCCTTGACCCGATTCACCACGCCGAGGTCAGCATAGAAGTAGATATGTACCGGCGCGAGTTCTATGACGACAGCCTGCACCGGGTTTTTGAGTTTCTCGAGCTCGGCCTTGGGTATGTCGTCGCGCTTGACGACGATTGCGCGCAGCCAATGCGCATTGACCGCGCATGAAGCTATCAGGCAAGCCTCGAGAATTTTTTGAATCTTTTCCTGTTCGACCGGTCGCTTAGGATCGAAGAATCGAATCGAACGCCGCGTGCCGATTAATTCCTGGAATTCCATGGTCCCTCCTCGGGTCGCGAATGTCGTACTACTTTGCGCCGAGGAAAGTCTCTCTCGCCATCCGATCGGTGCCCAGCTTCGATCAGGGAGCATCGAACGTGCCATGAATGCGCGGACTCGAAATCGCACAAACGCGCGAGATGACTATCGACAACGCAATGAGTTAATGAGGTCGCGGCTTGGGTATGGAGCGAAAAGACGCACCGTATGGGTGCTTTCGATACAGCCTGGATTAGACCATGGCGCTTCTCAATCGTGACCTAATACTGATGCGGTTCAATCTTGAATGACCACTTATATTCCTGGGACTCGACCGTCATGGAGATCGTGTAGGTGTGGCCAGGCTGGAGCGGAGCACGAGGAATGACGACCGCCGCCAATTTCCATCGGAGGTTACTGCGGAGGAGGTTGGGACCAGCTTTCTGAGTTTCGGACTCCTGGTTTGCATACGAGAAAGCATCGTATCCGCAGGACTCCAACTGCTGAGCGCCGTCCATAAGCGAGAATGACTCGAGCCTTACGGCAGCGCCCTCGCTCAAGCCCTCTCCCAGTGACAGGACTATCGGCAGTCCGGTCGGCGGGCTGTATGACGCGCATGCTGACAGTGGATCGCTGAACTCCCGCCCACCGTCGTAGGAACCCAACGGAAAGCTGCCATCGGGTGCTGGAAATTCGATCGGCGACTTCAGATATTTGCGGGAACTCTCGCCTGAACTGCCGTACGAAACACCATCGTTATCAGGATCCCGTGTTCGCGGCCGTGAGCTTGAACTCACGCGCCAGCTGAAGCTGCGACTGGTTGTTGTCATACACGATCACCGCGGCACAGCGGCCGTCCGCACAGTAGTCTCCATAACCCAATGAGACGAGGGTCGGCTCAAGCACAACCAATGCGGTCAACGGAGACGTCATCAACCGATCAATCCACGGTCGGACGTCCGATGGAATCGCGGCCGCCGTAAAGGTGTTGGATCTTGTGGCGACTGACGCTCCGGCGGCAGAGTACCCTGGGTTTCCGCGCACTTCATCGTGGGTTGTCCGCGGCAGCCCGCTCTTTACGTGGCCCGGGTCGATAATGTAGTCGCCCGGTCCCAGCTTATTCTCGATGATGTATTTCGCGTGGTTTGCAGCGGCGCGACTGTCGCTCTGATTCTCAGTCAATGGATCAAGGTGCTCCAGTCTCCGGTAGTGATTGATATGGTCCAGGATCCCGTCGATCGGACTCGTCGATGAGGAAACGGCGGATGTGACGCCGGGATCGCCAAATGCGTTTGATCTGAGTGTCGCGACTTGGCCTACAGCCGCAGAGACGATTCCGAGTATTACGAGGCCACCTCTCGCCCACGAATTCATTTTACCGGGACCTCCTTTTGACTGCCGGTTCACCCATCCGAAGCAACCTTCTGCTTTCCTTTGAGTAAGGTTATTCGCACAGATAATCCTTCCGTGTCCACTGCTTGTCTGGAGCGTCCGTGCCTCGATTACTTTGACCTCGATGCGTCCAACAGAGCCACCTGTGCCCTTTGGTGACATGCGGGTCAATTTTTATCCTCATCATCTTATGCATGATTTGCGACCAGCCGATGGCGTGCTCCTTGCTTCATGATCGTGGAACCAAAAACGAAATGAACGTACGCGCGACGAGTCGCGAAATGACTCGGCAAGCGGATTGGAGGCGAGAGGACCATGGCGGAAAAGTCCATTGCAATCGAAAAACTGAACCATCGGCTTACCGGCCAGGACGCCTCATTCATCTACGGCGAGTCGCGCAATGGGCCATTACATGTCGGCTCGTTCTCGTTCTTCGAAGACGAGATCACTTATCCCGAATTGATGCGGCATTTCGAGAGCAAACTGCGTCTGGTTCCGCGTTACCGTCAGCGCCTGGTCCCGGTGCCTTTCAATCTTGATCACGCGACGCTCGAGGATGACCCCGATTTCAAGATCGAGAATCACGTCAAGTTTCATCAATTGCCTGCGGATGCTTCCGAAGCGCGGCTGATGGAGACGGCGTTGGCGATCTTCCAAAAACCGCTGGATCGCAAGCGGCCGCTGTGGGAGGTGCACCTTTTCAACGGCTTCAAAGGCAATCGGTCCGTCCTGATGTGGTCGATTCACCATTGCCTCGTCGATGGAGTGTCGGGAATGGAGCTGTTGAACGTGGTGATGGATTTCCGGCCCGACCCGCCGGCGCCGGAATCGAATGTTGAGCGATGGTCTCCAAAGCCTCTGCCAGGCCCGCTGCGACAGATGATCGACGTCACGCTTGAGCGCGCGCAGAAGCAGGTCGATTCGATCCGGCGGCTGACCCGCGAGGCGCCGAACTTTCGCTCGTTGGTCAAGAGTCTCGAAACGGATACCGCCGCACTGGCCAAACTGACCGGACAGATGACGCGACCGATCGCGGCTACTCCATGGAGCACCGGCTTTGTAAGTCAGGCGCGAACGCTGGCATGGTTGCGCACGTCCTTCGCGGATATCCGCTCCATTCGCAGCACCTTCGGCGGCACTATGAACGATGTCGTGCTGACTATGCTCAGCGAGGGCGCCGCTCGCTACCTGCGTTATCATGGCGTACAACCCGGCGCGCCTTTCCGAATTGGATGCCCGGTTAGCGTTAGAGCTGAAGACGAAAACGGGTCGCTGGGGAATCGGGTTTCGATGATGTTCCCCGAATTGCCCGCTGAACCGATGGACCCGGTGGCCAGGCTGAAACTTGTCACTGCCGAGACCCAGAGAATCAAGGAAGCCGGAGAGCCGCAGGCGCTCGAAAGACTGATGAGTAATGGCGACGGCGTCTCGCCGGCAATCGTTGGACCGCTCGCGCGAATCGCAACCGCGGCCATGGATACCGCTGTGTCGCTTCAGCGAATTCTTCCGTCGTTGACCAGACGCCTGGCGCAGCCGATGGGAATAAATTTCGTTGCCACCAATGTTCCCGGCTCGCAGGTGCCGCTCTATCTCGCGGGCCATAGGATGATCGATTATGTTGGCCTGCTTCCGCTGGGCGCTAATCTCGGATTCGGCGTGCCGATCATAAGCTACAATCAGAATCTCTATTTCACGATGATGGCTGAGCCCAATCTTATGCCTGATCCAGATCGCATGAAGTCACTGGTGGAGCAGGTGTTCGAGGAACTGAAGCAGGCCGCCGTCAAGAGCGTGCCGGCGCCGGTGCAGCCGCGTGTGAAGAGACCAAAACATGCGGGCACCACGAGTGCGAGCGGCCATGACACACATCCAGGGCTCGCCGCGTTGAGCGCCCATTGATGGGCGCCGCGCGCACCGGAAGTTAGAGAGCGCGCGGAACAAGGTAGGCCCGAGCGGAAAACCTAGCTCGATATTGCTGCACCTATGAAGTGTCCTAACGTATAAGTCACGCCTGCAGCCGCTAGTCCTATGATGAGTTGTCGAAATTCCGGAGAAAAAGGAATTTCGCCCGGTGAAGAGTGTTACTCCCGCGCCAATCAGAAAAAGCACGGCCGAACTTATCAGGATGCTCGCGATCACGGCTGTGGTACCCGACACGAAAAAGAAGGGCATTACCGGAAACAGGGCGCCGGCCGCAAAGAGCAGAAAGGACGACATAGCCGCGTTCCATGCATAGCCGCCTAAGTCTTCTCGCTTGGGAGTGGTCAGGCGGTCAGCTAATGCCCTAGCCTCATGGGTCTTGAAACCGTGGGCCGAGTAGATATTAGTCAGGTGCTCTCTCTCCTCGTCGGAAATATCGGCTGGTTCTCGAGCTTCAACGTCAACCCTTGGCTCGTGGCTCTCCTGAGAGGTGGTGACCGACAACCACTCACCCATCGCCATCGCGCATGCGCCTGCGACCAGGCTGATAGCCCTGTAATCAAGATAGCGTGGGACGCCAGATTTGCTCCTGAGACTCCCATAACCAGGCTCAAGTTCGATGCGAGCCCATCGTTGGCGCCTAGCACAGCTGCTCGCAAAGCATTTGCTAAAGGGCCGATTGACATATTCGACATTGAAGTCGCGACTGCTCTGATAATACGTGCGTGGGATCTCTCGGCAGCGCTAAACCCGCCGGCGACGGCTTCAGATTGAGCATCGTAGTGCCCGACATCAGCCTGCTCGCGTGTGCTAACGACCGGAAGCACGAAGTCTGGGCCTTGACGGTGAGCAAGCCGGATCAGGATCCTGGTGCGCCATCCTATATTGGACTCGGGCATCGGGTGACCAAGCTCGGAAAGCCGTTGATTCCAGAAATCCTTGTGAGCTTGCTCGATCGCGGCCAAGCGCTTATAGACCTCTGCTATTTCGGGTTTGTGCTCTTCAACCGATAAGGCTCGATACAGCGCAACGCTATCGGCCTCCCTCTGAAGGTTATCCCGATATTGCCTGATCGTGTCCTTGAGATCTCTTGTTTCCACCGACAGATCTTTCCGAAGCTCCTAGACCTGGACCAATACTCCATTGTGGATCAGAAAACTCAGCACGTCGGCGGCAAGGCGTTGTGACTCCTGGTCCTGGTTCTGTTCGCGAAATTCCCGAATCTTCTCGGCGTAGTGGGCACGCCATTTTATGCTGATTACTTGCTCGCCGTCCGACTTCCTGACCCGAAAGCATCGCGCGACGATCGCGTCGGGGTCTTCGCTGACGAATTCACAAAAACGCTGAAGCGCTTGCAACTTCTCCGGCTCTTCAGCGATCGGGTCGCCGCCCCATTGATCGCTGAGATCGCGCCGCCAGGTCCTGACTGAATCGTATGAATCGATGGTTTGCTCGGTCATCGTCTTTGCTCCGAAGTATTCAGCTTGAGAAAATGTGAACCGACATCGCCGCGGCATCGCGTCCAAGGAAGCCACCGCCATTTTCGGTGAGTCCTATGCGCGCGCCTTTCACCTGCCGCGCACCGCATCGCCCGCGCAGCTGATCGACGATTTCAACGATCTGCGCGATTCCCGTGGCGCCAATCGGATGGCCCTTCGAGAGGAGTCCGCCGCTCGGATTGACGACGTGGACTCCGCCGAGATCCAGCGCTCCTCTCGCGAGAAACTCCGGGCCTTCGCCTTTGGCACAGATGCCGAGCTCCTCACACGCGATCAGTTCGGCGGGCGCGGCGGCGTCGTGAACTTCGAGCACGTCGATGTCAGAGGGCCCGACGCCGGCGATTTCGTAAGCGCGTTTCGCGACGCGCTCGAGCGCAGTCGGTTCTTCAGCTGCGCGGTCGCGTCCCGAAAAGATTACCGACGCGCGCACTTCGACCGGCGTCGCGATACCCAGTCGACGAGCATATTTCTCCGACATCAGCACTGCTGCGGCGGCGCCGTCTCCGATCGGCGAACACATCAACACGGTCAAAGGCGCAGAGACCTCACGTGCGGCAAGGACCTGCTCGCGCGTAACGCGTTCGTGGAATTGGGCCTTGGGATTCAGCGCGCCAAAAGCGTGACTCTTCACCGCGATATCGGCAAAGGTCTCCGCGGTCGCCCCGCTTGCTTTCATGTACTCGCGCGTTGAAGCCGCATAGATATCCATGAAGAAGGATTTCTTTTCGCCGCCACCCTCGATTCCAGGTTTCTTGTCACCTGATTCCATTCGGGCCTTGAGTTCCCGAAGCTGATCCAGATCGACGGCGGTGCCGATAGCCTTGAACGTCAGGGCCTTGTCGGGATGGGTCATCTTTTCCGCGCCGACCGCGAGCGTGACGTCGTAGAGTCCCGATTGAATCGCCATCCACGCCAGATGGAACGCGGAAGAAGCCGAGGCGCATGCGTTCTCCACGTTGAACAACGGAACGCCAAGGACGCCGGTGTTGCGGAGCGCGACCTGTCCCCGAATCATTTCCTGACCGGTGATCAATCCTGAAATTGCATTGGAGAAGAAAACCGCCTCGACGTCCTTTGGTAAGATGCCCGCGTCCTTGAACGCCTCGCCAACGGCTTCTTCTGCCAGCGAGCGAACCCCACGCTCGGAATACTTACCGAAACGCGTCATCCCGACGCCGGCGACTGTCACACGTTCTCGGTTGGACATGCCATTCTCCCTATCAGACGCGGGCGACGTTGATTCCCGCTTTTTCACGATCCCACGCGTCGCCGATGCCGCGCTGTTTGAGTACGGCGTACTGGATGCGTTGCGTGCCGGTTTTGGGAAGCTCTTCAACCACCTCGACGTATCGAGGGACGGCATAGTAGGCCATCCGTCCGCGACAGAACTCGATCAGTTCTTCGGGACTGAAGCGCGCACCGTCTCTCACGACGACTGCGACTTTGACTTCATCCTCGCCGAGTTCGGACGGCACCGCGTAAGCGGCGGATTCGAGTACCGCGGGATGATCGTTGACGACGGTTTCGATTTCCCACGCGGAAATGTTCTCGCCACGCCTGCGAATCGACGCCTTCTTGCGGCCGCTGAAATAGAAAAACCC
>CAVQAR010000004.1:0-37158 GCA_963710425.1 uncultured delta proteobacterium
GTTTGACGAGGGCGGCTTCAACCTAGTAGCTAACGACAAAAGCTACTGGCGGAGAGTTTTGCGCCGATGCCTACGCAGACGAAATATACCGAGGTTAAGGGATACGCGACTTACTACTACTATAGTGGCGCGACGACGCTGCCTGACGTGGTGCCGGACTTCTCGCGCGGCCGCAAGATAATGTTCGTGCACGGTGCGGGATCGAACGGGCATACCTGGCATCGGCAGATCGAGGCGTTCGGCGGCAAGCACAGTCCGATAGCGCTCGATTTGCCGGGGCATGGACGGTCGGCGGGGGTCGAGGGATTGCGCACGGTGCATGACTACGCGGACTTCGTCGCGGCGTTTCTCGACGCGTTGAAAATCAAGTCGGCGGTGATACTGGGGCATTCGATGGGCGGCGCGATCGCGATGGATCTCGGCCTGCGGCATGCCGCGCGCGTCGAGGCATTGATCCTCAGTTGCACGGCGCCGAAGTTCAACCTGACGCCGGATCGAATCGAGGGGTTGCGGGCAATCACGATGGGCCGTGCGCCGCAGGCCTTCAACACTGACGGCTATTCGCCGAAGACGGTGAAAGAGAATTTCAACGTCGTCCGCGAAGGCTGGATGGAGCAAATCAAAACCGATCCGCGTGTGCGATACACCGACATCCTCGCGTGCTCGCAGGTCGATCTGCGCGACGCGATCGCAAAGATCGACAAACCGACGCTCGTGCTCGCGGGCGCCGATGACAAGGGCACGACAGCAGCTGACGCGGAGTTTATCGCGGGCAAGATTCGTGGCGCGACCGCCAAAATTATCGCGGACGCTGGTCACTACATCCCGCGCGAGCGTCCTGCCGAGTACAACGCTGCCATCGAGCAGTTCGTCACCGGACTTAAGTAGGAATTTGAGATGAGTTTAAGCCGCAAGACTGCAGTGGCCGGAGTGTTTGAGCATCCGACGCGATTCGCGCCGGACAAAAGCCTGTTCCAAATAATGGCGGAGAGCGTGCGGGGCGCGCTCGACGATGCCGGGCTCACGATCAAGGACGTCAACGGATTGTGCACCACCGGAATCGGGATGAGCGGGATGGGAATCGTCGGCTTCTGCGATTACCTGAACCTGACGCCGAACTTTGTCGATTCGACTTCCATTGGCGGGTCGTCATTCGTGGCGCATACTGCGCACGCCGCGGCCGCGATCCATGCCGGGCTGTGCGACGTGTGCGTCGTGGTTTACGGATCGACTGCGGCGTCGTCGCGGTTTGCGATTGGAACGCGGTGGTGGTGGCGGCAGTGGCGATCCGTGCGACCAGTACGAGATTCCGTTCGGGCCGACGACGGTCGGGTCGTACGCGATGGTCGCGCAGCGCCATATGCATGACTACGGCACCACTTCGGAGCAGCTCGCGGAGATCGCGGTCACGATGCGGCTGCATGCGTCGATGAATCCGGCGGCGAAGTATCGCGATCCGATCACGGTCGAGGACGTGCTCGCGTCGCGAATCATCTCGTCGCCGCTGCATCTGCTCGACTGCTGCATCATCAGCGACGGCGGCGGCGCGCTGGTGATCACGTCGGCCGAGCGGGCGCGCGATTTGAAGAAGAAGCCCGTCTACATTCTCGGCACGGGCGAGACGGTGCGTCACGCTGCGCGCGGGCAGCGCGACTTTCTGGAAATCGCTGCGGCGCAATCGGGGCAGCTCGCGTTCGAGCGCGCCGGCGTCGCGCACAAAGATATCGACATGGCGATGATCTACGACTCGTTCACGATCACCGTGCTATCGACGCTGGAGAATCTCGGCTTCTGCAAACGCGGCGAAGGCGGCGCGTTCGTGTCGGGCGGACGGCTGCGTTTCGACGGCGAATTTCCAATCAACACCGACGGCGGCGGCCTGTCGTCGAACCATCCGGGGATGCGCGGGATTTTTTTAGTGATTGAAGCGACCAAACAATTGCGCGGCGAATGCGGTCCGCGGCAGGTCAAGGATTGCAAAATCGCGCTCGCGCACGGCACCGGCGGCACACTCGGCACGCGCCATTCGGGCGCGACACTCATCCTGAGCAACCAGTAACTCGGGGCGGACAAAAATAATGGCGGAACAAACCCAACCGAAGAAATACTCGAAGCCGTTGCCACATCTCGACGAAGAGAATCGGCCGTGGTGGGAGGCGCTGCAGCGGCACGAACTGTACGTCCAGAAATGCGGGAAGTGCGGCGACCTGCGCTACTATCCGCGCGCGCTATGCACCAATTGCATGTCGGCGGAGACGCAATGGATCAAATGCAGCGGGCGCGGCAAGGTTTATACCTTCACCACCACTTATCAGAACCAGGCGCCGGGATTTCGCGAGTCGCTGCCGTACATCATGGCGTATGTCGAGTTGGACGAGGGCGTGAAAATGCTCACCAACATTATCGACTGCGCGCCGGAACAGGCTAAGATAGGGATGCCCGTCGAGGTCGTATACGAGGACGTCACGCCGACTGTGACGCTCGCGAAATTTCGCCCGGCGAGGTGAGGGCACATTCCGAGTGAGTACAATCCTTGATCTCCACACGCATAGTGAAGCATCGGAAGACAGTCGCGCACCGGTAGAGGCGTACCTCAACTGGATCAAGCTGCGTGCGGCCGAGCGGCCGGTTGACGGAATCGTGTTGACCGAGCATCGCCAGTTCAATCGCGGCGGCGACTACCGCGCGCTCGAGGACAAGTTCGGCACGCTGGTGCTGCGCGCGTCGGAAGTCGAGACCAACTACGGGCACATGCTGGTGTTCGGCGTGAACGACGACATGGTCAAGCGATTTGATTTTGCCGACGTGCATCTCGATGCGCAGACGCTGATCAACGAAGTGGCGCGGATGGGCGGAATCGTCGTCCCGTGTCATCCGGGGCGCCCGAATATCGGGCATGTACGAGCATTATCAGAACAAGCCGCCGCTCGAGAACGTGGTCGCGGTCGAAGCGCTGAACGGCGGATCGCGCAAGGGCGAGGACGAGCGCAGCGCGGAGTTGATCGCGAAGTACGGATTTGCGGCGACCGGCGGATCGGACAGTCACCTGGTGAGTCTGATCGGACTGTGCGCGACCAAGTTCAGCGCGTACATCAAAACGATCGAGGACCTGGTGAATGAACTGAAGGCCGGCAACTACGAGCCGGTCGATTTCCGGCCGCGGCGCAAAGCGGTGCCGCATGCGGTCGCGATGGAAACGCGGTAACTTCGGAAAAGCGAGAGAATCACGATGGCAGTCGAATACGATCCGGCGCTGATCAACAAGGTCTTCGAAGTGACCGATGCGGTCGAGGTCAAGGCTGAGAAAATCCAGCGGTATTGCGCGGCGCTCGGCGAGACCAATCCGATTTACACGGACGAGGAGCAGGCGAAGGCAGGACCGTACGGCGGAATCGTCGCGCCGCCGTCGTTCGCGGTGACGTTTCGCAACGGGCGGCATTTTTTTGAAAACGTCCCGCGCTTCGGACGCCGCGGCTTCGACGCCGGCAAGGACGTCGAGTTCGTCGCGCCGATAAGGCCGGGCGACAAGGTGACGCTGAGCTCGCACGTCAAGGAAATTTACGAGAAGACCGGACGCACGGGCACGATGGTCTTCGTCGTGATCCGCTCGACGCTGAAAAACCAGAAGGACGAAGTGCTGGCCCATATCGACCATCGCTTCATGAACCGCACTTGACCAACTTCGACCAGATCAATATCGGCGACACGCTCGGGCCGCTCGAGCTGTTCGTCAGCAAGGATCAATGCCGCGCCTACGCCAAGCTGATGGGAATGGGCGAGGGCGCGGGCCGCTTCACCGACGACGAAGCTGCGAAGAAAGAAGGCCTGCCCGGGATGATCCTGCCGGGCAACATGAGCCTCGGGCTGCTGTCGAAGCTGGTGACGGATTGGATCGGCTCAAGCAACGCATGGCTGAAGCAGATGAGCACGACGTATCGCGTGCCGGTGCAGCCCGATCACGCGATCACGATTCACGGATTTATCACCAACAAAAATCCCGCAGATCACACCGCCGAGATCGACGTCTGGATGGAGAACGAGGAGGCTGAGCGCCTTGTGACCGGGACGGCGACGGTCGAATTCAGGAAGTAGCCGACAAACTAGGAACTTGATTTTAGTGAAACCCGCCGTGGGTTTCACGCTTCCTTGGGCAGGGGTGACCCCTGCACCCAGTAATAATCGCAAAATGGCGCGGACGCCATTTTGCTCCCAGGTTTTTTTCCTGTTCATTCAGTTTTTTGTGTCATTCAGAGCGAAGCGAAGAATCCCGGATCCTTCTTCGTTCTAACCTCTCCTTGTCCTTGGTCCAAGGAGAGGTATCGAATTTCGTGGTTAAACGGGTCGCGATCCGTGCACTGTCGGGCGTTGTACCTCTCCCGGCGACACCGCTGCGCGGCTTACGCCGACCTCTCCTCGGACAAGGAGAGGTTAGGATTCGGACAAGGACCGGACCAAATTGAATTAGATGGCGCGGAGTTCCGTTGCTATGTCGCGGCGGGTGGCCAGGGTTGCGGGGATTAAGCCGCTGACGGCTCCGATTATGGTGGCGATGAGGAAGCTGTAAGCGACGATTCGCGGCGACAGCGTCATCGCGAGTGCGAGCGGGCCGAGTGCTTTGGCGATATGCGGCAGCAGATCGAAGCCGAGGTAGGCCACGCAGCATCCGAGCACGCCGCCGATGACGCCGACTATCAGCCCCTCGACCAGGATTCGCCCGATGATCGAATTGCGCGTGAACCCAATCGCGCGCATCACGGCCATCTCGTGACGCCGCTCGCGGACCGCCATCGCAGCCGTGTTAATGGCGACGAGCCCGATCGTGAAAATCACGATCGTCGCGAGAAATTTTGCGCCGTTAACCATCAGGCTGAGGTTGCCCATGAGCTCATTCTTGATCAGCGTCACTTCGGTTTCAGTAAGCGTCTCGTTCGGCGAATTGGCGAACATCTCGTCGATCGCGGCGATAACTTCGGGCGCCGATCGAGTGCTGTCCACTTTGACCCAGAACAGGTTGGCGGTGCCGGGCCTGCCCAGCAGCTCTTCCATGTAGTCGCGCCGGAAAATTACCCGGGGGCCGGCGCCCGCCTCGCTCAACGTGCCGACGATCGTGAGCTGCAGATTGACCGGATACATCGTGCCGCGCAGCATGATCGTCTGCCCGACCTTCCATCCGTAAGCCTTCATCAAGGTGGTTGAGACGAGCGCCGCGGTGCGCATACTTTCGAATTCGTGATCGGCCTCAGCGCTGACCTCCCAGTCGGGAAAGATCTCGCGGATGTGATCGTCGTCAACCGCGAGAACGCCCAATTGCTCCTTGGGATCCTGGTAAGTTGCGAGGAAGACGCTGTACGCCGCCACCGCGTCGACGTGCGGCACGGTTTCGATTCGCCGGCGATACGCTTCGGGCAACATGTAGTAGAAGCCCGCTTTGCTGTGTGTGATGAGGCGAAGGGAGTTGGCGCGGTCGCGCAGGACCTGGTTGATAAGTCCGGGCAAGCTGATGAGCGACGCGAAGATGAAGACGGAGACGGTGATCGACAGCGTCGTGAGAATCGTGCGGCGCTTGTTGCGCGCGAGGTTGCGGAGCACGAGGGAGAGATAGTTCATGGCGAGAACTTAATTGTAGTGAAACCCAACGTGGGTTTCACACTTCCCGTAACCCCTGCACCTTAGTGATAGGAAAGATGCGGCGACTAGAAGAAAAAGCAAAAGATACGCATCGACGGTTAAATAAATTCTTCTGTGCTTCTTTAGATCAGCAGGGCGCCGCGGAAGGGTTCGTCTCTTGGCGGCGGGAATTGAAGCAGGTTGATGGCCCATTTGCGGGCCTGGCGCAGCGCGTCTTCGGCGCGGCGGAAAATTCGCTCGCGATACATCACCGACCATACGTAGGCATCAACCGACGGTTCGTCGCCGAGCGTGATGTCGAGCATCCAGTCTTCGATTTGCGGCCCACAAATCAGCAGCCGCACGACGCGTCCGTGATCGATCACGATGCCGCGGGCTTCGCGCGGGATTCGGAACTCGTCCTTGACCCGTTTGATCACGTTGGCCGGCGCGTGCTGCTCGGTCATCGCGACGTAAGCCCAATTGCCCTGCGGCGGATCGGCGGCGCGCGCGATGCGCAGATTGTTGTCGGTGAGATCTTCCTTGGCGCGATCCTGATCGTAGTCACGCGCGACCGCGTAAAAGGCCATCGCGACCGGCAACTCCGGCATCTCGGTTTCGGACTTGGCGCGCTTGGGTTTCTTGAAGGTGGTTTCGACCCACCATCGATTTTCGACAGTCGGCTTCTGCGGCATCAGGCGGCCCGCCGTGATTTGCGAGTGGTGACGCGCCGTGAAGCGACGCGAGTAGTCCGTCGCGATTTTCGCGCGATCGAAATTCGCGCGCGACGCTTGCGGACGCGATTTGCGGAGCGGCGCGCGCTCGAGATTCCGGTGCGGGTGCGCGGGCGCGCGGAACGCCGGCGCGTGGGGACTCGAAGCCCGGTGATCATCCGACGCGAAAACAAGTCGGCCTTGCGCTCGGGGTCGCTCCAGAGCAGGAAGTGGCCCATCTCGTGGTAGAGCATCTGGATCCACTTGCGCTCGCTGAAGTAGATGCGGCCGCGTTTCCAGTTTTCGGGATGCACGAGGTGGATGCGGCCGTCTTCGTAGGTGCGGCCGGCGGTCTTGCCCCAATCGATGTACTCGAACCATTCGACGCGCGGTCGGCGCAACTTGAAATATCGGCACATCGCGGAGACGGCGCGATTGAAATGCACGGCGCGATGGCCGCGGAAAAATTCGGCGAGGTTGCGATCAATTTCACGACGATGAGCGACAGGAGGAACAATCATTCGCACGAACAGGCGACCTCCGGGAGACGAATAATACGATCATATTGAGGGGGGTTCGATCAGAGTCAAACAAAGTCGGCGAAATCCGGCTTTATACCAAGGTTTGATTGTAGAAAAGCCTGAATTAGCCAGTTTGGATGGGGCTTAATTCGCGACTCGAACCGATAATCAGCCCAAGGTGCCAGAGGCCTTCAGACGGGCAATTTCGTCCCATGAAAGACCGATTTCGAGCGCGATTTCCTCGGTATGCTGACCGAGTTCGGGCGCCGCGCGATGCGGTTGCGAGGGCATATCGCCAAACTCAACGGGGCTGTTCACGACGCGGCATCCGGGAATATTCGGATGATCGACGGACGCGAAAGCGCCGATGGCGGCGGCTTGAGGATCGTCGAGCACTTCGGCGTCGGTGCGGACGGGCGCCCAGACGAGATTGTGACGATCGAAAATCGGCGCCCATTCGTCGGCGGTGCGAGTCGCGACGGCGCGATCGATCTCGGCGGTGAGCGCGGCACAGTTTTGTGCGCGCGCGGTCGAGTCCTTGAAGCGCGGATCGTCGAGCCATTCAAGTTTGCCGAGCGCGCGGCAGAAATCAGGCCAATGGCGATCGCTCTGGATCATCACGAAGTAAATCCAGCGCGCGTCGGCGCATCGATAGGAACTCCAGAGCGGATTCACGCGCTCGGTGCGCGACTCGGATTGTGGCGAGCGGCCGGTCATCAGGCCGACGGTGAGATCGGATGCGTTCATCCACAGGCCCATCGAGAACAGCGAGATGTTGACCTCGCGGCCGCGGCCAGTGCGCTCGCGCGCGAGCAGGGCGGCGGAGATCGCGCCGGCCAGGCCAAGGCCGACCGCATGATCGATCATCGCGGGACGCTGCGCAGGCGGCGATTGTCCAGGCTCCGCGATCGTCGCCATCAGGCCCGAACGGGCCCACGCGGCAGCATAGTCGTAGGCGGGACGATTGCGATCGGGGCCGCGATGCCCGTAGCCGTTGATCGACGCGTAAACGAGGCGCGGATTCTTCGCGGAGAGAGTCGGGTAGTCGAGCTTCATGCGCTCGATGGCGTCGAGGCGCAGGCTGGTGACGAAGACGTCGGCGCGTTCGATCAGCTTGAGCGCGAACGCGTGACCGTCGGGATTGCGCAAGTCAACAGCGACACTGCGTTTGTTGCGATTATCGAGCTCCAACGGCGGACGGATGCGCGCGTTAGGATCACCCATCGTGCGCGTGACGAAACCGCGAATCGGATCGCCGGTGCGCGGGTCCTCGAGCTTGATAACGTCTGCGCCCCAATCGCCGAGCACAGCCGTCGTGGACGGCCCGGCGACCCACATCGCAACTTCGACAACTTTGATTCCCTGCAGTGGACGGTCCATAGGAACGTAACTGTAGTGAAACCCGCGGTGGGTTTCACGCTTCCTTCGGCAGGGGTGACCCCTGCACCCGGTGAAAAGTACTAATCGCAAAATGGCGAGGACGCCCTTTTGCTCTCACTGAAATAAAATCCGGTTCCCCTTCCCGCTCGGGAAGGGGTTAGGGGTTAGGTTCTTCGCGCGTGCGCGCGATTCCGATTCTTACCTCGCCCGTTACCTTTACGGGAGAGGCGACCGGCCGCATCGCGGCCGGTAGGTGAGGGTTCTGCGACTCGAGCTACAAGCGCGACCGGTCGCCCGCCTTCTTTTTTCACCTCTTCTTTGCCTGATCTTTTTTTGTGTCATTCTAGAGCGAAAGTTGCTGTAGCGAAGAATCCCGGAGCAGCGCTCGATTCGACGGAGACTGCGGAATGCCAGAGAATGACTTCGACGTTGTCACCGGCGCGTCGGGATACACCGGTCGATACATCACGCGCGCACTGTTATCGCGCGGGCGACGCGTCAAGACGCTTACGGGACACCCGACGCGCTCGAATCCATTTGACGATCATGTCGAAGCGGTGCCGTTCAATTTCGATCGCCCCGACGCTTTGAAGCGAAGTCTCGAAGGAGCCCGCGCGCTCTTCAATACGTATTGGATCAGGTTTCCGCACGACGGCCAGAGCTTCGACCAGGCGGTGGCGAATACTCGCGTTATGATCGATGCGGCGGCCGCGGCGGGAGTTCGCAAGTTCGTTCATATCAGCGTTACCCATGCGACTGAGTCGCCGCTGCCTTATTTCCGTGGCAAGGCGATGGTCGAGGCTGCGGTCAGAGAGTCGCAGCTCAGCTATGCGATCATCCGGCCGGCGCTGATTTTCGGAGTCGAAGACATTCTGCTCAACAACATTGCGTGGCTACAGAGACGATTTCCATTCTTCCCGATTCCCGGGCGCGGAGACTACCGCGTCCAACCGATCTTCGCCGCTGACCTAGCCGAGATCGCCGTGAACGCCGCGCGCGACGAACGATCCGTCATTCTGGACGCGGTGGGTCCGGAGATTTTCACCTTTGACGAACTGGTCCGGATGATCGCGAGCGCCGTGGGCAGCAACTCGCGCATCGTGCACGTCGATTCTCGAATCGCGGTCTCGTTCGCCTGGATCGTCGGATGGTTCGTGCGCGACGTTACGCTCACCCTCGACGAAGCTCGCGGCCTGATGAGCAATCTGCTGGTTACAGACTCCCCGCCAAATGCGACAACGCGCTTCAGTGAATGGCTTCGCAGCAACGTGGACAAGATCGGCGTCGCATACGCTTCGGAGCTCGCACGTCACTTCCGATAGTGATCGAACCGGAGCAGCGCGCGAAGAAATATTCGCAGCGCTCAGGACGATCCTCCGCCCAACCCCGTTCTAACAGGGACGAAGTCCCGCATCTGCTCCTTCTTAATATTGAAGGTGCAGGGGTTACCCCTGCCGAAGGAAGCGTGAAACCCGCCGCGGGTTTCACATTCTAGCGCGCGCGAGTCGCGCGATGCACTCGGCGCGGGTCGCGGCGGCGTACTCGATTCACCGTCAGGCGCTGCATCCGGCTCGCTTCCTTCAGGCGCAAACGGAGCGGAGTGCCGCCGCGTCCCGCGACCAGCTCTGACAGACGCCATCGCAGGCCTTTGGCGTCGATGCCGAGTGCGTCGCATACGCTGTCAAACGACAACGGGCACGCGACGCCCTTGGTGAAGAACCAGTTCCACGCCTCGTTGAACGAGTTGCGCTTGCGCAGACTCGAAGCGCTGCCGAATTCCTGCACGACGTTGATCGCGTCGGCCAGCACCGCGAGCATCAGGCGCTGTTCGCTCGAGAGCGATCGCGTGCCCACCATCTCGAAGAACTGGCTGCGAAGAATGACGTCAGGAAATGGCCGCGGGTCGGCGGCCGCGATTGTGGAGACTACGGTACTCATCGTTCAGCTTCCTCCCTCCCCCGAGCGAAGAGCTTGAACTTGTAAAGTTTTCGTGCGCGAACGAACGGCAGCATCACTTATACGGCCTCCCCTTTCGTCTAATAAACCAACGACAGTGAAAGAAACTTAGTCAGGACGATGACTTATTGCAAGGGAAAAGTCAGAGCCTAAATTTGTCGTCGCGAGCCTTGGATAAGTAAAGTTTGTCTGAGGATAAGGTCAAAATTAGCGTAAGCGAATCGCCAAAATCACGAAACGCAATTATTATCGATACCGGCGAGCGCTCTGCTATAGTCCGAGTATCAGCATCAAAACGACCTCGCAGGAGAATCACCATGGCTGATTTTTACGGCAAGGAAACCTCGAAGTATCTCCGCAACCTGCGCCAGAATGCGCCCGACGCGTTCAAGGGCTTCCTCGAATTCGACAAGGAAGTTTTCAAGGACGGCGCGATTCCGAGCAAAACGAAAGAGTTGATGGCGATTACCGCCGCGCATGTGACGCAGTGCCCGTGGTGTATCGAGGCGCACGTCACGCGCGCGAAAGAGAAAGGATGCACCGACAATGAAATCGCGGAGGCGGTGTGGGTCGCGGCGGCGATGCGCGCGGGCGCGGCGTTCAGTCATGGCGCGATCGCGATGGCGGTCGCCGACGAACACAAGCACTAGCAAGAGGCCAACACATTCGGCAGCATAGGTGAGATGGATCAAGCACTGAAAGATCGCAAAACACGGCAGATAACGATTGGCGGCACCAAGGTCGGCGGCAACGCGCCGGTGGTGGTGCAATCGATGTGCGCGACGCGCACCATCGACATCGATGAGACCGTCGCGCAGGCCCATCAGTTGGCCAACGCGGGCGCGGGAATCGTGCGCATCGCGATCGACAGCGAGAAGGAAATTCCGGCGGTCAAGGAAATCCGCAAGCAGACGAAGGGCGTCGTGCTGTCGGTCGATTTGCAGGAGAACTACAAAATCGCGGACCGGGTCGCGCCGTACGTCGATAAGATTCGCTACAACCCGGGCCATCTGCACCATATCGAGAAATCGAAGACCATCGAGCAGAAGGTGAAATGGCTGGTCGAGGTGGCGCGCGACAACGACGTCGCGATTCGCATCGGCGTCAATTGCGGATCGGTGGCGCCGGCGTTCCTCGACAAGTATCCCGGCGATCAGCTCGCGGCGATCGTCGAGTCGGCCGCGTACCATTGCGATCTGATGGACAGTTTCGGCTTCACCCGCTTCGTCGTGTCGCTCAAGGATTCCGATCCGGTCAAGGTGATGGACGCGAATCGGCGCTTCTCCAAGCGCCGCCCCGACGTGCCGATACATCTCGGCGTCACCGAGGCTGGCTTGCCGCCCGACGGAATCATCAAGACCCGAATCGCCTTCGAAAAACTGCTAGCGCAGAGTATCGGCGACACGATTCGCGTCTCGCTCACGCTGCCCAACGAACGCAAGCATGAAGAAGTCCTCGTCGGCCACAAAATAATCGAGGACGTGGCGGCAGGCCGCTTCATCTCGGTGCCGGACTTCGGCGCGGGGCTGAACATCATCTCATGCCCTTCATGCTCGCGCGTCGAGAACATGAAGTTCGTCGAGCTAGCGCAGCAAGTAAAAGAGCTAACGACCTACGCCGAAAAATACAAAATCACGATCGCAATCATGGGATGCCGCGTAAACGGCCCCGGCGAAACCGACGACGCCGACCTGGGCCTATGGTGCGGCCCGACGACAGTGAACCTCAAAAAAAAGGACCGCAAACTAGGCTACTTCGCCTACGAAGAAGTGCTCCCCAAAGCTGAGAGCCGAACTAGACCGCCTAATCGCCGAGCGCACAGCCGCCGCAAATTAGTCTTCCCCGATAGCGCCCAACTTCCTGTTGCCCACCTAAAGTGGCGCGGGCCGCCGTGCCCGCGATTTCTGCCCTAATGTCCTCGTGTCTTCCAGAGCCGCCGCGCTTTGTGTCATTCAGAGCCGCAGCGGCGAAGAATCCCGGCTCCTTCTTCCCCTCTCCCGTCGGCCGTCGGGAGAGGATCGAAGGAGAGGGACCTTATTCAGCGCGCAATTTTCGCGCGCGATTCAAGATTCCGCCCCGCGCTTCTCATCCTTGTGTCATTCTAGAGCGAAGCGAAGAATCCCGGTTCTGATCTTCCCCTTTGCTCCTCAGTGAGACATTTGTGTCATTCAGAGCCGCCGCGGCGAAGAATCCCGGATCCTTCTTCTCCTCTCCAAAGTAAAACTTTGCGTAACTGATATATCAGTCAGCGACGGAACCGAAGCGCGCCGGAAGCGCGAGATCCTTCGCTGCGCTCAGGATGACTCAAAAATCGGACCGCCTCACGTGTCATTCTGAGCAAAAGCTGCTGTAGCGAAGAATCTCGCCGGACGCTCATGCGTTCGGCATTAGTTACGCAAAGCCGTCCAAAGGAAGAGGATCGAAGGTGGGCGGCTGTCGGGGGACGGTGCGGGACATTTACTAAAATCTAGCCCCAGGCGGTATCTCGCTCAGTCGAATAGCTATCTTCATCGTTTCATGACCGTCATCCGGCAGGGAACGAACTATCGTCAGGTAAGCGGTGTCCCGAGGCTTCGCCTTTGTTATCTCCTCCTCGAGGTTGGAGTCGCAATGCACGCGAAGGTCATCGACTGCGACGATAAGGTCGCCGGGTTGATCTTGCGGAATCGCCATCGCCCCTAGCCGACCACGCGATGTACTTGGTTCCGCGGTGGCCCTGTTCGCGGGCAGAGGGCTACGCAAACCTGCCGCCTGCGCGGCGCTGTTCGGATCGACTTTTACGACTTCGAGTCCCTCTTGCTGCCCTCCAGAGAAACCCAGCTTGGCGCATCTGACGGTCACACCGTTCCAGATTTGGGTATCGGATGTCTGGGCTAGGCCGCTTCCCGCAGCGATCTGAACGAGCACCAAAGACCCGAGCGCGGCTGCGCGGAGGGCTTCCATGCACGTCGTTTAACACGAGGCTGAAGCAAGGGTCCAGCACCGACCGCCGGAACCCTGCGATCAGAAAAGTTGAGTCACCGTTCGCGATAGATCGCCTTTAGCCGAGGCCATGAAGGCATCAATCTCGCGATCGTTACTCAATCTGCAGACGGGAACATTCTGGCCCGAATGCGATTCTTTGCGTCTCGATCAGCGGACGGTTGATTCGGTCGAAATTCCAGATGAACCGCAGCACCTTGGCCAGCCCGCCAATTCGATGCTCATGGCCCGGCTGAAACACTCGCGTGATTGCGCGCCAGGCGCAGAACAGTCTTGGCCGAACGAGCCAGACGACCAAAGTGGCGCGAGGCAGGCGGAGGTCGAAAGTCGCGACCGCGAAGTTGCCGTCGCTGATCCAGGTCTCGCCCGCGTGCGCCTGCTTCATCAAGCTGCGGAAGTTGGCGACGTCATCTTCAGTCCATTGCGGCTGCCAGATCGCGTCGAGGCGAAATCACCGGCGCGCCCATGCGTTCACCTAGTCGTCGCGCAAAGTAGTTTTCCCGCACCCCGCGCATCCCAGGACAACGATTCGCGACATCGGCCTGGTGCTTCATTTCAAAGTAGCGTGTGCGCTGAACGATTCTATCCCTGAACTGTGAACGTGCGGAGGCCGATCTTGGGGTTCTGCTCGATTCGCGGAACCCTCACCGCTGGCCGTGATGCGGCCAGCCGCCTCTCCCGTGAAATAACGGGCGAGGTAAGATCGGAGCGGACCGCCGCCCAAGGGAGAGTTGCGTCAGATCTTCTGGTTGGTTTTGCGCCAGTCGGCCAGGAAACGCTCGAGGCCCAAGTCAGTTAGTGGATGATGGAGCGTCTGTTTTAGGACTGCGAAGGGGACTGTTGCTATGTCGGCGCCTACTTCGGCGGCGCGGATCAAATGCGTGGTGCTGCGGACGGACGCTACCAGCACTTCGGCTGGGTAGTCGTAGTTCGAGAGGATTTGCACCATGTCTTCGACCAGCGCGAAGCCGTCCTGGCCGATGTCATCGAGGCGGCCGATGAACGGCGACAGGAATGACGCGCCTACTTTTGCCGCGGCCAGCGCCTGCAGCGGGCGTGAAGATCAGAGTTACGTTGACGCGGATGCCGCGTTTGGCGAGCGCGTGAGTCGCCTTAAGGCCCTCGATGATCATCGGGCATTTGACGACGATGTTTTTGTGGAGCTTGGCGAGTTTCTCGCCCTCTTCGATCATCGCGGACGCTTCGGTGGCGACGACTTCGGCGCTGATCGGTCCGTCCACGATTTCGCAAATCTCGCGCAGCACGTCGTGATACGGGCGCCCGGTTTTCGCCATCAGCGATGGATTGGTAGTGACGCCGTCGATCAGTCCCCAGCTGGCGGCCTCGCGAATCTCGGCGACATCTGCGGTGTCGATAAAATATTTCATCGGGATGCCTCTTTCTTTGAGGGTTGCGGTCTTAACAGATCCGCTCGCGCAAGCGTAACACGAAACGGCGACTTAAGTCCCGCCAGCATTTCGGAAATCGACGCGTTGAGTTTGGGATGGATCAGCGCGGGCGCGAGCTCGCTCATCGGAGCGAGCACGAAGCGGCGCTCGTGGAGCCGTGGATGCGGCACTTTGAGGACTCGGGTGTCGATGGTTTCTTTATTGAAGAACAGCAAATCGAGATCGATGATTCGCGGACGGTACTTGCCGCGGGTCTGCTTGCGGCCCTTAACCCGCTTGCGGCCCATGATGCGCTCGAGCGCGAGCATCCGGCGCATCAGGACTTCGGCAGGGATTTCGGTTTCGACTTCGATGACGCCGTTGAGAAACGCGCCCTTGAGATCGCCCATCGGCTCGGTCTCGTAGATCGAGGATTGGCGCACGATCCTCGTGTCCGGGATCGACGCGATCCGTTGAATCGCCTCGCGATAATTGGCGGCTCGATCGCCTAGGTTACTGCCTATTCCGATAAAAGCCCGATTGGGCATTCTTGCCGTTACAACCGCAGCGCTTTTAGTCGGTCCACCGCCTCGACCAAACGTTCGCTCGTAAGAGAAAAGCGAACGTACCCCTCACCACCCTTGCCGAACCCGGAGCCGGGCGTAATTGCAATGCCGGCTTCCTTCAAGACGCGCTCGGTAAATGAAACCGAGGTGTAACCACGTGGAACTTTGGTCCAGACGTAAAAGGTCGCGCGCGGATTCTCGCATTCGAGCCCGAGCGCTCGCAGAGCCGGGACGAGCAGGTCGCGGCGTTGCTTGTAGCTGGCGCAATATTCGGCGAGCCGATCGCCGTCGCCGCCTGCGAGTCCGGTGATCGCAGCTTCCTGCACCGCCTGGAAGACGCCGGAATCCATGTTGGTCTTGACCTTGCCGAGCGCGCCGATCAACTGCGGGTTGCCGATTGCGAAACCGGCGCGCCATCCGGTCATCGAGAAAGTCTTCGACAGCGAGTGGAACTCGATTGCGCAATCGCGCGAGCCCTCGGCCTGGAAAACGCTCGGAGAGCGATAACCGTCGTAGGCAATTTCGGAGTAGGCGCTGTCGTGAGCAAGGATCACGTCGTGCTTGAGGCAGAATTTGACGGCGTCCTGGAAGAACGAGAGGTCAACCGTCGCGGCGGTTGGGTTGTTGGGATAATTGAGCCACAACACTTTGGCGCGGCGCGCGATCTCGGCGGGAATCGACGCGAGGTCGGGAAGGAACGCGTTTTCTTTTCGGAGCGGCAGGAAGTAAGGCTCGCCGCCGTTGAAGACGCATCCGGAGTAATAGACGGGGTAGCCGGGATCGGGAATCAACACGATGTCGCCGGGATCGACGACCGCGGTCGCGAAGTTTGCGATGCCTTCCTTGGATCCGATCAGCGCGCAAACTTCGCGCTGATGATCGAAGCTGACGCCGAAACGGCGGCGATACCAATCGGCGGAGGCCTCGCGAAATTGCGGCAGGCCTTCGTAGTCGGGATAGCGGTGATTTTTAGGGTCGTCGGCAGCACGCTTGAGCGACGCGACGATGTGACCGGGAGTGGGCAGGTCGGGGTCGCCGATCGAGAGGCTGATGACGTCAACCCCCTTGCTCGCGACCTCTTTTTTGAGCCGATCAAGCTCGGCGAAAAGGTAGGGCGGTAAAAGACCCAGTCTGGCGGCGGTCTTGATTTGCACCTGTCGAAGCAGCCTTAAACCCCAAAGATCCGTTCATAAGTAACATAGTTTCACAGGCGTCGGAACTACCTGCCGCAATAAATCGGCGTTCTCGCCCAATGGGAATCCACAGGCGGGTGTTTCGCCAAGAGCAAGGCGCGCGACAATCAATATTAATTTTACTTGATTGAAAATGCTCTCATTGTTAGAAATTTTAACTGAGACGCGGTGGCGCATCGGCATCGTTTCGGATTATTCACAACCTGATCGTCAGCATGAACCGGATAATCCTCCCGCTGGCCCTCTTGATGCTCCTCTCGGGCGGAGCAGTGATCGCATTTTCGCAGCGGCCGTGGGCGCCGCGGTCTGACGTCGTCCAGCCGATCCCATTCAGCCATCGCGTGCATGCCGGCGTGAACAAGATTCCATGCCAGTACTGCCACGCCTATGCGAGTCGATCCTCTGAACCGGGGATTCCGGCGGTTGCGCGATGCGTGGGATGTCACGGCAACGGGATTGCGGGCGGCGGGATCGAGCCGGTGACGCGGCCGTGGACCGACGATACGCCGGCGTCGTTCGAGATCCAGTGGAATCGCGTGTACACGCTGCCGGACTTCGTGCGCTTCACGCATCGGCCGCATATACATGCCGGTATCGAATGCCAGAGCTGTCACGGTCCGGTGCAGACGATGGATCGGGTGGTGCCGGTGCATGAAATCAACATGGGATTTTGCGTGAACTGTCACACGGAGAAAAAAGCGACGCTCGATTGCGTCGGCTGTCATCACTGAGTGAGGAAAGTGAAAAAACCGACGCGCGAGGGAACCTCGATATCCAGACGAGCGTTCATCAAGCTGGCCGCGACCGCGACTGCGGCGAGCGCGATGCCCGGATGCGAGCCGGCGGCGCGCAAGCTGATCCCGTACGTGGTACCGGACGAGAACGTCGTCCCCGGCGTCCCCAGTTTTTTCGCGACGACCTGCGCGGAGTGTCCGGCGGGATGCGGCGTGGTCGCGCGAATCCGGGAAGGGCGGGTTGTCAAGCTCGAAGGAAATCCAGCGGATCCGATCGGGCAGGGCAGTTTGTGTGCGCGAGGGCAGGCGGCGCTGCAAGGGTTGTACAATCCGGACCGGCTGGCGCGTCCGCAAGTTCGCGGCGGCGACGGTGCGCTGCGGGAAGTGTCGTGGTACGAAGCTGAGAAAGTACTCACCGACCGGCTGGGTGCGGCGGCAAAGGCGGGCAAGGATCGCGTTGCGTTTTTCGGCGCGCCGCAAGGGCCGACATTCAAAAAGATCGCGACGGCGTTCGTCGGTGCGCACAATTCGTCGCGCGCGATATTTTATGAAGCAGTCAACAATGAGCCGGCCCGCGCGGCGGCGAAGATGCTCTTCGGCCGGCGCGATCTGCCGGCCTATCGAATCGATCAGGCGGAAGTGCTGATTTCGTTCGGCGCGGACTTTCTCGAGACGTGGCAATCGCCGGTGGAACTCGCGCGGCAATATTCGCAGTTCCGCACGCCGCAGAATCGTCGCGGCGCGCTGACCATCGGCCGCGCGACGTACGTCGGTCCGCGACTCAGCATGACGGCGTCGAAGTGCGACGATTGGATCGCGACGGCGCCGGGTGCGCAGGCCGACGTTGCGTGGAGCGTGCTCAACGTGCTGGTCAAAACAGGCAAGGTTTCGCAGAGCTCGGGCTTCGATCTCGCGGCGCTCGGCAAGGCGGTGGAAAATTTCGATCCGGCGGCGACCAGCGCGCGCACCGGCGTGCCGGTCGAGACGATCACGCGGCTCGGCGAGATGTTCGGCAAGGCCGACGGTGCGCTCGCGATCGCGGGCACCGACGATTCGTCGGCACATCTCGCGGCGATGATTCTCAATGCGGTCACCGGCAATTTTGGCAAGACGATCATGTTTCTCGAAGACTCGCCGGCCGAAGATACCAGCACGCCGGATGAAATTGACGCGGTGGTGGACGCGATGCGTGCGGGCGAGATCGACGCAGTTTTCATCGCCGGTGGAAATCCGATCTTCACGATGCCGCCGGCGGCGCGAATCGCCGAAGCGTTACAGAAAGTTCCGTTCGTGGTGTGGGCGGGAGGCGTACCCGACGAGACCGCCGCGATGGCGAGTCTTATTTTGCCGGCGCATCATCCGCTCGAATCGTGGCGCGACACTTTGCCACGCGCGAACATTCGCGGACTTGGACAGCCGGTGATGCAGCCGGTGTTCAGCAGCAAGCCGCTCGGCGACATCCTGCTCACGGCCGCCGCAAAATCGTCGAGCGCGAAAGCTCCATGGGCGAGCACGGCGGAAGCGGTCAAGGCGGAGTGGCTCGCGCTGGCTCCCAAAGCGGACGACGCGAATCCTGAGGATTTTTGGACAAACGTCCGGCGCGAAGGCGGACTATTCGAAGAGCAGCATGTGTCGGCGCTCAAGCTCGACACGTCTCCATTCAAGGCGGCCGTGCCGACCGCGGCGCAGATGGAACTTTCGGTTTACGCCTATCCGCACATTTTTTTGTACGACGGGCGCGGTGCGGACAAGCCGTGGCTGCAGGAGTTGCCCGAGCCGGTGACGCAGATCGTGTGGGACAGTTGGGCCGAGATTCATCCCGACACGGCGCGCAAGCTCGGCGTCGCCAAGGACGACGTGATCGAGATCAAAACGGAGCATGGCGCGATCGAGGCGCCGGTCCTGGTCGAGAGCACGGTGCGTCCGGGCGTGATCGCGGTGCCGATTGGCCAGGGTCATCGCGCGTACGGCCGTTATGCGAAAGACGTTGGCGCAAATCCATGGTCGATACTGGCGGCGGGCGCGACCTATTCTGCGGCGACAGCGCGCGCGACGGGCACGACTCGTACGCTCGTCACGCCGCTCGGCAAGAGTGACATGATGGGCCGGTCGATCGTCGAGGCGATGAGTATCGAGCAGCTCGCAAGCGGCGAGATCCCGAAGAGCGACGCGGAAGAAGTCACCGGGCCGTTCGAAATGTACGAGCCGTGGAAATATGCGGGGCACAAGTGGGGCATGACGATCGACGTCAATGCGTGCACCGGATGCAGCGCGTGCGTGACGGCGTGCTACGCGGAGAACAATGTGCCGACGGTTGGCAAGGACGGCGTCGATCGCGGGCGCATCATGTCGTGGATTCGCATCGAGCGTTACTTTCCGGATGAAAAGGAAGCGGCGGAGGCGCCGCAACTCTATCTCGCGCCGATGCTTTGCCAGCAGTGCGATCACGCGCCGTGCGAGCCGGTCTGCCCGGTGTTCGCGTCGTATCACACTGAGGAAGGGCTCAACGGCCAGATTTACAATCGATGCGTCGGGACGCGCTACTGCGAAAATAACTGTCCGTACAAGGTGCGTCGATTTAACTGGTTCGTGCCCGAGTGGCCGGCGCCGCTCAACTTGCAACTCAATCCCGACGTGACGGTGCGCGGCGCCGGCGTGATGGAGAAATGCACCTTCTGCGTGCAGCGAATCCAGTTCGCCGAGCTCAACGCGAAGACCGAAGATCGCCAACTGCGCGACGGAGAGATCGTCACGGCCTGCCAGCAGGCGTGTCCGACGCGGGCGATCACATTCGGCGACAGCAACGATCCCGCGAGCGCGATGATGCGCCGGCGCGATGACAACAAGCTGCGCAACTATCGCGCGCTGGAAGAACTCAACACGAAACCCGCGATCACGTATCTGCGCGATCTCTATCGCGAGAAAGGTAAAGCTTGAGGTGGCAGCGGCGCCGAAAATAAACACGGAACCGACCTACGGCGACATCGACCGCAGCGTGCTGCGGGTGATGGAACCGGCGGGCCGCGCTTACTGGGCGTGGGTCGGATTCTGTTTCACGCTGGTCGGGATCGCGGCCGCGTTGTGGATGCGCCAGGTTTACATCGGTCTGGGTGTGACCGGGCTGCGCCAACCGGTGATGTGGGCGATCTACATCACCAATTTCGTTTTCTGGGTCGGTATCGCGCATTCGGGGACGTTGATCTCCGCGATTCTATTTCTGTTCCGGACCAAGTGGCGCACCGCGGTTTATCGCGCCGCTGAAACAATGACTATATTCGCGGTCGCGACGGCCGGCCTGTTCCCGCTGTTCCATCTGGGTCGAGTGTGGTTTTTCTACTGGCTATTGCCATACCCTAACGAGCGATACCTGCAACCCGATTTCCGCTCGCCGCTGGTGTGGGACGCTTTCGCAGTCAGTACCTATCTGACTATCAGCGCGCTGTTCTGGACGATGGGCCTGATTCCGGACATCGCGAACGCGCGCGAAGCAGCCAGCGGGTGGCACAAGAAATTTTACACAGTGCTGGCGATGGGATGGCAGGGGACCGATCGCCAGTGGCGGCATTACTCGATGGCGTACCTGCTGATGGCGGGGCTGGCTACACCGCTGGTGCTTTCAGTGCATTCGGTTGTGTCGTGGGATTTCGCGATGGCGCAATTGCCCGGCTGGCACAGTACGATTTTCGCGCCGTACTTCGTCGCCGGCGCGATTTTTTCCGGCGTCGCGATGGTTATCACGCTGCTAGTCCCGATGCGCAGGCTGCTGGGGATCCAGGACCTGCTGACCGAGTGGCATTTCGACAATCTCGCGAAAGTCATTCTGCTGACCTCGCTGGTCGTTTCATACTCGTACATCACTGAAACGTTCATGGTCTGGTACTCCGGCGACAGGATCGAGCAAATGACGTTTCATATGCGTTACTTCGGGCCCTGGGGCCCGCTGTTCTGGACCATGGTTTTGTGCAACTGCCTGATTCCGTTGCTGCTGTTCTCTCCGCGCATCCGGGTTAACCTCACCGCGCTCTGGATAATTTCAATATTCATAAATATCGGCATGTGGCTCGAGCGCTTTGTTATCATCGCGGGTTCGCTGAAGGTGAACTTCGAACCTTCGCAGTGGGGGCCGTACCATCCGTCGATCACTGAAATCATGATCACGGTCGGCAGCTTCGCGTGGTTCCTGGGGCTGTTCTCGTTATTTTCAAGATACCTGCCGATCTTTTCGATGACGGAACTCAAGGAAGGAATCGTCTGGCTGCGCAAAGCGCTCAAGATGGATCGAGTCAAAGCCGCATGAGCACCATCGAGATCATAAGCTCGTTTGCAGACGATACGCAGGCGGCGCACGCGATCGAGGAGCTGCGGTCGGCGCAGGTCGCCAATTTGCATACGTTCGCGCCGTTCCCGAGCCACAAAATCGAACACGCTATCGGCAAGAAAAAAAGCCCGGTGCGATGGATCGTTCTGACGGGCGGAATTTCAGGCGTGCTCACGGGGCTCGCGATCACGATTGGCACAACTTACGAGTGGCGGCTCAATGCGGGCGGCAAACCGCTGGTATCGTGGCCCCCGTTCATCGTGATCTGCTTCGAGTTGATGGTCCTGCTGGGCGGAATCTTCGGCTTCTTCGGAGTGTTGGGGCTCGCGCGTCTGCCCGCGACCGAAAGCGCGCCGGGCTACGAGGGGCGCTTCGGCGGGGATCGATTTGGAATCGTGGTTAGATGCGACGAGGATGAGGCGGCGCGGGTCGAATCGATCATGAAGGAGTCGGGCGCGGAAGAGGTTGTGCGCGAAGGCGTCTAGCAAACGACGATGAGCACCAATCCTCAAATGGCGCGTCGTGAGCGCGTGGCGATGAAGCCGCAAGCGGTCGAGTCGGTGGCGGGCACGACGATGCATGCGGTGGCAGGCGTGATGATCGCGTTGGGCGTGATCGCGTTCGTGGTTGCGCTGATGCGAGGCGCGGCTGCGATTGCGTGGCAGGCCTATCTCGTTAATTTACTGTTCTTCCTCGGAGTCGCGCAGGGCGCGGTGGTAGCATCCGCGGCATTTTATCTCACGCAGGCGAAGTGGGGCGGATCGACGCCGTATCGACTCGGCGAGGCGTTCGCGCCATTTCTGTGGGTGGGATTTTTTCTGTTCTTCGGATTGTACTTCGGCCGCAGCTTGATTTTTCCGTGGGTCACGCATCCGATAGCGCAGAAGGCCGCGTGGCTGAACATTCCGTTTCTTTTTGCGCGCGACGGAATCGGTCTCGGCGTGATGGCCGCGGCGAGCTTCGCGTTTATTCGCGTGTCGCGCGCCGCCGATGCGCGAGCGTGGACGATTGCTACCGACGACATCGAGTTGCCGCCGCATTCGATACGATTCTGGGCGCCGCTGGTCGCGGTTTTATTCGCGGTAGTCTATACGCTGATCTCATTCGATTTGGTGATGTCGCTCGCGCCGGTGTGGCGCAGCACGCTTTTCGGCTGGTACTTTTTCGCCGGCGCTTTCTGGAGCGCCTTGGCCGCGATGGCTCTCACAGCGGCCGTGTTGCGTGGCCGCCTGAGCGAGCACAATCTGTTCACGAATTCTGTCGTCATGCACGACTTTGGTAAGATGGTCTTCGCGTTCTCAGTATTCTGGATTTACCTGATGTTCTCGCAGTACATCGTGATCTGGTACGGCGATCTGCCGGTCGAAACTTTCTTTATCGTCCAGCGGGTACATCACATGCCATGGTCGCCGCTGTCGGTGGCGTGCCTCGTATTGATCTGGCTGATCCCATTTGTGGTGCTGATGAGTGTGCGAACCAAAAAGACGCCGCTGATTCTCGGCTCCGTTTCGGCTCTGGGGCTCATCGGAATATGGCTCGAGCGCTACGTGTTGGTGGTTCCGTCGTTGTCGCGCGACGCGATTCCATTTGGGCCGACGCAATTCTTGATCTCGATCGGGTTTCTAGGCGCATTTCTGATTTCGGCGGTGCCGGGGCTGAACCGAGTCGCGCAGGCCGCGACTTCGGGGGAACCGGTTGGAGATGACGAGGAATGATCCGGCGCTTGGCAAATAGCTATTCGGTCGCCGCAGTAGCTATCCGAGTGGCTATTGCACTGGCTATCGCAGGATGCTCGGAAACCGGCCGTCCGATGACGACACTCGCACCGAAGTCAGACCTGGCGCAGTGGATTCAGACTCTTTACGTCGAAGTGACGATTTGGGACGCGATCATTTTCGGAATCGTAGTCGCCGCGTTCATTCTGGCGGTGTTCGTCTTTTCTTCCCGCGTCGGAGAGGCGGCTCCGTCCTCGACCGCTTCCTCGGACCTGGGCCTGGAGATTGCGTGGACGCTTGGGCCTACGCTGGTGTTGCTGATGATCTCGGTGCCGACGATTCGCACTATCTTTCGATCGCAACCGGCGGTCGCACCCAAGGGCGCGCTGGTCATCAAAGTATTTGCGCATCAGTGGTGGTGGGAGTTCGATTATCCGGACGGCGCGAAGGCCAGCAACGAACTGCATATTCCGGTGAACCGGCCGATTCGCCTGCTGCTGCAATCGCCCGACGTCATCCATAGCTTCTGGGTCCCGCAACTTGGCGGCAAGCGCGACGTGGTCCCGGGCCAAATCAACGAGCTGACGTTCGTCGCGACGGTGCCGGGAATGTATCCGGGACAGTGCGCGGAGTTTTGCGGCCTGTCGCACGCGAATATGCGTTTTCGAACATTTGTCGATTCGCAGGATGAATTCGCGAAGTGGGATAAGGCGCAGTTGGCGGGTCCAGTCGCGACTCCGACGAGCGATTCGTTGGCGTCAGACGGCGCAAAAGTTTTCGCCGACAGTCCGTGCACTACCTGTCACATGATCCAGGGAATCTCGAAAGGCTACATCGGACCTGACCTGACGCATTTCGGCAGCCGCACCACGTTAGCCGCGGGGGTGCTGCAGAACACGCCGGAGAACGTCGCGAAGTGGATCGAGGATCCGCAGAACGTCAAGCCGGGCGCGAACATGCCGCCGCTGCTGTTGCCGGGGCCGCAGCTGAACGCGCTGGTCGCGTATCTCGAGAGTCTGAAATAGGGAGACTCCAATGGCAGCCCAGCCGAAACCATTGCCAGTGCATCAACCGAGCTATCTCGAAGGCGGCGGGATTGTCGGATGGCTGACAACGATCGATCACAAGCGCGTCGCCGTGATGTATCTCGCAAGCGCGCTGTTCTTCATGGCGTTCGGCGGACTCGAGGCGATGGCGATTCGCGTGCAGCTGTGGACGCCCGACAATCACGCGCTGTCGGCGGCGACCTACAACGCGTTTTTCACGATGCATGGGACGACGATGATCTTCCTGGTCGTGATGCCACTGCTGCTTGGATTTTTCGGCAACTTCATGATCCCCCTGCAGATAGGCGCGCGCGACGTCGCTTTTCCGCGGCTCAATGCGTTGAGCTTCTGGCTGGCGTTGGTCGCTGCCATCCTGTTGCATCTCGGCTGGATTCGCGGCGGACTCCCCGATGCTGGATGGTTCGGCTATGCGAACCTTACCGAGCGGTACTTCACACCGGGCCTCGCGATCGATTGGTGGGTGGTCGGCCTGCTCGTATCAGGAACTTCGACGGTCCTCACCGGTCTGAATTTCCTGACGACGATCATCACGATGCGCGCGCCGGGCATGACGTATATGCGCATGCCGATGTTCATGTGGTCGATGCTGGTGACGTCGATCCTGATTCTGATCGCGTTTCCCGCGCTCACGATCGGCCTGATCTTTCTGCTGTTCGATCGTTTCTTCGATACCCATTTCTACATCGCATCAGCCGGCGCCACTCCGATCCTGTGGCAGCATTTGTTCTGGCTATTCGGCCACCCCGAAGTGTACATCATGGCGCTGCCGGCGTTCGGGATTATCTCGGAAGTCGTGCCGACCTTCTCGCGCAAGCCGCTGTTCGGCTATCCGATGATGGCGTATTCGATCTGCCTGATCGCATTTCTGTCGTACGGCGTGTGGGGACATCACATGTTCGCGACGGGGATGGGCCCGGTGGCGGACTCGGCCTTCGCGATCACGTCGATGCTGATCGCGATTCCCACCGGTGTGAAAATTTTCAGCTGGATCGCGACAGTCTGGGGCGGATCGCTGCGCATGACGACCGCATTCTATTTCGCGCTCGGGATGATTCTCGAGTTTACCATCGGCGGCCTCAGCGGAATCATGCATGCGTCCGCGCCGATCGATCTCCAACAGACCGACTCGTACTTCGTCGTCGCGCATTTTCACTACGTGCTGTTCGGCGGCGTGATGTTCGCGATCCTTTCGGCGTTCTACTACTGGTGGCCGAAAATCAGCGGCCGCATGCTGGGCGAGCGGATTGGCAAGTGGCATTTCTGGCTGACGGTCATCGGATTCAACCTGACATTTTTCCCGATGCACTTTCTCGGGATGTGGGGGATGCCGCGACGCACTTACACCTACGGCGCCGACATGGGCTGGACGCATCTCAACCAGCTTGAGACGATCGGCGCGTTCATCCTCGGCATCGCGTTCCTGCTTTTCTACATCAACATTTTCAAAAGTCTCATCAGCGGAGAGCGGGCGCCTGCCGATCCGTGGGACGGACGCAGCCTCGAATGGTCCGCGCCATCGCCGCCGCCGGCGTACAACTTCGCGACGATTCCGCAAATCCGCGGACGCGACGCGTGGTGGATTCTGAAATACGGGCGCGCCGGATCGCGCGGCGTCGCGGCGTACATGGCGGGGCGGGCGCCGTCGCAACCGCCGCCCAGCGCGCCGGCGTCGGTCGATCACATTCACATGCCGGCGCCCTCGATCTTCCCGCTGGTGCTGAGTCTCGGCGTCGGGATGATGGGACTCGGGCTCATCATCGATTGGTATCGGATCGTTCTGATGGGCGCGGCGGTCGTGATCCTCTCGGTCATCGGAATGGGATTCGAGTATCCGAGTTTCGGCGAGGAGTCGCACGATCCCGAGCATGCGCCGTCGGCCGGAGGAATCGACGTGCGCAAAATCGGCGTGTGGTCGTTCATTGGATCCGAGTGCGTGTTCTTCGCGAGCTTGATCTCGACCTTCATCGTTTACAAATCGCGCAGCGTCACCGGACCTGGCCCCGAAATCCTCAACATCCCGCTGACCTCGTTCAGCACTTTCATCCTGCTGATGAGTTCGCTGCTGATGGTGCTGGCGCTGGCGGCGACGCAGCGCGGCGATTCCCGATGGGAAAAAATTTGGCTCGGCGGCACGGTCACGTTCGGACTGATTTTTCTTTGCGGCCAGGTTTATGAATTCACCAGCTTTTACCGCGAGGGCATGGGCCTCACGACGAACCTGTTCTCGCAATCGTTCTTCGTGCTGGTCGGATTTCATGGCGCGCACGTGGCGATTGGCGTGCTGTGGTTGTCGGTGCTGTTAGTCGCGGCGATGACCGGCAAGCTCGGCAAGTCGCGCGCGATGTCGGTCGAGCTGGCGGGACTCTACTGGCACTTCGTCGATATCGTGTGGATCATCATTTTCACACTCGTCTATCTGATGCAGGCGGTACCGGGCGCATGAGCGATATTGCGGATACTCACAGCGGGCAGGTTCATCATCCGGGCGCGGCGACTTACCTGATCATCGCCGTGTTCCTGGTGATTCTGACGGCGATGGAAATCACCGTCTTCTACGTACATGCGCTGCGACCGGTGCTGGTGCCGGTGCTGATCGTGCTGGCGGCGGCCAAGTTCGCGCTGGTCGCGATGTTCTACATGCACTTGAAGTACGACGGCTGGCTGCTGACGGGCGTGTTCGTGTTCCCGCTGATGATCGCGACTCTCGTCCTGGTCTCTCTGATCCTGCTGTTTGCATATCTGTCGAGGTACATGGCGCCGATCGGATAGCCGGCGTTTTTTTGACGATGGACATCTTTGGAGAACATCCGAGCATCCCGATAGGCGTCGCGATTCTGATCGCGATTTATCTCGGCGCATGCCGCGTCGTCGGCCGCAGACCGACGCGGCGCCAGGCGATGTGGTTCGCGATCGCGATGGGCGCGATCCTGTTCGCGCAGACCGAGCTCGATGAACTCGCTGACGCGCGAATCTTCTCGATGCACATGCTGCAGCATCTGATGCAGACGTTCCTGATCCCGCCGCTGATCCTGCTGGGCACGCCGGGCTGGATGCTGAGGCCGTGGATCCTCAGCCGTCCGATCAAGCCGGTCGCGCGCATGCTCACGACGCCGGTAGTCGCGTTCCTGATTTTTTCGGCGGTCTTCGTGACCGCGCACTTTCCGCCGATTTTCGATCGGATGTGCCGCGACGAAGATTTTCACATTTTCCTGCACCTGCTGTTCATGGCGGCTGGCATCCTGCTGTGGTGGCCGATCCTGAGTCCGCTCCCGGAGCTGCCGCGGCTCTCGTACCCGGCGCAAATCCTCTACCTGTTCCTGCTGATGATTCCGATGACCGCGGTCGCCGCGCCTATCACGCTCGCGACGCGCGTCATTTATCCTTGGTACAGCGAGGGCGCGCACGGATGGGGCCTGAAACCGCTCGACGACCAGGTGCTCGGCGGGCTGATCATGTGGATCGGGCAGGGCACCTACCTGATGTTCATTTTCACGTTCATCTTCTACCGATGGCAGCAGCGCGACGACAGCGATGTCCCGGTTGTGCCGGCGTCGGCGACGCCCGAGCTTCACGTGCTGCGGCCGCGAAGCATCGCACGCTAGTAAGTCGATGTTAT
Organism: uncultured delta proteobacterium; assembly: GCA_963710425.1. GTDB lineage: Bacteria > Desulfobacterota > Binatia > Binatales > Binataceae > Binatus. The sequence goes on from CAVQAR010000004.1 coordinate 27,757, forward strand.
GGCTGGTCGCAGCCGACCTCGTAACCTTGATTCACGCGGCTTACGTCGCGGTCGTGGTCCTAGGATTCGTGGCAATTCTGATCGGCTGGGCGGCAGGATGGGACTGGGTTCGCAACCCCTATTTTCGGATTGTCCACGTCGCGATGATTCTGTTGGTGTGTTGCGAGGCGCTCGTCGGCACGACGTGTCCGCTCACCATCTGGGAAAATATGTTGCGAGTAAAAGGAGGCGAATCCGGCTACTCGCGCGATTTCATCGGCTACTGGCTCGATTCGCTGATCTTCTATCAGGCTCCGCCGTGGGTTTTCACGACCGCATACCTGACCTTCGGAGCCTTGGTGATCGTGACGTTTTGGTTGGTGCCGATGGAGTGGCCGGGTGCAAACCGGGCAGCCGCGTCAAATTTCGCTCGACGAAATTCGGCGTCGTGATGCGCGAGATTTCGAGCAACATTGCTCGCTTGCCGGGGCTGATCTTGTGGGTTAGTAGTTGACACATGGAGCATTCGAGGACGCGGATCATTATCGACGGAGCGATCGCCGGGCTCATCGGCGCCGTCGTGGTCGCGGTCTGGTTCCTGATCTTCGATCTGATTCGCGGGCACGCACTCGAGACGCCCGCATTGCTCGCCGCCACGATTCTGCACGGGTCGCACAGTCACGAAGTTCATCACGGGCTGGCGCTGCTGGCGCTGGAGTATTCGCTGCTCCATTTCGGCGCGTTCATCACGTTCGGAATCGCGGGCGGATTGCTGCTCGAGGCGTGCGAGACCGAATCGTCGCTGCTGTTTTCGCTGGTGATTTTTTTCGTCGCGTTCGAGGTCTTCTTCATCGCGGTGGTGCTGTTCCTCGGGCCGAACGTAATGGTCGAGCTGACCTGGTGGGGGATCATTGTCGGCAATCTGCTCGCCACGGCCGCGATGCTTTCATATTTTTTCTGGCGGCATCCGATTCTCGCGTTCGATCTGCTCGGCGGCTGGATCGCGGTCGCGCGCGAAGGCATCACGGCCGGACTGGTCGGCGGCATCGTCGTCGCGATCTGGTTCATGGGCTACGATCTCGCTTCGGGTACTTCCTTTCACACGCCGGCGATGCTCGGCGCGATCGTGTTCGGCAGCGCGGGTGTGACTGACGGCACGCAGGCGACGTGGCCGCTGGTGCTGGGCTACTCGATTCTGCATTTTTCGGCATTCGTGGCGTTCGGGCTGGCACTGGCGGTAATGCTGGCGGCGTCGGAGTGGGAACCGTTCATGGTCCTCGGCGCGCTGTTACTACTCGCAGTGTTCGAGGTTTTCTTCGTCGGATTCGTTTCACTGATCGACGCGTCCGCTCTGCAAGCTCTCGGATGGTGGAAAATCGTCGCGGGAAATATCCTGGCGCTGATCGCGATGGCGACCTATTTCATTCGCAGCCATCGCGGACTCGGAGTCAAACTGGTCGAGCGATGGGCAATGCTCGATCACGAGGGCGCCGAGATGGGCGAACCGCCGCCCGCGCCCCCCGAGCACGAGCCCACTCATCCGTCACACCTTTAGAGCGTAAACCTGACGGCGAGCAACGCAAGCCGCTCTTGTCATCCTGACAAAGCAAGCAACGCGAGCGGTAGGAAGGATCTCGGACAGCTTCGCGCACGCGAAGCCGGTTCCAGGTTTCGAGATCGCGAAGCGGTCCTTTCAGATTCCGAGGACGTCGCGCATTGTGTAGAGGCCGGGCTTGCGGCTTACCAGCCAGGCGGCGGCGCGGAGCGCGCCGCGCGCGAGCGAGTCGCGGCTCTGCGCGCGATGTATCAGTTCGAGGCGCTCGCCCTGGCCGCCGAAGATCACGGTGTGATCGCCGACTGCGTCGCCCGCGCGCATCGCGAGCACCGCTATTTTGCCGTCGGGTCTGACGCCGGTGATTCCTTCGCGGCCGTAAACCGCGTTCGAGGCGAAATCTGCGCCGCGCGCCGACGCGATCGCCTTGCCGAGTGAAAGTGCGGTGCCGCTGGGAGCGTCGATCTTCGTGCGATGATGAATCTCGATAACTTCAGCGTCGAAGTCGGGAAGGATCGCGGCGACTTCGGCGACAATCTTGGCGAGCACGTTGACCCCGATACTCATGTTCGGTGCGATCACAGTGCGGGTCTTCTGCGCGAGGTCGCGCGCGCGGGTTTCCATCTCGGGGGTGAAACCGGTCGAGCCGATTACGATCGCGGCGCCGGCTTTCGATGCGACTTCCAGATGTTCCATCGAGGCGGCCGCGGTCGTGAAGTCCAGCGTGACGGTGTCGGGCAGCGCGAGTGATCGCATAGTCGTCAGTGATTTTCACGCCGAGCTTGCCGACACCAGCCAGCTCCCCGGCGTCGGAACCAATCGCGCTGTTGCCGTGCGCCTCGAGCGCGCCGACGATTTTGTGCGCCGGATCGCGCGACGCGAGTGCGACCAGCAGCCGACCCATCCGGCCCGCTGCTCCAGCCACGATTAGATTAGCCATCGGAAATCACTCTGCCCTCAATGCGCGGGCATAATTTGCGGACGCTATCGCGGTATCAGGCAGCTGGAGCTTCGGCGGGCGCCGCTTCGGCTGCGGGTGCAGCGGCCGCGGCGTCGGCGGGCTTGCCGTGCTTGGCCTTGAAGTGTTCGTCGCACAGGCTCGAGGTGCCGTGGCGATGCTTGCGGCATTTCTCGAAGGTGCAGGTTTTGTAGCGCGCCTTGGGCATCTCGCCCGCTTTCCAGAGCCGAAAATGCTGGCGGCAGTATCCCTTGCCGACCGCCTCGCGCGCGCAATCTTTTGCTTTGCAATTTCCTTTATTAGCCATTCGCCATGAATCCCTTCCTGGAAGCCGCTTTCCCGACGCGAGCGCCGAAAATCGCGGCTGAGCAATTCATCTACAATAGTGTTTGGCGGAGATGGTTCATAGAGGGCGCGCGATCATCAAAAGTCGGATACACGCGTGAAGTCGGTGGCGGGCCGTTCCAACCATCTGAAGATCCGCATCACGCCCGGGAACGCGACTCGCGTTCTTTTTGGTATGCCAGTCAGGCTGGCGACGGGCCAACCGATTTCCTCTGCGACCTGTTCCCAGCTCATCTTTCTCTCGAGGCGTCGCGCGTCGAGCGCTGCATAGATCTTTTTCGTGTCGAATCGCCAAACCTTACCCGGGGGAATTTCTGGCAATCTCGTGCTGCCTTCCTCCGACTCATGATAGCCCGGCATGAAACTCTCTGCTGTTCGATTCAGCCATCGCAGCATCGCCAGGACGCCGTCCCCCTCAGCTGCGCGTCCGGTGCGCGTGCGCGTCAGGGTTGACGCGCTTAGCCGACGCCTTGAAGGTCGCTCGGGCGCCTGATGCATTTCCCTCGTCATACCCGCCCATGTGAGTCCACGTTCTTGCCGCTGCGCATCCAGCGCGTCGTAGAGCGCCCGAAGACTGAAGTCACCGGATGGTTTCATGGGTAGTGTCCTGTGTCGCAACCTGATTTTCGTTGCGCAGTGAAAGTGCCAGCGCGGCCATCGCGATTGTGAAGGCTAATGCGACTTCCATGCTGGCGCGCGGGCTGATGTCGGCGATCGCGTGGCCCATTAGCCAGGGTGCGGGGATTGCGCCGATCGCGCCGCCGGCTACTACGATAGATGTCATCCTGCCGACTTCGGATGGGAAGCGTGCCGCGCCGACTGCGATCATGTTGGGGAAGACCGGGCCGTAGCCGAAGCCGATCAGGAAGATGGCGCATGCGGCGAGACCGCCGGCCGTTGGTGCTGCGATCAATGTCAGTAGTGCGATGGCCGATAGTGCGGACGACAGCATCGTGAACAGTCGGCAACGCGATGTGATGCCCCAGGCGTCCGCTGAATCCGCGTCCGCATACCAGCCCGCCCAATACAGCGAGACGCCCGACGACGCGAGCATCGGGCTGAGCGCGCCCGCGGTGTGGAGATAAAGAAAGAGCCAGGTGCCGATTCCGATTTCTGCTCCGACGTAAAGGAACATCACTGAGCTGATTGCCCAGATCACCGGACGCGCAAGCATCGGCAGAAATCCATTTTCGTTTTCGTTGCCGAGCACCGGTTGCGTGCGAACTTCGTGCGCGGGAGTCGTGCCCAGACGAAATCCGATCGCGGCACACACTAACGCGCCACCGCCGAATATCCACCAGTAGGGCACGAGGCTCGCGAACGCGGCGCTCACGATAAGCGGACCGAGCAGCGCGCCGACTCCGAAGAGCACGTGCAGATAGTTGAGAGCGGAGGCGGCGCGTTCGCGATTAAGCTCGACGATGATCGCGTTGGCGCCGATGTCGATGCCGCCGTTGGCGAGGCCGAGGAAAAATCCGGCGGATAGCAGTCCCGCGAGTCCCGGAGATACCGCGAGTCCTGCCAGGCCGGCGGTGAATAGCACCATCGCACCGACGAGAATCTTCTGCGCGCTGATCGATTGATTGATCTCGCCAGCTATCAGCACCGAGATGAAAGCGCCGGCGGCCGAACTGCTGACGATCAATCCGACACGCTCAATCGGCAGATGGCTGGTGCGAGAGATCTCCGGCAGAAACGGGCCGAGCCATCCGCTGTTGATACCCACCATCAGCATGCACGAATAGGCCAGCCGCGTGATCACACCCTCGCGGGTAGGCGACCGGCCAGCGTCCAATGTCACGGCTCGCAGTGTCACGACGCGACCGACCGGATCACGCGGTAGAGCGGTTCGAGTTCGCGAAACGCGTCGAGGACTTCGGCGCGATCGATTGTCAAAGCGTCGCGCACCGGCCATCCGAAGCCGACGTCGATGCCGCCGGATTTTTTCGCGAGTGCGTCCGCGAGTCCTTCGAACAACGCCGCGTCGGCTCTGGAAGCCCTCTGCATCTCACGACCATCCCAGTTTTGGTACTGCTGAATCTTCGTACCTCGAAAGCTCTTCTGCAGCTCAGCCGACTTCGACTTGAGCATCCGCGAAATCTCGGGACGATTGTTAGCGTCCGGGGTCACGACCGCGCGCGCATGGATGCCGCGCGACGGAGACGCACAGCGCGAGGTATGGGTGGCGCTTGTATCCTGCGCGCGACGGCCCGAATGCTGCCCAGGTTTCATCGAAGGAGGTCGTCGCGCGCCGAATTTGCCGCGCGATATGCGGGTAGAAATCCATATGAAAGCTGCGCGACAAATCGCGGTTGAACTCGGGCGCGAGGCGCATCAAGCGCGGCGTCACCAGCTCGTCAATCTTCGCGAGGCGTGTGCTGAAGTCCTCGATCGCGAACACGTCGAAATCGCGGCGGATAAACCCCATCGTCGCCATCTGACGGATCCTGGTTCGCGTTTCACTTTGCGGCGCGGCTGTGCTCGCGGTCCTCGAAGGCCTTCTCCCAATGACGCCCGTCGAAGTGGTCGTGCTCGAGCTTGGCAAGGTCCACCCCTTCGAGGCATCGCACGTTGACGTCGAGACGCTCAGGATCGGAGCGCGGAATATAAAATGACGCGACGCCGCAATTCGGGCAGAACAGATGTTTCGCGGTTTTGGTGTTGAAGCTGTAGGCCGCGATATTGTCGGACGGTGTGAGCAGGCGGAACGCGGAGCGCTCGACGATCCAGTGGACGTAGCCCTTCTTGGTGCAGATCGAGCAGTTGCATTCCGAGACGCGCTCGAGATTGCCCTTGACCTCGAAGCGGACGCGTCCGCAATGACATCCGCCGCGCCAGGTTCGTTCGTTAGGTTTCTTTTTCATGAGCGCCTTTTCTACCGCATCAATAGCGGCCTTGGAAACCCGGCAGGGCGGGTACCGATTCGGTTTTGATTGCGAAAATTGAACACGTTACGGCCTCCGTATGATCAAAAACGGTTGATTTTCAAAGGAAAATTGATGTCGAGAAGTGGCATGCAAATCGCTTTCTTATCGCGCTGTAAGGTTTGTGAAACCAGCCATAAGTATTGTCGTACTAACAAACGGGCGGAAGACCATAACTAACTAGCGGCGGAGGCAATGAAGATGAAACGAGCAACGATGATTTTTTCGGCAGCGGCGCTGACATTTGCGATGGCGGGTCCGGTATTCGCGCAAACGTACATGCGCCCCGCAGCCGCAAAAGCGGACACCACCTATTTCGATTCGCATCCGGACATGGCGCGTAAGCTCGCGAAAGATCCAACACTGATCGACAATCAGCAGTTCGTGGACGCGCATCCGGGGCTTCAGGATTATCTGCGGGCTCATCCCGGAGTGCGTCATGACTTCAGGTCGCACCCCTACCGGTTCATGCACCGCGAGGAAGTTTACCACAAGCATCACGGCTGAACCGTCGCGGCCGGTTTATACCCCACCAGCGCAGGAGACCGATTCCCCCCGGTCTCCTGCTTTTTCTTTTTTCAGCGAAACAAGGCTGGTCGACCGCGCCTTGGGAGATCGCGCAAGGCCGACATTCAGTCCGTGACGATCGCGCGGCGCGCGTGTTAGTATGGTGCGATGGCCGCGGTAGTCGAGGCAGTCTCCAGCGCGCGCTTCAGTGCGACGCTCGCGAGTCACGGGATTCAGGCGCTTTTCCGCAAATCTACCGCCACCATCCAGGTTAACGTCGGCAAGCTCTGCAACCAGGCATGCCACCATTGCCACGTCGATGCGGGGCCGCGGCGTACTGAGCGGATGACGCGCGCGACGGCCGAGCGAGTGATCGAAGTGCTCGCGGCGAGCGCGCGCGTCGAGACATTGGACATCACCGGCGGAGCGCCCGAGCTGAATCCGAACTTTGCGATGCTTGTCGAGCGGGCGCGCGCTCTCGGTCGCAAGGTGATCGTTCGATGCAACCTGACGGTGACGCTGGAACCGGGGATGGAATGGCTGGTGGAATTTTACCGACGTGCCGGCGTCGAGCTGGTTTGTTCGCTCCCATGCTACACCGCCGAGAACACGGATCGTCAGCGGGGCGCCGGCGTGTTCGACAAAAGCATCGCGGCGTTGAGGAATCTGAACGCCGCGGGATTTGGGCGCGGCGAGCTGAGGCTGGACTTGGTGTACAATCCGGTCGGCGCGTCGCTGCCGCCGCCGCAGGCCGAGCTTGAAGCGCAGTATCGCGACCAGCTCGCGCGCAATTTCGGGATCGTTTTCGATCGCCTGCTGACAATCACGAATATGCCGATCGCCCGCTTCGCCAATCAGTTGCGTGCGGCCGGCAATCATTCTGCGTACATGAGCCTGCTGGTGAATCACTTCAATCCCGCGACGGTGGACGCGCTGATGTGCCGCGACCTGGTGAGTATCGGATGGGACGGGCGGCTCTACGACTGCGACTTCAACCAGATGCTGAACATTCCGCTGGGCGCACACGCCGCACGACAATTTGGGACGTTGACGGATGTCGGCGAACTCGCCGGCGCGCGCATCGCGACCGGATCGCATTGCTTCGGATGCACCGCGGGCGCGGGTTCGAGTTGCGGCGGCGCGATCGCGTAAGCCAGTCCCGCCTTTTGGTCCCGCTTTCATTTAAGTGGTATGAGGATCGGACGCTGCGTCTGCGATTGTCGCGCGCATCTGAAGGAGATTGTTTCATGGCGGTGAAAGTCGAAGGCACTTGCGATCCTAAATTCAATCGCGTCAAGGACGCGTTCGTCGAGAATTTCGAAAAGCGAAATGAAGTCGGCGCCGCCGCCGCAGTCGTGCTCGACGGCAAAAGCGTCGTGGACATCTGGGCGGGACACGCCGACAGGGAGAAGACACGGCCGTGGACGCGCGACACGCTCGTCAACGTTTACTCGACGACCAAAGGCGTCACCGCGATTTGTGCGCATCGGCTGGCCGACAAGGGGCTGCTCGATATCGACGCGCCGGTCGCGAAGTACTGGCCGGAGTTCGCGCAGGCCGGCAAGGACAAGTTGCCGGTGCGTTACCTGTTGAGCCATCAGGCCGGCATTGCCGCGGTGCGCAAGCCGCTCGACGACGACGCGCTCTTCAACTGGAACACGATGACCACCGCGCTGGCCGAGCAGGAGCCGTGGTGGGAGCCCGGCACGAAGCATGGTTACCATGCGCTGACGTTCGGGTATCTGGTGGGCGAGGTGATTCGGCGTATCACCGGCAAGACTCCCGGCACGTATCTGCGCGACGAAGTTGCGGGTCCGCTGGGATTGGATCTTCATATCGGTCTCGACGCGAAAGACGATGCGCGCACCGGCGATATGATCGCGATGCCGCCGCCGGCACCCGGCGAGCCGAATCTGTTTGCCGAAATAATGAAGAATCCGGAATCGGTCACGTTCAAGGCGTTCATGAATCCGCCGGGCGGAATGAGGCCGGGGCTGGTCAACACGCGCGAGTGGCGCGCAGCCGAGATTCCCGCGGCGAACGGGCATACCACCGCGCGCTCGCTGGCGAAGTTGTACGGGACGCTGGCGCGCGGCGGCGAACTCGACGGCGTGCGCGTGATGTCGAAGGAGCAGGTCGCGCAATGCTCGATCGAACAATCGAGCGGCCCCGACGCGTTGCTGATGATCAACACGCGCTTCTCGCTCGGCTTCATGATGTCGCAACCGGGCGCGTCGCTAGGCCCAAACGCGAAATCGTTCGGGCATCCGGGCGCCGGCGGCTCGCTTGGATATGCCGATCCCGAAGCGAAGATCGGATTCGGATACACGATGAACAAGATGCACGCGAGCTTGCTGATCGATCCGCGCGCGACCGCGCTGATCGACGCGGTGTACGCGTCGATGTGAGGGAAGGGTAAATCACTTGATTTAATGCGGAACCCACCGTGGGTTCCGCACCTCCTTGGGCAGGGGTGACCCCTGCACCCGGTGACAAGAAATCGCAAAATGGCGAAGACGCCATTTTGCTCTCAGGTTCTTTTTCCTGTGTCATTCTTTTCTTTGTGTCATTCAGAGCGAAGCGAAGAATCCCGGCTCCGATCCTTGGCCCTACATCCGGTTCCCCTTCCCGCTCGGGAAGGGGTTAGGGGTTAGGTTCCTCGCTTGCGGGCGTCAGAACGTCAGCGGCAACGACTGGAGCCCGCGCAGGCTCATTGCGGGACGCCACTTCGGATTCGGGTCGGCGAGCGCCAGCTTCGGCATCCGGCGGAGAATCGTCTCGAATGCGATGCGGCCTTCGACCTTGGCGAGCACTTCGCCGATACATCGATGAGGTCCGGCGGCGAATGACAGGTGATGATTGTCGGTGCGCGTGATGTCGAGCTGGTCGGGATTTGCGAACCGCGCGGGATCCCGATTTGCCGCTCCTAAAAATACGACGACGTGCTCGCGCCGCGGGATCGTGCGGCCCGCGAGTTCGATATCCTCGCTCGCGGTGCGGAACGTCACCTGCACCGGACTGTCGAAGCGCAGGAACTCGTCGAGCGCGGATTCGATCAGCGACGGATCCGATCTCAGGCGCGCCAGCGCGTCGGGATTGCGGAACAGCGCGAGCATCCCGTTGCCGATCATGTTCAT
>CAVQAR010000005.1:0-29459 GCA_963710425.1 uncultured delta proteobacterium
GACGTATCGCTCACGCTGGGGGCTATGAGCCAGGCGCGATATCGCTCCATGAACTGAATGATCACCGACGTGTACGGGGCAACCACCTGACCTCTGCCTAGGATAGTGTCCTTGTAAGTAGGACCTAGATAACTGAAGTAGAGCGGGAACCAGCAAAGCACGAAATATTTATCGACCCAGGCCGCAGTCTTTCGTTCGACCGGAGCCGAGTCCTTTGCCATGTAAAGCCTCAAAATACCAAACTTCTGCATGAAGACGTGCCATAGGTTCCACACCACCGAAAAGAACACTACCGCACCTACTGCCCCGGCCCCGATTGCGCCGCCAGTGTCTTCATCGAGAAGCCACGGTGTCGCCGCCAGCAACGCGATGCAGATAAGCGGGAACCACGTCAGCCGTCGTTGATAAGTCTGGAATACTTCGTCATCGAAATAGGCATATGGGAGACCGAAATGGCGATGCGCGAGATTGATGCCGATCACCAGGGCATAAAGGTTAAGATTAACGCCGGGATAATCGGGCGCACGCCAGAGCATCGACGCGACTGCCAAAGGCGCCAGCATCCAGACCCAGCTGAAATGGTAAGCGGCCATGTCGATGACCGGCGAGATATGCCAAACGACACACGACCGCTCCGGATCGGCAGGAGCTACAAACCTTTCCCACCAATCGGCTCTGTGCGCGGGAACTTCTATTGTCTGAGCAACTACGCCCATAGGCACTGCTAACAGGCTTCTAATGAAACGACCGCGCGACCAACACGATCGCGCGCGCAGTCGATAGCTCCACTCACCAAGGCCAATCTCTATACCGGATTGTACGCCGCTTCCAAACCCTCACGAGCCTTCCGAAAAGAACCTGAGAGCAAAATGGCGTCCTCGCCATTTTGCGATTAATACCGGGTGCAGGGGTCACCCCTGCCGAGGAGGTGCGGAACCCACGTTGGGTTCCGCATTCAATTAAGACGGCCGCTTCATCTGGAACGACGGCCCAGCCCACTCATCATCGAGCATTTGCGGCGCCGCCTGCGAGCCCCGCTGGAGGTTGCCCGCACCCATTCCCGATGTAGCCGCACCATCGACCACCATCGCCTGCCCGCTGACGAACTCTGAGTCGTCGCTGGCCAGGAATAGCGCCATCGCCGCGATATCTTCGGGGCGCCCCGTGCGCGGCCAGGGCTGAAAGGCCGCAAAGAGTTGCGTCGCAGTTTGTTCGCCGCCCGGAATGCGATTGTACGTGAGCGGAGTCGCAATCAAGCCCGGACAGATGCAATTGACGCGAATCTTGTCCTTGGCCAGTTCGATCGAAGCCGAACGGGTCAGGCTGATCACTCCCGCCTTGGCCGCGCAGTATGCGTGCAAGCCGGGGGCGCCTACAGCAGTCCTGCGATCGACGCGGTCGAGATAATCGAACCGCCGCCCGTTTTGCGCATCTCGGGCACTGCGTGCTTGATGCCGAGAAACACCGCGCGCAGCAATATCGAAAAGCTGCGATCCCAGTTTTCCGCGCTGGTCTTTTCGAGCGGGCCGACCGCGCCGCCAAGACCTGCGTTGTTATAGATGATGTCGAGGCGCCCGAACTCCTTGACCGCGCGATCGACCGCGCTCTTGATATTTTCCTCGCTCGAGACATCGGCAACCTGGAAGACTGCATTGCCACCGTTCTCCTTGCAGTCTCTCACCGCCGCCTCGCCACCTTCTTTATTGAGATCGGCGATCACGACCGAGGCGCCTTCGCCCGCAAACCGAATCGCGGTGGCGCGCCCGATTCCGCTCGCCGCACCTGTGATCACTGCAACCTTCTTTTCAAGTTTACCCATGAAATTCTCTCCGTGATTGTCTAAAGCTCGCCTGCTCAATGCGGCGTCTCCTATCAATAGTCAGGCAACAGCGCCGCTGCCAACTGCCGAAGTTACGACGTAAACTCTTCATCCATGACTACCGTCATCGATACCCACTGCCATCTCGCGGACGCGAAGTTCCGCGACGACGTCGAAGCGGTCATCGCGCGCGCATCCGAGGCCGGCGTCGCGCAGATTATCTCGGTCGGTGCGATCGGCCCGATCGAAAACGATCGCTTAACCGTCGAAATCGCTGAGCGTCACGAAAATATCTTCGCCGCAGTCGGCGTCCATCCGCATGACGCCAAGGATTGCACGCCGGATCGAATCGCACAGTTGCGCGCGCTCGCGGCATCGAAAAAAGTCGTCGCGATCGGCGAGAGCGGCCTCGATTTCCACTACATGCACTCGCCACCCGAAGCGCAGGAAGCGTCACTACGCGCGCATCTCGCGCTCGCTGCCGAACTCGATCTGCCAATCGTCATTCACTGCCGCGACGCCGAGCGCCGCCTCATCGAGATTGTGCGCGAGACCGGGCTACCGCGCCGCGGCGGCGTGATCCATTGCTTCACCGGCGACGCCAACGCCGCGCGTGAGTTCGTCGCGCTCGGATTCTGCATCTCGTTCTCAGGCATCATCACCTTCAAAAACTCCGCGCCCATCCGCGAGGCTGCATCGATCGTCCCCGACGACCGCGTGATGGTCGAAACTGACGCTCCGTACCTCGCCCCTGAACCCTACCGCGGCAAACGCAACGAACCCGCGTACGTCACCAGCACGCTGGAAATGCTGGCAAACCTCCGCCACGTCGACGCCGCGGCTCTAGGCGCGCAGATAATCGCAAACGCCGCCCGCATCTTCCGGTTACCATCTGCGCACGCGCAAAGAACCTAACCCCTAACCCCTTCCCGAGGGGGAAGGAGAACCGGATTTATGCGGCCTAGAGCAAAGTAGTGCGCTGCGCGCAACTTTGCGATTGGTACCGGGTGCAGGGGTCACCCCTGCCGCGGAAGTGCGAAACCCGCGAAGGGTTTCACATTTAATAAAGTGATTTCTCTCAGCCGAGCGGGTTGCCGCCGAAGATCATCGGGTGCAGCGCGACGATTGCGACTGTCAGCACCACGCCTGCGCCAATTGCGGCCCACGGCGTGTCGGCGCTGGTCCATTGTACGCGTCCGCTGACGAGCGCGGCGAACGGCATGAACAACGTCTTCGCGAGGAACGCGCGGTAGCGCTCGCCAAGCTCGCGAATCTTGCGCTGGTCCTGATGCATCCCGCCGATAATTCCGAGCGCCGGGAACATCCCGAAGAAAATCACGTCGCCGGCCCATCCGTTCATCAGGATGTGCGCGATTCCGAACAGGCTGAATGCGACAAAGCTCGGATGCCGCGTGATCTTCAGGATGCCGCGCGGTTCAGTGCCGCCACCGCCCGCCGCAGCCATTCCGCCCGGATTCGGATTGATGAAACTCCCAACGAACAGGATGAGCGCCGCCAGCATCAGGATCCATGCCAGCCATCGAATCGGCGCCACTGCACGCAGGTACCAGAGGATCGGGCCGGCGTGCTTGTTACGCGCGAACTCGTAGATAAGCGGACCAAGCGTTGCCGCCGCGACCAGCGAATAGATGCCGCGATACGGCTGATCGCCGACTGCACTGATCAACCGGGCGCGCACCGCTGACGACGATATGATCACATGACTTGCCAGGAACGAGAACGCCCAGATCGCGATCCATACAGTCGCATCCATAACGGAATAATCCCACGATCGCGGTCTTCGTCAATGCAGCGCGTTGATTGCAGGAAAAGCTCGATTCACGAATCGGCTCGAGCGGGGTTGTAGGTATCAGGAGCATCAAAATGATACCCACCATCCAGTTAGAAGAGGCGCAGTTCACCGACGTTACGGAGCGCGTTGCCGAGCATGAGATCGGCGACGGCGTCAGGCTCGCGCAGGCGTGTCTGCTCGAGGAAATACTCGGCGCGGTTTTCGGATCGATCACGCTGTGGTACTTGGTGAGCTCGATCGCCAGCCTGGCATGACCGACGCGATGCCGACCTTCAATCTAAAACTGCCGCCGCCGTTCGAAGACGCGGTGAAGACCATGGAGCGCGAGATCATGCGCTTCCTGATGCGCTCGACCGGCGATCGCGACGACGCAATGGACCTGTTCCAGGAGACGTGGCTGCGCGCCTATCGCGCCTATCCGACGCTGCAATCTGAAGACGGACTGCGGCCATGGATTTTTCGAATCGCATCGAACTTGTGCCGCAACCGTGCGCGCGACCGGATGCGTCGCGGCCGCGTGATCTCGAATGAGAGCGCCGACAGCGAAAGCGAATCGCTCCCGCATCGCGGGACGCATCAGCTCAACGGTGGCCCCGAGGGCGCGCTTCATCTCAAGCGATGCATCGCGCGGCTGCCCGGCAAACAGGGACAGGCATTGATGATGCGCAAATTCGCGGGACTCGAATACGCGGAGATCGGCACCGCGCTCAACTGCTCGGCCGAAAGCGCGCGCGCGTGCGTGTACCAGGCGCTAAAAAAACTTCGGATCGAAGAGTGATCAAGATGAAAAGCAATCGAACAGTTTCGCAGATGAAGGATAGTCCACCGATCGAGGACCGGATGATCGACGCGATGATCGGACAGACCCGGCCGCGCATCGAGCGCGCGATGAAAATTCTGCGGCGGCCGCAGGCGCGCGTCGGCGTGATTCCGTCACCGCTCGGAAAGCTGCTGGTCGCGGAGAGCGATCGCGGTCTCGCCGCGATTCATTTTCTGTTCATAAGCGGAGGCGATCGCACGCTCGAGCTGCTGCGCAAGAAGTTCGATCTGATCGAGAATGAGCCGACGCGTCCGCCGCATCGAGCGGGAAATCGATCGCGTGTTCGAGGGCGGTATCGACGCGGTCGATCGTCCGGTGGATTTGAGCCTGGTCGAGAGCGACTTCCAGCGCCGCGCGTACACCTTGCTGCGCAAGGTCCCGGCCGGTGCGGTGATCACTTATCAGGGGCTGGCCGCGACGGTCGGAAATCCCGACGCGCAGCGCGCGATCGGCACTTCGATGGCGACGAATCCGATTCCGATTTTCGTGCCGTGTCATCGCGTGATCAAATCCGACGGGACCATCGGCAACTACGGCGGCGGCGTCGATAACAAGATCAAACTGCTGCGCGCCGAGGGATTCGACGTCGGACGCGACCTGCGATTGCCGTCGCGCGCCGTGATGGGCCATCGACACACCAAAATATTCTGCCGGCCCGACTGCTCGGCGGCACGCCGCGCCGATCCGACCAACGCGCTGATCTTCGCGGATGCCGAATGCGCGCGGTCACGCGGGACTGAGAGCATGCAAGCTGTGCAAGCCCGAGTGAATCAGGTCACGTGTCACTGAAAACAAAAAGAGCGACGCCAGCTGAGGCGTCGCTCTTTTTTCGTCAGATCGCGCGGTGCGATTACTCGGTTTCCGACTGCGACTTGAGTCTGTTGGATCTGCTGGCGCTGATTCTCGATTTCCTGCTGCTGCGACTGCACCTGCGCCTGGGTCTGCGCGTTGGCGTTTTCCTGGTTCTGCATCGAATTGCCAACTACGTAGCCAGTGCCGCCGCCCAGCACACCACCGATTGCGGCGCCCGCCAGCGGATGCCCAACCGCGGCTCCGATCAAGTGCTCCGCCACCCGCGCCAATCGCGGTGCCGCCGAGAGTGCCTTTTTCACGAGTCGAGAGCGGATCTCCCGAGCATCCTGCAAGAACCAGCGATCCCGCCAGCGCCAAACTCATGATAATTGTTGTTAAACCCTTGCGCATACTGAGAACCTCCATCTTCCGATCACTTATACGTCAGCCGAGCTATTCGGTTTCCTGCTTGTCCCTTCAATTGTTGGATCTGCTGACGCTGTTCTTCTAATTGTTGTTGTTGCGACTGAACCTGCGCCTGGGTCTGCGCGTTGGCATTCTCGTTGTTCTGCATCGCGTTGCCGACCGCAAAGCCGCCGACACCGCCGACTGCCGTGCCGATCGCAGCGCCGGCCAGCGGCGCGCCGACCGCAGCGCCAATAATCGCGCCGGTGGCCGCGCCGATACCCGCACCGCCCAAGAGTGCCTTTCTCACGCGTCGAAAGCGGGTCTCCCGAGCATCCCGCAACCAGGAACAGCGCCGCCAGCGCCAACGCTCCCGTGACAATAGCATGTTTGCGCATGGTCGTTTTCGCCTGCTATTCGGTTTCGCTCGTGCTCTTCAACTGTTGAATCTGCCGTTGCTGACTTTCGATCTGCTGTTGCTGCGACTGAAATCTGCGCCTGCGTCTGAGCCTGCGCGTTCTCGTTATTCTGCATCTCGTTGCCTACCGCGTATCCGCCCAGCGCACCGATACCGCCGCCGATAGCCGCACCCGCCAGCGGGTTACCTACCGCCGCGCCGATGATCGCACCGGTTGCGGCTCCGACGCCGGTGCCGATGAACGTGCCCTTCTCACGGGTCGAGAGCGGCTGTCCCGAGCATCCCATGACCACCACGATCGCCACCGCCACGAACAGACCTTTAATTATCGACACGAACGTTTGTCCGCACGAGCTTTCCTCCCTGCACTGCGAGCAGTTTTCATGCCTGCCGGGGCTGACGGAATTCTCCCAATTAAACAGCAGGCTCGTTTCTTTGCCTTTGCCAGTTTTCTACCTTATGCGTAGGCAATCAACCATTTCGAACGTTAAAAATGAACATTGAAAATTTTACCGATTTCCTGTTTTGACCCGCTCACGATAAACGAATATTCATCTTTTACACCTCTCGCAACGGTCACGGAATCACGGCGAAAATGCGGGTCGGGCCGCCGGTGCCGTTGCCGATTTTCATCGGGATGCAAAATATCGTCGCGCCCTTGGCCGGCAGCTTATCGGCGTTGGCGACGTTCTCGAAGCCGGGCTTGTTCGCGCCCAGCCACATCCGATGCACCGGGAAGTCCTTCGAGTTGCCGGGATCCATGCTCGCGGTGTCGATCGCGATTGCCACGACTTTGCGATTCTTCAAAAGGAAATCCACCGCCTCGGCCGAATAGCCCGGAAAGCGCAGGCCCGCGACGTCGCCCGGCTTGTCGGTGCCCATGTAGCGTTTCTTGTCGGGATAATATTTGCCCCATCCCGAGCGCGCGACGACGATCGCGCCGTCGGGAATCGGGCCGTTGGCAGCTTCGTACGCCTTGATGTCATCGACGCGTGAGCATCGCGTCGCGATCCTTGGCGGCGCGCGCGGAAAAATCGATCACCGCGGCCGGCCCGATACAATCGGCCAGCGGCACCTGGTCGAGCGTGATCCCGTCGCGATTGAAATGGCGCGGCGCGTCGGTATGCGTCCCGCCATGCTCGGGCGCCGCGTAATTCCCGCCGCGTAAAAGTAATGCTCGGGCGTGTCGCCGTTTTTCTCGAACCGATGGACGAATCCCTTTTCGTCGGGCCAGTAAATGGTCGAAGCGTCGAAGGTATAGGTGAGGTCAACGATTTTTGCAGGGTCAATCATCGGAGTGCAGCCAGACGCAAGCTCGCGCACCACCGAGCGTCGAGCAGAGCAATCGCAATCGTCGCACTTTTCGCGATTCTGATCATCGCGGGGAGCATCATAGGCAAGACGCCGCCGCATTGGAATGTCTGATTTTCCCCTCGCCGAGGATCAAGGTGAGAGACCTATTCCCCTCTCCTGAAGGGAGAGGGGTTCAGGGGAGAGCGTTGACAGCACTTCGATATTTCGATACTTATCAAAATATGAAAAAGGAGAAAGCAATCGCCGCGCTCGCCGCGCTGGCGCAGGAATCGCGCCTCGACGTGTTCCGGATGCTGGTGCAGAGCGGCCCCGACGGAATGCCCGCCGGCGAAATCGGCGCCAAGCTCGGCGTTCCGTCGCCAACGCTGTCGTTCCATCTGAATCACCTGAAACACGCGGGCCTGGTGCTCGTGCCGGCGCGACAGCCGCTCGATCATCTACAGCGCCGACTACAAGGCGATGAACGATCTGATCTCCTACATGATGGAAAACTGCTGCCGCGGCAATGCGGAACAGTGCGCACCGGCAGCCTGCAAGCCCGCGCGCGACGACCAACGTCAAACAACGACTCCGCAACGCGGAGACCGAAAAGAGGAAAGGTGAACGCATGAAACGGATGCATATCCACGTCGCGGTCAAGGAAATTCCCGAGTCGGTGAAATTCTACTCGACCATGTTCGGGGTCGAGCCGTCGGTGGTGAAACCCGATTACGCAAAGTGGATGCTCGACGATCCGCGCGTGAACTTCGCCGTCTCGACCTTCGGGCAGGCGACGAAGGGCCTCGATCACCTGGGAATCCAGGTCGAGAGTCCCGACGAATTGCGCGAGATTGCCGGACGCCTGAAGGCCGCGGAGCAGCCGCTGGTCGAGCAGCGCGACGCGGCCTGTTGCTACGCGCGCTCGGACAAGGCGTGGGCGACAGATCCGAATGGACTGTCGTGGGAAACTTTTTTCACGATGGGCGAGACCACGGTTTACGGCGAGGATCTGCGGCCCGTCGCCGAAGCGAAGACGGTCGCGCCCGCGCCGACAGTCGCGTGCTGCGCGAAGTCCAGCTGAGAGGCTGACGCCGATGGCCAATCGCGAATTCAACGTGCTGTTTCTATGCACCGGAAATTCCGCGCGCAGCATCATGGCGGAATGCGCGATGAATCGATGGGGCAAGGGCAAGTTCAAAGCCTTCAGCGCCGGCAGCCATCCCGACGGGCGCCGTTCATCCGATGACGCTGCAACTGCTCAACGAGCTGAACTACGAAACGCGCCGGCTGCGCAGCAAGAGCTGGGACGAGTTCGCGCGGCCGGACAGCCCGCCGCTGGATTTCGTGTTCACGGTCTGCGACAAGGTCGCGGGCGAGATGTGTCCGGTATGGCCGGGGCAGCCAATCACGGCGCATTGGGGCGCAACCGATCCCGCAGCCTTCGCGGGAACCGATGAAGCCAAGCGTCGATTTTTTCTCAGAATCTATACCGAGCTTGAAAACCGCATAAAAATTTTCACCAGCCTTCCATTCGACTCGCTCGACCGCTTCGCACTCGAACGCCGGGTCCGGGAGATCGGAACCGTCAAGCCGCCGGAGGACAAATGAGCTCGGACCGTCGCCGACTCTCGTTCCTCGACCGCTACCTGACGCTTTGGATTTTCCTGGCGATGGCGGCGGGGATTGCGTTGGGAGCGGCGGTGCCGGGCGTGAGGATTGTCTTCGATCGCCTGAGCGTGGGCACGACCTCGATCCCGATAGCGCTCGGACTCATCCTGATGATGTACCCGCCGCTGGCGAAGGTGAATTACGACGAGCTCGGAGACGTCTTTCGCGATTGGAAAATTCTCGGCCTCTCGCTGGTTCAGAACTGGATCATCGGTCCGATCCTGATGTTCGCACTCGCGGTGATATTCCTTCGCGATCGTCCGGAGTACATGGCCGGCCTGATCATCATCGGGCTGGCGCGATGTATCGCGATGGTAATCGTGTGGAATGACCTCGCCTGCGGTGACACCGAGTATTGCGCCGGACTGGTTGCGTTCAATTCGATATTTCAGGTGCTGTTCTTCTCGCTCTATGCATACATGTTCGTGACGGTGCTGCCGCGATGGCTCGGCCTGGGCGGCGCCGTCGTCCAAATCACGATCGGCCAGATCGCGCAAAGCGTTGGTATCTACCTGGGGGTGCCGTTCGTGGCGGGCTTCGCGACCTGGAAGATCCTTACCTCGCGGATGGGCAAGGTCTGGTATCGCGAGCGTTTCGTTCCGAAGATCAGTCCGCTCACGCTGATATTTCTGCTCTTCACGATCGTCGTCATGTTTTCGATCAAGGGCGCGAAAATCGTGCATCTGCCGCTCGACGTGGTGCGCATCGCGATTCCGCTGCTGCTCTACTTCACGATCATGTTCGCGCTTTCCTTCGTGCTAAGCCGCGCCGTCGGCGCAACCTATCCGCAGACTGCGACACTGTCTTTCACCGCAGCGTCCAACAACTTCGAGTTGGCAATTGCAGTCGCGGTCGCGACCTTCGGCATCGACAGCGGCGCTGCATTCGCCGCGGTAATCGGTCCGTTGATCGAGGTCCCGGCGATGATTGGCCTGGTGAATGTCGCCCTATGGGCTCGACGCAGTTATTTTCCGACGTCGCCGGCCGCAATAGATTTGCCCGATCGGCGCGACGCCAGGAGAGCGTAGCAATAGCGAAAATTTCAGAAGGAGCGAGCGAAGTGCTCATGCAGAAGGAGAGCGCGGGCTAGGCGGTGATCGTGGTGGGCGGAGGATCGATTGCGGGGGGGCCGCCGTAGAGGTGGCGGCTGATTTTGTAGGTGGGCCAGACCATCGCGCCTAGAGCGATTGCGAGGATGAAGTCCGACTTCGCGACGCCGGCTGAGATTGCTAGGCCGAAGGTTGCGGTCCAGGTCAGGATTGGAAGTATCACTACTAGCGCCAGCGCGGGGCGGCCGCCGGCGATCGTGAAGAGGCCGGCGCGATCGGGGATTTGTTGGCGCAGGCGGATTAGTGCGAACAGTTCGAGCGCCAGCGCTGCCATATAGAAGAAGACGTCGAGCACTACCAATGCTACGAATCCGACAGGAACCAGAAGTGTGAAGACAACGCAGCAGAGCAGGATGGATTTGCCCGGAGTTGCGGTGGTGGACCAGAGTTGCGCCAGCGGCGGTGACAGATAGCGCTCGCGGGCGAGGACGAAGGGCATGCGCGATATCCAGAGCATCGCGGCTTCGAACACTGCGAACGACATCACGGCGCCGCCGAGTGCGAGCGCGTCGCCAAGTGCGCGTCCGCCGAGTGCGCGGCCGACCTGCGAGAAGTAGCCGGTGCCCCAGTCGGCAGCGGTGGTCGCGCCGGAGACCGAGACTGCGAGCGGGAGGACGTAGCCGGCGACGATTATCGGCATCGCGATCAGGATCGCGCGAAGATAGTTGCGGCGCGGATTTTCGATTTCGGCGGATACGACGCTCAGGTTTTCCCATCCGCTGAAATTCCAGATGACGACCGTCAGTCCGGCGGCGAGCGCGGCCCACGGGTCGGCACCGAACAGCGGCGGCGTCGGCATCGTGAAGTGGACCAGGCGCGGGAGGCCGACTATCACCAGAATCGCGAACGGCGAGACGAGGATCGCGGCGAGTATCACCGACGCGGTTCCGACTGGTCTGACACCGAGAAAATTCAGTCCTCCGGCGAGCCAGACCAGGGCGACGCCGATTGCGATTTGGCCTATCGGGCCGAGCGGCAAAATGAACGAAAGGTAGCTGGCGAATAGCACCGGATAAATCGCCATGTCGAACGCCGTGTAGAGAATTGTCAGGTACGCCTCGGCGAAACCGGCGAACGGTCCGAGCGCTTCCTTGACCCAAAAGTAGAAGCCGCCTTCGACCGGCATGAGCGCGGTCAGCTCGGCCGCCATCAGGGCGGTCGGCAGGCTGAGCGTGAGCGGCACGACGAGGCATAGCAGGAGCGTCAGGCGCGGCCCGGCCATCCGGACCGCATCTTCGAGGCCGTACGCGCCGCCGCTGACGACCAGGTACATCACGCAGACGAGCGGGAGCAGGCGGAGCTTGCGCGGCGAGGGCTGCGCGCGCGCGAACGAACTGGTGCGGGAAACGGTTGCGGGTTGCGGGTTTTCGGTGGTGAGATGCGGCAATTGAGCGGTCCGGCTCCCTCTGCCTAGCCGAGGCGATGCGCGGTGGCAAGCAGACGAAGGATCAATTGGGGTTGCACGGTCGCATCTGGTGGCGGATTTCTTATAATGTAGAGCGAGCGCAAAGGTACGATCGAGTGGGCGAGGTACACCTTTGCGTTCATGTTCGGTATATTGTCGGTGCGAATTCCAATTAAGAAGCTTTCCCGGGAATCTTTTTTAGCGATGATATGTTTCAGCACACGCGCGGTCATCGCGCTCGGCATCGCGTCTGTCGCGTTACTCGGCTGCACTTCGATCACGAGTGCGAAGCCTGAACTGCTCCGCAGCGCCAGCGTCGGCGGGGACAATCCGTTCGGCGGCGCGCCGGCGGTTGATGTGCCTTCGGACGCGCAGGCGATGAGCGCGTTCCTGAAGGCCGAAGTCGCGATGAATGACGGCGACCGCGAAGAGGCGCTCAAGGACTACGCGCAGGCGGTCCAGTACGACCCCGGCAACGCGGCGCTGAAGGTTCGGCTCGCCACGCTTTACGTGCGCGACGGACGATTGAAGGAAGCGCTCGAGCAGGTTAACCAGGCGCTCGCGATAAATCCCGATTCGGCGGACGCACGCTTGCTGGGCGCAGGCATCAGCTCGGCGCTCGGCGACGATACCACCGCGGAAAAAGATTATCGCGAGGTGCTGCGGCTCAATCCCAAAAATCAGGAAGCGTATTTGTATCTCGGCACGCTCTACGCCAAGCGCGGCGACTACACCGAGGCCGAGAAGACGTTCGAGCAGCTGATCACGCTCGATCCGAATTCGTTCCTTGGCTACTACTACGCCGGCAAGGTGATGGTGGCGTCGAAAAATTACGCGGCCGCCGAAAAATATTACCAGAAGGCGCTCGATCTCAATCCGCAGTCGGAGCTGGTGCTGCTTGATTTTGCGCTGTTGCGCGAGCGGCAGGACCGTCCGCAGGACGCGCTGGTCTATTACAACAAGATCACGCAGGTCAATCCGAATAACGAGCTGGTGCGAAAGCGCAAGGCTGAAATCCTGGTCGGCCAGAAGAAATACAACGAAGCGCTGGACGAGCTGAAGCGCGCCGAGCAGGTCGAGACCAATCCGGCGGACACGCGCACCAAGATCGGATTGCTGTACGTCGAGCAGGGAAATTTTGACGACGCGGCGACCGAGTTCAACCTCGTGCTGGGAGCCGAGCCGAATAATTACCGCGTCCACTACTATCTCGGCACCGTGTACACGGAGCTGTCCGAGAGCGACAAGGCGATCGCCGAGTTCAACAAGATTCCCGACTGACAACGAGCATTACGTCGAATCGCGCCTGCAGCTCGCGTATCTGTACGACAAGGAGAACAAGTACGACGAGGCGCTGAGCGCGCTGAAGGACGCGCTCGCGAAGAAGCCCAACGATCCGGAAATCATCGGCTTCATGGTCGGCGTCTACCAGGAAAAGAAAGATTATCCGGCGGCAATCGAGTTGGCGCGCAAGATGGTCGCGGCCGATCCCAAGAGTGACAAGTTCCACTTCACGCTCGGCGCGGCGCTCGATCAGAACAAGCAGCGCGACGAAGGAATGGCCGAGATGAAGAAGGCGATCGAGCTGAATCCCGCCAACGCGCAGGCGCTGAACTATCTCGGATACAGTTACGCCGAGCAGGGCACCAACCTGGTCGAGGCGGAAAAGCTGATCAAGCGGGCGCTCGATATCGAGCCCGAAGACGGATTTTACGTCGATAGCCTCGGATGGGTTTACTATCAGAAAGGCGACTACAAAAAGGCGGTCGAGCAGTTGGAGCGCGCGGTCAATCTGACCGGCAGCGATCCGACGATTACCGAGCATCTCGGCGACGCGTATCGCAAGTTAGGCAAGACCAAGGAAGCCGGCCACGAATACACCGACGCGCTGAAGAAGGCGCAGGAAACCGACCAGGTCGCACGCCTCAAGGATAAAATCCAGGTCCTGCAGAATGCCGCCAGCGCGGGCCACTGAACGCGCCCGGCGCCGGAAAACAATCTCGTTAGCGGTCGCATCGATGCTGCTGCTGGCGATGGTTGGAACGTCCGCATGCGTCGTGGTTCACACTCCGCCCGTTCCGGCAAACGAGACTCCGACTCCGGGTTTCAGCGAGACCAAGGTTCAAGCCGAGAAAATGACCGCGGCGTTGGCCGAGCGTGACCGGAGGCTCGCGTGTGTGCAGAGTCCGGCGGTGATGGAATATTCGGCCGGCGATCAGCACGTGAAGGCGAAAGAGGAAATCGTCGCCAAGCGGCCGGGCAATCTGCGGGTCGAGGCGATGTCGCCATTTGGCGTCGCACTACTGCTGGCGGCGCAAGGTCCCGACCTCGCGATCTTCGAGCCGGCGCAGAATCGTTTCATCCGCGGACAGGCCAACGCGGACACGCTCTACAAGTACGTGCGAATACCGATGGCGCCGACCGACGCCGTCGGTTTGCTGCTTGGGGCTCGCGCCGGCAGACTTCCCGCTGAGCGCCGACCCGGACTCGGTTTCGACTGACGGCGCGATGATCGTCGCGACCTACGGCAACGCGGCGTCGGGGACTTGCGAGCGCTGGGATTTACCGATGGCAACCTCGCGATGGTGCGCGAGACGGGCGCAGACGGGCGCATTAACTACGAGGTCCGTTACAGCGACTATCATGATATCGGCGGAGTGAACTTCCCGTACGTGGTCGAAGCGACTTTTCCGGCGGCCGGCAGCCACGTGACGTTTCGCTATCTGCGGCCGATCGTCAACGGCGTGATTCCCGATTCGACGTTCGTGTTGACACCGGCTCCTGGAGCCACTCTGATGAATCTGAGCTTTGATGATGGCAGCGCGTTTTCAAATGCAAGCTGAGCGCCCGCGCCAGCAGATTTTATCGGTTGTCACGTGCGCGATTGCGCTGGCGTCGCTCGCGATCTTGGCGGGATGCCGCGTGAGCCGGCCCGACGCCGATCACGCGAAGAGTCAAATCCTCTACACTGCGATTGCTAGCGACCCGCGCACCTTCAATCCGATTCTCATTACCGACTCAAGCTCGGGTCAGCTCACCGGCGATTTGTTCGAGAGTCTGCTGCGGGTCAACCCGGTTACCACCCTGCCGGAGGCAGGCCTGGCCGAGAAATGGGACATCGCGCCCGACAGCAAGTCGATCACCTTTCATCTCCGGCACGACGCGAAATGGTTTGACGGCCAACCGGTCACCGCGCACGACGTGCTGTTCACGCTCGACGTGGTTTACGATCCGAAGGTGCCCAACAGCATCCGTCCCGCGATCACGATCGACCATCAGCGCATCGCCGCCGAGGCGCCCGACGACTACACCGTCGTGATGCATCTGCCGAAGCCGTTCGCGCCGCTGCTCTATTCGCTCGGCATCCAGATGATCCCGGCGCACATCCTCGAGCCGGTGTGGAAGGCGGGAGATTTCAATCACACCTGGGGTATCGATACCCCACCGGAAAAACTGATCGGCAACGGCGCGTACAAGATGACGCACTACTCGCAGAGCCAGCTCGTTCGATACGATCGCAACGAGAATTATTGGATGAAGGACGAGCACGGCGGACAGTTGCCGCGCCTGCACGGGCAGACGGTGACGATCGTGCCCGACCAGAACACCGCCTACCTGCGCTATCTGTCGGGACAAATCGACGTGTATAGTCCGCGTGCCGAGGAAGTCTTTCCGCTCGAGAAGAAGCGGGACGATAAGGAGCTCGATATCGCCGTCGAGCAGATCGGAATCGACACGGGCACGCTGTTTTTCAGCTTCAACCGCAATCCGCGGCATTTCGTAAAATCCGGCGTGACCAATCCGAAGCTCGACTGGTTCACCGACCTGAAGTTTCTGCAGGCGATGGCGCACATGGTCGATAAGAAATCGATGATCGATCTTGTCTTCCACCAACTCGCGGTGCCGGCGGTGGCCGACATCTCGCCCGAGAACAAAATCTTCTCCAATCCCAATCTCAAGGACTACGATTACGATCCGAAACTCGCGGCCGACATGCTCGAGGCGGCCGGCTATCACCTGGTCAAGCCCGGCGTGCGCAACGATCCGAAAGGCAATCGACTCGAATTCGATCTCACTACCAACACCGGCAACGCCGAGCGCAACGAGATGTGCACCATCTTCAAGCAGGACCTCGAGGGCCTCGGAATCAAGGTGAACTATCGGCCGCTCGAATTCACGACGTTGGTGGACAAGCTCGACTCGTCGTTCGACTGGGACTGCATCCTGATGGGATTCACCGGCGGTATCGAGCCAAACGATGGCGCGAATTTCTATCGCTCATCGGGCAACCTTCACATCTGGAATCCGAATCAGCCCAAGCCCGCGACGCCGTGGGAGGCCGAGATCGACACGCTGCTCGACCAGGGCGCGTCCGAGATGGATCCCACCAAGCGCGCGCCCTACTACTGGAGAATTCAGCAAATTCTCCACGACCAGCTGCCGATAATCGAAACGGTGCGAGGCATGCGCTACGCGTCGTGGAAGAACTCGCTGCTAAATTATCAGCCGAAAGTTTGGGGTCTGTACAAACAAGAGTGGATGGAATTCAAGGCCGACTGAACATCCGGCGCCGCGCGCACGTCGAAATATCAGGCCGATGACACGATGACCCGCTTCCTGATCCGTCGCCTGCTCAACATGATCCCGCTGATCCTCGGGATCACGTTCATTTCGTTTCTCGCGATGTCGTTGGTGCCGGGCGACTTCGTCTCGAATCTGAAACTCAACCCGACTATCACGCCCGAAGTGATTCATCAGCTCGAAGCGCAGTTCGGCCTCGATCAGCCGCTGATGGTCCGCTACTTCAAGTGGCTGTGGGGCGTGCTGCATCTGAACTTCGGGTTCTCGCTGCAATACCGGGTCAGCGTCACCGGGCTAATCGCGTCGCGCGCGGTCAATACGATCATCCTGGCGGCGAGCAGCATGATTTTTTCGTGGATGATCGCGATTCCGATCGGAATCGTCGTGGCGGTGAATCAGAACTCGATCTGGGATCGCTTTCTGTCGTTCCTCGCGTTCTTCGGGATGTCGGTGCCGAGCTTTTTTCTCGCCTTCCTCATGATGTACCTGGCGCTGAAGACCGGATGGTTCCCGATCGGCCAAACTTACTCGCCCGACTACTGGACGCTCTCGCCGCTGAACCAGGTTGCCGATCGCATCAACCATCTCATCCTGCCGGTGTTCGTGCTTGGCATCTCCGGCACTGCCGGCCTGATGCGCCTGATGCGATCGCAGATTCTCGAAATCAAAAATTCTGAATTCGTGCGCACCGCGCGCGCCAAGGGACTTTCCGAGCGCGTCGTCATCTATAAGCACGTGCTGCGCAACGCGATGAACCCGTTCGTCACGATGGCCGGATATTCGCTCGGCGATTTGCTCGGCGGCGCCGCGCTGGTCGAGGCCGTGATGAACCTGCAAGGGCTCGGGCTGCTGATGCTCGAGGCGGTGCGCTCGCTCGACATCTACTTGGTGATGGGCTCGGTGCTGATGGGCACGATCCTGTTGCTGGTCGGCAACCTGCTCGCCGACATCGCGCTGGTCGCGGTCGATCCGCGCGTCGATTTTTCATCGGTGGCGGCCGAGTGAGATGAACGCAGTCCCGGCATTGCAGGCCAATCTACAAGGCGCCGCGGTATCCGCGCGGAAAACGTCGAGCGTTGCGCGCGAGTGGCGGCGAGCGTCGCGGACGGTCCGCTTTTCCGCGATCTGTCTTGCGTTCTTTTACCTGCTCGCCGCTGCGTCGCCGTTTTTCGCGAGCTATGACCCCACTTATCAGAATCGCGAGATGCCCGATTGCCCGCCGATGTCGCTCCACTTGAGTGCGCCGTCGGACTGGTCGCGCAGTCTTTTCTATACGCATCCGATGCACATGCAGGACAAGACCGCGCGCACTTTCGCCGCCGACAATTCGCAGCGGCTCGACATACACCTGTTCTCGCACGGGCATCTGTTCACCACTGACAGCGAGAGCGTGCCGTACTTCATGCTCGGCAGCGACGGCCTCGGGCGCGACCTGTATTCGCGAATCGTGTACGGCTCGCGCGTGAGCATGTGCGTCGGCCTGGTCGGCGTGCTGATCAGTTTTTCACTTGGCATCACGATCGGCGCGCTGTCGGGCTACGTCGGCGGGACGGTCGATTTCCTGATCATGCGATGGTCGGAGATCGAGATGTCGCTGCCGTCATTTTATTTCCTGCTCGCGCTGGCGGCGGTGATTCCGTCGGGGCTGAGCGCGGTCGCGACGTTTTTCATGATCGTCGCAATCATGAGCTTCATCAGTTGGGCCGGCTTTGCGCGAATCATCCGCGGGATGGCGTCGTCGGTACGCTCGCGCCCGTACGTCGAGGCAGCGCGCGCGCTGGGCGGGTCGCGCTGGCGCATCATCACGCGCCACATCATCCCGTCGGTGATGGGCTACGCGATCGTCGCGGCCACGCTCTCGATTCCGGGCTTCATCTTAGGAGAAAGCGCACTCTCACTCCTCGGCCTCGGAATCCAGGAACCAGCCGCAAGCTGGGGCAACCTTCTCGCACAGGCGCAGGACGTTCAAAACCTCGCGCGCTATCCATGGATTCTGATCCCCGGCATTTTCATTTTCCTCGCGGTAATGTCCTTCAATTTTCTCGGCGACCACCTCCGCGACCGCCTCGATCCCGCCACCACCGCAGCATGATCTGATACGCTGAAGGTCACGTGAAACCGCTGCTTGAAGTTAAATCGCTGCGCACTTCGTTCTTTACTGAAGCGGGAGAGGTGCGGGCGGTGGATGGGGTTAGTTTTTCGGTTGAGCCGGGGAAGTTGTTGGGAATCGTTGGTGAGTCGGGGTCGGGTAAGTCGGCGTGTATGCTCTCGATCATGCGGCTGCTGCCGGAGTCGGCGCGAATCATCGGCGGCGAAGTTATTTTCGAGGATCAGGATCTGTTGAAACTGAGCGAGCCCGAAATGCGTCACGTTCGCGGCGCGCGGATCGCGATGATCTTCCAGGAGCCGATGACCTCGCTGAATCCGGTTTTCACTATCGGCAGCCAGATTGGCGAGGCGGTTCGGCTGCATCAGCACACCAATCGCGCCGAGACGCGCAATCGCACTATCGAGGCGCTCAGGATGGTCGGGATTGCCGACCCCGAGCGGCGTATCGACGACTATCCGCATCAACTGTCCGGCGGCATGCGTCAGCGCGTGATGATCGCGATGGCGTTGTCGTGCAATCCGCGGCTGCTGATCGCGGACGAGCCGACCACCGCGCTCGACGTGACGATACAGGCGCAGATTCTCGATCTGATCCGCGAGTTGCAGGTGCGGCTCGGCCTCGCCGTGATCCTGGTCACGCACGATCTTGGAATCGTCGCCGAGTATGCCGACGACGTTACGATTCTTTACGCGGCGCGCGTGATGGAACAGGCGCCGACCGCGGAGCTGTTCCAAAATCCGCTCAACCCGTACACGCGCGGATTGCTCGAATCGATTCCGGGCATCGACGGCAGCCGTCATCACCGTTTGCAGGCGATTCCCGGCTCGATTCCGAGTTCGCTGCATCCGCCGTCCGGATGCAGATTTCATCCGCGATGCCCGCGCGCAATTCCTAAGTGTTCCGAGGTCGATCCACCGCTCGAAAACAAGGCTCCCAATCACTATGTCGCCTGCATCCGCGCCTGAACCCATCGCGCCCGCCAACAGTGCTGCTCCGGCGCTGGTTCGCGTCGTAAATCTCAGCAAGGAGTTTCCGGCGGGATCGACCAGCATCATCGGCGGGAAAAAACTTTCGGTAAAAGCGGTGGCCGGGGTCAACCTGGAGATTCAACCCGGCGAGACGCTGGGATTGGTCGGAGAGTCGGGATCGGGGAAATCGACGCTGGGGCGGCTGATCCTGAAACTGCTCGAGCCGACCGAGGGCGCGGTGTATTTCGACGGCCACGATCTCTCGACGCTCGGCCGCGCGGAACTTCGCACGCTGCGCCAGCAGATGCAGCTGGTGTTTCAGGATCCGTACGCGTCGTTGAATCCGCGGATGCGCGTGCGAGCGATCGTCGGCGAGGGAATCGAGATTCACAAACTCGCGCGCGGGGCGGAAAAGGAGCGGCGGATCGCCGAGCTGCTCGCGATGGTCGGGATGAGCGCCGACGCGATGGATCGCCTGCCGCACGAATTTTCGGGCGGGCAGCGTCAGCGTATTGGAATCGCGCGGGCGCTGGCGGTGAATCCGCGCTTCCTGGTGCTCGATGAGCCGGTCTCGGCGCTCGACGTTTCGATCCAGGCGCAGATAATCAACCTGCTGCAGGACCTGCAGGAGAAGCTGAAACTGACGTACCTGTTCATCGCGCACGACTTGCGCGTGGTCGAGCACATCAGCAATCGCGTCGCGATCATGTACCTCGGCAAGATTGTCGAGATTGCGACGCGCGACGAGATTTATCTCAACCCGCGGCATCCATACACGCGCGCGCTGCTCTCGGCGATTCCGACGATCGACACCGCCAACAAGCCGGAGCGAATCAAACTGCCCGGCGAAATGCCGAGTCCGATGAACCCGCCGCCGGGCTGCGCCTTCCATCCAAGATGCCCTTATGCGAAAGATGTTTGTACAAACGTCGAACCGAAATTAGAGACCGGGCGCGGCGGCCACGCAGTGTCGTGCCACGTATTCCCGGCGCCGTAGTTTTCATGGATTCAACTTTCACGGATTCAAATCAGATACCGCAGGACGCAGGCGCGGCGTGGGCCGAGGCGCGCACGCGCGTCGCAGTGGGCCGCAACGTCAACGTCTCGGGCAAGCTGATTTTTCACGAGCCGATTAGAATCGAGGGCCGCTTCCGCGGCGAAGTCCGGTCGCCCGAGTTGGTGGTCATCGGCGAAGAAGGAATGATCGAGGGCAAAGTCTTCGCGCCGCGACTATTGATAATGGGCGAGTTGCGCGGAGACGTGGTCGGATGCGATCGGCTGGCGCTGGGGCCGCGCGCGAAGGTTTTCGGAAATATCGAGACGCGCACCTTGACGGTGGCTGACGGCGCCTACCTCGAGGGGAACGTCCGCACGATGCGGGATTCCGCCGCGACGACAGTGGCCTCCAACGACCGGTGATCGAGGATTCGCGCGACGCTCAGGTGGCGACGTCGAGACGCGCGGCTTTACCCGACAGATTGCGCAGGTAGTACAGGCGCGCGCGGCGAACGCGGTTGCGCGTCAGCACTTGCAGCTTGTCGATTCGCGGCGAATGCATCGGGAAGATTCGTTCGACGCCGACGCCGTACGAAATCTTGCGCACGGTGAAGGTCGCGCGATTGGCGCCGCGATTCATTTTGATCACGATGCCTTCGAAGGACTGGATGCGCTCCTTCTCGCCTTCGACCACCTTGACGTGAACGCGAACCGAGTCGCCGACGCGGAATTCAGGCAGGTCCTTGCGCAGGCCCCGCTCTTCGAGCTTCTGGATTACGGTATTCATGGGAAAAAAGACCTCGAGTCGAGCCCTCGAAGATATCCAAATGCGCGCGCGCACTCAATGGGTGGGGGGTGTATAGTGATGGGTCAGTCGAACTCTGGTTAAGGCGGGCTTCAGCAGTATGCAGAATCGTTACGTGGGCGATATCGGAGACTACGTGAAGTTGGCAATCCTTCGGCGGCTCGCCTTCGGCCGGAGTCTCGGCGTGGCATGGTGGCTTTTTCCGAATGAGCATCACAACTCTGATGGTGCTCACAGGGAATACCTAAGGCAACGGAATAAATGGGACCATTTTGACCCGGATCTCTTTGAAGCTCTGCTAAAGATCGAGAATGAAAAAAATTGGGACGTGCGCGCCTTCGAGGAGGCCGCCATTCTTCCGAATGCGGTCTTCGCATCCGAACAGATTCCTTGCGAAGTACGGCCCTTTTCGCTCCGCCGCACAGAGCGGAGCACGTGGCTCGCAGGAATCAAAACAAAGCTCCAGGATTGCAACCTCGTCTTCCTCGATCCCGACAACGGCATCGCACCGGAAGGATTAAAGCTGGGGCGTCGAGTTGCAGGAAAGAGCGTGACGATTGACGAGATCAGGGATCTTCAAGAGAACACACGGCCGATGGTGATTTATCATCACCAGACGCGTTTCCCGGGCGGACATTCTGCAGAGATCCACGCTCTTGCTACTCGGCTAAAGGAGAACGGACTTCAAGTCTCAGGGGCGCTTCGGGCAAAGCCGTGGTCCCCTCGAGTGTTTTTCATCGTAAACGGCGACAATGAGCTTCACGACCGAGCGAAGAACTTAGCGGAATGCTGGAAAAACAAGATCTCATGGCACACTGATCTAGAAATCTTGAAGTGTTCAAGGTGACTGCTACTGGCTGTACGCCACGCGAGCCGGCGCGCGCGTTACTTGCCGCGGAGGCGGTCCAGGATTATTCCGGCGGCGGAGCGGACTGAGAGGTGGTTGTAGTCGGTGGGGCCGATGATTGGGGCGAGTATGATGTCGGCGCGGGCGGCTACTTCGGGCGACATGCCGAAACCGGTGCCTAGCAGGATCATCATTGGGGGCGCGTCTGGGGCCTCAAGGCGCGCGCGCAGGTCGGCGTAGCTGGTGCCGCCTTCGGTGCGGGCGGAGGTGTGGACGATTAACGGGCAGGTGCCGGAGATTCGCGTTGCCTCGGCGATTGCGTCGTCGAGTTCCACCACTATTTGTACGCGTTCGAGCGCCTCGCGACGGCGCGAGTCGTGGGCGCGGCCGAAATCGAAACGCCAGTGATCGATCACGCTGGCAGCGAATTTCCGCTGCTCGGGAATCGGATGCACGATGAAGACGCCGCGCACGTCGTAGGTTCGCGATGCGCGCGCGATATCGTGAATGTCAAGGCTGGTGATCGCCGACGTGACGGTCTCGGCATTTCGATTGACGACCGGATGATGAATCAGCGCTACGAAAAGATCGGACACTGATCAGAATTTGCGCCGCTCGAGCAGGTCGGGACGCCGTCGCGCGGTGCGCCGTTTCGATTCTGCCTCGCGCCACGCGCGAATCTTGGCATGGTCGCCGCTGAGCAGGATGTCCGGCACTGTCATGCCGCGGAACTCCTCGGGGCGTGTGTATTGCGGGTATTCGAGCATCCCGGCGGCGAACGATTCCTCGTCGAGCGACTCGGGATTGCCGAGCACGCCGGGAATCATCCGGCCCACTGCCTCGATCACCGCCATCGCGGGGATTTCGCCGCCGCTCAGCACGTAGTCGCCGATCGAGATTTCCTGATCGACCAGCGAGCGCACGCGCTCGTCGATTCCTTCGTAGCGGCCCGCGACGATCATCAAGCCGGGCGCGCGTTTGGCGAGGTCGCGCGCCATCGAGTTGTCGAACACTTCGCCTTGCGGGGTCATCAGGATGCGCCACAGGCCCGGCCGCGACGCATCGACCGCGTCGATCGCGGCTGCGATCGGCTCGGGGCGCATCACCATCCCGCTGCCGCCGCCGTACGGCGCGTCATCGACTTGCCGGTAGTTGCCGAGACCGTGATCGCGCAGCGGATGCGGCTTGATGGCGATCAGTCCATTCTCGACCGCGCGTCCGATCATGCCGCCGCGAAACGGCGACTCGAACATCTCGGGGAACAATGTGATTACGTGAAATTCCATCAATGGCGCGAATCCAAATCTATCCGGGTGACTCGCGAGGAGCCAGACGCTAGTCGAGCAGGCCGGGAACTGGTTCGATAGTGACGCGCCGCGCCGGAAGATCCATCGCCTTGACAACGTCCTCGATCACCGGGACCAGCACTTCGCGCTCGGCGTCGCGCACCACCCAGACGTCATGGGCGCCGTTGGAGAAAATTTCCTCGATCGCGCCGAGGCGGCTGCCGTCGGTCAGAAAAACTTCGCATCCGATGGCTTCGTAATAGTAGAACTCGCCCGGCTTGGCGGCGGGGACGTCCTCCGTCGCGAGCATCACGACCGCGCCCTTGAGCGACTCGGCCGCGTTTATATCGGCGATTCCTTCGAGCGTGATCCGCCGAGTCGTCGGGTTGAGAGGCGCGATTGCGGTCAGGCGAAACTCGCGCGACTCGCCGTCGCGTTCGAGGAAGATTCGCTTGACCTCTGCCAATGTGTCGGAATCGGGATTATCGGGCCGAAATCGCAGCGCGCCTTTCAGCCCATGCGTGCCGCTTATGCGGCCGACGCGAAGCATCGACGTGGTGACGCGAGGCGCGTCACGGTGCGCAGGATCATCGGTCCTCGACGATTTCGAGAACGACTTTGCGGTTGGTGCGCGAGGCGACCGCGTTCAGAATCGTGCGAATCGACTTTGCGGTGCGTCCCTGCTTGCCGATCACGCGGCCCAAATCTTCCTTCGCGACCCGCAGTTCAAGTACCGAGGCGGTATCGCCCAGGGTCTCCTTAACGTCCACCGCGTTAGCGTCGTTAACCAGTTGTTGTGCGAGAAATACGACGAGCTCCTTCATAGGATGGCTCCGTTGCAGCGGGTCGCATCAGGCGGAGGCCGTTGCTGTTTCGGCTCGTTTAATCAACTTCCTTACGGTGTCGCTTGGCTTGGCGCCGGCCTTGAGCCACTGGTCCGCCAGCTCTTTTTTGATCGTTACGCGCGGCGGATCGAACGCCGGATCGTAGGTCCCGACCTGGGCGACGAAACGTCCGTCGCGCGGCGAGCGCGAATCGGCCACTACGATGCGGTAGAAAGGTTTTTTGCGCGCACCGTGGCGGCGCAGGTCCGGCAGGTCGTTCCATTTATCCGTGCCGAAGATCGCGTTACCAGTAGCGAGCCAGTGTCCGTCGCTGTGAATCTTCAATGGTCCGGACGTGCTCAGCTCGTAGGCTGGGTAGTTTCCTGCGGTGTAAGCATGACTCGGCTGCTGGTAGTAACTCGCACCCGTGCCTGTTGGCGTAACTGCCACCGGAATAGGTTTGTTGATATTCGATGCAACTTCGACCTCACCACGCTTGGCATTATCGGTCATGCCGAGATCGTCCATATTGCGGATGTCTCGGATGAATGAGACATCGAACTGCCCCGACCTGTCATCTATAGTAAGTGTGTTGACATCCATCGGATACCCAGTG
This sequence comes from uncultured delta proteobacterium, assembly GCA_963710425.1. Classification (GTDB taxonomy): domain Bacteria; phylum Desulfobacterota; class Binatia; order Binatales; family Binataceae; genus Binatus. Next base: position 24,576 of record CAVQAR010000005.1, read on the forward strand.
CCGCCCGGGCCATACATGCCCGGCCACCAACAGGTATTCCCTCCGAGCATCGCGTAGCCGCCGCCCGCCGTAGCGTAGTAGCTGGCCTGGAGACCCTGGGGCGTCCCCACGGCTGGCGGGTCGTTGCGAATATATTCATACCATCTGCTTGTTGTGGAACAGTGCGAATGGGTGCGCGAGTAGTTCACCGTCACCCAGGGAAACATCGGATTCAGCATCGCGTGGTAGCAACTTGCGATTCCGTAACCGCCGGTGTAGTCGCCCAGACCCGCGCCCGAGTTCATGCTCAATGCGACTCCGATGGCGTCACTTGTCGAGTCTGCACCGTTGAAGCTGAACGTGCCTGCCGGGCTGGTGACGGTGACGACAATCTGCGGAACATACTCCAAGTAAGTGATACGCTGCCCGGGAAGTATTTGAGGATCAAGCTGATAGTTTGGAAGCTCGTTGTATGTCTCAATTTTGGCGTAGAGGTCGGCTATGCCCACCGCACTCACCGTGACATTGAACTGTCCGGAGCCGCCAACGATCTCGTTACCTGCCGTGTTGACCGGCAGTAGCTGGTTGTAGATCGTCACGGTGTGGTTAGTCCAACTCGAACCGTCCCAAACATGGTACGTTAGGTCCCATTCGACTGCATAAGTGGAGGGCTGTGGTGGATAGCCGTTGTATGCCGGACTGCCCAGGGTATGCGCGAGTATGTTGATAGGTTCCGCGCCGGGGATGGTGAGCGGCACTCCCCCGCATTAATTCCCGCGTCGAAACCAAACCCATTATCCACACCGCGAGAGCAGGAGCGCCAGGACAAGGTCGCGTTGAAGTTGAAACCCTTGGTGCGCCAACCGCTTTTAACCTTTGTCCAAATTGAGGAATCGGGTGCTGCCATTATCCGCCATTCCTCACTATCGGTGTTCCCCAGGTTATTTGTGCCGAAAGAATCTCGCGAGAAAACGCCTCAGTGCCTTTGGCCTGAGCCGTAGTGCAACTTCGGTGCTTCGTCTCAATACCAAGTTCCCGCGCGTGCTTCTCTTTGATCTTATCGAGGAGGATATAAACGTCTCTACTCAACTGATTAGCCTCCCCACATAGGTGGTGCTTTCGGTATATTCAAGCTCTTTCGGTGTACTCGCGCCTGTTGTTACGGTCATAATCTTCACTGAGCCTATTCCTTCGAGAGTCCAGCGGGTTCCAATAGCTACAGTGGGCCTGAACGGCCCTTTCCATGTGTAGTAGATATACGCGGGAAATGTCCGATCAGCCAGACGGTTCAGACAGGCGTTGACCACGCTCGGAGTATTCAAACTGAGATCAATCCAGTAAACGTCTTCGTATTCTCCAAGGTAGTTCAGTGGCCTGTCCGCAACAGCCTGCGTGGAATCAGCGCTCTTGGCGTCCAGCACGACATTTCCGATAACGCTGTTGTCATCCTGCTTACCTACCGCTGTGATTCTGTTGGCTTCAATCGGCTCAGTTTCCATCAACACATTGAGCGTGTACCATGGCACAGTCGCGGCCATCATATCCGAGAGCGTTGGTCGTTGGAAGATCGTTCCTGAGCTTTGCGCCGAAGTCGGGTCAGGATCGGGGAGCGTAGACCCAGTTGCGGTCCGCGCCATATCGCAGTTTCCACTGGTCAGAGAAGTTGTCGCGGATGTAAAAAAGGAACTCGCGCACGGATGAATTGCACTTGGGTTGGCTTTTGAACTCAGTGTCGCCCTTATCCGTGGTAGCGCCTGCAATGGCCGTCTCGGGCAGCTTCACGGTATCGGTTGTCGCCTGGACATGATCGCTCGAAAAACCGCAAAGGTTCAGACAAGAGGTGACGGCTTCCTGCTGAAGCATATTACCGAAGCTCGGAGCGTTCAGAAAGAACTTGCGTTTGGTGACTCGAAAGACGCCCAGGTTCGGTCCTCTAAACTTGATGAGGTTGTACTTCGGGTTGATCGTTGTCTCAGGCCGTGACAGGCAATATTCGCCATAAGGATCGCCGTCGATAAGCAGCCGGGCGTAGACCCTTCCGCGTTCCGACAAAGCCGATATATCATCGTTCGTGAAGTCATCCATTATCGTGACTTCAAGCTTCTGATCGTCCCAGTTGTCGCCGTCACTGATCTGCAAATCCATAATCTTATTCTGCGGGATCATAGTTTTGGTCGGCGTGTGCTCAAGGTAGGTCGGATCATAAAGCAGATGGTAGCCATCGACCCAGGGCGTATTCGTGCCATCGCCGGTGAGCGCAAAATGAACATGCATATCGCGCTTGGTTCCATCAGGTGCAAACGTAGCGCCGCTGGGGTCCAAAACAGTTGCCGTCATTCCCGGCGTGCCCTGGGTCTTTGTCCACAGCGTGTTCAGTGTCGGCGCACCAGAACTCGAAGCGGGCGAATAATGCATGGTGTAGTCGATGTCATCAAATGTTCCGGTTGTCGGATACGTAACCTTAGCAAGCCCTAAGTTTATCGCCGATTTACTGTTCCCGTCGGCATATATGATGACCTGTCCGGCGGTTGTAATATCGTATTGGTTAGTCGTTGAGTTCCATGACACGTGGCTTGCCGGTGGGCTATAGATGTCGCTGAAAACCTTGCCGCCCGACTTCATTTGGAAGAGAATATTGCCGCGACCGAACGGGATTATGAATAGGTCGATTGCCGAAACGGGTGCGGGTCCGGCACTCATCAGACTGCTTGTACCGTGGATGTCGGGGAATATGCCGAACTGCCGCACGCGATTCCAAGTACCTGAGTCGTTTCGGTAAAGGTCCGCGCCGCCGTCTGTGTGAAGCACGAACTGATACTGACCGAACGCTACTCCCATCCAACAGCGCGCTAGAAAACCTATAGGACCCTGGCTTACAGCTCGCACATGGAAGCCCTGATTTATCCCATACGAGGCGATGCTTGCTATTAGCGGCACCATCGTCTTGCCTTCCGCCAGAAGCGATGCTGTGGCGACCGTGGTGAGTGCTAAGTTCGTGAGAGTCTGTATTAAGGTCATACCCGTTGGGCAGAACATTGTGTGCACGCCAGGCGCTGCAGTTCCCGGCGCCGCGAGAATATTCGCAGCATCATAGGTTGCCCAACAGCCCTCAGCATAAGCAACCTGCTCATTGGTCAGGCGTGCCGCGTCCATTGCAGGACTGACCATGTCGCCGGGTCCCAGTTATTGGGTCTTAAGAAGATCGTGCCGCTCTTGGGTTCAAAAGCACAAGACTGCCCTACGTCGAGATCGCGGTTGGTTCGAGCATCCCGCATAAATCGCGAGACAGCCCAGCCCGGCTCAACCATCTCGGTATATGGAATATCGAACTCCATCGTGTATTCGCTCATCTAAACCACCGCCGTCTGCAAAACATGAGCGAGCGCCCGCTGCAAGTCGCCCTGATTCCAAGCGCCGTTAGTGCGAGGTCCGCCGCCGACTACTTCTTTGTTCTTCTTGCCGAGGAGCTTTACGATGTCCGCAAGGTGCTCGTTTGACTTGTTCGACCGGGTTACGGCCTGGTCGGCTGCGGTCTTCGGCGGATTTTTCAGCGGTGTCCATCGTGTGGGCCTGCTCTACCCCGCCGATGATCGCTCCCCTGGTTCCGGGACCTCCTGCAGTAAAGCCGAGCTCGCCGGGGATTCCAGCGGTAACGGCTGGTTCTTCGGTTCCTCCAGCGCCTGCGTTGGCTCCCGTGACAGCAGTGCCCGTTTGAGCCACTGCACCGGTCGCCATTCCCGCACGCGTGTCTCAGCCGTCCGCCATGCCCTTGCCCGTCATAGTGAACTGCGCAGGCATCGACGCCGCACCGACGATACTCGCCTGCTCGGCCGCAGTCTTGTCCGAGAGAGATTCGGTGTATTTTTCTATATCTCCGGCGGTCTTTGCGCCTCCGGCACCCGAGTTGATGATCCCCCGCGTGAGCCTGCGCTGGGCGGCTTCGGCCTCACCGGCGGCTTTTGCCGACTGCCGCAGAACCGCGATTATCCCACCAGCGGCCGCGGCCCTATCGCTGGCGATGCTGAGCTTTTTATACGAGTCCTCCACCGCGCCGATGCTGCCGCTCAGGGCCTTGTAGCCCGCGCCGAGGGTCCTGTGCCCGCGCTGAACCTGTTCGACCCCGGTTAAGCTTACCTGGGTCTCGAGCGTCTCTTTTGCCGAGGTCGCTGCCATAGTTTAGCTGCCTTTCTTTGTTTGAGGTTTGCCGGATTCGGTCTCTTCATCTTCTACCTCAGCCGCGGCAAGGTAGGTCATGAACTCCATCTCGGTCACGTGTTCAAGTTGACTGGGGAACTTGCCGAGCTTCTCCACGGCCACCGTGTAGAATCGACGCAGCAGGGGGTTCCTGCGCATCGACTCTTTTACATCGTCGAAAACACTCTGGTTGCGACCCGAAAGCTTCCGGGCGGTGTCGATGATTCGGTCCCCGATCCCGTCGGAAACCTCGAGCAGACGCGTGGTGTCTTCCATTGTAAGGGCAGGCTCGCTCACGGCGGCGATAATACTCAACAGCCGGTCCTGCTTCGCGTCATATCGGGATTTGCCGTCGCTTCCGGTGGGATAACACGCCTGCTGAATGGCAAGCACGTTCCCGATGGTGAACCCGCGGACGACGACGACCGCACCCTCGCCCGCTTCGGGGACCGGCACTTCGTCGGTCGCCGGTTTGAGGCAGAGGAGTTGTTCTTTTGAGAGGACTTTGGTCATGTGGCGTATCTCCTGAATTACGACGCTGGGATTGTGGTGGATTGGAATGGGCTACAATACTAACCTGGTAATAATACTGGTTTGTCGGCACTTCGGCCCTCAGACCCTCAAATCCGCAAGAAAGCCATTGACAAATCATCACAAGAATGCATAATGATAGTGACTCTACTATTCAAAGAAGTTTCAAATGATGCAGGC
>CAVQAR010000006.1:0-13607 GCA_963710425.1 uncultured delta proteobacterium
GGGCGCATCTTCGCCATCGGAGTCCATGACGACCACCGGCGTTGTAATGCCGCTCTGCTGCAAGTGAACCAGGCCTACACATAGGGCGCGCTGATGCCCCAGGTTGGTTCTCAATTCCACGCTCTGGATCTGTTGGATGTTGCGGGGCGTAGTCGCGGGAAATTGCTCGGGCACGCGCTCCAGCGAGCCATCATCGACCAGGATGATCTGAGCGGTCAACCCGTGCTGGCCGAAGACGGAATCGAGCCGCTCGACAAGAAACCCGGCCGCCGCCCAGTCGTTGAAGACCGGCATCAGGATCGTCAGCGGAAGCAGCGGAAGAAATTCTGCACGGAGATCACTGCCAGCTGGATGGAGACTCGGCGGGGCTGAAGACACGATCGGCAGAGTATATGCCGCGAAAGCGCTTGCCAACTAACCGGGCGACAAGCAGCTTGCCCGCGTTCGAAAACAACGTAAAATTGCAGCGGATCTGAATCGGGGAGCCAGGATTGTTTCGGTCTATACGCAACAGTCTCAAGTCTGTAACAGCCTGGGTTGCTGAAGCGCCGTGGCTGAACCGCGAGCGCCTGCGGATTTATCCGAAAATATTTGTCGTCGCCTATGCTTTGACCTTCGCCGGGATGGTGATTGCGTCGCGCGGGATCGTAAGCCGCCAAGGGAAACCTATCGGCGTCGATTTCCAGGTTAATTGGGCGGCTTCCAAAATGGCGCTTAGCGGGCAGTCGTCCGCAGTCTATGACATCAAGCGTTTCCACGCGGTGGAAGAAGAAGGCGTTGGGCATCGGACCTTCATAGCGCCGATGATTTATCCTCCGACGTTTCTCGTAATCGCACTGCCGACGGCTCTTCTGCCCTATCTATGGGCGCTTGCTATATGGATGTCGCTAACCTTTGCGGGCTATTCGCTGGTACTTCGGAAAATCATTCCTCGCACCGAGACGTTTTGGCCGGCACTGGCTTTCCCCGGCGCGTTCGCCAATCTGATGAACGGACAAAACGGCCTCCTCGCATTTTCCTTGCTAGCCGGTGCGCTGCTAACGCTCGAAAGCAGCCCAATTCTAGGCGGTGTGTTTTTTGGCCTGTTGTCGTACAAGCCGCCGATGGGAGTCCTGGTGCCAATCGTGTTGGCTGCTAGCGGTAGGTGGCGCGCTTTTTTCGCTGCCGCAATCACCGCAACCGCGCTTGCCGTAATCTCACTTGTGATGTTCGGCGCCGATACCTGGCGAGCCTTCTTCAACACGCTAGGATTTACACGGCACTTCGTCCTTGAACGCGGCGAGGTGCAATTTTATACGATGCAAACCGTCTTTGCGGGAGTGCGCTTGCTGGGAGGAGGGATCTCAGCCGCGTACCTTGTGCAAATACTGGCCGCCATTGTCGTTGCCGCGACAGTAGTGTGGATCTGGCGGCAAAACATTCAGTTCGAGCTCAAGGCTGCAGCTTTGGCGACGGGGATCCCACTGGTGTCGCCGTATATCATCTACTACGACCTCGTGGTGCTCGCCCTGCCGATTGCATGGCTCGCCCTTGAGGGTCGTCGCTCAGGATTTCTTCCGTTTGAAAAATCGCTCCTGGTCATCGCGTGGTTACTTCCGCTGATGTGCGAACCTATCGCACGATCGACGTCCGTCCCGCTAACTCCATTGGTATGCGTTCTGTTGCTCGCGTTCATAGCGCGCCGCGCGAAGATGGCAGCGTTGGAGCGGAATCATCTTAGTAGTTCTTCCCTAGGTCCCGCCGATGCATCATTGGAGGCAGGCTGATGACGCTGGCGTCGATGCGGGAGGCCGTCGCCCGAGTCGATCGTAAAGCCGCCCGCGTCGATGTCGCTGTTTCGTTATTCCCCCGGACTCATACTCGTCTGTATTGCGATTGCCGATTCGATTCGCCGGCCTGATCCGGACTTGTGGGGTCATGTTCCTTTCGGGCAGGCCGTCTTAAGACTGCATCACCTGGTGCTGCACGATCCTTATTCGTATTCAGCGCCGGGGCATTACTGGAACAATCACGAATGGCTTACGGAAGTTCTCATGGCGGCGATTTTCAACCATGCCGGTGTCTTCGGGCTCATCCTGCTGAAACTTGTGTGCTCTGCGGTCGTGATCCTCGCGCTCGCAGCGGCGATTGCTGAGACCGGATCGTCAACGCTGGTTCAATTTGCAGTTCTGATAGGGTCGGCGGTGGTAATCAAACCGCAACTGCAGTTTCGTCCACAATCATTCACCTTCGCGCTGTTAGCGGTGCTCATCTGCATTCTTACGCAGGACGCTTATCGACGAACCGGACGCTTGTGGCTCGCGATTCCGATCCTCGCGCTATGGGCGAACCTGCACGGCGGGTTCATCATGGGTATCGCAGCGATTGGCACTTACGCCGCCGTGTCGGGATTGCAGGACATCATCGCGGGCCGGGGTTACGATCGAGCGCTAAGACTAAGCGCAATCACTGGAGCGTCGATTCTCGCGACGCTCGTGACGCCGTACGGATTCGGGACTTGGCAAACCGTCGGCCACGCGCTGCACAATCCCTATACGCGGGCCGTGATCGTGGAATGGCAGCCGCTCGTGTCCGCCGCGCTCGCGCACTGGCGAGAACATCAGTTCATCGTCTCGAACTATGACATCGGGATCGCGTTGATGGCGCTGACTGCCGTCGCATGGGCGCTGACGATCGAGGCGGGCGATCTGCCATTAGTCGCGATAGCAGCCGTGATGACGGTCGCGGCCTTTATCTCGACGCGCAATCTCCCGATCGCGATGATCGCGATGGCGGCGCCGCTCGCGCGTCATCTACCGCGAGCGTGGCATTCGATTGTTCCCGCCAAGCAAAGCGCGCGGCCGCCGCAGCCTTCGGGATGGATCAACCAAACGATTCTGATCGCACTGTCGATTCTATTTTTCGTTCAGAACGGATTTTTCTCGCACACGCTAGTAGCTGCCGATCCGTATCCGGCCAGCGCGTCTGAGTTCATGAAGCGCAACCAGCTGCAGGGCAACATCCTGAGCACATTCGAATGGGGCGAGTACCTTATCTGGAACATGGCGCCGGCGTCGAAGGTGTTCATCGACGGGCGTTACGACACGGTCTTTCCGTACGAAATTATTTACAAGTTCGCGCTGTTCAACTTCAATTTGCCGGGGGGCGACGCGATACTAACCGAGTTCCCCACTGACTTCGTCCTGATCAAGCCGGCGTCGCCATCGCAAACGCTGATGGACGCGCGCGTGGACTGGAAACTGATCTACGACGATGCTTCGTCGAGGCTTTACGCGCGGAATGATTCCGCGGCGGCAAAAATACCGGGCGTGCCCATTACAGGCATCGCGCAACCCGGTGTATTTCCGTAGAAGACAGCGGCCGCGTTACATCGGATAGTCGGTCGGCCACTGCTCTTGCAGATCGCGGTCGATCGCGCGGCGCGGCTTTTGGAAAAAGCGGTCCGAGTGCCAAGTCGGACGCAATTTCAGGAAGAGGCGGCTCAGCACTCCAGGGTGCGAAGGTCTTGCCTGGTTAATCTCATGTTCCGACGAGCGGAGCCCATTCGACACATTTGGCAGCATCTTCGCGCCCTCCCCAGGTGCGTTAATACTTACATCCCGCCCATCCGAACCGCCTCTCCTTGCTCGAAGAGGAGAGCAATCAATGTGCCACGAATGATCGATCAATTGTGTACTGAATAGCTGTACGCCTACTCCACCGCGTCAACTAAATACTACAAATTGTAGAGCTAGTGCAACATTTTTTGTCGCTGACGCTACTTATTTCGTTCCTCGGATTGGCACAAGTGAGCGGACGCCGCGCGGTATATTCCGCCATCAGCCACTTCAAAACTCCATGAAATGGGTCTAACCGTGCGTCAGTGTAGCTCGTATCGAGCTGTCGCAAGGCGTCTGGTGAGATTGCAGCAAACGAGCGCGACAAAGTATTGCCGCTGCAACGTCAAAAGTCCGGCGGACTAGCTGCGAGCCGCTTCCTTTAGATCGAATCGGTGCTGGCCGGTTCTGCGATCACCTTGTTCTCGAGCTTGCCGATCTTCTCGATCTCGATTCGCACCACGTCGCCCGCCTTCAGCCATTTTGGGGGATTCATCGCAGCCGCGACGCCGCCAGGTGTGCCGGTCGAAACGATCGTTCCGGGCAGCAGGGTGAACACCGTCGAGAGCGTCTCAATCTGAGCAAAGCAGTCGAAAATAAGATTCTTGGTGTTCGAATGCTGGCGCTGTTCGTCGTTCACGAACGTCTTCAGGTCCAGCTTGTGCGGATCGCCAATCTCGTCCGGCGTTACGATCCACGGACCAATCGGCCCGTGAGTGTCGAACGACTTGCCGAGCGTCATGGTTGGCGACCGGCGCTGCCAGTCGCGGACGCTGACGTCGTTGACGATGACGTATCCCGCGATTACTTCGTGGGCGCGATCGCGCGGCACATGACGGCATCGATGGCCAATCACGAAGCCCAGCTCGCCTTCGTAGTCCAGCGCCGATGAGGCGCGCGGCAAATGAATCGGATCGCCGGGCCCGGTCACGCAGCTCGATTGCTTGTTGAAGAACAGCGGAAACTCGGGACGCTTCATCTTGGTTTCTTCGACGTGGTCCGCGTAGTTGAGCCCGATGGCGAGAAACTCGGGAGGTCGCGCGATCGGCGCCTCGAGCTTGACGCTCTTGAGCGGGATCCGATGAGCGGAATTTTTCACCGCGCCCAATGCGCGATCGATCGCGCGCGGACCCGCGATCAGAAACGCAATCATCTCGCGCGGCAGCTCCGTGACCGCCGCCGCAAGGTCAACTATCGAGTCCTCGACGACGACGCCTAACCGCGTCGTCGCCGCCATGGGTGAAGGTCGCAAGTTTCATTCGACTCCATCCGCTCCGGTTCGTTCGGTGAAAATTATTTTCAAGTTCGTGCCCACAGATTCACTGGGTGCAGGGCTCATCGGTCGCGTTCATTCTTTCTTTTCACTGCGCTCCCGTCGCCACGGGCAGATTATCGGTTGCCAACCAGCCGCCGCATCGTCTCGGGATCGAGGCCCTTGGTGACGTCGTATCGCTTCAGATCCGCCTCGGGCACGCCGGCGTGAAAGTCGCGCGCCAGCTCGTCGGGATTGAAGCTCACGCCGATCGGATTCTTCGCCATCGCGTCGCTCTGGAAAAATCCCTTCAGCTCTTCGACCGAATCGAAATTGTCGATTTGCAGCTCGACCCGATTGCCGTCGGGATCGCGATAGTACATCGAGGTAGTCGGTCCGTGATTGATCGTCACGACCGGGATGATCCCGGCCTGCTTGAGCCGTTCGTAGGTGTAAACCAGGTCGCCGAGATTCGCGTAGGTGTATGCGAGATGGTCCAGCCCGACCGAGTGGCACGGTTTGTCCTCGAGCCCGGGCACGGCGGCGATCGCAATCCGGTGATGCTCGTCGTCGTAGGTCATGAACGCGAGCATGCCGTTGCTGTGGACGACTTCGGCCTGCAGCACGGTAGTGTACCAATCGACCATCGCCTGGAATTGCTTGGTCGCGAGCACTGCGTGCGCGAATTTTGCGGGCACCACGCGCCGGGTTCCGTTTCCATTCCCATTGATGGCTGAGCTTGCGGACATGGCGAGTCCTCCTTCGACGGCGATGCGACCCGGTGCGGAGCCAGTGTCGCTACCCTCTTATTGCAGTGATCGATCAGCCTGACAAGGCGAGCGAGGGTGTTTTCGCGCACAAATGAGGACCGCCCGCCGATGCGCGCCCCCCTTAAGGAGCGCATCGGCGGGCGTCGGGCTTGGGAGACTTTCTAATTCCCCGGTTCGCTTTTAATTTTCCTGGCGGGGGCTCCGTTCATCACAGAAACTCCCCGCCAGGGCGCGCTCGGGGGATTGACGCCTTTACAAAAGGAACCAGCAGCTTGCGGCCGCGATGTAGAAGACGGCGACTGCCACCAATGCGAAGACCGCGATCTCGTCGAGTTGGTCGCCGAGCCGGGCCTTGAGGTCTTTGACCGGCCGCTCGCCGTCAGTCGGGGCGAAATGTTCGTGATATAGTGTGGAAAGCATCACCGTTCTCCTCTTTGTTGCCCCTTCATTCAAATAGGCGTTACGTTCGATTGAACAATTTGTTCAATGCGCTGAACGGCAATGAAAATTGCGTTAAGTAATTGAAAAATAAAGAGATTTGCTCTTTGTGTCATTCTAGAGCGAAGCGAAGAATCCCGGATTTAGCCATGCCGGCAGATCACATACGTCGTGGGTGAGGCGCCTCGGCCAGCGTCGAGAAAGATCCGGGGTCCCTCGGCTACGCTCGGGATGACACAAGGAGAACGGCACAGGACGCAATCTTGTACCGTCGGCCTACAATCGGCACAGTCTTGCTAGAGGACGCGGCGTGACCAGGAACGGGAACTTTTTCAATCTCTACAATCACGATTTCGTGAGAATCGCGGTTGGAGTGCCGCCCGTTCGCGTCGCCGACCCAGCCTACAACAGCGAACAGACCATCGCCCTGATTCGCGACGCCAGTGAGCGCAAGGCGGTGCTCGCGCTGTTCCCCGAATTGGGGCTCAGCGGGTATTCGTGCGACGACCTGTTTCAGCAGCGCGCCCTGCTCGACGCGTGCCTCGACGCAATCGCCGCGGTGGTCGAGGCCTCCAGTAAGCTCTCGATCGTGAGCGTGGTCGGCGCGCCGCTCCAAATAGACAATCATCTATATAACTGCGCGATCGTGATTCATCGCGGGAAGATTCTCGGCGTCGTGCCGAAGACCAATCTCCCGAACTACCGCGAATTCTACGAGCCGCGGCAATTCACCTCGGCCGACGCCGCGACCCGCGACGAGATCGATCTTGCCGGTCATCGCGCGGTCCCGTTCGGCAACCACCTCATCTTCCAGCACGAAGAACAGCCGCTGCTCACCTTCCACGCCGAGATTTGCGAAGACCTGTGGGTGCCGATTTCGCCGTCATCGTACGCTGCCCTCGCCGGCGCGACGGTGCTGCTCAATCTCTCGGCCTCCAACATCACGATTGGCAAGGCCGACTACCGCCGCGCGCTGGTCGCCAGTCAGTCCGCGCGATGCCTCGCCGCATACGCCTACACGGCGGCGGGCGTCGGCGAATCGACCACCGACCTCGCCTGGGACGGCCACGCGTTGATTGCCGAGAACGGCAACATCCTGGTCGAGTCCGAGCGTTTCAAGGATCAGCCGCAGCTGGTCTGCGCGGAAATCGATCTCGAGCGATTGTCGCAAGAGCGGATGCGGCAGAACACGTTCGGCGACACCGCTCAGCGCGAGCACGATCGAATCCGGCGCTTTCGGCGAATAGCATTTTCAAGCGAGTTGCCGCGACGCGGCAAGATGCCGCTCCTGAGGCGCTACGAACGCTTTCCGTATGTACCATCGGATCCCGCGACTCGCGACGAGCGATGCGCCGAAGTTTTCGACATCCAGGTGCAAGGCCTCGCGACGCGCATCCGCTCGACCGGTCTCGAGCGCGTCGTAATAGGAGTCTCCGGTGGAATCGATTCAACCCACGCGCTGCTGGTATGCGCGCGCGCGATGGATCGTCTCGGTACTCCTCGCAAAAATATTCTCGCCGTCACGATGCCCGGCTTTGCCACCACCGAGCGTACTCTCGATCAGGCGCGCCGCCTGATGAAGTCGCTCGGCGTCTCGTCCGACGAAATCGACATCCGGCCCGAGCTGCATGCAGATGCTCAAGGACATCGGGCATCCGTACGCCGAGGGCAAACTGGTTTACGACGTCACTTTCGAGAACGTGCAGGCCGGCGAGCGCACCAGCCATCTTTTTCGATTGGCCAATCTGCGCGGCGGTCTCGTCGTCGGCACCGGCGACCTGAGCGAACTCGCGCTCGGATGGTGCACTTACGGCGTCGGCGACCACATGTCGCATTACAGCGTCAACGCGAGCGTGCCGAAGACGCTGATCCAGCACGTCATTCGATGGCTCGCGCAGACCGAAAGCCTCGGCCGCGAGACCAGCTCGACGCTGCTCGAGATTCTCGCGACGCCTATCAGCCCCGAGCTGATTCCCGGCACTTCGGAGGACGGCCATTCGACCCACGACACCGAGGCGACCATCGGCCCTTACGAGCTGCACGATTTTTTTCTCTACTACACGTTGCGCTTCGGATATCCGCCGCCGAAGGTCGCGTTCCTCGCGTACAATGCGTGGCGCGACAAGAACGCGGGCGAATGGCCGGACATCCCGCTCGATCGCCGCAACCAGTACGACCTCGCGACCATCAAGGGGCACCTGCACACGTTCCTTTACCGATTCTTTCAGTTGAGCCAGTTCAAGCGCAGCACGATTCCCAACGCGCCCAAGGTCGGTTCCGGTGGATCGCTGTCGCCGCGCGGCGACTGGCGGGCGCCGTCGGACAGCGAAGCGACCGCATGGCTCGAGCAATTGAAGTCGATCCCCGACAAAGATTAATCTCCCCATCGAAAATTCTCTTTTCAGTGATTTGATCGAGGGCAGACCGCGTGCCTGCTCTGAAGGAGTGAGATGCTCAACGCTTTGCGAACGACACTTGCTTTGATTGTGATAACCGCAGCGATTGCCGCCCCCGCGTATCCGCAGGAAGCTCCGAAACCGCAGGAATCGCCGTGGGCGATGCGCGCGCCGGCCGCCGTGCCGCAGGGCGCACCGACTCTCTCCGCCCAGCAACGTGCGGCTATCGAGGCGGCTGAGAAGGGAACTCCAGCGCAACAGGCGTTCGCGCACAAGGTCGCCGACATTATGCACCGAAAGGACTACGGCGCGATGAAGCAGTTGTTCGCGCCGTCCACCTTGAAGTGCATCGGCAAGAATGAGGACTTTCTTCAGGACCGGATCAAGCGGCAGTTCGAGCTTCCGATCAGCCGGCAATTCAAGCTGAAGATTACCAAGCTGCCCCCAAATATCGTGGGCCAGTCGAAATACGCGACCTACCCGATGCTGCCGACTCATCTGATGGGGATGGACTTCACCGCCGACGACGGCAATCACGACACCGTGAATCTCCCCATCGGCCAGGAAGATGGAAAGTGGTACGAGGCGCAGCCGTGTCCAACCGAAGCCGGGATGGAGCGGTTTGCCAAGCTGCAACACATGAAGGCAGTGCGGCGCGAACATGCGAAGCAGGCGGTCACGCAGGTCAAGGATCCCGTCAAGTCGCAATTGCTCGCGCTGATCGGCAAGCACGACAGCGTCTCCGCGTGGAGGCTATGCATGAGCTCGCTGCATTATGATTTTCCAACCTGCCGCGGAGTCGTATCGATCCTCGCCGGCCACCCGGACTACGAGTAGCGCCTTGAAAATCGGACTTCATCTGCCGCAGATCGGCGCCGCGGCCAAAGAAATCGCGGATGCCGCGGTGCGCGCCGAGCAGGCCGGCTACGAATCAATCTGGGTCAGCGATCACATGGTAGTGCCTGAGTCGGGCGGACGCCTCCCGCCAATCGAAATACTGGAACCGATCGCGACGCTCGCGTACGTCGCCGCAGTCACCACTCGAATCAAGCTCGCCACCAGCGTGATCGTCGTGCCGTATCGCAACGCGATTCATCTCGCCAAGGAACTTGCCACGCTCGACCGGCTGTCGTCCGGCCGCGTCATCGCGGGAATCGCCAGCGGATGGCTCGAAGCTGAATTCCGCGCACTCGGCGTATCGTACGAAAAGCGCGGCGCCTACACCGACGAGGCGATCGCGCTGATGCGCGCGGCGTGGTCGTCCGCCGTTCCCGAATTTCACGGCGAGTTTTTCGATCTCACCGGCATGCGCTTCGGCCCGCGCCCCGCCGCCGGCAACATCCCGATCTGGGTCGGAGGCATCAGTCGTCGCGCAATCCGCCGCGCGGTCGAGTTGGGCGACGGATGGCATGGAACGCGGATGAATCCCGACCAGGTCGCGGAGCGCCTCGGATGGATTCGCGATCTCGCCGCACGCCGCGGCCGCAACCTCGACGGCTTCACGATCAGCCATCGCGTATATCTCGGCTTCGCCCCGAAATGGACCGACACCGGCGGCTACGTCGAAGGCATCCTGGCCCCACCCGCCGAAATCGCCAACTACCTGAATCGCTTCGCCGCAATCGGCGTCGATGAGATCCTGGTAAGCCCGCTCGGCACCGACCCCCTCGCAAAATTCCTCGACCGCTTCGAAACCGAGGTCCGCCCCCAACTCGGGTAGGCGATTGCGGTTGATAGCTCGGTGCTGGTTTTGATTGCGCGATGATTAGAACAGGCAGTTTCGTTAAAATGTTTGCAATCGTGTACGCGCTCGCAGTCCTCTTTGAGAGCATGAGCCGCCTGACCTACTATCGTGATCCTCCGCGCCTGATCGTGGAGCGGTTTCGGTCGATCCTGATCCGCGGCTTAGTCCTGACTATCATCTTTATGATTTCGACAGTCGTGTGGATCGAAATGGGATGGCTCCCACAGAAAGCTCGCTAGTGATTGAGGTGGCACGCCATGAAAAAGACAAAACAGTATCGTAGCCCCGTGATGGCCTCGATTCACGAAACGGCGGAAGGCCTCCACGCCGCCGGTTTGATGAACAGGATGACGATGTGCAAATTCGACCAAGTGTGTCTGACGCCCATACCTCGTTTGAAGCCCAAGCAAATCCGCGACCCGCGGCAATAGCCTCCGGCTTGCCCGTGATGCGACTGCTCTGTAAACTCGTGTCGCTTTCACTAGCGATGTAAGGGGTTCTGACGTTTAGAGTAATCGTCGCATCGTCCGTGTCGCTCGGACTTTTACAATTCGTGGAAAGACAAGCTTGACGACATCCACCATAGTCGCCTCCAAGGCCCAGGTTGGCCGGCCGGACGCTCTCGCCGACAGTCGCGCCAACGCCCGCGCGCAAAGCACGCTGCGCGCCTATTTCTCGATGCTCGTGAACGTCTCGCGCTGGCGTCTCGTCGGTGTGATCATTGTGACGGTCCTGTTCTCGCTGAGCGAAGGCATCGGCATCGCACTGCTGCTTCCCACCCTTCAGATTGCCGGCTTCAATATGGCGGGGCAGGGCGAGGCGGGACGCTATGCGGCGATGCTGTCGAACGCGTTTGTCGCGATCGGACTGCACCCGACCTTGATTCTTCTGCTCGGCGTGTTCGTGACGCTGGTCGGCGCGCGCACCGTGCTCGGACAAATCCAGAGCGTCGTGGATGTACGCGGTGCAGCAGGAAGTCGAGCATCACTTGCGCCGCCGCATCTACCATTCGATCGCCGACGCCAACTGGCTGTTCGTATGCCGCAGCCGTGCGACCGACTTCACCCACGCGCTGACCCATGAAGTCTACCGCATCGGCAACGGCACCAACGTCGCGCTCGTATTCGCCGGCGAAGTCGTGCTCGGGATGCTCTACATGGCGATCGCGTTCGCGCTGTCGGCCGGGATGACGGCGTTGGTGCTGATCTCGGGCGCGATGCTGACGTTCGTTTTTCGCGGACGCACGCATGCGATCGAAGAGCAGGGCGAGGAAGTCTCGAGCACCAACAAATCGCTCTACGCCGCCACTATCGAGCATTTGCAAAGCCTCAAAGCCGCCAAGACTTACGGCGCCGAGGAACGTAATTTTTCGATCTTCTCCGGCCTCAGCTCCGACGTCGTCCGCGCTAACGTCGAGGGTGCCCGTCAACAGGCAATCGCCGCGACCTGGTTCGAGCTCGGCTCGGTCATGATCCTGGCAGTGGTATTGTTCGTTTCGATTCGAGTGCTCGCGGTGCCGCCCGCGTCGATTCTGATCCTGTTGCTGCTGTTCGCGCGCGTGATGCCGCGAATCATGAGCGGCCAGCATCACTATCGCGCCTTCGTCAACTCGCTGCCGTCGTTCGCCAACCTGCTCAGTATCGAAGCGCGATGCAGTGCGGCGGCCGAGCCCGCGGCGCATCCGCACGATCGGCATGTCGCTGACCCGCGAACTCGCCGCTGAAAAAATCTCGTTCACCTACAGCGAAGGGCGCGTGGCCGCGGTGCGAGACTTGAGCCTGGTGATTCCGGCGGGCAAAGTCGTCGCGCTGGTCGGACCGTCGGGCGCGGGCAAGAGTACCATCGCCGACATCCTGATGGGCCTGGTCCTGCCCGATTCGGGGACGCTCAAACTCGACGGCCGGCCGCTCGGACCCGAAGGCGTGCGCGGATGGCGCGATCAAATCGGCTACGTGGCGCCCGACACGTTTCTGTTTCACGACACGATTCGCGCGAACCTCAAGTGGGCGCGGCCCGACGCCAGCGAGGACGAAATGCTCGAGGCGTTGCGGCAGGCGTCGGTGCTCGATTTCGTCGCGGGCCTGAAAGACGGACTCGATACCGTCGTCGGCGACCGCGGCATGATGGTGTCGCAAGGCGAGCGCCAACGCCTCGCACTCGCGCGCGCATTCCTGCGCCGCCCTTCGATGCTGATTCTCGACGAAGCGACCAACAGCCTCGACTCCGAAAACGAAGGACGCGTGCTCGACGCTATCGAAAGCCGCCGCGGCGAACTCACCGTCGTGCTGATCGCGCATCGCCTCTCGACCATCCGATGGGCCGACCTGATTTACGTCATCGAAGGCGGCAAGGTGGTCGAGTCGGGCGACTGGTCGTCGCTTAGCGCGCGGCGCGACGGCCGCTTCCGCGCGCTCTGGGAAGCGCAGAGCCTGACCATCTAGCCAGTCAACCGCTTGCTGTTGACAACTGTCACAACTGCACTCGATTCCGCCCGTCACGTCACATTTTATTAATCCCTGACTAATTGTTCCGACATGAACCTCAACTAGGGTGACGCCGTTCGTTGGGGCGTAGGTGTCTGCGTACGCGCGCATTCGGACGCCGCTCAACGACGCCATAGATCGCTCTTGTGGGAGGGGACATGAAAATTCGATCGGGTATATCGTCGTTTCTGTTGCCGGCCGTTGCCGCCATCGCGCTGTTTTTGAGCGGATGCGCTCAGGAGCGCGAGCTTTCATGGTGCACCGTTTACGGCGCTACTGCGGGCGCGCTGATTGGCGCCGGCGCCGGCTTCGGTATCGGCGAGGCCAGCGGAGGCAATGACGGCTCGCGCTCGCGGCAAATCGCCGGTGCAGTAGCCGGTGCTGGAATCGGCGCGGTAATCGGCGGAGTCGCGGGTCATTACTATTGCGATCCGATCGTTCAGCCGCCGCCTCCGCCGCCTCCTCCACCGCCGCCGCCTCCGCCTCCACCACCGCCGCCTCCTGTCGTGAAGGAGAAGCTGGTGCTCCGAGGCGTGCACTTTGATTTCAACAAGTCGAACATCCGTCCCGGCGATGCGGCCGTGCTGGACGAAGCTGCGTCAACTCTGAAGGCCAATCCCGACGTTGATATCGACGTGAACGGCTATTGCGACGCGATCGGCGGCGTCGAGTACAACGAGAGGTTGTCCGACCGGCGCGCGGACGCGGTCGTGGATTACCTGGCCCGCGCCGGAGTCAACGAAAGCCGGCTACATCCGCACGGCTACGGCAAGACCAACTTCGTGGCGACCAACGACAATGCCGAAGGACGCGCACAAAACCGCCGCGTCGAACTGGTCCCCGAACAATAACCGCATACGATAGAGCGGGGCGCTCGCAATCCAGGCGAGCGCCCCGCGCAGACCGCACTCTCAGATTTATTGGCGAT
>CAVQAR010000007.1:0-12978 GCA_963710425.1 uncultured delta proteobacterium
CACCGCGACGACCATCACGGCGAATGCGATTCGGCCGGCCGAGCCGGGCTTCTTCTCGACCATCGTAATCTCTTGCGAGATTCGCACCACGTTGGCTTCGGCATGTTGAACGTTGCTGACGAAGCGCGAGGCGATCTCTTCGGCGTCGAGACCGAGGAAGGTCGCGTAGCGGCGAAGAAACGGGACCAGGTAAAGCCGATCGGAAATCATGTCGTAGCTGTCGGTCTCGATCATCTTGACGTAATGCGGCGGCAGATGAGCCTCGGTCGCGACCTGATCGCGCGTCAGGCCTTTGCGCTCGCGGGCTTCGGTAATCAGTTGGCCGAGCGAAGGTCCCGCGTCGCCGCCGTTGGCCGCCGAATCTGAAGCCTGAATTTTTGATTTCTTGTCAGCCACGTTTTGATAAATCTCTCACCGGCAAAGCTACAGTCGAACGCGCCCGAATCCAAGTGTCTCGATTTGGCTACCGCTATTTTTTTACACCCGCCTCGAGGCAAGCGGCTGCTGACGGCGGCGGGGCGAGCGCGCCATTGTAAAGCGCGAACTTTTTTCCCTCGCATCCGATGACAACCGGCGCGGGCTTCAGCGAATCGTCGAGACCCTTCAGATCGCGCGCATTCGCGATCAGAACCATGCACGAGCCAGACGACCAGACCTGGCGCAGGCGCGCTTCGGAGCCGATGAGATATGGCGACTTGCCGGTCAGCGGCGGCGAAACTTCGGATAGCTCGCCCCAATACTCGACCCGAGTTTCGCGGGCGCGCGTGTAGAACGGCAGCGACTGGACGTAGTGGCGATACGAGGCGAGCGTGCAGTCGCCGGCTGAGATAGGGCTGAACGGCATTCGCCAGGTTGCGATACGTGGAGATCGGGGACGCGTCTTCGCGCAGGCGGGCGGCGAGCGGCACACGACAGCGATCATCGCGAGCGCGAGCGCGCCGATCGCGTACGGAACTCGCGACGCCGTGCGCCCGAGCAAATACATCGCGATCGCGCCCGCGGCCAGAACGGCGCGCGATCAGCAATCCGTCGAAGCCCAGCGCGGGATTTATCGGAGGTCGCGCGAGTTCGAAAAATATGAAGACAGCGGCAGCGAGTACAAGATTCGTAATCGCAATGACGGCGAGAAGACGACGGCGACGCGCGTCGTCGAGAGCGCGCAACTGCGCAAGGCCGTATCCTGCGACGATCGCCAGCGGCGGCAGCGCGGGCAGGATGTAGCTGCCGAGCTTGGAGCGGGGAATCGAGAAGAATACGAAGATGACAATGAACCAGATCGCGAGGAAGCTCGCGGCGGAGCGTTGGCCAGAAGGCGACTGCAGAGCCGGGCGAAGCGTCGATCGGTGCGCATCGCGGACCATCCGAGCGGAACAAAAAAAATCCAGGGCCACGCTCCGCCGATGACGATTGGGATGAAGAACCACGGGCCCCATCCGTGCTCGCTCGACGTGACGTAGCGCTGGAGATGCTCGTGGATGAAGAAGAAACGGAGGAAGCCGGGATTTCGCGCCTCCATCAGGATGAACCACGGCAGGACGATCGCCGCGTAAATGAGGCCGCACCAGACCAGCGGCATCTGCGCGACCTGGCGCAGGCGGCGCTCGAATGCGAGCCAGGTCACGGCGATCGCGCCGCCGAGCAGCAGCGCGACCGGGCCTTTGGCGAGCGTGCCCATCGCGAGCATCGCGGCGGAAATCAGCATCCATCGGCGAGCCGACGGCGCGAGAATGAATCGTCGCGCGCGGCGACGTAAAACGCGCCGAGCGCAGCGGTCAGAAAAAATGCCAGCGCGGGATCGAGCGTCGCGAATCGCGCGAAGCCGAAAAACAGCGGACTCAGCGCAAGCGCGAGCGCGGCGAAGAATCCCGCCGTCGCGCCGAACATCACCTCGGCCAACGCGGCTGTGATGACGACCTGTCCGACGCTGAAAAGCGCGGCGGGCAATCGCACAGCGAATTCATTGGCGCCGAAAATTTTGATCGACGCGGCGTTGGCCCAATAGACGAGCGGCGGCTTTTCGAAATACAGCTCGAAGTCGTCGCGCGGCGTGACGTAGTCGCCCGAGACGACCATCTCGCGCGCGATTTCGGCGTAGCGGCCTTCGTCGGGCTCCCACAGCGCGGGCCGGCCGAGACCGGGAAGATACAGAATCGCGGCGAGCAGCGCGTAGAAGGTGAGACGGAGAGGGCGGTTGGCGGCGAGCATCGTCGAAGCAGTCTCGCGAGGCGATCACGCGCGGTCAACTGGGCTATCTTTAATTTTCCGAAGCTGTCTGCAAGAATCACTCACGCGACGGCGGTTTCGGATGAGTTGATTCGCGGTCAAGTCGCGCACGTTCCTTGAGCTTCCCGGGCAAAATATCACCGATTCGAAGCACTTCGGCCGCGTCGCGCGCGCGAGCGAGGCTTGGTGTCGATCGTGGTGCCGGTGTTCAACGAATCGGCGAACTTGCCGTCGCTATGGTCGCGCCTCAAGCCGGTGCTCGACGGTCTGGACCGCCCGTGGGAGACGGTCTTCATCGACGACGGATCGCGCGACGACTCGCTCGGACATCCTGCGCGAAATCGCGGCGGGCGAAGCGGGGCGCGTGCGGGTGGTCGAGCTGGCGCGCAACTTCGGACAGCATTCGGCGATCCTCGCGGGCTTCAGACAATCGCGCGGCGACATCGTCGTCACGCTCGACGCCGACCTGCAAAATCCGCCGGAAGAAATTCCGCGGCTGATCGCGGCGATCGACGAAGGCAACGACGTCGTCGGCGGATGGCGCGAGGAACGCCACGACCAGGCGTATCGGCGGTACGCGTCGCGTCTGCACAACCGGCTGACGTCGATGATCGTCGGCGTGCCGATGCACGACTACGGATGCATGCTGCGCGCGTATCGGCGGCACATCGTCGATACGGTGGTCGAATGCGACGAGAAGGCGGCGTTCGTGCCGGCGCTCGCCAACTCATTCGCCAAGCGCGTCGCGGAGATCCCGGTCGGCCACGACGATCGCGCCAGCGGCAGATCGAAGTACAATCTCTTTTCGGCTGGCGAAGCTCAGTCTCAATCTGATCACCGGATTTTCGCTGGTGCCGATCCAGCTGCTGAGCATGACCGGAATCGGAATTTCGCTGCTGGCCGTGACGATGGCGGTGGTGCTGCTGGGGCATCGCCTGATCTACGGCCCGCAGGAGGAAGGCGCGCTGTGGACGCTGTTCGCGGTGCTGTTTTTTTTCGTCGGGATGATATTCCTGGCGCTCGGGCTGATCGGCGAATACGCGGGACGCATCTACATCGAAGTGCGCCGGCGCCCCACTTACATCGTGCGCGCGGTGCATGGCGTTGACGCGCAAGCCGACCGATTCGCAAACCGACTAACGAGCAATCGTGGAGTCTGTGAAATCGGCTCGATGCGTGCTGTTCGCGTACCACGAGATGGGCCACGCGTGCATGGAGGCGCTCCTGAAAATGGGCGCGCCGATAGCGGCACTGTTTACGCATCGCGACGATCCGCATGAAGAAATCTGGTGGCGTCGTGCGCGGAGCTGGCCGCGCGGCATCGGCGTCCCCGTACATATAGATGAGAGTGTCGAAGCAGTGGGCGCGAAGATCGGCGCATTGAAGCCGTCGATAATTTATTCTTTCTCCTACCGCCACCTGATTCCCGAGAACGTGCTGGAGCTGGCGCCGCTGGGCGCCTTCAATCTGCATCCGTCGTTGCTGCCGGCTTATCGGGGACGTGCGCCGGTGAACTGGGTGCTGGTGAATGGAGAGCGCGAGACGGGCGTCACGCTGCATCACATGGTTGCGCGCGCGGACGCCGGCGATATCGTCGGGCAGCGTGCGGTTGCGATCGACGACAGCGACAACGCGCTGACGTTGTACCGCAAGCTGGTGCCGTTGGGCGTCGAGCTGATCGAAGAGCTGCATCCGAAGATCGTCGCCGGCACTGCGCCGCGGCGAAAAATGGATATCGCGAAGGGCAGCTATTTCGGGCGCCGAAGGCCGGACGACGGGCGGATAGACTGGCGCTGGCCGGCGCGAAGGATTTTCAATCTCGTGCGCGCCGTGACGCATCCGTATCCCGGCGCGTTCTGTTTCGTCGGCGGGCAAAAGCTGCTGGTATGGGAAGCGAAAATTGGCGCGGAAAACTGGAACGCTCGGCGCCGCCGGGGCAGAGTCGTGCGCGAAGCGGCCGACGGCGCAATTGAAGTTGCGGCGGGCGAGGGCAGCGTGATCGTGAAGGTCGCGCAGTTCGAGGGCGGCGTCGAAGGCATCGCGCGCGAGGCTCTTTCGCAAGCGGGGCGCGTCAAAGATACTATTCAATTCGATTAGTTTCGCGGAGGTCACATGCGGGTTCTGATAACCGGCGGCGCCGGATTTCTCGGATCACATCTTTCGGATGCGTTCATCGCGCGCGGCGACGAGGTCTTCGTGCTCGACACCGGCTCGATCGCCAAAGTGCGTCACATACTGAACAATCCGCGCTTTCATTACGTGCACGATTCGGTGTTCAACGTCGAGTTGATCGACAGCCTCGTCTCGAAGGTCGATCTCGTTTACCATCTCGCGGCCGTGGTCGGCGTCGAGCATACGTCGCCGATCCTTACGAGACGCTGAACGTCAACGTGAACGGCACGCAGAACGTGCTGAAGGCGGCCTACAAGCACAACAAGCGGCTCGTGTTCAGCTCGACCTCCGAGGTGTACGGTCGCAATCCCAAGGTGCCGTGGCGCGAGGACGACGATCGCGTGCTCGGCGCGACCAGCATCGACCGCTGGTGCTACTCGACCTCGAAGGCGGTCGGCGAGCATTTCTGTTTTGCGTATCACAAGCTCGGCCTGCCGGTTACGGTCGTGCGCTATTTCAACGCGTACGGTCCGCGGCTGGACAAGGTCGACGTCGGCCGGCTGTTCACGATCTTCATGGGGCAACTGCTGCGCGGCGCGGACCTGACGGTGGTCGGCGACGGCTTGCAGACGCGATGCTTCACCTACGTGACCGACGCGATCGAGGCGACGGTGCAGGCGGGAGTGAATCCGGCGGCCGACGGGCAGGCGATAAACATCGGGGTCGATGTCGAGACGACGGTGCTCGAGTTCGCCAAGCTGATGCTCGAGTTGTTCGGGCCGACCAAGTCGAAAATCAAGTTCGTGTCGCAGGAAGAAGTGTACGGCAACAGCTACGAGGACATTCCGCGCCGCGTTCCCGACAACACCAAGATGCGCACGCTGCTGAGGGTCACGCCGAAGGTGAACCTGCGCGACGGCGTGAAAATCTCGATGGACTGGTTCCGCAAGGAGATGGCCGTCTTAGAGCGCGCAGTCATTCTCCGGCGTGGAAGTCGCACTAAAGATCGACGTCGATACCCATCAGGGGCTCGAGCTGGGCGTGCCGCGGCTGGCCTCGATGCTCGAGCGCGAGGGCGTCGCGGCGAGCTTCTACATCTCGATGGGTCCGGACAATTCCGGGCGCGCAATCCTGCGCGTGTTTCGAAATCGCGGATTCCTGTCGAAGATGTTCCGCACCAAGGCCGTCTCGATGTACGGCACGCGCACGATTCTGTCCGGGACGCTGCTGCCGTCGCGGCCGATCGCGCTGTCGTTCCCCGAAATCATGCGCGACCTGAAGGCGCGCGGCTTCGAGGTCGGCGTGCATGGCTACGATCACGTGCGATGGCAGGATCATCTCGATGACATCGGCGAGGACGGCGTGCGCAACGAACTCGACGACGCCTTCGAGGCATACCGCGCGATATTCGGCGAAGCCGTCGAAGAGTTTCGCGGCGCCCGGATGGCGCACCAACAATGCGGCGCTGGTCGCGCTCGACGCGATGGGCCTCGACTATCGCAGCGACACGCGCGGCGTCGCGCCGTATCGATGCGTCGTCGAGGGGCGAGTTCTCGCGACGCCGGAAATTCCGACGACGCTGCCGACGCTCGACGAGGTGATGGGGCGTGCGCGATTTGTCGCGATGACAGCGCGGTGCGCGATTTCTATCTCGGCTTGTGCAAGCCCGACGCGCTCAACGTGCATACGATTCACGCCGAGACCGAGGGCATGGGCCAGCTCGAGAACTTCACCGCGCTGGTCCGCGCGCTCAAGGAGCGCGGCGCGACGTTCGTGCAACTGCGCGAGGTCGCGTGGCGGCTGAATCGCGCGGAACTGCCGGCATGCGAAGTCGTTCGCACGACGCTGCCGGGCAGGGCGGGGTGGATTTCGGCGCAAGGTCCGGCGCGCACTCCGTCCGAATGACGAATCGGCGAGCGGTGTGTTATACCCCGGGGACTACAATTCAACCGCAGAGGTTCCCGCAATGCCGACGCAAAATCATTTTGCCGACAGTCCACGTGAAGTTGGTCTCGATCCCGAAAAAGTCGAAGCGCTTTTCAATCGCGCCGAGCGCGAAGTCAAGGACGGCCTGCTGCCATCGACGCAGATCGCGATCGCGCGCAACGGAAAAATCGGCGCGATGCGCACCGTCGGCCGCGCGGTCCAGGGCGGCAGCTGAAAAGCCCGCGACCAACGATACCCTCTACGTGATCTTCTCGTGCACCAAGGCGATCATGTCGGCGGCGTCGTGGATTCTGATCGGCGAAGGCAAACTGAAGCCGAGCGAGGTCGTCGCGGAGATCATTCCCGAGTTCGGCACCAACGGCAAAGACAAGATGACCGTCGAGCAGGTGCTGCTCCACGTCGGCGGATTTCCCAACGCGCCGTATCCGCAGGACGAATGGCTCGACAAGAGCAAGCGGCTCGAGCGATTCGCGAAGTGGCGGCTCGAATGGCCGGTCGGCAGCAAGTTCGAATACCATCCGACGTCCGGCTTCTGGGTGATCGCGGAAATAATCGAACGCCGCACCGGCAAGGACTTTCGTCAGTTCGTGCACGAGCGGATTTCGACGCCGCTCGGACTCCCGGAACTGCGCGTCGGCTTGCCGCGCGAATATCAAAATCGACGTCGCGCAGCTTTGCTACGTCGGCGAGGCGCTGTCCGATGAGGAGCGCAAGAAACTCGGCCTGCCCGCGATGCCCGAAACCGAAGTCACCGAGGACGCGATCATCGGCTTCAACCGGCCCAACGTGATGGAAGCCGGCGTGCCGGGCGGCGGCGGAGTGATGACGGCGGGCGACCTCGCGCTGTTCTACCAGGGCTTGCTGCACAATCGCAGCATCGACGGCGCGCCGATCATCAAGCCCGAAGCGCTCAAGGATGCGCTGCGCGTGCGATCAGGCGACTACAAGGATCCGATTTTCGGCGTCAAGTGCAACCGCGCGCTGGGAGTCGTCGTGGCCGGCGGCGACGGCATGGCGAACTATCGCGGCTTCGGCAAGACCAACTCGGCGCTGGCATTCGGTCACGGCGGCGCCGGCGGACAAATCGGATGGGCCGATCCGGCGACCGGAATTTCGCTCGGCTACACGACCAACGGCTTCGACCGCAACGACGTGCGACTGGGCCGCCGCGGCGTCGGAATCTCAAGCCTCGCCGCAGTGTGCGCGGCGTAGGGAGTACCGAGAGCTAGTCGGCGAACGGGTTGCTGACCACGATCGTTGCTTCGCGCTCTTTGCCGACGCCGATCATTGCGATCGGTACGCCAACCAGTTCGCTGATTCGCTCGACGTAGCGGCGCACGCTCGACGGCAATTCTGCGAGCGTGCGCGCGCCGGCCGGACTTTCGCTCCATCCCGGCATCTCTTCGAAGATCGGTTTGGCGTTGATCAGCATCCGATGCGACGGCGGCATGTCGTCGTAGCGCTTGCCCTTCACGACGTAGCCGACGCAAATCTTGATCGGATCGATTCCGGTCAAAACGTCGAGCTTGGTGAGCGCGAGCGCCCACATCCCGTTGACGCGAGCGGTGTAGCGCGCGAGCACCGCGTCGAACCATCCGATCCGCCGCGGACGTCCGGTGGCGCTGCCGAACTCGTCGCCTTCTTCGCGCAGCGAATCGGCGAGATAGCCGGTGAACTCGCTCGGAAACGGCCCCGCGCCGACGCGCGTCGTGTAGCCCTTGCTGATGCCGAGCACCGCTTCGAGATTGCCCGGCCCGATGCCGGTGCCGCTGAAGACCGCGCTCGCGACGCAACTCGACGAGGTCACGTACGGATAGGTGCCGTGATCGATATCGAGCATCGTGCCGTGGGCGCCCTCGAACAGCACGCGCTTGCCGGAATCGATCGCCTCGCTGACGAACGCGCCGGTGTCGCACAGATACGGGAGCAGCCGGCGGCGCGCTTTTTTCATCGCGTCGATCGTTTCGTCGGCCTTGATCGGCTTGGTCTTGAGCAACGCTTTCAGATACGCGTTCTTCTCGATGATGTTGCGGCGGAGCTTCTCCTCGAAAAATTTGAAATCGAGCAAATCCTCGAAGCGCAATCCCACGCGCGCCATCTTGTCTTCGTAGGCCGGGCCGATTCCGAATCCGGTCGTGCCGATTGCGCGCTTGCCCGCCCGCGCCTCGCGCGCGCGATCGATCGCAAGATGATACGGCATCACCATGTGCGCTTCGTAACTGATCTTGAACAGGCTGTCGTCGGCGAGATGGCCGCTGCGCTTGAGCTCCGCGATTTCGCCGAGCAGCGCGATCGGATTGACGACCAGGCCGTTGCCGATTACGCAAGCCTTGCCCGGATGGAGCGCGCCGGCCGGCACCAGCCGCAGCACAAATTTCTTGCCGCCGACCACCAGCGTGTGCGCGGCGTTGTTTCCGCCCTGGAAGCGGACGACCACGTCGGCGTCGGCCGCGAGCATATCGACAATTTTGCCCTTGCCTTCATCGCCCCACTGCGTGCCGACCACGGCAACTGTCTTCATGTCTTCCCCCGACCGGCGTCAATTTCGCCGGATCTCCGCGCGCACCTGTCGGCCGAAATCTGAAATTTTCGATGCGCAAAATAAATTCAGAGCTTGAGCAGCGACGCCGCCGTAATCGCGGGCAGCGTCTTGAGCTTGTCGAGGACGGCGCCCGGCACGGGTTCGTCCACTTCGAAAATGCTGAGCGCGGTTCCGCCCACGCGATCGCGGCCGAGCTCCAGACCCGCCGATATTTATTCCCGCCTGCCCGAGCATCGTGCCCACCGCGCCGACCACGCCGGGCACGTCGCGATTGTGAAGCATCAGGAAATAGCCCTCGGGCACCGCCTCGACGCGGTAGCCGTCGATCCGTGTCAGGCGCAGCGCGCGATTTCCCAGCACTGCGCCAGAGACTTCATGCTCGCCGGCGCCGGTGCGAACCCTGAGCGTCAAGGTGTTCACGTAATCGGTCACTTCGCGCGAGCGCGTTTCGACGATGCTGATTCCGCGTTCGCGCGCGATGAACGGCGCGTTGACGTAATTCAAATCCTCGTCGAGGAAGCCGCTCATCAAGCCCTTCAGAACAGCGGCGGTGATCGCGTCGGGCTTGAGATTCGCGGCCTCACCGCCAAACGCGAGCGTCAACTCGGTCGGCGCGTCGGTGATCAGTTGCGCCGCGAGCCGGCCCAGCTTTTCGCCGAGCGTGAGATGCGGCCCGAGTATTTCGAGCTCCTTGGTCGATAGCGCCGGGATGTTGACCGCCTGCCGAATCGTGCCGTCGATCAGAAACTCGGCGACCTGATGCGCGATATCGACCGAGACCTGGACTTGCGCCTCGTCGGTGGCGGCGCCGAGATGCGGCGTCGCGATCACGGAGTCGAGATGGAGCAGCGGATGGTCGGCGGGCGGCGGCTCCTCGACGAACACGTCGAGCGCGGCGCCTGCAACCTTGCCGGATTTCAGCGCGTCGGCGAGCGCGGCTTCATCGACGATTCCGCCGCGCGCGCAGTTGATGATTCGCACGCCCTTCTTCATCTTCGCGAACGCCGCCGCGCCGACGATGCCCCTCGTGTCGTCGGTCAGCGGAGTGTGGACGGTGATGAAGTCGGCGTGCGTGAAAAGCTCGTCGAGGCTGACCAGCTGAACGCCGACGCGACTCGGCAGCGTCAGCCGTCAGGATCGGATCGTAGCCGATCACTTTCATCTTGAGCCCGATCGCGCGGTCGGCGACGATCCGCCCGATGTTACCGAGGCCAACGACGCCGAGCGTCTTGTTGCAGACCTCGGCGCCGGTGAATTTGCCGCGCTCCCATTTGCCCGCGTGGATCGACGCGTTGGCCGCCGGAATGTGCCGCGCCAGCGCCATCATCATCGTGACCGCGTGCTCGGCGGTCGTGACGCTGTTGCCGGTCGGGCTGTTCATCACGACGATTCCGCGACGCGTCGCCGCTTCGATATCGACGTTGTCGACGCCGACGCCCGCGCGTCCGATCACTTTGAGCGACGTGGCCGCGTCGATCACTTCGCGGGTGACGCGAGTGCCGCTGCGAATCAGCAGCGCGTCGTAGGGCGCGATTATTTTCGCCAGCTCTTCCGGCTTGAGTCCGGTCTTGACGTCGAACTGCAACTGCGGGAAGCGCTTGAGGACTTCGATCCCCTGCGCCGCAAGCGAGTCGCTTAGAAGGACGCGGAAAGTTTCCGCCATGTGTGATTTCAGATGCTCCGTGCCAGGCGCGCCTGAACCGCGGCGACGCCGGCGCCAAGTTGAATGTTTGCGCCGATCTGCTTGAGTCCCATCTCGAGCGCGCTGACCGCGATGAGCGTATCGAACGGGCTCAGATGGCCCATGTGTCCGATGCGCACGAGCTTGCCCTTCATCTGATCCTGCCCGCCCTGCACCGACACGCCCAGGTTGTCGCGCAGGAACTTGACCAGCTTGCCGCCGTCGAGACCGTCGGGGATCAGGATGCCGGTGACGCCGGGCGCGGGGTTGTCGGGCGACAGCAGTTTCAGTCCCGAGTGCGGACGCAGCGTCGCGAGTCGCCTCCGCCATCAGCGCGTGACGCGCATAAACCTGCGGCAGACCTTCGGCGTGAATCAGTTCGAGCGATTTGTTGAGACCGAAGATCAACGAGACGGCCGCGGTCCATGCGGTCGTATGCTCGTCGCGCTGCGCCTTCAGCTCCTTGAGCAGATCGAAATAGAAGCGCGGCGTCTTGTTCGTCTTCGCGACGTCGATCGCGCGCGCCGACAGCGCGATCATACCGAGACCCGGCGGCAGCATGAGCGCCTTCTGGCTGCCGGTGACGAACGCGTCGACGCCCCATTCGTCCATCTTCTGTTCGAAGACGCCGACCGAAGTGATCCCATCGACGATCAGCATCGCGCCGCGCTTGCGGCTGACCTCGCCGATCGCGGCCACCGGATGCACCGCGCAGGTGGAAGTCTCGCTGGCCTGCACCAGCACGGCGCGCGACTCGGGATACGCCTTGAACGCATCCTCGATTTGTCCGGGGCGTGCGGCGCGGCCCCATTCGACGCGCACCTCGTGCCCGATCATGCCGAAAGCGGCGAGCAGCTTGCCCCATCGCTCGCCGAACTTGCCGCCGTTGACGTAAATCGCATGCTCGCCCGGCTGCAGCAGATTGATCACCGCCGCTTCCATCGCGCCGGTGCCGGTCGATGCGAGCAGGATCACTTCGCTCGAGGTGCCGATAGAGCGGCTTCATCCGATCGCGCGCTTGATCGAGCGCAGCGCTGAACTCGGGCGTGCGATGGTGGATGATCGGACGCGCCATCTCGAGCAAAACCTCGGGCGGCACCGGCGCCGGCCCGGGCGTGAACAAATATTTTTTCATTTGCGGCATTTTCAACTATTCAAGAGCGAAGGGACTCGCGATACGTCAGAAACCAGACACTGAAACAGAAACCAAAAAAAAGGCTGGTACCCGCGCTTGCGGATCGCCAGTCCCCGATTCGTCCCGGCTGTTGCCGGGCTCCGTCCTCATCACTTGGGATAACGGAGCCGATGGGCAGAGTCAAGGTGACCCAGTTGAACACCGCTCGCGACGGTTTTGAGCGCGCGTTGTAATGGCGTTGCGGCAATTGTTAAAGGTGATCACGTTCCGATGCCGATAGAATGTGAAATTCGCGACGGTTCGCTGGTCTGGATCAAAAATCCGATCACCGGCGTGATTTCATACGTTGTCGATGTGCGCGGCAAGAGCTTTGCGTTCACGCTCGGCGGCCGCGAGGATGCCGCGCCCGAGGCGTCGCATTTGAATCCTGAAACAATTCGTCACGCGACCGAGTCGTGTCCGTTCTGTCCGGGCAACGAAAGTATGACGACGCCCGAACTCTTTCGGATGACGCTCGACGAAATCCCCGAATGGACTGGCGCGAAGACGGATCAGGACGCGCCGTGGGTTGTGCGCGTGATCAACAATCTGTTCCCGCGAATTCCCGCGGAGCTGACCGGAAATCGCAACGAGTCGTACATCGTCATCGAAGATCCGCGTCATTTTATCGACGCGCCGCGATCGATGTCCGATCTGATGTTCACCGGCGCGCTCGGCGGCGGTCATTTTCTGCACCTGATGCAAGCCGATGCGCGCGTGATGCGCCTCGCGTTGGAGAATCCTGACGTCTCCTCGGTCGTGATTCGCAAGAACCAGGGGCGCGAGTCGGGCGCGTCGCAGCCGCATCTGCATCAGCAGATAATCGGATCGCCCGAGCCGTTTCCAGCGGTGCTCGCGGAGGCGCGCGCTGAACGCGAGAATCCTCATCTGTGGCACGAGCTGGTCGCGCTGATGGAGCGGCTCGGGCTGGTGATCGATCGCGGTGAGGCGGTCGTCAGCTATGCGAGCCCGATTGGATTGTTCCCGCGCAGCTACGACGTCGTGATGCCCAACTATCGGGGATTGGTATCGGAGCTGACGCCCGACCAGATGCGGCAGTTCGCGAATGCGATCTATCGGGTACTGATGATCCTCGGGCCGTTGCCGCTCGACTACGAAATTCACCAGGGCGAGGGGCTGCCACTGCACGCGCATATCAACGCGCGGCTGTATCCATATTCAAATGTCGCTGGCACGTTGAATCTGCCGAGTTCGCTGCTGCAGAGCGCCGCCGCGATTCGGAATGCGTTGGGGAGGCATTCACCTCTCCCCTAGCCCCACTGGCCTCCCCTTCTGGAG
>CAVQAR010000008.1:0-125745 GCA_963710425.1 uncultured delta proteobacterium
ATCGAACGCGTGCGCGAGGCGCTCGAGAAGGCGTTCTCCTGGAGCAGTGGACGCGCGCGCGCCGTTCGGGTCGAGCGCGATAACGGCAATACGCATAGCATCAGCGCGAAATCAGTTTCAATCGGCGCTTCAACTGCTCGCGATGCGCGACGGCGTTTGCGGAGCCGACCACGGCGCTGTTTTCGTCGAACAGTCCGCTCGGTGCGTGTCCCGAATGCGAAGGATTTGGCCGCACGGTCGAGCTCGATCTCGACAAGGTGATTCCGAATAAATCCGTCGATGCGCAATGGGCTGGTCGCGCCGTGGCGAACGCCGGCGTATCGCGAGATGAATGAGTGGATGCTGAAGTTGGCGCGGCGCAGAAAAATCCGCACGTCGGCGCCGTTTCGCGAGCTGACCGACGAGGAGCGCACCTGGCTGCTCGACGGCGACGAAGGTCCGCGCGGCAAGTGGGACAAAGACAAGTGGCCGGGCGTGCACGGCTTCTTCAAGTGGCTCGAAGGACGGCGCTACAAGACTCACGTCAGAATTCTGCTGGCGAAATATCGGCGGTTCGTCACCTGTCCGGCGTGCGGCGGCGCCAAGCTGAAGGCCGCCGCGCTCAACGTGCACGTGGACGGACAATCGATCGCCAACGTCGGGCGGCTCTCGATCGCGACCTGGTCGAGTGGCTCGACAAAGTCGGATCGGTGCCGGAAGTCTCGACGCGGGCGGCGGTCGTGATGCGCGAGCTGCGCAATCGCGTCGGCTACCTGCTCGAGGTGGGGCTCGGCTACCTGACGGTCGAGCGGCAGGCGCGCACGCTGTCGGGCGGCGAGGCGCAGCGGATACATTGTTGAGCGCGCTCGGCAGCGTGCTGGTCGGGACACTATATGCGCTCGACGAGCCGACGGTGGGGCTGCATGCGGCGGACGCGCGGCGACTGCTCGCGGTGCTGCGCAGCCTGCGCGATTCGGCAACACGGTGGTCGTCGTCGAGCACGATCCGGCGATGATTGCGGGCGCCGATCACGTCGTCGAGCTAGGTCCCGGCGGCGGCAGCAAAGGCGGCGAGCTGACGTACTCGGGTCCGCCGGCGAAGGCGAATCTCAAGAGCATGGCGTAGACGCCCGGGCGCGTGCTGCTGATGCGCGCGCTCTCGCGAAGCGGCGCAAGGTCAGCAACGAGATCCGGCGATTCGAATCATCGATGCGCGCGAGAACAATCGCCGGACAATCGACGTACGCGATTCCGCTCGGGCGGCTCGTCTGCCTCACCGGCGTATCGGGATCGGGAAAATCCACCTGGTCTAGAACATCCTCTACAACAACTACCTGAGCCACAACGGGCGAGACGTCAGCCAGAGCCCGGCGAATGCGAGCGAATAGACGGCCTCGAGAATATCGGCGAGATGGTGCATATGGCCAGGAGATGCCGACGCGCTCGATCCGATCGAATCCCGCGACCTATCTAAAATCTACGACGACATCCGCAAACTCTTCGCAGCCAGCCCGAGGCGCGGCGGCTGGGCGTGCATAACGGCAACACGCACAGCGTTGGCGCGATCGATTTCGATCGGCGCTTCAACTGCTCGCGATGCGCGACGGCGTTTGCAGAGCCGACCACTGCGCTGTTTTCGTCGAACAGTCCGCTTGGCGCGTGTCCTGAGTGCGAAGGGTTCGGCCGCACAGTCGAGCTCGATCTCGACAAGGTGCTTCCAGATCACAGTCGCTCGATGCGTAACGGGCTGGTCGCGCCGTGGCGGACGCCGGCGTATCGCGAGATGAACGACTGGATGCTCAAGCTGGCGCGGCGCAGAAAAATTCGCACGTCGGCGCCGTATCGCGAGATGACCGACGAGGAGCGCACCTGGCTGCTCGACGGCGAAGAGGGTCCGCGCGCGAAATGGGACGAGGACAAATGGCCCGGCGTGCACGGCTTCTTCAAATGGCTCGAACGACGCCGCTACAAGACTCACGTGCGGATTTTGCTCGCGAAGTATCGTCGCTTCGTGACGTGTCCCGCGTGCGGCGGCGCCAAGCTCAAGGCCGAGGCGCTCAACGTGCTGGTCGATGGACAGTCGATCGCCGATGTCGGGCGGCTCTCGATTCGCGACCTCGTCACGTGGCTCGACAAAATCGGATCGATACCCGAGGTCGCGACGCGCGCGGCGGTCGTAATGCGCGAGCTGCGCAATCGCGTCGGCTACCTGCTCGAAGTTGGGCTCGGCTACCTGACGGTCGAGCGGCAGGCGCGCACGCTGTCGGGCGGCGAGGCGCAGCGGATACATCTCGCGAGTGCGCTCGGCAGCGTGCTGGTCGGGACGCTCTATGCCCTTGACGAGCCCACGGTGGGCCTGCACGCGGCGGACGCGCGGCGACTGCTCGCGGTGCTGCGCAGCCTGCGTGACTTCGGCAACACGGTGATTGTCGTCGAGCACGATCCGGCGATGATCGCGGGCGCCGATCATGTCGTTGAGCTCGGGCCCGGCGGCGGCAGCGAAGGCGGCGAGCTGACGTACTCGGGACCGCCGGCAAACGCGGCGCTCGACAGTATGGCGTCGTCGCCGGGACGCGTGCTGCTGATGCGCGCGATTGCCAAGCAGCATAAATTCACCAAACGCGATCCCGCGATTCGAATCGTCGGTGCGCGCGAGCACAACCTCGCCGGCATCGACGTGGCAATTCCGGCCGGCCGCGTGGTTTGCGTGACGGGAGTTTCCGGATCAGGAAAATCGACGCTTGTCGAGGACGTTCTGTACAACAACTATCTGCGCCGCGCGGGCAACACCTCGGCGGAGCCGGGCGACTGCGAGCGTATCGACGGGCTCGGCTTGATCGGCGAGATGGTGCACATGGGGCAGGAGTTGCCGACGCGCTCGATGCGCTCGAATCCCGCGACGTACCTGAAAATCTACGACGACATCCGCAAGCTGTTCGCCGCGAGTCCGGAGGCGCGGCGGCTCGGCGTCAATGCGCGGCATTTTTCGTTCAACGTCACGGGCGGGCGATGCGAGAAATGCAGCGGCACCGGCACCGTCACGATCGAGATGCATTTCATGGCGGATCTCGAGGTGAAATGCGACGCGTGCGACGGCCGCCGCTTCCAGAGCCATATTCTCGCGATCAAGCTGCGCAACTACAGTATCAATCAGGTGCTCGATCTCACTGTGGAGGATGCGCGCGCGTTTTTCATTCATCATCCCGCGATCGTCAAGCGGCTCGACGCGCTCATCGCAGTCGGCCTCGGCTACATCAGGCTCGGGCAGACCACCTCGACGCTGTCGGGTGGCGAGGCTCAGCGCCTCAAGCTCGCGCGATTTCTGCTGGCCGACCTCGAACCCGCGCCGGCCGGTGAAGACGGCAAGCATCTGCCGCGGATGTTCATCCTCGACGAGCCGACCACCGGGCTAAGCTCGACCGACATCAAGCGCCTGATCAAAGTGCTCAACCGGCTGGTCACCGAGGGCAACACGCTGGTGGTGATCGAGCACAACCTCGAGTTCATCGCGAACGCCGACTATGTAATCGATCTCGGACCCGGTGGCGGCGACGAAGGCGGACGCGTCGTGGCGACCGGCTCTCCGCTGGATATCGCGGCATGCGACAAGTCCGAGACCGGGCGCGAGCTGCGGCGCCTGTTCGGATTGCCCGAACGCGGTCGGCAAGTCCGTTCGGCTTTGCGCACGGCGGCAGGAGTATAGTGGTGCGGGGAACAGGAGGACGAATGCGGAGGATTCAATCGATTGGCACGAGGCGCGACGCAACTCGGCTTCATGGACATTCTCACCGTCGCGATCGTGCTCGGGATTCTGCTCTACGCCGCTACGCTCCAATTTTCCGTGTACAACCGTCCGCCAGCCGCGCCGACTCCGGCGTCGCCGCCGTCGAGCCAATAACTCACCGGCATCAATGAACGTCTGGCACCTTGACGAAGCCGTCATACTTGCTCGTCTGATTGTTTGGTTGATCTTTGCGGCGGGCCTAATCAAGACCGCTGTTCCTGAGAGGTTTCGGCGGCTCTATCCGATCAAGGTGAATCTGCTCGCGATGTTTTCCTTCGGTTCTCACTGGCAGCAGGAGATCGCTCCTGAGCACGTGGCGGCATACCGGAAGTCCCGGAGATGGTTTTTCGGCGGCATAACGGCCCTCTTGGCCGTGCACTATTGCAATTCACATATTTCAAATTCTTCTTCATGAAGGTTCACGGCTTCGACCGATTAGCAAAGATTGTCGCCCTGCACGTTCAGTACACTGGGCCGCGGGCCGGAGAACGACGCGGACAAAGCGCGCGCGGCGATCCTCGTAACTGATATCCAGCATGCGCTGGCAAAATACCGCGACTATAACGTCGCCGAGGCCAATGGTTTCGAACCGTTTACTCCCGAGATCAAAGTACCCGTCGAAAATTTCTGCAGGAGTTCGCATAACCCGACGGCCGCGGTCACGTTCGATCCGGGCGAGCCGTATTCGCTGCTGTACCAACCTTCTGCTGGCGGCGGCTATAAGCTGATCGGTGCAAGCTACGTCGCTGAGAAAGACGCCAGCGAGGATCAGCTCAACCGGCACGTCCCGTTGAGCGTCGCGCGATGGAGGCGCGACGTTAATGTGTGCCTCCCAGCTCGCGGCACAGACGTGAAGAAGACGGACCGCTCGAAGTTCGATTTAATCGCAACCAAGCAAGCCTGCGACGCAGCCGGCGGACGTTTTTTCCCGCTAGTGTCAGATTGGACGGTTCAGGTCCATCCTTGGGAGCAGGACCCAAAGTTGGTCTGGGCGCAGTAGAATATTTGCCAAACGAATCAAAAGAACGGCTTGATCATTATCTCGTGCGGACCGGGTTCGCGTCGTCGCGGCGGGTGGCGCAGGAGTTGGTCGAGCGCGGGTTGGTGCGGATCAACGGGCGGCGCTCGAAGAAGAGCGAGATCGTCGGCGCCGACGATCGTCATCGAAGTTGCCTCGACTAATCGACGCGCCGTTATCGAGCCGAATGCGGATCTTGCGCTCGAGGTCATCCACGAAGATGCGAGCGTGATCGTCGTGAACAAGTCGGGCGGCGTGCCGTGTCATCCGCTGAATGCCGACGAGCGCGACACGGTCATGAATGCGGTCGTCGCGCGTTTTCCCGAGATTGCGACGGTTGGCGAGAAGCCGCTCGAAGGCGGCTTGGTGCATCGGCTGGACAACGGCACGTCGGGGGCGCTGCTGATTGCGCGCAATCGCGGGACGTTCGACAAACTGCGCGACGCCATTCGGGCGGGGCGGATTGCGCGGCGTTACGAGGCGCTGGTCGCAGGCGCGCTCGAGCGCAAGACCGAGATCGACGCGCCGATCGCGCATCATGCGAAGAACGCGCGCAAGATGATCGTCGGCGATACGACGAGCGCCAATCCGAAGCGCGCCGGCCGGGCTGCCAGTACAGTCGTCGAGCCGATTCGACGCGTCGGCGACTTCACCCTGCTGTCGATTGCGCCGAAGACCGGCAGTCGCCATCAGATTCGCGTGCACCTCGCGAGCCTCGGGCATCCGATTGTTGGCGACACGCTTTACGGCGGCCCTGCCAGCGAAAAACTCGCGCACGGGCGCTTCTGGCTGCATCTATGTGAGGTGGCGTTCGACTCGCCGGCCGTCGGCCACGTCAAAGTAACCGCGCCGATTCCGATGGATTTGAGGATGCTGATCGAGTAGCGCGCTACTTTTTACGCCAGGGAAAAGGCCAAGAAAAAGATCGGGATTCTTCGCCGCAGCGGCTCTGAATGACAAATAGCTGCGCGTCTGAATGACAAATGGGCGCGGGTCAGTTGCACGCGCATCGTGTGCATTCCGTCGTCAGGGTGTTTACCGACGAGCGTTGCAGGAGAAACGATTGTCCTACCGAGGTTGCTACCTGCGCGCGCTGTGTGAACGCCGTGCCGTTGTAGATCGTCGGCCGTTGTTGGTTGAGCGTGGATCCGTTTTGCGCGATGTACGGCGACGGCGCATTTTCGTTGAGCAGGTAGTTGGCGCATTGCCCGCGCGCGGACTGACTGGCGAGGACGTAGCTCGACGACGAGACGATACCCGCCCACTCGGTCCAGGTTCCCGGCGCGCTGCAGGTGCATCGGAATGCGCGCGGGGTCGCGACGATACTCGCAGCCGCGAACGGCGTGAAACCCGGGGCCGCTGCGAGCGAGGGCAACGCGCCGATCGTGGAGAACGCTTGCGGCGCGCCCGGAGCGAAGGGAGCAGGCACGACAACCGGCCCGGGCGCCGCGGTAACTTGCGCGAAGGGTTGCCGCGCAAGCTTGGAGTCGCTAAGCGCAAGGATCAGGAATGGAGACACGATGAGAACTGTGATTGCCAATCTGAGCCTGACAGCGCGCATACCCTCTCCCGGCATAAGTCGCGAACAATTCCAGCCGCATTCGATTTCGCAAGACAAGTCTGGCGGCCTTGGCTATAATCGCGACCTGATTGGCGCCGCGCAAGCGCTTCGCTTCGATTCGGCGCCGGCGAATTCGGTACCATCCGCTGAATCCAATTGAGTCCAATTGCGTAATCGGGGTGTGCGGAAGTGGCGGGCCATCGCCGGTGATGGCAACAGGTACAAGGAGGACCGTTAGAATGTCGAGAAGTAAATTCGTTGCTCTTGCGATGTTGATTGTTCCAGTACTGATGATCGCAAGCTCGTCCGGGCACGCCCAGACCATGTATCCCAGTGCGAATCCGAGTCCGAATCCGCTGAGGGTCACAGGATCGCTGCCGACCACGCCGTTGCCGCCGCCGGATTTGAACGGACCAATCCAGATGCAGTCGGTGCCGTTGAATGCTCCGCAGGCACCGCCGCACGCCAGCGTGCCGCCGAGCGCGTCCAACCTGTTCGAGCATCATGACGATTTGTTGAATCTGCCGCGCATCTTCGCGCATCAGTGGTCGCTGACCAAAGAAGTCGTGCCCGACAACGTAATCAGTGAGCGCTACCTGCGCTCCGAAGATCCCACGGCACGCGGACTCACGTTGAAGGAAGCCATCTACGTTGCGCTACAGAATAATCCGTCGCTGAAAGCCTTGGAGCTTGACCCGGTCGCGTCGATGGAAACGGTGCGGGAGGCCAATGGTACTTTCGATCCGAATCTGACTGCGCAAGGCGACATCGAAAAGACCGTCGTGCCCGTGACCTCGGCCTTGCAGACCGGTGGCAGCACTTCATTCGTGCAAAAATTTTACGATTGGAACTTCGGCCTCAACAAAGTGTCCGCGATTACCAATGGGACCTGGGGCGTGACTTTCAACAACGATCGCGCGCTGTCGAATTCGACTTTCGCCGGCGTCAATCCCGACTACGCACCGAGCCTGGCGCTCTCACTGTCGCAGCCATTGCTGCAGAACTTCGGCTGGCAGTTCGCGACTATCAACGTGCGGATCGCCGAGTCGGGTCAGAAGCAGGCGCAATGGACCTACGGGCAAGCGCTGCAGGATTTCGTGCAGAGAATCGGTGGCGATTACTGGAACGTGGTGCTCTCCGAGGAAAATCTCGAGGTCGCGCGCGCCGCGCTGCGCTTCAATCTCGATCTCGTCCGCCAGAACGCAATCAGCGTCAAGGTCGGCACGTTGGCTCCAATCGATCTGCAGGAAGCGCAATCCGCGGCGGCCACTTCCGAGGCCAACGTTTACACCGCCGAGGCCAACCTGAAAAATTCGCGCACCCAGCTGCGGCAGGACGTGATGCTGAATCCGTACGGCACCTTCCTGCCTGAAGAAATCCAACCGTTGACGCGGCCCAATCCGCAGGAGCAGGTCGGCGTCGATGAGGAGCGGGCGCTCGAACTGGCGGTGCAGTACGTGCCGTCGCTCGGAAGCATGCGCGAGGCGATTCGCAGCGCGCTGCTGCAAGTGAAGTTCTCGGAGAACCAGGTTCTGCCCCAGCTAAACCTCGGCACGCAATTCGGCCTCACTTCGAGCGCGGGGACCACGCCTTGCCAGGCGAGCTTCAGGGCGACGACAACCGGAAACTGTACTCCTGCCGGAGGTACGCCCGGTTCCGGAAACAAGCTGCCTTTCGGCGGAATTTATGGCGACGCGCTCGATCGCCTGTGGGGATTCACCTACTACAACTACGCCGCCGTGCTGACGTTCCAGATGCCGCTGGATAACGCCGTACCGCGTGCGGCTCTGGCGCAGGCGCGCGTGCAATACGATCAGCAGCGCGTGCTGTATCGAGCGGCGCTGTCGCAGACGGTCGTCAATGTGCAGAGCGCGCTCGCCAATTTGTATGCGGATTATAAGCGCGCACAGGCGACTGCGTCGGCGACTTTCTATGCTCGCCAGTCGCTGCACGATGAGCAGATCAGATTCCGCGTCGGGATGGCGACAACGCACGACCTGCTGCAATTCCAGGAAGAGGAAGTGAGCGCCGAGGGCAACCAGGTGCAGGCCGAAGTCGATCTCGAGAACGCCAAGCTGGCGCTGGAGCACTCCGACGGCACGCTGCTACAGGCGTTCAATATCAACTGGGAAGTGCAGAACCCGCACGAAGTGCCCTGGTACGCGGCTTTCTAGGGAAGTAGAGTCGGATTGCATCGCGATCCGGCTCTACTTCTTTCTCTCTGAGCGGTAAGGAAGGAGCGGGATTCTTCGCTTCGCTCTGAATGACACAAAGAGTGGTGCGGGCGGGTTTTGGGGTGGAACCGCAGAACCCTCACCGCTGGCCGCGAAGCGGCCAGTCGCCTCTCCCGTAAAATAACGGGCGAGGTAAGATTCGGATCGTCGCGCCTCAATTCCCCTGAGGAACCTCAGAGCCAAAAGGGCGTCCTCGCCATTTTGCGATTTCTTCTTCACTGGGTGCAGGGGTCACCCCTGCCGCGGAAGCGTGAAACCCGCGAAGGGTTTCACATCAAATAAAGTGACTTAGTGGTGCCCGAGGATCGTCACTTGACGGCTCGCGAAGCGCCATCCAGCCGGCGTTTTGCGCAACTGGTCGGTGTAGTAGCCGACCGTCGATTGCTGCACCTTGCCGTCCTTGCAGTGATAGTAGAGCAGGTACGACGTGCCGCTGCCGCGGTCGCCGTCGAGATCGAAGGCCGGATTGGCGACGACGTGCAGCACCTTCGCGCCGCCGAGCGACTCCTTATACATCGCCGTGAATCGCTTGAGGCCGTCGCGTCCGCTGTGCTTGCCGAAGCGCGGACTCTCGAAGGTGCCGTCGTCGGTGAAGCAATCGATCCACTCGTCGTAGCGGCAGGTGTCGATGGTCAGGCAGTAGCGCGCATGCAGCACGCGAACTTCCTCGCGGTCCTCGATTGATCCGGTAATCGCCATCGCATCACTCCTCGAAATTCAAATCACGTTGGCTTCGCGCAGCCGCGCGACATCGTCCCACGAGTAACCGAGCATCTCGGTCAGCAGCAGTTCGGTATGCTCGCCGAGTTCCGGCGCATGCCCGCGCGGATCGCCCGGCGTCACGCTCAGCTTAACCGGCATCCCGAGCAGCGTCAGATTGCCGAGCGCGGGATGGTCGTAATCGACCACGTAATCGTTGGCGCGGACCTGCGGATCGTCGGGCAGGTCGGTCACCGAATTGACGATGGTGTAGATGAAGTCGCCGCGACCCTTGAGGACTCGCATCCATTCATGGCGCGGACGCGTCGCGAACACTTCGTCGAATATCGCGACCAGCGCGGCCGAGTTCTTGCCGCGAATTTTGACTTCGGCGAAGCGCGGATCCGCGATCAGTTCAGGCTTGCCGACAACTTCGCAAAAATCTTTCCAGTAGCGGTCGGGCTGCAGCATCGCCAGCGAGATCCATTTGTCGTCGGCGCATCGATAATGGTTCCACAGCGGATTGTACGCGTTCGCGCGCGTGTTGCGGGGAAATTCCTTGCCCATGATCGTTCGCGCGACCACGTTGAGCCCCTGCAGCGCCATCATCGAGCCGAGATGCGACGCGTCAACTTCCTGCCCGACGCCGGTCCGCTCGCGCGCGAACAGCGCCGCCAGCACTCCGTACGCCAGCATGATCGCGCCCATCTGATCGGCGATACCGCCGTAAACGTAAGTCGGCGCCGTACTGCCGCTGCCAACCGCGTTCATGATTCCCGAGCGCGCCTGCCCAAGGTAATCGAATGACGGCTCGCCGCTGTCCGGCCCCTCCGGGCCGTAACCAGAAGCGCTCGCGTAAATAATCCGCGGGTTGAGCGCGCCGAGGTCCGCATAGCCGAGGCCCAGCCGTTGTGCGACGCCCTTGCGAAAATTCTGCACGAAAACATCGCTGTGACGCGCCAGTCGATGCACGATCTCGCGCGCCTCCGGCTGCTTCAGATTCAGCGCGATACTTTTCTTGTGCTTGTTGTTGGCCTCGAAATAATAATTGCGTCCGCCCTTGACCGTCGCACTGCCCGCGACTGCCGTGATGCCGCGGCCGGGGTCGCCCCGCTCGCGCTCCTCAATTTTGATCACCTCGGCGCCGAGGTCGGCGAGCATCTGCGTCGCGACC
This sequence comes from uncultured delta proteobacterium, assembly GCA_963710425.1. GTDB lineage: Bacteria > Desulfobacterota > Binatia > Binatales > Binataceae > Binatus. Next base: position 10,449 of record CAVQAR010000008.1, read on the forward strand.
GGCCCCTGCTGCCAAATCGTCCAGTCGATAATCCGAATTCCGTCAAGCGGTCCGCTCATGCTTTTTTCTATACCACAACCCCCTTGAGTTTGTCCGACGCGGAACGGATCAATGATAGTCGGATCAATCATATATGCCCCCATTCGCACAGGTGCTCGACTTTCTCTATCCGCCCAAATGCGCCGCGTGCGGAACCCCGCTGGCCTCCGAACCCAGCCGGCGCGTTTGCGCTCGATGCGTCGCGCGGGTCGAGCTGGTGCCGAATCCGCGCTGCGAAGTATGCGGCGGGCCGCTCGAGTCCGCCAGCAGTGACGCGACGCGATGCGCCCGATGCCTCGCGCATCCGCCACGGTACCGAATCGCGCGCACGGTCGCGCGCTATCGCACTACCGCCGAGGACGAGCCCGGCACGCTGCCCGCACTGATCCGCCGTCACAAGTACGGCCTCGATCAATCTGTCGGGCGCGCACTGGTTGAATACCTGGGCGACGAACTGCCGGTGTCGGCTGACGACTACGACGTGGTGATTCCCGTACCGCTGCACTGGCGGCGATTATGGTGGCGTGGATTCAACCAGGCCGCGCTGCTGGCCGCCGAGGTCGCGCGTCGGCTTGATCTTCCGCTCGATACAACCGCTATGTCGCGCGAGCGCTTCACGCCACCGCAGACTGCGCAACATCATGATGAACGAATCAAAAACGTGCGCCGCGCCTTCACCGTCAAGAATCCCGAACGCATCAAGAATCGTCGCATTCTAATCGTCGATGACGTGATGACCACGGGCGCGACAGTTGACGAATGCGCGCGCGTGTTGATCGCAGCAGGCGCGGCCAGCGTGGACGTATTCACGCTCGCGCGCGTGCTATGAGCGAAGCGGGACACGCCGACTGGGATGAACGTCATCGCGGCAAGCCGGCTGGCGACGCGGAACCATTCCTTGCCGCGATGCTCGCGCGAATTCCGCGCGGCGTCGCGCTCGACGTCGCCGCGGGACGCGGTCGCAACTCGCTTCCGCTCACGCGCGCGGGCGTGCGAGTCGTCGCGGTTGATTTCTCCGCTGAAGCGATGCGGTCCCTCAATGCGACTGCACGAGGCGAGCGACTCGCCATCTGGCCCGTGGTCGCGAACTTGGATAACTTTCATCTCAAGGACGAATCTCTCGACGCTATCGTGAATATAAATTTCCTCGACCGCGCTCTGTTCCCGAAATTCGAGCGCGCTCTCCGGTCCGGCGGCATTTTGATCGCCGATACATTTCTGGTTGACCAGGCTTCGATCGGTCATCCGCGCGATCCGCGCTTTCTGCTCGCTCACGGAGAGCTTCGCGCGCTCGCGGGCGGACTCGAGATAGAGGAATACAGCGAAGGCTTGGTGACGTATCCCGACGGCGATCACGCTTATCGCGCGTCGATGCTCGCGCGGCGGAGGAAATCGAACTGATGGCGTCGGGGATGACCTACAAAGAGGCCGGGGTCGATATCGCGCTGAAGCAGAGCCTGATTCCGCTCTTCGGCTCGATCGCGAAGGCGACTTCCGGCGCTCATGTCATCGGCGGCGTCGGCGGATTCGGCGCGCTGGTCGGACTCAACGGCGCCCGCAAGATGCGCGCACCCGTGCTGGTCGCGGGCACCGACAGCGTCGGCACCAAGCTGATGATCGCGTTCCAGACCGGCCGTCACGACACCGTCGGCATCGACTGCGTCGCGATGTGCGTCAACGACATCATCTGCCACGCGGCGCATCCGCTGTTTTTTCTCGACTATATCGGCTCGGGCAAACTCGAAAAAAAGATCGCGATAGATCTCGTCAAGGGCGTGGCTCGCGGATGCGATCAAGCGGGCATAAGCCTGGTCGGCGGCGAGACTGCGCAACTTGGCGACTTGTACAAGCCCGGCGAGTACGACCTGGCCGGCTTCGCGGTGGGAATCGTCGAGCGCGCGCGAATTCCCGAGCCGTCCAGCGTGCGCGCCGGCGACGTTTTGATCGGACTCGCATCGAGCGGACTCCACTCCAACGGCTTTTCGCTGGTGCGCCGCGTCGTGAAGCGCGCGAAACTCAACCTCGATGCACGCATCGCAGAACTTGGATGCACACTGGCCGAAGAACTCCTGCGTCCCACATTGATCTACGCGAAAGTCGTCGGTGAATTATTCGAGCGCTTCAAAATAAACGGTCTCGCGAATATCACTGGCGGCGGCGTGATCGAAAATTTGCCACGGGTGATGCCCAAGGACGTTCGGGCAATCGTGGAGCGCGGCAGTTGGCCGACGCCGCCGATTTTCGGATTGCTGCAGCGCCTGGGCAAAATCGATCGCGCCGAAATGGATCGCACGTTCAACAACGGGCTCGGGATGGTGGCGATCGTGCCGCCGCGCGAGGCTGATCGCGTGTTCGCTCATTTGCGCCGCCGCGAATTTGCGGCCTATGTTGTCGGCGAAGTGACGCGCGGCAAGCGCGGAGTGTCGATTCGCTGAGCGATTGAGCAACGGCTAATTCGATGGCGGAAAACCCGACGGTCAAACTCGGCGTCCTGATTTCCGGCACCGGCTCCAACCTGCAAGCCATCATCGATGCGATTCTCCGCGGCGATCTCAAAGCCGAAATCCGCCTCGTCATCTCCAATCGTCCCGACGCGCAGGGACTCAAGCGCGCCCGCCGCCACGGAATCGAGACCGCGGTCATCGAGCATCGCAAGTTCGCGTCGCGCGAGGACTTCGATCGCGCCGTTCTCGCCGCGCTTCGCGATCGCTCGGTCGAACTGGTCGCGCTCGCGGGCTTCATGCGCCTGCTGTCGCCCGTGATGATCGACGCGTTCCCGGATCGCATCATGAATATTCACAACAGCCTGCTGCCATCGTTTCCAGGCATTCATGGACCGAAGGATGCGCTTGAGTACGGCGTCAAGATCGCGGGATGCACGGTTTTCTTCGTCACGCCCGGCGTGGACGTCGGCCCGGTGATCGTGCAAGCCGCTGTGCCCGTGTTGGCCGGCGACGACGAGCAACGCCTCGCCGCGCGCATCCTGCAGCAGGAGCATCGCATCTTTCCGCATGCGATCTCCCTGTTCCAGCAGGGCCGTCTCGAAATCAACGGCCGCCGGGTCATAATCAAGGGCGACTCCTCGACCCAAATTCTTCGCCGCTGGTAAATCCTCCGGTGGATTGATCTCGAAATTGAAAACGCTTTCGGTAATCGTGCCGATGCTCAACGAGGCGGCGACGATCGCGAGCACGCTGATGCGCTCCGTCGCGGCGCGCCACGAGCAGAAATCATCGTCGTTGACGGCGGCAGCGACGATGCGAGCGTCGCGATCTGCGCGCCCGTTATGCGACTCGGTGATCTCAGCGCCGCGCGGCCGCGCATGCCAGATGAACGCGGGCGCACGCGTATCGCACGGCGACGCACTGGTCTTCGTGCACGCGGATACGATCGTGCAATCGACCTTTGCCGCAGACATCGCGTCGGCATTGTCGGATCCGCAGTAGTCGGCGGACGCTTCGACGTTCAGCTCGACGCGCGCGCCCTGCCCTATCAAATCATCGGAGCGATGATCAGCCTCCGCTCGCGAATCAGCCGCACCGGCACTGGCGATCAGGCGATCTTCGTGCGGCGCGACGTGTTCGAGCGCCTCGGTGGATTCCCCGACTTCGAGCTATGCGAAGATCTCGAGTTCTCGCGACGCCTCAAGCGCGCCGGACGCGTCGCGTGTCTGCGCGCGCGCGTGACGACCTCGGCGCGGCGATGGAGTCGCGACGGCGTCGTGCGCACCGTTGTCAGGATGTGGCTGATTCGCGCGATGTACCTGGCCGGCGTGCCGCCCGCCCGCCTCAAACGCATGTACTCCGACACCCGCTAGCAAATCGCCGCTGGACAGGCGTTCTCGCGCGGATAACAATGGCGATAGCGAGGTACGACGTGGCAAAAGTCGAAGTCTACACAACCACCTATTGCCCCTTCTGCACGCGGGCAAAGAGCCTGCTCAAGAGCAAGAATATTGCGTTCGATGAAATCGACGTGACCGAAGACGACGAACTGCGCGCGAAGATGATCGAGATGGCCGGCGGACGCCGCACGGTTCCCGAAATTTTTATCAACGGCAAGATTGTCGGCGGCTTCGACGAATTGAAGGCGCTCAACGATTCAGGAAAGCTCGACGGTCTGCTGGCCGAGTCCGCGACCGCCTGAATTCTCTCACCACTGACGGAACACTACGCATACGTCGGTCTTGTCGAGGACGCCGAACTCGCGCGCGCCCCACGGCTTCTGCTCGACGGTTTTCGAGTTGGGATGCAGCATTTGTGGCGCGCGTGATTGAATCTCGCGATACAGCTCATCGATCGTGTCGGTCTCGATAGTGATTTGCGGGCGATCTTTGGCGGCAAATTCTGCGCTCTCGATGATCTGTGCTTTGACGCCGTCGCGTTGAATCACCGCCAGCGTGGCGTCCTGATGCAGCACCTTGAAGCCAAGACACTTCACGAAAAGATCGAGTCCGTCGCTCAAGCTGCTGTAGAAGATATTCGGGACCATTCGCATCATCATCGGAAGAATCCTCTTTAAAAAACTGAAAACAAAAACGGGCACATCGCGGAATTTCCCGCGACGCGCCCGCGTTCGATCAATCTTTATCGCTCGCCGCTAGTTGCCGTTGGGCGACGCGACCATGCCCTCGTTCATGTGATGCAACGCTTCGCGGTCAACCGACGAATCGTATTTGATCGCCTTCGCCGTCACCGTGATCTGCGAGCCGTCGGCCGAGGTGGTCTGATTCTCATCGACGATCGCGTCGATCGTATCGGGCCATTTTGCAAACGCCATCGCCTTCAACTTGTCGCTGATCTTCGCTTCGTCGATCGCGTCGGGCGTGAACGGCTCCGTATAAGTCAGCGGGCCCAGTTCCGTGTACGGCTTGCCCGCCGCCGGCGCTTCGGTCGTAACCCAGATGTGCGCCATGTCGACCCGATGCTCGAACACCTGCTGCTTTTGCACCTGCTCCTGACGCGCAGCTTCCATCGCGCCGCATGCAGAAAGCCCGAACGCCAACCCAATCGCCAACAACGCCAGAATTTTCGATGACCGCATGTTCTATCCCCGTAGGTCCAATCCGTCTTGCTTCAATTATAGTCCCGCCGCCGCGGATGTCTAATCATACCCCATCACCCCGCCGGCTGACATTTTATTTCACCGAATGGCACGACGGGGCAAGCGCAACGGTGTCGGCGGTCGCTCGCGACCGGTAATATTCCCGCGTGACCAGATTCGCCGCCTGCTTCATCCTCGTCTTCGGGGAACTCGCCTGGGGCGGACTCTTCGCCCTGGCGATACCGCCCTTTTTCAACGTCGAGCGCGGCTTTTACAAATCGAGCGCCTCGGTGTACCTGGCCGCATCGTTGACCACGGCGATTGGATTGGGCCTGCTGGCGTTGCGCGGCGGCGCATCCGCAGGACCGGGCGCCGGAATTTTGTGGACGGCGTCCGCGCTGTGGACGCTGTCGAGCGCCGCGGTCTGTGTCTATCTCTACACGCTCTGGACCGAGCATGGTCTGCTGCGCTCGCGAGCCTACGCGGCCGGCCTCGGCCTCGGCCTCATCGCCCTGATTGCCAACGTGATGCTCCTGATGCCGCCGGGCTTCGGCGCGGTCGCCGCGCTTGCCTATATCCTGACCGCAATCACCTCGTCGATGGTGCTGGGCCTGGTCAGCGGCGCGATGCTGTTCGGCCACTGGTATCTGATCGATCTCGATATGCCGGTGGACTACCTGCGCACCTTCGTCCGGCTGTTGGGAATCGTGTTGATCGCTGACCTGATCGCGCTCGGCCTCGCGATCGGCCTACCCGCAATCCTCGGCAGCGCCAGCGCCGCCGCCGCCGTGCACGACCTATTCGCCTCGCATTCAGGCCTGCTCGCAGTCCGCCTGCTACTCGGCCCGATCGCGACGATCATCCTGGTCTGGATGTGCTGGCAGACGCTAAAAATCCCGCAAACGATGGCCGCGACCGGCCTGCTCTACATAGCAGTGATGTCGGTCCTGGTCGGTGAAATGCTCGGCCGCTTCATCATGTTCCGCACGGCCATCCCGCTGTGAGGGTCAGGACGGAATAATCACCTGCGCGGTGGGCGGCAGGGCACGGCCCTGCACCTTGTGACAAGAGCGAAATCCGCGGCGCGTCTTTCGCGAGGGTTGTTGGTAGCTCAAAACTCTACACGCTCTTCGCCAGCTTCTCGGCGACGAGGGCATTCAAGCTGACGCCGGCGCGCTCCGCCTCGATTGCAAGTGCGCGATGAACGCGACGATCGATGCGCACCTGAAACACGCCTTGGTACTGTCGCCGCGCCGGCGCAGCTGGAATCTCGACACCGCGAGCCGCGTAAGATTCCTTGGCCGCCCCCCAGGCTAGGTCGAGCTCTTTGAGCGCCTTTTCAGGGGATGGACCAAACGCCGAGATCCCGGGCAGTTCGACCAGATGAGCCAGCCAGTCGTTGTCTTCATCGAGGAACAACTCAACCGCATAGCCGTCGAAACGCGCGTTCTCCTTCTGCTTAGCCATTGGATTCTCTGTCGTACACTTCGAGGAATTGCTTGACCTGGTAGCCCTTCGCTTTTCCGTCTCGCGGCTGGATAGAAATCATGGAGTTCTTCGGCGAGTACCATATTTGATGGCTGCCCTTTTGCCGATCGAATTTCCAGTGCGCCCGCCTCAGAAGAGCTTCGAAATCCTTGAAGAAAAGACCGTTAGGGTTGTTTCGAGCAGCCGCTAACAGTTTCTCCAAGCGGTCCATGTGTAACTGTATATAGTTACATGCCTGCCTGTCAACAAATCGGGCCGGAGTGGTGCGCCCGGAGGGATTCGAACCCCCAACCCTCAGATCCGAAGTCTGATGCTCTATCCAGTTGAGCTACGGGCGCTGCTGAAATTCTCTTTTGGTTTCAGGCGAATAGCGCGCGCGCATCATAACACCGAAGCAAGGGTCGCGGAAACTGTGGGTCTTTCGACCTAAGTTTTAGAGTAAACTATGCCGATGGAAAATCGGCCAAATCCCCCGCCGCGAAGCGCGTCCCTGAGCGAGTTAGAGCAAGAAGCGGCCCACATGCTGGACCCTGAGCTTCATGAGTATGTCGTCGCATCCGAGCGCGTTTACAATCTTATTGGAATCGCGCTGGACAGGGCACCAACCGGCACAATTCAAAAGGTGAGTCCATCGTGTTTTGCGACAAGGCTTCTTCTTATTCGACTTAGAAATGATTTGCGCTGCGCGGCGCTACTTGCGGCGCGCGGATATGGCGAGCAGGCCTGTTCGCTTGTGGCTTCTCTTTACGAAAATGCGTTTACGATTTTGTCGATTGGCGCAGACGATGAACTCGCGCGGAAATGGTTCGAGCACTCCGATCCCGACGCGTTTTTCATTTCCCCGAAAAGTGCTACTCAGCAGGGCCTCAGCAAGTTTGGAATATTGGACCCCGAAAAGCATGCCCTGCGCAACTATGAAAATATCTACAAAAAACTCTGTATGGTGAAGCACATGAACCCCATCTCACAGAAGAGGCGTGGCTATGAAAAGGTCGGCACGCGCATCGAACTGTTCAGTGGTCCAGATACGTCGGACGAAGGGCTGCAAGTGGCTTGTTTCGCTCTAGAGAACTCTGTTGGGCTGGCAAATGTGGCTCTTGCAGCATTCGGAAAACACCATCTTAGTGGCGATCAGCAGGACCTGCTCGAGAAATAAATGAGATGGACGCTGTCGCAGCCCTCAACAAAAAATCAGCGGCTCGGTGGACGCCCAAGGTTGGCTGAATCAACCTCCCAAAATCTCAAGCCTCAGCCCAGCGTGCTGACTGCCCAAGTGTGGTCGAGCGCGCCACTACTGACCTGGCGGAAAATCCAGAAGACGGCGGATCTGGTTGGGAACATTGCGGGTGGCGACGGCGCTAGATAGTTGGTCGGATCGAAATCGCGGCCGTAGCTCTTCATCACTACTTCGCCGTTCTTGAGCACTTGCACCACGGTGAATCCGTAGTAGAAAGGCTTGCCGGCCGCCTCCCACTTCGGGTCTTCTTTCGAGCCGCCGTTGCCCGCGATGATCTGCACGGTGTGCTGTAGCATCGAGACCGGCGAGACCGGCGTGCTGAAGTCCCACAGGTGGGCATGCGCGACCAGGTAGTATCCGACGCCATTGGTATTCAGCTCGTCCCAGAATTGGTTGCGCATTTCAGGATTGGAATCGAGCGCCTGTTCCGAGTTTGCGTCGGCGGGAGAAAAAGCCTGCTTATGGCCTAGCACGAAGGTGTGCTTCAGGTTGTGCTCGCCGGACGCCGTCGCCAAATCCTCATGAAGCCAGTTGATCGGAACTGTCGCGACCGCTCCGAACGGATCGGTGTTCAGGATCACGAAATGTGAGTCGCGAAAGTCGAACGAGTATGTGAGCTGGCTCTGATCGGTCTGCAGATGGTCGGGGCCGCCCGCGGGAGGTCCGTTGTTGCCGGCGATAAACGGTTGCATCAGGCTCAGCCACACCGCTTCGGCGCCGGGATTGGATACCTGCGATCCCTTTTCGCCGAACAGCGACTCGTGATTCCCGGGGAGCGCGATCAGCCGGATCTTCCGATCCCGGCCGAGATCCGAATTCAGATATACGTCGATCCAGCTAGCCAGCTGATGCCGCAGTTCGTTGAGGTCGGGCGTAAGTCCGAGCACCAGGTCGCCGGTGAAGACGACAAATTTGGGACGCGGCTGAAGCGCCGCGATTTCGGTGAAGCTGCGCTCCAATTGGGCCAGGTTCGCGGTGCTCGGATTTTCCGGCGACTTGTCGCCCTTGAGAATCCGGTTACATCCCATGAACACGAACGAGTACTTGACCTTATGCGCCGCGCGCGACGCCGCCTCGTCATCTGGATTGTCAGCACTCTGTGGACGCGCGGGACTCGCTACGAGGAGAACCATCGCGAGCATCGAGACGACCGCAACTTTTCGAGACGCGAATTGATGCAGCGCCCCACCCTCCCGATCGGACATTTGATTTTCCCCCGCCGAAATGTTGGTCCCCAACTCCAGAGAGGCCGGTTCGGCTCTGCGGCTCCTGGAGCGGGATGAAGTTATCACTTTAATCCTTCGTCCACGAACCGCTCCGATCCGACGCCGCGGATCGCGCCGCGACGTGGATTCGCCAAAGACGCACGAACGCCGCGCAACTTGCGCCAGCGTCGGATATCAGGTAAGCACGTAGGCTCTAAAGGGGAACTGCTTGTTTACAATACATTTCAAGTCGTTAACGCGGGCAATCGCAGCCGCGTGTGCGTTGCTATTGCTTTTGATCTCCGCATTTGGGTCCTCGACCGCTGCATCTGCGCAAACCATCGGCGACAGCCCGTCGGTCAAGATCAAGAAACCAAAGGTTTCGCCAAAAAAACTTGACTTTGGCACCCTGCCGCCGCTGAAGGCTGGAGCACCGAAGACCGCGACCATTCATAACCCGAGTCCGAGCGCGATCAATATCAGCTCGATCGTATCGTCAAATCCGGAGTTCGTCCCGTCACTCAACTGCATAGGCAGCCTGGCTGCGAGTAGCAGTTGTGTCGTGTCGATCGTTTTCACGCCGTCGTCCGATGGCAAAAAGTCGGCGAAGCTGACGATTGCCGATAGCGCCAGCAAGAAAGACCTGAGCGTCAGCATGGACGGCGAAGGCAAGGGATCATTCGTCCCGACTCCCACTGCAACGCCAACGGCTACCGCAACCGCAACTGCGACAGCTACCGCGACTGCGACCGCCACGGCTACTGCCACCGCGACTGCAACTGCGACGGCGACTGCGACTGCCACGCCGACTGCCACCACGACTGCGACGCCTACTGCAACTCCAACGGCAACCGCAACGGCAACTGCGTCTGTGAGCGCCACGCCGACTGCCACCACGACTGCGACGTCGACCGGAGCGACCGCAACCGCCACGCCGACGGCAACCGCGACGCCCGCATCGTGCGCGACTCCGGGCGCAGGGGTGTGTCCCGCGTCGGGGCCGCCATCAATTTTGTCGCTGATCCCCAGTTCGGCCGTGGCCGGCGACCCGGGCGTCGCCCTCGCTGTCTGCGGATGCAACCTCACGGCGTCAACTGCGATTAACTGGAACGGAGTTGGGCAGGCGACGAGTTTCATTTCGTCGAATCAATTGAACGCGTCGATTCCCGCCGGCGATGTGGCCAGCATTGGCGTAAGTAACGTTACAGTTACAGCGAGCTCGACCACGTCAGCGCCGCAGACATTCTTCGTCGGAAACTCGGGCGGGACTGGATTCGCGGAAGTGGAGATCGATCAGTATTCCAACGACATCGTAAACGATCCTGTCAACAACGTGCTCTATCTTTCGGTCCCGGGCGCCGCCCCGACCAACGGTAACACGATCTCGGTAATCAGCCTGGCAACTGCGCAGATAACGTCATCGCCGTTTGCCGGCAGCAATCCCGACGCGCTCGCAATCTCGGACGACAGCGCCTACCTGTACGTCGGCCTCGACGGATCGGCGCAAGTGCAACGCTTCACGCTGCCGAGCCTCTCGACGGATATCGCCTATTCACTGGGCCGCGACAGTTTCTTTGGTCCCTATTTCGCGTTGGACCTCCAGGTCGCACCGGGCGCGCCTCACACCACGGCGGTTAGCCTCGGGATTATGGATGTAAGCCCGCAAGCCCAGGGAGGAGTCGTGATCTTCGATGATTCCACCGCGCGCGCCACGAAGCTTCCAGGATTCGGCGGAGTTGGTGGCGGGCTGTTCGATTCCCTCCAGTGGGGATCTGATGATACCGCATTGTACGCGTCTAACTACGAAGATAGCGGCTTCGACTTCTACATCCTGTCGGTGAGTCCGACCGGAGTAGTATTAGACACTGACCTTTCAGGCGATATTGGCGGCTATTTCAAGAGAATTCATTTCGACCCCGGGACTAAGCTGATTTACGATGACTTCGGCGATGTCGTCGATACATCCGGAAATCCTGTCGGGAGTTATTCACCCGACAATGAAGGCGTCATGGTGCCCGACTCCACTCTGGGAAAGACGTTCTTCGTCAGCGAATCATCCGGCAATATGGGGGAGATTCAGGCTTTCGACCAGAAGAAATTTACATCGCTCGGCAACATCATGATCTCGAACGTTTTGGCTAACCCGATTCATATTGTTCGATGGGGCAACAATGGGCTCGCCTTCATCACCTTCCACGGAGCGGTTTACCTCGTAGGCGGCAATTTCGTGCATTAGCACACATTTCGCAATCAAAGTCCTGCCGGCCGTTGACTCGCATACCTATGGCATTCATCATAATATGACTGACTGGTCAGTTTATGAACAAAATCTCCACAAATTCGGCTGAAATTTCCAATGGTCGTCCCTTTCACGTCCACGACGAGCAGGCTGCGAAGCGCCAGCGTATCCTCGATGCGGCGCTTAAACTGTTTGCGCACGAGCCTTACCAGGCGGTCACGATGGACCGGGTCGCGGTCGCTGCCGGGGTCGCCAAAGGGACGCTATATCTCTACTTTCCGTCGAAAGACGCCCTCTACCTCGGCGTTCTGAACGACGGGCTGGACACCGCGTATCGAACGTACCAGGGCAGCGCCGATCCGAAGTTGCCGGTGGTCGAGCGGATGCGGCGTTCGATCGCGGTGGCGGTCGAGTTCTTCGATCAGCGGCGCGATTTTCTTCAGTTCTACGCGACCGAAGAGCCGCGGCTGGCCGAGGCGCGCAATCGCATTATCGAGGGCTCGCGCGAGCGCGGCTTCAATTTTTTCGCATCGCTAATCGAAGAAGGAATCCGCGTCGGGGTCTTCACCCGCGTCGATCCGCGTCTCGCAACGCTTACGATCCAGGGCGCGATTCGCAACTGCCTCCTCTACTACGGACCCAGCCGGCCGGTAGCGGAAATCAGCCGCGAGCTCGGCAATCTGATCCTCCGATCGCTCGGCGCAGATCCGGCGCAGACCTTCAGGCCGGTGCATCCGCAGTGATTCGAACCCTCCTTCGCCGGGTCATTCGGCTTGCGATCCTGGCGGGTGTGGTTGCCGGATTTTATTTTTTCGGACGCGCCCATCTGTGGCCGCCCGAGGATCGTTCGACGATCAAGGTCGTCGGAATGATCGAAGCGCCCGAAGTTAATATCACCAGCCGTATCGCCGGCCGCATCAAGCAGCTCGACCTGCTCGAGGGCGATCACGTCAAGAAGGGACAGGTCGTCGCGCTGATCGAGGATATCGATCTGAGAAACCAGTTCGCCAAGTCGAACGCGGATCTCGCTCATGCGCGCGCCGACCTGGCGCAGGCGCGGCGCGACCTCGCGCGCGATGAAACGCTCTCGAAAGCGAACGTGATTGCGACCAAGGTCCGCGACGACGCTATCACCAGCGTCCAGCAGGACGAGGCCAACGTGCTGAGCGCCGAAGCCAATGCGAAGCTCTACGCCGATCAGATCGTTGACACTGAAATAAAATCGCCGGTCGATGGCGTCATCGTCAGCAAGGCGCTCGAGGTCGGCGAGTGGGTGACGCCGGGCGTGCCGATTCTCACGGTCGATGACCTCTCGACGATTTGGGCGCGGGTTGACGTCGAGGAGACCGACCTCGGCGCGCTTTACATCGGCAAGTCGGCGCAGGTCGAATTGCCGACGACGCCGCCGGAAATTTTCACCGGCCGCGTGATGGCGATCGGGCAGGAAGGCGAGTTTGCGACCGAGCGCGACGTGCGGCGCGGACGCCAGGATATTCGCACCTTCTACGTCAAGGTCCAGGTGCTGCAGGCCGAAGGCGAACTCAAACCCGGGATGACCGCGGAAGTCACTTTTCCGCGCAACGATGGAACCCGACTCACCAGCAATACAAACCAAAGACCTGACTAAGCGCTTCGGCGCGTTCACCGCGGTCGACAAGGTCAACTTCGAGGTCCGTCGCGGCGAGGTCTTCGGATTGCTCGGCCCCAACGGCGCCGGCAAGACCACCATCGTGCGGATGCTCACCACGCTCATCGTCCCGAGCGGCGGTCACGCGTTCGTCGCCGGCTTCGACGTCGCGCGCTATCCGCGGCAGGTGCGCGAAAATATCGGCGTCATCCCGCAGGCGCTCACGTCGGACCTCGATCTCACCGGATGGGAGAACGTCGATATTTACGGCGAGTTCTTCGGGCTGTCGCGCCGCGAGCGCCGCGAACGCGGGCATCGCCTGCTCCACATGGTCGGGCTGACCGAGCGCGCCAACGATCTCGTCGCGACCTACTCGGGCGGGATGCGCCGTCGCCTCGAAATTGCGCGCGGCCTGATTCATTCGCCCGACGTGCTGTTCCTCGACGAGCCGACCATCGGACTCGATCCGCAAAGCCGCCGCGCAGTGTGGGATCTGCTCGAAACGCTGCGCAAGGAAAGCGAGATCACTATCTCGCTCACGACGCACTACATGGACGAGGCCGAGTCGCTCTGCGATCGAATCGCGATCGTCGATGGCGGCAAGATAATCGCACTCGACACGCCGGTCGGCCTCAAGTCGATGGTGCCGGGTGCGGATCGGATCGATCTGGTCGTCGAAAAAAATCCCACCGCGATCGCCGAGATGCTGAAGCCGATGCCATATCTGCGCGAAGTGAATCTCGACGGCGGCAACCGCCTCCAGCTTTCGTCCAACGACGGTGCGCGCGCGATTCCGAAAATTCTCGAAGCCATCGACGCCGCCGGCGACCATGTGACTTCGATCACAGTGCAGAAACTCTCGCTCGAAGACGTCTTCATTCACTTCACCGGACGCACGCTGCGCGACGAGCCGGCCAAGAAGGTCAGCCTGTTCGTCGGCGCCGGGATGCCGCAGCAGCGCTGAGGAGTTTTTTGCAATGTTCGGGCTGAAATTCCTCGCAATCATGCGCCGCGACCTCAAGAAGCTGTCGCGCAATCCGATCACACTGGTCTCCGTCATCCTGATGCCGATCGTTTATCTCGTGATCATCGGCAACTCGTTCCAGGGCCAACTCAAGCATCTGCCGATCGTAGTCGTCGAACAGGACCATGGACTCTACGCGCGCAGAATCGTCGAACAGCTACTCGCGCTGCAGGCGGGACCGAAAACCGTTGACGTCACGTTCGAGAACGACCCCGGCAGCGCCGTCGATGAAGTGCGCGACGGTCTCTACAAGGGCGTCGTCGTGATTCCGCCCGACTTCAGCCACGACGTCGCCGAAGGCCGCATCGCGCAAATCGGATTGTTCACCGACAACGTCGATAGCATCAGCTCGCAAACGCTCGAAGGCGTGCTCGACCAGGCCGCCGCCACCGTGCGAGTCGCGTTCGTGACCGCGCGCGAGCCCAAGCTCAACGACATCTCGCTACGCCCCGGCTGGCTGTTCCCGTACGTGGACTACGATCGTTCGCTCATCCCCGGCGTTATCGTGATGGCCATTTTCATGGGCTCGCTGATGTCCGGCGTATTCAACTGGGTGATGGACAAATTCATGGGCGTCACCGAATGCTACCTGGTGACTCCATTGTCGCGATGGGACATCGCCGGCGGCATCCTCGCCAGCGGCGTGACCGTTACCAGCACCGGCGGCGTGCTGGTCTTGTTCCTGGGACTGATGATCACGCGCGGGAAAATCCTCGGCGGCCCGACGGCGCTATTGATGCTGATCGGAATAATCATCATCAGCTCGGCCGGCCTGCTCGCGATGACGTTCTCGATGCTCGGCCGTGCGGGCCATCCGCGACTGGTCGGAACGTTTTCAGGATTCCTGAACGTAATCCTGTTCTTCCCGAGCGGCGCAATTTATCCCGTCGAAAGCTTCCCGCCGTGGCTACGAACCTTCGCCCGCTTCAATCCCGAAACGCATTCAGTAAGCGCAATCAAACAAATCCTCTTCAAAGGCGCCGACTTCACCGCAGTAAGCGGCGACATAGCATTCCTGCTGATCTTCATGGTCCTGATGCTGATCCTGGCCAGCGTGTCGTTCAAACGCACCCTGTAATGTCGGGCGATGGTCCCACCCTGACAACGTCGAGTCCCAGGTACCGTTCCATCGGATCGAAATCGCGATCGGCGTGGAGCAGTTGATGGCGGTTGTGGATGCAAAATGTACCGATCATTACGTCGATCGTTTTTCGCACGGAGACCCCTCTCGCGCGAAGGGTTCGATAGTTGCGCGCGCTGTCAATTGCGACCTCGCGTCCGACCATCGATTGAAATTCGAACGCGCTCAGAAAGTCCAATGCACGTCTAAAGTCGCGGTCCGAGCGAAACCCTTGCAGCAATTCGGCCAGAATGAGATCTCCGACGGCCAACCGCTCGCGCTCCAGCAGAGAATCCAGCAGGTTCGTTGCGGGAGTCGGACGGCCGTTGAAGTAGTCGATCCATACGGACGTGTCCACGACAATCATGCGTCGCGGCGCATCGCATCGAGATCACCACGCCATCGAAGCTTGCCACGCGCCGTCCGTATGCGAGCCTGCTGACGCAATTGGATCAAAAGCTTCAGTGCGCTTTCAACCGTCTCGCGCTTGGTCCGGGTCCCGGCAAGCTTCATCGCGCGGGCCATCAAAGCGTCGTCGATTACGATGTTGGTCCGCATTGGATCATTCCTCAATGTGTACGATAGCGCCTATCCCTACACATCACAAGATGTTCTTCTGCGCTTTTCCGGAACCAGGAATTTTGACCCTCACCCGCGCTGGAAGCGCGGCCTCTCCCTGATAGGAGAGAGGCTAGGACTCGGACTCGATCGGCTCAGTGCGCTAGTGCCAACGCTTGGACGATCACTCTTTGCAGCTCCGCTATCGATACCGGCTTCAACAGCGAGATGTTTGCGCCGGCGGCGTGGGCGGCGTTGTTTAGCTCCGGCGTGTTGTGGCCTGACATTACGATGATCGGGGTGGTCGCGGATTTTGCGCGGATGTGACGGATGATCTCGATGCCGCTGGTGTCGGGCAGGCTCAAATCCGTGATCACGAGGTCGGGTGATTCGGCGTCGATCAACTGGATTGCTTCGTTGGCGTCGAATGCTGCGAGGCAAGTGTGACCCGCGCGCTGGAGAAGCCTGACATATGCGTCCACCAGATCGCGTTCGTCATCCACGATCAGAATTTTCGCCTGCGCAGCCATCGCCG
Organism: uncultured delta proteobacterium; assembly: GCA_963710425.1. Classification (GTDB taxonomy): domain Bacteria; phylum Desulfobacterota; class Binatia; order Binatales; family Binataceae; genus Binatus. Next base: position 26,564 of record CAVQAR010000008.1, read on the forward strand.
GCTAGCGGCCCGAACGGCCGCTTTGCGCTGACGCGACTTGCTGCTGCGGCGGCCGGTCATCGCGCGGGAGCGGCACGCGCTCCGATGAGGCCTCCGTCATCGTCGGCAGCGTTATCGCAAACGTAGTGCCTTTGCCCACTTCGGATTCGACCGCGATATTACCGCCGTGATCCTGAACGATGCGTTGACTCAGCCATAGACCGAGGCCCGTCCCTTTCGCCTTGGTCGTGAAAAACGGCTGGAACAACTTCGCGAGCACGTCGCCCGGGATTCCCGCGCCGTCATCCGAGATTGACAAGCGAAGGTAACCGGGGCGCCCCGGCGCCGGCGCAGTCTCGATCCGAATCAGGTGCGCGCCCGCATCGCGCGCATTCAAAATAAAGTTTATCAGCACCTGCTCGACACCCGTCGGCTCAGCCATCAGCGGCGGCAGCGACCGATCGAGGCTGGTTTCGTACCGCAGCATGACGCCCTTCGGCTCGGCGCCGACAATCAGCATCGCCTCTTCGACCGCGACGTTCATATCCACCGTCTGGCGCGAGCCCGGACGCTGACGCGCGAGCGAAAGCATGTTGTGCGAGATGCGGCTGGCGCGCTCGATATTCTTTTGCAACACCAGCAGGTCGTCGCGCGTCTGGACGGTGAGATCCTGGTCCGACGCCAGCATCAGCTCGATCCTCGACGCCATCACGGCTAGCGGATTATTCAGTTCGTGCGCGATTCCGGCCGCGACCGCCGCGAGCGCATCGACGGTTTCGTTGCGGCGCGCCTCGCGTTCCATCGCGCGCCGCTCGGTAATATCCGCGATGAACGCGATCACCAGCTTGCCGCGATGCGTATGCACGACGTTGAGGCTGATCTCGACCGGAAATTCGCTGCCGTCTTTTCGGCGTCCCGCAATTTCCATCCCACGGCCCATCGCGCGCGATCTCGGGGCCGCGAAAAATGCGCTGCGATGCGCCTCGTGGCGATAGTGGAAACGTTGCGGCACCAGGATTTCGATCGGCTGACCGACGAGCTCCATTTCGTGATAACCGAACATGTCCTGCCCGCGCGGGTTGACCTGGCGAATCATCCCGTTGCTGTCTGCCGAAATAATTCCTTCGACTGACGACTCGAAGTAGCCGCGAGCGCGCACCAGCGCTTCCTCGCGCGCCGCCACCGAGACGCGAATCGTCTTCATGTAGCGGGCGGCAACCAGGTAGAGCAGCAGCGCGTTCACGCACACGAACATCAGCCGGTTCAGGTCGTACGAATGCGCCGGCATGAGCGACAGCACCCGATCGGACATCGCGACCCAGATCAATCCGCCGAGCGCGTAGTAGAGCGCGATCCGCACCGGCCGGCTGCGATATATCGGCACATGATTCAACGCGCCGTGCTCGGTCAGTTTGTGCGTGCCGTTATCGTGCGCCATCAGACCGGTTACTTTAATCCTCCCGCGCGCGCCAAGGTAGCGGGGTATGGAGAGGGGAATACACTTAATTTAATTTGAAACCCGCCGTGAGTTTCAAACTTCCTTGGGCAGGGGTGACCCCTGCACCAGTGAGAAGAAATCGCAAAATGGCGAGGACGCCCCTTTGCTCAGGGGTTCTTTTGAGGCGGCGGCGCGAATGCGTACTAGCGGATGCTCAGGGCGAGTGTGTGGCGTGGCGGATGCGATTCATCCCGGGTGCTGGCGACGCTGGCTTCGCGAGTCGGTTGGCCGACCGCAGTTGCGATGAACGCTACATTGGATATTGGGCCGTCGCCGTGCCGCATCGGCAGTATCGTCATCGAGACCGGTAGTTCGACGCCGTCGCTGCGGACCTGCAGCGTCATGAACCGAGGCACGATTTCGCCGCCGAGCGCCCGCGCATGCATCCGCCGGATTTCATCGCGGCGTCCGGCAGGCATCAGGATTTCATTGGTGAGTCCCACGAGCTCGAGGTCGGCGTAACCATACATGCGGCGAGCCGCCAGGTTAATCGCGGTGATTCTCCCCGACGTGTCCACGCTATAAACCGCGTCCGGCAGCGAATTGACGATCAAGGCCATCAGCTCGTTGAAATCTTCGCGGCGCTTGCTCTCAATCGCAGCCGCGGTGACCGTCACGAGCTCGTCGAATCCGTCGGGCTTGAGCAGATAGTGATACAGCCCGTGCTTGAACGCGTCGGCCATCACCTCTTCGCCGCCGTTGCCCGTGAGCATGATGACCCGGCTCCGTGGCCATCGGTCGAGCACGCGCTGGAGGATCGACAAACCGTCGCTCCATCCCAGCCAGTAGTCTGTGATCACGATGTCGCAGCGATCGTGCTTGAGGTGTTCGTTCAAAGCGTTCGGATCGTCGGCGGCCACGATTTGCGCGCTCGGGAACGCGCGCCGCAGCCGAGCCTGGATAACGATCCGATCGGTAGGGTTGTCTTCCACCAGCAGCAAATGCATTCGAACAAGTCCCTGGCGCCGCGGCCGCCTGACATACCGGAGCAAGCGCTATGCCGAGGCTGACGGAACTTGATCGCGATGAGGGACTCAAAAGAAGCTAAGGAATTGATGGAGGAAAGGCTGCGCGTGTCGCAGGGCCTCCAATCAAATGTTCCCCAACCGATCAACCGGTGTCCCGCAATGAGACACTTACCGCTGGGCTTAGGTAAGAGTCGGAATCGCGCGCATGCGCGAAGAACTTAACCCCTAACCCCTTCCCGAGTGGGAAGGGGAACCGGATTTGTATTTACGTGACCGAGAGCAAAGTAGTGCGCTGCGCACAACTTTGCGATTGACACTGGGTGCAGGGCTCAGCCCTGCCCAAGGAGGTGTGGAACCCACGGTGGGTTCCACTACAATCAAGTCGTTCCCTTCCCTGACTGTTTATCGCGCTTTTTTCTGCACCACTGGCTTCTTTGCTTTCGGGGGACGTCCGCGGCGGCGCTTTTCGACGCCGGTCGCTTCCAGCTCGTCTTCATCGGGGCCGAATGCGCTGTCCACCTGCACGTCGTCGTCGGCGGTGGGAACCCGTTCGACGTGTTCTTCGGCGTCATCGGGATTGCTGAGCTCTTCAGGCCCGGTCCATCGGCCGCCGAACGGCTTGGCCATTCCACTCTGACCGCTGCGAGCTTCGGTGTTCGCTTCGTTCTGACAATCGACGCAATATTGCGCGAACGGAATTACCTGGAGGCGCGCCAGCGGGATTTCGTCGCCGCATCGTGCGCACACTCCATAGACTCCCGCACCGAGCCGTGCGATTGCCGCGTCGATTGCGCTTAGCCGCTCCTGCGCGCGATCGAACAGCGCCGCATGGGTCTCGACTTCGGACAACGATCGCGCGACGTCCATCTCGTCAGCCGGCGGCTGTCCGCCGTTGCGAGCCTGCTCGCGCATTAATTCTTTCACCCGGGCAAGCGTGTCGGCGCGCTCTTTGGCGAGCATGCGTTTGAGCGCGTCGATCCTCCGTCCGCCGGTGTTGACTGCGGATACCATCTTGGTCTTCTGCCTCTTAATCGTTTTCGTACTGGTTTTCGTAGGTCGGGCTTTGGTTCGGGTTTTCATTTTTGTTGGCCGTCAGCATTTTTTAATATCAGCATTGATCGTGCCTCGCGCCAGTTTTGTAAGAATGGGCGGACTCAATACTCTTTCCGCGCGCGATTCGAGTCCAGTAGTTCCATATACGGAAAATGTTTCAATTTGGTTGCCTCGTCGAATGCTTGCCGCGCCCCGGAACGCGGCAGTGTAACCGGATTACAGGGCAGGTGCGAGAGCCTTTCTTAAGATCGCTGTGTTCCGGGCGGAACCCGATTGCACAGCTGACAATCGCCGTGATGCCGCATAATTGAGCAGCATCCGCCGTCGTCGGCATCGCGAAAACTCTCATTTCGACGGTGATTTCTCACTTTAGCATGCTGTTATCGGGTTGGCACAGAGCATGCTGGCTGGCAGGAGTTCGCTTAGCTCAAGGAGGGTCCAATTATGGCTGCTTCGCTTTCACAGGTTCATCAATTCGGACCTTCTAACCAGGTTATCGCCGAATGCGCAGGGCCCGATCCGTGGCTCAGCGCGCGCTTCGAGCCCGATTTTCTGGTGCCGGTTCAGTTCTTCGATTTGACTCGGCGGCGATCGATGCTCGACGGCGAGACGCGACTGGTCTTCGCGGTGCTGGAAGACGCGGTCCGATGCTACGTCAAGACGGTAAACTCGTCGCGGCGATGTGACCGCGAGCAATACGACGAGGTACAGCGATGGTTCCAGGCGGAGGCTGGAATCCACAGTCCGTTCTCCTTTGAATACGTGTGCGACGTGCTTGGAATCGAGCCGGCGTCATTGCGGTCGCGGCTCGGATTGCTGAGCGTGGATGATCTACCGACCAAGCAGATGCGATCGGTTGGCCGGCGGCAAGTGGTGCGCGCGGGACGCTCGTCGCGCAAACGCTCCAGTGGCGGCGATCCAGGTTCGTCGGCGCGCGCGGCCGGAATGCGGGAGGGTGCTGGTTTCTAAAAATACTGAAGGTGAAAAAGGGAAATCGCGCAGTCTGATTTTTCCCATCCATGGCTGAAATGTTATCGTGATGCGCAGCCTCGATAATGTTTTGCTGCGACGACGATGAGCAATCCGCTGGGAAGATTCGAATTCCGGATTTGGGGAAATCACCTTAGCCCATTTCGAGATCGGTTGGCCGCAATCGCAGATCCGTCCGATCCGTACGAAAGTGCTGAGATCTATATCCTCGCGCGCGCGACGGATACCGCCAACCTCAAGATTCGCGACGAACTGCTCGACCTCAAGCTGATGAGCGAGCAGGTCGGCCGGCTGGAGCGATGGCGTCCAGTGCTGAAGTCCGGGTTCCCGCTCGACTCGCGCGCGATCGTCGAACAGGTGTTTCCCAATCTCGGGGTTGCGGTGCCGCAAATCACGCAACCGTCGTACACGCATGGCGAACTGATCCGCGACCTGGTGCGGCCCAATCGCGATCTCGCGATGGTCGAAGTCGTAAAGCTGCGCAGCCAGTACACGTCGGAAAAGTTCACCGCGGAATTTGCCGAAGTTCGAATCGCCGGCGGCGCCACCTCGGAAACCGTCGCGATCGAATCGGAAGACTCCGCCGCCGTGCTTCGGGCGATAGCAAAACTTGGCCTCAACTCTCACGCGAATATAAACTATGTTCGTCACCTGAAGCTGATGACTGGAATGACGCCGCGCGCAGCCGCCACCGCAACCTGACTGCCCTTTTACATCGCCGACGTTCGGTCGTTAGCGATCCGGGTAGATACTGAAAAAAGCGATCCGCGTGGACGGTGAAAAAAGTGGCCAAAGAAATCGAACGCAAATTCCTGGTCCACCCGCGCAAGTGGAGCGATCTCGGACCTGGCCTCGAGATTCGACAGGGTTACCTGAGCGCGTCGAAGCTGTCCTCGGTGCGCGTCCGCACATACGGCGACAAGGCCTACGTGACGATAAAGGGATCGACCAAAGACATTACGCGCGACGAATACGAGTACGAGATTCCGCTCAACGACGCCAATGAGATCCTCGCAAGCCTGTGCGAGCATCCGCCGATCGAAAAGACGCGCTACCGGATTGTGTTCAAGGGTCATACCTGGGAAGTCGATGAGTACGGCGGCGCCAATTCCGGACTGACCGTCGCCGAAGTCGAACTTAAGGACGCGAAGGAAACAGTTGAGCTGCCCGATTGGGTCGATCGCGAAGTGAGCGGCGACCCGCGCTATTTCAATTCGAATCTGTCGATCAAACCGTTCTCAACCTGGAAATAATTTTCAAGCGAATACCGCTGTGAGGAGTTAACTCAGTGAAAATCGCTGACCTGATGACCCGCGATGTGCAAGCGTGCACGATTCATGACTCGTTGAATGCGGCGGCACGAATTATGTGGGATCACGATTGCGGATGTGCGCCGGTCGTCGATATGCACGGCAAGCTCGTCGGAATCGTCACCGACCGCGACATCTGCATGGCGTCGTACACGCAAGGCGTCCCGCTCGAGGCGATTCCGGTCGAACGCGTGATGTCGCCGAAAGTGATCTCGTGCACGCGCACCGACGATCTCGACACGGCGCATCGCCTGATGCGCACGCACGAGATTCATCGCATCCCGGTGGTCGATACCCGCGGCCGGCCGATCGGAATCCTGTCGTTGAGCGACGTCATAAATCATTGGCATGGCGACCGCGAAGCCGAGCAGGCGGTCGAGATCGCGGCAACGTTCCTGGCGATCCGCCGCCGCCGCGAGCGCACAACCTCAACCTCATCGAATGGCGACGGGACTCCCGATGACGCGAAAAAAGCGCCGAAGAAAAAGCGTCCGCGCGCAACCAAACCGTTCGCCGACCTCCACTAGGCGCTCGTCGCCGGTCGGACTTTGCGGTCAGGAACCTAACCCCTAGCCGAGCGGGAAGGGGCACCGGAGAGAGGGAACACTCCGCATAAACCTCGTCTTCTGGTAGAATCCGCCAATGGCTGATACACAGCCGCGACTTACCACCGCCGGCTCTCGCGCCGCCGCCGTTTACGCTGTCATGATCGGCACGCTGGTGCTGCTCTATCTCTGGATTCGGTCCTTCGGCGATACGCTCAGCGCACCCGCCCCCATCGCCAGCAATGTGTTCGGATCTCCCGCATCGCGCACGAGCGAAGGCGACCTGCTACACGTGCTGCTCGCGCTGGTCGTCGTCATTGCGACCGCGCGCGCGATGGGCTGGATCTTCCGCAGCTTCAATCAACCGCAGGTGGTCGGCGAAATTCTCGCCGGGATCGTGCTCGGTCCGTCGCTGCTCGGGCGCCTGACGCCGGGCGCCGAAGGATACCTCTTCCCGGCAGCGGTCGGTCCGTTTCTAAATATCATCGCACAGGTCGGCGTCATCCTTTATATGTTCCTGGTCGGGCTCGAGCTCGATCCCGCGCTGCTCCGCAACCGCGGCCATGCAACCGTCGTCATTTCGACCGCGAGCATCATTACGCCGTTCCTGCTCGGTGCGGTGATCGCGCTTTATCTTTATCCTAAGCTCTCGACCAGCGACGTGCCGTTTACGTACTTCTCGCTTTTTTTGGGCGTGTCGATGTCCGTGACCGCGTTTCCGGTGCTCGCCAGGATCCTGACCGATCGCAGGATTCACAAAACCCGCATGGGTGCAATTGCGCTAACCTGCGCCGCCGTGAACGATGTGACCGCGTGGTGCATGCTGGCGTTCGTGGTCAGCGTGGCGCGGGCGCAGGCGACTGGCGCGTTCGCGACGATAGCGATGGCGCTCGGATTTATTCTCCTGATGATGCTGGTGGTGCGACCCGCGATGGTACGTCTGTCGCTGCTTTATGGAAATCGCGGGCGCCTGACGCAGGGAGTGATGGCCGCGATATTCGTCGCTCTTCTGATCTCTGCGTCGGCCACGGAATTGATCGGCATCCACGCTGTTTTTGGCGCGTTCGCACTCGGCGCCGTGATTCCGCACGACAGCGGGATGGCGCGCGAGCTGACAGACCGCCTCGAAGACTTCGTGATCGTGCTGTTGCTGCCGGCCTTCTTCGCATACACCGGCCTGCGCACGCAGATCGGGCTGGTCAATGGATCCGAGCAGTGGATGATGTGTGCGCTGATCGTAATCGTCGCGTCGGCCGGCAAGTTCGGCGGCAGCGCTATCGCCGCTCGATTCACTGGCCTCGACTGGCGCGACTCATCGGCGCTCGGCGTCCTGATGAACACCCGCGGCCTGATGGAACTGATCGTGCTGAACATCGGCCTCGAGATGAACGTGATCTCGCCGACGCTGTTCGCGATGCTGGTGATCATGGCGATCGTCACCACTTTTGCGACGACGCCGATTCTGCATCTGATCACGCGCCGCCAGGTTGCGGAGCTCGAGCCGCTTCCTGAGATGGGCACCTTCTCGCCGGAGCCGGCCGTCGCGCCGCAACCGCCGATTCGCGCACCGCATTCCGCGCCGCGCCCGGTGCAGCCTCCGCCACGCCCGATGCTGGTCGGAACCGAGCACAGCGCCATCCTGGTGCCGGTGTCGAATCCCGAAGGCGTCGGAGTGCTGGTTGAACTTGCGCTCGCGGCGACACCGCATGACGCGCCGCCGCCGCGCGTACTCGCATTAGTGAAAACTCCGTCGGGCGGAGTCCGTTCGGGACTGCGCGAAGCCGAGCAGCGCGTGCCGCCCCGCTCCGCCGCGCTGGCCGCGGCGCTGGATCTCGCCCTCGCGCGCGGCAGTATCATCACGCCGCAGGCGGTGTGGAGCACGAATCCCGCGGCGGATATTTTAGCGTTCGCCAACGAGCCGCAAATCGGATGGCTGCTGCTTGGATCGCATCGCGCGGTCTTCGGATCCGATTTCATGGGCGGCGTAGTCCGCGAAATCCTCGACAAGGCCCGCGCGCTCCCGGTTCACGTCGCGGTTGTGATTCACGGCGGTGAGCGTCCACTCGATCGGGTCTTCGCGGTCGTCGATCGCGGAACTCATGGGCGCGCCGCTCTCGACCTCGCGCTGCGAGTGGCGCTGCGCAAAAAATCCGGCCTGCACGCAGTGCTGGTCCCCGAGGATGGCAACGCCGAAGATGTCGAACTGCTCGATTTGATTCGCGACGCGGGCCGCGCACTCGGCCGCCGCCTGCATACCGACGTGCTAAGCGCGCCGACCGCAGCTCAACTCGCCCGCCAAACCCCCGGCGGCCTCGTTGTAGTCGCAACCAATCTCGCCGCCAGAGTCGGCCTCAGCCCCGAAGATCTAACCGACCCAAAAAGATGCGTGGTGGTAGTCCAAGGCTCCGAAACCGCCCCCGCCCGCTTGGGCGCCCGCACGCTCGAGCATCATCGCAGCGCGAAACCGTAAGCCTTTCCGTTTCAGAGAATGGAGTTTCTTCACGGTGCGGAGCCCGTGGAGCACGCTATTCCTAGGATTTTTCAGGGCATACCTTTTGCGTCCTTCTCTGATGGTTTGAAACGCTTGAGGCGCGTGGCGCCACTTGCGTATCGCGGTTTTCTATCCGCGAACCTTCCGCGCACCTCACTCGTAGTTTCCGAGAGGAACAATGATTATGCGCATACCCGAAAACTTTCGAATTTCGAGGCCTTTGCTTGTCGCCGCCGTGGTCATCACCACGCTCGCGAGTTGCTCGACCTCACGGAAACAGCCGACTCCGAATTCCGACGCCAGCACTGCCGCCGCTCAACCGTCAGCGCAGCCAACTGCGCAACAGCCTCAGGCGAAAGCTACTCCGTTCGTGGCGCCACCGGAGGTATCCAGCAAAAAGACCAACGCAGCGATCCTCGAGCGGATACATCTGGCGAATTTGAAGGAGATCGAAGCCGGTAAGATTGCAGAAGCAAAAGCCTCGTCGCCTGAAGTTCGTGAGTACGCTGATCAACTTATCAAGGACCATACGAGCGCCGATCAAATGGTAACTGGGACCGCGCAGAAGATGGGCGCGCATCTGAGCGGTACCGCGACGAATCGAAGCAAGAGCGGCAACGGGAAGCGGGAGGAACAGAAACTGTCCGCCGCCAATGGCGCCCAATTCGATCGGCTCTTCCTCGAGCAGACCAGCGACGACCACAAAAAATTGATAACCGAATTGAAGCAGGCGCGCGACGATGCCAGCGACGACGACATCGAAGCCTTGATCGACAAGATCATGCCCATCCTCCAGCAGCATCAGGACCTCGCACAAATCCTCATGAAGAAGGAGCAGGCCTAACAAGCCGGTTCAGAAATCATGGACGAACAATCACGTGTTGAAATTGTTGACGCGAGCGCACCTGCCGATCGCGTTTCGTGGGGCAGCCGACTCGTCGCCGGAATCGCCGACGGAATCTTGAGCGCCATCCTGATGATGGGTTTCATGATGGTCTATTCGCGCGCAATCGGTGAGGGCGTGACGATGCCGCTCAAGGCGCTCGGCGCATTGGTTTATGGCGTCGAAGCATTGGTCGCAGGATCGATGGCGATGCTCGCCGGTGCGGGAATTGAACTTGGCTTTTCCATCGTCCTCGGAATCCTGTTCGCGCTATGCATGTCGCGCAGAACGTCGATCATCGCCGCGTTGTTTGCCGGCCTTGCGACTGGAATCGTCATCTGGGTCGCGATGGAACTGGTCGTGTTGCCGTACATGGACCCGACGATGGCGGCACGGATCGCACTGATGCCAATGGCGTACTTCGTCGCGCATCTATTGTTCGGCATCGGTCTCGGTTTGACCCCACTCTTCATCCGGGCGTTCGGCGGAAGGCGTGACGAACGTCGTCGCGCGAGTCGCCGGACCGAAGCATTGCCGGCCTGATCGACGAGGTGTGCGATGGGCTGCGTATCGAAAGCATCCTGTTCTGTTCTGGGTCGGAGGATTTTTCGCGACCCTGCTGGTTGCGGTCTTCATCGCCTCGTTCTTCCTCGACGACATCGTGCGCGCCCGAACCCAGGCCGCGATGAACAGCAAACTCAAGGGCTACCACGTCGCGCTCGCTCATGCGCATCTGCAATTGCTCGGTGGAGTTCTCACGTTGAACGGCGTCAAGGTCATTCAGGAGGCGCATCCACGGCCGCCGGTCGCCGACATCGCCACGATGCGCTTCACGATCCAGGTGAAGGAACTTTTCTCGCGACGCGTCGTGGCCGACGTGCTCCTTTCACATCCGAAGCTCCACATCGATGAGACGCAGTTTGTCGCGGAAAAGAAAAGCAGTGTGCCGCTCCGGCAGAAGGGGTGGCAGGACGCGCTCGAGGCTGCGTATCCGTTCAAGATCAACCGGTTCACGATTTACGAGGGCGACGTCGTGTACATCCAGGATCGGGTGAACAAGCCGCTACATCTCGCGAATCTGAATTTCGTCGCCGACAACATCCGCAATATTCACGCGCCCGAGAACGACTACCCGTCCCGCTTCCACGCGACCGTGGTGATTTTCGACACCGGCCACGCCACTATCGACGGGCACGCGAATTTTCTGGAAGAGCCCTTCCCCGGCGCGCGGGCGAAGTACACGATCCAGAACGTGCCGCTGAGCGCGTTCGATCCTGAAATTCGCCAAATCAATATCGCGGTGAGCGGAGGGCGCCTGTCGAGCAACGGTCTGCTCGAATACTCACCCAAGATAACCCGGGTCGAGGTAAACAACGCCGCCATCGACGCGGTTGACGTTGACTATGTTCATACGGAGGAGACCAAGCAGGCGGAAGCGAAACGGGTGAAAGCGACCGGCAAGGAGATCGAGAAGCAGAACAACCGGCCGGCGGTGGAAATCAGCGTCCGCGACTTGGACATCGTCCACAGCAACTTCGCGTACACCGACAAAACCGGCAATCCGAACTATAAGCTGTTCATCAACGACACCGAGCTTACGATCAGGAATTTGTCCAACCATCAGACTCAAGGACCGGCGGAGTTAACGCTTCGCGGCAAGTTCATGGGCAGCGGCGACACCAACGTCGCGGGGAATTTCCTCGCGAGCGGGCAAGGACCCGAATTCAACCTGAAAGTCGCGATTCAGAATACCGACCTGGCGTCGATCAACGACCTCCTGCGCTCATTCGGACGCTTCGAGGTCGCGAACGGCCAACTCTCGGTGTATTCGCAGGTCGCGATCAAGAACGGCAACATCGACGGCTACGTAAAGCCGCTGTTCGCGAACCTGAAAGTTTACGATCCCCAAAAGGAAAAGGGCACCAGCATTCTGCATAAGGCCAAGGAACTGGCGATCGCCGGCGCTTCCCATATCTTCAAGAATCACAGCACCGAACAGGTCGCGACTGACGTGGACCTCAAGGGAAAATTGTCGAGTCCGGATATAAACACCTGGCAGGCGCTCAGCGAGGTGGTGCGCAACGCATTCATTGAAGCGATAATCCCCGGCTTCGATCGCGCGATCGCGTCAAACAATGGCAGCGACAATTCCAAACAGGCGTCAGCGCACTAACTGCGCGCGTCACGCCGCCGATTTGTCCTCGCGCCCCAGCTCTTCGTTGGTCACTTCCTGGGTGCCGAACCAGTTGTAGAACAACCCGCCGACAGCGGCACCCATGATTGGCGCGACCCAGAACAGCCATAACTGTCCCAGCGCCCATCCGCCGACGAACAGCGCCGGACCAGTGCTGCGCGCGGGGTTCACCGAAGTATTGTCGACCGGGATGCTGATCAGATGAATCAGCGTCAGCACCAGTCCGATCGGAATCGGCGCGAAGCCGGCGACGACCCGCTTGTCAGTCGATCCTAGAATCACAATCAGGAACATGAAGGTCAGCACGAATTCAGCAACGAAGGCCGCGCCCATTGTATAGCCGCCCGGCGAATGCAACCCGTAGCCGTTGGCCGCGAACCCATTGGCCAAGTCGAATCCCGGGCCGCCACTCGCGATTGTGTAGAGCACGGTTGACGCGAGTATCGCGCCTATCAGTTGCGCGGCGATGTACGGAGGCACTTCAGCGCCAGGAAATCGCTTGCCGGCCCACAATCCAATCGTCACCGCGGGATTGATATGGCATCCCGAGATCGATCCGATTGCGAACGCCATCGTTAAAAGCGTCAGCCCAAAGGCGAGCGCCACGCCAAGAAATCCGATTCCGGTCTTCGGAAAGCCGGCCGCCAGCACCGCACTGCCGCATCCACCGAAAACCAGCCAGAATGTGCCGATCAACTCCGCTGCAAAACGCCGCGACATGCTCATGGCCGCCTCCCCAAAACAAAGTGAGATAAATCAGCCGTATCGCGACGCCCAGTTAAACGCAAACCAGGCGAAGGTTGGTGCCGTACGCAAGTAAACACCGGTGCTGTACGGAACCAAATCCGGCCCCTCGAAACAAAACCGCTACTTCTTGATCGCCTCGACGTCGATCGAAATCGCGACCTCGTCGCCGACCATCACGCCGCCCGACTCGAGCACTTTGTTGTAGGTTAACCCGAAATCGCTGCGCTTGATGTTCGCGGTTGCCGACGCGCCTGCGCGCGTGTTGCCCATCGGATCGTGAATCGGCGTCCCGGATGTTTCGACCTCGAGCACGACCGGCTTGGTCACACCGTGCAGGGTCAGGTCGCCGGTCACTTTCCACTTGCCGGGACCGTCCGCCTCTACTTTGGTCGATTTGAAAGTAATCGTCGGGTACTTTGCGACATCGAGAAAGTTCGGACTCTTGAGATCGGCGTCGCGCTTCTCAACTCGCGTATCGATCGACGACGCGTCGATAGTCGCGTCGATTTTTGCCGAAGTCGGATCATCGCCATTGACGGTGATCGTTCCCGAGGTCTTCTTAAATTGCCCCTTCACATTCGAGATCATCATATGACGCACAGTGAACTCGACGTTGGTATGCGCCGGATCGATTTGCCAGTTGTCGGCATGCGCAAGGACCGGTAACGCAATCAGCATCGCAATCGCGATTGCCGTTTTAGAGATCCAGGATTTCATAAGCGGGCTCCTCCAGGGGGAACGGTTAGCGAGCATTGAACACACGAAGTGGGCGTCTGGCAAGGAGTAAACTATGCAGGCTCCGCGTCCATCCCGACCGACTTGAGCCGCGTCAGCAGCACCACGCCGCTCAACAAAATGATCACGCCGCAGATGACGACCGTCCGCATCGGACCCAGATGCGATCCCATGTAGCCGACCTCAAGCGCGCCGATAGGCGTCATCCCCACCGCCGCGAGCTGATAGGTACTCATCACGCGCCCGCGCAGGTCGTCGTTGACGAACATCTGCACCAACGTGTTGTTGCTCGCCCTGAAGTTGGTCAGCCCGGCGCCAATTACGAATTGCGCGGCCATCGAAAGTGCAAACGATTGCGACATCCCGAAAGTCACGATTCCCACCGCGGACAGAAAAGCCCTACCAGCAGATTGTTCCTCATACCGCGTGTCGAAACGCGCGAGGCAAGCGTCACCGCGCCGACCACCGACCCGAGTCCCTGTATCGCCACCAGGAATCCGTAAGTGCGCGCATCGCCGTGCAGCACGTGCTTGGCGAACAGCGGGACCAGAACCAAGATATTGGTAGCCGAAGCCATTGGTCACCGCCGCCAGCGCCATCTGGTAGAACAGCGGGCGGTTGGTCCATACATACGCAAGCCCCTCGCGCAGTTGATGAAGCATGCGTGCGCCCAACCCGGCGATCACGCGCGCGGGAATCTCCATCTGCGTCAGGCTCCAGATAACGGCGAGAAAGCTCACGCCATTCAGGAAAAAACAGGTGCCGATTCCGAGCCACGCGATCAGCAATCCCGCGGCGGCGGGACCGAGCATGCGCGCGCTGTTGAACATCATCGAGTTGAGCGCAATCGCGTTGGCCAGATCCTCGTAACCCACCATCTCGACCACGAACGACTGGCGCCCCGGCATGTCAAACGATCCTACGGTGCCGTTGAATGCGGCGAGCAGGATGACGTACTGGACCCGCACGGCGCCGGTCCAGGTCAGCGCCGCGAGGGTTAAGGCGCTCAGCATCAGCAGGACTTGGGTCGTGATTATCAGGCGTCGCCGATCGACGCGGTCAACCAAAACGCCAGCGAACAAACCGACCAACAGGATTGGCGTGAACTGCGCGAACGAGACCACCCCGAGCATCGTCGCCGAGTTGGTCAGCTTCAACACCAGCCACGCCTGTGCCGCACTTTGCATCCAGGTGCCGGCGAGCGAGATGAGCTGGCCGAAAAAATACAGTCGGTAATTACGATGCTGCAGCGCGCGAAACGCGCCGCGCCGCTCGCTTGAAGATTCGCTTGGCGGTTGAAGCCGGTCGGTCTCCACCGCGGGCGCGGGATCGATCTCAGGCACGGCGCGCCGACTTGCTGGTGAACGCCGCGATTCGCTCGCGCATGTCGGGACCAACGCCAGGATTTCGATAAACTTCATGCGCGAGCCCAGCGCCGAGCGGTAAGCCGTCTGTCTCGTTCAGCAGGCGCTTGTTCGCGCGATGACTGAACCACGAATTCGCGAGGATCGTATCGGCCAGCGCGCGCAGTTCCTTGTCGAACACATCGTCGGGCACGCAAATATTCGCGAGGCCCATCGCAGCCGCCTCGACGCCGGTGTAAGTACGGCAGGTCAGTATCATCTCTCGCGCCTTTGCCGGCCCAACGCGTCGCGGCAAGCGCTGGCTCATCCCCCAAATCGGCGTCAGCGCCCATCGCGCGTGAGTATCGGCAAACTTCGCCGACTCTGCTGCGACGATCAGGTCTCCCGCCAGCGCCAACTCGAGCGCGCCGGTGTAGCAATGCCCATGCACCGCGGAAATGACCGGCTGCGGCAAATCCGCGAGCCGCTCGATCGTCTCCGACTGAAAGTTCGGCTTGGGCGGACGCTCTCCCTTCGCGATATCCGCGAGATCATGCCCTGCGGAAAAGCATTTGCCCGCACCGCGCACGACCACCAGCCCGACCCGCTCGGTCTCGCGCGCAATCTGATCGACATGAGCGCGCAATTCGACGAACATCTCGACATTGAGCGAATTCAGTTTCTCAGGACGATTCAGCGTCAGCGTAGCGAGCCCCTCCCGGTCTTCGCGAAGTACCAATCCAGCCATGATTTGTCCTCCGATCGAGAGCAAGCCTAATCAGCGCGCCGCAGGTTCGCAAATCTGCCAGTCCGAAATTCGTTCGATGCGTTTGACAGATCGATCGGATCTTTAGTACCAATTGAGCATGCTCAAAACTGAGCACGCTCAGTACACAATGACGAACGAGATCCCAGGGCGCATCGAACGCAGCAAGCGCGACAAGCTCGAGCGGATAAAACGTGCCGCGCGAAAGTTGTTCGGCCGCAAAGGCTTCGAGGCCACCACCACCCGCGAAATCGCCGCGGCCGCCGACATCGGCGCCGGCACGCTATTCCTCTACGCGGGCACCAAGGAAGACCTGCTGGTCCTGATTTTCCGCGAGGAGGTTGGCCGCGTCGTCCACGACGCGTTCGCGACGGCGCCATCGCGGCCGCTGCTCGATCAGGTCCTGCATCTATTTGGCTCCATGATCGCGCTGCACGAGCGCGATCGCGGATTGGCGCGGGTATTCGTAAGAGAATTGCCCTTCGTCGAAGATCGGCGTCATGGCGTCGCTGAACTGATGGCGTCGATGCTTGCCGGAATTGCCAACCTGATCGAACAAGCGAAGCTGCGTGGCGACTTGCGCGCAGACGTCCCGGCATCGCGTCTCGCCCACAACCTGTTCGGACTCTACTTCTCTCATCTGCAGCGATGGCTGGGCGGCGATCCAATCACTGGCCGGCAGCGCGATGAAGGTTTGCGGGCCGCGCTCAAACTGCAGCTCGACGGCCTGCGAAATGAGCCTGCAAAACTTCTCGCAATCAAAAAATCCAGTGCTGTTCGGCGCGCCGCATCCACCGGCGCGGCAAGACGAAACGGACGAGGAGGTCGCTAATGGCAGCACGCACCGGTCGCGAGTTTTTGAAAGGCTTGTCCAAGCCGCGCGAACTCTGGGTCGGTGATGACAAGGTCACCGACATCCCGTCGCATCCTGCGTTCGCCGGTGCGGCCGAAACGATGGCGCAGATTTTCGATCTCCAGCATCAGGCGCGCGACGTCTGCCTGATGCCGGATCCCGAGACCGGCGAGCCCGTCAACATGAGTCACATGATTCCGCGCTCGCGCGCCGACCTCGAGCGCCGTCACGCATGCTTGCAGACAATCGCGGAGTTCACCGTCGGCCTGATGGGTCGCACGCCCGACTACATGAACGTCACCTTCGCCGGCTTCGCCGGCCGCGCCGACGAATGGGCGGTCAACGGCAACGAGCGTGGCGCCGCGAACCTCCTCGCATACCAAAAGTTCCTCGCGCGCAACGACCTCTCGCTCACCCACACCATCATTCATCCCACTATCGACAAGGCCAAAGGTGATGTGCCCGAGCCCGGTAACGAAGTCGCGCTGCACAAGGTCGCCGACACTGGACACGGAATCGTCGTGCGTGGCGCGCGCATCCTCGCGACGCTCGCGCCCTTCGCCGACGAAATCGCCGTGTACCCCGCCGTCCCGTTGCTCGAAGGCACCGACGCGTACGCTCTTTCCTTTTGCGTGCCGACTAACACGCCGGGGCTGAAGTTCCTCTGCCGCGACAGTTGCGCCACGGCGCCCAACAAGTTCGACCATCCGCTGTCGAGCCGCTTCGACGAGCAAGATGCATTCGTGATTTTCGACGACGTCGAGATTCCGCGCGACCGCGTCTTCATCGACTCCAACTTGGTCGCTTACAACACCGTGATGGCGACCGGCTGGTATCCGAACATCATGCAGCAGACGATGATTCGGGCGCAGACCAAGCTCGAGTTCGCGTACGGGCTCGCTAGTCGGATGGCGGAAGCGATCAACGATTTTTCGCCCGCCACGCGGCAGATGCTCGGCGAAATATGGACCTACGCCGAATTCGCGCGCGCCGCGATTCACAGCGCGGAGACCGACGCCTTCGAGTACGGCAACGGCGTCTGGTTCCCCAACGGCGGTCCGCTCGCGGCTTTGCGCGCCGCGCTACCGACCTGGTTTCCGCGCGTCGGCGAAATCATCACGCTGCTCGGATCGCACAATCTGCTCGCCGCTCCCAGCGAGGCGCAGCTCGGCGATCCGACAATCCGCCCGCTCATCGACCGCTACCTGCGCGGCGCGGGCGAAATGAAGTCCGACGAGCGCGCGCGAATCTTCCGGCTGGCGTGGGACTTCGTCGGCAGCGCGCTTGCCAGCCGCAATGAACTGTACGAGCGCTTCTACCTCGCGTCGGGCGCCCGAAATTATCAGTTGGCACACATGCTCTCACCCAAGGACCGCGCCCGCCGCTTGGTCGATGGCATCCTCGGAGATCAACCGAAGCCGCCGGACGCGCAAGCGATTCTGGAAGAACGGAAAATCAATCTGCCAAGGGAGATTCGCCGATGAACACCACCAAAGTCGCCGGCGTTGACGTATCGACCGATCACTTCATCGACGGCAAACGCGTCGCGTCGAAGCGGACGTTCCAGGACTGCTCGCCGATCGACGGCAAACATCTCGCCGACGTAAGCAGTGGGGGCCCCGCCGAGATCGACGCAGCAGTGTCGGCTGCGCGCCGCGCATTTCCGAAATGGGCGTCACTCGGACCCGACGGACGTCATCGCGTCCTGAAAAAATTCGCACAAACGATACTCGATCATGCCAAGGAACTCTCCGCCGTCGAGACTGCCGACAACGGCTCCTTGCTGATGGGCAACCTCGCGCGCGTGATTCCGCGCGCTGCGCTCAACATCGAGTTCTTCGCGGACCGCGCGCTGAAACTGGGGCATGAGCAAATCGATTCGCCCGAGGTCGTCAATCACGTGCGTTACGATCCGGCCGGCGTCGCCGCCTTGATCACGCCGTGGAACGGCCCCTTCATGCTCACGACGTGGAAAGTCGGACCCGCGCTCGCGGCCGGCGACACCGTCGTCGTCAAGCCGCCCGAATGGGCCCCGCTCACCTGCTCGATGATGGCGGATCTCGCGACCGAGGCTGGTATCCCCGCCGGCGTTCTGAACGTCGTGCAGGGTATCGGTGAAGAAGCCGGCGCTGCGCTCGCCGCGCATCCCGACATCGATCGTTTGAGCTTCACCGGTTCGACCGACACCGCGAAGTTGATAGGCCAATCCACCGCGCGCTCGCTGACTCCCGTCAGTTTCGAGCTCGGCGGCAAGTCTCCTTATATAGTATGCGCCGACGCCGACCTCGACGCGGCCGCACAGACCGCTGCCGGGCAGTACATCAACGCGGGCCAGGTTTGTCTCGCGGGCACCCGGCTGCTGGTTGACGCGTCGGTTGCCGACGAATTCCAAAGCAAGTTTCGCGCGGCAGCGGCGCACATGGCGGTCGGTGATCCCCGCGAGAAAAGCACCCGCGTCGGTCCGCTCATCACGCCCGAGCACTTCAAACGCGTCGAAGGTTTTGTCGATCGCGCGCTGAAGTCCGGCGTCAAACCAGTTTGGGGCGGCAAGCGTTCGAGCGTCGGCGAGCTATATTTCGAACCCACTTTGCTCGAAGGCGCGCGGCAGGACATGGAGATCGTGCAGCGCGAAGTATTCGGCCCCGTCCTGACCTGGCAGACTTTTCGCGACGAGGACGACCTGATCGAGCTCGCCAACGGAACTCACTACGGCCTGGCTGCCGTCGTCTTCAGCAAAAATCAGGAACGCGCGATGCGCATAGCGAGTCGCGTCTCCGCCGGCACGGTCTGGGTCAATTGCTTCTTCGTCCGCGAACTCGCCGCCCCCTTCGGCGGCAGCCGCGACTCCGGCATCGGCCGCGAAGGCGGCACCTGGAGCTTCGATTTCTACTGCGACATAAAAAACATAGCCGCCCTAAAAGGCTCCTTCGCATGATTAAGTTCTTTTCCGCGCGCGACAACGGAGCGCGGCTTTAATACTGAAAAAACTAATCGGAGAATAGCCAATGAATGTACTAGACGGCCCCAAACAAGAATGGCGCCGAATCCTCCACGAAGGACAACCAAAATGGGTGCGCCCCGACGGCGATCGGCTCCTCCTCGGCGACGGCCGCACACTCTCCGACGCCGAGGCAACCTACCTGCCCCCATGCGACCCGACCAAGATTCTATGCATCCATCTGAACTACGACTCCCGCCGCGTCGAGTTCAAAGCGCCAATGCTCGAAACTCCGACCTACTTCCAAAAGCCCGTCACAGCGCTGAATTCTCATCGCGGCGTGCTATGCCGCCCGGCGGGCCACAATTACCTCAACTACGAAGGCGAAGTCGGCGTCATTATCGGCAAGCCGGCGCGCAATGTCAGCCGCGAAGAAAGTTGGGACTACATCGCAGGCTTCGCGCCCGCCAATGACGTCGGATGCCAGGATTATCGCGACACCGACGCCGGCTCTATGCTGCGCGTGAAAGGTCAGGACGGATTCTGCCCAATCGGTCCGGGAATAGTCAGCGGTATAGACATTCGCAAATCTACTTTGCGCACTTTCATCAATAGTAAGTTGGTGCAGGAAGGCGCGATTTCCGAAATGCTATTTCCGATCGACTACATAATCGCCGACCTTTCCCGCTTCATCACCCTGCTCCCCGGCGACATCATACTATCGGGCACGCCGAAGAATTCGCGCCCTATGAATGTCGGCGACCTGGTTGAAGTGGAAGTCAGCGGCCTCGGCCGCCTGTCGAACAAGGTTGTCGAAGCCCCTGCGCCCATGCATAAAGTTGGTCATCAGCCGACTGATACGGATTCGGTGCGCCGTGTCGCGCTGGGATCGGACTGGGTTCGCAACGACGCTCGATAAACGCCAGGAGGGAAATAAATGATCCAGGTAACAGAGTTGGGCTACATCGGCGTCGAAGTGAAGGATCTCGACGCGTGGAAAAATTTCGCAACTAATATTGTCGGATTCGAACTGGCCGACGAAGGTGAGTCCGATCGATGCTATCTGCGGATGGACTACTTTCATCATCGAATGGTCCTGCATGCTGACGGCAGCGACGACCTCGCATACCTCGGTCTCCGCGTCGCCGGCGCCGACGAATTCGCGCAAATGCAGCGTCAGCTATCCGAGGCCGGAATAAAGTTCCGCGTCGGTTCCGACGACGAGGCCAATGAGCGTCGAGTGCTCGAAGTCCTCAAGCTTAACGACCCGGGCGGCAATCCGGTCGAAATCTTTCACGGCCCGCTGACGCAATTCGCCAAGCCGTTCCATTCGGGCCGCGCGATGCACGGGCGTTTCAAAACCGGCACCGGCGGCCTCGGCCACTGCATCGTGCGCGAGGGCGACGTCGATGCGGCCCAGCGCTTCTACACTCATCTCGGAATGCGCGGCGGCGTCGAGTACAAAATTCACGCCGGCAAACGCACCGTTGACCTTGTCTTCATGCATTGCAACGACCGCGATCACAGCGTCGCTTTCGGAATCCCCGGCGGCGATCGCCGGCTCAACCACGTCATGATCGAGGTGGACAACCTCGACGACGTCGGGATGACCTACGATCTCGTCCGCAAAAACAAAATCCCGGTGACGATCAATCTCGGCAAGCACTCCAACGATCACATGTACTCATTCTATTTCCGCAACCCGTCAGGCTGGATGTTCGAATATGGCTACGGCGCGCGCCCAGCCACCCATCAATCCGAATATTTCGAAGGCGACATGTACGGCCACCACCCCGAAGCCGGCGGCTTCGACATGCCCGGCGAGAAGAAGTAAAAGCTGCGACCCGCTTTCCTGGCGCGTTGCCGACTGAGATCGGCAACCGCTATTATGGGCATGCGAGTTACGGCCGTGACGACATCGCGAATTGAAATAAACCCTCAGGTGATGATGGGCAAGCCGGTCATTCGAGGGACCCGGATCACGGTCGAGCTTATATTGAACAAGCTCGGTGAGGGCACGACCGAGAGCGAGTTGCTCGAGGATTATCCAAACCTCCAGCGGGAAGACATCCGCGCGGCGATTGCCCATTCCCCCCAACCCTTCTAACAGGGACGAAGTCCCGCATCTTCTCCTAGCACCGGGTGCAGGGGTCACCCCTGCCCGAGGAAGCGCGAAACCCGCGGTGGGTTTCGCTACAATCAAGTTCCTTACTCCCGCCCCCTCCGCTTCGCGGTTCTTGAATCGCGCGGGGAGACCTATTAACACCAGACGTAGCTATGGAAAACCTTGAAAATTTTCGTAAAGAGACGCGCGCGTGGCTCGAAGCGAATTGCCCGCCCGAGATGCGCCGCTCGTCGCAGTCCGAAGACGACACTTGCTGGGGCGGCCGGCATTGGAAATTTCAATCCGACGCACAGCGCCAATGGCTCGAACGCATGGCGGCGAAGGGCTGGACGGTGCCTGAATGGCCGCGCGAATATGGCGGCGGCGGCCTCTCGCGCGATGAAGCCAAAATTCTGCGCCAAACGATGCGCGAGCTCAACTGTCGCTCACCGCTCGACAGCTTCGGCATCTGGATGCTCGGACCTGCGCTGCTGAAGTACGGCAACGAAGAACAGAAGCGCGAGCATCTGCCGAAAATCGCCCGCGGCGAGATTCGATGGTGCCAGGGATATTCAGAACCCGGCTCCGGCTCCGACCTCGCATCGCTGCAAACCCGCGCCGAGGACAAGGGCGATCAGTTCCTGGTCAACGGCTCGAAGATCTGGACGTCATACGCCGATAAGGCCGACTGGATTTTCTGCCTGGTCCGCACCGATCCCAACGCGCCCAAGCACGAAGGCATCAGCTTTCTGCTGTTCGACATGGAGAGCGCCGGCGTTTCGACCAAGCCGATCATCCTAATCTCAGGCTCGTCGCCGTTCTGCCAGACTTTCTTCGACGACGTGCTCGTTCCGAAGGCCAACCTCGTCGGCAAACTCAACAAGGGATGGGACATCGCGAAATATTTGCTCACCCACGAGCGCGACATGATCGGCGGGATGGGCACCACGTCGGAAAACCGCTCGCTCGGGCAGATTGCGACCGACACCGTCGGCACCGACAACGGGATACTCGCGGATACCGCGCTCCGCAGCCAGATCGCGGCATTCGAGATCGACGCGCTCGCGTTTCGGCTCACGATGGATCGCGCGGGCGACATGGCCAAGGTCGGCCAGGCTCATCCCGCGGTGTCGTCGTTGCTGAAATACTACGGCACCGAACTGAACAAGCGCCGAATGGAACTCGTGATGTCGGCGGGCGGCACGGACGCGCTGGAATGGGAAGGCGAGCGCTCGCGCGAGGGCCGCAACGCGCGCGCGTGGCTGCGCTCCAAGGCGAACTCGATCGAAGGCGGGACTAGCGAGGTTCAGCTCAACATCATCGCCAAACGCATACTGGGCCTGCCCGGTGCGTAGCCGCTGATGGCGCTGGTTCTCAACGACGAACAGACGATGCTGCGCGACAATGCGCGCGGCTTCCTCTCCAAGAACGCTCCTATCGCCCATCTGCGGGCGTTGCGCGACAACCGCGACGCCGATGGATTCTCGCGCGCGCTGTGGAAAAACTTCGTCGAGATGGGCTGGGCGGGAATCCTCGTGCCGCAAGACTACGGCGGCCTCGGACTTGGCCACGTCGAGGCGGGTGTGGTGATGGAGGAGCTGGGGCGCACATCTGACGCCCTCCCCTTTCCTTTCGACCGCGGTTCTGGCTGCGAGCGCGATCGCGCGCGCCGGCACCGAGCAGCAGAAGAAAAACTATCTGCCGAAAATTGTCGCCGGCGAATTGATCGCGACCTTGGCCGTCGATGAAACCGCGAAACATCATCCTGACAAGATCGCGATGACCGCGACGCGCGCCGGCAACGGCTTCAAGCTGAGCGGCGCGAAGACTTTTGTGATCGATGGACACGTCGCGAAACTGCTGATCGTTGCTGCGCGCACCTCGGGTAAAGCGGGGGATACAACTGGTCTCACGCTGTTTTTGGTTGACGCGAATGCGCCCGGCGTTCGCAGCGAGCGCACTTCGACCGTGGATACTCACAACGCCGCGCGGATTACTTTCGACGACGTGAACGCCAGCGCCGACAGCGTGCTCGGCAAGATCGACGCGGGTTGGGATGTCCTCGAGGGCGTGCTCAATGTTGGCCGCGCGGCGGTTGCGGCGGAGATGGTGGGCGCCAGCGAGGAGGCTTTCGGCCGCACGGTCGCCTATCTGAAGGAACGCAAACAATTCGGCAAAGCGATCGGCGAATTCCAGGCGCTCCAGCATCGCGCGGCTCATCTCTACTGCGAACTCGAGGTCACGCGCGCGGCCGTGCTCAAGGCGCTGCAGACGCTTGACGATTCTTACGATCGCGCGGGTGCGATCGTGTCGGTGGCAAAGGCTCGCGCCGGACTCAGCGCCACGCTCGCCGTGAATGAAGCGGTGCAGATGCATGGCGGCATCGGGATGACCGACGAGTTCGACATCGGGCTGTTCATGAAGCGGGTTCGCGTATGCCAGGAACTGTTCGGCGACTCGAACTTTCACGCCGATCGGCTCGCGCGCCTGAACCGCTACTAAAAATTCCGCAGACACAATTCTGCAAGGGGTACTCCGATGAGCGATCGAGACGCCGTGACGGTTGCGATCGTCGGCGCGGGCGAGATGGGCGCCGCGGTGGGACGCAGACTGCGCGAAGCCGGAGCGCACGTGGTGACGTCGCTTGCGGGGCGCAGTGCGGAGAGCGTCGCGCGCGTTCGCGGCGCCGGTGTCGAAGTAGTCAACGACGACGATTCGTTGCTGCGCGGCGCGGATTTCGTCCTTTCGATCGTTCCACCGGGAGTTGCGGTGGAAGTTGCTGAGCGGCTTCGCGTGCCGCTCGGCCGCGCGCGGAACAAGCCAGTCTTCGTCGAATGCAACGCGATCTCGCCAGCGACGTGCCGGCGTATCCGCGACATCCTCGATGCCACGACCTTCATCGACGCTGGAATTATCGGAGGGCCGCCTGTCGCCGGCACTCAAGACCCTGCAAAGGGTCCGCGCTTCTACGCTTCGGGCGCCGACGCACATTTGCTGATGCGCCTGGCCGAGCTACGGTCTTGATATCGCGATTCTCGACGGACCAGTTGGCGCTGCCTCGGGCTTGAAACTCTCGTACGCCGGGCTGACCAAGGGATTTACCGCACTTTGCGCGACGATGCTGGGCGCTGCGGAGCGCGAAGGACTTGCCGATGCGCTGCGTTCCGAGCTCGCGCGCAGTCAGCCGAGTTTCCTCGCGCGGATGGACCGCGCGGTTTTCGACATGCGTCCAAAGGCGTACCGATGGGTCGCGGAGATGCAACAAATCGCGGAGTTCGTCGGCGAGGCCGAAAACGGCGCGACGATCTACGAAGGTGCCGCCATTCTCTATCAACGAATTGCGTCGTCATCCTGACGCTTAGAGCCTTCGGACCTTCCCGACGTTTCATCAGATTCCAAGGCACGACAGTTGCTCGATCTTTAGTGCGAGGGGGCAAAAGCCGCCCTTCGAGGGAGAATTGGGTTCAGAATGGGACGCAGCGAGACCGATATCGCCGAGGATGAGATCAGCCGAGGCCAGGCCGCCGAGCACGAAACCGAAGCGGTCAGGGCAGAACTGGCCGAGCAGATCGCTGCCCGCCACGAGGTGCAGGCTCGCCTCGAACAGGAAGTAGCGCAGCGCGATCGGATTATCGCCGAGGCGGCCGAGACGGAAGCGAGCTTGCGTGAAAGCGAAGCGGCGCTGCGTCAACTGTTCGATCAGAATCTCGACTCCATGATGATTCTTGATTTGGAGACCGGCAGGTACATCGACGTAAACGAAGAGTACATCCGGCATACCGGCTACAGTCGCGAAGATGTAATCGGCAAGCGCTCGCGCGAACTCTCGTCGTTCGCGAATGTCGAGGAAAACCGCAAGCTGGTCGCCGAGCTCAAACGAGCCGGCGTGGTCAGGAATATGGAAGCGACCTTCCGACGCAAGGACGCCAGCACATACTGCGGCCTGATCTCCGCACTCAACCTCAAGTTCCGTGGACATTGGTGCTGCATCACGATCACGCGCGATATCGGCACGCTCAAGGAGACCGAGCGTCAGCTAATCGCTGCGCGCGAAGCGGCGTTGGAGGCCTCGCGGGCGAAGTCTGACTTCCTTTCGAGCATGTCGCATGAGATTCGCACGCCGATGAACGCGGTGCTTGGGATGTCGGACATGTTGTCCGAGGGCGAATTGAACGTCGAGCAACGTCACTACCTGGATATCATCCGCAGCAACGGCGTCATTCTGCTCGATCTGATCAACGACATACTCGATCTCGCCAAAATCGAAAGTGGGCAGCTAAGCTTCGAGGAGGTTGACTTTGATATACGCGAACTAGTCGATACGGTTGCCGAGACAATGGGACTGCGCGCGCATCAGAAGCACCTGGAGCTTACCGGCCACGTCGCCTCTGACGTGCCGCGCACGCTGGTCGGGGATCCTCTGCGCCTGCGCCAGGTGATCGTTAATCTGCTCGGCAACGCGGTCAAATTCACCAGCGAGGGCGGAATCGTGCTCAGTGTGAGCGTCGCGCGCGCGAATTGCGGATCGGGTACCACTTTGATTCGCTTTTCAGTGACCGACACCGGCATCGGAATCTCGTCTGAAAAAACCGACAAGATTTTCAACGCGTTCACGCAAGCCGATTCCTCGACCACGCGAAACTACGGAGGAACCGGGCTCGGTCTCACAATCGTCAAGCGGCTGGTCGAGATGTATCGGGGCGCGATAACTGTCAATAGCGAGGTCGGCAAGGGCAGTACTTTTATCTTCACCGCAGAATTCAAGACTCACCTGGATCATGTAACGGTCGCACCAACTATCACCAATGTCGATCTTGCTGGCACACGCATCCTGGTCGTCGATGACACTGCGGCGAACCGAATGATCCTCCAGCAGGCACTCACTTCGGTCGGCGCCCACGTTACCTGTGTCGAAAGCGGCCAAGCTGCCTTGGACGAAATCGATCGCGCCGCTGCGTCCGGCGAGTCCTATCGCGCGATGCTGCTTGATTGCCGGATGCCTCTGATGAACGGGATCGAAGTAGCCGCCCAGATTCGGCTCCGTGAGATGGCGCCGGGCGACCGGCCTATCATCATGATGCTCACGTCGGATGACCTGAGCGAAACGATGAAGCGCGCGCGCGAAGTGGGCATCCAGACCTATTTGATCAAACCGATAAGGCGCGCCGATCTGTTCAAAGCGCTGGGCCGGGCGCTCGGCGGCGAGAGAGTTTTGTCGCAACACACCTTATCGGGGGATCGCAACCAAGTCGATTCGGCTGTCGGCAGCGACGTATTCGAGGAGACGCGCCCGTTGAAGGTGTTGCTGGTTGACGATTCTCGCGACAATCTTGCGCTAGTCCATGCCTACTTCAAGAAATTGCCATACGCTATCGACGACGCCGAGAACGGCGCGGTGGCGGTCGAGAAGTTCAAAACCGGCACTTATGACGTGGTTTTGATGGATATCGAGATGCCGGTCATGGACGGTTACACGGCGACTCGGGCGATAAGGGCTATCGAAGTTGAATCCGGGCTCCCGCGCGTCCCGATCATCGCACTAACTGCATCCGTACTCGTCGAGGCGCTGAAGAAAGCTCACGACGCCGGATGCGATGCGCACGTCGCGAAGCCAGTTAAGAAAGCAGTTCTGCTCGCCGCCATTCATAAGGCGATCGGCGACGCGAGAGATCGCTGACCACCGCTCCACTGGACCCAAAGCAAATTTACCGGTAATTAGCAGACGCGCAGACTGACTCTTATCAGGGTTCGTTGCGATGCGGAGACTGAGTTGAGACGAACGTTCGCTTTCGGCGTAGCGGTTCTAATCCTGTTGGCTGGGTATTCCATAGCTCTCGCCCAGCAGAGCGCGTCCCCAAATCTCACGGAAGAAGGGCTGGCCGAGAAGGAGTACGATCCGACCGCGTCGCTGACTCAATTCAAGGTTCAGGACATCTACACTCCTTCCCAGTACGGCACGAATGCACAGCCGAACACGCTGCAACTTCGGCCGCTGCTGGCGGTTCGGCCGCAATTGTTCACGCCACTCGAGCAGCTTATCCGTCCGTCGATCCAGGTTGTGACGGTTCCGCGCAACAACGGCGCGACAACAACTACTGCGCTCGACGACTTCCAGCTTCTGGACCTGTTCGTGATGCAGTGGCCGAACGAAAAGGAGACGCGCTTCCGCTGGGGCGTCGGACCATATTTCATATTTCCGACCTCTACCAGCCAATTCACCGGCAAAGGTGCATGGCAGATGGGTCCGGCCTGGGCGTTCTCATACCGGAAAATTCCGGAATTGAATATAGCGGGACTCTTTCAGCAGGCTACTTCCTTTGCTTACTCGTCGTCGCATTCGGTGCCGGTAAGTTCGCTGCAGATTCAACCGATGCTCTCCTATCAACTGGGCCGTGGCTGGTATGTGAAGTCGAGCGACGCTACCTGGACGATCAACTGGCGTCATAACACTTCGACGCAAATACCGCTGAGCGCCGGATTCGGTAAGGTCTGGAAATTCGGCGAGGGCTACGCTATCGACACGTCCTTCTCCGGCGAATGGATGGCTTATCGACAATTTTCCCCTCAGACCGAACAATTTGCCTTGAGATTTCAAATGAACCTGCTCCTGCCGCGACTAGAACTGTAATTGGAATTCGACTCCGCGCTTACAGAGAATTGACGACGACGGCGAAGCGGCGGATGCCTTCGGCGATTTGCTTTTCCGGCATCGACGCATAACCCAGTAGCAGTCCGACCTGCTTCGGCGGGTTCAGATAGAATGGATCAACCGAGTACACGCCTATCCCGGCGCGCGCCGCGCGCATCCTCAATTCGCGCGACCTCGAGGCCGGCAGATCGCGCAGCCAGAGCATCAGGTGAAGACCGGCGTTGATGCCTGACACTTGCGCGCGGCTGCCGAGGTGGCGTTCGATTGCATCGAGCATGGCGGCGCGCCGGCCCGCATTGCGCGTCCGGGTGCGATGCAGATGCCGTTCGAAGTGCCCTTCGCGGATAAAATCGACCAGTGCGGCCTGCGCGAGACTGGGACCGCCGGTGTCCATCAAGGCTTTCACCGAACGAATTGGCTCGATCAGCCGCTCGGGAAGAATCATGTATCCCAGGCGCAGCGACGGGAACATCACTTTCGAGAACGTCGCCGCGTAGAGCACGCATCCGCTGTCATCGAGCGCGGCGAGCGCCTCGATAGGACGGCCTGAGTAGCGGTACTCGCTGTCGTAGTCGTCCTCGAAGATGCATGCGCCCGAACGCCGCGCCCACGAGAGAAGCTCGAGCCGGCGCCCCAGCGGCATCACCGCGCCGGTGGGAAACTGATGCGACGGAGTCACGATAGCGAGGCGGCTGAGCGTGCGGCGCTGTGCGAGTTCCGCGGTGCGTAGGCCATGCTCGTCCACCGCGATGGTTTCGATCCTCGCGCCGGCCGCTCTCATCACGGTCCGCGCGCCACGATAGTGCGGCTCCTCCATCAGCACGACGTCGCCGGGATCGACGAGCAGCGCGCGCGGCAAGGTCGAGGGCCTGCTGCGAGCCGTTGACGACGAGGACCTGTTCGGGGGTGCACGCAATCGCCCGGGCGCGGGCGGCATAGTCGGCGATCACTTCGCGCAACGCGGGCAATCCCTCCGGCGGCCCGTAATCGAGATCGCGAATCGTGACGCGTCGCGCGCGACGTGCTACCACGCGGCACCATGTTTCATGCGGAAAGTCGGTGAACGAAGGCGGCCCGTAGCGGAAATCGTATGGCAGCACGTCGCGGCGCGGCGCCCACGTGAACTGCACTCCATGCGAAGCGTCGCGTACACGGCGCGCGTATGCCGAGAGATGGACGGGCGCGCCAGTGCCGCACACTACGAGGACGCTGTCGAGCGACTGCGGTCGTAAGATGACGCGGCAGTTCGCGCGCGACAAAAGTGCCGGCGCCCTTGCGGGTGGTCAGGTAGCCTTCGTCGAGCAGTTGCCGATACGCCATTATCGCGACGTTGCGCGAGACGCCCAAGTCGAGCGCAAGGTCGCGCGTAGCCGGCACGCGCGCGGCGGCAGCTAATCGGCCGCCCAGAATCTGGCCTCGGAGCGCCCGGTAAATCTGATCGTACAGAGCGCCGTCCGTATCTAGCTTCAGGAACATCAGCGCACCTCTGACACGAAACGTACTACGCTCGCATTGGCCGCGAAAGTGGATCCTTTTTTAATTCCCAAAGTGGAACTGCTTATGGTCCACTCGCATCAGCCCGCGAGCGCATGATGGCCTCTATGGACGCAATCGAACAACTGAACCGCGACATGCTGCCGTTCGCGAAGCTACTCGGAATCAAGTTCGTCAGCGCGACGCCGGAATGCTGTGAAGGCGGAGATGAAGGTTCGCGAGGATATGTGCACGCGACCTGCGATTCTGCATGGCGGCGCGATGATGGCGCTGGCCGATACGCTTGGCGGGTGCGCAACCTCGTTGAATCTGCGCGACAGTGCGATGACCACGACGATCGAATCGAAGACCAACTTCATCGGCCCGGCGATGGTTGGCACTACGGTGCGGGCGGAGTGCGTCGCGATTACATCGGGGGCGGCGCACGATGGTCTGGCAGACGCGGGTGACGTCGGAAAACGGCAAGCTGCTCGCAGTGGTCACGCAAACCCAGATGGTGCTGCCGAGCGAGGCCTCAAAGTGATCTCAAATTCCAAATGGAACGGAGGACAACGATGAAGCTCTACTATTCTCCCCTGAGCGTTTACAGCGCGAAGCCGCGGATCGCGATGTTCGAGAAGGCAATCGCGCACGAAACCCAACTGGTCAACTGGACGCCGGCCACCGGATGGATCAAGCCCGAGGAACTGCCGCGGCTTAATCCGAAAGCGCAAATCCCGGTGCTCGTCGATGGTGAGGCGGTAATCTACGACTCGACGATCATCCTCGAGTACCTCGACGAGCGCGTGCCCAATCCGGCGCTATTTCCCAAAGAGGTCGCCGAGCGCGCGCGATGCAGAATGCTCGAGGATCTCGGCGACACACTGCTCGCGCCTAACCTCGGCGTGCTGGTGCGCGAAGTGCTGTTAAAGCCCGACCCCGCGACACGCGATGCGAGTGCGGTCGCGCAGACGAAAGCCGAGCTCTCACGCCAGTATCAGCGGCTGGATCGCGAACTCGGCAAGCGCGAATACCTGTGCGGCGAATTCAGCGTCGCTGATATTTCGTGCTTCTCGCCGATTAACATCGCGTCGTTGATGGAAGGCGCACCGTCGCCGGAGCTTGGCAACGTCGCGAAATGGCTGTCGCGGATGAGCAACCGTCCGAGCGTCGCGCGCTACCTGGCGGAATTTTCCGAGGCGACCGCGCCGCTGCGAGCGTCGTCTCAGCCGGCATCCGCGCACGCATGATATACAGGAATGAGCGAACACCTTCGCAGGTTTCGCGCACTCCGCTCTCGTCAAAACCGAATTCGGTTGCGTGGATGCGGCTGCCGTTCGATTATCGGAGATCATGGCGGCTATTCTCGTCGATGGACCAAATGCGGCGGCGACAACATTCTTGTTTGCGCATGGCGCAGGCGGACCGATGGATTCCCCCTTTATGCAGCGCGTCGCTGAAGGAGTTGCAGCGTCGGGCGTTCGCGTAATCCGGTTTGAATTTCCGTACATGCAACGACGACGGGAAACCGGCAAAGGCGGAGCGCCCGATCCACCGCGAATTTTGATGCAATCGTTCCGCGACGCGATCGAGCAGGTCGGTGACGGCGGCAGGCTGGTGATCGGCGGCAAGTCGATGGGCGGCCGGATCGCGAGCATGGTGGCTGACGACACGAAGGTTCACGGGGTGGCATGTCTCGGATATCCGTTTCATCCGCCGAACAAGCCTGAGAAGACGCGAACGAAGCATCTCGAAATTTTGCGGACCCCCACCTTGCTCCTGCAAGGAACGCGCGACAGCTTCGGCCGTCCAGAAGAAATCCGCGCTTACAAGCTATCGCCGGTGATCAGGATCAAGTGGATCGAAGACGGCGATCACTCTTTCAAGCCGCGCACACGCAGCGGCCGTACCGAGGCCGACAACGTAAGCGCGGCTATTGCCCTGGTTTCAGAGTTTATCGCCGGAACTGAGGACAGCTAGTTTCTCTCCGTGCGATCGATGCTGGTATGAGTCGTTTCAGTGCGGGCCACAGCGCGATCCCGATCTACTGTCACGGGACGCTGACTGGCAACGCGATCCTCGCGACCGTCGCGGTTCGCATCAACTCGCACTCCATTCCGGTAGCCGGTGTTGTACGAATTTCCATAACTCTGCGGATACGAATATCCACGATCGTAGTTGCTATAAGGATAGGAACTTCCGTAGCTGCTGTAATTGCTGTTATAGCCGTAACCACCGTTGGAATAGCCGGAACCGCCGCCGTAACATCCTGCAACAAGAGTCGCAATCAGCATTCCGCCAAAGGTCATCGCCAATTTTCGATAGTTAGTCGTTTTCATTTCTTCTTCCTTACAATTCACGACGCGTTCTTTATGGACGCTCCGGTTTTGGTCGCTGCCTTCAGCTTCTCGTTCTGTGCTGCCGCGTTTATTCGATCAGTGCCACCGTCGCCGTAGTGCCGTCCGTGGAACCTGTCTGAGTCGCCAATTTGGCCGCGCGTTGCAGCGTAGTTTTCGGTCCATTCCGGGTGATTCGAGATGACCCATTCGTGCTGGTTCTGCAGCCACCAGCTCGCGTCATGCCATTGCTGTTGCTTGTCATAGTCACCCCAAGCTCGTTGCCATGGAGTAGCTGCTGCAGGTAACGCAAAAGTGAAGAGCATCGCTCCAGTCACACTGATCGCGGCCAGAGTGTTCCGAATAAAGTGGATACGAGGTCGTCCCATTGGGATCTCCCTCAAGCCTTGATGTCTTACGATTTGTGTTGGTCTAGCGGAGCGTGGTCAAAGGCGAGCAGAAGGGCCACTGGTCGGGCTGGATCAAAGTCGGGCTCGATTCGTTTACGATTCCGACGAATCAAAGTTTACGCCCTTTACTAGAAGAGTGTCAAATTAGCCCCGCTAATTAGCTACTGAGTATATCAAGTGACTATGTAGTTAGTATTACGGAATCGGGCCAAAGGTCAGCAGCGAAGGTTGATGGATGTTGGTTCCGAAGATGTCGGAATCAAGGAACACCGCGGGCGACGGACTGCCCGACGTCGCCAATTGTGCCGGCGTGAATTCTGCCAAGCTGCCGGCGTTGTCACTCTCGAGATTGGCAACCCACAGGTTCCCCGCAGGATCGAAGGCGACCCCCTCAGGAAAATCGAGGCTCAAGGCGATTCCATCGAGCGTTAGCACCGGGGTCGCGGTGATTATCACTTTTGGTGTCGGCGTGCCGCTCATGCCCAAGTCCGCAGCGGCAAACTCGAGCAATTTGCCGGTCGCATCGGCGAGCCAAAGATCCCCGCTTCCATCGAATGCAATCGCGCGCGGGTCGCCGAAACTCGCCGACGAGATAGTAATATCGGGATTTACCTGCCCTGAATGACCTAAGGCAGCGGCGAGAGTAGCTGCCTTATAGCCAAGAATTGTCTGGTTCTGGTTCTCGACAATCCACAGATTCGCGCTCGCGTCAAAAGCAATCCCTCTTGGACTGTCAAAGGAGGTCGAAGTTATGGTGGTGTCAGGAGTTAGCGCTCCACCGACGGCGAGTTGAGCGGGACTGTAGCTCACCAGGTCAGGAATCAATCGATTAGTTATCCACAGATTGCCCGCCCCATCGAACTGCGCGCCCCACGGACAGCCAAGAATCGTCAGCGAACCATCGTCGAGCAGAGTCGTGTTCGGTTCCGGCATGCTGTCGTTGCCGAGGTTCGCCAACTGCGCGGCGGTGAACTCGGCTATTGCGCCCGTCCCAAATATAAAATCAGAGCAATTAGCGACCCACAGATTTTGCGAACTGTCGAAGGCCAACCCGGCCGGCAGAAGCAAAACCGGGCTTTCGTTCGAGAATTGCGGAGACGGATTACCGCTGACGGCACGCGCAGGAGGGTCGAACTCGTTCACCGATGGTCCGAAGAGATTGGGCACCCAAAGGCCCCCGCTTGTTGATGGAGTCGAAGTGGGAGTAGCCGTCGGAGCAATGGTCGTAGTAGCAGTCGCAGTCTGAGTAGGCGTCGGCGCGATAGTCGGCGTCACCGTCGGGGTCGGTTTGGGGGCGGGATTTGGCGAGTGACTACCACTCTCATCGCATCCACAAACGGCGAAGCCCAGCACTACGATCGTCAAAAGGAACGCCAGCCGCAGACACGAGAAATACCTTCCCCGATTTTGCATTCGTTACCGCTCGATATTAGGCGCCTAGTCCAAAACCTTAGTTTGAGTCCTCAGGTGCGATTAAGTCAGGACCACTGCCCGTATCATCTGGGCCAGCGCCGGTCGGACTGGTGCAGAAAGTTGAAGCGTTTGTCGAGCTGTAGTTACAGGTTGAGCTATTGGTCGTCAAAGTCCAGTTGACATCGTAGGGCGACTTCATCGGTAAGGTTGGCTTGGTCAAGCACGCAACTTTTGCCGGTACCGGGCTCGGAGGGTTATCGGTAGTTACGAAATTATCCGAGAGCTTGACGCCAAATCCGTAGCAACCGCCGCTGGGACAGCCGACATCCTCGCTGCCCCAGTGGCAAATACCGTTAGTCTTGGTACATTCGGCGGCTTGAAAAGTTGACGTCGGAGGAGAGAATAGAGAATCCGCACATTGACAGTTGTCCTGACCCGTCTCCGGGCTATCGATCCATTGGCAGAATGTCGTCGGTTGGCATTGGTTTTTTTGCTCGGCAGCGTATTGGGTCGCGAAGTTTGGAAACGTGCTCATGTCCATCGTTACGGACAGGATGCCAGTACTTGAATCATACGTCGCCAGATCTTGCGGAAATGGCTTTGGTTCTTGAAACTCATAAGAACTCGGCAGTTTCACTCGCGTCAGCCACAACTGATCGGTTTTCGTCTTATCGAAACCGGTTCCGACGTAGATGTCATAAGTTTGCTTGGTCGTAGCCTTGGCGAATAGAAGGAAAACATAGTACTTGCCACCCTTTCGGAAGACGTTGAACAGCTTGATGTTGTTCCGTGGCGGATTGACTGCCCTTTGCGCCGCCAGGCTCGAGCTAGTGTCGACATAATACCTGCCATTATTGACCGTAAGGCTGCTTCTCTGATAGGTGGCTTGACCCATCAGCCGGATTGGGACTCCTTTTGGCGAAGTCTCAATCTCACCGGGAATAAGGTTTTCCCTGTACAGCGGCACTCCATAACAATTTTCATTAGTGCAGTCTGCGCTCCAAGGCGAAAGCGACCCCGGTTTGTTCTGCTCGGCGCACTTGCCTCCGGAGGCCGCACAGTTTGGAAACACTACCGTTGTCACATAGTCGTAAGGACTGGTAACCGCGGTGCCGGCGTAAAGTTTTGGATTGGTCACAGAGTTCGAAGGAGTTACGTTCACGTCGGACAGGCACTCCGGAGTCTGCAGGGGTGCATTGAAAAACGGGTCTTGGTTGACCGAGACTGAGCCTACCAGTCCAGTCTGCGCTTCAGGACCAATGAGTCCGGTCAGAGTTCCATCATCATCATTGAGCTCCGTTTGCCGATCGATATCGGTAAAGCCAGTGAACATAGATGGGTCGTAGGTGCAGTATCTAATTTTGGACTGAACTGGATCGCTTACAAACAGGCCGGTCGTCTTGAACAATGGTTCGATGACGAAGTGACGAATATCGACATTGTTGAAAAAGAGGTTGTCCGAGTGGAAGGCGGGCGGGTAATAGAATCCGTTCGGCTGTTTCCACGCGATGGCGGCGTTGGGCAGATAGCAGACTTTGTTAACTGCGTCATAAGGCATCCCCAACATCTTGCCGGCCTGCGAGTAGACGCTGTTGGCGCAGTTGTGGTCAGGCGATGGATCATCGCTGGGTTGCGGGTTGCATCCCTTAATCGGGTCGTTGGGTAGATTCGCGCGCGTGATATCCAGATAGGAGTTGGAATCCTCGTAAGCAGGCCCGTCGTAGATGCTGAACATGCGCTGATTATTGGCGAAAGTGGCCAGCGCGAACGAAATGCCATTGTTTTCGTCGAGACAATAGTTGCCCGGCTTGCCGATGCCGACAGCTTCTGCGCACGTAAGCTTGGTCCCCGGGTTGAACGGTCCGACGTTCGAGGCAAAGCTGTTGGCCGCGGGATCCTGCGTGTTGCCGATGAAGACGTCCTTGCGCGCAAGCGCCCAGTGTCCATTTATCGCGTCAGACTTCGTGTAACCGCCTCCGGTCACAAAGGTGATCCCACCGTTTTGGACATCCGTAAGGGCGCTGTTGATGAACAAATACCACAACGGCCGCAGCCAAATTGCGGCGAAGTTTGTCGCCTGCCAATTGAACGAGCTGGTGTAGTGATCGATGTTGGTGATTACGCAATTAGACTCATCCAGGGTGCTACAGATTTTTTGCTGGCTGCAATCTCCCGTACCATTACATTTGGTGGGGAAACGTCCGCCGCCGCCGACATGCGGATAGTAGTTGTCAGTGTCGAATCCGTTTTTATCCGGCGGCATGTTCTTTGACGATGGGGCCAGGTTGAAGTCTGGCGACGAGGGCACCGCCGCCGACTGGTTCAAAACCGGAAACGCCGCATTGTTCCGATTCGGTCCGATTTGGACGCCATTGCAAGCCGTCGTATTGGCGACCGTCAGAAATGAAGACATCGCGGAGACGCAACTGTTGCCCGTAAAGATTTGCAGTGGCGTGGTACCGCCATCAGTCAGCTTGTCCGGCAACTGTTGCTCGGATGCGTAGGACGTCCAGTTCATGCTGCGCGAACCGCCGCTATTGATACCCGGTAGCAGCCAGTAACAGACTCCGCAGGTGCCCGCTCCATCAGCCATGTTGTTCTCGAAGTCGTTCCAGCCGTTCATGATCCAGAACACGGTCGGATGGTCCCAATCCGTATGGAAGGGGACGACGTCGTCCGAGGGGCCCGTCTGCAGGGGGCCACCGTTCTCGGGAGGACGCTGGATGATCGGATAGTCGGGAGCTGCCAGGATGCCTGGAACGTTGCGGGGATTTTGAGCGTTAGTGACAGCAGCGCGCGCAAAGATTCCTATGTTCGCATAAAGCTTGTTGTCGGTCTCAGTGCCGTCTTCCAGGTAGTAGCCATGACCGATCGATGCATAACCTACGTTGCGCGCCATCAGCACGCCTTGGGTAGCGTGTAGGACGTACCATCGAGTCATCGAATCCCAGACCGAGTTGTCTTTCAGAAAGGTAGTCGATGGAACCTTGCGCGCCATGTGGAAATGTACCGGGTAGTGACCGATCTTCCCACCCTGCCCCATCTGATAGAACTCAACTCCCTGGATTTGAACCTGCTTGAAGCCCTGGCGGATTACCATGTGGCCGCCGAACCAATAGCCCTGGGTGGTAGGAGTTATAGGCGGCGTTGGTGCCTCAGGAAAGGGAGTCCCTATCGCGTCGCCGTCTGACTCGATACGAATGCTGCGAGTCAGCAGCGCCACCGACGCCCGAGAGTCAACCAACGTCCAGCCAGTCGGCAACTGTCCCGCGGGGACCTTGCTAAGACTGTAAACTGATGCGTTGTGTGGAAACTGCAGCGGCGGCGTAAAAGTCATCTTGCCAGGGCATTTCACAGGATCGTTGATGCAGTTGATTTGCACCTGCTCGGCATGCCCCGGCAAGTAGTCGGTCGATCCGATTACGATGTCATCATCCATCTGCCAATCCACAGGTTTCGACAGTACCAGCGTGTTGGCGCCCGGCTGCAGCACACCCTTATTGCACTGCTTGGATGGATCATTCACGCTCGGATTGCAGTTGTTCAAGCGAACCCAACTGGTGCCGGTGTTGGTTGGATCAACCGACGTATCGTAAGTAGCACCTTTTTTTCCGTAGAGCTGAAGCGTCGCGCCATAGCCGACGCCTAACACCTTGTAGCCGTAGTAGCCGCAGTTTCCAGCGTCCACCGAACATGCCCCAGCGCCGCCGGTGGTCTTACCGTTGTCGAACGGCATCGGGTCGTATCGGTAAAAGCAATCGTTGACACCGCTCCCCCCAGGTCCTTGGTCGTCTTACAACTGTCCGGGTACATCTTCATCGACATGTTGGATTGCCAGATGTTGTCGGGTCCGCTATTGGGGACGCCGCATGTCGGGTCAGTGCACGCAGCTCCCGCTCCGCCGGGACCTTGATTTGCTCCGTAAAGGTGAATCGTGAGCGGTCCGGTTATCGGGGTTATAACGCCGGTGGTCGAATCGACGCTGCCTGCGCGCATCGTGCCCTTATTTTCGATGATGATATTGGCGGCATCGAGGGTGATGTTCGCGTCGCTGAACTGCAGAATTCCACCCTTGGCGATGTTGATGTTGTGGTACATGTAGGGACCCGCATTCACCATGCAGGTACCGTTCTTCACGACGAGGTCGGCGGAAGCGTTGCCGGGCCCAAGCGGATCGCCGTTGGGGTCCGGGCATACGTCTGGTGTCGTGTCAGGGACGGTCTTCGGCGAAAAAGCCGAGTCATTCGCAAATGCGAGGCGCTCAGGAATCGACGTGCGATTCGATGAAAGCGAGGCTCCGCTAGCAGAGAGGGCGCAGATGAAGCCGATAAAGAAAACAATCGAAATCGAAACGAATTGAGCAATTCCGCGCCGGCGCAATTTGAGCCAGCGGGTTGAAACCCACACCATCTTTTGTTTGACCCCCGAAATAATTCATCAGAGCGAAGATCTTTACCATCGAAAAACGCCGAACGCCACCCCAAAAGCGATTGAGAGTGCAAAAAGATCCTCAAACCGCCACGATTCAAGCGCTACCGCACGGGAGTTCGATGCGCGAAGCGCGTGATCAGCGTTTCGACTATTGCCGGTCTCGGAATTTTGCGATCACGAACAGGCTGGCAGAATTATCGCCGCTCAAAAAACAGGGACCAGAGAGCGCCTTTGCCCATGTAGTCGTTGATCTCTGAAAACACAAAATAAATTGCAAATATGAGAGTAACTCCCAGCACCCACGCGAAGATCCGATATACATTTGCCTGATCGATCATGGCCCGGACAGCCCCATCGAGAGAACCATCACGATGCAACGCTTCCAGGAATCGTTCGAGGTAGCCGAGCAACAACGTTCCAAATCCGTACAGAAGTGTCTTGATGGCTACCGCGACAACCCTCCGATAGTGCTCGAGGCTCCTTCCGATTCGCGTCTCATCGAGTATCAGAACTGCCTTGGCTGCGAACAGCGCACCGACTACAGCTTTGGAAAATGCAGCTATCGGAATCGAAAATTGCGCGACCGCCAACTTGATGATCATCAACTGGAGCAGGAATGCGAACAGGAAGAAGATAAATACGGGGCGGGCTGCGAGGAACTCGCGATGCAGCCATCTACCGGTTGCGACGATGCTCTGCGGTACGGCACTCATGCTATTTTCCGATACTTGCCATGGCGTTGCGCAGCGGAGCACTCGAAATCTCAATCACTCCCCCGAATGGCCGGTCCAACTCCATGATCAAAAAGATCGCACCTGAAACTGATAAGGCACACAAGAACAGGGTCGCGATCACGGTCGCGTTGCGCGGGGCAAAGAGGCCGAAGCTGAGAAAAATAATCGTCACCCAGAAGATCAATAGCACAAGAAACGGCATCGGGATCGAGCGGCCGCCCTGCTCGAACAGCAACAGGCGCGCCTGCCCTATCCCAATGCTCAAACTAAGGGCTTGGGCCTGGAGCGCTCGCTGAACTTCGTTCGTTGGCGTGAGTTCCTGAATCTTATCGAAAAATAATTCGCCGCTTGTCGTAGTAGGCCCCAACTTCGCAGCTTGGACAGGGTCATTAGGCCAGACTCGGTCGATCATGCCCGCAGTGGAAAGCTTGAGAAGATCGCGAGCTTCCTTCGTCTCTGGCCCATAATGCGCCAGCACGCGGTCGAGCAGAATGACATTGGCGGAAACTTGCGTCACTTCGTTTCTTTGCGTGTCGTAAGAACCCTTTGCCGAGTTAGTGAGTAGCGCCAGGACCAGGGCTGACATAGTCGCAATCAGTCCCATCCCAAGCTTGATTACATCCTTCGATTCTGCGTTCAAATGATGCTCGGGGAGGAGCGTGTGAACATTCATCCCGAGCAACGCGCCGCCAAAGACGCACGCCATCACGATGCAACCAACTTCGAATGGACTCATTAGTTCTTCCTTCAGCCTCCAGAGCTAGCGCGCCTTCGAGCCCCAGAAATTAGGATAGAGCAACGAGAATCCAAACGTTATCGCGTACCTCGGAGCCGGGCCGTCAGCCGACACGTTCCAGGCTGGCTCGACGAAACTATTGACATACTGAGGTCCTATTTTGAAGACGCGGCCAATTCCCAAGTCGATCGGCAACTGCTGCTTGTTGGTCTCCCAGTCGAAAATCATTTGCGGCTCCGATCTGATGAACCAACCATGGCCGAACTGGTAAGTAATAAACGGCTGAAGAAACAAAGCGTTCTGCTGCGGCCGAGTGGTATCTCCCAGCAAACGAGATTGGATTTTGGGCGAGCACTCCGAACAGCCAATTGCGCGGTGCAAACGCCGCAGCGGCCGCAGGTCCAGCCTGCCATTTTCCTTGCCCGCTTGTGACATCGCTAGCCGTGGGAAACACGAATGTAGGCCCAATTCCGAAGAGCAACCTATGTCCCGCATCAAGTATTGCGAGATCGACGAAGCGAATGTCGCCGAATCCCGTCACGGTCCCGATTGGATCGGGAAGAGGAAGCGTGACCGCCGCAGGTATCGTCAGCAGCGACAACTGCGGAAATGGCAGCAGCCTATACTGCGGTAGAGGCATACCTATGGCAATCGAAAAGAAATTACCCTGACCGCGCAATGCGCCCTGAAACGCGGGCGCGTATGCGTCCTGCAGCCGAATCTGGAAGATACTCGAAATAGGAGCGTTCGCCTGATTAACGAGTTCCGACTGGCTCAGGTTCGGCGCGGCTCCACCGTCAGCCCGCGCAACGTTTGCTGCTGTGCACGCACCTAGCAGCGAGGCCAACAGCAAGGCTATAGCACGCTTACTCACTTGGTTTCTGTATGGGAATCGAAGACATCCTGTTCCGCGTGTTGAGTCGGAGACTGGGTCATCTGCATTCCAACCAGCCGCGCGACCAGGATCGCCAGGTAGAACTGTCCCGTGATGCCTTCGGCCACCGCAGCATAACGGGCCTGCAGAGTTATCGGGGTTATGTCGCCAAATCC
The DNA here is from genome assembly GCA_963710425.1 of uncultured delta proteobacterium. Taxonomy (GTDB): domain Bacteria; phylum Desulfobacterota; class Binatia; order Binatales; family Binataceae; genus Binatus. The sequence goes on from CAVQAR010000008.1 coordinate 67,193, forward strand.
GACAGTTGAGAGAGTAGTCAGACTAAAATAGCCAAAAACAGGGAAAATATGTTGAAAGTTAGTCGACTGGATGGAGCCTGCGGCTACGATACCAGAAAAAGATTCCGGATGTCGCTGGAATATGATGGCGTACAGGAGAGCCCAGCAAAAGCCCATTAGCAGGTACACCGACACCGCCATGCAAATGGTTTCTCCGGTCACCTCTCGCTGCCTAAGAACGCTGCGCAACTGGCTGGCTGTGACAAATACGACGAATAGCAGCCAGCAGACAGTACCGATCATGTCGAGTGTCGGGCCGGGCGCAACGATGATCGCTATTCGTTCTGTTCCGGCTGCGGCTGCTAGTATCCAACCCAATAGTCGGCGGTGCCTCGCCTGGGTCAGCAGCACACCCCTTTCACCGACCAACTCATCGACATTAATGTTGTACAGCGCGACCACCAGAAGAAAAACCAGCGCAATACTGAATAGTATGAAGCCCACTCCTGCTTCGCCGATTACTGCGCGCACCCCGAACGCAGCGATCAGAGCCAGGAGCAGTGCACTATGCCGGTGTGGGCCGAATCGAGTATGGACTTCCTCTCGAAGTTGGCCGAGAAACCCAGTCTCGACTGACGTCTTTGCCCGGGCCCTCATTGTTGCGGAGCCTACTCGTCCACTTCGTCCCAGGTCTTATCGGGATTATACTCAGTCAAAGCGCTCGCTAATTTTACCGTATCAGGTCCTAGATCCTTCTGCACGATGACACCGGCCTGGTTGATCATGAATGTCATAACTCCCGATGCGCGATACTCGGCGGGATAAGCCAGAAACGCGAATCCATTCGTCATCTTGCCATCGATCAGATAGTTCTTTGCGCCGCCCGGAGCGTTTCTACCCTGCCCTGTCAGTATCTTGTAGTAATAGCCGTGGAAAGGGATAGGATTGTCGCCATTGTCTTTCTTGTAGCCCGCCGCGGCCGCCTTCGCGACGAGTGGTCCTATCGGACTCTCAGGCTGACCCTCCGCGGCTTCCCAATACAAACCGTTCTGCTTGCCCGCGTCGCTCAGGATTTTCTGCGCGAACTCGCCTTGGCTTCCACCATCGTGCGCATTACTCGCATACTCCGACTCTGCTTCGGCCAGGTCTTCGAGAACCTTTATCGTGAACAATTCGTTTCGGCCTATTCGTCTGAACAGTAGCTCATCTTTTCCGGCCGCCGTGTCGAATACCCAGCCGGTATCCTTTTTCACCAATGGAATTGGAACCGGCCAGTTTTCGGCGCCTACATAAAGGATGACGCGACTTTGCTCGTCGTAGGCGAGCCGATGCATCTCATTATAGCGGCGCACGAATTCGTCGCGCGCATTCTTGTCGGCTACTGGGTCTCCGGACGAAAGGATTTGGTCCGAGTCCGGACCGAGTATTGCGCTAAGCGCTTTCATGTCGTCCGCTTTGTCGGCCGCAACTAGAGCGTTGACTGCAGCGCCCGGGGTAGCGAACACTTGCTGTGTGGCAGAGTCGTCTGCCGATGCGAGCGGCGTCACCAACAGCCATGCCAGTATTAAAATTGAAAGAGCGGACGAGAATCGAACTCTGGTAGTAGTCATTTCATTCAACATCGAAAGTCCTCACTTGCGCTTTTTCCCACCGCCGCGATTCGCGCCACCTCCGCCATTTCCACCGCCGCCGCCGCGATTCGCATTACTACCGCCGCCACCATTTCCGCGACCGCCAGCGGGCTGTTGATTTCCCTTGAAGCTGGATTGCCCGCGATCGCTCGATGCCCGCGCGTTTCCACCAGGCTCATATCCACCTAAGGCGCTATTGCGGCCACCTGTGCTGCCATTATCTTTCGCGAAGCCTCGGGCTGGATCTGCCGCGCGATTGGCTGGTTTGGTAGCAGGCCGATTTTCAGCGACAGGATTGGCGTGGCGCGTTTTAGCGACAGGATTGCCAGGCTGAGCGGGTCGGTTCTTCGCGACCTCTTTCTTGTTCAGATTCGAACCGCCCGGATTGTTAGGAAGCGTGCTCCCCTTGGGAAAATTAGGTTTGGCGATATCCGGATTGGCCGGCCGTGCGGTCTTTTTGTCGTAAGGACGCGTCGCAGGAATCGACGGGTTGTTAGGACGATTGTTACCGTTGCCGCCATTGTAGGCTGGCCTGGTGGCGGGATAAGGCGCCGGTCGTGGCGGGTATCCAGGACGCGGATATCCCGCGTTGGGCGGATATCCACCATTTGGTGGCCGGTAGGCCGGAGGCCGTCCCGGATACACATTGTTGTTGGTAACGTAAACGTTGTTGTTGTACTTAACCGAGCTGCTGTGACCGTATCCCCCATTCCAACTGCAGCCCCAGTTGTTGTTGCCATTGTTGATCAACGACCCAAGCAGAATTCCTGCTCCGAACGACAAGACACCTGTTAGAAGCAGATCACTTCCCGAATATCCCGCAGGAGCTGGAACTGGTGCTCCATAGGCTGTCGTCGGATTGTACTGAGGGACGTAAACCGTAGTCGGCTGAGCCGGTTGGATGATAACAGTCTGCTGCACCGACGGTTGCGCACTGCCTTGAGTCGCAGGAGGCGCCGGCTGAACCTCTACATTCTGCTGCGCCGTGGATTTGAGAGTTCCAGCAGCCATCGCCATGTTGCGCAGCACCTGGATAGCATTCATCACATCGGCAGGCTGATTGTAGTAAGCCTCGCCCAGCGACGAGGTCCACGCAAGACTGTCATTCATCATGTTCAAAACAGTTGGGAACTGAGTCAACGACTTGATGCTGGGATCCCATGGTTGTTGATTCACCTGGTTCGCCAACTGATCGCCGGTCAGGTTAGGATTATCTTTGAGCCAACGATCTGCTTCGACCACCTGAGTCGGATAGGTTGAACCCGCCAGGATCTGCGCCACCAGTACATCAGGGTAAAGCGCGATCGGCGAGACTAGTTCCTGCAACTCTTGCGCAGTTGCACCGCCGGGTGGCGGACCTGGTTCGATTGCAGCGGCGGGCGGAGGAGTAGCCGGCGGCGCAGTCGCGGCGACGCTGGGTTCTACTTGCTGCGACGGCGCAGCAGCAGGTTGGTCGTCGCCGCGCGAGCAACCCGTGATCACGGGCGACGTGGACATCAGGACCGCCGCGACGAGTATCAACGGCAGGGATCGGCCCTTAGGCCGGGATAGAAGCTTCATACTGCTCATGGGATCATGTGTCCTTCACCTCGGATAAGTCGGCCGCAACATAACTTTAAGTTTTTTGCTCGGCTTCGGCGCGGATCGCCGCCGCGATATCGCCGCTCATTTTTGCTATCGCTTGACTGTGCGCGGCCGCGAGCGCGTCGAAGTCTTGACCTTGGACGGGTTGGCGCGCTAGCGTGCGGCCCGAGCGAATTTCCCCGCCCGCGGTTTTACGCACTGTCCACACCGCTTCCACAACTGCAGCTTGTCCTTGTATTGAATCGAAGCGTTGCACGTCGATTGTGACTCTGTAGTCCGGGGCGAAGTTGGCTAGCTGTGAATTGGCTACCTCCGGGGTGCCTAGTAAAACGACGAGATCGCCCGCGACGGCTCGCGCTATCGAATCACCAAGTGGAGAGACCCATCGATTGAACTCGTTGACCTCGACGCGGTTAGGTGCGACCTGCACCACGAACTCAGGCTGATCCACCGCCGCAGGTATCGTTACAGGGCCTACCATCACGGCGGCGGCTGTCGGCGGCGTCCCGTCTGCCGTGGACGTCGAAGCTAATGAGTAGAACCGTGCCGGCGCCGTGCTGCATCCTACCGCTATTACCGCCATCAACGCGATCGAGATCAGTTGCGCGATACGTCGTGCCATCACTTCGCCTCCCCCGGCTTGCCTCGTAAGAGCGCGTCAGGATGGCGCTCAAGATAGTCTGCAAGCACGCGCAATGATCGCGCGGCGCGGCTTACCTCCTGCAGAGTGCTGCCTATCTGCTGCACCTGCGAAGAATTAGGCTCGGTGAGCGCGCTGGTGTTATTGAGCGTGCCGCGCGCGCTGGTCAGCGCGCCTTGCGCACTCACCAAGGTCATATTCAGTTGAACTATGGCCTTTTGTAGGTCTTCACTGATCTCCTGGAACGGAACCTTGTCGAGCTTCTCGATAATGTTCTCTACTGTCGCCTCGGTCGCCTCGAGCTGTCCAGGAGTAGTCGGTAGCTCAACCGGTTTTCGCGACCAGTCTACTGTCGCCGGCGGCGCGCCCGGGATAAAGTCGAACGACACATACACGGCTCCAGTCAACAGACTTCCACTCTTCAATTGCGCACGGATTCCGTGGGTCACCAAGGCGTCAATTAATTTCCTGCGCATGGTTTCGAGATCAATACCGGGCGACGAGTCAAGGATTTTTACTCCGAGCCTCGTCGGGTCCAGGTGAATAGTCACCGGTACCGAGAACTCGAAGGTCTTAAGATCAATTTGCGCCCGAACATCTATGACCTCTCCAATCGGAATGCCACGGAACTCGACCGGCGCTCCGGGTGACAGACCGCGTACCGAGTCCTTGAAGATGAGCACATAGGTCTGTGGATTGCGTGGAGGTGGATTGAAAGCCTCTGCCCGGTTGCTGTACAGGGTAAATACTGCATTCTCTTCGGACGGTGGCATGACCAAAACGGCGGGTGCGGTCTCGAACGCTATGCCACCTATAAGAATCGACAGCACCGACTGGGTCTGCACCGTGAGGCCGCTGGCCGAGAGCGACACGTCGATTCCGCTCGCATGCCAGAAGCGGGTGTTAGGGTTGACGTACTGGTCGTAAGGAGCTTGCACGAACACCTTGACCGTAAGATTCTTGCCATCCTTGTCGAGCGAATAGGATGCCACCTGGCCGACCTGTAGCCGCCTGAAGTAAATCGGCGTACCGGTGTCGAGCGAGCCCAAGTCAGGAGTCTTCAAAACGAAAAAGCGTCCAGGAGTCTCCCCAGTTATCACCGGCGGTGTCTCAAGCGCTACGAAGTCGCGCTGGTCTTCCTGCGAAGATCCAATCTCCACACCTATATAAGCTCCCGAAATGAGAGTGCCTAGCCCCGTGACATTGGCGCCGGATATTCGGGGCCGCACGACCCAGAACTTTGTATCTTTAACGAGAAATGCTTCGGTCTTGGGCGCCATCTGCGCTTTTAAGATCACGCTTCGGTGATCCGGCGATAGTTCTATAGTACTAACCGTGCCAATATCGACACCGTTGTAGTGGATCTTGGTCTTGCCGGCTTCGAGTCCTTCCGCCGACTTCATAACGATAGTTATTTTCGGCCCCTCGCTAAGTACTCGCGTAACCGCTACCCATGCGCCCACGACTGCTGCGAGAATCGGGATGAACCAAACCAGCGAGAGTCGCGTACGCTTCTTAGGTACGTTCCGCGATTCAGGTATTGACGAGCGCGGTGGATCGCGATCAGGCATATGTAACCTCTTTCGAACCAGCCTCTTGCGAACTGAACGAGTCCCAGATCAGCCGCGGATCGAACGCTTCGACCGCCAGCATCGTAAACACTACCACCGCCGCGAAGAAGATCAGGCCCGGTCCCGGTTCCACTGACATCAGCGGCTGAAGCTGAATCAGCGCCGCGGTGAAGGTATCGACAAATACGTCCACCATCGACCAGCGTCCGATGAACTCAACCATTCTGTACATCCGGATCCGCTGTTCGTTGTTCGCAACGGATCCGCGCTGGGTGGTAATAAGAAGATATCCCAGCGCAAGAATCTTCGCGCTAGGGATCATGATGCTCGCGACAAGTACAATGATCGACAGCGGCCATCCCGTCGGCGACCACAGCAGCACCACACCTTGGAGGATCGTGTCGGACTCAGCGCCTGCCGCCGTCGTCGTCGTAAGCACAGGAAGCACATTGGCCGGGATGTAACAGATCGCAGCAGCAATCAGAAACGCCCAAGTCCGCTGGAAGCTGTCAGGCTTTCGAAATTCAAGTTTCTCGTCGCAGCGAGGGCATCGTCCTTCTTGCTCGCCCGGCTCTGGACGCGAGAGCAGTCCGCAGCCTTCGCAGCTTTGCAGCCCTTGTTGCATCGCGGTGATGCCCGCCCCACTCACGACGTTCCCTCCGCCAACTCACCCGCGCCGTCACGCTGCGCTTCGTCCGCCCACTGGATCCTCTCCCACACATCTCGAGAGTCAAAGGCGGCCGACATCCCAGCGAGAACGAAGACCAGCACCCAGAGTACGAACAGCGCCATCCCCGGAATCACCGTCGCGTAATCCGCAATCTTGACCAGCGCAACCAGCACGCCGACCATCATGACCTCGATCATGCTCCAGATGCGCGTCGTCGGATGATAGCGCAGCAACGTTCCGACCCACTTGGGCGGTCGCGCCCGCATGCCGCCAAGCACTATCGCCAGCATCAATCCGATTTGCAGTGCCGGCGCTATTACTGCCGTGAACAGCACTAATACTCCTACAATTTTCTGCCCATTGTCCCACAAATGCTGGGCGCCTCCGATTACCGTAGTCGATGCGTCGCGCCCGACGATTGTGAGTCCAAGCATGGGTACCGAGTTCGCGATCACGTAAAGCAATGTCGCGCCAACCGTCAGTGCGAGCGTGCGGTTAAGTGAATCGACGCGATGCCGCCAGAGCTCTTTGTTGCATCGAGGACAGCGCGCTGAGGCTCCCGGCTCTAAATCCGGAATTCGCTGCAGAAGATCGCAATGAAGGCAGGCGATAAGCGAAGTGTCTCCGACTGGTTGGTTGTAACTCATCGCGTGATAGCTACTGCTGGAGACTCCCTTGGCCTTTGGGCTGTGCTCAAATGTCGAACGGTCACAATACACCAGGCGGTCATCGCAGTATGCAGTACGACGGCCGGCCACAAAATAATGCCGACCTGCTGGGACCGGAGTCCAGCAGCCGCAAGAACAAGCGCTACCACAAGGTTGTACACCACCATCGCTGTCAACAGTCCTCGCGCGGCGGAGCTCACGGTGTCATTGCGCGCGAACCAACAAGCGATGCCGATCGTAAGCAATCCAGATCCCCCGACGCGTGCCACGACGCAAGCAGAAGGTTCAAGTAGCGGCGAGCCAAGCAGGAGCTTCGCCGCAGACGACGGCAGACTCAACAGCGCCAAGCCGGCACCAGCTTCGATCACCGCTGTTACTACGTAAAGACTGTTCACGAACACCTAATCCCTTGCCCGCGCGAGCTTCTCCGCGATTGCCTTTCGATCCGCGTCCGTCAGCTGCTCCGTCCCGAGATTGAACGTCAGCTTGTCGATCGTCCCGGTGAAGCGAAACGGCAGCTTATAGTCGTCGTTCACCGCCGTGCGGGTATCGCTCCCGACGTCAAAGGTCTCGTCCATCGATCATAAGCAGCGGGATCGTGTGCGGGATCTTCTTGCGAGCAATCTCTTTGCCATCGACTTTAAGTACTCCTTCGCCGCCTTTGCCGGGTCCCGGTCCATCGTATTTGAAGTCGAACACTATAGTGTGAGCTTGCCCGGCTTGAGCGCATCAGCTGTCACGCCGCGGCCCAACGGTCCGCCCTCCCAGCGGTAGTGCGTCATGTCCAGAAGATTGTAGTCGAATACTGGCTTGCCCTTGAGCAGGTAGAGACCATAGCCGCCGAAGCGACCACCCAGGGTCACGATCATTCCTTCCGCCCCTCCTTGCGGGATCGTCACATCGGCAGTAATTGTGTAGTCCTTGTCCAAAATGCTGGGAGCATTGCCGACGGGAATGTTGGTATTCTCACCCTTAGTAGGTGAACACAGTTCGCCCGGCGACCGCGCTCGGTCGCGGCGTCAGCAGGCGCGCAGAAGCCCGTGTTGTCTAATGGAAGGACTTGATATTTCGCGGCTTCGGTCAGAAACAACGCCTGCATCTCTTTCAGTTTGTCCGGCATTTTCGAGGCTAGGTCGTTGTTTTGCGAGTAGTCTTCGGCGATGTTGTAAAGCTCCCAATTGTAGTCGTTCATGTCAGGCAACTTGCCCGTTCCAATGAGCCAGGGCGCGAGCAGGAGGCGTCGTCGATGCGATCCAACCGTCGTGATAAATCGCGCGGTTGCCGACCATCTCGAAATACTGCGTATCGTGCTTCGAAGGAGCATTGGCGTTCGCCTTGTCGAACGTGTAGGCCATGCTCACGCCTTCAATCGGCTTCTGCTTGATGCCATTGACCATCTCAGGCGCCTTGATGCCGCTGTCGCTTCAAGGATCGTCGGCACAATATCAATTACATGATGGAATTGCGTGCGAATGCCGCCAAGATCGTGTGATGTGGCCGGGCCATGAAATGGCCAACCCTTGCCGTGTGCCGCCGAAATGCGACGCCACCTGCTTGGTCCATTTGAACGGAGTGTCGAACGCCCACGACCATGCTACTGACATATGCGGATAGGTCTTATCCGAGCCCCAGTCTGTATAGTGCAGCATCTGCAGCGGCATCGGGAGCGTCAGATATGCCGTTGTAGGCGGTCATATGGTTATAGGTGCCCTCGAGCGTGCCTTCGGCGCTGGTGCCATTGTCGCCGACGATATAGATGATGAGCGTGTTGTCGAGCTTGCCCTCGTCCTGAACTTCCTGAATAACGCGGCCAATCTCATGGTCGGTGTAGGCTACGTATCCGGCGAAGACCTCAGCCTCGCGGGCGTAGAGTTTCTTCTGGATAGACTGAGAGCGAGTCCCACCTCGGCAGCTTTGCGCCACCATACGCGGTCTGCCCGTCCGGCCATGGGGTGAGCTGGGTATTCGCCGGGATCACGCCGAGCCGCTTCTGGTTCGCGAATATCTCGTCGCGCAACTTTTCATAGCCCATGTCGAACTTGCCCTTGAACTTATCGATCCATTCCTTAGTCGGCTGGTGCGGCGAGTGGGTGCCACCGGGCACGTAGTAAACAAAAAACGGCTTGTCGGGGGCGGCCGCGTTCAGACCGCTCATATATTTGATGGCATCGTCCGCCAGGTCAGTGGTGAGGTTGTAGCCAGGCTTGCCGATCCACGGAAACACCGGGGTCGTATTGCGATAAAGATAGGGCGTCCACTGATCCGTCTCGCCGCCCAAGAACCCGTAAAAGTACTGGAAGCCCATCGCCGACCGGCCATTGGTCGAACGGCCCGGCCTCGCTGTATTGAAAGGCGGGGATGTTGTGGTCCTTCCCGAACCACGAAGTAGCGTAACCGTTATCCCGCAGGATGGTGCCGATGGTCGCGCTATCCGGTCCTATGATTGAATCATAGCCCGGATAACCTGTGGACAGTTCGCCGATCACGCCGAAGCCGACTGAATGATGATTGCGACCCGTAATCAGCGCGGCGCGCGTGGGAGAACACAGCGCGGTGGAATGGAACTCGCGTGTAGCGCAATCCGGCGTTCGCGATGCGATCCATCGCGGGCGTCGGGATGACGCCGCCAAAGGTGCCCGAAACGCCGTAGCCCTGATCGTCAGTCATGATGAGAAGGATATTCGGCGCGCCCTTGGGCGGTACGACGCGCGGCGGCCACCATGGCGTGGAATCCTTGGCGCTCTTCCTTAATCACTCCTCCGAATGGCATCGGCGGCGGCGGTAGCTGCTTCCCGTCAAGCGTCATAGTGGAGCTTGGTGAGCCCGGCACGCCATTGATTTGCTGGGCCAGAACTGGCGCTACCCGGAATCCGGCCATGATGAACAAAGCGATGACTGTGAATGTAAGAACAACTTTTCGACGTAGAGCGATCATCAGGTCAGCCTCATCTGCGGTGATCAATCCGGGACCGGCACCACCCGATAGTAAACGCCGTTCGCGCCGTAGGCTGGCAGGAACCACGTGTTGGTATTGCTGTAAAAGTAGTAGGTTTGACCGTTGACGTATTGTTGGATGGCTCCGGGAGGCATCGTCGGATAGATCGCCCCCATGGCATAGGCAGTGTTGTAGCTGCCCGCAGCGTAGCCAGAATTGTATGCGTTCGCCGCATTTGCGTTCGAGTTCGCATTGGCGACAGCCGCACCCGCAATTGCCCCGACCGCGACGCCTGCGGCCGCGGCGCCAGCAGTGTTCCAGCCTCCGCAATTATAACAACCGCTGCCGTAGTAGTTCACCGTGGTGGGTGGATGATAGGTGCTATAGCTACCGCCATAGTAAGCGCCGGAGCTGCTGTAGGTAGTCGTCGCATAGTTGTTACTTGCGTGGTAGGTATTGCCGTTGTAGCTCGACGTATTGCCGTAATAACTGTGATTGTAGGTATTTCCGTTCGCGCCTTGGCCGCTCCAGGACCCTTCCCCGCCCGACGCGGTGCCACCATTGGCTCCATTCGCGTGCCAGGAACCCTCCCCGCCCGATGCGGTGCCGCCATTTTCAGTATGGCCACTCCACGAGCCGTCTCCACCCGACGCGGAGCCGCCGTTGCCGCCTTTGCCGCTCCATGAACCACCTCCACCCGAAGCATAGCCACCGTTCCCACCCTTCGCATTCCACGAACCGCCGCCGCCCGACGCGCTGCCGCCAAAAGCACCTTTACCGCTCCAGGAGCCACCGCCGCCGGATGCCGAGGCTCCACGAGCGCCATTGGCATTCCACGAGCCACCTCCGCCCGATTCGTGGCCGCCGTACCGTCCTGCATGGGACCAGGCTCCAGCGATGCCGGGCATAAGCGTCGCGATCGAGAGACTCACTAAGCCAATGATTATTTTTCTCATGATGCGCTCCTCAATTTGCCGTCGATGCCGCGGTTCTCTTCGGAGGCTTGATACCCGGCGGAAGTTGCGGATCAGGACGGCTGAACGAGATTCGTTTTGCCGACGCGAGTCCGGGCGAGGTAAAGGCGTCCGCCGCGATGACCGGGTCTATCTGCCAATTTGAGAACTCAATCTGATGACGTAGTCCTACCGGGTCGGCGTGGAAAACCGCGCGCGCCATTCGCGGCAGCTTGTCGTCGGCTCCTATCCATAGCTGTTCAAACACCCAGTTGTTGTTGACTGCTACCATGTCGGTAGTGACGCCGCCCATCACTTTCGATTGCCCGATGTAGAAGGCAGTCGTCATCCCATCTGCGATTCCTTCATAGGGGTCGGTGACGATCACATCAGTGAAGGGATAGTAGATAGCGGCATCCCTATGAGCCGCCTCTAACATCGCGTCGATCGTAGGCGGGGCACTTGCCACTGCGACCAGGTTCTCCGCCGGTAAAAAAGCGGACATCTGTTTGCCGTCATAGTAGAACTCGTTGACGGGGCCATCACCCGGAGTTATCACCTTGAGTTTGTCGGGCCGCTGCAGAGTTACATCATCACGCACAGTGTAAATGAGCGGAGGGCCAAGCCGGCTCGGGTTCTCGTAACTGATAACCGCGGTGAACGACATCGAGTGGGCCGCGGCCAGTTTCGCGCATGCGGCTTTCAGAATCTCGATCGCCTTGGGCTCGAGCACCGCAGCAGGAGCCGGCAGCGCCTGGACCGGGGCCTTGGCAATCTTCGAAGCCTTATGTGCCGTCTGCGCATTGGCCGGCATCGTCATAAACACACTCGCCGCTATCAGCAGCACGTATGCGATTGCCTTGATACGAATTGCGGCGCTCATGGGATCACCCGCATTCGAACAGCTTGTTGGCTACTGGCGCAGCTACTCTGTTGATGAACATTTGGCGCATCTGCGGATCGCTGCGCAGAAAATTCACGGCTTCCTGTTCCCGCTGCGACTTGGGTTGCTGTCGCTCCTGCCACAGCTGTTCGCACGAAGAATACTGGTATTTCTGGATGACCTTGTTGGCGACCTTGTCAAGCAACGGATGCTGGTCATACTGAGCGCCAGCTACGCCGGCGAACAGCAGCAACGTCAGCACCGCGCTGAACAAGTAACGTCGTTTGGCCCGACCCTCGCGTGCAAGTCAATTTTACTTTCCACATGAATGGTTCTCCTTCGTTCCCACTTCCGTTGCGCTCGATTTCTGCGCCCGAAGCCTGAGGAGCGGCGCTCTGGAGACACATTCTGCATTGATGCGCGGGCAGGCGACTATTGTACCAAAGTACAATATCTCGCAGGTGACCAATCAGCTCTTTGTTCCCGGCTGAAATCTGACTATACATATTGTAGCAATATGCTTCGATTTATCACGTTACGGCGCGCGCTATCGCTGCTCCTGATTCTGACGCCCCTGCTCGTCTGGCTCGGGCGTCCCGGCGTCGCGCAAGCGCAATCCGATCAGAGCCGCGTACACCGACGCGCTCGTCAACGGCTGGCAGAACTGGAGCTGGGCGACTGTCAATCTGAGCAATACGGCGCCGGTTCAATCCGGGACCGACTCCATCAGCGTTAGCGCCGGTCCTTATCAGGCGCTCTACCTTCATCAAGCCCCGTTCGATTCCATCTCTTACTCCAGTTTGGTCTTCTGGATTAACGGCGGCCCCGCGGGCGGGCAATTGCTCCAAGTCCAGGCGACGCTCAACGGCACCGCGCAAACCGTTGTGACTCTGCCCGCGCTTGCAGCTAACACCTGGCAGCAGGTCACCCTCCCGCTATCCTCGCTGGGTGTGCAGAATCAACCGGATCTCGACGGATTCTGGATTCAGGATCGGAGCGGCACTACTCAGCCGACATTTTTCGTTGATTCGATCTCAATCACCGCTCAACCGCCCCCGAGTGTCGTGAACGTAACTGTAAATGCGGCCCAGCCGGTGCGCCTCGTCGATCCTCGACTCTTTGCCGTCAACACCGCCGTCTGGGATTCCGACTTCGACACTGCCAACACTATCAATCTGCTGACCTCGATGGGTGCGCAGGCGCTGCGCTTCCCCGGCGGCTCGCTCTCCGACGACTATCACTGGGCCACCAACACGACCGACAGCAATACCTGGACTTGGGCTACCTCGTTCGCCAATTTTGCCCAGGTCGCGACCACGGTCGGCACGCAAGCCTTCATCACCGTCAACTACGGATCAGGCACGCCGGCCGAGGCGGCCGCATGGGTGAAGCAATCCAACGTCACCAACCATTACGGATTCAAGTACTGGGAAATCGGCAACGAATGCTATGGCACATGGGAGACCGACACTAACACTGTCGCGCATGATCCCTACACCTATGCGCAGCGCTTCCAGCAATACTACGCCCAGATGAAGGCGGTTGATCCCACGATCAAGATTGGCGCCGTGGCGGTCACCGGCGAGGACAGTTACGCGAACAATACCAATCATCCGGTGACCAATCCGCGCACCGGACAAACCCACAATGGATGGACTCCCGTGATGCTCGCCACCTTGCGTACTCTCGGCGTGACTCCGGATTTCCTGATCTACCATCGTTACGCGCAGGCGCCGGGTGCGGAGAGCGACCAGGGACTGCTTCTTTCCAACGGTACCTGGAGCACCGACGCCGCCGACCTTCGCCAACAGTTGAATGATTACCTGGCTACCGCTGCCGCCGGCGTCGAACTGGATTGCACTGAAAACAATTCCGTCTATTCAAATCCGGGCAAGCAAACCACCAGCCTGGTTAACGGTCTGTTCCTGGCCGATAGTATCTGCGCCGCGATGAACACCGAGTTCAACTCGGTCGTATGGTGGGACCTGCGCAACGGTCAGGAAACCACCAACAACAATTCCTCATCGCTCTACGGATGGCGCCAATACGGCGACTATGGCGTGACCGACAGCGTCGATCCGGCCGGCCCCGCAGACACCTATCCAACCTGGTACGTCGACAAACTGCTGCAACACTTCGCCCGTGGCGGCGATCAACTCGTCACCTCCGCCAGTGACTATCCGTACCTTAGTGTTTGTGCAGCGCGAGCGTGCTGACGGTGGCTTGACCCTCCTGGTCGTGAATAAAAGCGCGAACACCGCATTCAATACCAACATCAGTGTCAGCGGAACCTCACTGGGCAGCACCGGCACTTTGTATTCTTATGGTATCCCACAAGACAACGCTGCGGAGACGGGCGTCGGCTCGGCCGACATTGCGACCAGCCCTATAACCGGGCTATCGACAAATTTTTCCTACAATTTCCCGGCTTACTCGGCCAACGTCATAGCATTTGGCTCTGGCGAGTTCGTCTTCACCCACGCCCAGCGCTACAAGGACTGCTACTCCAACGGCCACCCCGACGGCTACTCGGACCGCAACCGCCACCGCCACGCCAACGGGTTCACCGACACCTACCTCGACCCTGACGGCGACACCTACCGCTACGAGTACAGTACAACCACAGCTACCGCGACGACCGGTCCAACCCAGACCGCGACTCCAACTTCCACCCCGACTACCACGATGTCCGTGACCGCGTCGCTAGCGTTCGGCAATGTCGCTTTGGGTCAAACCCTGACTAAGACTGTGACGGTCGATAACACCGGTACAACCCACTCTCTGGTGATTGGAAGCGCGACATCGTCCGATCCGGCTGAATATGCTTTAAGCGGCACCGGGACCTGCGGTGCGATTCCTATCACGGTCGCGCCCAGGACCACGTGCACGCTGGGAATTACCTTCATCCCTGGCGCGCTGGGTGCGCACGGCGCAACACTCATGATCTTCGACAACGTCAGCACCAGCCCTCAGCATGTAACTCTCAGCGGCACTGGCATCGCGGGTCTGACACTAACGAAGACCAGTCTCGTCTTCGGCAGCGTGAAGTTCGGGGTTAAGGCACCATTGTCCTTCAGCCTGACCAATCATCAGACTCGAACAGTAACTCTCAGCGAGAGCTTCAGTGGAATTAACGCCTCCGACTTTTCAGTAACGGGCGGGACCTGCAGCACGACCCTTAACGCCGGCAAGGCTTGCACATTGACCGTGACCTTCAAGCCAGGCGCGCTTGGAACAGAGTCGGCGACACTGTCAATCGCTGACAGTCCCGATCCATTGAGTCCTTACACGGTCGCGCTAAGCACTGGGCCAACCATTCCTGCGACGGTCACGCCGGCCTCGATAGCCTATGGCACACTCACGAACAACCTCGAAGACCTTGAACGCGACGGTCACTAATCTGTCAGGATTTTCGCTGCCGTTGAGCGAGAGCATCAGCGGCGCTAACGCAAGTGACTTCGCAATCGCGGGCGGCACCTGCGGTGCATCGGCGGCGGCTCATTCGTCGTGCACGATAGCGGTGAAGTTCACGCCCACCGGCGCCGGTTCCGCGGAAAGCGCGATCATGGCGGTAAGCGTCGCGAACGACCCAACCAGCCCGCACAACATCAGCCTGACGGGAACCGGGCCCTGATCGAAGAAGGCCTCGCATATCAGCTGTGCGAATGCTCGCGTAGCTGTTTCAACATCTCGCGAATCTCTGGATCATTCGGCTCCAGCTCATCCAGGCGATTCGCATAAGTCAGCGCCTTGGCAAGATCGCCGGATTGCTCCAGAAAGTTCACCAGCGCGGCAAGTGAATCGCGGTCATACGGGTAGGCCTTGATGGAACTCTCGAGCGTTTCGATCGCCTCGCGCGTCTTTCCCGCATCATTCAGCGCGATCGCATAGACGTAAGCGTAACGCGCATTGTCCGGTGCCCTGCGCGCTGCGTCCCCTAACAGTTCCAGCGCTTGCGCACCGCGCTTCTGACGCACCATCAACAGACCCAGGGCCTCGTCGAGCGACGGCTCGTCCGGCGAACGACTGAGCGCGTCTTTGAGGACGCGTTCTCCTTCGTCGTCCCGATTCTGCGCGCGATACAAGTCAGCAAGGTTGACTGCGCCCGGCGCAAAACTCGGATCGATCGACAATGCGGTCTTGAGTTCCGCCTCCGCCTTGTCCAGGTGATTCTGCCTTCGCATACAGCAATCCAAGATTCATGTGCGCCTCGGGACGGTCGGCGTTCAATTGCTGCGCGCTGATGTATTCATCGGTGGCGCGACTGAAAGCAGCGCCAACATCCGCCGGTAAATTGTTCGCGGGCAACCCAGCCAGCACTTCCGCCGCTTCGATCCGCACAGCGCGGACAGGATCGCTGAGCAGCGGAATCAATGTATTCGCGCTGGCTGCTGGATCGCGTGTTGGACAGAGCGTGAGCGGAGGCCCGTCGCACCAGCGACCAATCGTCGCGGACTCCGGCGCGAACTGCTTCGTCAGTCGCGGGCGGGACGAACGTCGCAAGCATCGAAAGCGCAGTGGCGCGCGCGATCGCCGGCTGCTCGAGGTCCGCGACCAACCGTTCAAGCGATTGTTGCGCGCCCGGTGCACCCATCGATCCCGCATTAAGCGTTTCCGCAAAATGCTGAAACCCGTCCGGCGTGTGCCTGTACCATTTGTTCACTGAGTCCGATGCCCATTGAGCCGCCTTATCGGTGTGGCAGTTGGTGCAAGCATTCGGTGTGCCCAGCTTCACCGAAAGGTCTGGGCGCGGAATCCGGATACTGTGATCGCGTCGCGCATCGACGACCATGTATGTGCGCGTTGGCATGTGACACTCGACGCATCGCGCGCCCGCCGATCCCACTTTGTGAAAATGATGTGCCGGCGAATCATACTTCTGCGCCGAATGACACTGCGCGCACACGCCGTTGCCCGGCGCCCGTAGCTTGGAACTGTGCGGCTCGTGGCAATCACTGCACGTCACGCCCGCATGGAACATTTTGCTCTGGCTGAACGAGCCGTACTCGTAGTCCTCCTCTTTTATCTGGCCGTCGGGGAAATAGTGGTCCTCATCGAGCAGCGCAACCCGGTAATCGTCGCCCACCGGCTGTCCGTGAACATAATCTTCGTGAATCTCGCCGCGCCGCGCATGGCATCGCGCGCACGTCTCGATTTCCCGCTCTGATTGGCGCGCCGGGCTTCGACGCGCATTGCCGGTCGCAGGATCGATTGGCCACGCGACGCCTTTGCGCTCATCAAGCGCGATCGTCAAACCCTCGTTTGCGCTGAGCCTCTGCCAATCGCCCTGCTTCTTCGCCCACGCCACGTGCTCGGACCCGGGACCGTGACAAGCCTCGCACGACACATCGATCTCCGAATAGGACGTCGAAAACGTCCGAGTGCGAGCGTCGTAGTTCTTGCGCAGATTGGTCGAATGACAATCGGCACACATGTAGTTCCAGTTCTGATCGATACCCGTCCAGTGCCGGGAATCACGCGCCGTGATCTTCTGGCCCGGATAGAGAAAGAACCATCGCTGCCCGCCGTTTTCGCGCGGCCGCGTGTCCCACGCGATCCCCAACGCCTGCAGGCGCCCACCTGGCATCGCGATCAGGTATTGCTGAAGCGGATAAACGCCGAACGTGTACCCGATCTCATAGTCGTGAAGCGCGCCGTCCGGCCCGTCGGTACGCACTATAAACTTCGATCCATCGCGGAAGAAGCTCGACCTGACGCCGTTGTTGTCAAAGTTCGCGTGATTGAAATCGCCCAGGACCGTCGAATCCCCTGCCCTTTGCATCGCCAGCTGGTGATGCGATCCCAGCCAGAGTTCGTTCTCGTGCTGATGGCAACTAGCGCATTCAGCTGCTCCGATAAATTTCGCATCGAGCATAGGCGATGCCGTCACGATCGAGCGCGCCGGTTCACGCAACCATCGGAATATGAAGATGACCGGTAAAATCGACAGCGCAGCTACCAGCAGCCCCGAGCCGACAGAACCGAAACGCGACTTTGGCGACTCCGCCGATGATTGCGCTCGTGTCGGGATCTTTCTAGTGGGGTTCGCGCGCGGCTTTTTTTTCTTACTCAACGTTCAACTCTGGCAATTGAAATGTGACCAAAACCCAATTGCTCGAAGCCGTCAACGATATGTACTATTTCGTCGGGTCTCGCCGCTGAATGATCCGGAGAAGGAAAATCGTGTCGACCGCAAAAAATCGCGCGAACGACGTTCGCGACATTCCAACTGAGCCAACTACTAAACGCATCAGGGTCGCCCTAATCGAAGACGAAGCGAGCGTGCGGAAAGCCCTCTCGTTCCAGCTCCGCACCGCCGGCTTCGAGGTCACTCCTTATTCTGCCGCGGAAAATCTTCTCGAGTCCGCTGACGCGAAAGAGTTCGATTGTGTGGTGGCAGACATCTACCTGCCAAAGATGAACGGGCTCCAACTGCAGGAGGAACTCAACCGGACTATTCCCCACGCGTCGATCGTTTTCATAACCGGTCACGGCGATCTGTCGCTCGGGATGCACGCGATGAGGAAGGGCGCAGTGGATTTCCTCGAAAAGCCGCTGGACGATCACGCTTTGCTGAGTTCAATCGCGCGAGGCGCCGATCTCTCGCGTCAGCGGCGCGCTCACCGAACGCATCTCATCGAACTTGAGGAACTGCAGCGGTCTCTTACTTCTCGCGAACGTGAAGTCTTCGCGCTGATTACATCCGGTCTGCTGAACAAGCAGGTCGCCGCGGAACTGGGCACGACCGAACGGACCGTCAAGGCCCATCGCGCAAGTGTCATGAACAAAATGGGCGCCGACTCAATTGCCGACCTGGTGCGAATGGCCGGCGTCCTCCAGATTCACGCCGGCTGAGTGAGATGGTCGACGACCTCTCTGGTCGTGCTCAATCGACGCGTCTCGACGCTCCCGCCAATTTCCTCGCAGCGACCGGTAGCGTGAAAGTAAACGTGGTGCCCCGGTCTGGATTCGGGGTTGCCCAGATTCTCCCACCGTGACTCTCTACAATCGATCGCGTGACGAGCAGTCCCAATCCCATTCCTTCGCTTTTGGTTGTCACGAACGGCTCGAACAGGCGGTTCGCGACGGCGGGAGCAATGCCGGCGCCGGTATCGCTTACGCTGACCCCAACCCATCCGGTTTTTTCGGGCGCCACCTTGACTGTCACCCCGCGCTGATCTGTGTTCGCGTCTGCGATCGCGTCGAAGGCGTTCATCACCAGATTCAGCACGCACTGTTGCAGCTGGATGCTGTCGCCGATCACACGTTGCCCGGAAGGCGTCACCTCCATCTGCACCGAGATCTTTCGCATCGCAGCCTCGCCGGCCGTAAGCTTCACCACCTCGCCAATCAATCCGCGGATACCGAGCGCGGTTTTGTGTTCGACCTGGTTCTTGAACATGGCGCGAATCCGACGAACGATTTCAGCCGTTCGCTTGGTATCGTCAATCGCGCTGTTGACCGCCTCCAGAGCCATCGCCGGCTGTGGATTGCCCTGGTTCAGCAATCGCGCGACACCACCAAGGTTACTCAAAATCGCGCCAAGCGGCTGGTTGATTTCATGCGACAGTGAAGCGACCAGCTCGCTCATCACGTTGCGGCGCGATGCGACCCTGAGCTCGTTGCGAACTGCTCGAATTGCCATTTCGGATTGCTTGCGTTCGATCGCGCTGCCAAACAGCCGCACCGCCAGTGCGAGCTGATCGAGCAGTTCCGGCGCCCATTCGCGCGTCGAGCGAAACTTGCCGAAACTCACGGCCCCGATGACTCTGCCGCCGGCCCACATCGGAATCGCTGCAGAAGCTTTGGGCCCGTACTTCTCTACGAAGCGCCTTGTATCCTGGTTTTCAATCGGAATGTCGCTGGGGCGCGCGAACACGAGCGTTTTGCCCGACAAGACCAGCTGGGTGCTTCTCTGGATGAGCTTCTCCGGATCATAGTTCGGCGGAAAGGCTGGGAAATTCGCTCGAACCCAGGTATGCGTGGGGCGTACCGGTTGGTCCGGCGTATCGCGCTCATAGACGGCGCTCCGGTCGAGATCCAGCGCTAGGCAGATCTTGCCCAACCAGAGTTCGATTTCGCGGTCAACCTCGTCGGCCGGAACTCGGGCCATCGCTGCCGACAATTCACCGATTACCGATTCGAAGCGGGCAGCCTCCCGGCGTTCGCGGCTGGCGCGCGCGCTCCTGTCGCGCTTCGGCTCGATATTGGCATTCCTCATTCGTGGTTGCATCGACGAAAAGCGGAAATCGGCTCGCTTGGATTGAATGCCCGGGGATCCAGAAGTGCAGGAATTGCGGTGAAGCGGCCGAATGATCTTTCCGTTGGCAAAACTTACAATAGGTACCGGCGCGAAAGCCAGCGGTCCATGCCGAAAAACGCTGACGAATTCAGGATCACGCGAATTTAATGAGGAAAATTATTTGCCGCTAGGCACTGATTGACGAGCGTTCAATTGGGCAGATTCGATTGACCGGGCAGACGCCTTCCTGATTGCCCGTAGAAGACTTTTTTCGTCAAACGGCTTGAGCAGGCTCGCGATCGGTTTCGCCTCGCGGATTATTTTCCTGGTCTGCGGATCGTCGCGGCCAGCTGATCAGGATCGTCGGCACGCTCCGTCCTGACTCGACCATTTTCCGGCACAATTCGATCCCGGTCATCGCGGGCATGTAAACGTCCAACAGCAAGCAGGCGTTGCCATCCGGAAGTTCGCTCGCCAGGAACTCTTCGGCGCTGCCAAAGTCCGTTACGTTGAATCCTAAAATCTGTAGCTGTCGTCGCAGCGCCCCGCGGATGGACGCGTCGTCATCTACCACAATCACTGTGGCCGGCGAATTATTCCCCAACTGACGATACCGGCTTCGCGGGACAACGGCCCCTCGTCATCCGCACGGTCCCTTGCAAGCTAAGTATGCATCGTGCGCCGCCTACTCGGCCATTGTACCAAAGTACAATATCGCTCTCCTGAAAAACGGACGTATCTTGAGCCGCGAGTGAACGACAACGTCGCGCTCTTCATGACGACTTACATGACGAAAACAGTCGAGGAGAAAATGAATCTGAACTCACAGAAGTATGACGCGCGCAGCGGGCTTGTTGTCCGTTCTGTTCATAGGACTGTTGCTGGCGAGTTGCTCTCAAACCTCGTCGTCCGCACCGAGCCAGGGTGCGCAAGCACCTGCGGTACAGGCGCCGCCTCCTCCGATGGCCAGCGTCCAGCCGTCCCAGCTTGGCGCGGCGAGCGGACAGTATGAGGAGCCGCCCGTCGTCAACGTGGCCGACCTGCTGCCTGCGACTCCACTCTCGGGGCAGGGATATACAGTTCAACCCCAGGCGCCGACTAACGGCGTGATGGGCCAATACACTATCGTCGCCGACCCGAGTGTGTTCCATGACGACGCAGGCACCTATTACGTCGAGAGCCTCGACATGCTGAAGATACGGCTATCCGAAATTCCCGCGATCGCCCAACTGGACAACATGAGCAACTCCAGTGTGTTCGCAAACGCGCTGGTCTCAAGCGCAGTTCGTCCGGTAGGCGCCGCCGCGAATATGGTCATGCATCCTATGGATACTGTCACCGGGCTGCCGGGCGGAGTCGGAGATTTATTCAGCCGCGTCAGCATGGGTGCAGGAGAGATAGCATCCTCGGCTACCAATTCCTTCGGCAGCGGCAAAGCCGCCGGACAGGCCGGTACCGCTACGCTGACAGCGTTGGGCTACGACCAGGTCCGTCGCCAGCTCGCACATCAATTGCACGTCGATCCTTACAGCTCCGATCCGATTCTCACCAAGAAGCTGAACCACGTTGCCTGGGTCATGTTCTCCGCCCGCATGACGGTGTCTGCGGCGATGATGGCGGTCCCTGGCTCAATGAT
Organism: uncultured delta proteobacterium; assembly: GCA_963710425.1. Lineage (GTDB taxonomy): Bacteria > Desulfobacterota > Binatia > Binatales > Binataceae > Binatus. The sequence goes on from CAVQAR010000008.1 coordinate 88,585, forward strand.
CATCACGGCCGTAACGGTCACTAACGATCTCGTCTATCAGACGCCGAGAGCTGACCTCATTATCCTGGTTCAAAAGAAGCTGAAGAGCTTTGGTCTGTCGCAGGAAGAGATCGTAGCCTTTACCACCAACACTGCGATTCCATTGAGCCTGCAGGTTGACGCGGTCAAAGACCTCGAAGCGCTCGGCAACATTCCGGGTCGTCGCGCCGCGGCGGTCGATATCGGCAGCATGATGACGGAGTACCAGGCGCGATTCCTGGTCACTTCGCTGCATATGCTCGTGCAATGGGGTCAGCAGCAGGCTCCTATCGCCAGGATTTGGGCTCCGGCCGAGCTGGTTGCGCGCGATCAGAATGGCACCACAATACTGCCTGCGCCGGTCGATTACCTGTCGTGGACACAGCGCGTCGCAGGTTTTGCGACCGATCCCAATTTGATGGCGCTGCATAATCGCGTCCTCTTGCTCAACGGCAGGATGACACCACTCGCGCAGCAACAACTGACTGCTAACGGCTGGAACGTGCACCAAGGTCAATGAAGTAAAGGAACCCTTCCTAAAGGAGCATTGTAATGCTGACCCGGAAAAGTAGATATCTCGCGATCGTATTCATGATTGGCGCAATTGTAGGTCTGTCGGTTGCGCACACAGCATGGGCTCAGGATAAGAAGCCTAACATTCTCGTCATCATGGGCGACGACGTCGGTTGGTTTAATATCGGCGCCTATCATCGTGGAATCATGTCCGGCAAGACCCCTAACCTCGACAAGCTCGCGTCCCAGGGCATGATGTTCACCGACTACTACGCCGAGGCGAGCTGCACGGCGGGGCGCGCCAATTTTATCACCGGCGAGTTGCCCCTTCGCACCGGTTTGACGACCGTTGGCCAAGCAGGCGCCGACGTAGGACTGCCAGCGCAGGCCGTTACTCTCGCCACTGTCCTCAAGGCGCAGGGTTACGAAACTGCCCAGTTCGGCAAGAACCATCTTGGGAGATCTGAACAAGTATCTGCCGTGCGTGCATGGCTTCGACGAATTCTTCGGCTACTTGTACCACCTCGACGCGATGTCAGATCCGTACTGGTTCGACTATCCGCAGGACTGGATAGACAAGACCGGACCGCGCGATCTAACGCATTGCTGGGCGTCGGACACGGACGACGACACCACTATGCCGCGCTGGGGCAAAGTCGGAAAGCAGAAGATCGTGGATGAGGGTCCTTTGGCGCCATTTCCGAACATGAAGGACATGCAGAACTGGCAAGAAGGTCGCAAAGCCAAGTACGACATGGAGACCTTCGACGACGTACTGGTCAAGCACACCAACGATTTCATGGACAAGGCGAAGAGTGACGGCAAGCCGTTCTTCATCTGGCACAACACCACGCGCATGCACGTGTTCACTTACATACCGCCCAAGTACCAGGCGATGATGAACGCCACCAACAACTACAACATCGAAGAGGCCGGCATGGCGCAGATGGATGACAGCGTCGGCGAGATCTTGAAGCACCTCGATGACATCGGCGAGGCTGACAACACTATCGTCATTTTCACCACGGACAACGGCGCCGAAGTCTTCACTTGGCCCGACGGCGGCATGACGCCGTTCAAAGCCACCAAGGGCACCACCTTTGAAGGCGGTTTCCGCGTGCCGTGTATCGCACGCTGGCCCGGCCATATTCAGCCTAACCGGGTCGAGAACGGCATCTTCTCCGGCCTCGATTGGCTACCGACGCTCTCGGCAGCGGCCGGCAATCCTGATATCACCGATCAACTCCTGAAGGGGGTGACTATCGGCGATCGCGAGTACAAGAATCACCTGGACGGCTATAACCAGATCGATTTGATCAACGGCAAAGGGCCGTCCGTGCGACACGAGACTCTTCTACTTCGGCGGACCACATCTCGGCGCTATGCGCATCGACGACTTCAAGTACCAGTTTATCCAGCAGCCGTACGGTTGGCCTGGCGAGAAGGTCACGACCGATATGCCCACCATCATGAACCTTCGGCAAGATCCGTTCGAGCGTACATCGGATCTGCGCGGCGAAAGCCTGAACAATATGGGTGGGGGATACATGAACGACTTCATGGCACGCGAGTTCTGGCGCTTCGTGATGGTCCAGAAGTCCGTCGCCAAGCTCGCGATGACGGCGGTCGACTATCCTCCAATGCAGGCGCCGGCTACCTTCAACCTTCAGGCTGTAAAGGCTCAGGTCGAGGAAATGATGAAGCAGCACGAAGGCCAATAGTCGAACGGTGGTACGGAGGGCGGTCTCAAGCCGCCCTCCATGCTGCGACCGCTGACAAGCCGATTTGCAATCCATTACAATGTCCAAGTTGAGTGTATCCGAATAGGACCGAAATGAGCGTTTTCGTCCAGAGCGACTTGGTCAACTAAGTGGAATCGGCGGCGGCGGACCTACACAGATAAAGGAAGGAACTTTGATGCGAACGATTGTAGCTTTGACCTTCGGACTCATGCTGCTGTGCATCAGGTTTGGCGCGCGCCCAAGGTGTCGTGCTGCCTCTGCCGCCTGAGGATCAGCAAAATATAACTGCTCAACTTGGACCAGGCGTAGTCGGCGCAGCGTTGCCCAGCAACCCCATCAGCGATCCGTCCGTCTATTTCCCACTTCAACAAAAGTCCCAGCAGTTCCAGGTCGTCGCGGGCCCTAACGCCGGAACTGTTCAGACACTTGGGCTCTGGCAGGCCAGGCGCCCGGGCGGCAGGAAGGCATGGCGCTTCCAGATGACTCCAACACTAGCGGGCTTCATGCGCGAGACCGACCAGGGCGACATCATAATGGCCGCCCTCACCGACGCGGGCGAAGGCGTGGTAGTCGTAACCACGCCTGCCAATCCGTTCGTGCCCAAGGGCATGCAACCCGGTGAAAGCAAGAGCTACACGCAGCAAGTCTCGGTGAACTATCTGGACGACCCAAGCGATCAGAGATATTCAGGATCGATCAACGGTACCTATACTTACGTTGGCACCTATCAAGTGACAGTGCCTGCCGGCACCTTTCCGGCGGTCTTGTTCCGCGTCAAGTGCGAGGGTAAGGTTGGCCCGGCTCACACGCAGAACACTGGCTACAACTTGTTTGCGCCGGGCATAGGCATGGTCGCGATGATTCTTGAGGAGGACGTAACTGCTTTCTGGTTATTCAACATCGATAGCACTACCGGTAAGGTGCTGATGTCGAAGTGAAATGCCGGACGCGGGTATGCCGTCAGCTTCGCCTGGCGATAAAAGCGGTTTATGTTGGACCGCTAAAATGTGGATGGGAGGGGAGCGTGCGACCATCATCACGCAAGGTTTATAAGGCTACATCTCTTGCGGCAGTTGTCCTGCTGACTTTTGTCACCTCAGCGCGTTGCGCCGGTCTGTTGTTGTATGAGACTGGCGCGCCCGATCTAGGCACCGCCAGCGCCGGACGAGCCGCGATGGCAGCTGACGCTTCGACTGCCGCCGCGAATCCTGCCGGAATGACTCTGCTCGACCGTTCGCAGTTGCTGGGGGCGGCTGGCGCGCTGCTTCCCTCAAATAACTTCGACGTGGCCTCGCAAACGACAACCTCGGGCGGAGGTGGCGGCAACGCCGGAGTGTTCATGCCCATCGGAGGATTCTTTTACGTTTACAAGCTCTCGGAACGCGTTCGGCTCGGCGTGGATGCTGTCTCCGATTTCGCAGGAAACTTCAACTACGGAAAGACATGGACGGGACGGTACTACGTGACGCGAGAGCCACTCATCACCGGCAAAGTCAACCCGTCAATAGCTTACGAGGTGAATGACTGGCTCTCAGTGGGCGCAGGTTTTAGCTTCTCAGTCGGGCGTCTCCTGTTTCAATCGAAAATTAACAATGCACTTCCTCGCGTGCCGGACGGCGGCCTGGCCATCGAGTCGTGGGATGAGGCATTCGGCGGTAACGTCGGCATATTACTCAGGCCGATCGCTAAACTCCGCGTCGGCCTCACCTATCAGTCGCCGGTCGATTACAAATTCGGCTTTCGGCCGCACGTCACGGGTCTTGGTCCCCTCGCCAGCCGTCTTCGCCGGAGAATCGGCGGAGTAAAGGCCAATATCCCGATGGAAGTGCCGCAACAGGTGATGTTAAGTGGGCTCTACGACGTCACACCTAACTTCAGCCTGATGGGCAATGTCGGATGGCAGAACTGGTCTGCGTTCGGAGAGTTCCCGATTGGAATTTCCGCCCGCAAGCAAAGGACGGTTGAGGCCAACCTGCATTTTTCGGATACGTGTCAGATCGCGATCGGACAGCAATTCCGATTCGGCGAAAAGTGGCTCTGGTCGGCCGGATTTGCCTATGACAGTTCGCCAGTCTCGAAGGCGAACCGAATCCCCACCTTGCCTCTCGATCGCCAGCTGCGCTATGGCACCGGCATTCAGTATCAAATCAATCGCGACGTAACGGCCGGCCTTGCGTGGGAGTTGATGGACGCGGGCCCTGCTCCTTTCAGTGCTCGCCGCGGACCGCTCGCTGGAACACTTCAAGGGCATCTTTCATCCGACTATTACAACTTCGTCGCGCTCAACATCATCTGGAAATTCTAGATTCAAAAAACAATTGCGTCAGCCGCTGCTGCGAACTACGATGCCTCAATGGACAAGCACATAAGCAAGCATGCTGAAACAAAGCATCTCGCCAGCGACGTAGTTCACTACCGCGAGTACAAAATTCTGCTGCAACCCGATCGGTTTACCAGCAAGAATGGCTTCCTTGAATTTTGGGACGCCGCGTCCAGGACTCTTAAGAAGCTCCACATCAAGGTGGACATGGCCGACCACGCATTCGACAGCCAGGTTCGCGAAGTTCTCTTCTATGACACCCCGCAGTTCGACCTCTACAACAACCACTTCATTCTGCGAAAGCGCACCTTCTACGACCAGGGATGGCCGCGACCCGACCACGAGCTGACGTTCAAGTACCGCGCGCCGGAACTCAAGGACGCTGCGGGGGTTGACGTCCGTCCGCAGTTGGGTGGACACGATGAGGTAAAATTCAAAGAAGAGTTATTGCTCGAACGCGACCGTCTCGGCGGGATGCGCAGTGTCTATTCGCACGGATGCGTGCTCACGTCGCCCAAGATTGAGCTCGACCGCGGCATCGAGGACATCGCCCGCGCCTTTCCCACTCTCAAGCGCATCGACATAAGGCCCAGGACCAAAATGATGCTGGTCAACAACGTCGCGGTCGAAGAAGTGCAGAACACCATGGGCATGATTCACTTCGGGCACCACTTCAAAGGTAAGACCACCATCGCGATATGGCGCAGCCGTGCGCTGGAGAAATCGCTATCGGGAGAATTTGCGTTTCAGTGTAAGTTCGATCGAATCGACGACGTCAGCAAGGAGTCTCTCGAACTTTCCGAAGAGTACTACAAAAGCGTACAGCTTGACTGCGCGGAATGGATCAAACTCGGCACCACCAAGACTGCGATGGTGTACGGACTCGGCGAGAGCCGGCCAACCAACCGTGAATAAATGGAGACTCGCCGCGCGCAGTGGGAGTAGCGATCAGCGCCAGGCGGCGCGGGTCGCGGCTGCAATTGCGCCGATGTGCTCGGGGTTAACGAAGCCCCACACTTCCTTGGGCGGGCGGCCGTTGACCAGGTCACGCCGGTAGCTGAAGCAACCCAGGTACAGCGGCCGTATGTACATCACCGCCTCGAGCCGCTCGAGCTCGTCATCGGTCAACTCGACGTGCTGGCGGTACGCGCCTACGGCCAGATTGATCCAGTCCGCGTTGCGCCAAGTGCCCCACATAAGCCACGCAAAGTCCGCCAGGCGCGGGCCGCGCCCGGCCGCCTTCCAGTTGATAGCCACCGGCCCTTGCTCGCCCCGGATCACGTGATCCGGAGCGTGGAGGAGGTTGCCGTGCAGCAACGCCTCGGGCAGGCCCTCGCCGTCGTCGGCCGAGCGCACCTGGTCGCGGAGCCGCTCGAATCGCTCGCGCTCGGCCGGAGCGACCTTCGTGTTGACCGCGTCGAGGAATGCGAGGGCCGCCAGCAGGTCCTGACGCGGGCTGCCCTCGCGGCTGGGATCATCCCCGCTCGCCCCACCGGGGCGGCTGACGGACTCGTCGAACGGCAGGGTATGCAACCGTCCGAGCAGATCACCCATGATGGCGAACTTCTCGCTGCCCTCGTGTCCGACGGCCACGGGGAGCGGCCCGCCGGGGACGAATCGGGTGACGAGGACAGTCGAGTCGTCGAACGCCGACACCGCGTCGTCGACCGCGAGCCGCTCCGCCGGGTAGTCGTGTCGTTCCAGGAACCGCAGGATCGCCGCATCGCCTTCGACCCCGGCCCGCGGGCGAGCCGGCGAGAACGCGCGCGCAATCCACGGGTCGCCGTCGCGGCGGTCAACCCGAAACACGTGGTCATGGTGCTGACTGGCCTTCGTCGCAGCGACCGCGTCGATGCCGTAGTGATCCCTCAGATGGGTGATCAAACGCTCACCGACGGGCTGGTGAAACATCCGGGCGTGGAGCCCTTCAAGGTCGGTGAGCGCTTCAGTGTACCGCTGACCGGTGTCGTGCGCGTGCCGCCGGACAACCTTCTTGAAACTGCCGTGCTTGGTCATGGACAAGCCTCCTCTTTATACCCTCGTTCCCCAGCAACGCGGTATTAAGAGATGGCCTGGACATCGACAACCGTGAGGGCACTTCCCCTTCGCCAATGGAACCCCGGCTGGGGCGGACGTTCCACAGCTCGGCGACCGGTCGACGCCATAATAACATTCTTCCGAATCAGTCTCGCGAGTGTCAAGTGCTGCGGCGAGGGTCATCCAACCAACCGTGAAGTGGTGGAGCGGGCGACCGGGGTCGAACCGGCGACGTCCAGCTTGGGAACGAATCCGAGCAGGGACATCCGGGGGACGACAGAGACAAAAAGGGCTAAATTCCGAGGCTTTTTCGATCAGACCCTATCCTCCACAGACCCCATTTTCCGCCAAATTTCCCACCGAATAGCCTGAATTTAGCCACACAGATTGTCTCCCACGAGGAGTTATTTTTTCATTAAAAATGGCGAGCTTTTGACTTCCAGCCTCAGACGGTCGCTGTCCGAGCATCCGAACCCAACGTCCAACGTCAAGCGAAAGACCAACGACGGCGAACCGTATAGCCATGGCCGATGATCCGTGAGGCACTGTCGTACCACAGCTACGAGAATTTTGGATTGAGGAAGACGTATAGCGCAGCAATCCTGCCGTCGCGGACAATGATTACGTCCAGCCCGGTGTAATCGGGAGCTTCGCCTTTTGGACCAGAGCCCCAGGCGAGAATTCCAGCGTTGTGAACAGCTTGGGCCTCTCCATGAGGCGTGTAAACAAAATTCGGGTGGGTCGCGCGGAGATCACCGGCAAACTTGTCCAGAGCATCGCGTCCGACGAAGACGCCGGGCTGCACATAGAGTACACAATCGTCAGTGTAGAACTCGTCTATTGCTGCACGACGACGGGCGGCATCGCCCTCGCCGAAGACTTCCTGCAGGTTCCGATAAAGAAGAAGCTCAATAATTCGCTCGGTCATCGCCAATTTCCTATATATTCTGCTACACCTTGGGATCTAGCTGGCTCGGTAGTCGGCTAATTGTTTATCTGACCGGGCACGCGACCCGGCCCCGAAGACTCCTCGGCTCAATCATAACAACAGCCTTTTTGGAGAGACACCGCGCGGATTTGCTGCGACGCTCCGTCAAGTACCCGCGCAGCACTTCAACGGGGTCCGCGCCAGGCCGGCAGTCGATACCCCTCACGATGAAGTCCACACGACGACCAGCGAGTCCGTCGTCGCCAGAGTGCCGTCCGAACTTGGACGGTCCGAAATCGGCGTTCATGACTGGCCTGCGTGGAGGAAACCGATGCGACGGACTATGCGCGAAGAAAGTCCAAACGTCGAAGTCCTTGATTCCGTTTTTTCCATCCAAGAAATGCAAAGCAGCGCCCTGGCATAGCGCCACGCAGAGAATTCGATCGCGATACAGCCGGCCGATTTCTGGATTGCGCGAGAAGAACGTCTGCCAATCCTTCCCGCCCTTTACCCCCCGTTTCAGTTTCAGCACCACCCAATTCGACGCGATGGTAGTGGGCGGATTTGACTCCAACGAGATTGTGCGGGATGAAGCGGGATGAAGTCAGATCACGGACCAGAGCCGACTAGGCCGGACGAGGGCGGACCACGTCGCAGGGCGGTATGCGGGACGCGTTGAAAGGCGCGTTGTTGCTCGTCTTGAGAAACACGCCGGTTCCCTCAATGTCGAAGAATACTGAGCCATCCGGCCTCAGCGATGCTTTCAGGCCGCACCTGATGCAGTGATGCGGTCCAGGTGGTTCATTCGGAGCTGAATCCTCTGCGAAGTGATGGCCTTTGAAGTCAGGTATCATTCAAACAATCCTAGCGGACTCATCTTTTGAGACAGATAATTCGATATTCCCCGAAACCATTTCCACTTTTTTGGCGTCCGCGTACCTGAGCGGAATGCCCTGGCGATCGCCACTAGTTGCCATTCGGCGACGCCACCAGGTTGTCGTTAAGGTGGTGCAAGGCGGCGCGGTCAACTGAAGAGTCGTATTGAATCGCCTTACCAGTGACCGTGATCCGCGAGCCGTCGGCCGAGACCGTCTGATTCTCGTCGACGATCGCGTCGATCATGTCGGGCCATTTCTCGAGAGCGATCTTCTTCAACTTATCGTTGATCTGCGCCTCGTCGATAGCATCAGGCGAAAATGGCTCCGTGTAATTTAACTCACCTAGCGTAGAGTAGGGCTTGCCGGCCGGAGCCGCTTGCGTGGTGACCCAGATATGAGCGGTGTCAACGCGATGCTCGAAACTCTGCTGCTTTTCTACTTCTGCGGATCGGGCGCCTTCCACCGCAGCGCAGCCGGAAATTCCGAGTGCCAGTCCAACTGCCAACAACGTTAGAATTTTAGATAAACGCATGTCCTTCCTCATAGATCTGTTTTCAATTGTCGCGATTCCACGCGGCTCAGTGATCAGCCTTCCATGACAGCCTTCTTATCGGCGGCTAGCCCACAGCGAACCTAAGTATCGATGAGAACATTTGAGGGTGTCTCGCGAGCATCGCGATTATCGGCCCGTGAAGCGCTGGACGGCGCGCAAATGCAAGCATGGTATTCGTCACAAACGCATACCGGCGGAACTGGCGCGCGGAGTCGCGCTGGTACGCGAGCAGCGTCTCGCGCGATCCACCTAATTCGAGCGCAGTGGGAAGTATCCCGCCAAGAGTGAGCGCCGCGACGAGTGCAAGTGAGAGCCCTTCGCCACTGATCGCATCGATATATCCCGCCGCGTCTCCCACCAGCGCAAAGCGGTCTGCGATTCGCGAGCGCGCTGAACGTGCCATTGGCCCCGCGCCTCGGGGACGAGAATCGACGACAGCTCCTGCAAGGCGCGCCAAAATTGAAGGAAACCGCTCAAAGAGTTGGTCAATCGAAATGCTTTGCTGCTTCAGTCTCGCATCGTCCCACAGGAACGCGATACCGATTCGTTCGGGACCGACAGGAGTGACGTAGGCCTCAACCCCGTCGGCCAGATGCACTTCGATGAAGCGGCTCCACGGTGTAACGCGAAAATGTTGGCGTATTCCGAATCGCCGCAGTCCGCTCGCGGCCGCCTGCAATCCGGCCACTGGGCGGAGCCGCGAATGGAGGCCATCGGCGGCAGCGAGGAATCGGGCTCGCACTGGTCCCACATCGGTTTCCGCAACCACGTGATCCAGCTGGATACAATAGCCGAGCACGCTGGTGCGCATTTGAACTTCCGCGCCGAGTAGGCGGGCTCGATGCATCATCGCGGCAGTCAGCGTGGTCCTTCGGACGCCCAATGCACCAGGTGACGGCAGATAGGCTACAGCCGACGACGGGCCCACTTTAATGCGAATGCCGCCGATCGACGGGCGATGTGCGGGATCGATCAAATCCAGCACCCCCATTCGGTCGAGCGCTAGCACCGCCGGCGGCATGAGGCATTCGCCGCAAGCCTTGTCGGGCGGAGAGGGACCGCGCTCGATTACGATCGCGCTCAAACCGTGCATTCGCGCCGCTATTGCAACGGCGAGCCCAGCGGGTCCACCGCCAGCGACAAGCACATCGCAGTCGAGAGCCGAGGTCATCGTTAATAAGATGTCGGCGAAGAGTATTTGTCTCAAAAGCCGGGAAAGGAACATCCGCGATTGCGCCGTTTCGATCCGGCGACAGGATGGGAACCCTGGTGCAAGTAACCTGCAGAAGAGAAAAACCCCAGGTCTAGTTGCCTTCATTACGTCGGCCCTGCTCGATTGCTACGAGACGCGAAACGACCTCCCCGGCGCCGCGAAGCAACCGAGGAGGCCGTTTCATACTGGACGAGGGTGGAATCGGAGAGTAGAAGGGATACCCGTTTGCTAGTTATTTCTGTCTGATTTCTGATCCCCATTGTTCGTGATGAGTCTGGCGTCCGGCAGCAGTCCGCCTCCGGGCGTGAAAATCACGGAGCACTCCACGATAATGTCCGTTTTCGTGATCGTGACCTCGCCGTCGGTGGCGGCCGCCTGGATTTCGGCCTGCGATTTCAGCACTCGGTGCGTATGTCCGTTCTTAAAGGTGACCAGGCTGATTTGCCATATCGGAGAATAATTCGTATCGGTGTTCGTGGGACCCGCTGGATGGGGTGCGGAGGCAAGCACATTTCCCTGCGTACCATCGGTGAACACGAAGATGTCATCCACCACTCCACTGCCGGGGAGAGTGTCGAAAGCCGTAGGAACGAAATTCGAGTTGAATCCCTCGGCCACGGTTTGCGCCAGGGAGAGGAAACTGGAAGTGGAGGAGACGCCGACTTCAGGCGTGATATAGAGCGCCGTCGCGCCATCGAAGAAGCCTGTCTGGAGAGGCAGGATTCCTCTTGTTGTCACATTGCCGCCGGCCGACGCACTCGAGGCCTCGAGTACGACTTTCGATGCGGGTAACAGCCCACCGGGCGGCAGCGAGAAAAGCACCGAGCACTCGACGATAATGGGCGTTGGCGTGACCGTCACTTGATTGGCGTTCTCCGCGTCGGTTATCGCCGCGGTTGAGGTGAGCAGAGTTGGTGTAACTCCCGAGTTAAACGTGACGAGGTTGACCTGCCAGAGCGGCGAGTAGTTCGCGTTGGTATTGCCGGGACCGGCGGGAGTCGGGGTGGCGGAAAGTACATTGCCTTGCGTAGTAAATACGAAGATATTCCGGACCGCGGGAGAGCCAGGCAGAGTGGCGAAGTTCGTGGGAATGAAATTGGCGTTGAATCCCTTCGCCACTGCCTGCGCGGTGCTGACGATATCCGGCCCGGCTGACGGATCGACGCCAACTTCCGGCGTGATGTAAATTGCGGTCCCGCCTCTGGCGAACCCGACCTGCAGCGGCAGGTCGACTCTGGGCGTCGGCGGGCTTGATTTGTCCCCCGCATTCGTACGAACTGGTGCGGCAACAAACGCCAGTGTCAACGCGAATACAGCGACAGTTGCAAATCGATTGAAGATCATAATCAATCGTCCTCCTTGCAGATATGAAAACTTCGGCCCAGTTTTCTGATTCAGGAAAGCGAGAAAGGTTTCACAAAGAAAGAAAGCGGCCTGGAAACCTGAAGGGGCTCTGAGGACCGGAGTTATCCCCAGAACGAGCGCCGACTACCTCCTTGGAGAGCTACCTAATTGCCGGTAGGCGACGTCTTTGATGATCTTGAACGGAGTCTCTTGTGACGCGCGACTTGCAATATCGTCTACGCCGGGACGAACCTGACCCTGGTGCGATAAAGGATCGCTGCTGAGGGCGCTAGCAAAGGCCCTGGCCTCCGTATTGCGCAAATGCCAAATGTGCAAATGCCAGAACGGCAATTGCAACGGGGAAAAAGAGTCTCAGGGTCTTGGTCATTTCGCGCTAACACTAGAGTGACGTGGCGCAATTGCGATCAGATGATCGGGCACCGTTCGAAATGTCCGATAGGAGCGCAGAGTCTCGCTCGATGAGCGTCTTTAGTGCCTGCCGAGCCCGATGGAGCCGCACCTTGACGGTGTTCGCCGTAGTCGCGAGCGAGCGCGCGGTCTCCTCGGTATCAAGTTCTTCGAGGTCGCGCAGCAGAAGGACGCACCGGTATTTGTCGGGTAGTCGCTCGATGCAGCGCCGCACCATCTCACGCGAGTCGCGACGCTCGAGAATGGCCTCAGTGGCGTCGGTCCAGGTCGCTGGGTCATTGATCCACTCGCCGTCGTGATCGAAGCGCGGCAGAAGCGGTTCTATGGGTTGCTCACTCCGGCGGCGCCTGGATCGCAACTGCACGAGCGACGCGTTCACGACAATGCGATGAAGCCAGGTAGAAAGCATCGCGTCGCCATTGAATTTGTTGAGCGCGCGAAATGCAGAAGCGAACGCTTCCTGGACGGCATCCTGCGCGTCATACTCGTTGTTCAGAAATCTGCGCGCAGTCGCCAGCATTCGTCCACCATATCGCTGGACCACCAAGCCGAAGGCGTCCTCGTCACCGGCGCGCAGCTGCGCGAGCAACTCGCGTTCGTTTTCGTTGCCCGCGTGGTTCGACTCTGGCGATTGTGGTGAGTGATCCTCGACCAGCGTACGCACCAGCTCGGAGCATTCCTCCAATGTGCAGCCTCTCCTAATGAGATCGCGCACAAGGGTAACGCCCTCACTGTCCGCAAAGGTCACGGCCGACAGATCGAGTTCGATGTTATTTCCGTCCAAAAGATGCTGGTCGCATACTCCGGCCAATTCGATCGACGAGGCCTTGTTTATCCGGCCCTCGACGATAACTCGAGTTGCTCTGTTCTCACGGGGAACGACAGTGATTCTTATCATGGCCTCGGTTAGAGCAAGGCGCAGACCACGATCAGGATCGCAACGATTTCGGGGATTTAACTCTTTGAAGGCCGCGAGCCGCGACACTCGCCCGCGATATATCGCGGATCTACGAAACTGCTTGCGTGCTCCGCTGAACGCCGAGCTTTTTCATTCTGCTGCGAAGTGTGCTGGGATTAAGGTTCAGCAACGCCGCCGCGCCGTCAGATCCTTCGATTCGCCAGTTGGTTCGCATCAGAACCGCGAGAATGTGATTGCGTTCCACCTGATCAATGCTTTGCGGCGAAGGAGCCTCTGGACTCTTTTCCTCCGGCGCAGGCCGCGGCGCGGCGGCTTGCGCGCTAGCAACAGCTGCGATCTCTGGTAAAACACCGGGAGCGACCTCAAGTTCGATTCCCGGCGACAGGATTACCGCGCGCTCGATCACGTTTTCGAGCTCGCGAATATTTCCGGGCCAGCTGTAGTTCATCAGCCGTTCCATTGTCTCTCGCTGGATGCGGGTGATCTTCCGCCCGATTTTCAGGCTGAAGCGGCGGACGAAGTAATGCACGAGCGGCGGAATGTCTTCGCGACGTTCGCGGAGCGGCGGCAGTTGAATTGGAAAAACGTTTAGTCGGTAGTACAAGTCCTGCCGGAAGGTTCCCTCGGAAGCAGATCGGAAAAGATCCCGATTGGTTGCTGCGATCACGCGCACGTCAACCTTGATCAGATTCGACCCGCCGACCCGTTCGAACTCTTGCTCCTGGAGAACACGCAGCAGCTTCGCCTGCAAATCCGGCGGCATGTCGCCGATCTCGTCCAGGAAGATTGTTCCGCCGTGCGCGAGCTCGAAACGGCCGATGCGGCGATCGATCGCGCCGGTGAAGGCTCCCTTCTCATGACCGAACAACTCGCTTTCAATAAGACCAACCGGAAGAGCGGCACAATTCACCTTAACCAGCGGCCGATTCCTGCGCTCGCTATTCGAGTGTACGGCGCGCGCAACCAGTTCCTTTCCCGTGCCGGTTTCTCCCAGAATCAGCACGGACGAATCAGTGCTCGCGACGAGCTTTACCTTTTCGATCGCCTCGGCGAGAGCCCTGCTCTGCCCGACAATCTCCTCGAAGTTGTGCGTTTCCTTGATCTCTTCAATCAGGTACGTGTTTTGAGCTTCGAGGCGCGCCTTCTCGCGCTCCATGAGCACGCGGTCTGTTACATCAATAAACATAGTGCGCGTGTAACTGCCGTCGGGGGCCGGCCTGGACCAGCACTGGATCCACACCGGCTTGCCGTCGTTCTTGCGGCGTAGCTCAAGGACGGTGCCGGTAGTAGCGGTGCCACGCCCCATTGAGTCGATCCACTCGCTTAGGCGGCGCTGGGCATTGGGAGTATCGGGCGCCAGAGACTTCCCGGTCGTTCCGGCGATCTCCTCTGGCTTGAGGCCAAGGATCCTCATCGCCGTACGGTTAGCCTCGATAAACCGAGAGTCTAGGCCCTCATGCACGTAAGCTATCGGAGCCTCGTCGAACAAGTCGCGAAACCGTTCCTCGCTCTGCACCAATGCCTCGTTCGCCCGGCGAAGTGCATCCTCGGTCCGCAAGCGTTCCAGCTCGGCCCGCGCTCTGGCGGCAAAGATTCGCATGGTCGCAAGTCCGCGGGGCCCATCCAACATCGGCTGGTCCGACAGGATCGCCAGGTGGCCGACGACGGTTCCGGCCGAATCAACCAGCGGAACGCCGCAATAGCTCTCGACACCCCACTTCTCGAGGCCGAGCGTCGGCGGGGAAAAGCTGGCAGATCCGTTCGGGATGATGAGAGGACTTGCCGTTCAGGACTGCTTCGCACGGAGTACCATCGAGGGGAGACTCGAAGTTTTCCATGAAATTTCCGCGTCCCCACACGGCACGCGTCCGAAACCGCAAGCGATCTTCCAGCAGCTCAGAGACAAAGGCGTATTCGCAGCCGAGTGCAGATGCCAGGTGCTTGACGAGCGAGTAGAAGAAACGATCGCCCGTTTCCGATTCCACGCCCTCGACGATCTCGCGCAGCGCCACGTCATCGGAAGGGGTGTCGGTCCCGTATTGCTTCGCACCCATCTAAAAGAGGGCTCCGCCTCGATCGGTCAAGGATTTTGCTGGGGAATCGCTTCTATTGTCAATCGGTCCATCCGCCTCTGAAACGAT
Source organism: uncultured delta proteobacterium (assembly GCA_963710425.1). Classification (GTDB taxonomy): domain Bacteria; phylum Desulfobacterota; class Binatia; order Binatales; family Binataceae; genus Binatus. The sequence continues at coordinate 103,620 of CAVQAR010000008.1, forward strand.
GAAACCGGCCAGGCTCAAACGCATCTAACGTATGGAACAATCCGCTGGTTTCAAGGGTTCCACGGCGGGCGAGTCAATTGGATCAGGCTGAAAATCATGATGATCGGATGCGGGGGTCCTCCAGGCTCTGAAGGAAGCGCAGATTGCGCCTGCCGGGTCCTCATACTCGGTGGCGGATTCGGCGGCATATACGCCGCGATTGAACTGGAACGTGCTCTCCGCGACCGTGACAGCGTAAACATCACCCTAGTGACGCGGGACAACTACTTTCTATTCACGCCGATGTTGCATGAAGTCGCGGCGAGCGATCTTGAAATGAACACCATCATCAATCCTCTTCGCAAGATGCTCCGGCGCGTAAAGACGTTCACCGGGAATATAGAAAAGATAAATCTCGAACGACGATGCGTTGCGGTCACCCACGGCTTCGATCGCCACGTCCACGAACTCCCGTACGACCATCTGATAATCGCGCTCGGTTCGAGCACGAACTTCTTCGGCCTACCGGGAGTCCAGGACGCAGCGCTGACGATCAAGACCCTCGACGACGCGATCGAATTGAGGAACCGTCTGATCACGCATCTCGAGGAAGCGAACTCGGAGTGCGCGGCTGGCGAGCGGCAGCCTCTGCTCACCTTCGTGGTGGTCGGGGCCGGCTTCGCAGGGGTCGAAACGCTCGGTGGGATCCATGACTTCGTCCGCGCCGCGATTCGCTTTTATCCAAACCTGACGCCGGAATTTGTCCATACGATCCTTATATCGTCTGACGCGTTCATACTGCCGGAATTGGGCAGTAAGCTCGGCGCTTATGCGCAAGAAAGCTGGCTGCCCGCGGCGTTGAGATAATCACACGCACGCGCGTCAGGGCGGTGCGCGACGGTCTGGTCGAACTCTCAGATGGGCGGACGATTCCTGCCACCACGCTGATCTGGGCAGCCGGGAATGCACCGAATCCTCTGGTTACAGCTCTGCCAACACCGAAAAGCGAGGGACGCATTCTCGTCGATGAATATCTTGAAGTTCAGGGATTTCCTGGCGTCTGGGCGTTGGGCGACTGCGCGTCCATTCCCGACCGCGAGACCGGAGGATTCCATCCGCCTACCGCTCAGCATGCGATTCGCGAAGGCAGATGCGTTGCACGCAACGTCGTCACAGATATCGTGGGAGGAAGGAAAAAACCATTTCGATTCTCGACGTTAGGCCGGCTCGCCGCAATCGGCCGACGGAACGGGGTGGCTAATGTTTTTGGCATGAATTTCTCAGGGTTTATTGCCTGGTGGCTTTGGCGCACTATCTACCTACTCAAGCTCCCGCGGCTAGAGAAGAAGGTACGAGTTGCCCTCGATTGGACGCTCGATCTATGGTTCGCAAAGGATTTCGCATGCGTGACTGCCAGAGGTCCTCTGAGCACGACGCCATCGAAAGGCTCGGATGAGAGGGAAGCAAACCGTGCAGCGTAATGAATTGACTTGCCGCGAGTTCGTCGGCCTGATTCGTAGATTGCGAGACGATGAATTGAGTGATGTTGATCGTCGAACATTCTTGCAGCACCGGGCGAAGTGCGTCCGATGCTCGGACTATCTGAAAGGATACGAGCTGACAATTAGCGCGGCTAAGCGAGTAGCGGAAGATTCGCGCGATTCCAACGAAACGATGATACCGAAGTCTCTTGTCAACAGGATCCTGGACAGTAGACTCAAGAATGGAAGTGGTTCGTAGCCTACGCCGCTTAGTCGATTCGATGGATTATTCCGTCCTCAATCCATCGTACAAGAAGCGCCGCCGATTCTTGCGCCGCTCCAGCCTCGGGCAAGTCAGCGAATGTTTCACAGATTGCGGCGAACGGCTCGCCCGAGATCATCTTCCTAAGCGCCGCTGACTCCCGCTCGTCCATCGGCGCATGAAACACTCGGCAGTCATTTGTGCGCCAAATACGCAGCGCAGTCTCTTCCGCTGACACGTCGAGGGATGAGTCACCAGACCAAAGGCGCTGCACGGGGTATTGAGCGTGCAAAGTTTTGATCGCGGGTATCGCCGAGAAGCGCAGAGCCGGCCAGGCATCTGCAGGAACGCAGATAAAGTCTTCGATCGTGACACATTCAGCATCGGGCGCGTCAAAAACCTCGATGCGGGCCCATTCCAGTTCGGCGAGATCGGCAAGGCACTTGGGCGTGTCTGTTCTGTGCCGGAGGAATTCAGACAGCGCGTGGCCCAAGTGACGCACCGACGGCCATCGCGAAGGAAACGCCTCAAGATAACCTTTGACAATCTCATCAAATTGCTCGGGGCCGAGGAGCGCGGCAACTCGGGAGAAGTCTTCGCGCAGGACATCGCGGAGCCGCAAAAAGTAAGCGTCCGCGTAAACACCGATTCGTGTTTTCCGATCGCTGTCGTCGTACCCGCGAACCAAGCGGACGAAGGCGGGTGCTATCGAGTCTCGGCCGGGCTGGACCGCTACAGATTCCCAGAACAAGCGCTGCACTTCATAGAGAGATGGAGCTGGCATCGAGTACCTCGCCCTCAATTTCACGCGCGCGATTTGCTTCGGCCAGCAGTTCTTCAAAAGGAGGTATCTGATCGTCCCATTCCACGAGCGTTGATACCCGCCCGAACCGTCGCACCGCCTCGCGATAGAGCCGCCATACCGGTGTCGGAACGGGATGGTCGTGAGTGTCGATCAGCAAATCTCCCGAGCTGCTGTGACCGGCCAGGTGAATCTGCCCGACCCGCTCCCTGGGAATTCCCAAAAGATATTCCAGCGGAGAGAAGCCGTGGTTGATTGCGTTGACGTAAATGTTGTTTACGTCCAACAGGATGCCGCAATCGGCTTCCTCGGCGACGGCAGAAACGAACACCCATTCCGGCATAGACGAAATTGAATAGGTGAGGTAGCTGGAAACATTCTCCATCAGGATGCGGCGTCCAAGCCGGTCCTGAACCTGGCGGATTCGAGCGGCGACGTGCGCCACGGCTTCTTCAGTGTAGGGAAGCGGCAACAGATCGTGGGCAAAGCGTCCGCCGACTGCTCCCCAACAAAGATGATCGGAAACCCACGCCGGAGCGAACCGTCGAATCAATAATTCGAGTTCGGTCAGATAGTCCTCTCTCAGAGGATCGGTTCCGCCGATATTGAGCGACACGCCATGAAGAACGACCGGCGCTAGTTCGCGGGCCTTCTCCAATATCTGCAGAGGCCGGCCGCCGGCAATCATGAAGTTTTCCGAGATTACTTCGAACCAGTCCGCGCGCGCCGTCCGGTCCAGAACGTGCGGGTAGTGAATGGTCCGAAGACCCACACCGTGCCCTAAATGGGGTAACAAGCTCATGGATTTGGTAGGACCCCGGCGACGACGCCGGGGTCCCCACTGATCTACTTGCCGGCCGGAGGTGCGATGGTACCGCCCTTGTCTTTGCAATCCTGCGCGGTCGTTTGGACGAAACCTTGTCCTTTGCAGGCGTTCTTGCCCTTGCAGTCATTCTGGGCAGATTTGCAGGACGATTGTCCCTTGCAGCCGTTGGCACCGACGCACTTCACCTGGTCGGTGCTTGTGCCCTCTTGGGCGCGTGCACTCACGACACCAGTGACCAACAGCATCGCCACCGCACTGGCGATCAGCGCATTCTTCGCGTTCATTTTTTTCTCCTCCTAAGGAGTGGTTTAGTATGGGGCTTTGATGTCCGCAGCGAGAAAAAGGTTTCACAAGGCCGGCGGTACACTTCCGAATGGGGTGCCTCGCCTTACCCGGCCGCGCGAGTATGGCGCGTCGTGAGCGAATGATCCGGGGCGCTCGTGCAGGAGTCATCAGTCGATAGAATCGCTGCGCCGGAACTCGCGAAGAAGCGACGACCGTAATCCCTTCCGTATTCTAGAACTGGTGGCTGCACCCAAGCACTGAAAATCGGTCCTAGAGCGTCTTTCGAGAGGTTGCGTCGACTAGAAGCCGGTTGAAAGTCCGCAAACATCTGTGCAAACGAGGGAGTTGTTTGGCCCGAAGCGCTCGTCCCAGCGTTCCGAACGTCGCGCGCGCGAACTGACCCATCATACACAGCGGCCCACCAGATCCGCCCCCTAGGATGTCGCGAGACTCAATGTAGAAAGGACTCCCCGCCTCATTCTGGGTCATCGCCGCGTAGATCTCCGCTGCTTGAGCACTATTGGCGAGCAGGGCGGCCAGCACCGGCGCTTGTGCCGAACAGGAGTCTGTAACCTCGGCCGCCGTGCTGCATCTAACTAGCGCGAATGGAGGCGTCAGCAGAGTGAACTACAAAAGGCTCGTAGCGGCAGCGGCTGAACTCTTCGATCGGCTATCGACTTCCTGGTGGATTCCCGCCCTCCTGATGAGACTGTTTGTCGGCTACTTCTTCATGGAGACCGGCTGGGCGAAGATTCACAACCTCGACGCATTCACAATGAGATTCGCGCAGTGGGGAATTCCTTACCCGGCGTTCAACGCCGCCCTGTCCGCATACACAGAGTTTTTCGGCGGAGCGCTGACGATTCTCGGGTTGGGAATGCGGTTCGTCTCGATTCCTATGATCATCAACATGATCGTCGCGATCCTGACTGTAAAGCTAAAGAATGTCGGTGGCCTCGATGATTTCGCCGAGCTCGACGAACCGCTATATGCGCTGAGTTTTGTCTGGCTGTTCTTTTCGGGTGCCGGCTGGCTGAGCATCGATGGTCTTATCAAGCCAGTTGTCAGTTCATGGCTACAACCAAACAAATCGAGGAGCTTGGCCCACGCGCCAATTGCCGAAAGCAGCTTGGGTGAAAGTCCCCGCTTGGTCAGCGGGCACGATAGTCACTGAGGCGCAAGGTTTGACGGCGCGCAATCGATGCCTAAAGGCAACGGTACCTTGCGGCAGCCTTGTTCTCACGAAAGATGATTCGCGCGAAGAGGAGGTTCGGTTCATGCATCACAAAGTGCTTAGGACGAAACTGATAGGCGCGGGTATATCCGTGCTGGCGGCGTTGCTTGCGGTCGCGACGGCGAGTGCCCAAGTTAAGCCGGGCGACGTGATCACGCCCGAGAATGCTGCCAAGGTGCAGAGCCTGGTCTCGCCAGGGGTCTACTACATGGTGCAGCACGGGATGCAGATGAAGATCGTCCCGACTGAGCGAGTCGACTGGCCGCCGCCGTATCAGGACGCGACCGAGAAATACGCCTCGCAGGTTCGTCTGACCGATGACCATCGCAGCCTGGTGGGTTACGTCGCCGGCCAGCCTTTCCCGCTAATCGACGCGAACGATCCGTTCGTTGCGAACAAGGTCGTCTGGAATAACGTGTTCCGGCCGATCCAGAGCGACGATTACGATCTGCGCTATTTCGACTGCCAGAGCGAGTATGTGCGTCCTGGCAAGGAGCAGCAGATCATCGACAATATCGACGTCGGCCACTACGCCGGCTACAACCTGGTCGGTCGCACTGAGGTGGAGCCACTGCCTATCGATCCCGACTTCAAAAAGACCGGCCGTTACTGGCTGTTCGCTCTGTACCCGGTACTCGCGCCCCAGGATGCGCGCGGACAAGGAATCATTCGCTTCCGTTACGCCGATCCCAGGAAGGGCGACGACAGTTGGGATTGGAATCCCGGTAGCCGCCGCGTCCGCCGCCTGAACGAGGCGATCCTGAGCACCGCGACGGGAGCCCAGACCTTCGACCCGGATCATTACTCTGGCTTTAACCCCAAGACGGAGCAGTACAATTACAAATTCCTGGGCGAGAAGGAGTTGCTTGCGACTATCCATGCGGCTCATTCTCCGGAGATAACCTGTCCCACCGACGGCGGCGCTTCGGCCTGCCCGGAGAACTGGGAGTTACGCCATATGTACATAGTCGAGGCGACTCCGCGACGCGACGTTAACAACCCTGGCGCGCTCGACAGCAAGACCGTCGTCTACATGGATTCGGAAGTCTGGTACCAGCCGTACATCGACACCTATGACCGGAGTGGCCAACTGTGGCGCACGCACATTTATTGGCTGGCATTTCGCGATCGGCCAGTGCCCGATGCACGCATCGCCATCTACCCGTTCAAACGCGTATTTGTAGTCGGCACGGCCTCGATCGACACGCAAGGCGGATTCTCCACGATGTGCTATCTGCCGGGGCAGCATACGCCTGAGCACGAATGCTGGTACATCAATCAGGGTGCGGTTGACAAGGAATTCTTCACGGTGCGGGCGATGGAAGCAGCGTCGCAAACGGGCCATTAGAAGCTCGCCTCCCCCCGAGCCTCAAGAGCGGGGCGAAGCGGCGCGCGTCGCTTCGCCCCGTGTCACGACAAAGGCGCAGATGCAGTTCAGGATTTGGAAATTCGCAGTGGCGATCGTCTTGGCTGCTTACTTTCTTAGCGGACCAGCCCGATTGAGCGCCTCCGAGGCGCCGGCTCCAACCGAATCGATGTCTATCGGCGGCGCTACGATCAATGTGGAAATCGAGCCCGGCGATCTCACCGTGTCGCGCACTCAGGTGTTGGAATGGGTTCGGCGATCGGCATGCGCGGTAACCGAGTACTACGACGGCTTTCCGGTTCGAAACGTGGATGTGAGGATCGTGCCGATCGACGAAGGCAGAGGCGTGCTCTTTGGCCGGACGGTCCTGGTCGATCAAACTCTTGTCATAAGAGTCGGTCTGTCGAGATTCGCTACGGGATTTAAGCCTGCACGATGACTGGGTTATGACTCATGAAATGGTCCATCTTGCGCTGCCTTCGGTTCCGGACGAGCACCACTGGATCGAAGAAGGAATTGCTACGTACGTCGAGCCGATCGCCCGCGCACAGGTCGGCGATCTTTCGCAGGAGACAGTCTGGCGCGAACTCGTGGACGGGCTTCCGAAAGGATTGCCTGCGCCCGGCGATCGAGGCCTGGACAACACTCACACCTGGGGCCGCACCTATTGGGGCGGTGCGCTGTTTTGCCTGATCGCGGATATCGAGATTCACAAACGCACCAACAACCGATATGGGCTCCAGGATGCGTTGCGCGGAATTGTCCGCGCCGGCGGCAATATGGAACACGACTGGCCGCTTGCTCGCGCTCTGAAGGCTGGAGACGAGGCTACCGGCGTGCCGGTCCTGATGGAGTTGTACGATCGGATGAAAGCAAGCCCGGTAGCGCCCGACCTCGCCGCGATGTGGCGTGAATTAGGTGTTCGCCCATCCGGCGATTCAGTCACATTCGATCAAAGTGCGCCCGAGGCCGCCATCGTCCGATCGATCATGGCTTCGCGATCAAGGCCAGGCGGAGCGCGCGAGAAGTAATCGTCGTCTTCCGGCTTCAATCAATACGACGGCGATAAGCCAACAACGCGCCAGCCGAGGCGACCAGCCCAAAGACCGCGATCGGCATCATCTCGGACAGCACAACCGATCCGCATTGACCTCTAAAGAAAACGCAGCGCGTCGCCCTTACAAAATGTGTGAGCGGTAGGGCTTCTCCAATCAGGCGCGCCCATTTAGGCATTCCCTCGAAGGGAAACATGAAACCCGAAAGGAGCATCGACGGCAGATAAAAGAAGACCGCGCCCTGAATAGCCTGCAGCTGGCTCTCAGCAACGGCCGAGAAGGCAAATCCCAGGATGAGGTGCGCGGATGCGTATACAGGCACGGCCAGCAGCAGCTCCAGGATATTTCCATTGAGCGGCAAATTGAACAGCAGCCTCGCGAGATAGAACACGACCGCAGCCTGAACGGTCCCGATTACGACGTAAGGCGAGAGCTTGCCGATCAGCGCGTCGATCGCGTCGACAGGAGTCGCAAGCAGGGTCTCCCAACTTCCGCGCTCGCGTTCGCGAACGAGAGTTAGAGCACCCAGCATCAGCATAGTGATCATAACAACGACCCCCGCCAACCCCGGCACAATCGTCCACGAAGTCCGGCCCTCGGGATTATAGAGCCATTCGACGCTCGGCGAAGGAACCGGACCGATCGCATACAACTCAGCTATCTGTTGCCAATACGCATTCTCGAGCGCCGCCAAAGCTGGACGCACAGCCGATGGGTCGACTGCGTCCACGACGATCCTAGGTTGCTCGCCATCGGAATCATCCCGGGGGAGTTCTATTCCTACGAGCGCCTGACCATCTGCGACCATCCGTTCGGCCGCGCCCCGCTGAAGCCCATCCGCGACAATCATGAAGTAGCCCGTGTTCTCGATCGTGCGATGGACTTTCTCAACCTTACGATCGTGGTCTCCGGCGATTGCAATCGGCACATGCTTCGGATCGAGATTGATCGCGTAGCCGAAGAGCACAATTTGGATTGCGGGGACGAGCAGGATCAGCGAAACGGTCGTAGGATCCCACACGAGGTGCAGTACCTCTACATGGGCCACAGCCAGCATCCGTCGGAGGTGGCTCCATAATGCGGAAAGAGTCATTGAACGAGTCGCCTAGGACTGTTTGGAAAACGCCAGCACTGCGTCCTCGAGTCGCATCACGGCTCGCGACAGTTTGAGATTGTGGGTGCTCGCCAGTGAATGAAGCGCAGCCTCGGCCTCCGAATCTGCCACGATGCGCAAGCCCGCGCCCTGCGGATAGCTCGCGATAACTCCTGCTGTGCGGTCAATCGATTCTTGAAGCCGGCGGACGTTAGCGCCCGAAAGCAGAAACGCTGCGGCGGGAGCGTCTCGTGCGATCTCGTCAGGCGTGCCGGCTGCTACGACCCGGCCCTCGGAGAGAAGAGCCGCCCGCGAGCATCGCTCTGCCTCGGCCAGATCGTGTGAGCTCACGATCACGCCCGCTCCCTGAGCGGCCACGCGCTCGATACGCCGCCAGACCTCATGCCTCGACGCTGCATCGAGTCCGGCTGTAGGCTCATCGAGAAAGATCAACTTGGGTGAGTGAATAAGAGCGGCCGCCAACTGCAGCCTTCGCGCCCATCCACCTGAGAGCTGTCCAACACGAGTTCGAGCGAACGACTCGAGCTCAAACTCTCTCATCGCAGTCTCAGCCGACGCGTGGGGGCTTCGAAGCCCATAGACATCGGCGCGAAAACGTAGATTCTGGAACACGGTCAGGTCGACATAAAGCGAGAGTCGCTGCGACATGTAGCCGACGTGTTTACGGATCTCACTGGCTTCATTCGTGAGGTCCAGGCCGAGCACATGTCCGCGCCCGCGATCAGGTTTGAGGATGCCGGCAAATATCCGGAGCGTCGTGGTCTTTCCGCCGCCGTTTGCGCCGACCAAACCGAACACCTCGCCTGCGCAAAGGTTGAGGTCCAGGCTCTCAACGGCAATCCGATGACCGTAGCGCTTGGCTACGTCCCGGACCGCGACAAGGGTTTCACCAACCGGGGCAGAGGCAGAGACATTGTCGGAGACGGATTCAGCCGTGAACATAAAGGAAGCCGCCGAACATATACTTGGTAGCTTCGGCGCCTAGCGCGAGCGCGCGCCGGCCTGGATCGAGACGGGACCGGAGCTCGGCAAGAGCCAGCCAGATAGCGGCCGAACCCGTGTTGCCAAGACTGTCGGCATTGACGAATACGTGTGACTGCTCGATTCCAAGAAAGGGAGCTAGCAACTCCGCCATCCGCCCATTCGCCTGATGCGGAACGACATAATCGACGGTCTCAACGCCGATCCCAAGTGTGCACGCGGCCTCGGCTCCACGATAGAACAGTTCGGGACCGCTGGCCCGCACCGCCTCAAAGTCGTGCTCGAAATCGATCAATCCTCGCTTGGCAAAAGGTTGGTCGGAGCCGCCGGAGGCGAGTGCGAATCCGGATCGCCGGCCGAGACCGATCTGACCGAAGAAATTATTCGAAATACGCGCGCCCGGTCCGGAGTCATCGGGACCGACGATGATCGCTGCAGCGCCGTCGCCCATCATCACGAGATTTACCAGCTGGCTCATGTCTTCACCGGCGCGCTGAGGGTCGAAGTAAACGGAGCCAGTCTCGGAGCCGACAATTGCGACAGCTTTGACGCCGGGCGTGGAGACAAGTCCTTGCGCGATCACGAGCGCGTTCGCGAAGCCGGTACACGCTTGACGCAGTTCCATGTAAGGTCCGGCAAAGCCAACGCGGTCTGCGACAAGTGAGATGTTCGGCGGGACCAGGCAAGCCGGGCTGGTCGTATGGCCGATGAGATATGCGAGGTCGCCGACTTGAGCTGCGCTTCTTCTAACGCCATCCGCAACGCGATCGCGGCGAGATCGGGGTTCGAGTTTCCCGGGCGCGGCGCCTCGTGGCGCGTTTCAAAATCGCGGCACACGTGTCGCGTCGCGATGTTTAGCCGACTGGCCAACGCTGCTCCCCGACGCGATACGGCAACGCCGAAACGATCTTCGATCAGCTTCAGTAGCTCAGCTGTCGTTACGGGCCGACCCGGCAAAGCCGTGCCCATGCCTAGAACCTTCAACTTCCGCGTGTCGTGCCAGAACTGCGGGGGGAACTCGGAAGCGACGTCCCTACTTAATGGAAGTTCATGCCTTACCGGATCGCTATCGACGCCCAGGGTTTCGCTAGTGGAATCCATCGACGGTTACTCGCCCGCCGCCTTTTTCGGATACTGCGGCCAATTGCGGTCGGCGGATACGATGTTCCCGTTCTTGTTGAGTGACCAAAGTTTTTCGGCGACGAAACCATTGTTCAGGTAGAGCTTTCCGTTGACTATCGCCCATCGAGAAGGATCGATGTCAGCGATGCGGTCGAGCGACATTGCGTACGCGCAGTAACCGCCGTACTGCGGAAGATACCTCTCAGGGTCGGCCTTGAACTTCTCGAGGTTTCCCGCGGAGGCAAATCGATACGTAACGCCTTTCCAAGCGAAGCTGTACTGCTCAGAGCCCTTAGTCGGCGCTCCATTAATGAAGTACGCGACCGGATCGTAGCCCTTGAGGCCGATGCCCTGGTCAGCGTTCACCGCCGGTACAGGAGAGTCAGTGCCGGCCGCCGCAGATCCCGCAATTGCCACAAATAGTCCGAGAACAACTATCAAAACTGCGAAAGCAGTTTCGCGACGACGTTCGATTACCATTGAACTAATTCTCCTTCCGCGGTGCGCAGCAGCGCGCCGACACCGATCGCAATCCTTTAGATGCAGCAGCGAGTGAGACGTTTCAGAGCGATCGATGGGCCGTTGCGCCAGAGTTATTCCGTCGAGTTCAGGAAAGGGACCGGCACGCATGCGATTAACGCAGTGCGTTCGAGTCCGGCTTCGCGATGCTTGTGGATTTGCTGATATTCCGGCGTCAATCCCATTTCGAACAGAGCCTTCGGACTTGGATATTGCACCAGTGCGACGGCATCCCACTCGTCGGACGAATCGCCGATTAGCACCGACTCCGGTCGCCCAGACCACAAGACCTTCCCCCCGACTGCCTCGATCATTTTCACGACCCTTGAGCCGTATCGACCGTATGCCTCCGCACCCGTACCCTCCTCGCCCTGAGCCTTCGCCTTGAACTTGAGCAGGTTGAGCATCACGATCGGACCGGAGTGCTCCTTGATCAGTTTTGCGAACTTATCCGGGTCGGGACTGATTTTGTTCATTTGCTTATCCTATCTTTGCATTGAGCATTCGCCACCAAATCGAAACCAATTCAAGAACATTCAAGTGTCGTAGCCAGGAGAGTTACGCGCGACGTCGAAGCGATCGAGCATACGCTTCCTCCAAAGCGCGACTGGGTCTTGGTCTTGCAAAACCTTGAACGGACTCACACTACGCGCCCACATGAATCCGCTGAAGGCGATGTAGTCTCCGTAGTCGGGTTCATCTCCTGCCAGGAACGGCTGCGTCCTGACAGCAGCGCGAAGGAGCTCGATACTCTGTTGAAACTCGATGACACGACTTAAGCGATGCGCGCCTGCCTGCTCAAGCGATATGCCTAGTTTACGCTCACGGCTGGACCGAAAGTACTCGCGATCCTTTTCGTGGAGATGGTTGAACAGATCCACAATAATCAAAGGCATTAGCCCAGGCATCAGAACGGTGTCGGTCCAGAGCTCCATGAATCGAGCGAATGCCTTCCCACCACGTCCGCGAAACAGACCGGGACGTTCGGGATTAGTCTGTTCGAGATGATTCGCGATCTCCCAGGAGCCCACCACGCTTTTCCCAAAATCAACCAGCACAGGTACACGGCCCTGACCTGAGAAAGCGATTACGTCCTTATCGGTGAAGCGCCAAGGTATCGTCTCGACGGGAAGGCCTTTATGTTCAAGCGCCAGCCGTATCCGCCAACAGTAAGGGCTGAAACGCCGAGCGGATTCTGCTCCTGCCAGATCGTAAAGGATGAGTGCCATCTCAATATGTGACCCAGGTGGCTTGTTGGAGATTGGCTCGGTGAAAGGCGGACATGCCAAAATCAACTATGGCCACGAATGAAGTCGACGATCACCCGTGCCAGCTCCTCGCCTTTGTCCTCCTGCAGGAAATGACCCGCTCCCGTTATCGTCGTATGCGGCTGATTGCGAGCTCCCGGAATTGCCGACTGGAGCAACCGCTCTCCGCCTTTCGTGACCGGATCGCGGTCGCTGAATGCCGTTAGAAATGGTTTCTCCCACCGGCGGAGAACTTCCCAAGCCTTGCGATTTGCCGGCACCGCGGGATCGTCGGACGCGATAGGAACGAGAATAGGAAATTGGCGCGCACCAGCCTTGAAGCGCTCGTCGGGAAAGGGCGCATCGTATGCGGCGACAACTTCGGGCGGAAGTGCGTTGGCACATCCACCCTGGACGATCTGCCCGACCGGGAAAGTCGGTGTCTCCTGCGAAAATTTGCGCCATGCCATGAACGCGTCACCGATTGGGCCTTCACCGGTCGGCAGTCCGGTATTCGCCGCGACGATGCGCGCAAATCGCTCTGGATGCTCTGCTGCGACGCGCAGTCCGATCACTCCTCCCCAGTCCTGGCACACCAGAGTTATCTCACGAAGATCGAGCTTCTGAATGAATCGGGTGGTCCAGTTTACGTGCCGTTCATAGGTGTAGTCTTCGCGTTGCGCGGGCTTGTCCGAGCGCCCGAACCCAACAAGATCCGGCGCAACAGCGCGCAATCCAGCTGAGACAAAAACCGGGATCATTTTCCTATACAAGTATGACCATGACGGCTCGCCATGGAGCATTAGCACCGGCGCCGCGCTCCGCGGCCCTTCGTCAACGTAGTGCATTCTTAGGCCGCCAACTTCCACATAGCGCGGCTTGAATGGGTAACCGGGCAGATTCGAAAAGCGCTTATCAGGCGTGCGCAGTATTTCCATCAGATTTCTCCAATAAATTGTGCCGACCTTTCAGTCTTCTTCATGGTCCCGAAGTGCCATCCGAATCGCGCGCAGCAAGCTTTCTTCATCGAAGGGTTTGACCAAGCTCGCGATCGGGTGAGCTTCGCGTATCATTTGCCTGGTCCGCTCATCATCACGGCCGCTCATCAGAATGGTCGGCAAGTGCCTCTTTGACGCAGCCAGACTCTGGCATAATTCGATCCCGTTCATCCCCGGCATATACGCATCCAACAACAGACACGCGTTGTCTATTGGGAGGTCGCTGCTCAGTAACTCTTCCGCGCTCTGAAATTCGAGCACGATGAATCCCAAACCCCGCAACTGCCTTCGCAGCGCAGTACGTAGCGAGGCGTCGTCATCCACCACAACTACCGTGGCCACCGCTTTATTCAACAACTAAGGATACCATCTGATATTGGCAGGCTTGGGCCGCGCGGAGCGGTTGACTGGCAATCACGATGTTATACGCGCCCAGCCGGCAACCATGGGTATCGTCGGAGGAGAACAAGCGGCCTTGCAACATCTTGTCGGGGGAGGGACCGATGTCCGGTACGAAGTGCGCCGGATTGAAGGCCGCCTGTCCGATTTTGGCGAAAACAGTTTCCGCGATAAGGATTCAGCATGATTCTGCCAACCAGCAGGTAAGTCGATCGGCGTCGTCTCTACGCGTCGCGCTCCTTACCAAACCCAAACCGGTTGCAGCGCTTGTTCAACCTGCTCCTGCGCGACCTGCTGACCGCTCTTCATGCGCTGCACGAGTTGATCGATTTCGTAGCTCTTCTGCGCGAAGGCCGGGTTGTTCTTATTTCCTTCGCGGGCTTCGCGCTGCGCAGCCTCCGAGGCCTGCTCCAATTGAGCAAAGGTCTGGGCGTCGGGCTGAACTACGGCGTAACTCCTCGAAAGTCCGACGGAGCCCGCCAGAACCGGCGTCGATAGGGTCAACGCCACGGTTCCGGCGGCAAAAATGGTTAAAAGTTTATTCATTTGGACTCGAACCTCAGTGATTAGAGTAACGGAGCCTGCGGAAGGTTACGGCCATCACTGATTTCTTTGCGCTTGAATGCAGGCGAGATCGCGGACCCGCGGGCCGCTAGGATGGGCGCGCCGGTTCCAGCGACACCGATTGCACGCGTCCGCGGTGTCGAACCCTCAGTTCTTAGCGATTGGGTACTCCGAGCTAGCACCCTCAATTTTGAGCGACGTGGGGTCCTGAATGAACGCCGCGACGCCAAGATGGTCCACTGACCATGAACGGTCGAGGTCAATAGTCATCTCCTGGACGAAAGAGCCCGGCTGCGCCGCGTCCAGTTCAAATGCCGGCAGTAATTTCCTCACGGTGTAGTCGTAGGTGATTTCGCGGCCACCGTTCTCGCCTGCACCGATCTTGCTGACCAGACCGCTCTCGTAAATCGCCAGCATTACCACGAGCCGTCCGGGCCCTGCGGTGCTCAACATCTGCGCGCTCACTTTGACCCGAAGCTTTCGAGGCCCTGCACCAGCGAAGTTCGCCTGAACGTTGGTGCGGCCCAAAGCAGGCTGCGAACGCGCAGCGGCCACCGCGCGCTCGATACTTCCTGCGTCAGAGCCTCCGCACTGCCACGCGCCGCTGATCACCATTTGAGGCGTGTACTCGCTGTCCAGGTTCATCGCCCGAGCGTAGTCACTTTGTCGCTCAGACCATTGACGTGACGAAAACGGGTCCGCCCACCCGAGATGATTCCAGTAATCGACATGGTACGCGAGCGGGATCACGGATTTCGTCGAGGACCCCAGCTCACTGATAAGCGCGTCGGCAGGCGGGCAGCTTGAGCATCCCTCTGATGTGAACAGCTCGAGCAGGACTGGTGCGCCATCGGACGCACCGTTCGTCTCCGAGAACGCGACCGCTTTACGAAAGAAGCCGAATCCGATCGCCGCGACGATTACGATACCGACAATCCAGGGAACCAGACCGAATCGCTCACGCTGAGTTTGCATCGTGACTATACCTCGCAACTGGTGAACCTGTACCCGAGTCGAGAGGTTCCCCTCTGAGAGTTTTGTAACCATTTCGAATGCTACAGCATCTAACTATGTCTGCGACGATTTCTAATTGCGAAATGGCGAGGAACATAAGTAAGGGAACGCGGTGTCCGGGATTGGTAACATGCACTCATCGAGCGAGGTGACGCCCGAGCGGGTGTACCTTCAGCGGCGCGAGTTCATCAAGAACTCGTTGCTCTTCGCGGCAACCAGCAGCGGCGTGGGCAGCACTTTGCTCTGGCTGATGCGAGGCCTTCGAGCGAAGGACCACGAAAAGGGCGCGAACACCGCAATGCCTGATGACCGGGCCGCGCTCACCGTTACGCGGCACCTCGACTACGCGTCTGGAGAGAAGAGCAACTCTTACAACGCCGTCACCAACTACAACAACTTCTACGAGTTCGGCACCGATAAGAGCGATCCGGCGGCAAACGCAGGCACTCTGAAACCGCGTCCATGGCAAGTGAAGATCGAAGGCGAAGTGGCGCGTCCGCAAGTCCTCGAGATCGACGAACTCATCAAGTCGTTCCCGCTGGAGGAACGCATCTACCGTATGCGTTGTGTCGAAGCCTGGTCGATGGTCATCCCGTGGGTCGGCTTCCCGCTGGGAGATCTCTTGAAACGTGTCGAGCCCACCTCGCGCGCTAAATACGTAGCCTTCAAATCGCTCCTCGATCCCCAACAGATGCCGGGGCAGCGTACCGATCTCCTCCAGTGGCCCTACGTCGAAGGTCTGCGCATCGACGAAGCGATGCATCCGCTGACCATCCTGGCGGTCGGACTCTACGGTAAGCGGCTTCCAAACCAGGACGGCGCGCCCATCCGCCTCGTGGTTCCCTGGAAGTACGGCTTCAAGGGGATCAAATCGATCGTGAATATTCGTCTGACCGAGGAACAGCCGCCGACTTCCTGGAATATAGCGGCGTCCGACGAGTACGGCTTTTATGCGAACGTGAATCCCGCAGTCGATCATCCGCGCTGGAGCCAGGCGACCGAAAGACGGATCGGCGAGTATCATCGCCGTCCGACCCTGCCATTCAACGGCTACGCAGACCAGGTCGCAGGTCTATACCAAGGAATGGATCTCACAAAGTTCTTCTAGCTATGGCAGCGTTCACAAAAAAATGGCCACTGCGTTGGCTCAAGCCGGCGGTACTCACCGGCTCCCTCGTCCCACTCGCGGCGATTCTGGAGCGGGCTTGGCGCGACGATCTCGGCCCCGATCCAATCGCGCAAGCACTGAATCAGCTCGGCCTTATCGCTCTCGTCTTCCTGATTGCTGCTCTCGGATGCACGCCGCTGAAAGCCACGTTTGGTTGGACCTGGCCGATGCGTATCCGGCGGATGCTCGGCCTGCTCGCGTTCTTCTATGCTCTGCTGCACGTCATCACCTACACTGTGCTCGATCAGGGTCTGGACTGGCATGCAATCGTAGACGATATAGTCAAACGGAAATTTATCTTCTTCGGGTTCTCCACTTTCGTGCTGCTGATTCCGCTGGCCGCGACCTCGACCAACTCCGCTCTCAGACGGCTCGGTTACGTCCGATGGAAGCAGCTCCATCGCCTCGCCTATCTGGCGCCAGCGCTGGCGGTTCTTCATTTCATCTGGAGGGTCAAGCTCGACGTTCGCGAGCCGGTCGCCTACGGGCTCGTGCTTGCGGCGCTCCTCAGCGTGCGACTAGTGGATTATCTTCATGACCGCAAAGCTCTGCTGATGCGTGAGATATGACTCCGCGATCAACTTTGATATCAAGAGAATTATGATTGCCGCCATTCTTTCGGCGATCGCGGGATTATTGGCAGGAGTCTCGGTGGGTGTCTGCGCAGGAGAAAACAATGCCTGATTCGAATTCCAGCAACGGCGAGGTTCTCACTCAGGTCCTGAAAAAAATGCGCAGCGGCGAGAAGATCGCTCCAAGCGAGTTTCAGGACTTCGTGAAAGCCCAGAACGACGGCGCAACCACCGGCCTCAAGGTCGGAGAGAAAATACCTGACTTCGCGCTTGCGGATCAGAACGGTAATCGAAGAACGTTTCGCGATCTGACCGGCCTTTCGGGCCTTCTTCTGGTCTTTAGTCGAAGCGCCGATTGGTGACCCTACTGTAGAAGCCAGCTCGTGGAGCTGGAACAATCGCGCCAGGGCTTCGAAAAGCAGGGTGTAAAGATCGCGGCCATCACCTACGATTCTCAGGAGATTCTGCAGCGCTTCAGCGCCGCTCATCACCTTGGTTACCCCTGCCTATCCGACAAGGGTAGCTTCGTCATTCGCGAGTTCGGAATCCTCAATACGAATGTCCCGAAGGATCATCCGTTCTTCGGCATTCCGTTCCCCGGTGACTACCTGATTTCGCCCGATGGTGTAATCACGGCCAAGTACTTCCTGCCCGACTATCAGACAAGAGTAGCCTCGTCAGAGATCCTGCTTAATGAATTCGGCGCGGACACGAATGCTCAATCGGTGTCGCTAACGGCCGGAGACATCCGAATCGTGATCACTCCTTCGACCGATCACGCGGTCGCTGGCCAGGAAATCGGAGTAGCCGCGGACTTCACAATCGCCAAGGGCTGGCACATTTATGGGCAGCCCCTTCCGGCGAACTACACTCCGACGACAATCGTGTTCGACAGCGACTGCGTCGCCAAACAATCGTTTGAGTACCCCGATCCAGATAAAGTCGCTTTTCCCCAACTCGGTGAGACGCTTCCCGTCTACGCGGGCAACTTCCGAGTCAAGGGGTAAATCCTCGCGAGACCCGGACTGAAGCCGGGCGACTACAAGCTAAAGGGAAAACTCAGCTTTCAGGAATGTAGCGAGCAGATTTGCAAGATCCCGCAATCGGTCACGTTCGAGATTCCTTTCAGGATCGATCCGATGGCATCAGCGGCGCCCAAGCCTTCGACTGGCACTCGATCATAGACAACCGTTAAAGCTGAGCGGCTTGACCAACTAAGATTCGGAAACGCACGGCAGCCGGTAACAAATGCGCCCAAGAATACAACCGGGACCGAGTGACAGCCGCACGCGAAGTCGCGATCTTTCGTTCTAGAGTCGCCGGAAGGTCCAACAGGTCGCAAACCTTCCACTCCGACGGCGGAAGCCGACGATCGTCACAAACTGCTGATTCTACAAGGAGAGTTGGTGGAGCGGGCGACCGGGGTCGAACCGGCGACGTCCAGCTTGGGAAGGGCGCCGACCAGGGTGAGCCAGGGAAACCCGAGGATGAAAATCCTTGAGCTATAAGGATTTTCTAATTTTCGACTTCCCGCCTTTGACCTCGATTTTGGACCGCTCTCCCGGCAACTTTGACAGAAATTTGCCAGAAACTGACGTCCAGCTAAGGGGGTCTACAGTCGGCGGTCGCCAGCGAATATTCAGATCTGTTCGACATCCAGCCAGGTGTGAAAAACGTCAAAAACGGTGTTGGCCACGGAGCATCGAAATCATCGAGGCGCCCTACTTCCCTAATGCGACATCTCGCGCTCGCGAAACTCAACAGCGCCTTCCTCGGGTTGAAATACCACATCGAACTCTTTTCGACCGTAGTACCACGCTGGCTCGCGAGGTTTCGTCATCCAAGCCGCGACTTGTGGCAGCGCCTCGCTCGTCAGTTTCTCCTTGACCCTCGATTTCAACAATCGAAGCACGGGAAAGACATCGAGAGTCCACTTGCCTCGAAGATACTCTTGAATCCACTGGTCATCGCCGTAGCTCAGTCGCTTGTCCCAGCGCACAAATTGCACGCGGAGCACAACATACGGCCGCCGGTTCTCGAGACATTCGTCGGAAATCGGACTCGCTGAGTATGGGGCTCGAGGTGAAGCGCAGTTCAAGCTTCCGGTAGTTCAGGTTGCTTTTCGAGCTCCTGGCTGCGACAGCTCCGCGCCGATAGGGTAGGACAACCGTTCAGAGAGCTTCTGTCGCCATCGTGGATGCAGCACGTTTTATATCTACCGGTCGGGGCTGTTCCGCTCAGCACTGCGAGCACAAACGCCCAGAAGCGGTTGCTCAATTCCAATCGCTCAAGTCGCTTATGCAGGTATGGCTGTCAGAATGCTGAGCGCGCGCCTTCTCCGCCTCGACAACCTTCATCATCTCGTAAACGGCCTTTCGCTTCCCCAGATTCAGAGGCACTAGACGAAGAGCGGTATCACGAATCGCACATGCTATACTCGCCTCGAACTGAGCCATGACTCCGAACAGACGCGAACGTCTCTGCATCAGATTCACGCGCTTGAAGCGAATAGATTGATATCTTCCGAATGCCTCTTCGACGCTGCGATTTTCCGCCAGCAATCGCGCCAGCACGATTGCATCTTCAATGGCCATCGCCGCCCCCTGACCGAGATTCGGCGTCATCGCGTGCGCGGCATCTCCAAGCAATGCAACCCGCCCTTTCACCCAGCTACTAAGCACCACGTTCTCCGAGATCGGTCGGAACTAGCTGCGCAGCCTCTACGACCTGCTCCAAAACTGCCGGTGCGGAACCTCGGAAATTCCTGAACTCACTGTGGAAACGCGCGACCCTTTTTTCGGGCGGGTCTCCTGAAGAGTCGCGTCCGACCGGGGGACCATTGAGGGTAGTGAAGCAATAGAGTTCATCTTCACTGATAGGTACAAGGCCAAGCCGGCGCCCCCGCCCCCACATCTCAATCGGACATTCGACCGCCCTTGGGCGCTGTACGATTGTTCTCCAAGAGAAGTAACCGACGTATTTTGGTTCACGTGCATTGAACAGTAATCTTCGAACGCGCGAATGCACGCCGTCGCAGCCGACAACCACATCGTAGTTTCCCACGCGACCCATCGCTGAAGAATACGCTTAACAAATCCGCCGAGATGTCCACCGAATCAACGGTCGTCCCAAGCCTGATCTCAATACCCTCTGCGTTTCTCAGAAGCAGGTTGTGTAAAACAGCGCGATGCATCGCGACTCCCAAGATCTTCAGACCGAGGTCAGCGAATTCTGTCGAATTGATCTCACGCCCTCGATCGTCTGTAACGCGCGCGAGCTCGAACTGATGACCGCTTGCCAGAATTTCTTCCCTCAGCCCCAGAGAGATCCAAACATGCAAGCGCGTTGGCTGCGAGCCCGATTCCCGCCCCAACCGGATTGAAAGAACCCGCGCGCTCAACGACATCGACCAACAGTCCCCGATGTCGAGCAGCTAATCCCAGTGTAAGTCCGCCGATACCAGCGCCGACTATCAGCATTCTCTTCTGGCGCATGCCGGACGAATATCAGGCTTTCCCTCCGAGAGGAATTGTAAATCAACGCGTCATCCGCGCGCGACTACTTCGATCACATTCAGGGACTCCAGGGAAATGGATCGTGTTTTGCTCACCGCTACAAGTGGCACCTGCACGGAACAGCAACGACTCGGAGCAGCACCGCATGGAAAGCGAGTTCTATCTCCAGGCACGACGCGAGTGGGACGAACGCTACGGCGATCTCGTTCTCGGAAAACGCAACTGGCAGATCACCTCAGCCGGCCTGATGCTCCTGAGCCTCATTCTTGCTCTCGGCATCGTGTGGATGAGCGCGCAAACCAAAGTGATCCCATTCGTGGTCGAAGTCGACAAGCTCGGCTACGCCATCACGATCCCGACCGCACTCACCGCCTCGAACACGCCGGCGACGGTCGAGCGCATGAAGCGCTACGAGATCGCCGCGTTCATCCGGAACGCGCGATCCGTGAGCAGCGACCCGGCCGTGGAACAGAACATGCTGAACGATTTGCTCGCGCATGCACACGGCGCGGCGAACAAGTTCCTCGAGTCGTACTTCCATGCTGATGATTTCGCGAAGAACCCGTTCCAGCTCATGAAGCACCAGACCGTCAGCGTTCAGATCGAATCGATCCTCCAGGCTTCGCCGAAGAGCTACGAGGTCCGCTGGAGCGAGACCGCCCTCGACATGAGCGGCGCGCCGCTCGGGACCAGTCATTGGGAGGCGATCCTCGAAACCGAGATCTCGCCTCAGAACTCGACCGACACCGTCATCAGCAATCCTCTGGGGTTTTACGTAACGCGGCTCAGTTGGGCCGAGCAGCAGAGCTGAGGAGCACCGAGATGAACCGCCTTGCAATTATCGGCGGCCCTGTTGTTTGCCGCATCGGCGCTCAGTGCTTGCGCCGCAAAGCAACCCACACCGCCGCCCCCGCTTGAAATCGTTCCTCAAGATGCGCCCGAGGCCGAGGCCACGGCGACACCACCGACCGCCGAGGACCTGCTCGCACAACAACCGCCCGAGGTCCGAGCAGCCATCAAGCAGCACGAGCAGGACGGCTCATGGCAAGTCTTCAGGACCGATCAGACTCACCTTTACCCCTACGGCGAACGCCCGGACCCTGTCATCGATTGTGAGCCGCTCCGATCGACGGACATTCAGCTTCAATCCGGAGAAACCATCACCGACGTCGTGATGGGCGACTCCGAACGCTGGCAAGCCACACCGGCCGCTTCCGGCGATCCCAGGAACCCGGTTCCTCATGTGGCGATCAAGCCGCAAGCGCCCGGCATCAGAACCAACCTTGCGATCTACACCACGCGCCACATCTATCACGTGAATCTGCGATCGAGGCCGGGACACGGTATCGAGCAGGTCGAGTTCTACTATCCGGACGAGCTGCTCGCCGCGATGAGAGACGCAGACCGACAGGCGAGCCAGGCAGGAGTGGAGCATGCGAGCGGCAGCGACGGCGTCGTTGTCGCCAGCCTCAAGTCGGCCGATCCAGCGGCTCTCAATTTCTCGTACAAGATCGGCGGACCCGACGTGCCGTGGCGTCCCGTGCGCGCGTTCGACGACGGCGCCCACGTGTACATCCAGATGCCTCCCAGTATGAAGACCGCCGATGCACCCGCGCTTTTGAT
>CAVQAR010000009.1:0-400131 GCA_963710425.1 uncultured delta proteobacterium
GCGGTAGACCCTTTCAGCCATCAATTCACCGACCTGCGACACTAAGGAAATTGACGCGCGCGTCCTTCACGACGCGGATTCGCTGAAAAAAGAAAACGCCGGCAGGAGCGGGACGTTCCTGCCGGCGCTTTTGCGCTCAGGGGCTGTTGTGGCTACATGTGGCCGACTTCAGACATCTTCACCATCGCTTCCGTGGTGAAGAACGCGCGATCCACTGCGCCCATATTGATGTACCAGCACTCGCGCTCCGGCGTTTCGATGCCGGGCAGGTAGCACATGGTGGCTTCGGTGCTCTGCACGTCAGTCGAAGCGGCGCCGACGACGAATTCGCGCTTGAACGGATAGATTGCGACCTTCGCGTCAGGAACCGGCCGATCGCGATATGCCAGCCAGTAGATGTGATTGCGGAACAGTTCGCCGCGACGATCGTAGGTGTCGATGTACGGCTCGAACCACATTTCTGAATCCATGTAGATGACGGTCTTGGAATCGATCGCCTCGGCGTTGTTCACGCTGCGGCGCGGTTCCGCCGTCACAATATACATGTGACGCATCTGCCAACGCTCGGGGCACGCACTGGCGCCGCCGTCCGTCGCGCATCGCACTTCCGGTGAATGCTCGGCGTCAACCGTCGCGAGCATCTCTTTCTCGCCGAGGAATTTGTAGTTGTACTGTTCGGTCTTGGGATTGAAACCCGAATAGTGATCGGGATCCCAGGTCTGCGCACCAGTCGCGCTCGAATTGATCGCCTCGTTCAGACGGCGAAGGCGGCGCGAGCCAGTCTGCCAGGTCCAGGTATCGTCGCCATGGGTCGGGTCGGCATAACGATAGCGGAGCAGGCTTGTGCCGCGAGCGTCCTGCGGCGCGAGCTCGGGACCGAGCAGGAACAGCCACAGGCGGTTGGTCTTCTTGAAGTCGGGATCGATCGGCAACGGCTCGACTTCGGTGCGTCCAACCAGGTCGTAACCGGCATAGTGGCCGAGCTGTCCGTACGCGACTTCAAAGAACGGCTTGTTGTACCCGGTGTAAACCGTGTCGCAATCGAAATAACGAAGATCGTAGTCGTCCGACTGAATCGGGCGGAACACGTTGTTCCAGATGACCTTGGTCGCGACGTCAGGATCGTTCGCGTCGATCAGAGGGAACGGTTGTCCGGCGACATAGCCGACGACGGTGCGATGATCCTTCGAGAGCTGCACCTGCGAGGAATACTTTTCAGTCGCATCCTTGTACGGAGGCGGCCAGTCGACGCGCAGTGTCGGGACAATTTTCATCGTCATCCCGTGCTGCACTTTGTAGAAGACGCCGGGTGAAACGAGATCTTTCACCTGCGCCGCGTTATCCGGAGTGATGAAGTCGCCCGGCTTGACCCCTGCCTCCCCAGGCATGGTCATAGCCACGAGGGCAATCAATGCGATGCCCGCGACGACTAACGTTTTACCGCGAATCCCCAATGTCCCAAGCATTCGAACCTCCGTCAGTGTTCTTAAACGTTGTTTACCTCGTGCATGAAAGCCTTTCGGCGTGAAAATTTCACACCAATGGTTTGGTATTAGGACGACCAGATGCGGATGTCAATCAGTCTAATTACGCTTTGGTACAATTTTACCTATTGTGTTTCGCGGGGCACGGGCCTAACAAACGCGGGTTCAGACGAATTCAGCCGATTCCGTAATGCCGGCGTTTGCGCCACAGCGTCGTCACATTGATGCCGAGGGCGGCCGCCGCTTGCGCCAAGGTCGAGCTGCTGGCCAGCACGCGTAAGATATGTTCGCGCTCGAAGTCTTTCAGCCTTATTCCGTAGGCACCGCGGAACGCGCGCAGTTGAAACCGGATGACTGATCGAGTCCGGTAAGTCACCAAACGAAATCACTTCGCTGCGGGCGAGGATCGTCGCGCGTTTCAAAGCATTGTGCAGCTCGCGGATATTGCCGGGCCATCGGTAGCTGACCAGCGCCGCGGCCGCATCTGGCGAAACGCAGAACGCCGGACGACCGGATTCGATCGACAATTTTTTCAGCATCCAATCCGCAAACGGAAGGATGTCCTGCGTCCGTTCTCTCAGTGGCGGAAGCGTGAACGAGATCACATTGAGGCGGTGGAAAAGATCATGACGAAAACGTCCAGCCTCGACTTCGGCTTCAAGATTTCGACTGGACGCGGCCACCACGCGGACGTCAACGGTGAGCGTGCGATCGCCGCCGATTCGCTCGACGCTGCGATCCTGAACGAAGCGAAGAAATTTTATCTGCAGCGAGGTTGGCAGCTCGGCGATCTCGTCGAACAACAATGTACCGCCGCGGCCTGCTTCGAGCCGTCCTGGTTTGTCGTCAATTGCGCCAGTGAACGCTCCACGAACGTGACCGAACAGCTCGTTCTCGAGTAGCGGCTCCGCCAATGTCGCGCAGTTGATTACGACGAACGGACCACGCCGTCGCGGACTCCATCTGTGAATCTGTCGCGCGAGGAGATCCTTGCCGGTTCCGCTGTTGCCACTGAGAAGAATTGTCGAGTCGCCGGCAGCGGCACGTTCGAGCGTCTCGAGCAGCGCGGCCATTTCGGGGTTGCGCGTTTCGAGCAGCAGATCGTCGCCGATCGATTCATCCCGCATTCCATTGGGCAGGAACTCGTCTGCCGGGACTCCATATGGTCTTCGTACATCCATCGCTCTCAGATCCCGAGGAAACGCGATCGGCTCGCTTGCTGCGATTGGTTATGTTCTTACGCTGGGGGGGCCCCATAACGCTTGTTCAATTCGAGATTGACCTGCAGCACGTTGATCATTTTCTCGCCGACCAGACCGCCCATTGGCGCAAACGCGTCGGTCTGCAGGATTTGATCGATCTCCTCGCGCACCTGAGCTTGATCGCGCTTGGTATCGGTCGCCCATTTTGATGCGACGCGATCGAGTTGGTACTCAGCGTTCTGCAGGGTGATATGCGGATCGAGCCCGGATGCCGACGCCGTGACCATATCGCCCGGCACATCCTGCAGTTCCACATCGGCGTGATCCTGCCGCCACATATCGAAGAAGTTAGACTGAATATCGGAACCGTCCTTCACGGGCTCGATCGCGGTCTGGCTCTTTCCGCCAGGCAACTGCGTGGTAACCGCCGACGGGAACTTGCCGGGATACTGCTTGGAGAAATTCTCGAAGAACAGGACTGCCAGATCCGACGGTTGCGGCGTCGGAGTGCCAGGGTTCTGTTTGATCCAATCCGCCACTTCGGCCTTATGAGCAGCGGCCCAATCCGTGATGTACTTCGCATGCGACGGATCAGCACTTACCCATCCCGTTGCCGCCGCGTTGTGAGCGTCTGCCCACTGCGCGACGATGTGCGGTTGTCCGCCGGCGCTGTCCTGCTGGAACCAGGCTTCAACGTCGGGCGCGACCAACTTTCCCGCCTTTGGGCCGCTCTTGTATTTGACGATCGGGCCCAACTGCTGCGCGACGCGATAGCGCAACATGTAGTTCGATGCGGCGAGCGCCGATGAGGCCGACGCCGAACCGTCATAGGACGCGGCCGACGGTCGCGGCCAGAAGTATTCGTCCCTGGTGAACGGCTGCGCGATCCGTTGGTGGTGGCGGAAAATTCCAAAATCGCGGGTGTTGTTGCGCTCGAGGACATTCTGAAACCCGGCATGAGCGAGCGCTTCGAGCGCCTGCGCAACATGGGTCTGCGCACGGTCATGATCACCGGCGACAATCCTCTCACTGCGGCAACGGGGGTCGCGCCCTTCGACGCGATACCATCCACGATTGCCGCCAACGCTTCCGGTACCACGCCATTTTTCTTTCGCACGAAGGCAATAACTGCGTCCGCTGCGCCTTTACGAATGGTACTGCCATCGGAGAGATCGACGCCGCTCATCCTAGTCTGGGCGCTGAAAGCTATGAACTGTGCGCCGCCAGGGGTTTGCAACATTCCAACGCCCTTGCCGCCGTAGATGCAGTTCAGCCACATGCCGACGAAGGGCGATAGACCTGCTATAGGATTCAAGCTGTCGTGCCCGGCGTTAACCGCGCCGCAGGTTACGTCAACTGAGCTACCGTCTACTGCTTCCAGTTCTGCGCCCCGCTATCCAGCTTTTTCTCGAACCAGGCAAAACTTCCCGAGGCTTTATACTTGCCGTCCATGATCTTCGCCATGTAACGGCTTACAGGAATCGCGATAACTATGGTGAATATGATTATGGAAATGGAAGAAGCCACATAGGCCTTAAGTCCTCTTCTTCGATGTCAATAAGGTGTAATGACTAGAACCACTCGGGACGAACCATTGCGGTAACCAGATAACCGAACACCAAAGCCGCAATGATAGCGGTTAGATAGATCATGGCTGTCTCCCTAAATTTTCTCGCAGGCGACTAAAAACGCGAAACATAGGCCAAGGCCGACCAGTCCCAACAGGAATGTTGCGGGTAGCCACAGTTCGAGGTTCATCGGATTTCCTCCGGGGTTCGAGATTTACGATATAAGCTTTGATGGGGTAACGAGTTTCCAGCTCGACCAGTGCGGGACAAGGTCCTTCGGCAAAAGTATTGAAGCGGGCAGCGCTATCGGGACCAACTATCGGACGACGGTCATCGTCCAGCACCACGACTTTCTTTTCAGAGACTAGAAAGTGCCATCGGCAACGGATGCAGTAGTAGAGGCGAGCCTTCTGGTGAAACAGTTCGGTATCGCACATCGGCCCGATTACAAACTCGTGCCGAAGGCTGGGTTTGCGCTGCTGTGGCCGAAAAATGTGGCTTTCCCAAAGCTTCATGAGAAAGCGTTAAACGCATTTTCCGGACCACCAACAAAAGCTATGAATCAATGGCACAATCGAAATCGGATTGCCGAGCCAGCCCGGCGTCATGCGTCAAAACGAAATGTGGAATGCGTTTTGAAATCCTCGATGCGCTGGCCTATTTGAGAGTTGTCCGCCATTCGGATTCCGGCCGGCGGCGATAGATTCCCTTATCCCGCGCCAACATCGCGCATCCGATCATTTCGCGGCGCAAAGTGGCGCAATCGTGATGACGCAGCTTGAGAATGGCGTTCACTTGCCCCTCGGTGTAGCTAATGTCCGGCTCGAAGAACCTGGCCAGCCACTTCAGGATTACTAATCGCTTCTTGTAGCTGACTGGTATTTCCAGCAAACGATCACTATTGATAAAAGTGTCGAGAACTTTTCGCTCCGCACTGCGCGCCCCGGCTGAGACGGCCAGTTTTGCGATACTGTCGCGGCTGAAAACGGCGCGGCTGATCTGTCCCAGCACCTCGTCATTCAAGCGATACCAGCGGAAGTTGCCGTCAGCGCGCAGCGTTAAGAGTTCGAGCTGCTTCAATATCGCGAGATGATGCGAGACGGTCGGCTCCTTCAAACCGAGCATCGACGCAAGCTGCTGGACACTATGCTCGGCGGTCGACAGGAGGCCGACTATCTTGAGGCGGCTCTCATCAGCCATCGCCTTACAAAACTGGAGCATGATTTCGGGCGGTTGCGGTTCCATCGGTTGTTGCTGACCCCCTTCGATGAATGTCTAATTAGATATATATCAAAATGAAACAAGTGAAGAAACTTCCGCCGATGGCTACTAATTCACCCTCTCTCAATCAGCCGTTAATGCGTCGGTAACGTCGATTTGGCACACAGACGGACTGGTGCGGCCACTTTCGGACGCTACCATCGGGAGGAAGGAGAAATTATGGGCATGCGGAAGACTGCGATCGTAGCGGTGTTGGCGATAGCGGGAATGAGTGTACCGATTCAGCAAGGGGTGTCGTTTGCGCAGGGCGCGCCGGCAGCGATGGCGACCGAGGCGATGGCATCGAGCCTGTCGGCGGCTGACAAGGATGCGCTGATGAAGAAGCTCGCGGAGGCCAAGAAGCACGATAAGATCGCGCGCGCCGGATGGTCGCAGGAGCCGTTGACGCAGGCGACCTACGACAAAAAGATCGACGAGATAAAAGATCTGATGGCCAAGCTCAAGAAAGGCGAGGACTTCCCGCTTAGCGCCGCCGATAAGGCGATGGCGTCGCCGAAAAGCGCCCCGTATTGAACTTTCGCGCGGCACGATTCGAGGGCGGTCCGATCGCGGGCTGCCCTCGTTACTTGTCGGCGATGTGAAATATGTGGAGCATGCGATGCAGGATCGGCGCGAGCATGAGTCCGACCACTGCGATCAACGCGAGGCCGCTATAGAGCGCGTACACCGAGGCGAACACTTTGCCGGCGGTGGTCTTGAGCGGATCGACGGGACCCATCCCGCCGAGAATCATCGACGCGTTGAGTAACGAATCGATCCACGGCAGCCCGTCGAGGTAATGGTAGCCGCATACCCCGACCGCAAGCGAGACCGCGACCACGGCGCCGGCGACCGCGGTCCATCGCGCAACCCGCCAGATGAAGAGCCGTCGCGGCAGCAGTTTTTCATGACGCCGTTCGAAACCACCGACCCTTCGGCGATTTCGTTACCGTTGTTGATTTCGCGCTAATGAACCGCCTCTGTTGGCGATTTCGGAAACAGTGGTGGACGCTTGTGTCGGCGAAGATTCAATAACGGTTGCGCTCCTCTGCTAGCAGTTCCGCACCGCTTAACTTGAGGATCTTGCTGCCATAAATCGCACGCAAGCGGGCCAGGTAATCGGGATGTCGACGAGGTGTGCTTTTTTTCATTTAAGTTCGATTTTAGCATTTACCATTGGGCAGGAGCGACATCGCAAGCATGCAGTTTCCCTACGGAGTCCTGGTCGAGGCGATGCTGCGTGACAGTCGAATCACGTTTTTGTTGTTGCGGCGTTCGTAGCGGACACCATCGCTCAGCGAGCGCAGCAGGTGAAGGCCGAGTCCGCCGATCAGTCTTTCTTCGAGCGGCGCGTCGAGGTTCGGCGGCGGTCCCGCGAGCGGATCGAATGCGCACCCGTCGTCAATGAATTCGATTTCCAGCCGGCTGCCGTTCAGCGCGAGCGCGATTTCGGCCCGCCCCGGCTCCGACCGATCCGTGTAGCCATATTTCACCAGGTTGGTGAGCAACTCCTCGAGCAAAATCAGAATGCGCGCGGCGTCGTCAGCCGCGATTCCCTGTTCGCTGACAAATGCCGCGACGAAGCTCTCCACCTGGCGCATCGCGGCGGAATCGGCTCGAACGCTCACTCGGGATTGCATCGGGAAACAGATTATCGGCCTCCAGTTGCGGTTGCCACGGCTCGCTTCTGGCCCCGCGCGGCGATAGTCTGCACGCGGAATCGTGCCAGCATTGCGAAGGAGGCCGAATGGATCCCGTGACTCGAGCTTGGCGCATCGCCGGCGGTGTCGTCTTCATCCTGACTGTCCTTGCGGTGTCCAGCTTTACCGCGAGAGCGGCCAACGTGCAGGTCGCGCAAATCAAAACTGTATCCGGCCAGGCCGAGATTGTCCGCAATGGCGCGCGCACCTCGGCGCGAGTCGGCGATCCGCTCTACGAGAAGGACACGATCGAGACCGGCGCCGACGGCGCGATCGGACTCACCTTCATCGACAACACTGTGATGTCAGGCGGACCCAACAGCCAAATCGTGCTCGAGGATTACGAATTCAATTCGAGTAATTTCAAAGGCTCGATGCTTACCGACATGAACCGCGGCACCGTGTCGATGATTTCCGGCGACATCGCGCGCAGCACGCCCGGCGCAATGAGGGTCAAGACGCCGACCGCGATCCTCGGCGTGCGCGGCACTCGCTTTGTGATCGAAGTCAAAGACAACCGCTGATCATGCGCCGCATCGTAATCGCCTTCGCACTTCTGCTACTGGCGTCATGCTCGAGCCGCCAGTCGCTGTTCGTCGTGCTGCCCAATCCGGACGGCAGCTCGGGCGCAGTCACGATCGAGGACGGCACGAAGTCGGTTGTACTCGATCAGCCCTACGCGGCTGGAGAGGTGCGTGGAGGCGTCGCCGCGCCGGTTAAAGTCGATCAGGCGCAGGTGCAGCAGATTTTCGGCAACGCGCTCGCCGCTCAGCCAATCCTGCCCAGCCACTTCGTGCTCTATTTTGAGAAAGACAGCGATGTCCTGACGCCGAAATCTCAAGTTCAGTACCAGGACGTATTCGGCGACATCAAACGACGAAACGTGTACGAGGTCGAGGTGATTGGGCATACCGATACGCTCGGCAACCCGCCGCATAATCAACAGCTATCAATGAGCCGGGCAGAGATGATTCGCGACAGGCTCGTACATGACGGACTTAACCCGAAATCGATCTCCGTTGCGGGCCGCGGGCAATTGGATCTTGCGGTGCGTGACCGGCGATCAGGTCGCCGAACCGCGAAATCGACGGGTCGAAATCACCGTCCGCTGATCAATCAGAAGGAGCCGGGCCGAGCCAGCGTACGGCGAGAACCGTGATGTCGTCGGCCTG
This sequence comes from uncultured delta proteobacterium, assembly GCA_963710425.1. Lineage (GTDB taxonomy): Bacteria > Desulfobacterota > Binatia > Binatales > Binataceae > Binatus. Next base: position 8,387 of record CAVQAR010000009.1, read on the forward strand.
CTCGGCGCCCGCGGCGAAGCGGTGGACGTCGTCGCGCACGAACTCGACGACAGCTTTCGCGCTCGTCGTCGGCGCCGACGCGAGCAAACGTTCCAGCCGCGCGCCGGAATAGAGCGTCCTGTTTTTATCTTGCGCCTCGGTAACTCCATCGGTGTAGGCGAGGATGATCTCGCCGGGCGAAAGCTGACGCTGTTCGATCGAATACTGAAAGTCGTCAAGGGTGCCGAGCGGCGGCCCTCCCGCAAGCGGAAGACTTTCAGGCTCACTACCCGCACGCATCACGAATGGTGAATCGTGGCCCGCGTTTACGTAAACGATCATGCCCGAAGCGAGGTCGAGGATTCCCGCGAACACTGTCACGAACATCATGTCAGCGCCGGTCGCGCCGAGTTCCTCGCTCGCCGCGGAAATCTTGTCGTTCGCCTCGCGGAACACCAGGTCGAGCGCATTCCGATAACGCAGTGTCGCGGTGTGCAACACTTCCTTGGTCATAGCCATGAACAACGCCGCCGGCACTCCCTTGCCCGACACGTCGGCTATCGCGAATGAAAGGTGTTCGCGATCGATCAAAACGAAATCATAAAGATCGCCGCCAACCATCCGCGCGGGCTCGATCGAGGCATAGACCTCGACGTCGCGCCGCTCGGGCGGGCCTGGAAAGTGCCGTGGCAGCAGGCCGATCTGGATCGCGCGCGCTGCATTGAGCTCGCCGTCGAGACGCGCTTCCGTTTCACGCTCGTGCTGCAACTCGGCCGCGAGGCGCCGGCGTCCAGCCTCGGCAACGCGCAGGTTCTCGGACAACATCACGCCAAACACCAGCGCCGAAGACAGCGCAGGATAGACACTATCGAGCAGAAGCTTTGAGAATTCGAAACTCCCGAGCGCCGAGACGAATAACAGCACGATGACGCCGAGAAACATTGCGGCCGCGGTCCGCGGATTCTCATAGGGCAAAACAAAAACAATGATCAGTCCCGCCACCAGCACGATCGCGATCTCGATCAGGTTCAGGAGCGCCGGCCGGCGAAGCAGATTTCCGCTCAGCATGGACTCCAGCGTTTGCGCCCAAACCTCAACCCCCGCCATCCGGCCCTCTGGAGTCTGATCCTGGTCCGTCAAGCCGAGAGCCGTTAATCCGAGAAGCACGGCAGCACCGCGAAACCCCGCTGGATCGTACGTTCCGCTGAGCAGGTCGGCAGCTGAGATATAGCGGGCGTTGTATGAAGGCGTGAAATACGGGTAGATGCGCCCGTGAGCGTCGGTCGGGACAAACAGCGCAGGCAGCCGCGCGCCTTGTACGCCTTGCTCTCCGCTGACGATTCCGACGGCGCCCGCGCCCGAGCCCACACGCAGCATTTCGAGTGCAAGATTTGGCACGATGTTGCCTTGATCGAAAACGAACAGTGGCACACAGCGAGTGACACCGTCGCGATCCGGTTGCGGATCGACCGAACCCTGTCCGCTCTCCGCCGCCGCAATCTCGGGCAAGCTCCGCAAGAGCGCGGGATGAGTCAAAAGGAACGGGCGCGGATTGACGCCAGCTTCGAGCACCATCGTCACGCGCGCGGGCGCCGTCAGCCCGCGAGCAGCCTCATCGCTGCCTCCCACCGCCAGCACCGTCGGGACTTTGCGGATAGCGTCGGCGAGAATGGATTCATGGGTTGGCAGTTTCGAGAGTTCGTCGACGATTGGCGCGGGAATTTCAGGATCTGATTCGGAGAGGCGTCCGGGCGAAAGGCGGTCGGGTTCGGCGAATATAATGTCGATACCGAGCACGCTTGGTTTGCCTGTCGCGATCTTATCGACCAGTTGCGCCACGCGCGCCCGTGACCATGGCCATTGCCCGTATTGCGCGAGACTGCGGTCGTCGATCGAAACGATACCGACGCGCAGCGGCTGATCCTTGCGTGGCGCGAGTTCTTCGAGAAAATCGAAGCCGTGCAGCCTGAGGCTTTGCACACCGGCAGGATCGAGCGCGCGGACAATCACGAGCATCGCGAGAACCACCAGCGCCGGTCCGCGTCCGGGCGCCGAGAACAATCTGCGCGACCTGGTCAGCGGCCGTTCCGACAGTGCCTCGGACTTCTCCTCAGATGACAATCTCGAGTCCGTCGTACGCGGAGCTGACGATCAGCTTCTGCGGGTACTCATTGATTTCCGCGTAGCGCCGCGTCTCGTTCAGCACCTTCTCGATCGTCTTGTCGTCCAACACAGGCTCGTGATGATACATCACCAGGTGCTTCACGCCGGCAATTTGCGCGAGCTCGACCGCGATCATGTTGCTCGAATGCCCCCAATCCTCTTTGACCGAAATCTGATCGGCGAGTGAATACTGCGCGTCGAAGATTAGAACGTCGGCGCCGCGGAAAAACTCGACGAACGGATACTGCTCGGTGAGAACCTCAAACTTATGCTCCGAGTCGGTCGAGTAAACCATCGACTTGCCATCCTTTGAGAATCGAAAGCCGTAAGAGTCGCTCGGATGGTTCTGCCGAATCGGCGTCACGGACAGGCCGTCAATCTCGTAGGTGCGCCCTGGTTCCAGCTCGACGAATTCGATGGTTGCGCCGAGCGATCGAAAGTCGATCGGGAAGCAAGGATTCGACTGCTGACGAATGAAAACGTCGCGCATCCCCTGGTGACAGCCGTGAATACGAATCACGTTGCCGGGGATGTAGGACGGGGTGAAAAACGGAAACCCCATGATGTGATCCCAATGCGTATGCGACAGGAAAACATTGAAGCGGGATTTCTTCGCGGCACCATGCTTCGCGATCAACGCGTTTCCGAATTCGCGCACCCCCGACCCAAGGTCGCACAGCGCGTACTCGTCGCCACCGGCTTCGATCTCGACGCAGCTCGAATTGCCACCGTAGGTACCGCCAATCGAGAAGGGAAGTTCCTTTGCGATGAAGTTGTCGATCGCCTCGGGGCTGTCCAGTTGATGGCCGCGCACAGCTATCAGCGCGTCGTGGAGCTTGCTACGAATCGCACGGTAGCCGAGCGGCGTCGGAATCGAACCACGGCTTCCCCAGAATCGGATCAACATCGGAAATTGACCCCCTGCGCAGGTGTCCGCCGGTTAACGCAGCGCTGCGAGTGCGTCCGCGGTACTATCGAACACTTGTACGACCAATGAGAAACGGCTGATCTCGAAGATCTCCTTAACCACCGGCGCCAGCGCGGCGACCGCGAGCCGGCCGTTGGTCGCCTTCGCCTGCTTCGATCCCATCATCAGCGCGCGCAAGCCGGCGCTCGAAATGTACTCGACCGCAGAAAAATCAACCAGCACCGGGGCACCGGCCGGAGTCAGAACACCGAGCAGCCTGACCTGAAAACTGGGACTGGTATCGTTGTCGATACGTCCCGCGGGACTCAGGATCAGAATGTCGCCATCGCGCCGCTCGCCGATCTCCACGGAAACCTCCACCAATTTCCAATGGCAAATATGGATGGAACAATGCGGCTCAATTCTCGACATTTCCGTGAAAGGGTGCAAGCGCAGTTCGGAGTCTCAATCAGCCGGCGGCACGCGCACTGTCAGCACGTGAGGGCCGCGGAAATAGCGATCGAACTCGCCGCCCACGTAGTTCCAATTGTCAGCCGGACTGAACCACGCGTCCATCGTTGGCAGAAACGGCGCAATCAGCAGGTTCAAGGCGCCCAGGTCAGGCCGCATATCGATTCGGAAAAGATTGCCTGAGTAAAATGGCCAGCGTTCTGCTCGAACCGGCAGCGACGCCGCGACGCTGAAGATCTCAGGTCCCGGCGCGCACGCGAACGCGTGAAACCTGATCGCGCGATTCCCATGCCTAAAACTCTCAACCATCATCATCAGCCCGGACGCACCCGCATACGAGTCAGCTGGCACCTCAACCTGAGACTTGCGTAATTTCATCTTGCCTGACGTATAGCTCGCGCACGATGCGACGCCAGACTTAGCCTCGAGCGTATCTACCATACTTAGCGTCCCGTCAGCGTTGAAGAACGAATGCTTATAGATTTCGAGGTGTGGCGTGTAGGTGGGCGCCGCTACTGTTAGACGTTCGTCTTCACTATCGCGCTCGCCATCGACATATCTGGTTTCACCCGTGACCTCTTCGGTCGAGTCCTTCTGTAGAACTGTAAAGCGCGTGTAGCCGATCGTTGCCTTTCCGTCGGAACTCAAAATCTTGAACTGCAAGCCGCCTGTATCAAAGCCGCCGGCGCTAGTAAGGCTCGAAATCGCGATGAACGCAACTAACGAGATCGTAGCTGGGAGAGTTGCTCTCAAGATCCAGCGTCAGATGCCGTAATGAATTTCCGGCGCGAATTGCCTTGCCGTCGCAGTGCGTCCGAAGCTCCAAACTGCGGCCCGATGGTGCGAAATGAGCGCCTCCAGAATTTCGGGAATCTCAAAAACCGCGCGGTTGTCGTACGCCTTCACGTTCGAGCGCAGGGACGCGTACTGTTCGCGATCCAGCATCGTCGAAATCGCGCCGCCTATCTCGCGAAAGGAAGGCAGTACGACTCCGAACCTATTTTGCGCGATCCAATCGGTGTTGAAGCGCTCCTGCACCATCGTCCACGCATTGCGTTCAACGATCAGCGGAAGGCCCATGACCAGCGCCTCACTGATACTGCCGGGACCCGGCTTGCCAATGAAATAATCCGCCAGCTTCATGTAGTAGGGAATTTCTTGCGTGAACCCGACGCAGTGGAATGGATAGGTCAGCTCCATGCTTTCGATCCGCTCGCGCAGCTTGTCATTGTGACCGCACACAAAGATGAGCTGGGTATCAAGCTTCGCAGTTTCGATCCTTTTCGCGATAGCTGCCATCTGGCTCGATCCATAACTGCCGAACATCACGATGCCCGTCCGCAATTGGGGTTTGAGACCCAATCGGATTCGCTCTGCTTCGCGGCTCATCTCGATCGGTCGATAGAATTCTGGACGAACAATCATTCCCGACGTGCGAAATACGCGCTCGGGCGCATGAGCCATCGCGATCGCTTGCGCCGCAGCGGCTTCAGTGCCGCAAACCAGGTACTGGGCCTGCCGTTCGATCCAGAAGTGCGGCGGACAGTCGGCCATGTCCGTGAGAATCGTGACCATCGGAGTTTCGCTTCGCCGTTGCATCGCGTCTGCTTGCCGGAGCCCTTGCAAAATCGCGTGATTGAAGTTGGGGATCATTGAAACGACCAGGTCCGCGCGCGAACGCTGCCAATGGCGCGCTAGCAACTTGATAATCGACGGCTCGAGTTGCCGTATCAGCATCTGCGTAATCCGCAACATGGTCGCGGTGCCGATAGTCAAGCCGTACTTGAGTTGCGAGTTGTAGAAATCCTCGATTCGAACGCCGGTGATACGCCGAATCACGTCCGCCGGCTCGAGCAGCTCGCGCAAGTTGATCGGATTTATCTGCCACGCACGATGCTGTTGGCGGGCAGCTGAAATAAGCGCGGTCGCCGAGGCGCGATGTCCTCCGCCGGCGTCGAAGTAAATCAAATCAAGCTGGGACTCCGCGCGATTGCTCGATTCGGATCGGTAAACTGTCACGAAGTCGCCTCCTGCAGCATAGGTTCCGCGACCAAAACATTCTGTTGTGGAGTCCATCGCAGGACTTGCAGGGTCCCGTCCTCCTCCTCGACGAGCGCCGTCCGGTTATGTACCCAGTCGCCGTCGTTTACGTACAAGACGTTTCCGATCAGCCGATGATCCGAACGATGAATATGTCCGCAGATAACGCCGTCGGCTGTGTGATCGCGTGCGGCCGCAAGCACCGCTCGATCGCGAAAGTCCGTGAGGAACTCGATCGCTTTGCGTGCAGGCTCACGCAAATAGTCGGCAAGCGAACGGCCTTCGTCGCCTCCCGCTTCACTCCGCCGATTGTACCAATCATGGATCCGTTGAGCGCGCGCGTACGCGTGAGCACCAATTTTGGGCAGCAGGCGATTCAGATTGAGCGATCCGTCGAACTGATGACCATGAATCACCAGCATCTTGGCACCGTTGGAGGTGCGGTGAATCAACGAAGTAATCAAAGGGAGGCGGCCGAACAGATCTTCGACCAGGCCGGTGTTACCCTCGTCATGGTTCCCCGGAATGAATACTACGTGGACCCCGCCCCGCCGCCATTGCTTGATTTCATCGACCAGTTCTTGCTGCGCGGGACTCCAATGCCATGCGGGTCCGCAGTTCCATCCATCGACGATGTCGCCAACCAGGTAGAGCGTCTCTGAAATATGATGGCGCAGGAAATCGAGCAACGCACTTGCTTTGCATGCCCGGGTTCCGAGGTGCACATCCGAGATCCAGATCGTTCGGTAGTAACTACGTTGAAACATGGCCTACCCTCCTCCGTCGTGCCTCGAATTAACTGCGACACGATCAACCCTTCCGCCTGCATCCAACGAACCGCCCGAGGACTCTACTTCCAATAGGCAATCAGATCCGGACTGCAATAACTACACAAATAGTTAACTGAGTCTGAAGAGTAGGATAGGAAAGAATGATAACTGTATTAGCAAGTTGATACTCGAATATTAACGAACTGCTACATCGACCATTAGCTAGTCAATGCCGTGCGACTGATGTCGCAGGAAAAATCGAAGTGGCTATTCGAGAGGCGGGGGAGAAACGGGTTCGCCGTCTTTCAGAATCAGGTACTGACGATCCGGCGCGTCGCAGGCAGTATCGGTCTGTACTATTCGCGCTCCATCAGGTGCGTATTGGAGAATGTAGGATTTACGCACTGCCGCGGTGACGTTGGGACCAGTGCGATGTGGCATCAGCGAGGAAAATACCACGATGCTCCCCTCGCGCACCGGAACTGCGAGTGCGTCGGGACCGTCCTCTTCGCGGCACACGTAACCGAGCTTCGACAGGCGATGCGCGAGCGTCCCGCGCAAATGCCCGCCCGGAATCACCCATGGACAACCGTTGTCAACGCGTCGCGTCGTTGAAAGCGATCCAACAGGTCAGGTACGCCTGCGGCTCGATGTAGGTGTAGCCATTGTCCTGATGCCACGGGAACGGCTTCGGATATTCGGGCTTCTTGTACACCGCCTGATCCCAATAAAGCCGGACGTTCGGCCCAATCAGATCGTGACAGAGATCCTGGAAAATGCGGCTCGCCGAAAACTCGCGCAGCACTTGGGAGAGCCGGACAAGGTGCACGGTGAAAGTGATTCCGTCCGCCTGCGCGATGCCCATCCTGCCGTCGGGACGCGATCGCAGGAATTCTTCGGCCTTCATCTCGAATGGATCGATCGCGTCGCGGACGCGCATGATAGTCGCGCGATCGATCGCATCTTCGAGCACGAAGAAGCCGCGCTCATTGAATGAACGCGCCTGCTCCTCAGTGATCGCGCGAAACGGCCCGCGCATGGGCGTCCACGTGAATCCGTGATTTAGCGGATGCAGTGCGGGGATAGCTTCGCCAGTCGATGAAAGCGTGCTCACAACCAATTCCTGACGCCTTCAGCATAACTGTCATGCGACAGTTCGGCCATCCTCGGCCGCGGCTGCGGTTCAGTGGGCTCGTGCTACCTTCCGACTGCGTGACGAATGGTGGCTAGTATGTAAATCAGATCGCGCGGGTTTTGAAGGTCGCCCATCAGCGCCACCTGAGATAGGATTTCCATCTCGGCGTTCGAGATGTTGTGGATGCGCCGAAGTTTTTCGTCCTTCTGAAACTGCTCCCAGCTCGATCCCGGTCCCGCCACCGGTTCCGAGATCAGCGCCTCCGCATGCGGGTTGGCCAAAAAAAACAACTCGCGATTGTTGATGCCGAGCACCTCCGCGAATTTTTTGACAATCTTGTCGGACGGATGCCGCTTGCCTGATTCCAGGTGCCCGATGTATGGCGTCGAGATCCCGATCCTGGCAGCCACTTCGACCTGCGTCAGATCCATTTCTCGCCGCTTGCTGCGGATCAAATCGCCGAAACGGGAATCTTTCACCGCGCTCGAGCTCGATTTGTTCTTTCCATGGCGACTCGCGTGCCTTGTCCCTGCCGGCCCTTTTGCTTTCCCCATACCGTAAATTACTAACACATAAGTAAATAGGAACAAACAGACAGCAGCTAATTGCTACAAGACCCGCGACCTCCGCCGGCTGCGATGTCTCTTGGCGGTTTCTACAATATGTCTGGATTTCTCAACTTTTTGGACATGTCGATTAGCCCTTCTTAACCTATCGATCAAAACAATTCGTCCGCAAAACATAGCCGTTCCCGCCGACAGCTTGCCTCACTACTGTTCGTAGAATAGCCCTACAGAAGATATGGGGCGATTCTATGCCTGAGTTCAACGAACTGCGGATTCAACATGGCAGCGGTGTCATCACTGGAATTGAGCGCCGCGGCGACGGGACGCCGATCCTGTTGCTGCATGGCGTCGGTGGCAACGCGCTCTGTTTCAAGGCGCTGATGACCGCGCTCGCCGGAAGGCGCGTCATCGCATTGGACATGCCCGGTCATGGCGGCAGCACTGACGTGCCGAGCTGGGAGATGGGAGCGCTCGCCGAGCTTTTATTTTCCGTCAGCCGACAAGTGGTGAAGGGTTCAGCAGTTTGGGGCGGGCACTCGTGGGGCGGAAAGCTGGCCGCGATGATCGCCGCGAACCATCCCGAGGCTGCTCACGCGCTTCTGCTGCTCGATCCTTCTCCCGCTTCCGGCATTCCGATTCCGGCGGAGATGTTCGTAGATATGACGTTCGCCGGCGAGTTGGGACCGTGGTGCTCGATCGAGGAAGCCGCGAATTCGGTGCGCAACTTGCCGCAATACGCCAACTGGAACGACGACCTCAGACGCGCATTCGAACGAGGCGTGACTCGCGCGGCCGACGGAATGCTGCGCGCGCGCATCTCGCGCGACACGCTGATCGCAATCTGCACGGCGGCAGCCGAAGATCACTCCGCCAAGGTGCGTAGAGTGTCCTGTCCCACCCTTTTCGTCGTCGCAGACGAAAGTCTCGGCTGGCAGGAAACGATCAACTTCGCACTGCTTCCAAACGCGACGCGCTCGGTCATCAGATCGAACCACTGGCTGATGGCCAGTAATCCCACCGAACTGAATCGAGCAGTCGGAAGCTGGTTCGCCACCCGCGCCGTGGAATTCGCCCGCGCAGCGAGCTGACAACTCGCCGGCCGCATCCGGCATTTTCGATTCCTCAAACACACTTGTGGTACTCGCGCCGCATCGGCTATGCGTAGGCGTTCGCCGCAACCGGCAGCACCAATGGAACCGATCGGCAAGCGCATCGTCCCGTCAGATATGACGCTCGCCTCAAGCGTGTCCGCTCTACCCGGTGTATCGGCCACGATGCTCGTGACGCTGGCGGCGAAAGCCCTGGTCGCGACCGACGCCCCCGAAATTCACTACCCACACCGGCGGTCGCAGGAGATCCTTCGCGAGCTTGAAATCGATCCCCGACGTTTTAATCTCAACCCCAGCGAAGTGCGCGCCGTGGTGCTGCGATCGCAATGGTTTGGACAGACCGTGAGGCACTTTATCGAGAGCCATCCCGATGGATTGTGCATCAATCTCGGCTGCGGCCTGGACGCCAGCTTCGAAGAACTCGAGGATGTGGGCGACGGCCGCTTCATGTGGCTCGACGTCGATCTCCCAGACGTGATCGCGATTCGCCGCCGGTTCTTTGCGGAGACCGCCCGGCGCCGACTCATCGCCGCCGACATTACCGACACGCTCCTCTTTGCCTCGATTCCCTGGGACAGTGGACGGCCCGCCATCCTGGTCGCAGAAGGTGTGCTGTACTTTTTGCAGCGCGCGCAGGTCGAATCGCTATTTCGTGCGCAAGCGGAGGCAGCCGACGCGCGACGCGCGAACCTCGAAGTCGCGTTCGACTACGCGAGCCCGTTCGGCGCCTGGATCGTCACGCGGCGCCCGGCGCATCGCCAACTCGGCACCACTTTCCAGTGGACCGTGCACAATCCGGGCGAGTTGCGACGGGTCGATCCGCGGCTCGAGCTGGTCGCGGATTCCAACGTCTTTCGGACCGCGATGGGAACCGGCGCGCGGCAACTCGACGCGTTGTATCACCTGGTTAGCGGCAGCAGCCTCGGCGGATGCGCGCATCTTCGCCGTCTTCTCACTACTTAATGTAGTATATTCAGACTGGTGGCGCGGACTCTCCCGCGCAATCGGCGCAGCTTGCTCACCGCGCTGCAGCTGACGGAATCAGCCACCGCCGACAATTGACTCGCTGCGCGCGCTATCACTCGCGGCACGGCTATGAAGCGACGCATGTTGCAGCAATGCGTCATTTAACGTGCATCTCAAATGCGAAATCACTCCACGCTCTAACGATTGTCAACTGATTTCCGGGGCATACAACTTGCTTCGTAACGGTCTGGAGTAATTTCATACATTTCAGTTACAGACGCGAAAGAGTCGCTAGACACGAAACCAACGATAGCGCGCTTTTACCTGGCAATTTGACCGCTTTACATAAGCCTACAAAAAGTATAGTAATACGTCTGCAAGCGACCACGGGGACAACGGCCGAATAAGGCCCAAAAAAACACGCAGGAGGACACGGGACAATGGACGCAATCACGAGGATGTTCGTAAAGGTGCGCGAGTATCAGCAGGGTCAGACGATGGCCGAGTATGCGCTGATCATGGCGGCGGTCGCGGTGGTTGTTTTCGTCGGTTACCAGACCATGGGTACCACGATCACCACGCTTCTCGGCAGCGTTGACGGCAAGCTGTAAGCCAGCCGAAATCTCGTAGTGGCGGACTACGGTCCGCCACTACATCCTTTTCATTCCTTCATTTCATATTTAGTTCGCGTCATTCTTTTCGCAATTCTCGCTTCAGTTACTACCGAGCATCCGACCCAGCACCATCGGCGCCAGTTCCGCGATGTGAAGAGGAGGCGCATCGGTTCCGTGGTCCACGTCGGGACCCATCGTGATCAGAAAACCGTCGGAGCGATGGTTGCCGCGACGCCCGTCGGTGAGTTCGCCCTCTATGGTTCCGATCAGCGCGGAAACGATCCGCGTCGGAGGGGCGATCGGAGTCCACGTCACAATCGCATCCGGCAGTAGCGGACTTCGTAGTCCGAGTGATCCCTGCTTGGTAAAATGAACTTCGTTGACCAGGGGCTCGTCCGTCGCCGCGTCGCGAAGGCTCGTGAAACACTGGCGCATCCAATCCTCGTAACGGCAGCGCGTATCACCGTCGAGCATTCCCTCGCGCTCGCGGCCGCGAAGGTTGAAGCGAATGTAGGCGCTCCAGTCTGATCGAAGTCCTATCGCAGGCGTGTGGGCCCAATCGTGTCCCGCAGTATAGGAACGATCGACGACGGCATCTTTCACGGCCGCTGGAACGCGGCTCGCCACCATATTTTGGAGCGACGCGGGCACCACGTCCAGCATACTGCGTATCAGTCCGCGCTGTTTGGGTCGAATCGATCCGAACAGAGCCGGCTCCCGCTCCGCAAATCCCAAATTGACCCGATCCATGATGTCCTGAAGTAAGTAGTTCTTCGAGGTATTCACTCCCATCCCATGCAGCGAAAAGATCATTACCATGGTCTGCGACAGGTCCAAGGCGTCCAGGATGAGACCTATGCCCTCGTCTACCTGCTTATACACATCCAGCGCAGCGGCCGCCGGTGGAACCGCCTGAGACCGGAGCCCTTCGGGCCATAGGATATGTCCGGCTCGATGCGACTCGCCAAAAACAGTGATGAAGAAATCGCATTGACGGGCGTCCAGCAGCCAACGGGATACCTCACCCTTGAGTTTCGCGCCTACAAGAAGTTGATCGCGGATACTGCGCAGTTCACGCTCAGTCCTATCGACCGGGATCTCACATCCCATAGGATGAGTCCCAAACCGATGCAGCATGTCGCGCACGAGATCCCGCTGATTTGATTGCGTCGGTCCAAAGGGATCGTGCACTCCGAAGTTAGTTATCTCCATCCCTTGTTCGAGATAAGTTCTCATGCTCACCGGCACGTCGAGCGCGCTAACTCTAATGCCACTGCGCTCCAGCTTGGCGTAGAATGGCTCCGCGGGAAGCCAGTCCGCGGTTACCCGCCGAATTCTCATCAACTGGGGGTCCCACTGAATATGATGATAGATGCCGTGATCTTGCGGATAGGTCGCGGTATAAAACGTCGGCCATACCGATCCGTTGAACATGGCACAGGTCGATGTGAGTCGGCGCGTGACTCCGTTGCCAACGGCACGGCTGAAATTTGGGAGCGTCGCGAGATGCGCCTTGATGAAACTGAACTCGGCGGCATCGACGCCTATCATTGCCAGCTTTGGGCTCTTGGTACTCATCGAATTTTAACTGTCATTGGATCCATCACACTGAGTCGCTGCGAACCGCCTTGAAACGCCTCATCCGGGCAAAGTAAATCGCGACACCGGCCGCGACACCGGCTATAGAATACAAGTAATAGAGCTGCTGCAGGAAAAACCCGGTGACCGAAAACCAGAACCCGCCTCTTTTGAATAGCAATCGATAAAGATCTCGATTCAGCCAGACTGCTACCACAACTAACGCGCCAATAATCATCCATAACTGGTATTTGAAGATAGCTATCGGAGTTATTATCGCGATCGCAATAGTTACTATCGCCGCTAGTCGCTGATCGGTGGAAAAGTTCAGATCTGCAGGTAAGCGGTAACCCTCGAGCCACAGTATCGTCCATGGGATGGCTCGCATCTTCAAGTCTGTAGCTACCAGCGATCGTAGAGTCCATCGCTTCAAATGTTTCACCTGCAGTCCGGGATCCAGAACGATCCGAATCCCGCGCGCCGTCATCCGGTAGCCGAGCTCGACGTCTTCGATACCATGGCGTTGTTCGTCAAAGCCACCTACGGCGAAAAACAGATCGCGCCGGACCACGCCGCATGCGCCCCAGAAGGTCGTAGCGTCGGTATGCGATCGCTGGTGAAAGTAATGGTGCGCAAGATTCTTGAACCGGCTGATCGCGGACCTGGCTGAAGGATCGTCGTCGTACGAGCCGATTACCGCGCCCGCGTCGGTGCCTGACATCGAGGCTCCGGCACGTGCAAGTCCGCCGGGAGCGATCGCTACATCGGCGTCGAGGAAAAACAATATCAGCGCTCGCGCCATCACGGCGCCTCTGTTCCGCGCGCACGAGGGGCCCATATTCTGTGGCAACTTGAGCAGCCGCACGTTGTAGCGCGACGCGATTTCATAGGTGTCGTCCGTCGAACCGTCATCGACGACAATAATCTCAATCTCATCCGACGCTTGCGCAGTTAGAGCATCGAGGCACCGGGCAATAGTGGCTGCCGCGTTCAGCGCGGGCACGATCGCAGAAAGTTTGGGAACTTGCGACGCCGATGGCACCATCTCCTCGACTCTTCACCTTTCACGTACTGACAATGTTGGGTCGAGCGCGGCAATCCCTGGCAGCCGCTCCTCTTCGTCTTCGTCCAGTGCTATTGGCGGAGTCGCGGTTTCGACGGCGTCGCTCTCCACCTCGTCTTCGAGGTACTCGGCATCGGAATTGACGCGCCAAAGATCGAACGAACTTCCCATCACGTTTCTCGCCGCCATCAATCCGGTCAGCATGGCGTGGTCCTGATTGTCGTACTTATGCATCCCGTTGCGTCCCGCTACCTGAAGATTGCGCGCCGCGCTCTCCAGAAATTCGCGCACCCGAGCCACATTGCTCCGATAGCTATGATCGTACATCGGATAGGCCTTACTCTGGCGAACCACGATTCCATCAACCACTGCCGCCCGGTTCGCAAGCCCAAGCATGGCCAGCTCCTTCTTCGCCATGTCGATCAGATCGCCGTCCGAGGCCGACCACAGCGCATCACCCTCGAAACAAAAATATTCCAGCCCGAGCATAGTGAAGCGCGGATCAGGAACCATCTCATCGCTCCAGTTCTTGAAATTCTGAATGCGCGCCACCTGCACGCGATGATCGTGAATGTAGATCCAGTTGTCCGGGAAAACCTCCGCCTGCTCGACGATCACCGCGACGGTAATAAAGTCCCGATACCGCAATGCGCGCGCGCTGGCTATGACGTCGTCAGGCGCAGGAGGATCGAGCGCCGACACCAACTGCGCCAACGGCATCGTCGAGATGAAGTGATTCGCCTTCGTGCGTATGCGATGCTTCACCGCACTGGCTCGTAACCGAAGTAACGCGTCCCCCAGCGCGCTCGATGCGAACCAGCCGCTCGCCCATCCGCACGACGCCGCCCCTTTTCTCGATCAGCCCGGCGACCCTTTCCCATACCTCGCCGGGACCATGCGGCGGATAGCGAAAGTGATCGACGAGCGTCTTGATGACCTTTCCGTCGCGCCGCTGGCCGGGCAGCAGACTCCGCATGAGCGACGCGAGCGACAATCCTTTGATCCGTTGGGCGGCCCACTCCGCACTAATTTCAGAGCACGGCACGCCCCAGACCTTTTCGGTGTAGCTGCGGAAAAAGATCTCATAGAGCCGCCGTCCAAATGCGCGCACGACCCAGTCTTCGAAGCTTCGTACTCGGCGACTGCCGATTTCGTTGCGCCTGCAAGTAGCTCACGAGACACGAGACCGCCTCGCGCGGACCGAGTTTTCGCAGCGCGTCGATCGGTTCGAGCGGATACTTGAAAAAGCGACCGCGGTAGTAGATGCGCGAAAGCCGGCGCCGAACGCGCATCCGCTCACCCATCAACTCCGTCCACAAGGCCTCGATCTCCGGGTTCTTGGAGAAGAAGCGATGGCCTCCGATATCGAACCGAAAGCCTTTGTATTCGATCGTCCGCGCGAGTCCGCCAACGTATCGCGGATCCTGCTCCAGCACGACGATCGGGTACCCGTTCCTGGCCAGTTCATAGCCGGAAGTGAGGCCCGCCGGGCCAGCACCCACAACTACGACCGGTCCTCGGCGCTCAGAATCCAAAATCGTCTGACTCATTGAATACGGATGTCGCTACACCAGCCGGCATAGATACGTCAAACGGTCGCTGTAGTATCTTTCGCCTCAGATCCCGCCACTTGGCGCGTTTCAGGCACAGTCGATCGGATGAAACACTGCGATTCGGATTTTCCCGGCTCTGATAGGGATCGAAGGGACGGGTCGAGCGGGCACGGCCTAAAACGCCGGTATTATTGACGAAAAATTATCGCGACTAGTGCAAGTATCCCGAGAATCGAGATCAAGCCGGCTACCACAACGGCCAGCGAGCGCAGCTTGCCGCCGTATTGCGCGCCCAGCGTTCGAATATTTTGGCGATGTTCAAGCGTCGCCAGGATCAGTGAGAGGAGTCCGATGCTCACGAGTGCGAATGCGAAGCCGCGCGGCCCGATTAAGCGATTCTCTTGTCCACTTCGGGGCGCTTCGATCTGAAAGAATTTATAGATGCTGAAGCCGAAAGTGATTAGCGAAGTCGCGGTTCTGATCCACGACATCATGGTCCGTTCGTAGGCAGCTCGCGTGCGATCGAAAGCGAGCCTGGTCGAGGTGTCCAGCGGTGAGCTTTGAGGGATCTGCTCGGTCATTGTGGACAATCCAGGCGTCTGGCGCCTGCTTTACTGAGCGCGAAGAGAAAAGACTCCTATCGCAGCAAGTGAGGTAACTATAATTTGCACTCCGAATGCCAACTGGATAATGGCTAGCACGGCGTTAAGTATCAATAGCGGTACTCCCAGCCATTTCAGCAACGGTCGTGCGATGAGCATGGCGAATAGATCCAGTACGAGGACACTAAGGGCGATTAGAAAAATGACGGCCTTGGTTGATGTGTCAGAAGCGATAGCAGTGAAGACGATCACGGTGGCAATCCCGTAAGGAGTCACAATCGTCGGGAAAGCGAGACGAAGCACGGCGGAATCCAATGAGAGCGTTTCCGCTTCTACCTTGTTTTCGGGGACGGGTTGGAAACGCTCGATAATCGTCTGAAAGGCCACCACCGAAAGGACTATACCACCCGTGAGCGCCAGCACATTGAGAGACACGCCGTAGTTGCGAAGGGCTCTTTCCCCAACCACGGCCGCTGTAGCCAATCCGAGGCAGGACAAAATGGTCGCTCGAACTGCCAGTTGTCTCCTGAATTGATCGTCGGCGCCTTCAGTCATCTTCACAAACGGACCAAGAACGTTGACAGGTCCGAGCATCAGAAAGAGAAACGTGAAGACTTCGCCGAGATCCACATGCGCTGATGAAATGCTCGACCGAAAGGAGCTGCTTGCTTGTGCCCCGGGTACGTAACCAAGCACGAGGCTCAAAATCACGCCAATCGTTGCCACTGGCGTAATTCTCATCCCTTCTGTTCGAATCAATCTTCTACCAGTTAACCATCAATTGACAGTGTAGCCACGCCCTTGCAGACAGGCCGACATCGCTCGCATGTATGCGTCCCTACCAGGACTGGACGCCGCCGCTGCATCAGCTCTTTTATCTGCTTCTCGTATTCTTTCGTCCCGACGGCGGAACCCGCCAACCATTCCCCCCATTGCTGCGCCAGCGGCAGCGCCTTTGCCGGCGTTACCGGTAATCGCGCCGCCAACCGCTCCTAGCGCTGCTCCGCGACCTGCTCCTTGCAGAACGGGAGCGGACGACGATGAACGCTGCTGAGCGGGCTGGGAGTTTGCACTCTGCGGCCTGCTTGGGTCAAATCCGGTTTGTTGCACCGCCCACGAATGGCATTCATATCGGTCCTTATCCTGCTGAGCCTGACTCTGTCCTTTCCCGGGATAGATAAACATGTCCGTTTGCGCCCTCGCTGCTGGGGGTCGGAACAATAGAAAAACTGAGAAGCCAAACGCCACTACAGCTAGACCTTGGACCTTAGGCGAAATTGTCATTTCTCTTCGACTCCTATCGTGCTCAAACGGCCGCACCCTAGTGGGGGCCGCCGCCGCTTGCGTCCACCAATGTCCGCATCACCGCGTCCAGATTAAAGGAGGCAGGCTTCTGACGCGGTGGAAACTTCCGGAAGTTCTCGATCTGCTGGGCCACCACCGCCTGCATGGCGTAAATGATGTAGACGTGTGAGATCATCCAGTCATAGTAAGTATTGGAGTTTTCATCGGCCCGCTCGAATGGATCTCGGCGCAGGTGGAAGATCTTTGGCGCTCGCAGGTGAACGAATGGCTCGAGCCAACACTGCAGCGTCTTCGCGCGTTGCTCCATCAGCACCACCTTCCAGTCGCGCATGCGTATGGCCAGGATGTCACCGTCGTCACTGATGTAGAAAAAGAACTCCCGCGGGCTCTCCTTCACCTCGCCGGTCAGATACGGCAACATATTGAAGCCATCGATGTGAACCTTATAGGTCTTGTTGCCGACCTTAAGGCCATTCAAGAGCTTCTCTTTGATGTCCGGTTCTCCGACCGCAGCCAGAAACGTCGGCAGCCAGTCCTGGTGAGTGACTATGCCATTCACCACCGAGCCTGCCTTGATCTTTCCCGGCCAGCGCACGAAGGCCGGCACGCGCCAGCCGCCTTCCCAGTTCGTGTTCTTTTCTGAACGAAACGGGGTGATGCCGGCATCGGGCCAACTGTTATAATGAGGGCCGTTATCCGTCGTGTACATGACTATCGTGTTATCGGCGATGCCTAACTCGTCCAGTTTGCCCAGCATTCTGCCGATATCTTCGTCGTGAGCAACCATGACGTCGTTGTAGTCCCCTTGACCGCTCTTCCCCTTGTGCTTCTCCGCCGGGTGGGTACGGAAATGCATGGCGGTAGTGTTGTACCAAAGGAAGAAGGGCTTATTTGCTTTGTGAGTCTCGTCGATAAAGCGCAACGCAAGATCAGTTATTTCGTCGTCGATGGTTTCCATCCGCTTCTTCGTTAGCGGCCCGGTGTCTTCGATTTTCTGTCCGCCCTTGCCGTCAGCCCAACAGTGAAGCACGCCCCGCGGCCCAAACCGCTTCTTAAACTCGGGCATCTTCGGATAGTCCGGGTCCTCGGGCTCTTCCTCAGCGTTGAGGTGGTAGAGGTTGCCAAAGAACTCGTCGAAGCCATGCATTGTCGGCAAGAATTCGTCCTTGTCACCCAAGTGGTTCTTACCGAACTGGCCGATAGTGTAACCATGCGGTTTTAGCAACTCGGCCATCGTCGGATCTTTGCCGCTTAAACCCACATCGGCCCCAGGCATACCGACCTTGGTGAGGCCGGTACGGATAGGATTTTGGCCAGTGATGAACGCGGCTCGACCCGCCGTGCAGCTCTGCTGTGCGTAGTAGTCTGTGAAAGCGACGCCTTCGTTGGCTACGCGATCGATGTTGGGCGTGCGGTAGCCCATCTGTCCGCGACTATTGTAGCTGATGTTCCACCAGCCGATGTCGTCGCCCTGGAGAATGAGAATGTTCGGCTTGCCTTGCTTAGCCATTTCGAACTCCTTTTGGTTGGCCCGCTGGCTGCAGCTCCGCTCTGTTTGTCGAGCGAAACGGCCCAGCTATGTGACTTGTTATTTAATCCGAGCAGTCGTGGGTTGATATTGTACTTTGGTACAGTACGAAAATCCGGCCGGCAGAGAAAAAGACCGTACCATTTGCAAATGGCTTGGTGTCGGCGCAACTTTGCCTCCAGACGCCGACCGAAGTCTTGCTGACCACGTTGACGCATAGGAGAAGAGCAACAATGGCGAAATTCTTTGCGGCAACCGATGCCGATCCCGCCGTCCTCAACGACAAAACCATTGCGGTGATCGGTTACGGAAACCAGGGACGCGCGCAGGCCATCAACCTGCGCCGCGCCGGCCATCGCGTAATCGTAGGCAACCAGGAGGACGACAGTTGGCGCCGGGCGCGCGAGGATGGCTTCGAGCCGCTCGCGATGGACGCAGCGGCCGCACGCGCGGACATCGTGCTACTTTTGCTGCCCGACGAGATCGCGCCGGACGTCTACCGGCGGATGATCGAACCGCATCTTGGTCGCGGCAAAACTCTGGACTTCGCCAGCGGCTACAACATCACCTACAAGTTCATCGTCCCGCCGCGCGAGGTCGACGTGATCCTGGTCGCGCCACGGATGATCGGGCAAGGCGTGCTCGACCTGCCGGCGAGCGGCAAAGGATTTCCAGTACTTGCCGGCGTCAAACAGGACCCCTCGGGCCACGCCCTCGCCACCACGTTGGCCATCGCCCACGGCATCGGCGCCTTTATGCCGCAAGGCGCCGTCGTCGAGTCGAGCTTCGAAGAAGAGACGATGGTCGATCTTTTCTCCGAACATACCTGGGCTGGTGCGATGCTCTTCCTCCTCGAACGCGCCTACAAGATGTTGATCGAGGCCGGGGTCAGTCCCGAAGTCGCGATGCTCGAGCTGTATGCGTCGGGCGAGCTGGGCGAGATCGGCCGCGCGATGGCCTCGATGGGAATGTGGAACCAGCTCAAGCTGCATTCGCACACCAGCCAGTTCGGACAACTCACACATGGAGCGCAATTCATCGGGCCCGACGCGGAGGCGCTGATGCGCAAGGCGATCGCAGAGATTCGCGACGGCACCTTCGCCAGGCGATGGGCCGCGGAGCAGGCGGCGGGATCGCCGACGTTTCAGCGGCTGCTCGGCGAAGTGCTGGAATCACCGGTCGCAAGGGCCGAGGTTGATCTGTATGCGAAGTTGGGCCGGCGCTAGCGTGCCAGGTATCCTCCATCGACGATGAGAGGAGCGCCGGTTACAAACGATGATTCGTCGGACGCGAGAAAGAGAATCGCGTTGGCGATCTCCTCGGGCTGAGCGTTGCGACCGATGGGCTCAGCACGAGATGCCTGCCGCCAGAACTCAGCGACTTCAGCCGGCGTGTCTCGCTTGAGAATGTTGGTCTCGACGTTGCCCGGACATACGCAGTTGACGCGGATACCAGTGGACGCATACCGCGTCGCGAGCGACTTCGTAAGCTGCAGCGCGCCGGCCTTCGTGACGTTGTAAGCAAACGTGCTGGCGCCTTCCATCTCCTGTCCGACGAACGATGAAATCGATGCCAGATTCACAATCGATCCTTTGTTTTGTTTCAGCATATGCGGAAAGACGTGCTTGCAGCACAGAAACATGCTCTTCAGATTGATGTCCATCAGACGGTCCCATTCTTCGACAGTCATCTCGGTGATGTCCTTAACGAAATGAACCCCCGCGTTGTTCACCAGAACGTCAATGCGCCCGAACGCTGAGATTGACTCCTGCGCGAGCCGGCGCGCGATGCTCTCATCAGCGACGTTTCCTGCGACGGTGCGCGCGCGTTCTCCTGGCATTTGCACCATCAAGGCTTCCAGCCCTCGCGCATCGATATCATTCAACACGAGCCGAGCCCCTTCACGCGCAAATAGAATCGCCGTCGATCGTCCGATACCGCTGGCAGCGCCGGTCACAATCGCAACCTTGTCCTGAAGCCGCATGGTCCGCCTCCAGAGTAGACTAACCCCCGGCGCGCGCAAATCCAGGATGCCGGATTGCGCGGCCTTCAAACTCCTCAGGGACGGGTACTCCTGCTCCGTGCAGAATCGTAGGAGCGACATCCAGGATCGAAGCGCCCGAAAGGGTCGTTCCCCTTGCAATGCCGTCGCCGGACGCGACCATGAAACCTGGAGGTCGATGCGAACCGGTCCGCACGTCCTGGTTTCGCAATTGCACGGTGCCAAAGCGCGGCGAATTTACTGAGCACCATGGAAAGGATTGATCCCAGCCCGCGGTGATGTCGGGTAGGCGGTCAAGGTAGGGACCGTGCAGTTCTCGTTGGAGCCGCGAGATGTGCTTGACCACCGGCCGCCCACTCAGCGGATCGCGCAACTCGGTGAGCGCCAGGCAGATCTCGTCGCAGATTCGATTGTACTCGGCACCGGGTTCGACGAGGCCTTTGTAATCGCGCCCCTTAAGGCTGATCCGAATTGCGCCGACGGCGTCGCCGTTTGGCACTGCGAACGCACGGCAGTTTTCCCAGGATCGATTACCCCGGTAGAGGCGAAAGATCAGTTCGTTCTGCAACCGTTGGGGCAGCGCAGCCTTGATGGCATATTGCAGCTTGCCTGGCACCGCTCGACGAAGGGTGCGCCAGAAATTGAAGCGTGCCAGTTGGATTTTGCGAGGTCGATCGATCCGGCCCGAGACCTGGTTCCCGTATCCAAGGTAGTCGAGAATTTCAGGAAGGTTCCACGAGGCGTGGTACATAGGTCCCATGCCGTGCGCTGCGATTACATATACTCGCACGCCAGGCCCCGCGGCCTCGATCATCTGGCCGACCTCGCGGTCGATAGCTCGGTAGACGGATTCAATGGTGTCAGCGAGCCGATGTCGGTCCTCCGGATCGTGCGCGGGATGTGTGCGATCCATATCGGCCCAATAGAAGTGACCGGCACAGTGTGGCGCGGCAAAGACTGTGAACAGAACCTCCCAGGCGCGCTCGGTAATACAGTGGCGGAACAATTCGCCGTGAGCGTGTACGCCGGCTAGCAACCGTTGGCGCAACAGCTTCCTGGCTTGAGGAGCGGAGGTTACCGCATCGCATTCCCCTACCGGAAAACCTCCAAAGCGTTCGTCCACTTCGTGAAGGAACGATCGGGGCGTCGAAGATCGAGCGCTGTGAGCCGCGTGAGCTCCCCAGGCGACGAGTTGAAATCCGTTTAAGTTTGCGGAGGAAGCGACATGCGGAACGTCCACCACCCCAACCCGCCGGCCCGCCTCGCTGAGATAATCCCAAAAATGTTTCACACCAAAAGAATCGTCGGGCATATAGCGCAAGCCGGCGGTCGCGGGATCATGCTGTACGTAAAAGTAGCGAGCCAGGTGAGCCGGATTGAGTCCCGAACAAAGACAATTCCACACAACGTCCGGCAGACTGTCGGCAGTCGACAACTCGGCTTGCGTGCCCTCCTGCATGAGACGCCTGAAGGTCGGCATCTTGTTCGCGGCGGCCCACCTCTGCACCAGCTGCCGGTCCATCGCGTCCAAACCGATGAGCAGTTGCCGAGGAACTTTGTCGTGAAGCCGCATGGTCCGCCTCCGGGCAGCAATCTACCGCAAGTGGCAACCTCTCGTACAATTGGAAAATCCTGATCGTCCCAAAAGGGGTTCTGGTAGCCGTTCGTCTCAATCCATAGCTGCGCGCCTGCTACTGGCGTTCTCCTTCCTGCTAACCCTTGGTGCTTTCGACTTGTCCTAGAAGATAGACCAGCCCCTCGGACATTGTCGGATGCGCGAAGATCGCATCGCGCAACACGGTGTACGGCAGTCGCCCAACCATCGCTGTCTGAACTGCGGCCATCAGCTCGCTTGCCTCGATCCCAAACGCGGTGAAGCCCACGATTTGGTTGCTGTCTTTGCCAATCAGCATCTTCATAAAACCGCGCGGCTCGGCAATCGTGTGCGTGCGGAGCACATTCGCCATCGGCAATTTTGCGACACGGTACTCGATTTTGTCGCGCTTAGCCTCGGACTCGTTGCGTCCGACTCGCGCCAGTTCCGGATCGGTGAACATGCAGAATGGCACCAGGCGATCCTTCGTGCTTCGATTGCCGCCCTTCAAGTTGTCGCGCACGACCCGGAAGTCGTGGTACGCGACGTGTGTGAATTGCGGACTGCCCGCGCAATCGCCCATCGCCCAAACATTGTCAGCCGTCGTCTCCAGCCGCTCGTTGACCTTGATATAGCCACGCTCGTCGAGTTCAATACCGGCTTGCTCCAATCCGATTCCTTTCGTGTTCGGCGTCCGTCCCGTGGCCACCAGAAGATCGGTGCCTTCGATGGTCCGTTCGCCGGGACCGTCTTTTGCCTGAACCCGAACCGCCTTCCCTGATTGCCCCTCAACCCGAGAAATACGAGTTCCGAGCAGTACCTCGATTCCCTCATCGCGAAACAGATCGAGGAGCGCTTCGCCAACGTCGGGATCTTCCCGATCGGCGAGTTGCGCGCCTTGTTCAATCACGGTCACATCCGATCCGAACCGCCGCATCGCCTGCGCCAGTTCAAGCCCGACGTAACCTCCGCCGATCACGATGAGGTGACCTGGGAGACGGTCGAGATTGAGCACCTCGATATGCGTCATCGGGTTAGCTGCGGCAAGCCCGGGAACATCGGGTATCGTCGAGCGCGATCCCAGGTCGAGGAACACACGTTCGCCAACGAAGCGTCGAGTGCCGCCATCGTTGAGCGCGACCTCAATCGTTTTCGGAGCCACGAAGCGGCCTTCACCCATGATTAATTCTATTCCGGCGTCCGCAGTACGTTTGGCGTGGAACTGATGTTCCTCTTCGACCATTTTGCGTTTTCGCTGCTGAACGCCGCTCATGTTGATTCGGAGTCGATCCATTTCGAGTCCGAATTCAGCGCCGCGCCGCGCCAGCGACGCTACTCTCGCGGAATAGATCACGTTCTTGCTTGGTAGGCACGCGATATTCGGACACGAACCTCCCAACAATTTCCGCTCAACCATGGCGGTGCGATGACCCCCATCGGCCATCGTCCAGGCTGTCCATTTGCCGGCTTCTCCGCTTCCTAGAACTAGAATTTCGTACTTTTCTGCGTCAGCCATCGGCCCATCTCCTTAATAGTGATCACGGGGTTGCCCTAGCTTTATGAAGGTGCCTGGCGCAAACGAAACGAAGGCGATCAGCCGCTCATGGATTCTCCAATGGCTTCGCGTATGATGTCGACGACGAGGCCAGGCGCAGTAACGATCGGCGCGTGGTCTACCGGATGTGACCGCACCCGCGCGCGCATCCGCTCCGCCATAAAGCGCTGCGTGTCGTGCACGATCATGCGGTCCTGTTCCGCCATGAGAAACCAGCTTGGGCGGTCTTTCCAGAGTGGGCGATTAACACGCACCGAGATGCATGCAGGCGAAAGCGGCCTCTGAACCGCGAAGAGCACCGCCAATTCATCGGCGGAGGCATTCTGCGCAAACGCCGCGGCGAATGCCTCCTGCGCCAGATAGATCAGCCCATGACTGTCCGGCTGCCAATTTGGGAGCCAGCGGATGAGGCTTGCTACGATAGAAGACATCGGCCACGGTCTCGCCCTCGTCAGGAGCAAGGGCGGAGACGTAAACCAGCGCTTTCACCTTCTCATTCCGTGTAGCTGCGATTACGGCGCCGGCGTAGGCGTGACCTACAAGAACGACCGGCGCCGAAACCCGCTCCAGCGTGCGTTCAACCGCCGCCGTATCGTCTGCAAATGAGGTCAGGGGCAACGGAGCCGCGCACACCTTGACGCCTTGGGCAGCCAGCGGCGCTATTACTTTGGCCCAGCTCGAGCCGTCAGCCCAGGCACCATGCACCAGCACAACACTCACATTCCCAGGCGACATTGGTTCTCTCCTCGTGCTGCGCGATCACGCGATGAGCCTCGCGAATTTCATCGAGGCCGGAATCTTTTTGATTACCAGATGTTCCGCGCCACCGAATAATCTATGACCCTCACGCGCACAATGGTTTTCCGACTGATCAGCCCACCCTCTCGTGCGAGAAGTGGGCGCAATAAGCCGCGAAGCTAACGGACGAGAAACTCGCGGATCGCCGCGGCAATCTCGGCGGCGTGGGTCTCCAGCGCGAAGTGCCCCGTATCGAGGAAGCGCACGAACGCGCCGGGAATATCCCGCTTGAAAGCCTCTGCGCCCGGCGGCAGGAAGAAAGGGTCGTTCTTTCCCCACACCGCCAACAGTGGCGGCTGGTGGTCTCGGAAATACTTCTGGAAGATCGGGTAAAGCGCGACGTTGGTCTTGTAGTCACCGAACAGGTCGAGCTGCGGCTCATCGGCCCCAGCCCGGGCCAGGTAGAAATTGTCCAGCGAGTAGCCGTCGGGCGAAACCCCGCTGGCGTCGGAGAACGCCGTGAGTGTATTGCCAGACGGTGGTCTCCGGCTTGAGAAAGGCGCGGAGAGCGTCGCGATTTTTTTGTGATGGGTCTTCCCAATAGGCCCGGATCGGGTTCCATCCGTCGCTCAAACCTTCCTCGTAGGCGTTGCCGTTCTGGGAAACGATCGCCGATATGCGTTCCGGATGCTTCAACGCAATCCTCAAGCCGACCGGCGCGCCATAATCAAAGATGTAGATCGCGAAACGTTTCAACCCGACCACTTCGGTAAAGCGATCGATCACCTCGGCCAGATTTTCGAAGCTGTATTTGAACTTGTCGCGGGGAGCGAGGTCCGACTGACCAAAGCCTGGCAGGTCGGGCGCGACGAGATGAAAGGTGTCGGCGAGAAGTGGAATCAAATCGCGGAACATGTGGCCCGGCAGTCGGGAACCCGTGCAACAAGAGCAGTGTCGGAGCGTCCGTCCGACCGGCTTCGCGATACGAAATCTTCAGGCTATTAACATCGGCGCTGCGGTAGTGGATCGTTCCCATTGAGACTTTTCTCCTATGAGATTAAGTAACCGGATTGATGTGCTTTAAGCAGTTACCATTTTGAAATCGTAACCTGTCAAGCGTCAGAGAAGGGGTTACGTTCTGGATAGAGTAGAACCGCGCGATCCTGCTGAATTAAAGCACCTAATACCATTTAAGGCGAATGACCACTAACAATATCCACCCTCCTGCGATGTTCATCGCCGGCGATCCAAGCCTCGACTTTCTTAATTCAATTGGCACGCCGGTCGACACCGTAGTCGAATGGCTGGCAGACGGAGAGGACCTTATGGCTTGGCTTGAACGAGCCGAGCTTGTCCCCCCGGACGCAGCCGCAACGATACGCGCCAATTGCTTTCCAGGAGAGCTCGACGCCGTTGCCGCTCAAGCCCGCGCGCTTAGGGAATGGTTTCGCGCCTTTGTTCTCGCTCACCGAGGCCATTCGTTGGGGTCAGACTCCCTACGCGAACTTGAGCCGCTGAATAGGATACTCGAGCGTGACGATGCCTACGGGGCAATCGCGGTTAGGCCAGTCGATGCGCCCGATCAGTTGACCACGTCCGGACTTGAATGGCGTACCCTCCGCCGCTGGCGTACGCCGGACTCCGTCCTCTTGCCGATCGCGCATACAATCGCGAACTTCCTTACATCCGAGGATCTTTCTCGCGTAAAGGCATGCGAAAGATCTCCGTGCACCCTCTTCTTTCTGGATAGGACTCGCGGACAAGCTCGCCGTTGGTGCAGCATGACTGTCTGTGGGAATCGCGCCAAACAAGCGCTGCATCGTTCTCGCCTGAAGCGCCAGAGGCGAGCCTCTCATCGCGGCCGAAAGGCCAAATCTTGACCACTTCGCTCGAACATCCGATTCGCCAGTAAGTCGCAGCAGTATTACACGTGGCCGCCCGCATCGATGCCGCGATTAATGGCACCGATGCAAGCGGCCGTATCATTCTATTCCGCCGTCGCTAAACGGCTCGGTCACGGCGCGGCTCGCACCATCGCGTTGGTCGTGAAGAAATCGCGGTCGACTCCGCCCATGTTGATGTACCAGCACTCGTGCTCGGGCGTATTCTGCCCCGGCAGGTAGCACATCGTGGTCATTCCGGACTGAACGTCGGTCGCAGCGGCGCCAACGACGAATTCGCGCTTGAAAGGATAGATCGCGATGCGCGCATCGGGCACCGGACGGTCGCGGTAGGTCAGCCAATAGATGTGATTCTGCCAGAGCTGACCGTTGGGATCGTATTCATCCACATAAGGCTCGAACCACATCTCGCCATCGATGTAGAGAATCGACTTTGAGTGCAGCGCCTGACTGTTTACTGAGACGCGCGGCGAGGTTTGAACAATATAAAGTTGGCGCATCTCCCAGGTCTCGGGACACGCACTGGCGCCACCGTCGGTTGCGCAGGTGATTTCCGGCGAATGCTTCGCGTTCACCGAAGCCAGCATCGTCTTCTGGCCAAGGAGCTTGTAGTTGTACTCTTCGACCTTGGCGTTGAAGCCCGAATAGTGATCTGGATCGAACGAGGTCGGATTTCCGCCACCGACAGCAGCGTCGCTCATAATTCCTTCGTTCAGGCGCCGCAGCCGCCGCGTTCCAGGAGTCCACTGCCAGATATCGTCAGCCTTGGTCGGGTTTGCGTATCTGTACCTGATGAAACCAGATCCGCGAAGATTCTCGGGCGTGAGAATCGGGTAAAGGGCGAACATCCAATAGCGCCCTGTAGTCTTAAAATCGGGGTCGATGGGGATCGGATCGACTTCGGTGCGTCCGACTTCGTCGTAACCGGCGTAGTGTCCGATCTGAAAGTAGTCGATCACGTTGTACGGCTTGTTGAGTCCTTCGTACACGTCGTCGCAATCATAGTAGCGCAGGTCATAGTCGTCAGACGTGATAGGTCTGAACGCCGCGTTCCACATGATCTTGGTCGCAACGCTGGGGTCATTGGGATCAAGAAACGGAAACGGTTGCCCGGCAACGTAGTTGACCAGCGAGCGGCCATCGGGCGAAAGCCGGACCTGGTCCGCATATTTCTCAGTGGCGTCGCGAAACGGCGGCGGCCACTGGATGGTTGAGGTCGGCACGATGTCCATCGTCATGCCATGGGTGACCTTGTAGTAAACGCCGGGCGAGACAAGGTCTTTCACCTTGTAGGCGTTTTGCGCCGTGACGACATCGCCCGGCTTTACTGCGGCGCCTGCCGGGACCGCGAACGCAATCGCGAGTGCGATCGCGACCATCACGACGGGCACGTGGCGGACCGAAACACAATCTCCTGTGGGCATAACGCTACCTCCTTCATGTGCGTGTTGCGCGGGATGAGGTTCGGATGCCACGGCGAGCCGCCACGGGTCGCCTCGATTTTTTTGGGGTGACAGAGATCGCGCGACTGGTCGCGGCCTCTGCGCGGGCACCTATTTCATGTGACGATCCGATTGCTTCGAATGTTCAATTTTTTCATTAGGTGAGTGAAAATCGATTTTAACAAGTGAATGAGACTCCGGAATATCTCCACAACATTCGCTCTGATCGAAAATTGGAGATACACTCAGGAGCGTGAAGACGCTGGGCATATGGCTGCTGGCGTTATTGCTCGCCCTCACTTGCGCGTTGCCGGCCGCGATTGCGCCGCACGCGACCACGAAGGGCGATTTTGCTCGCGTTGCGTTCAACCTCCCTTCGCATGGTGGCCGGCGTGCGAGCCGGGCGCTGCCGATTGAAGAGAGCCTTCGCTCGCTCTCATCGCAAGAGGAGCCCGCTCCTCGAGGTTCGTTCGGAAGAGTCCCCGACGCGCGCTCGCAGCAGATCTCAAGTTTGTCAGCGCGCGTTTTTCCCTTTGCAGCTTTGACTTCCCTTCCTCTTACGCTTCTCTGCCGACTGAGAATTTAGCTCTCACCGTTAATCGCGTTTCGCCGGAAATCGTCGAGCAGGAGCTTCCAGTGCATGCCCGGTGATCGCCTGACGTTGTAACGGACCTTCGCGCAGACTGGATGCAATCTAGGCCACGCGCGGAATCGGCTCAGGGAGGTTTGAGGAGAATGTCGGACAATGACGAAGAAAATCGAAGGCTTCGCGAGCAAGACCTTTACGCCTGGTGCAGGGCGACCGAGGCACTATTGGTTGACCGTAGAATTCAGGAAATCGACTGGGACGCCGTCGGAGATGTGCTCGAAAAAAGCGCTGCAGTGAGTGACGCGAGCCCGATGAGGGAAGCGGTTGAGAAACTCCTGACTCATCTGACGATTTGGAACGTCAGCCCGCAGTATCACAGTCCGGCTCGCCGTTCTGAAATCGAATCGGCAAGGTTCAAAATTGACGATACCCTCTCCCGATCGCCCTCGCTTGCGGGACTGATCGAGCTTGAGTGGAAGAGTTTGTGCAGACGCGCGCGCTTTGCTGCGATGCTGATCTTGGGCGAGAAGGCAGCTTTGCACGAGGTGCTAACTTCGGATCTCGTGCTGGTCACCACTGATGAACCCGAAGTGGAAACTGAATCGCTTGCTGTCATGCGGCTAAGCCTTCGCATCACGCGGCTAAGGCTTCACGTCGCAACAAATTCCGACAACGAAGCTGAACACTCCGATGAAGACCACTATGCATGGTGTCGCGCGCAGGCAGCCGCGGCTCGGTCCCGACAATTCGACGAACTGGATCCCATCGGCATCGCGAAGGAAATCGCGAGCATGGGAACCTCGGTTCGACGCACTGTGATCGAATCATTCGCGGGACTCATGGAGCAGTTAATGGCGTGGCAGGCGGGGCGCTGCAGCCAGAACCTGAAGACCAGGATCGGTTTGGAACGCGCTCGCTTGCGCGCGTTGCTTTGGAAGAATCCAAGTCTCGCGGCAGCGCCGGGGCTCATGGCGGAAGCGCACAAATTCACGGCGAGAGAGCAAGGATGGGCAGGTTCCGCGCGCGCACCGATGGCATCGCAATCGTCTCGCTGGACGCTGGCCCAAATCATCGACGACGCATCTATTACTGAGCGCGCCTCCACCTTCACCGACGCGCGAGGTGCTTCCTGATCAGGAAGCACAGACGTGGCGCCAATGGACAAAGAACTGCAAAACACCACTCGTTCGCTGACCAGTCGCGCGAAGATTTTGCGGCGTATCGCGGGTCCTATCGCAGCTATCGCTGCATGCACGTTGTTGCTGGTCTTCCTCAATGGTTTGTCACGCGGCCTGGACTATCACGGGGTGACACAGGCGCTTCGCGCGACCCCACATAGGCTAATCTGGATTTC
Organism: uncultured delta proteobacterium; assembly: GCA_963710425.1. Taxonomy (GTDB): domain Bacteria; phylum Desulfobacterota; class Binatia; order Binatales; family Binataceae; genus Binatus. Next base: position 37,911 of record CAVQAR010000009.1, read on the forward strand.
CATTCTGCTGACGGGATTGAGCTACCTGGCACTGGTCGCGCGCGATCTGTGCGCGTTGAGTTATGTCGGCGTGCAAGTATCGACGCCGGCCCTGCTGCTCGCATCGTTCTGCGGCTCCGCGCTCGGCAACGCCGTCAGTTTCAAGGCGCTGACCGCCGATGCGGTTCGCGATCGCGTTTATGGCGCGGTTGGCGTGCGCCCCGAGCAGACCGCGCGCGTCATGCTGTTCATCAACGTGGCATTTGGCATCGGCCTGGCGGCCTTCACGGCTCTCAGTCTCATGCTTGCTGGGACTGCGATAGCGCACTTGTTGCCAATTTCGATCACGTCGATTCGCTGCGCCGGCGCCGCCGCGTTGCTCGCGATCCTCCTCGCGCTGCTGCTCCGCTCATGGCGGCGGCAGCCTGTCGGGATCGGGCGTGTTCCAATCGAAATGCCTTCGCTTACGATCACACTGCTTCAGCTGGTGGCGAGCGCGATCGATTTGGCCGCGGCGGGCGCGGCGTTGTGGTTTCTGCTGCCGCGCGCACAAATCGATTTCTTCAGTTTCGCGGCAGTTTTTTCTGCGGCGACCGCGCTCGGTGTGATCAGCCGGGTTCCGGGCGGCCTCGGAGTTTTCGACGTGGTCGTCTTCCTCGCGCTGAGACACTTTGTCCCTTCCGACCAGTTAGTCGCTGCACTCCTGATCTATCGCGGCGTGTACTTCGTGCTGCCGCTGCTGCTCGCCGCAGCATCGTTGGCAGGGTTGGAACTGAGGAGCGTGCCGGGCCGTTTTGGCTCGAAAGCCGGGCAACGCGTTTCGCTGGGAGCCGAACTGCTCGCGCCAATTTTTCTAAGCGCCATTACATTCGCGGTGGGCATTATGCTGGTCGTATCAGGCGCGACGCCAGCGCTGGATTGGCGATTGGCGGCACTGCAAGGCGTCCTGCCGCTATGGGCTGTCGAAATCTCGCACTTGCTTGCCACTCTGGCCGGGGTTCTTCTGCTGTTTGTCGCGCGCGGCTTATATCATCGCCTGGACGGCGCCTGGTGGCTGGCGCTGATCGTCGCGTTGGCCGACATTGCGTTGAGTCTGACCAAGGGCCTCGCATTCGGCGAGACCGCGGTAATCGTTTTCCTGATATGTCTTCTGCTCGCAACGCGCCGCCAGTTCACTCGTCCCGCCGCGTTCATGCATCAACCGTTCAGGCTGGGATGGTTCCTGGCCATAGCCGTGGTTATCGCGTGCGCGATCGGTATTCTGCTATTCGCCTTTCGCGACGTTGCCTATCGGCGCGAAATCTGGTGGCAGTTCGAGTTCGATGCACAGGCATCCAGGTCGCTGCGAGCAATTCTCGGCGCATCGATTCTGGCGCTCGGCATTTCGCTCTGGCAGTTGCTGCGGACAGCGCCCGGCCGGGTCGAGGCGCCGTCGGGCCAAGACCTATCACGCGCGGCGGCAATAATTCGCAGTCAGGAGTTCAGCGCCGCGACGCTGGCGCTGATGGGCGACAAGAGCTTTCTGTTTTCCGGATCGGGGAACTCGTTCCTTATGTATGCCAAGCGCGGCAGGAGCTGGGTTGCGTTGTTCGATCCCGTGGGACGCTGCGAGGAATGGCCGGAACTAGTTTGGCGCTTCGTCGAGCTGGCCGACAAACACGGCGGACGCGCCGCCTTCTATCAAGTTCGTCCCGATAGCCTGCCGCTCTACCTCGATGCCGGACTTAGGGTCGTCAAGGTCGGCGAAGAGGCCAGCATTTACCTGGAGCGGTTCGGCCTGGAAGGTTCCGCGCGCTATGGGCTGCGCCAAGCGCTCAAGCGCGGCGAACGAGAAGGACTGACATTCCAGATTCTGCCTCCTCAACAAACAAGCCATGAGCGGAAAGTGCTCAGTGAGATTTCCGATAGGTGGCTTGCCAGAAATCACGCCGCCGAGCGACGGTTCTCGGTCGCGGGCTTCGAGCCGCGATTCGTCGGGGCCCAATCGGCAGCGTTGTTATCGCAACATGGTAAGCCGATCGCGTTCGTCACTTTTATGACTACGGATCTGCAGACCGAAGCTACAGTAGGACTTATGCGACAGGTGCCGGGTGCGCCACCGTGCACGATGGAGTGCTTGTTCACGCAGTTGGCGTTGGAGTTGAAAGCCCGCGGCTTCAAGCGGCTTAGCCTTGGGATGGCGCCATTGTCGGGGATGTCACGCGCGCCACTATCGTCAAAGTGGCATCGTCTTGCCGCGCTGGTATGGGAGCATGGCAGACCTATTTACAATTTTCAGGGTCTGCGGAGTTTCAAGAATAAGTTCCGCCCGGTCTGGGAACCTCGGTATCTTGCGGCATCTGGCGCAGCCGGTCCGTTCATCACGCTCGCGGACGTGGCAGCGCTCGCCAGCGGATACGCGCGAGGTTCCTCGGCGACATGACAGGTCTGCGTTGCGCGATCGCTCTCATCGCTGCCGCCTTGTGCCTCTGCGCATCGACCGCATATGCGTTCGAGCCCGGCCGCTACGGCAGCGTCAAACTAGTCGAGCCGACGGGGGAAGCTCGTGGGGTCGTGGTCTACTTTTCCGGCCGCAACGGATTATCGAAGGCGGACGAGACTGCGGCACAAGCGATAACGAAAGGTGGGGCGTTGGTGGCGGAGGTCGATAGCAAAAAATATTTGAGCGGTCTCGATAAGCTCAACGAGAAGTGCCACCAGCTGGTTTACGATACGGAGTTGCTCACCCGCCAGCTTGAGAGGGAGCGCCACCTGCCAACCTACCTGACACCGATCGTTGCGGGCGTCGGCGAGGGCGGGACGCTCGCTGAATTGAACCTGGTACAGGCTCCCGCGGTCACAATTGCGGGTGCCGTGTCGCTCGATCCCACTGAGATAATCGCGAGCAGGCGACCAATTTGTTCCGATCTGCCCACGACTGCGCGGAGAGGTGGATTTCGCTACGGCGCTCCGAAAAAACTGCCCGGCTTCTGGACAGTCGGATTCACGCATCGGGTGCGCAGAGCCGATCGCGACTACATCGATCGGCTGCACCGCGAAGGCGCGCCGATAGATCTCCATGAGTTGCCGCCCAGGATGGCGGCGGGCGACGCATTGCGATCGTTGATCGAGCCGCATCTCGCGAAGCCCGGGCCAGCGGTCGCGAAAATTCCTACGAATACTGCACCAACTGTTGATATCTCCGGATTGCCGCTCGCCGAGCTACCGGTTGACCATCCGTCGAAGCTGATGGCGATCCTCCTCTCCGGTGACGGCGGATGGCGCGACCTCGACAAGACCATCGCGGAAGACCTTCAGCAGCAAGGTGTGCCGGTCGTTGGCTTGGACACTCTTCGATATTTCTGGAGCAAGAAGACGCCGCAGCAGACCGCGGATGTGGTCGCGGCGCTGATCGAGACGTTCATGACGAAATGGCACGCCGACAAAGTAGCATTGGTCGGTTACTCATTCGGCGCCGACGTGATGCCGTTCGCCTACAACCTTCTGCCGCCGAGCTTGCGTGACCACGTGGTTCTGATCTCTCTGCTGGGACTTTCAAAATCTGCAGATTTCGAAATCTCTGTTCGCGGATGGCTGGGCGAACCGCCCGGATCAGACGCACTTCCAGTGTTGCCGCAAGCAACAAAAATCCCGCCACACCTAATCCAGTGCTTTTACGGCCAGGACGAAACCGATACAGCGTGTCCTCAGCTTGCGCGGCTGGGCGCCGAAACGTTCCGCAGGAATGGCGCTCATCACTATGACGGCAACTACGGCGCGCTCGCCGATGCGATACTCGCAGGCTTCAAAAAACGCGCGGGTGTATCGTTGAACTAAAGGTCAGGACGATGACTTCGACTGACCAGATGACCTTCATCCGTTCTTGCAGAGGTTAGCGGCCAGCGATAACTCTCGATTAGAAGGAATCCGCGTGGCAAATCCGATTGCGCGAGAGCTGTCGCGCGGCCCGTCCGCGGACAGCGAGCCCACGTCTGCCGGCAAGTGGCTGGTGGCCGCCTCCGTGATGATCGGCACCTTCCTCTCGGTCATGGACGCGACCGTCGTCAACGTCGCGATGCCGCACATGATGGGCAGCTTCGGCCAGGACCTGCTGACTATCACCTGGGTTTCGACTGCCTACAGCATCGCCGAAATCATCATGATTACGATGTCGGCCTGGTGTACGACCTTGCTCGGCCGCAAGCGCCTGTTCCTCGCGTCGATGGTCTTGTTCACAGTGGGCTCCGTGTTGGCGGGCACCTCGAAGACCCTGACCCAAATGATTTTTTACCGCGTAATCCAGGGCATCGGTGGCGGAAGCCTGATGCCCTGCTCGCAGGCAATCGCACGCGAGACCTTTCCGCCTGCCGAGCAGGGTATGGCGATGGCGGTTTACAGCATGGGCGTCGTGCTCGCGCCGGCGATCGGACCTGTCATCGGAGGATGGCTGGTCGACAACTATGGCTGGCAGTGGGTCTTCTACATCAACGTGCCGTTCTGCATCGTGGGTCTGATGATGGTCAGCACCTTCGTGCACGACCCTTCATACTTGAAGCGCGGCGTCGCACGTATCGACTGGACCGGAATCGGCCTGCTGACCGTGGGCCTCACTATGATGCAAGTCGTCCTCGAGCGTGGCCAAGAGGTCGACTGGTTCTCCAACCATTGGATCGTAATGGGCTCGGTTGTCGCTTCCGCCGCGCTTGTAGCGCTGGTCCTATGGGAACTTTACACCGACGAGCCAGTGATAAACCTCCGCTTGTTTCGCAACGTACCGCTCAGCGTGGGCTCGAGCCTCGGGATGGTAGTTGGATTCGCTCTTTTTGGATCGAGTTTTCTGCTGCCGCAATTTACCGAGACCTTGCTCAACTATCCCGCGTACCAGGCCGGAATGGTTCTGATGCCCCGCGCGGTCGCGATGCTGCTGACGATGCCTGTGGTCGGACGACTCTACAATTACGTAAGTCCACGAATCCTCATCGCCATAGGCATAGTAGCTTTAGTGCTTGGCTATCGGCAGCTCAGTCACTTCACGCTTACGGTCAGCTTCGCCAACTTTCTGCCGATCCTGATCATGACTGGAATCGGTATGGGCGCTTCGATGGTGACGATGAGCACGGTCTCACTTAGCACCGTGGCGCGTTCTCAAATGACCGGGGCGTCGAGCCTATTCACGCTGTCGCGGCGCGTCTCCGGCAATATCGCCTATGCGACGCTGGCGACAATGCTCGCGCGCCGCTCGCAAGTTCATCGCTCGGAACTCGTCGGTGCAGTGAATGGCACTAATCCTCTGTTCCGCTCGACCGACGCACAGTTTCGAAGTGTTCTCAGCGGTTACGGAGTCGCGTCGACGCCGAGCCGCCGCTCGGACCTCGCGATGCTCAGCCAGATTGTCAACAACCAATCGACGATGATGGCCTACAACGATTGTTTCTGGCTGATGGCGGTGATGCTGGTTGCCGTGTTGCCTTTCCTGTTCCTGTTGCCTAAGACCGGTGTGCCAGAGGTAGCCGAAGCTGTCGTCGAGTGATCGCCGTCGCCTCGGTGCGAGTTGGGGTTGCGGGTTAACGTCGGCGCAAGTTCCGACGAATCTGATCGTTGAGACGCTGCTGAACAAATCCGACTTCGCAGTGCGGCGGAAATTGTTCGCAATCAATTACTGGAGCCGAGAGTGCGGGGACTTCATCGTGGTTCTTTATCGAGCGAATTCCTGCGTGAGCGATATATGCGAGTGCCGCCTGAGTTTTCATACAGACACCCTGACCGCAGTTCTGCGCCAGGAATTGGCCGGTAGCATCTAGCGGTTGCCCGTCGCATGGCGGAAAAAATCTCCGCGGAAACGCTCGAGTTCATTCAAAGCTCATTCAAATCGGTCTGGGCCCTCGAGCTCTTCTTCCTGATGCGGCGGGAGAGGACCCGTGCCTGGACCATCAGCGAGCTCAATCGCGAAATGCGGGCCAGCGAATGGCTGCTCGGCGGAATCCTTCCGGATCTGGTGAGGAAGGGGCTTGTCGTCGAGGCCGCCAAGGATTTATTCCAATATGGCGTTGCATCCCCGGAGATCGAACAGCTGGTGGATGACGTTGCAACCGCTTACGCCAAAAATCGTATTCGAGTAATAAACGAAATATTCAAAGTTCCGGACCGGAACGTTCGGAGCTTCGCCGACGCCTTCAGGATCAAAAAGGAGTAGCCATGCGAGTGTTCGGCTCCACGGTGGATTTGCTGTGCGCAGGTACCAGCTTCTTCTGCATGGTCCTGTTATTTCGGACCTACATCAAGGATCGAAGCCCGTTGCTGTTCTGGAGCAGCGCATGTTTCGTAGGACTCGCAATAAACAACTTCCTGCTGTTTCTGGATCTCGTTATTCTTCCAGCAACCGATCTCCGTCTGATCCGCAATCTCGCGGCACTCGCTGCCGTGTCGGTATTACTCTACGGATTTATCTGGGAAGCTGATCGCCGATGATTGAGTTTACCTCCGGCTTAATCACGATGGGCTTCGCAGTGTCAGGCCTTTTTTTCCTGCGTTTCTGGAGGCGCACCAACGAAATTCTTTTTCTATTTTTCGCCGCCGCCTTCTGGCTGTTTGCCATAAGCCATGGAGCCGTAGCGTTGTTCGGCTTCAGCGATCAATCCAGCTTTGAATATTTGATTCGTCTGCTCGGATTTCTGCTGATAATTGCAGCTATCCTGACAAAAAACATGAGCTCGACAAAAGACAGAGATTGAGATCCAGCGTTGTCGCCTACTTCTGGCTGATGGCGGTGATGCTGGTTGCGGTACTACGTTCTTGTTCCTATTGCCCAAAACCGGCGTGCCAGAAGAAGGCGAAGCGGTCGTCGAATAATTAGACCGTGCCAGCCTAAAGCATTAAGGAAACCTTCAGGAGTCGAGGAATCACGCACATGCGTGTCTCGACATCCTGGCCCCAGTGCATTGAAACTTTGACAGTGCTTTCGCGTCTTATCTATAGGACACAAAGATGAAAGCAAATGTCGCAATGGGACTGGGTGGTCTAACGGCAATCGTAGTCGACTATGTCGTTGTAGCGTCAATCGTCGGTCTGTTGCTGCTCACGCGATGGCTCGGAGTCGGCTGGATGCTGGACCTTCTCACGGTTTTGCTCATTAGCTACGTAATAGGTGCCTGGTTCTACGGCCAACGCTTCAGCGCCTTCTTGAGTCGTCAGAAGAGCTAGTGTTTCAGATGCCGTCGGCATCGGGGATTCTGTCCAGCGGATATCGATACCAGCGACGCAAACTTCACCATCGCGCCGACCGTGTCACTCGCGCGCAGCCGTGCGAGGTTTGATTGAACTGAGCCGCGAATGTGCGTTCTCGATAGCCTGTTTGCGCAGCCCAAAATACAACGCGATCGCGCGATCCGCTTCGAACAGGCGATAGGTTGAAAAATCCGGGTTGTTGCGTTGCTGACTCGCGAGCATCCGCATGTCCTGATGCGTGAACACCAGCTCAAGGTCGAACTTCGCAGCCAGCCGCGCGATGACTCTGCCGCCCAGCCAGCCTGGAATATAGTCCTGTCCGTATCGCGCCCACAACCACGTATGGTCGCGATCGATCGGCGTCGCGCTGGCAACGAACTGTATCCCTCGGGCGAACTCGATCGTCGCGAGGGTAGGTAAGCGGATGGCGTAAGTGAAGTTGTAAGTCGTCCGCATCCAGCCAGATCGTTCGTGATGCAGCAAGACCTTCATTCGAATGACAGCGTCGTCGAGCCGCGCTTCCTGCACTTCGACGCGACTTCCTGCACCAGGGATAGTGGCTCGATGAACGAACGGCACGTGATGCATGTCACCGAGGTTCTCCATCACGCGCAGGTATGAGACGGGATAGTCGCGCTGCACGAAGCTGGTTCGCGGACTTGGATCCGGCGCTTCGGGAAACCACGGGATTTCCGCGGCCGGCGCGGATTCACCGTACCAGTACCAGATGAGACCATGCGCCTCGCGAATCTGTCGCGTCGGCAGGTCGAAGCCGCGCGGTACCGGCTGGCTCTCGCCGTTGGCGGGAATCATTACGCATCGGCCGTGGTTATCGAATCGCAGTCCGTGAAATGGGCATACCAGGCAATCGTCGCGCACCCATCCGAGGCTCAGTTGCGCCGCGCGATGCGGGCATCGGTCTGCCATGCATACCAGCAGTGCCGCTACTGTCGCGCCACAACACCAGCCGCTCGCCCAGGCGCGTGATGCCGACGGGTTTGCGCCGATCTCAATTTCGAGCTGTCAAAGATCGGGTACCACTGATTCGGAATAGAGTCATCGGGAGTCATTGCTCCTCCTTTGAACTCGGATCCGGCATCAGGGCTACGGCGCGACGATCCATTTGCTGGCCTCTGACGTCTGTCCGGTCGTAAAGACGCGAAATTCCCCGGGCATCAGAAATCGAAAAGCGTTCACCGCATGCCTGATCCAGGCGACATCGGTCACGACGGCCATCCGTTCCCATCTTGAAAGATGCTCGACTCCGATTTTGAAGTCTTCCCACTCGGCGCCTAAGTCGATTCCGGTGAATTCCGAACCCAGTTCGTAGTAAAGCCGCACCTTGCCATTTCGCTTCAGCGCCTTGTCTACTGCCGGTATCACCACCTCGAGGTAATCCTTTCTCGTCACTTCTCCCTTCGCCAGAATTCCCACTACATTGTCGGGAAAGCCTTCGACCATTTCGATCATAATGCAGCGCCTCCGGTGATAGTTGAGATCGCGTCTGGTGCGTGGAAACAACCCGCGCATCGCGATCATGGTGCCGCCGCGGATTTCGTTGCGCACCATCTCGGCGCTGATCGCATCATTCATCAGATAAGCGGTCATCCAGGTGAAACAGACGCCGTACAGAACCGTTGCCGCTGGAATGGGTTCTAGATCGGATGCGAGAACGCCAGAGGTCCCGGTAATGCTGAAGCAGCGAAGCAAGTTGCGATACGAGTTGCGCGTCGCCTTCGAATAGTCGGCGCCCCACGACGGACGGATCCGCGATCGCCGCGCCGAACAGTTCGCGCCACAGCCGCCGGTCGTCACGCGTGAGGTCGTCGAGAAAAATCTCGGTGAACGCGGACGCGGCCGCCACCGGGTCACGCGGCGGGTGGTCAAGGATTTTCCGTCCCGCGCGCAAGCAGCGATTCTGATTCACGCCGGACGATTGCCAGCAGCAACGCCGATTTGGACGTGAAGTAGTTGTAGATAGTGCCGACTGCGAGGCCCGCGCGGCGGCAACATCTTCCATCGCGACTTCGGCGTAGCCCTTCCTGGCAAACAATTTCTCGGCCGCGCTTAACGATACGCCGCTCACGCTCCAGCTTCTGCCGATCGCGGAGTCCGACCGGCCGTATTTCAAAGATGAATCCATTCATTATTTTATACCACCGATCGGCGTGGCCGTCAACAAAGCTGAATAGATTCATCTGTCGGTGAAAGAACCTGCGGTCTCCGGCCAACGGAAATCACGGTCAAGAAAAGCGGTTGGTTATCGAAGGAACAGATGATGCCAATCGCCGGCCCAGCCAAATCCTGAATCTGCTAAGATGAACTGTAGAAGCTCTTAGTGCGAGCACCGAGAATTTCGGGCTCACGGTGATTCACGCCGGGTTCTTCCGCTCACAGACGATTCGGATTTCAGGTCGGACGGTCGGAGTTCGACGATGTCATCTTGAAATCTGCGCGTGAAGTTTTTCGCAACCGGCAAGCACTACAGGTACCGAATGGCTAATGCAGAAGATGCGGTTGCAAAAGTAAGTCGGATGGCAGGCAAACCGGTCGCCGACGCTGAGCTGGAAAGGCTTCAGCGCCAATCGTTTAGCTACTTTCTTCATGAAACGAATCCGGACAACGGGCTGGTAATCGACAAGACCGCGGCGAATTGGCCTGCCAGTATTGCGGCTACCGGCTTCGCGTTGGCGGCTTACCCGGTGGCTGTCGATCGCGGATTTATGCCGCGTGCCGATGCGGTAGAACGAACGCTAACCACGCTGCGTTTTTTCTGGAACAGCCCGCAAGGTCCCGACCCCGACGCGACCGGGTACCGGGGCCTGTACTATCACTTTCTCGACATGAGAACCGGCCGGCGCGCCTGGCAATGTGAACTATCAACGGTAGATAGCGCTTTTTTGCTCGCGGGTGCTTTGACCGCGGGAGTTTATTTCGACGCGGATACCGCCGACGAGCATGAAATCCGCACTCTCGCCGACAAGCTCTATCGCCGCGCGGATTGGCAATGGGCGCAAAACGGTGGCGCAACGCTTACCCACGGCTGGAAGCCCGAAAGCGGATTCCTCAAATACCGTTGGGAAGGTTACGACGAAGCGATGCTGCTGTACGTCCTGGCTATGGGCTCGCCCACTCATCCGCTGCCCGAGAGCTCCTACACGGCGTGGATTTCGACTTATCGGTGGGAACACTGTTACGGACATGAATACCTTTACGCGGGCCCGTTGTTTACACACCAGCTCTCGCACGTCTGGATTGACTTTCGCGGCATTCAGGACGCGTTCATGCGCGTAAAGGGCATCGACTATTTCGAGAACAGCCGTCGAGCGACCTATGTCCAACAACAGTACGCTATAGACAATCCGCTTAAGTTCGCCGGCTATGGCAGCCATTGCTGGGGAATTACCGCGAGCGATGGCCCGGCGCCGAGACAATCAAGGTGGGTGGCATCGAGCGGCAATTCTTCGACTACCTGGGACGGGGTGTGCCGTATGGCCCCGACGACGGCACCATCGCGCCGTGGGCGGCGGTTACATCGCTGCCTTTCGCGCCCGAGATCGTGCTACCGACGATCGACTATTTCATCAACGAAGTTAAATTAGCCGCGCACAACCCTTACGGGTTCAAAGCGACTTTCAACCCAACCTATCCCGTCGAATCCAGCAATCCTTGTGGCTGGGTATCACCATGGCATTACGGTCTCAATCAAGGGCCGATAGTCTTGATGATCGAAAACTATCGTACCGGCCAATTGTGGCGACTGATGCGGAGCTGCCCTTACGTCGTAAGCGGCTTGCATCGAGCGGGTTTTAGCGGGGGTTGGCTATCAGCACTAGAAAAGGGAAGCGAGCAGTAGCAACGTCTTGAGATCACCCCAAAGGGAGTCGCCAATGCAGGAAGCCAGTGAGTAAGACAAAGCACAGTCATCAAAGTTACGAAGGTCCGGACAGCGACGGTATTGACCATGGCTTCCATCGTCCTTACTGGAAGCATGCGCATCATGACTGGCGTCTGTGGGTCGCGGTGTCTTTGATGCTGGTAGCCTTGGCTACCTATGTGATGACCGACGATTTGGCGTGGTGGCCTCGCAGCCAACGGCAGCAGTCGCTTTCAGGCGCTGTCGCAAAATAGCCGGGCTCGCGAGACTTTTTGGCAGGAGTTGAAAATGGCCGTCGAGCGAAATTCCGGAGAGTTAGCGAAGACCTGCGTTCCAAAGGACTCCGAGCAAAACGGTGGCAAGACAAGCACTGATAAATCCGATGGATTGAAGTCCAGGGTAGGCGAGATTCGCAAGCGCGCCTACGAAATATTCGAGGCGCGCCACGGCGCACCCGGAAATGAGATCAGCGACTGGCAAAAAGCTGAGGCTTCAGTTTCCGCAGACGCGACTAACCTTGACGCGTCCAAGGCCGATGCTCCCAAGACAAATGGGGCCAAGCCTAATGAATCAAAGGGTCCGCAAACGCCCACTGACACCGGAACGATCCAGGACGCGCTGACCAAGTTCCATTCGAGCGTCGAGCATGGACTGACCCAGGAAGAAGCGGCGAGCCGGCTCAAGAAGGACGGTCCGAATGCCATCGAAGAAAAGCACATCAGTCCCCTCAAGCGGTTCCTGACGTTTCTGTGGGGGCCTATCCCGTGGATGATCGAAATCGCCGCGGTGCTATCCGCGGTCGTTCGGCATTGGGAAGACTTCGTCATCATCTTTTTCATGCTGGCGCTGAATGCAGTCGTCGGTTTCTGGGAGGAATTCAAAGCCGATAACGAAATCGAGGCGCTGAAGAAGCACCTCGCGCTGCATTCGCGAGTCCTGCGCGACGGCCAATGGAGTGAAGTTGAGGCAGAGACCCTTGTGGCCGGCGACATTGTCATGGTCAAACTCGGCAATGTCATCCCCGCCGACTTGAAGCTGGTCGATGGCGACTACCTCAGCATCGATCAGTCGGCGCTGACGGGCGAATCGCTGCCGGTCGACAAGAACAAAAATGATGTAGCGTATTCGGGATCGATCGTGCGCATGGGCCAGATGAATGGCCTGGTCGTCGCCACCGGAATGAACACGCTCTTCGGCCGCACCGCACGACTGGTCGAGACTGTACAAACTGTCTCTCACTTTCAAAGGGCGGTGATCAAGATCGGCAATTTCCTCATCCTGATCACGCTCGGCCTGGTCGCATTGATCCTGACGGTCGCGCTATATCGCGGCGACCCCTTGGTTGAGACTCTTCTGTTCGCACTGATTCTCACGGTAGCTGCGATCCCGGTCGCGTTGCCCGCCGTGCTGTCCGTCACGATGGCCGTCGGCGCATCTGTGCTCGCCAGAATGAAAGCTATCGTCTCCCGCCTCGTCGCAATCGAAGAGATGGCGGGCATGGACATTCTCTGCGCGGACAAGACCGGCACGCTCACCAAAAACGAGCTCAAGCTGGGCAGTCCCGTGATTTTCAAGGCGAGCAGCGAGCAGGACTTGGTCCTCGGCGCCGCGTCTAGCGTCGCGAACGGAAGGCGGAGACGGCATCGACGAAGCAGTCCTGAAAGCCCTGAGCGATCATCCGGCGTTAAAGACTTATCAAATTAGTCACTTCACACCTTTCGATCCGGTCAGTAAGCGAACTGAGGCCGAGATCAAACACGATAACGTCACCTTCAAAGTTTCTAAGGGGGCGCCACAGGTGATCCTCGACCTGGTGCATCCTGACGCGGACGCGCGCAAAAAAGCTCAGGACCAGGTTAACGATCTGGCGGGCAAAGGCTTTCGCACGCTGGGCGTCGCGCGTACCGATGAGCAGGGAAAGTGGGAATTCCTTGGTCTGCTAGCGCTGTCGGATCCGCCGCGTGACGATTCGGCCTCGACCATCATGACCGCTCGAAAAATGGGCCTGCAGGTGCGCATGGTAACCGGCGACAACCTTGCAATTGCCCGCGAGGTATCGCTCCAACTCAAGCTCGGACCGAACATCGCGGTGGCCGGCGATCTTTTTCCGGATGGCAAGTCTGACGACAGCGCGAAGATAGATGCGGCGGACGGCTACGCCCAGGTTTTCCCGGAGCATAAGTTCAAGATTGTCAAGGCGCTGCAAGCTGGTGGCCATATCGTTGGCATGACGGGCGACGGCGTCAACGATGCCCCCGCGCTCAAGCAGGCTGATTGTGGAATCGCGGTAAGCGGCGCGACCGACGCGGCTCGTGCGGCCTCGGACCTGGTGCTCACCGCGACCGGTCTCTCCGTGATCACCGCTGCAATCGCGGAAGCGCGCAAGATATTCGAGCGCATGAACAGTTACGCAATCTACCGGATTTCCGAGACCATCCGCGTACTCCTCTTCATGACCCTCGCGATCGTGGTGTTCAACTTCTACCCGGTAACCGCGGTCATGATCGTGCTCATCGCTGTCCTCAATGACTTCCCAATCATGATGATCGCCTACGACAACACTATCGTGGCTCCACGGCCAGTCCGCTGGGACATGGAACGCGTTCTGACCGTTAGCTCGGTTCTCGGCGTGATGGGCGTAATCTCCGCTTTCGGCCTTTTCTGGATCGCAGAGAACTACCTTCATCTGCCGCGCCCCATCGTTCAGAGCCTGATCTTCCTCAAGCTTCTGGTAGCAGGACACCTCACTATCTACATCACGCGAAGCGTTGGAACCTTCTGGCAGCGCCCATGGCCCAATTGGCGCTTGGTCGTAGCCACGGAGGCAACCCAGGTCATCGGGACCCTGGCCGCTGTGTACGGATACGGCATGACTCCATTGGGATGGAAGTACGCGCTGTTGGTGTGGGGCTATGCGCTCGTTTGGTTTCTCATCAACGATCTCGTGAAGGTTGAAGTCTACCGCCTGATGCATCTAGGGACCGCAAGCCATCAGCGACACCTGGCAAGACTTAATGCCAGTCTTCATCCGGCAGCCGTCAAGGCGGCGAGTTCGGCAGATTGAGCCGGAAGGGCTAGACTCTCTACTTGCGCAACCTTCGACTACGAAATCGGCATACAAGTAGTTCGAGTCCCTTGATTTCAGTAATATCATGCGAATCTTGATGATTGCCTGGAGGAGGCGATGACTAGATGCGTGTGGATCGCGGTGGCCGCCGTGTTCATTGCCGGGTGCAATTCTTCGCCGCAACCTCTAAGTGCCGAAAACACGGTCGGCGGCGCCAGCGTGGCTGGCTTCACACAAGTCCCGATGGCGCAAGCGACGACGAGCCTCACGCTCGACTGGGGTAAAAAGGGAAAGGCGGGCCAGGTCGCGATTGCCGACGTGTTGAGCTTTAACGGCTCGAAACCGAAGATCACCGCTCCGGATGGATGGCGTTTCATTCGCGACGATGCCAGCGCGTCGACGCGCCAGTCGCTGTATTGGCATGCGATTCAGGCCAATGATCCCAGCGCGGCAACGTGGACATTCGACACCCCGGTTGATACGAAAGGGGCGATCGTTTTGTTGGACAATGCCGCGCCAGACTCGCCGGTCGACATGAGCAGTGGGAAGACCGACACCAGCGGTACGCTCGACGCGAAGTCGGTCGTGACTACTGCCGACGGGGATCTCATCCTTCTCTTTTATGCCACCGATTTCCATATTCCGGGCCTCGCTCCGAAGCTGCCTCCGAGACATGAGAACGGTGACAGACCAGGAAGATGCGTCGCACGAATACTGGATACTCGCGGCTTATCAGGAGTCAAAATGGAGCCACCGACGACATTCCCGTCGGCGAGGGGCAGCTCTTCAGTTGGGCCGCCTCTCAGATCGCGATTAAGCGGGTGCAGCGACTCCTTCGCCAAATTGATTTAGTGTGCACGACCGACCACATACTGACCGTATTCGCGATCGCAATTGCCGCCTCTCGGTGGTGATCCTGAGTTGGGGGAAGAAAGCGTAAAGGCCGAGGTGAGGTGCGCGACCGCCGCCAATGGATCGCAGCCTGGATCGGCGTCGCGATAGTTACCGCGCTCGCCATTTGGCGGCTGCGCGACTTTCCTTATCACCTGAGCTGGATAGCAGCGATCCGCGGAATGTCCGAAGTGCTGCGGACGACGTTGTGGGCCGCGGTACGAATCTGGATTTTCTGGGCATGGAGCGCCGCGGTCGATCGCGGGCCTAATACTGAAAATCGATCCTGAGATCGATTTGTCGGACGCGATTTTGTGCGGCGCAGGCGGAGTGTGGGTGCTGGGCTATTTTCTCGGAGTCCTGCTCGGTCCGATCGGTCTGTTCAATACTGCTTCCCTTTGGTCGCTGCTGGCGCTGGGCACAGTCTGGCTCTGGTACAATCCGCCGAGGATTCGACGGTCACCTCTAACGACCGGCCAGAAGCTGGCTTTGCTCGCGGCCGGATTGCTGGCGGTCTCGATGCTACCGCTGCAACTCGCCTCTCCGGTGGCGCCGTTCATGGACGTGCTCGCGGTGCCATCGGCGGCGCAGCGAGTGATCACGTTCGGCGTATATCTCCCGTTCGACAACGATCCTTACGGAATTTGGGTACCGGCGGCGCAGTCGTTGGGCCTCGAGCTGTTCCTCGCGATGCTCGGTCTTGGGCGCTGATCTTCACACCGCTGCAGGAGCGCTGGCGCAGTCGCAAGCGATGCTGCCGATTAGCGCGCTGATGATTTTTGCGACGTGGCGACTGGGCAAGACGCTGTTCAATGACACCGCCGGCGGCGTCGCGGCGCTGCTGCTCTTTCTGGACGTGCCTGTTTCGGCGAGCGCAAGGCGTGCGCGGCACCGTGGTTGATTTTGCGCTGATCGGACTGGGGCTGGCGCTTTTTCTCGATCCCTCGCATCGACGTACGTTGATCGCGCTCGGCGCCATGATTCTTGGCGCGGCAGTCGCTTCGTACTCACTGAACGGCGGTTTCGCGATGATAGTCGCGTCCGCCGGCGTCGTATTCTGGCTGGTCGAGAGTGACTACAGGCTGTTCCTCGCCGGGGTGCTATGCCTGGCGGGTGCGACATTGATCGCGGTGCCCGACATCGCGATCTCGACCGGCGCATCATTTGCCATATTTCGCGCTGATAGCGGCCAGTTGCGGCGGGAATCGCCCTGATCATCGTTGTTAGCGCGAGGATTCCGTTCGCATTGCAAATCGGCAAACGAACGGCGCTCCGCATTTTGAATATATTGTTTATCGCTGGCTTCATTTTCGCTGCTCTGTTGCGGCAGTGTCAGCGAGCGCTATTCGCTGTTTGACAAAGTGGCCGAGGATCTCCCGATGCTGATGCTGCTTTGCTGTGTGGGACTGGTCGCAGCCATTGTGATTTCGTGGCGCGACGACGATACGCCAATTCCTTATGCCGGGCTGATCGCGGTGGCGCTTTCGCTTGGTCTGATCGGAGAGTACGTCGACGTGTTGGCCCACACGCCGCAGTACCAGTTGAGCTTGCTGTGGGATGTGGCGATAAAGCTATGGGACTATTGGTGCCCGTATTTTATCCTGTTTCCCGCGGGGTTTGCGGTCGCGCTTGCGTACGATCGATGGTCGCGGCCGGCCGTTTTTTTTGTCCTCATGACATTGCTTATCTACCCGTGGTACCAAAGACCTGACCCGGTCGATTTCGATTCCCTGGAACATGCGGTAGCCGAGCAGTGGGGATTCAACTTGTACACTGCGGCCGAAGGCTACTGGGCCGGGCATGCCGATCGGCGTTGGACGTTCAGCAATGACGAGTTCGCAGTGATCGATTTGCTGATGAAGGAGATCGCCGCCGGACGCATCACCCCGAAGACTCACATTCTGCATATCGCGCACGACACCTCGATGTGGACGCTTTTTCAATTCTCGATCCTGACGGGAATCGACGACGACCCGATGGAGATCGCGTACGATCCTGGCAATCTCTATCAAGTGGGTAGCCGCGTCCGTGGGTTGAACGATCTTCCATCCGTGATGTTGACGCGTCCGCCCTATATCCTCGAGCAGGTGCCGCCGCCGGCTTCACTCGGCGATTCGCCGGACGGCTACGAACTGCTCTGGAAAAGCGGAGGGATACGGCCCTATCGTCGCCTCGGTCTAATCGCAGCGCCAGTTCATTCCAATTTCATCTATGGTAGATTGCTCGCTATTGTTGCGATCATCGGAGTTATCTTAGTGATTCGCCGGGGCCGACAGACAGGCGGAGATGCGAGCGTGGTTCGAGTCGTGACGCAGGTTTCGCGAGATCATTCATCTATGGCAACCGGCGGCGAAACGGCAATGGCAGCGTCGCGCACAGCGGAAGACAGCGCGGGTGCGGGACTTGCGCGACTATATCGCGCCCGCTTTTCGTCAACTGAGATTGCGAAAAAGGAAAAGGTCTGGTCGATCCTCTGCGAGAATTTTTTCAGCCGCTTCGTGAATCCGGGCGATCGGGTATTGGAAATCGCGGCTGGCTACTGCGAGTTTATAAATCACATAAAGTGCGGCGAAAAGTACGCCTATGACGCCAATCCGGACACCGTCGCGTACGCTGCCAAGGATGTGAAAGTCGTGATCGGCGACTGCCGAAACATGTCGGAGCTCAAGCCCGAATACTTCGACGTGGCGTTCGCCAGTAACTTCTTTGAGCATCTGGAAAGCAAACACGACATGGACCTGGTGCTCGCGCAGACCAGAGACCGGCTTCGTCCCGGGCGGTCGGTTGCTGGTGCTCCAACCTAACATCAGGTATCTCGGTGCGCGCTATTGGGATTTTTACGATCACATCACTCCGCTGACCCATCTGAGCTTGCGTGAAGGACTGATGAAGAACGGGTTCGAGGATCGAGCTATTGATTCCGAAGTTCCTTCCCTACAGCTTCAAGTCGCGATTTCCGACGGCCGGTTGGATGGTGCGCCTGTATCTTCGTATGCGACCGGCGCAGTGGCTTTTTGGCAAACAGATGTTCATGGTTGCTAAGCGGAGTTGAGGAGTGATTGGAGGAAAGTCAGGCTTGGTCGTAAATCAAGGAGCTTACGATGCGCTTTGATCTGTGCGTGATTGGGGGATGCGGTCACGTCGGGCTGCCGCTGTCGATCGCGTTTGCGCTGCGCGGCAAACGCGTGGCGGTTTTCGATATCGACCGCGACGCTCGAGCAGAGTGGGCCGCGGCGAGATGCCGTTTATCGAGCAGGGAGGGGAGCGCGATCTGCGCGCGGCGCTTGCCAGCGGCCGGTTGGAGGTGGGATCGAGTCGCCGACGTGATCGGAGAGAGCGACGCGGTAGTGTTGGTGGTCGCTACGCCAATCGACAGCCACATGTCGCCATCGTTCAAAGCTATCGATGACGTTCTCGCGTCCTATCGCAGCCAGTTTCACGACGGCCAATTGCTAATCCTGCGTAGCACACTCTATCCGGGAACTTCGGCGCGCGTGGCGAGATGGCTGGTTGAAAACGGCCTCAAGATGGACGTCGCGGTATGTCCTGAGCGGGTTTCGCAAGGGCAAGGCCTGGTCGAGATTTTCAGTCTGCCGCAGATAATTTCCTCGTTCTCGGCCAAAGGCCTCGCGCGCGTGCGCGAACTGTTCAGCGTGCTGACTGAAGACCTGGTCGAAATGCAGCCGATTGAGGCGGAACTAACCAAGCTCTTCACCAATGCCTGGCGCTATATCAAGTTCGCGGTCGCGAACCAGTACTACATGATCGCCAATGAGATGGGTGCCGACTTCGACGCCATCTACAACGGCATCACGCATAACTATCCGCGAGCGATCGATTTGCCGGGACCAGGCTTCGCGGCTGGTCCGTGCCTGTTCAAGGATACGATGCAGCTTGCGTCGTACAGCAAGAACCAGTTCTGGATCGGCCACGCGGCGATGCTGGTGAACGAGGGACTGCCGCAATACGTGGTCGGCGCGCTTCGGAAATCGGTTGGCGACCTGGCCGGCAAGACGATTGGAATCCTGGGGATGGCGTTCAAGGCGGAAGTCGACGATCCTCGCGACTCACTGTCATACAAGCTCAAGAGCCTGCTCGAGCTGGAGACCGGAACGGTACTGTGTTCGGACCCTACGTGCGCGAGGCCGGGCTGGTGCCCGCCCAGGATTTGGTCGATCGCTCGGACCTGATTCTGATTGGCACGCCGCATAAGCTTTACAAGCAGCTCGATTTTCACGGCAAGCGTGTGATCGACGTCTGGAATCTTCTCGGAAAAGGAACAGCGCTTTGAAAATTTGTTTAACCGGATCCGCGGGCTTCATCATGGGCTACCTGGTCGAGGATCTGCTGCGCGCGGGTCATGAGGTTGTCGGAATCGACAACTTCTCGAAGTATGGCGAGATAACCCGGAGCTACGACAACGATCCGCGCTACAAGTTCACTCGCGGCGATTGCAAAGACGTCGAGTTGCTCAAAAGGCTGCTGGTTGATTGCGACGTCCTGGTGGCGGGAGCTGCGAAGATCGGCGGCATCTCCTATTTCCACGAGTATGCGTACGACCTGATCGCGGAGAACGAGCGAATCACCGCGGCCGCGTTCGACGCTGCTATCTGGGCCAGGCGCGAAGCCCGCCTGCAGAAGATCCTGGTGATGTCGTCGTCGATGGTGTTTGAAAGTGCGACTGTGTTCCCCACTCCGGAAGGGGCGCAGATCACTTCTCCGCCGCCGCATTCGACCTACGGATTCCAGAAGCTGGCGTGCGAATACTTCGCGCGCGGCGCATGGGAACAATACAAGCTGCCCTACACTATAGTACGGCCGTTCAACTGTGTCGGAATCGGCGAAGGGCGGGCGCTCAACGCACCGACGATTCTCTCGGGTAACGTAAAGCTCGCGATGAGCCACGTGCTGCCCGACATCGTGCTCAAGATCTTGCAGGATCAGGATCCCCTTCACATCCTGGGCGAGGGTAATCAGGTCCGGCACTACACCTACGGCGGCGACGTCGCGCGCGGTATACGCATGGCGCTGGAAAGCGAGCGCGCTTTGAACAACGATTTCAATATCTCGACCGCGAAATCCACCAACGTGCTCGAACTGGCCGAGCAGGTCTGGAAGAAGCTCAAACCAGGCAAAAAATTTAGCTACGTATCCGACCCGCCCTTCCCGTACGACGTGCAGATGCGCGTGCCCGACGTGACCAAGGCTCGCGAGGTGCTGGGCTTCGAGGCGACCGTCGGCCTCGACGCCGTCCTCGATGAAGTGATCCCGTGGATCGCCGAGCAGATGAAGCTGGGACGAATGTGAGCGGATTGACCAGCTTCGTCATCCCGGTCCGCAACGAGGCGGAAAACATCCGCCCGACGCTCGAGGCTCTGACGGCGGCTCTTCATGCGCCCGCGGAGATAGTGATCGTCTACGACGAGGAGAACGATCCTACGTTGCCCGTGGTCAGATCCCTTGTCGCGCCGCCGTCGGTGGAATACCGGCTGGTGCGGAATACGCTCGGGCGCGGGCCCGCCAACGCCCTCAAGGCCGGATTCGCGGCGGCGATGGGCGACGCGCTTATAGTGATGATGGCCGATCGCTCCGACGATCTGCGAGCGCTGGATCCGATGCTCAAGCGCTTCAATGAAGGCTACGACCTGGTCGTAGGTTCTCGCTACATGCCAGGCGGCGAGCAAGTCGGCGGTCCCTGGCTCAAGGGCAAGCTCTCGCGAATCGCGGGCCGGTCGCTGAAGATGTTCGGACTGCCGATCTGCGATCCAACCAACAGCTTCAAACTATACCGCACCGAGCGCCTGCAAAAGCTTGAACTGGAGAGCGCCGGCGGATTCGAAATCAACCTGGAGATCGTCGGCAAAGCCTGTCGCGCAGGATGGCGCCTGGCCGAAGTGCCTTCCCGATGGGAGGATCGCACCGAAGGCCAATCCAAGTTCAAGCTCTGGCGCTGGCTGCCCCGCTACCTTCGGTGGTACGGCTACACGCTCACCGGTATAGCCGCATCGCGCCGCGCGACGGGTGGCTGGAAACCGGCCTGACGGTCAACCGTGGTCGTTTCGAAACCGGCTTGATCGAGTGCCTCTTGCTGCGCTAATTAATCCGCTTATTTCCGCTTATTATCGAGGTGTTATGAAGAGAGGAATAACAGTCGCGGTGGCTTCAATTTTTCTTTTGATCGCACTCGTGGCCGGAGTTCGCGCAGATGGAAATGCCGTCCCCGGGTGGAATCCCGATGCCTTCCGCGACGAAAGTACGCTCCAGATAATGACGACCAGTCCCGAAGGAGAAGAGCACTGGTCAAACCTCTGGCTGGTTGTTATCGACCACAAACTATACGTTCGTCTCGGCGATCGAGCGTACGACCGGGTTCAAAAGAACAAAACGATCCCATGGGTGAAGTTGAAGGTCGGTGACAAGGAATTCGACAAGGTACTGCTCGAGACAGCGCCCGAAATGGTCGATAGAGTGGCGGCCGCGATGGCGCAAAAGTATTGGCTGGACCTTTTGATTAAGTACGAGGAGCATCCCTGCACGGCGCGCCTGATTGCCCAACCGACGCCCGCTGCGGCGCCAACGCCCGCAGCGTCGAAGTCAAATGGATAGGTGACGGCGACAGTTATTTGTCCATTTACGAAGGCAGCCGTTGTTGTGCGGACTGGCCTGGAGAGAGATCGTGGCGTCGGAACAGTCGAACCGCGCCGCGGTTGAAAATCTCGTCATAGCCAGCGAGCGGCAGACTCAACAACGGCGGCGCCGGACCGTGTACGACGAGATAAGGCGGTTGTTTCGCGATCGCTGCGGATAGCATCGATAAGGGATGCAGCCGGCTTCCCGCAGTATCTTCACCCATAGGCCCAACCTGCTGAACGATGTAAAGGTCGTCGTCGATTCCTGTATACAGCGAAAATAGCAGGACGTCCTGGAACATGATGGTGTTGGGCGTGACATGAACGATGTGAGTATCTGTCGTGATCCGGCCGGCTCGGATTTCACCGCGCAAAACGTCGTTCAGTGCCAGTTCATCGGGACTCTGCGCCCACCGATTGTCCAGCGTGGCGCCCCACCATCCCTGCTTTGCGAGCAGCCATTCCCACGCCCATTCATCCGCGAGCGGATGCTCGGCATACATGATCCCCTGCCGGGGAAGAGGAACTAGAGGCAACATAACTAACCCCAACAGAACCACGATCGATAGCCCTTTCGACCATCGATGATATACCCAGTCGAATACTATGGCGGCGGGAAAAACCAGGAAGTACGGAAGCCAATACTCACTAAGCTTAAAGCCCAAATCAGAACGGCCAAATGATCCCAGGGTCCCGGTAAACGGCCGCCATACACCTGAGGTTGCATAGTCTACAAAGCACCCGATCAATAGCGCGATAGCTATCAACCAGATCGCAGTTCCTTGTGCGCGCTCTAACCAAACTGCCAGAGCCAATCCTGCTACACACAAGACCAACAGCATCGGAAATGCGTCGCGCAGTCCATGAAACATGACCATCGACGGCGGATTCAATACCAACAACAGTAAAAGAACCAGAATCAGACCTACCGTGGCTACTCTGCCTATCACTGTGGCTTTGGCGGGACGCGTCTGCAATCGCGATGCTGCGTAGCAAATGATTACGAGGCCGATGAGCTGCGAGATGGGCAACAAAAGGCCAGGTACCCTCAGATTCAGGGCTATGGCGAATTCCGGGAACGCAACCATAAGAGCGCCGAACAGGCACACCGCTTCAATCAGCACACCTATAAGGTCGCCAGCAAGTAATCCGACGAGAAGTGCGATACCGGCGGTTGCAATCCCGAGTCCGCCTATAATCGCGTGCGAAGCAACCGCGGTTCCTAGAGCCAGCGCCCCTAAAGCCGATTTTACGGGTCTGCGCTGAGGATCGTTGAAGAACGCAAGTCCAATTGCGACCAATACAAAGGCGACCGCGGTGCCGCGCATACTGTGGATATGAATGAGCAGCGTATTCGCAAACAGCAGAATCGCCGCGATGCCGCCTCCAACGTCATCCATCACCGTGCGGCCTAGACGATAGGTCGCCAGGATGGCAAGAAAGGACATCGGGACCAAGGCGGCCATCTCGGCGATCACCGCCAACTTCGTGAAGCTGCCCATCGCCAGCATCGCGTAGAAAAGCTCCACCGCCGGGACCCGGTCGAGCGAAGTCCAATAGCCGTAAGGATCATTGTCAAAAGGAAGAAATTTCCCGAAGGTCACGATACGCTGCGCCGACGCCGGGATGTTGAGCACGTCCATGACAGGTGGTAGTGGCGAACCTAACTCTAGTGGAAGAACTCCTACCAGCATAAGGCCGCATGCGAGAAGCGCGAGCTGTTGGCCAACAGACGGTGCGCCGAATCTGATCTTGGAATGATAGCGCCACAGGTAAACGATTGCTCCTATGACCATGAGCCAGATTGTCCAGGTCCTGAATAACCCTATAGGACCCAGAAGGTTGCCGGCGATGTATGCAAAGATCCAGGTTCCCGCAGCCCCACCAATAAGAGCGTCGAACAATTCGAGTTCGGGATCGATGCGCAGCAAAGTGAGCGCTATGATAGCGGTTACGATCGTCCAAAAGCTCCATACTCTTATCGCTGCGGCGGCCGTTAGCGGTAAAAGTTTGGTGAACCCGGTAAAAGTGGAATTCCACACGTAATCATGGAAAGGTTGAGGAAGCATCGCGATCGAAGCGATCGTAAGCAGCGATACGAATACAGCAAATAGAACATATTGACGGTTGGTGCTCACATTGCATCTACCATCTGAGAATCGGCAGGCAGCTTCGGGGGAAACACGTTCAATCAACCAGATCGTGATCAAACCTATTAATGCTAAAAGAGTGAGGGCCACGGCGACCCATATGTGTGGCGGCCGATAGACCAGTTCGATTTGGTAGTGACCCGGCGGAATGCGCACTCCTATCAAAGTGCCTTGCGGATAGATTGAGCCTTGGCCCCGAGCCAGGCGCCAGCCGGGAGCGAGGTTCTGATTGATTACGAGCGAGGTAGCAGCTGGCACGTTTACGTCGTAGGAGAGCTTATTAGGCGTCCACATGATCTGGGTCACTTCGCCTGCGCCTAACAGGTAAGCCTCGCCTTTATAGAAGGGCTCGTTGTAGCCGAGTACGTCGTCTCTCGGGACGAGGTAACCGACGCCCTCGCAATTCAGCGCACCCATATTCGCCTGACTGATACAGGTCATACATCCGCGTGGCGGAAACCAGAACTGCCGGAAAGTCTTGGACAGCGGAAATGACGCGACGTTATATGGAAACAAATAGCGATAGTTAGGCGCGCATACAATCCACGCATCGACAAGGCCGATCGCCAGAAGGACCACGACCAGCCCCATACCCCATAAGCGAAAGCGATCGCACAAGACCTGGGCGCCGATCGCAGCGATTACACCAATGCAAAATACCAGTGGGATGACCCAGCGCCCGCATAATCCGAGATTTCTTCCTAGCGGTAAGAGGTGCACATAGGTTATGAGAGCGTGCGGACTATAATCACCGAGAAACAACAGAAAAAAGAATATCGCGGCTACCACCCAGACAATGACGTCGAGCCCTCCTGCGACGATTCCTACGATTGCGAACAAGGCAAAAGGCGCACTGACATAACCACCGAACTCAGTGAACTGGGCCGGCCCTGTCAAAGGTCGGAACGCATCCTGGTTGCGGGAAAAGATCGATTTGAAAGCGTCCGATACCCAGATCCAGGATGCGCCGAAATCTCTTGGATGAATCGCCAGCCAGCCCGAGACTGGAATGAGCTTCAGTGATGCGAACGCGACCGCAAAAACGCCTAGCATACCAGCCGCCAACAACGGCCTGATGCTGCAGGCGACGCAAGGAGATCGCTACTGCGACCATCGCTACCAGCAGCGCGGCATACAAGAAAGTGTAGTTGCCCTCGGTCAGCGTCAGCGCGCAGACAAGACCGCCAAGCGCGGCGGGAAACCACCTGCGCGTCCTGCAAGCGGAGAGCAGCAACGCGAGAATCCACGCGAAATAGGCCGCGGGCAAAAAATTCAGATGGGCTCCTCCGCCGATGTGCAGCGGCAACCATGAACTGGAAGGAAAGATGGCGGCCAGCACCACCGACGGAAGCGGCCGAAGCCCAAGCTCGCGGCCGAGAACATACCCGCCCGCGAAGGCAAGCACCAGATGCAGGTAAATCTCCAGGATCATTCCAGGCATTAGACCGAATAGGAGATAGAGGGCGATAAACGGAGTCACTATGCCCGACTCAGGATTCCCAAGCATCGCCATCCCGCCGCACCTGTAGGGATTCCAGAACGGCACTTGATGAAAGTGGCTCAGCGTGTAGTAAGGCACCCATCGCAACTGCTCAAAGAGATCGCGATCGGCGTCGCTCGGAGGGGCGGAGAAGTTGGATAAGTCAGGCCATCGATTCAGCCATTGGCCGAAATCGGATCCGATGTAGTGACTGTTATACAGAACGGGAAAGAAAAATATCAGAGCAAAAGCCAGCGATCCGGCCATGAGCCATAGGGTTTCGCGCCGCGACTCAATGCAGAAGAGGTGCGGATACCGACTGTCGGTCGAAGAAGTAGCCGCCGACCGGGCTGGGCGGGTTGGCTCGGTGCCAGGATTCATTGAACGGGGATCCCCACTTTGAATTTTAATTTAGACTCGCACCAAACAAGAAGCGGCCCGCTGCCGCAAGTTCGAGCCCAAGTTGGAGGGTGGGCAGGCAACGCCAAAAAAACCATTCCCTCAATCGATTGCTCTTTCGCTTCAACCTTTCCTGTCACCGAAGTCCACTCCTCCTCCCGTTGGATAATGGTGATCCCACTCTCCGTTGGCAAGCGCGCTGACCTGGACTAACACTTCAACCCGAGTGAGCTTGCGCTCTGCGTGTGAATACGGCGCGGCGAAGACGCGTACTTAAGAATCCTGGACTACGGCCTTTAGTGACAGTGAAGGTGATCTCGGATGCTTTCGGTTCGCACCCTAGCCGACGTTGAGACTCGATTGCGCAGATTCAAGTTGTATTGACGCGCTAGACTCCGCGTGAGATATTCTGACGCTCTTATTTTCGGTCTCGCGGGGGGCTTCCCAAATGGCTCGGGCCGGCTACGGCAAGACAGTATCGTCCGCATCGATGATCCTTGCGCTCGGCTTGATGGCGCTAATGGGCACTGCTTGCCGCATCTGCAGCGTCCGCCTCGGCGGCTGGACTGACTGTTTCACCCGCTAGCTTGGCATTTGGCAACGTGGTCTTCGGCGTTACCGGTGCGACAAGTGTCGCTAAGGATATCAAGATAACCAATCCTGCCACTGGGCAACCAGTTACTGGACTAAATATTCAACTCACCGGTGCAAATCCGAGCGAATTTAAGATAACGAACAATGGCTGCGGTTCTACGCTCGCCGACGGAGCCAACTGCACCGTTATGCTGACCTTTACGCCTGCGGCGCTCGGCACTCGCACAGCATCGCTGTCATTGAGCGACGACGCGACTCCCAGTGCCGGCTCGGCGACACTTAGCGGCGTAGGGGTTGCAGGCAAGCTCACTATCAGTCCACTTACCTGGAACTTCGGCAGTGTAATTGTAGGCGCTACCAGCACCGCAAAGACGACCACTCTTAAGAATCCCAATACGGTGGCTCTCCACGTCGCCGCCGTGGTGCCTTCCGGGGATTTCGCGATCACGAACGACACCTGCAATGGCAAAGATCTCGAGGCGTCGTCGAGCTGCACAATCGGAGCGACCTTCAGTCCAACGCAAACCGGTGCCCTCAGCGGTAGCTTAACGATCTCCGACGACGCGGCAGGCAGTCCCCAAGCTGTCGCGATTACGGGCACCGGAATTCTCTCGAACCCTACGTTCTCGCCCATCTCGCTTGCGTTCGGAAGGGTTCATGTGGGAACCGTGTCTACCGCTAAGACTGTTACCATAACCAATCCAAACATCTTGGCTCTTGGGATCGCGTCGATAACTGCCGCAGCTCCGTTCAACGTGGTCTCGAATTCGTGTGGGTCCTCGATTTCGGCGGGCGGAAACTGCCAGGTATCGGTGACGTTCAACCCAACGACCGCGAGTAATCCCGCAGGGACAGCGCAAACGAGGAAAGTTGACCGTCACCGATGACGGCAAGACACCTTATCAATCAGTGACCCTCAGCGGGACTGCTTTCGGCACAACAGCGACCCCAACCGCCACCTCCACAAAAACGGCGACGCCAACCGCGTCGGCCACAGCGACTCCGAGCCTGGCCACTCCGACAGCGACCGCGACTCCGACCGCTACAGCTACTCCGACGGCGTCCAGCACTCCCACTATGACGCCCACTAGCACTCCGACTTCGGTAGCTGGCATTACCAATATCGTTACCAACCAAGGTCATGGCGTTGGCAAGGCTTGCGACACAACCGGAGATCTGTCGGAAGGCCAGTTTTCGCAAGTAAGTAGCGATACCGCGGGGCAGCCATGCTCTGAAAACCCCGGCCAAGGTGAGCCAGGCCAAAAATGCGACCCTAACTCGGTTTGGAACTACGTCGTACGAGGGCACGTGACCTTCGGACCTCCAAGCTCGAGCGCTCCCGCCACTGAGCTGGAAGTGCAGACCTATATCGGCGGCGACGGCATGGTGTGTACTGGCGGAACTATTGTCACCTGTACCGGCTCGAGCAGACTGGCCGAGGACTCGACCTATGCGGTCCCGGCGCTTAACGACACGGTCCCGTTTGCAGCCGCCGAGACTCTATTGCCGGCGTATCTGTCGGCTCCCGGAGACGGCAACTTCCAGAAATTTTATGTATTCGCCCAACCGATTGGTGGGAGTATCAAGTGCACCGCTAACAACTATGTTACCGAAGAGCACAACTGATTGGAGCATATATTGCAGTTTGTCAGCGGCCGCTTTGGGAAGTGGGTCCCCGGCAAGGAGGCCGTGAGATGAAGCGCGCTATCTTGGCAGGTTGCCTGCTAATACTGTCGGCGGGTCCGGCTTGGACCCAAACCTATAGCGGCGATACTGACGCCATTACAAATCAGCACGACGGTCAGAATCCATGCGATACAACTGGGAACTTGCCGGTCGGCGTGTACAGCCTGGTCGGCACTAACTCCTCATTCGAGCCGTGTCACCAAGCTCAAGCGCTCGGGCAAGGCAGCCCGGGGGAGAACTGCGACTCGACTTACCAGCCCCCGGCGACTTGGGATATTGCAGGACATGGTCATCTGACGTTCGGCCCTCCGAGCTCAGGCACAACCGCGACGCAAGTTGAAGTGCAATATTGGTACGGACAAGGCGTTGCCTCCTGCACTGGAGGAACGGTGGTTTCGTGTAACGGCGGGGCTTTAGGCGAGGACTCAACCTTCCCTGTTGGAGCACCCAACGTATCGGTCCCGTTCGATTGGGGGAGTGGAGGAAGCATCAATCCCAACAACCCAACCTTTCCCGTGCCATTTTACTTGTTCGCGAAACCCATCGGCGGCTCAATCCAATGCGTCGCCAAGAATATCGCCACCGAAGAGAATAATAGCGGAAGTAATTCTTCTCCTACGCCGACCGGGACTCCTATGCCGAGCGCGACCCCGACTCCGGCATTGGATGTTACCAATATTATGACTCATCAGGGCGGCGGACAGGAGCCGTGCAACACCTCTGGAAATCTACCCGCTAACACCTTCAGCCAGCTCAGCGCGGATAACGCGGGTCAGCCTTGCACCGAGGGCCCGAACAACTCTTTATGCGATCCGAACTCGAAGTGGAATTACACAGTACATGGTCATCTAACCTTGGCGCCTCCGACGTCGGGTACAACGGCATCGTCGATTGAAGTGCAGACTTATATCGGAGGAAACAATCTATTTTGTACAGTGGGGAGTACCATAACCTGTACCGGATCGTATGTTTTAGTAGAGGATTCGACCTACAGCGTAGGCACAACCACCGTATCAATCCCGTTTGATATGGGCGAGTTCTTGCTGCCTGCCCATGATTCAGGCGGGGGCGCGAACTATCATGTCTATTACGTCTTCGGGAAGCCGATAGGCGGATCGCTGCGTTGCTTGTCCAACATCTACAGCACCACGGAGCACAATTGAACGGTCGGCTAATTGCCGATTAGAGACCCTGATAAGGATAGGAGGGTCTACCTACAAACCCGCAAGATCGTTTCGAACCTTGCATAATAGCCTCGCCTCTTGGCAAAGCCGCGATCGAGACCTACACTTCACTTAGGATGACGAGAGTTCGCTCGCGCCCGGCGAGCAAGGACGGCGCGCCAGGTGCCTCTTCAGCACTGTCGAGATAGAAGGCATATAGTGAATGCGGTGAGACTTGGAATGGTCATAGCAGCGTTGGCGCTCGGCTTAATCGACGCCTCGCACATGGTCCAGCCGGCCGCAGCTATGAATACGACCTGCAGGGGGACCGATAAGACAAAATGGTCGGTCCCCGTCGGATGCACGTCCGCTACCGTCAAGATCACCGGTGACAAGGCGGTCGTCGATGTCACACCTCCTGCCAATAGGACCGCCGGTGCTTTTATGGCTCTGACGGTAATGCAGGATCCTATTGGCCATCCTGTAGCGTGGGGTAAACATGTAGGCGTCGATCCTACTACTGGAAGCGTCAGCAACGATCCGCTTGAGCCACCATCCTATCCGAACTCCCAGGAAACGTACTTTCTTGTATGGGAACCAGCACCTAATTTCGTCTGGAAAATCGTCGCCAGGTCGAGAAATCGCGCCGAAAGCGGTCCGTCGACCCAGGGCAACAATGAGCAATTGGGCTTCGGCAACGGCAACATCGGGCCAACCAACGCACCAGCGGTCTGCCAGCCAAATCGTTGGACCCAATACATGAGCGACAATGGTGGATTCCTTCGTTGGGGCGTGCGGGATTATCTCTATAATGTGGCCGGTGAGACTACGATTTGTAATCCTAACAGTGAGACCGCTTTCTATTCACTAGTCTGCAGTATAGGCGGCTATTTGGGTCGGGTGGATGGTGACCACGAAATCGACGGCAACCAGTGCATTCATATTCCCTACGAGGCAGGCCTGCAGGCCAGCACCCGCTACTTCTTGTCGTTCCTTTGCTTTATCAATCCTACAGATCCGCTACTCGTCTCGCATACAAGGAATCACAGCATTGAGATTCCTCTTGACTAGACTATTTCAGAGATGGGCTCTCATGACAGTGTTGGTTTTCGGCAACACTGCCGTTGCCTTGGCGCAGATTCCAGCGGGCGGAGACATCGGCTATCAAAACGGAGCGGTTTCCGGGCGCTGCGTCGCAAGCGATCTGGTGGTGGGCGGCTCTTCGATACGGATTTTGAATGGCGGCTCTGCGGTTGTGAATGGGATCGCCATCATCGCCCTCAACCTTTCCAGGAACGCATGCGTATCGCTGAACACGCCGCCTGGAAGCGTCCAACTCGCGTTTCAAGCTTACGGTTCGGGATGCGCAGCCATTTACTACATGGTATGGCAGCCGCACTCACGCGATCCGTGGCTCTATTGGCTCGGGCCCGCGGATGCGCACGCTCTCATGTGCACGGCCGACACGCTCTCGACGACTTCGCCGACAGACGCAGCACCCACGGCGAACGTCGGCCGCGGAACTGAGACTACTGGGAAAAGCCTGACGACGACCGCCTATCTGGATCACATCTATTCCATAGTATGCGACGACTTCAGCGGCACGCAGACGCAGAAGTGGTCCGGCCCGGCTGACTCGGATTTGGTCTTCAATGCCAACCGCACATGGGGCGGCCAGCCCAGTTCGTTGCCGTGCTACATAACGGAACGACGGCAGAAACTTCCGAACGCCACCGGAACCGAAGCCGGAACCTTGAGTACTAGCGTTAATTGGGTCGAGTTCATCACCGCTTTCAAAACTCTGCAAGCGCCTGTTCCCCGCGCCGTAGGTGACGTCGGCGGCATATCGGCAACGAAGTACGCACCAACCATGTATGTGAATCTGACCGCAACCTTCACGATCGACGGGCAGACTGGATTCTGCAGTGATTGTGATCCTCCATCAAATCCTCCTAAAGCCTGCACCAGTGCGGGACGTAAGACGGGCGCATACGTTCACCGGCTCAACGGAAAAAATTATTGCACGTACTGAAAAGTTGATTCGAAAGACCAGGAGCCGGACCGAAGAACGCGCGGCTGCACGTTCCGCGTATGTGGGGGAGTGCCCCGGATACCCATTCGGCTTGGGATTCAGTGTGGCGTCCCCGACGGGATTTGAACCCGTGTTACCGACGTGAAAGGCCGGTGTCCTAGGCCGAGCTAGACGACGGGGACGTTGGATCGAAGCCTGATACGAACGCGCTATGCGCGCGCCGACAGCGAAACAGCGAAAAACCGAAACTATCAGAGCCGCAAGAAGCGGAGCAAGTCGCCGGCCCGCGGTAACGGCGCGTCACGACTCATCCCGTGAATCGCACCTTGCCCACAATTTCCGACACCGACTCGTGGCCATGCTCACCCAGCATCGCGTCGAGCTCGCGATCGATTCGGCCCAGCGCGCCCGCGCCCTCCTTCATCAGGGCGGAGCCGACCTGCACTGCCTTCGCGCCCGCCAGATGCGCGACGTATGCGTCGCGGCCCGTGTTGATTCCGCCGACGGCGACCACGTCGAGCAGGTTTTCGCTCTCCTCGAAAAATGCATGCGCCTGCGACAGCGTGCGCCGCGGTCCCTCGACCGTCCCGCTCGCGAGGTCGATAGCGAGGTCCTTCGGCAGGTCGTTGGCGCATACCGCGATCGCGATGCGCATCGACTTGAACAGATCCGCGATCGCGCGCGGCTCGAACGGCACGCGCGGCGGCACCTTCACCGCCAGCGCGCATCCGGTTTCGCCGCGAACCCTGCCGATCAGCGATTTGAGGCGCTCGAAGGACGCGAACGGCGCCACCGACTTCGTCACGTAGTCGTCTGCCAGGTTCAGCTCGACGATGCTGACGCCGGCGCGGTCGAGCATGCTCGCAACCTCGACGAATTCGTCCTCGCTGGCGCCGACGACGCTGCCGATAATTTTCTTGCCGCGCGGTACAAGCTCGCCGGCAATTGATCTGAAAGTACTCGACGCCGCGATTCTTCAGGTTCTCAGGCACCTCGAGGCCGGCGCGATTGCACGACTTGAACACGATCGCGCCGCCGTGCACCGCGCACAGCTCATAAATCTCGCCGCGTTCCGACGATCGCGCGCCCGACGCATTCATCACCGACGACGCCAGCTGCGACGCCGCCCAATCGAATCGAAGTTCGTTCCATGACTACTTCCTACTGCGCGCGATCGCCGCGCCGCAAGCGCCAGTGAATACATTGTCTAACGATTCGGCGACCGATAACTTCGACACGATGACCGATACTCCCATCTTGATTGCGGGCGCCGGCGCGATCGGCTCGATCGTCGGCGGGATGCTGCATGAGGCCGGCCACGACGTCACCCTGCTCGGCCGCCGCGCTCATATGGAAGCGATCGCGCGTGACGGCCTGAGAATTTCGGGCCTGCTCGGCAATCGAACCGTCACCGGCATGAAGCTGGCAGACGACCCCGCGAAGCTTGGAACGCGGTTCGGTCTGATCCTCTGCACGGTGAAGAGCTACGACACCGAGTCGATCGCAGCGGCGCTGGCAAATCGCCTGACCGACGACGGCGTGGTCGTTTCGATGCAAAACGGTCTCGGCAATATCGAGTCGCTGATCGAAACGTTCGGACGACGGCGCGTGCTGGGCGCGCGCGTGATCTTCGGCGCGGAGATGCCCACCGCCGGAAGCGCTCACGTCACGGTGTTCGCGCAGCCGGTCGCAATCGGACCGGCGCCCGCGATTCATCGCGAAGACTCGCCCGCGCTGGTGGATCGCGCTCGCGCGATCGCGACGATGATCGACGCGGCCGGCGTCCCCACCGTCAGCGTCGAGGACATCATGCCGGTGCTGTGGACCAAGATTCTGTACAACGTCGCGCTGAATCCGCTCGGCGCAATTTTGCAACAGCACTACGGAGCGCTCGCCGCCGATCCTGACGTGCGGCCAATCATGGATCGCGCAATCGACGAGGCGTTCGCAGTCGCGCGCGCGGTCGGCGTCGCCCTCCCCTTTTCAAGCGCGGCCGAATATCGAAAAGTCTTTTACGAGCAGTTGATTCCGCCGACGGCTAACCATCGGCCGACGATGCTTTACGATCTTCACGTTCGCGGACGGACCGATATCGGCGCGCTCAATGGAAAAATCGTCGAGCTCGCGGATCGCTTCGGCCTCGATGCGGAAACGAATCGAATGCTGACGCGGCTGGTCCGAGCTGCGGAGCGAGTCACCAAAACATTGAAAGAGGGAGATCGATGAAGCCGGCATCGATACGCCGCGCGAGCATGGACGCGATCGTCGCACAGGCCGAGCGCGAGTTCCCGTTCGAATGCTGCGGCTTCATCATCGGCGACGATTCGATCGAAGAAGTCCGCCCCATCACCAACATCCAGAACGCGATGCATGCCAAAGATCCGGCGGCGTTCCCGCGCGACGCCCGCACAGCCTTCCTGATGGAGCCGAAGGAACATCTCGCGGTGATGAACGAAGTCGATCGCCGCAAGCTCGCGCTTCGCTGCGTTTTCCACTCGCATCCCGATCACGACGCATACTTTTCCGCGACCGACCGCGCGCAAGCATGCTCATTCGACCCCTCGGAACCCGACTATCCCGACACCGTGTACATCGTGTTGTCGATTCGCGCGGGGAAATTCGCGAGCGCTGCAGCCTTCGCGTGGGACGCTGAAAAAAAAGAATTCGCCGAAACGCCGCTGACAATAAGTTGAGTCGGTTGCCGACAACGAGTCACTCAAATTGCGCGTGAAACGGGGACTCGATTTTCGTAAGCCCTTGTTATCATTGGTCTTTCGGGTCAGAAATGTTTCACGTGAAACGTTCCGATTAGTTCAGGAGAATAAAACGACGAAGACCGTGACGATGAAGAATCCGGCGCACGTCGGTACGCAATCGTCGATGCGGCAGGAGGAGCATTTCCAAGGCCAGACTTTAGGGCTGTGCTCGGTCCGATAGTTGGCAGGCACAAGCGGCGAAACATACGCACAGGTGCGTGATGATTTCGATGTTACCAGTTCGGTGCAGGCAAAGGTTCAGGCGGGTACTGTGATGACTAGGCTGCTGCGCGCGTTGGGCAAGCTCGTAGCACTCCCGTGTGTCACGTACCTGACCCTTCGAACCACAAGTCCCATTAGAGCGATCAGTACGACTGGGCCGACTACAAAGTTAAAGCACAAAAACAACATCAGGCAACAACCCAGAAGGACTAACCGCTCACCGGGGAGGAAGCCGTGTTCTAACGCATCCGCTACCACAAATATGGCCGGCACTGAGAGAGCGGTTAGATCGTAAGCGAGCATGTAAGGCGTCACTATCAATACGCCGATAGAAAATGCTGCGGCTTTCAATGAGTGCGGTACAGACTGCAGCCAAATTCGGCAAGCGAGTAGGGTCGCAAACAGCGCGACAGCTAGATGAACAATCCAAGCACCGACTAGTCCCACACCGGCTGCGTGCATCATGCCCAAAACTGTCTGATTCAGGGCGTCCATGTGCGGCGGTAAAAAGGTAGCGGGATTGGCACCTTGTGAGGAGCGCAAAAAAAATAGCCAAGCGTTGGGCCCGAACACTATGGTGGTTGCTGCAGCGAATACCGACGCACTTCCGGTTGCCCCAGCAACGACGCGCCATTGCTTGGTTATCACCAGAGCTAGCGGAAAAAACAGTACGAATTGAGGCTTATAGGTTAGTAATCCTAGGCACATTCCTGACAGATACGGTCGTCGACTCATGAAGAGCAGCGATAGGCCGAGAAGCCCGGCCGTTAGGAAGGACGTTTGATCTTCATAAACACTTTTTGCAACCGGCAATGGCACAAGTGTCAGCACGATCGACAAAACGGAGGGGACGATGGCGTATAGGGCGAGCACATACAAAGAAATCGTTGCAGCCAGCCAAGCGAAGAAAGCCGTCACATAGGGAAGCCGCGCTAGCGGAGCACAGAGCAATAACATCGTTGGCGGATAAACATAATGAAAATAAGAAATCGGGGGGGGGACTTTGTCACCAAGGTTCGGGCGGCGGAAAATGTAGAATCGTTATAAACTGCGGCGGCGCTTCTCTGCAAGGCGACCTGGCTGCCTAGCCACCATTGGAAAAAATCGGTCAGGATATAATTCCCGGCCCTGTCGATCAGCCAATTGCCCGCAAGGAAACGGAAAGCGAACGAGGCGATGTTTGCGGCTAGAAAAGTGAACCCAACCAGCGACAGTCGACGTTGTGTGAAGATGAAATCCTCGACCTTAGATATACTGGAGGCTCGCGGCCAAGCTCTAGTCCCAAACTTCATCGGCATTCCGTCGCGGATGAAGTGTTCGGGGCTGTCCTTGACAACCTACTCCACATCAGACCTACTTCACGACCTTCGATAAGATAAGTTCCGCAGTGGGCCAAAGCAGACTCATCGTCGTGGCGGGTCACACCTGGAAGATGGCGGCGATTTGGATAGCAATTCACGTGCGCATATAAGCACAGTCTGATAAGTGGATGCTAGTGTGTAATCGAATTGTTAACGTCGTGGGGCACGTAATGGCATTGGTGCGGATCGCTAGAAGCGAGGGTTCCAAATAGGAGGGCTTGAATCTGGCAGGCGCGGAATCTTGAATCGCGCGCGAAAACATCGACCGCTGTATAAGGACCCTCACCTTCGATCCTCTCCCCTTCGGGGAGAGGGGAAGAGCAGCGCGCCTGACTATGCGAAGGTCTCCTTGCGGGGGTAAGACGGAGTCGGGATTCTTCGCTTCGCTCTGAATGACGCAAACACCGGGATGACGCTCAAGCGTCAGACACCGCGGTTGAGCCGTGCTTGGGGGTGGGTCGGCTGGCGTTCAGAAAGATCCGGGGTCCCTCGGCTTCGCTCGGGATGACACAAGAAGCGGATGACACAAAGACAGCTGAGACTATGAAGTGTTGGCCGATGCCAGCAACCTAACCCCTAACCCCTTCCCGAGCGGGAAGGGGAACCGGATTTATTTTAGTGAGAGCAAAAGGGCGTCCGCGCCATTTCGCGATTTCTTTTCACTGGGTGCAGGGGTCACCCCTGCCGAAGGAAGCGTGAAACCTATCGCGGGTTTCACATTCAATTACGTGATTTAGCGTTCGCCGCGGCGGCTCTGAATGACAATAAAGAAGGGGACCAGAACAGGAACCTAACCCCTAACCCCTTCCCGAGCGGGAAGGGGGACAGTGGAGATCGCAGGAAGGAGGTTAGTTCTCGGAGGTGAATTGGGCTTCTTTGGCGGCCATTTCTAAGGATAGGCCGCGGGTTTCGTCTATCATTAGGCCGAATAGGATGGCGGCGGGGATTCCTACTATTGAGAGGGCGCCTACTACTATTGATAGGCCGCCCATTTTGTTTGCTAGTACCGCAACGGCGGCGTTGGAGATTACTGCGCCGATGGCGTTTACCAGGGCGAACCATCCTATCATCGTGCCGCGTAGGGGTGTTGGGAATAGTTCGGTGGCGGCGGCGTTGCTGGCGACGGTGCCGCCGTTGTCGCATAGGTTGAACCAGAAGTAGCCGGTTGAGAGCCATAGCAGCGGCCATGCGAAATGCGACGGCGGGCCCCAGTAAAACCATAGGTGTCCGAACGTGATGAAAATTCCGAACGCGACCACCGTCGGCACGCGGCCGAATCGCTCCGCGCTCCATGCACCCATCGGAAAGCCAAGCAATCCGATTCCGCCGGCGACGATGGTCATCGTGCTGGTCGCTGCTGCCGACAGGCCGACGACCGAGACGGCGTGGTAGTAGCCGAACGCGTTGGCGGCGGTGGTCGAGATTGCGGCGGCGAACGCGCATACAATGATCGTGATCGAGCGTTTGCGGTAGAGCGGCTGGAAGACGTCGTAGAAATGCGTCCGCTCGGTGATTCCCGACGCGTCCGACCGCTCCCATCGCTCGCTCTCGGGCAGCAACCGCGCCATCGCCGGGAGCATCGCGATGCCCAACGCCGAGATTACGAACATCCAGCGCCACGACCATCCGTACGCGTCGAAGATCGGCATGAAGAAGACGCAGAGGCCGGCTCCGATACTGCTGGCCAGGCCGCCGAAGCTCTGGCCGCGTGCGCGCCGTGCGATCGGGAGTTCCTCGGAGAGCATCACGACGCATCCGGAGCCCGCGGCGCCGACGACTGCGTAGAGCCCGATTTGAAACGCGGCGAACCAAATCAGGCTGGTCGAGACCGCAGTGCCGATGCTGCAAATGGGAATCGCGGCCATGCACCACAGGATCATCCGGCGGCGGCCGTAGCGATCGATCATCCGGGAGAGCGCGAGCGCGCCCAGCGCCGACAGCGAGATCCATGCGAACAGGCGGGCGATGCCAGTGCCGTCGAGATGAAAGCTGGTTCCGATCCACGGCGACGCGACTGCGACAATCGAGACCGCGAAGCCCTGGTAAAAGAGCATCGCGAGCAGCGCGATGATGGTCGCGCGCTCGCGGCGGGCGGAGTCGGCGGCTAGTTGGTCGTCGCTCGGGAGGATCAGTCGTCGGCGCGGGGTCGGTCACAATATGAAAGCGCGCAGGCTAGCAGACGTTGGGAACCTCTCCCCTAACCCCTCTCCCTTCTGGAGAGGGGCACAGAGACAGGCGATGGAAAAATTCTCTCACCTTCGAAATCAGATCCACGAGTTGTCCCGAGTTCTTCATCATCCTGCTAGCCGCCGGCGATCAGCTCGAACACCGGGGTACGCGATGCGGTGGCGCGAAACGCGTCGGGGGGCGATCCGGCGGGGACGTCGAAGAAACGCTGAACCTGCGACTTGAAGCGATCGAGGAAGGCCTTGATAATCTCGGGCTTGTCGGCGTCGGTGAGCTCACGCACCATCAGGGATTCAGCACTCGAGCCTCGTCGCAACACGATGTGACCGGCCGCGCGCGCGTTGCGAGCCCATGCAGTCTCGCCTCGCGCAGCAACTATCCATCGCTTGCCCTGGAATTCGAGCACGTTGACAGGAGTGGTGAAGGTCTTGCCGGATTTTCGGCCGCGGACCTCGAGCAGGCGCATATAACCGGGTGCGAATCCAAGCTTGAGCGCTTGGCCCATCACGCGGTTGAAGAATCGATCGAGGGAGCTTTCCTTCTGAAAGGTCTCGGGCATGTCGGTGAGCATATACAATGGAGGCAAAGATTAAGAAACGTTAATAATTGAATGTGAAACCCGCGGTCGGTTTCACGCTTCCTTCGGCAGGGGTGACCCCTGCACCCAGTGAAAGGAAAATCGCAAAATGGCGAGCACGCCATTTTGCTCTGAGGTTCGTGGGCAAGAAAGGATCCGGATTCTTCGCTGCGCTCTGAATGACACAAGAGCTGATCGACACAAGAAAAGAACCTTAGAGCAAAATGGCGTCCTCACCATTTTGCGATTAGCACTGGGTGCAGGGGTCAGCCCTGCCGCCCGCCGCGGAGGCGATTTTAAGTCTTGACAAATGAACGTTCATTCAGTACATGTTTTGTTTATCCCGAGCGGTCCATATAAATGCCACGAGTAGCTGAAGCCATACGCGCACAGCCGCAGGACGAGAGTCTCGTCAAACAGCGGCGGCGGCAGATTTTTTTGGCGGCGTGCCGGGTGCTGGCGCGGAAATCGTTTCATGAAGCGTCGGTGAAGGAGCTGGCGCTCGAGGCTGGGCTCGCGGCCGGTTCGATTTATCTTTATCTCGACAGCAAGGATGAGATTATTCCGCTGATCGGCGAGTCGATGGTCGCGGAGTTGGTCGAGATGCTGCCGGCGATTCGCGAGCGCAACGTCGGCGACCCGCGGCGCGAGCTGATCGAAGTGATGCGCGCGATCCTCGACGTGATCGATCGTTATCGCGAGGCCTTCAACGTGCTGCATCATGAGGCGCGCTATCTCGAACGGCGTCCGCAGTATCGCGCCGCGATGAAAAAAATCGGCGCCGACTACCTGGGCGCGGTCGCAGAGATTATCGAGCGCGGCCGTCGTACCGGCGTGATTCATTTCGAGGATCCGCGCAGCGCGGTGCATGCGATTCATATGCTGTGCGCGGGATGGGCGATGGGCGCGAACAATCTCAAGGGCACCGACAAGGAAACTTACTGGCGCGAGATTGCGGCGATTGTCGAAGGGCGTTTTTTCGGGTCGCGCAAATGGAGCGAGTACTGCCACCGCGACTCGCTGACGCGGCGCGGTTATTATCGAGGAGTTGCGAATGGCACTTTACGACAGGCGAACTCTCGAGGGCGTTTACAGCGTCCGCCAGAGCGTTATTTACATCCAGAATTATCGCTACGCCGAAGAGCGCATGATGCGCATGATGGCCGGCTGGATTGCGCTCACGCCCGAGCTCGCGGTCAAGCTCGAGATGGCCAAGCAGGTGTACGAGGACGCGCTGCATACCGACGCGCTCGGCAAGCGGCTGCCGGAGCTTCGCGCGCAACCGCAGATTTCCAAGCCGCCCAACGAGGCGTTCGTCACGTTCATGAACGCGCTCGAAGATAAAGAGGAGTGGGAGGATACGATCGAGCGGCTGGTCGGAATTTATCGGGTGCTGAAGCCGCATCTCATTTCGCATTACAGCTCGCATCTCACGGCGATGAATCCGGTTTACGAGCCCCCTACTCTGCGAATTCTCGGGCGGCTGGTCGAAGAAGAAAAAGCTCACGTCGAGCGCGGCAGCGTACTGCTCGACGAGCTGCTCGACTCGAAGGAAAAGCATCTGCGCGCCGCGAATTGGCAATCGCATCTCGAGGGATTGCTCGGCGCGTCGGGCGGAGTGACGGGATTCGAAGCGGAGGCCGAACAGCCGCGCAAGAAAGTCGGGCGTAGCTGAGGCGCGTTGATACGAAATGAAGAAGTTGGACGATATCACTGATTTGCGCGACGCGATCGCGACGCATGCGGCACTGCTCGCGGCAGGCGATAGCACAAAGGCCGAGAAATTCGTTCTGCCGCAAGCGATCGAGACGCATCGGCAGGCTGCGGCGGAGATTGCGCGAATCCCGCGGCCGGCGAAAGTTGAAACGCTCGCGCTCGCGAAGGTCGGATTCCAGTACATCTCGAAACTTCGATTCACTAATGGCGATGCGATGCGGCGAGTGCTCTATCGATGGCGCAAAGAGACGGACGGCAAGTGGGTGATCGTGAGCGTCGAGGATACGACCGGCAAGCGGTCGTCGTGGA
The DNA here is from genome assembly GCA_963710425.1 of uncultured delta proteobacterium. Classification (GTDB taxonomy): domain Bacteria; phylum Desulfobacterota; class Binatia; order Binatales; family Binataceae; genus Binatus. The sequence goes on from CAVQAR010000009.1 coordinate 78,189, forward strand.
GCGATATTCCAGACCTTGCGGCGGCGGTTGCGCAAGCGCGCGCGGAGAACGGCAATGCCTGATCTTGGAGAACGCGGCAATGTGATGGGGCCGCAGCCGATCGCGTCGATCGTAGAGCCGCCGGCCGAGATGTTTGCGGCGGCCGACCGGCTTTTGAATGCGCTGATACGCGGCGACCATGCGAGCGTCGAGGCGATGACGCCGGCGCATGTGCGCGACGAGATGATGGCGGTCGCCAAAGCGATTCCGCGTGATAAGTATGATAAGTTCGAGTTGATTGGACGCGCGCGCGTGGCGAAACACTATTTTTTGAAGGCGCAATTAACCGGTCCCAACGCCGAGCCATTCAAGTTTCAGTTTCGGCTTGGCGAGACCGATGGCAAGTGGACTGTGCGCGAGGCGTTGAATTTGACTGGTCGGCGGTCAGCATGGAGCCGGTGAACGGTAAATCGAGCGGGATCGGAATGCTAAGAAGGGACACTGAAAAAGGAGCAAGTGCGATGCAGAGAATGATTCCGGTCGATAAGCTGGCGCGTCCCGAGGACCATATCCTGCTGCCCGCGAATCGCACGCGCAATGCGCGCAGCGAGCAGGGATTGTCGCCCGGCAACGCGATGCCTTACGAAGATGATTTCCTGAAATCGCGCATGCACGGAATTTGCGGCGGCGAATTCCAGGCGATGGAAGCGGCCGGGCGCACGCTCTACGATTTTCCCGACGCGCCGTGGGAATTCCAGCTCGACATGGCGCGGCAGGTGTGGGACGAATCGCGCCACGCCGAGATCTATATGAAGCTGCTCGAGTACGTCGGCTCGTACTACGGCGAATTCCCGGAAGGCGAAGTGCTGTGGTCGTGCACGCAGGCGGAGGATCCGGCGGCGCGCGTCGCGGGAATCAATCGCGGGCTTGAAGGTCTTGCGTGCGACGTGTTCGAACAACTGATTCGTATCGCGCAGAAGATGGGCGACACGATTATCGAACGATCGGTAGATTACGTGCTGGCCGACGAGATCACGCACGTGCGGATGGGATCGCAGTGGATGCGCAAGCTGACCGAGGGAGACCCGGAGCGCTTCAAGCGGGCGCAGGAGTTCCAGAACAGGATCGACGAGCTGTTCAACTTCGGACCCGGCCGCAAGCATGTTGAAGACGTCGATCACGTCAAGCAGCGGATCAATGACAAGGAAATCGAAATCGATTCGGGACTCACGATCGCGCGCGAGGCGCGCCTGCTCGCGGGTTTCACCGAAGAGGAAATCGATCGGCTGGTCAAAGGCTTCGGCAAAAGCTCTGCATACTGAGAATCACAGACTAAAGTCTGTGCCACTTAACACCAAGAAACAAAAATACTGAAAAAAGAAAATGGAAAAATGTATTCCGGTTGACCGTCTCGCCCGTCCTGACAATTGGGTTGTGCTCCGCAGCCGCCAGGTTCGCGAAATTCGCGAAGAGCAAGGCCTCGAAGGCGGGCGGCCGATGCCGTTCGACGAAGAGACGTTGCGATCGCGCCTGCACGGAATTTACACCGGCGAGTTGCAGGCGATGGAGGCGGCGGGCCGAACGCTGTTCGATTTTCCCGACGCGCCGTGGGAGTTCCAGCTCGACATGGCGCGCCAGGTGTGGGACGAAGCGCGTCACAGCGAAATTTTCCAGCGCCTGGTCGAGTACATGGGCGGGCATCCGGGCGATTACGTCGAGACCGAAATTCTGTGGCGATGCACGCAGGCGATGGATCCAGCAGCGCGGGTCGCGGGGATCAATCGCGGGCTCGAGGGACTGGCGTGCGACGTTTTCGATCAGCTGATTCGTATCGCGCAGCGCAACGGCGACGAAGTGATCGAGCGCTCGGTCGATTACGTGCTGGCCGACGAGATCACGCACGTGCGGATGGGATCGAAGTGGATGCGCAAGCTGACCGAGGGCGACCCCGAGCGGCTGGCCAAGGCGCAGGCGTTCCAGGACATGGTTGACGAGGTCTTCAATTTTCGCGGCGGGCGTCTGGCGCAGGAAGATATCGAGAACGACGACGGGCAAGTCGTGTCGATCGCGAAAGAGGCGCGGATGCTGGCGGGATTCACCGAAGAGGAAATCCAGCGGCTGATCAATTCTGCGCGCAAGAGCGCCGCGTATTAGCAGCGCCACAATACCGTCCCCATCGCTAGCGATTTGTGGAGCGCGCGGCGCGATTTCAGAAACCGGAACCGGCTTCGCGTGGCGCGAAGCTGTCCGGAAGCCAGAAGCCATGTCCTGCCGCTCGCGTAGCTCGCTTCGTCAGGATGACACAAAAATCGCTAGCTACGCGCGTTTGCCGCGAGTCAAGCAGACTCATGGCATTTCCTGCCTGCATCATGCGATAAAGAAGTTCTTATACTTCTCCTCTTGATTATTCTGTTCTGCTAATCTAGATATTACCTTCCCATGAAGCTGGGATTGCATTTTGAGGCTGTAATTGAATAGGAGTTACGTCTCACGAGAATGACGTAGAGCGCATGAACACACCCAATACTGACGTAAAGAGTTCGCCCACCAGCAGCCGCGCGTTGCGCGATTGGGTGAAAGAAGTTGCTGCGCTCACGAAACCCGACGCGATAGTTTGGTGCGACGGCTCGGAAGCCGAGAAAAATCGGCTCACCAAACAGGCAGTCGCCGCGGGAATACTCATCGAACTCAACCAGGAGAAACGCCCGGGCTGCTACCTGCATCGCTCGAATCCCAACGACGTCGCGCGCACCGAACAACTGACCTTCGTCTGCACGCCGAAAAAAATCGACGCGGGGCCGACTAACAACTGGTCCGATCCGGTCGAGACTTACGCCAAGCTGCGCGGATGGCTCGACGGCTCGATGCGCGGGCGCACGATGTACGTCGTGCCGTACGTGATGGGTCCGCTCGGGTCACCGCTGTCGAAAGTCGGGGTCGAACTGACCGACAGCCTTTACGTCGTGCTGAACATGCGAATCATGACGCGGATGGGCACGGCGGCGCTCGAGCAACTCGGCGAGTCTAACGATTTCAATCGCGGAATTCATTGCACGCTCGATTTGAATCCCGAGCAGCGACTCATTTGCCACTTCCCGCAGGACAATACGATCATCTCGGTCGGCAGCGGCTACGGCGGCAACGCGCTGCTCAGCAAGAAATGTTTCGCGCTTCAGAATCGCCAGCGTACTCGGCCGCGACGAAGGCTGGCTCGCGGAGCATCAGCTGATCCTCGGCCTGCAGTCGCCCGACGGCGAGACTACTTATATCTCCGCCGCGTTTCCGAGCGCGTGCGGCAAGACCAATCTCGCGATGCTGACGCCGCCGGCCGAATTCAAGGACTGGAAAATTTTCACGGTCGGCGACGATATCGCGTGGATGCGCGTCGGTCCCGACGGCGGTCTGTGGGCGGTGAATCCGGAGAATGGTTACTTCGGCGTCGCGCCCGGCACGAGTGCAAAATCGAACCTGAACGCGATGAAGATGGTTCAGCACGACACGATTTTCACCAACGTCGCGATGACACCCGACGGCGACGTGTGGTGGGAAGGGATGGACGTGCCGCCGCCCGACGGACTGCTCGACTGGCAGGGTCGTCCGTGGAAAAAAGATTCAGGCGAAAAGGCCGCGCATCCGAACAGTCGCTTCACGACTCCGATGCGCAACAATCCTGCTTGGTCGCCGGCCGCCGACGATCCTCGCGGCGTGCCGATCTCCGCGATCATCTTCGGCGGACGTCGTGCCTCGACGGTGCCGCTGGTGCTCGAATCGATGGACTGGACGCACGGCGTTTTCATGGGCGCCACGATGGGATCCGAAACGACGGCGGCGGCTTCAGGAGCGGTCGGCGTGCTGCGGCGCGATCCGATGGCGATGCTCCCGTTCTGCGGCTACAACATGGGCGATTATTTTGCCCATTGGCTCAAGATGCGCGGCGCCCTCAAGAAAGCGCCGCGTTTGTTTATGGTCAACTGGTTCCGGAAAGGCACCGACGGCAATTTCATCTGGCCCGGCTACGGCGAAAATATGCGCGTGCTCAAGTGGATGCTCGATCGAATCCATGGACGCGCGAGTGGCCGCACAACGCCGGTCGGTATCGTTCCCGATGAGCAGGAACTCGATCTGAAGGGCCTCAATCTTCCAAAGAGCGCGGCGCGTGGAAGCGCTCGCGGTGAATCCCGCAGAATGGAAAGCGGAGCTGGAATCCGCCGCCGAGTTCTTCGAAAAGATCGGTCAGACGATGCCCAAGGAATTGAAGGACCGCCGCCAGGCGATCCTGCAAATCACTCAACAGCGAAGCCCCCGCGCAACGAGTCGCCGCCGGCCGCTGAAAGATTGCAGAGATTCGACGCGAGTGCGGCGCCGAGTCGTTAGACTCCGGCGCCGCATCGGTTTCTGTGATCGCTTGCGCTAGTCGAGATGCTTGCGCAGGAAGGTTGGGATGTCGAGCTTGTCGTCGCCGTCGAGTAGCGAGTTCGGCTCGAGCTTGTCGCCGTCAGCCAGGCCACCTTCTTCGCCGCGACGCCTGAACGCCGGGATGTCGAGCGTGTTGTCATCGACGACCAGTCCCATCCTGCGCACCGGCTTGTTGCCGGGGAACATCCGGACCTGGCCCGGCTGCGCGGCCGGCGCCGGCGCTGGCTGCTTGACCTCCATCGGATCGACCGGTCGGGTCGCGGCCGCCGCGATCGGCGTGGTCACGGGAGCGCCCGACGGCGAATAGCGCGACGAAGTTCGGTCGAGGTCGCCGAACCCGGTCGCGATCACCGTGACGCGAATCTCGTCGGACATCGCGTCGTCGATCACTGCGCCGAAAATGATGTTCGCGTCCTCGTGCGCCTCTTCCTGGATGAGGCTCGCCGCCTCGTTCACTTCGTACAGCGCCATGTCCGAGCCACCGGTCACGTTGATCAGCAGGCCGCGCGCGCCTTTGATCGAAACGTCCTCGAGCAGCGGGCTCGAAATAGCGCGCTGGGCCGCCTCGACCGCGCGATTTTCGCCCGAGGCGGTCGCCGCGCCCATCATCGCCATGCCCATCTCGGCCATGATCGATCGCACGTCGGCGAAATCGAGGTTGATCAGTCCATGCACCGTGACCAACTCCGAAATTCCGCGGACCGCCTGCAGCAGCACGTCGTCAGCCTTCTGGAACGATTCCTTGAGCGACGTGTTTTTGCTCGCGACTGAGAGCAGGCGCTGATTGGGAATCGTGATCAGCGTATCGACCGCGTTCTTCAGCTCACGCAGTCCTTCTTCGGCCTGCGACATGCGGCGGCGCCCTTCGAACTGGAACGGCTTGGTGACGACGCCGACGGTCAGCGCACCGAGCTCGCGCGCGATACGCGCAATCACTGGCGCAGAGCCGGTTCCGGTGCCACCGCCCATCCCGGCGGTCACAAACACCATCTCGGCTTCCGACAGGATTTCGCGAATCCGGTCTTCATCTTCGAGCGCGGCCTTGCGTCCGATTTCGGGATTGCCGCCGGTGCCGCGTCCGCGCGTGATCTCGTCGCCGATCTGCATGCGCAGTGGCGCGTGGTTATTCTGCAGCGCCTGGATGTCGGTATTCACGGCGATAAAATCGACGTTGCGCAGCCCCACGTTGATCATGTGGTTGACCGCATTGCCGCCGCATCCACCTGCGCCGATTACTTTTATCCTCGCGCCCGGGTCGGGATTACTCACCAACTCAATCATTACAGATCCTCCTCCACCACCTACCGGCAAAGTTTGTTGCCCATTTGATTTTTCGTTTCGACGACTTCTCAAAAGAAGTCCCTCACCCAATCGCCAAGCCGCGACCGCAGCCGTCCCAGCCGGCCCGATTTCCCATTGCCGTTGCTTGCACCATTCGCCGCGCCCTGGTGCAGCAGCAGGCCCGCCGCCGTCGTGTACATCGGCTTCATCAATTCTTCCGGCAGACCCTTAAGGTTGATCGGAAGTCCGCGCCGCACCGGAACGCCGAAGATACGCTCGGCCAGTTCCTGCGTGCCCTCGAGCAGCGAGGTTCCGCCGACCAGCACGATGCCTGACGCGAGCCCGTCGGAGACTCCCGAGCGCAACAGCTCGCGCTGCACCATCGTGAAAATCTCTTCCATGCGCGGCTCGATGATTTCTCCGAGCAACCGGCGCGCGATCACCCGCGGCTCGCGTCCGCCAACGCCCGGAACCTGCACCGTCTCGTCGCGCCGCACGACCTGGTTGGTCGCAACTCCGAACGTAATTTTGAGCCGCTCGGCGTCGGAGATCGGAGTGCGCAATCCCGCGGCGATATCGCTGGTGAGATGGTTCCCGCCAATCGGCAGAACTGCCGTATGCATCACCGCTCCGCCGTGAAACACGATGATGTCGGTGGTGCCGCCGCCAACGTCGATCAGCGCGACGCCGAGCTCGCGTTCCTCCGGGAAGAGCGCTGCATCAGCCGAGGCCAGCGGTTGGAAAACCATTTCGGACGGCGTCACGCCAGCGCGCTCGCAGCACTTGGTGAGATTCTGTCCGTAACTTTGCGCAGCGGTGATGATATGAATCCGCGCTTCCAGCCGCACTCCCGCCATTCCGTACGGCTCGCGCACGCCCTCCTGCTCATCGACCGCGAACTGCTGCGGGAGAATATGCAGCACCTGGCGATCAAGCGGTATTGCGACCGCGCGCGCCGCGTCGATCACTCGATCTACATCGCGCGCGCTAACTTCGCCGCCGCGCACCGCGACGATCCCGTGGCTGTTGAGACCCTTGATATGCGGCCCCGCAACGCCGACGACGACCGAGCCGACTCGCACGCCGGAAGTTTTCTCCGCTTCCTCGACCGCCGCTTTGATCGCATCGACCGTCGCCTCGATATTGACGACGACGCCCTTGCGCAAACCCGTGCATGGCGCGATTCCGTAGCCGAGCGTCGCCAACTGCCCGTCCGGCAGCGACTCGCCGACGATCGCGCAAACTTTGCTGGTGCCGACGTCCAACCCGGTGAGCAGATTTCTCATCGCATCACCGGCTCCCCGCCCGGCTGGAACGAAACTTTTCGAAGCACGCTCTTATGTTTCGAATTCTTGTTCTCGGCCGCATGCAGGCGTACCACGGCCAATCCAGGCGTGGTCAAATCGAGCGCCGCGATCAGGTTCTCGCGTCCTTGCCATTGCTGGCGCACTTTGATCGCGCGCTGAATCTCGGATGTTGCGCGATCGAGATCGATCACGACCTCGGTCCGCTCGCGCTCCAGAAACAACGACGCCGTGCCGTCATCGCCGACGTGCATTTCGGAGATGATTTCCGCCAGTTGCGTTTCCGCGCGCATCATGACCGCCGCGTAGTCGACCATCTGCGCGCCGCGCATGTTGTCGAGCGCGTCGCCGCTGAGCACAGGAAGATCGCCCTGCTTGCCCGGCGACACCGGACCGCGTAGTTCGCCGCCGCTGAAAAGTTCGTAGAAGCCGTCGCGACGCTCGACGATCGCGACCGCGCCTTCGCGCATATTGCCCGCCGCGATCTCCACAGCGCCCGATCCGCGGCTGGCGCGATGGTAAATTCCCGTGCGGCCCGCCCACTCGACCAAAACCGCAGAGTAGTTCGCGGCAGTCGAGCGTGCGGGCGCAAGTGAATCGACAATTTGATCGCGATACGAGGAGATCGTCGCAGTCGCTCTGAGAGCCATTGCGCGGCCGGCCGTGCTGAATCCCGTCATCACGCCCAGCGCGAAAAAAGCGCAGACCACCAGCCCGCCCATCCGCGCGCTCCACCCCGCCACCGCTTTATTTCCACCGCGAACCGCCACCCCGCCACCTCAATCCAAAAATGCGCGTCACCAGTCGCCGACCAGCCTAACCTCCGGTTCAAGCAAAACGCCGCTCTGCTCTTTGACCCTGTTGCGCGCCATGTCGATCAGCGCGCGCACTTCCGCGGCCTGTGCGCCGCCAAGATTCACGATAAAGTTTGCGTGCTGATCCGAAAACGCCGCGCCACCGAGCCGCGTCCCTTTCAGACCCGCGCCTTCGAGCAATTTGCCCGCGAAATTTCCCGGCGGATTCTTGAAGATCGATCCCGCATTCGGCACGCCGCGCGGCTGTCGCGATGCGCGCTTGGCATGCAGATCGGCGACTCGCGCCGTCAGCTTTTCACGATCGCCTCGAACAAGCTCGAAATCGACGCGCGTGATTATGAAATGCGACGGCAACTCGGTGCGCCGGTATGCAAACTTAACGTCGTCCTTGGTTAGCGCGAGCGCTTCGCCAGCCTCGGTAACGCCATGCACCAGCGTGACGACCTTTGCGATTTCGCCGCCGAAAGCGCCCGCGTTCATCACCAATCCGCCGCCGACCGTGCCGGGAATACCTTCGCCAAATTCGAGTCCTTCGAGGCCGAGATCGACAACTGCCTGGACCAGCGCGCCGAATGGTGCAGCCGCGCCCGCAACGACTTTGGTGGCGTCAATTTCGATTTTCCCGAAGCCATCGCCGAGCCGCACAACGAGTCCGCGCATCCCGCGATCGCTCACGAGCAGATTCGTTCCCGCGCCTAGACAGAAGCACGGCACGCCCGCGCGATACGCCGCAGCCTTCGCATGCATCAGCTCAGTTTCGTCTTCGACGTTGACGAACAAGTCGGCCGGACCGCCGATCCGAAATGAAGTGAGATCCGCCAGCGGCATGGAGGCGCGGACGCGATCGCCAAATCTCGCGCGCAGCTCGGTCTCAAGCGCCTTCATGAACTTTGACCTCTGCGCTGAGCGCGTTGAGTATTTCGCCGCCGGTCTTGTAGATATCGCCCGCACCCAAAGTCGCGATCACGTCGCCCGCGCGCGAGCCAGCCGCGATTCGCGCCGCGGGATTTTCCTCGTCGCCCAGGTAATGCACTTCAAGATGACCGCGGGCGCGCAGCGCTTCGTACAAACGTCGCGACGAAACATCGGCAATCGGGTCCTCGCCCGCCGGATACACATCGAACAGGTAGAGCACGTCGGCATCGTCGAACGCCGACAGGAATTCATCGAACAAATCGCGCAGCCGCGTGTACCGATGCGGCTGAAAGACTGCGACCACGCGCCGCTTGAACGATGCGCGCACGGCGGCCAGCGTCGCCCGCACTTCGGCCGGGTGATGCGCATAGTCGTCGAGCACAATTCGTCCCGCCGCCTCGCCTTTGATCTCGAACCGCCGGCTGATTCCTCCGAACTTCGCCAGCGCTGCCGCCGCGCGATCGAAACTGATTCCAACTTCCAGCGCGACTGCGATCGCAGCGAGCGAGTTCAGCGCGACATGCACGCCCGGCGTCGGAATCGTCACTCGGCCGAGATTCTCGCCCTTGCGAACGACCTCGAAGCGAGTCGAAAGGCCGTCGATTACGATTTTTTCCGCGCGCAGATCAGCGTCCTGCGCGACGCCGTAGGTCACCATTGGCTTGCGGATCGAAGTCATCAGCCCGCGCACATTGACGCTGTCAATTCCAAGCACCGCGACGCCATAGAACGGAACGCGATTAATAAAATCCGTGAAGGCTTCGCGAACTTTATCCATCGTGCCGTAATGATCGAGATGCTCGGGATCGATATTCGTCACCACCGCGATGGTCGGGATGAGCAAGAGGAACGACGCGTCGCTCTCGTCAGCTTCGGCCACCATGAAATCGCCGCGCCCCAGCCGCACGTTGGTGCCCGTATTGCGAATATTTCCGCCGACCGCGACCGTCGGATCGAGGCCTGCCTCTTCCATGATCAGTGCGATCAGACCGGTGGTGGTCGTCTTGCCGTGCGTTCCCGCGACCGCCACGCCGAGCTTCGACATTCGCAGCAATTCGCCGAGCATCTCAGCGCGCGCGATCACCGGGATATTCATCTCGCGCGCACGTGCAACTTCGGGATTAGAAAATTTTATCGCTGACGAGATCACCAGCGCGTCGATGCCGCCCTCGTCCTTCAGATGCGCGGGATGATGCCCCTGGCTGATTTCGGCGCCGAGCTCCGCGAGCCGCGTGACTGCCGACGACGGTTTCAGATCGCAGCCGCTCACGCGCATCCCGAGCTTTAGGCACAGCTCCGCGATTCCGCTCATGCCCGCGCCGCCGATTCCGACGAAGTGAAGCCGCCGCTGACGGGTCAAAAGACCATTTGCGTGGAGTTCAGTCACGCTGCTGCTTTCTCCGCAACTTCGAAACAAATTTTGGCGATACTGCGAGCCGCGTCCGGATGCGCTTCCTCATGCGCGCGCAGACCCATCTCACCCAGCCGCACCGGATTCTGAATCAGCTCTTCAAGTTCGCGCGCCAGGTTCGGAGAAAGCTGATCGTCGTCGCGAACTATTATTGCGCCGCCGCGTTTTTCAAGCACGCGCGCGTTGTGAACTTGCTGCTCATCCTTGTGAAAGGGATACGGCACGAAAATAGCCGCACGCGCGCCAAGAGCAATGTCGGTGACCGTCATCGCGCCTGAGCGCGCGATAACCAAATCGGCGCGATGCAGCGCGTCGGCGATGTCGTCGATAAACGGCACCACCTCCGCCGCGAAACCGATTTCGCGGTATGCACTCCTTACCAATTCCTCATCCGCCTCCCCAGTCTGGTGCACTACGTGCCAATTTATAACACTTTTTCCGCAGATTTTGAAAGCCCCTACGACACCAATATTCAGGCGGTGCGCTCCGGACGAACCGCCTAAAACAAGGATTTGTAATTGACCCCCCTCTGGCCTTGATCGGTCAGGCTGGTATCTGAAGCGCGTTGGGTTACCCGTCACAACTACTTTAGAAGAACTGAAATGATTCGCACTGTCACTAAAGCCAACGCAGATTTTTTTCGCGAACCTGGACAGCGTCCGATTCACGAGACCCGGACGCGTGTTCTGTTCCATCAGCACCAGCGGAGTGCGCGTAAGGATCGCCGCCGCGCCCATCGAGGCCGACGCGTAGCCGCCCGCGCTTACGATGATGTTCGGGCGAAATCGCCTGACCAGCGACACCGAAAGTCCGATCGCGCGAACGAATTCGATCGAGGCGCGCGCCCGCTCGAGAGCGTTATGTCCGCGGATTCCGTGCATCTCGAACAGCTCATATTTGTAAACGCTCTTTGGCAACCACTTCGCCTCGAGTCCCGCACTGGTGCCGACGAACAGCACGTCGATATCGGGACGCTCGCGAATCATTTCCTCTCCCAGCGCGACCGCTGGAAAAAGATGCCCGCCGGTGCCGCCTCCCGCGATTATCACTTTCATCGCACCGCCGGTCGGCGACCGAGAGCGAGTAGCGCGCCCAACGCCGCCATCGCGATGATGATCGAAGTGCCGCCGTAACTCAGAAACGGCAGCGGCAGCCCTTTGGTAGGGATCAGCCCAATCACCACCGACATGTTGATCAACGCTTGAATCGAGAGCAGCGCGGTTAGCCCCACCGCGAGCAGGCTCGCGAACGGATCGGGCTCGTCGTGCGCGATTCGCATCCCCCGAAACAGGATCACCAGGAACAGCGAGATCACCACTGCGGCGCCGACCAGGCCGAACTCCTCGCCGACCACCGCGAATACGAAGTCGGTGTGCGCTTCTGGCAGATAGAACATTTTCTGGCGGCCCGCGCCGAGACCGACGCCCCATTTGCCGCCTTCGCCGAGCGCGATGAACGATTGCACGAGCTGGAAGCCGGCGCCGCGCGCGACCGACCATGGATCGAGGAACGTCGTCAGCCGCTTCATGCGATACGATTTCGCCACCGCCTGGAATGCGAGCAAGCCGAGCGCGCCACCGCCCGCGGCCGCAAGATGCTGCCAGCGCGCGCCGGCCGCCCACAGCATCGCGAACAGGATCAGCGCGATCATCACGGTGCTGCCGAAGTCCGGCTGCTTCAAAATCAAAAGAGTGATCGGGCCGACGATCAAAAATACGGAGAGCGGCCCGTGCTTGAACTCCTGGATTCGCTGCTGCCGACTACTCAGGAACTTCGCGAGGAAAAATACCAGCGCGAATTTCACCAGCTCCGACGGTTCCGCGATCACCGGTCCCAGTCTTAGCCATCGGCGCGCGCCGCCTTTCATCAACCCGAGGCCCGGCACGTAGAGCAGCGCGAGCATCACGATCGACGCGATGAACAGCGGCATCGCGATCCGCCGCAGACCCGCGAGCGAGAACTGCGAGAGCAACATCAGGAACACGAAGCCGACCGCGATGTGCGCGAGGTGAAGCTTGAAAAAGTGGAACGCGTCGCCGCGCTTCTCGATGCCGAGAAAGTAGGTGGTGTTGAGCACCATCAGCAGCCCGAGCAACAGCAGCACCGCCGCCGGCAGCCACAGCCACGGGTCGGGGCGGCGGTAACTTACCGCGTCAAAGCGCCCGAACCAGCTCTTTATATACGTTCCCACGTTCCGCATAGTCCTTGAATTGATCGAAGCTCGAGCACGCCGGCGACAGCAGCACGGTGTCGCCGGGCCGCGCCGCGCGCGCCGCATGTTCGATCGCATCCTTGAGAGTCGCCACCGTTTCGATCTTGCGTCGCGCCTTCGAGCGCCGCCGCCATCTTGTCGCGCGCCGCCCCGTTAAAAATCGCGAGCTTGACTTTTTCTTCGAGCGGCCGCCGCAACGGCGCGTAGTCGCCGCCCTTGTCGAGACCGCCCGCGATCAGAATTATCGGCGCCGCCAGCGCGTCGATCGCCTCGACCACCGCGCCGACGTTGGTCCCCTTCGAATCGTCGATATAAGTCACGCCGCCGCGCTCATGTACGACTTCAATTCGATGCGGCAGTCCGCGAAATGACGCGAGCGCGCGTTCGATTTCTTCAGCCTTGACCCCGAGCGCGAGCGCCGCTGCCGACGCCGCCATCGCATTGGAGATGTTATGCCGTCCACGCAGACGAAATTTTTCCAGGCTGATTTGCCCGCCCGGCGCGTGGTCGAAATCAAAATCGTAAACGATGGCGTTCGACTGATCGTCGAACCAGATCGACGCACCCGAGGCGCCGCGTGTGTGACCGAAGCCGATTACTCGTGAGCGGGCACTTTTTGCGAGCTTCCAAACATTCGGATCTTCCCGATTCAAAATCGCGTAGTCAGACGCCTGCTGGTTCTCGAACAAGCGCGCCTTTGCGCGTCCGTAGTCATCTAGATCTTTGTAGCGATCGAAATGATCGTCGGTGAGATTGAGATGCACGGCCGCGTGCGGCTGGAATTTCTCGATCCACTCGAGTTGGAAGCTCGACACTTCGACGACCGCGACATCCCATTTGCCGTCCACGGCGTCGATTAGCGGCGTGCCGAGGTTGCCGCCGACGAAGGTGCGGCGTCCCGACGCCTTCAGAATCTCGCCGAGCAGCACCACGACGGTGCTCTTGCCGTTGGTGCCGGTGACTGCGGCGATTGGCGCGTCAATGAAGCGGCTCGCGAGTTCGATTTCTCCGATCACCGGGATTCGGCGCTCGGTCGCGGCGTGCAGCAGAAGTGAATCGCGCGGCACTCCCGGACTGGTGACGACCAGGTCGATACCGTCCACCCAGCTCGCAGCTCCGGCGCCGAGTTTCAGTGCGCCTGCCGGTAGCTGGCCGCGATCAACGTCCACCCGTCGATCCGTCATCACGAGTTTCGCGCCGCGCGAGGCAAGGAACCGCGCCGCCGCAACTCCGCTGACTCCCAGTCCCACCACCATCACGCTTTTGTTCGAGAGTTCCATCAACGCAACTTCAGAGTGCTCAACGCGACCAGCGCGCACACAATCGAAACGATCCAGAATCTGATGACGACCACGGTTTCGGGAATGCCCGCGAGTTCAAAATGATGATGCAGCGGCGCCATCAGGAAAAATCGTTTGTGCGTCGCTTTGAAATAGTAGCGCTGAATGATGGTTGACGCCGCTTCCGCGACGAATACTCCGCCCGCGATTACCAACGCGAGTTCCTGCTTGCACAGCACGGCGACCGTACCGATCGCACCGCCCAGTGCCAGCGCGCCAACGTCGCCCATCATCATCGAAGCCGGGTAGGCGTTGAACCACAGGAAGCCAAGCGATGCGGCGATTACTGACGCGCAAAAAATCGCAACTTCGCCGACGTTCGCGATGTACGGTATCTGAAGGTAGCTGGCAAACTTGATGTTGCCGGCGACGTACGAGAACACCCAATACGTCAGCGCGACGGTCATTACGGGGCCAATCGCGAGACCGTCCAGTCCGTCGGTCAGGTTCACCGCATGGGAGCATCCAACGATCACCAACATCGCGAAAGGGATATAGAGCCACGTGTGCAGATCGGGATTCACGTTCTTCAAAAATGGCACCGTGAGATGCGTATCGAAGCCGAGGTACAGAAACAGCCAGGCCGCCGCGATGAACGCGCACGAAAATGACCACACCAGTTTCACCGGCCCGGAGAGGCCGAGCCCTTTGCCGCGCGTGAGCTTGAAGTAGTCGTCGCTGAAGCCGATCGCGCCGAAAGTCAGCGTCACGAAAATCGCGATCCACACGTAGGGATTCAGGATGTTGGCGAGCAGCAGCGTCGCCGCGAGCATCGACGCCACTATCAGCAGCCCGCCCATAGTCGGTGTGCCGGCTTTCTTCTGATGCGCCTGCGGAACGACTTCGCGAATCGTCTGACCGATACGCATTTCGCGGAACCGATTGATGAGAATGGGTCCCAGAGCCAACGACAGCGCGAGCGCGGCCAGCCCGGCCAGCACGGAGCGCAGGGTCTCGTACCTCAACGCATTGAAGCCGGTGTAATATTTGTGAAGCGGGTAGAGCAGCAGGTAGAGCATCGCGGCGCTCGCCGAATCTCAACTCTGACCGTCGCCGAGTTCCGCCGCAATCTCGCGGACCACGACGCGATCGTCGAAGTGAAGTACGCGACCCGCGACCAACTGATAATCCTCGTGACCTTTGCCGGCGATCAAAACTGCGTCGCCGGAATTCGCGATTCTGAGTGCAATTTTTATCGCAGCGCGCCGATCGGGCTCCACGATATATCCGCCACTCATCGACGCAGCCGCAAAGTTTTTCTCGTTCACGATTCGTGCGCGTCCCGTGGCCGTCAATCCTTTCTCGACCTCTACGATAATCGCCAGCGGATCCTCGCTGCGCGGATTGTCGGAAGTAAGCACCGGAATATCGGCGAGCCGCCCGGCAATCTCGCCCATGATCGGACGCTTGCCGCGGTCGCGATCGCCGCCGCATCCGAACACGCAGATGATCCGGCCCGCGCGCAGACGCCGCAGCGCCGTCAGCACCGCCTCGAGCGCGTCGGGCTTGTGCGCGTAATCGACCAGCACCGTGACCCCAGGTTTCGCCGCGACGTTCTCGAGTCTGCCGGGGGCCCCTGGGCATCGCCGCACACCTACAGCCACCGCCTCCAAATCGACACCCAGGGCCGCCGACAGAGCCGACGCGCCCAGGATATTGAGCAGATTGATTTCGCCGATGAGCGGCGATGCGATTTCGATTTTTTTGCCGAGCACCGACAGCGTCGCGCGAATCCCGCTGAGGTCCGCGTCGAATTTCTCCGGATGCACGTCAAGCGATCGATCCATTCCGAAACTGACTTTCGATCCTTTCACCGAATCGAGCACTCGCCGTCCAAACGGATCGTCGCCGCGCACGATCGCGACAGTGTCCGCGCGTTTGCTTCGTGGCAGTATCTCGGTGAACAGCCGCAGTTTCGCCGCGAAGTAGTCTTCGATCGTCGCGTGATAGTCGAGATGGTCGCGGCCGAGGTTGGTGAACATGCACGCGCGGAAGTTCAATGCCTCGACGCGTCCTTCTGCGATTCCTTGCGACGAAACTTCCGCGACCGCATGACGCACGCCCTCATGCTCCATCTGCGCCAGCGCCGATTCGAAGTCGATCGATTCTGGCGTCGTAAGTCCGGAGTAGATTTTCTTGCCCCCGATGAAAATTCCAATCGTGCCGATGATCCCCGTCGGCATGCCGGCCGCTTCGAAGATCGACGCCAGGATATAGCTGGTCGTGGTCTTGCCGCTGGTCCCGGTGATGCCGATCAAATCGACGCGCTCGCTCGGCGCTCCGAAGAAACGAGACGCGGCCGCGCCCATCAGCAGGCGCGGCCGCTCGCTCCCCACCAGGGTCACCGCGGGGCGCGCTGTTCCACCATCCCATCCACCAACCACCACAGCGCGCGCCCCACGGTTTAATGCGTCGTCAATGTTGGCCCGGTTCCGCGTCGCGTCGCGGGCCGTCGAAAAGTACAGATGACCGGGCCTCGTCTGTCGCGAGTCGTAGCTGAGGCCCGTGATTTCCACGTTCAGGTCGCCGTCGATCCGACGAACGTCGAGTCCTTCGAGCAATTCCCCAAGTTTCACTTTCGCCTGACGGGCGATACACCGCCGCCACTGAAATACGATGCGGGCACGACGCTCGAATCTGCCGCCGTTTCGGCTCCACTGTCCGCGACAACCGCCGCCAGAGTCAATTTCACCGTCGCATGATTGAGCGGAGCGCCCGCGCCCGGCTCCTGCGCGACGACGTAACCGCCGCCATGCACATCGACGTTGACGCGCGAGACGCGCGCCAGTTCCATCGCGCGCCTGAGACTGAGGCCTGCGAAATTCGGCGTCGCGCGCGTCAGCTTCGATCCCGTCAGCACCGGCAGATAGTCGTCACGGATCGGCAGCCGATGGCGTCGGCGTCTTGCCGTCCGGTCTTTGCCGAAATCAGGCATCGGAATCATGCTCGCAGTATCGTAAGTCGGATTCGGCGCCGTGATATTCAAATCGCGGACGGCGCCCTGCGCGATTTCACTGAACACCGGCGCCGCGATCAGGCCGCCGAAATGCTCGTGGCCGACGTCGTAGAGCGCGACCAGGATCAGCAGGCGCGGATCGTCCGCCGGCAAAAATCCCACGAACGACGACACGTGCCGATTCTGATAGTAGGTGCCGTTTTCCGGATTCACCATCTGCGCCGTGCCGGTTTTGCCCGCCACGATAAATCCGTCGACGCGCGCCTTCGCCGCCGTGCCGCCGTCGGACATCACGACGTTGCGCAGCAGCAGGTTCATCTGATGCGCGATGTCAGGCGCGATCGCGCGGCGCAACACCTGCGGCGTATGCGTGAGGATCGTGCGGCCTTCCGCATCGTAGGCCGCCTTGACCACGTACGGCCGAACGATGTTTCCGCCGTTGGCGATCGCCGCGTACGCCACCGCGAGCTGGATCGGCGTCACCGCCACGCCCTGCCCGAAGCCGTGATTGGCGAGATCGATTTCCTTCCATCCGGCAGGCTTGTTCAGCAGCCCGCCAGCTTCGCCCGGCAAATCGATTCCCGTGCGCGATCCGATTCCGAACGCGCGCAGCCCTTCGTAGTAGCGCTGCGAGCCGAGCGTCAACGCGATCTTCGCCGCGCCGATATTCGACGACACTTCGATTATGCCGCCGAGATTCAGCCATCCGTGCGGACTGTGATCATGAATCGTGTGCCGGTCGATCGTGAAATGCCCGTTCTCGCAGTAGAACTGTTTGTCGGTCGTGATCGCGTGATCCGCCAGCGCGATCGATCCGAGAATCCCCTTCATCGTCGAGCCCGGCTCGAATGCGTCCTCGACCGCCGGGTTGTGCAGCCGATCGTGAACGTTGGCGCCGTCGGCACTGACGTTCGCCATCGCCATCACTTCGCCGGTGAACGGATCGAGCACGATTACGCTGCCACGCTTCGCGCCGCTCGCTTTCACTTCCGCCGCCAACTCGGTCTCGGCGAGCGATTGGATCGACGAGTCGATCGTCAGCTCCAGCTGCGCGCCCGGCTCCGGCGCCTTGAGCGCGAGCGGGCTGTCGAAAATCGGATGCCCTTGCGCGTCGTGATCGAAGCTCAGCTCGACCGCCTCGCCGCGCGCAATCTTGTCGTATTGCAATTCCAATCCGGAGAGCCCCTGGCCGTCCATCCCCGCCAACCCCACCACCGACGCGGCCAGGTTGCTCTCCGGATAAAACCGTTTGTATTCGCTAATCGTGCCGATGCCGTCGATTCCGAGCGCTTCCGCCGCCTGCGCCTTGTCCGGTGACATCCGGCGCTCGAGCCAAACGAACGGCGCGGCGCTTGTTCAGTTTCGATTCGAGCGAAATCGGCATCATCATCAGAAGCGCAGCGAGCTTGCCGCGCTCGGCCGGCGTGCTCGATTCGAGAACTTTCTTCGGCCGCGCATAAACCGATCGCGTCTCGGCCGACAGCGCCAGCGGCTCGCCGTTGCGATCGACGATCGGTCCGCGCACCGCAGCGAGTTGGGTTTCGCCGGTATGCTCGCTGCTGCGCGAGCGAGTTCAGATCGCGGTCCGTACAGCGCGACCAGCACCACCAGCCGAATCACGGCGAAGCCGAACAACGCCGCCAGCGTGAGCGTGAGTGCTCCGATTCGAGCGCGCCGCTGCTTGAACGATGTATTCATGGGAGCATCACCACCTGCCCACGGCCGGGCGGCGCGAGATGATACTGCGGCGCGAGTGCGCGCAGCCTCTCGTGCGAGCTGAGCTGCGCGGCAGTCAGGCGCAGTCCTCGATTTTCGTCCTGCAGTTTCGCGATTTCATCGTGCAGCGCGGAAAGCCGATAGCCTTCCGTCGTCATTTGCAGCCGTGTCATCAGCGTCGCGAATCCCACGATCGCGATAAGCGCGCCCAGTATCGCCGGCATGACCTTCGACGGCCGCCGCGTCGGTTTTACGCGCGGGCTCATCGTGCGCTCCGTTCGATACATCGGACTTTCGCGCTGCGCGCGCGCGGATTGCGCGCGGTCTCCGCCGACGACGGCTTGATCACCTTGCGCGCAATCGCCGTGTAATCTCCGCGTGTGCGCCAGCTCGCGAAAACGCTCCTTGACCGGACGGTCTTCGAGCGAATGATACGAAATGACCAGCATCCGCCCGCCCGGATTGAGCAGCGCGGGACCGTCGCGCAGCAGCGCCGCGAGACTTTCCATCTCGTGATTCACCGCGATTCGCAGCGCCTGGAAGGTGCGCGTCGCCGGATGCGCTCCGCCGCGCCGATGCGCTCCCAGAGCCCGTTCCACGATCGCGCGCAATTCGCCGGTCGTCTCGATCGGACCGCGCCGGCGCGCTTCGACGATCATCCGCGCAATCCGCCGCGAGCCGCGCTCCTCGCCGTAGGTATAGATGATGCGCGCGAGTCTCTTCGGCGCTCTCTTCATTGACGATGTCTTTGGCTTGCAGCGTTTGCCGATCGTCCATCCGCATATCGAGCGGACCGTCGAGCCGAAATGAAAACCCGCGATTCGGATCGTCGAGCGCGTAACTGCTCATGCCGAGGTCGGCGAGGATCGCGTCGGCGCCGTCGAAGTGATGCTGCTTCATCACGGCCGCAATTTCGCCGAAGTCAGCGCGCTCGAGCACCACGCGATCGCCGAACTCCCCCAGCCGGTCGCGCGCGACGGCTATCGCCGCCGCGTCGCGATCCAGCCCGAGCATCCGCGCCTTGCTGGCGCGTAGCATCGCCTCCGCATGCCCACCCGTACCAACTGTCACGTCGACGAACGCGAGCGGACCGTGTGCGGACAGCAGCCCGCACACCTCCTCCACCATCACCGGCACATGCCTCCGGTCCGCTGCGTCGTCTTCGTATCTCACTGCCAGATTCATCGCGTCACAGACCCAGCTTCGTGAAAAATTCCGGATCGTTTATTTTTTCCTCGGCGGCCTTCAAAACCTTCTCGAGGATCTTCCGGTCCCAAAGTTGAAAGTGATCCTGCATCGCCGAAAACGTCACCTCGCGATCAAGATGCGCGAACTTGAGCAGGTTGGTCGGAATCAGAATGCGTCCCTGCTTATCAACTGGCACCTCATGCGCACCGCCGATGAAGAAAGTCTGAAACGCTTGCACTCGCGGATCGAATCGGGGCTTGGTACTGAGAGTCGCGTTGAGCGTGTCCCACTGACTCGGCGGGTACAGCGCCAGGCAATGCTCTCCGTTGTAAGGAAAATTCGTGATATAAAGACGATCGTGATTTTCGCGCTGCAAAATTTCGCGAAAACGGGCCGGGATACTCACCCGACCTTTTTCATCGATCGCATGGTCGAACCGACCACTAAACACCTTGATCCCTCCCCAGCGACCCACAACATCCCACTCTTCCCCACTCAGGTCAAGTAAATCGCGCGTCATGAGATGTAATAAACTGACTATTGGCGCGAATAGTCAGTAGCGAAAGAAAAACGAAACTAGGATTTGCTCTGGCTATTGTGCGCGATGCTAGTCTGGTCGAAGCAATCGAGCATTCAGGCTGCCTGAGCCATCGCCGACGAAAACATCAGCTTGACAGCGACGCCTTTCATTGGCGAAACTCGCGCCGATTCAGTCGTCGCTCCACTTC
This sequence comes from uncultured delta proteobacterium, assembly GCA_963710425.1. GTDB lineage: Bacteria > Desulfobacterota > Binatia > Binatales > Binataceae > Binatus. The sequence goes on from CAVQAR010000009.1 coordinate 98,450, forward strand.
AACTGGAAAATGAATTGCTTCAGCTCATCGGGGCAGAGAGAGGATAGATGAAGACGCGAAATTCATGGCTGCGAAGCGCCGCAGTCGTTGCAGCAGGCCTGGTAATGACGGTGCTCGTCGTCAGCCCCGCCGCTTATTCAAAAGGAAAAAAGAAAAAAGCAGCGGTCGAACCGACCGCCACGTTGACGCCGACGGCAACCCCGACTCCGGAAGTTCATTTGTGGAATTTCGATTCGGACAAGGCCGGCGAAGTGCCCGCGGGATGGAAGGCGGTCGAAGGCGATTGGCAGGTGATTCCTGATCCCAGCGCGCCGAGCAAGCCAAATACTTTCGGCTTGCCCGCCGGACGTCTGCTCAAATCGCTGACGAGTGCGCTCGAGTACTACCCGATGGCAATTGAGACGGATCCGACTGAGTATGCCGACTTTACGCTCGAAGCTCAGTTCAAATCCGCCGGCGGCCGTTTCGATTGTTCGGGCGGTTTAATCTTCCGCTACGTTGACGACAAGAATTTCTACCTGCTTTCCGCCGGATGCCCCAGCGATTACTTCGCGCTCTCGCGAATGACCAACGGACAACTGGTCGGCTTGAAGCAGAGCGTCGTGCCGACCGACAAGGATACGTGGTACCGATTGAAAGTCACTGCGCAGGGCGGACACTTCAGTTGTTACGATGACGACAAAATGATCTTTGATTTCGACGACAGCAAAATAGCCAAGGGCAAAGTCGGAGTGTGGGCGCGCGACGATTCGCAGGCGCAATTCGACGATGTGAAAGTCACCGTCCTCGCTCCGGGCGAGAATCCGCCAGCCGCTCCCGAACCGAGTGCGTCGGCGTCGCCGTGAGCAATCTCGCCAGGCGCTCGCATGATGTAGTTGCAAGCGGGCGCCTGGCAACTTACTCTGGAGCTAGATGGAAACCACTCAAGAAAAAGCGCGGGTTGACGTTCGTATCGAGCCGCTGCGCGGCCTTCCTCTTGTATTGGAAGTGGTTGGCGGAGTTGGCCGGACGCTCGGCCTGACGCTGCTGTGGGGCCTCGAGATCGTGCGCGATTCCTACTTCCGCCAGTTGGATCGCCTCAACGTACGCCCGCGTCACAAACGTGCGAGCGCGTTTCCACCTGGCCAGCCAAAGAAACAACGCACCACCCCCGCGCGCTAGCCGTTCCGCGCGTCCTAACCTCTCCTTGTCCGAGGAGAGGTCGGCGTAAGCCGCGCAGCGGTGTCGCCGGGAGAGGTGCAACGCCAGACAGCCCACCCACGCCAACTCGTTTAATCGCAACGCAGGGATACCGGTCTGGCTGCCTGACAGCAGCACAACCATCATCGCTGTGCCGGCCGGCGTTGCACCACTCCCGTCGCTCGCCTCCAGCTCGCGCCGACCTCTCCTCGGACAAGAGAGCTTTGCACAACCGGTGACGGTGTTCGCAGGTGAAGAAGGTATTGATGGTTGGATTAGGATCGGGAGGTGAGGTGATGGGAAAGGTGGTGGTCAGCGGTGCGGTTGGCTTGGTGTCTTTCGGGTGGCGCAGGCAGTTTGGCCTTAGCTGCCGCGCTTAAGCGGCGCGCAGGGTGAGCGCGCGACGCAGGTTGAGCGCGACACACATTAGTTGAAGCTGCAGCGCATTGCGCATCAGTCCGCGATAACGTACCCGCCGGTACCCATACCAACGCTTCATCCAGGCGAAGCTGCGCTCGACCGCGAAGCGGGTGCGGGTCAGACTTCGATTGCGCGCGACCAGCTCCGGATCAGGATTGTGCGCAGTGCCCCACCATGCACGCCGCATGATGCCGTCGGCGATGCCCAGTCGCGCCAGCAGCTCCCGCCGCGCGATACTGTCGTAAGCCTTGTCGCCGTATACACATTGTTCGTCGCCGCAGATCAGATCGTCAGCCACCACGGTTTCATTGGTTTTAGCTCCGGTCAGGATCGCTTTGCGCACCAGGCCCGAGCCGGCATCCACCGCCACGTGCGCTTTGTAGCCGAAGTAATAGTGGCGCACGCTGCCGTCCTTGCGCGTGCTCCATTCGGCATCGGGATCCTGCGGAGCCTTGGTCCCCGGCGCGACCGTGCCCTTGGGCCCGCTGGGCGGATTGACCGCCGCCCGAACTACGGTCGCATCGATGATGGTGCCTTGCTTGAGGATCAATCCTTGCGCTGAAAGCTGGCGGTTAACTTCGGCCATCAGCCGCTCGCCGAGACCACCGCGCGACAGTTGCGCGCGAAAACGGCTGATCGTGCTGTGATCGGGAACCCGCTGTTTCAATCCCAATCCGACAAAACTCCGGAAGCTGAAGCGGTCCAGCAATGCGTCTTCCAGAGCCGGATCGGAGAGCTGATACCATTGCTGCAACAGCAGCGCTTTCAACATCAACAACGGCCGGTACGCGGGTCGTCCTTCGCCCGCCGCGTACACTCCGCCAAGCTGCCGCTCGATCGCGCGCCAGTCCAGTAACTTCGCGATCTCAAGCAGCCGACGGTTGCCGCCCCCGCTTCCGTATATCTCCTGCTCCGCGAAACTCCTCTGCCGCTCCTCTTCACACCACATCCGCCCCGCGCCTCCCGCGCACCCATCTTTTGATCATACCGAGCCAGGTTATGCAAGCTTTCTCGGACAAGGAGAGGTTAGGATCGGTCCTACCTCCGATCTTCCTCCAGCACTTGCGCTAGATAACGCGCGAGTTTGTCGTCGAGCACACGCACCAGCGCGTCGGTCTGCGCGGCTTGCGTGATCTTCAGAAATCCTTCGAGGCGATGCTCCTTGTCGTGATTACGGATCAGGCGCGCGATCATGCTCTGCGACAATGCCGCCAGTTTGAGGTCGAGCGCGCGGCGAATCGCCTCCATCGCATCGTCGAGTTCCGCTTGTGGCGACGTTGCACCAAGCTGAAAGCCGCAACTCGAACATCGCGGCATCGTCTCGGGCGCAATCGCGTCGCCGAGTTCGCATCGCACGACGCGGGCGCTCAGATCGGCGATCCGCGCGCCAAGATGCGCGCCTTCAGGCCGTCCCAGCGCGGCGATCGCGTTCAGGCGCGCGAGCGCGTCGAAGTATCGCCGCGCGTCGCTCACGGCCAACTCGAGCCGCTCCATCTTCTCAATCCATCGCGCATGCGCGCTCAGGTAGCACTGCACGTACGTCCATTTGAATTTTTGAAACCGCGCTTCCAACGCGTCGAGATTGCGCGGCGGCCCCGTCAGGATTCGCGGGCCGAGCTCAACCCGCAGCAGTTCGCACTCGGTCTCCAACGAAACGATCGCCGATTGTTGCCAGACGCTTTCGCGGATGCCGGGTTCGTCCGGCGTGGCGCGCAGTCCGGTCGCGGCCAGGTACTCGCGCATCCCGCGCATCCGCGGGATCGATTCGGCCGCCGCCGCCAACAGCTCGTATGCGCCGGCGATCTGGATTGCCGTATCCAGATAAGATCGATCCGCAGCCGCTTCGAGCATCGCAACCGCGCCTGATTCCGCCAGCGCGATATATTCCGCGATCGCCGGCTGTTCGCCGCGGGCAGCTCGAGATTCGCCTCTCTCAGAGCGATGGTAAGCACGTCGCGGGTGCGCACTGCTCCTTCGACCGCCAGCGCCATCGAGGCGTCGAGTCGATTGAGGCGCGCGTCGAGACTCTCGCGGTCGCGCGCGATCGTGAGGCGCGGATCGAAGCCTCGCGCGAGCACCAGCGCCGAGTTGAACGCCGCAAGTTCGGGCGCGCCGGCGGCAGCCGGATCGAACCGGGCCGCATCGGTCTCGAGACGAATCACGCCGCCAGTGGAGGTCTCCAATCGATGCAACAAGTCGCGCACGGCCGGCGTCGTTCGCGTATTTCGCGTTCGCGCTGGAAGCGAATATCGGCAGCAGCGATTTCAGTTGTTCGATCGGGAGCGATCCGGTCTCGCCGCACACGTTCTCGACGATCAGCGAATCGACGATTTCGCGAGCGAGATCCTTTTCGTACGCGTCGAGACCGGCGATCGTGTCGCGCGCAATCTTCCAGGCGGCGCGTCCTGCTTCCGGCATGAGAACTTTGAGGAGCTTTGCGATCTCCGCGTTCATCGTGAGGTCGGGCGGATAGATCAGCCGCGCCGGCAGATTCGTCGCCGGCACTATCGAGGTTGACGACGCCAACACTTCCCGCGCCAGCCGCGACAGCGGCACGATCGCGGCGCGCTCGGCAGCTGGCCCGATCCGCAATTGGGCGACCGGCGATCGTTCGAAGTGCGTTAAGTGCGGCCGGATGGAACGGGAAGATCGCGTCGGGCGCCAAGCCTGCGGTATCGATTCCTGCGTACGCGTGATGGCGTCGAGTTCGGCGTCCTCGACCAGGCGGCGCGCGCGCCGCACGGCGATAATTGTTTCCTCGTTCGGGTCGTGCGGAGCGACCACCAGCGGACGCGTCGCATCCGGAGCCGTCGCGCGACTGGCCGCGATCACGGTGAACTTCACTTGTTGGAACGACGGCGGCGACCTGGGCGAGCATCGCGAAAAACTCCGCCGCGCCTCGCAATCCGACAGTTCCAAAATCGATCGCGACCGTTACCGCTTTGATTCCCGTGCGCCGTGCGGTTTCCAGCCCGACGTTGAGCGCAGCCGCGCCGCGCATCTGGCGGAACAGATCGCCCGATGACGCTGGTCGCCGCCGATTTGTTCCGCCAGCACGCTCAGCAGGAACAGCTCGATTTCGGTGCCCGTGATGCGGCCGGCCAGCTCGAGCCCGCAGACCAGGCGGCGCATGTTTTGCGCGTCGAGCGCGCCCGCGCGCCGCTGCAGCGCGATCACGTAGTCGAGGAAATGCGTTTTGCCGCATCCCGGCGGTCCGCCAATCCAGAACACTCCGCCTTGCGGGTCCTCGAGATGCTGATTGAGAACTTGCCACGAGCGTTCGGCGGCGCGGGTGAAGACGTAGCTGGCGACGGTCGAGACGCGAGGCGAGGTTGCAGTTCGAGACGTTCAGGTGCGGGCGGCTCGAGCTCGAACCAGCGGCGCGCGTTCGCTCGCCGCCTCCGCCCTTCTGCCGATCCATCGGCTGAGACTATCGGAGCAGTAAGCATCAAGATGTCATGTTAGCCGAGATCAAAATGTGGATTTTTGTCACGCCGAGAACGAATTTTGGTCGGTGATTGATGAGGGAAACCTAACCCCTAACCCCTTCCCGAGCGGGAAGGGGAACCGGATTTGGGAGACGTTCAGAGGTCTTCAGTCGACGCGGATCAGCTTGTGCTTGATCGCATATCGGACCATTGCTGCGGTCGAGCGCAGTTCGAGCTTCTGCTTGAGGTTGTCGCGATGCACCTGCGCGGTCTTGACGCTGATGCCGAGTCGTTGCGCGACTTCCTTGGTGGTCGCGCCCTCGCCTATCAGCTTGAGCACTTCGCGCTCACGCCGGGTCGGAGTCGCCGCGCGACGGGCCCTTCGACGCGAGCCATTGCGCAGCCGCGCGAGCACGATCGGCGCGATAGTCGGGCTCAGATATTGCCGCCCGGCGTGAACCGCGCGCACCGCGCTCAGCAATTCCGCCGACGCGTCGGTCTTGACCACGTAGCCCGCGCAGCGCCTGCTTCTCCAAGAGCCTCGAGCACGTATTCCTCTTCCTGGTACTCGCTGAGCACCAGCACCTTGCACGCAGGGAGCTTCTTTGGCGATTCGACGCGCGGCGGACAGGCCGCCGATTCCCCGCATCCCGATGTCCATCACGACCACTTGCGGCTTCAGTCGCGCGGCGATCGCGACGGCTTGCTCACCGTCCGACGCTTCTGCGATCACCTCGCACTCATTGGCGAGCAACATTCGCAATGCCTCGCGCAAGATCCGATGGTCATCGGCGAGCAGCACGCGAATCCGTCCGTGATATTCCATCAGGCCGGCTCCGGAATTTCTGCGATGACCGTCGTACGCCCGTGCGCGAATCCACTGTCAATGTTCCGCCCATCAACTCCAGCCGCTCCCGCATACCCGGTCAAGCCAATTCCCTCCGGCTTGGCCGTTGCCGATACCGCGGCCGTCGTCGCGCACCGAGACGCGCGCGGTCGCGTCGCCGCTTTCGATTGTGATTTGCACGACTTTTCGCCCGCGCATGGCGGATCACATTGGAAAGCGCCTCGCGGATGACCTGGAAACATAGCTGCTGCACCGGCCGCGAGATTTTTTCAGCGGCGCCGCCTTGAATCAGGTGAAGAAACTTCGCCTTCACCCCCGCTCGATTCAGGCGCCCGAACTCGCGCTCGATTGCTTCGTCGAGCGAACCGTTTCCGAGAGTGGGTGGACGAAGCTCGCGGGTCTTGCGGCGCAACTCGCTCTCGACTTGCGCGAAGATCGAGCGCGCCGCTTCGGGCGGGCCGTCGATGCGCGATTTTCGCCGCCGCCAGCAACTGCGCCTGGTCGTCGTGCAGGTCGCGAGCGATGCGGGCGCGCTCCTCGTCGATAGCGGAGAACATTCTGAGCGCAAGCTGGCGCACCAGCCGGTTGCGCCGCGCCGCCTCCCGCTCCAACATCCAGCTGGTTGCGAATGGAGTCAGCCGCTCGACGATCGCCTCCGCTCTGGCCGCCGATGCGTGCGCGTCGCGCGAGGCGAGCGCGATCGCGCCACTCGCGAACGGGATACAGACGTACGATCCGGCGAATATCGCGGTCTTCGAGATATGGCTTGACGCGATCGACGCGCGTCGCGATCGGACCAGTGGCCGATTACGATATGGCGGCGGAAACTCTCCGAGAGCACGCTGCCTTTTTCAGGAGAGAAATCCCTCGGCACGGATGAAAGAAGAAGCGGCCAGCGACAACTCGGGCGCCGTCGGCTATTGCGACCATCCACTGATCGAACCCGGCGCCACTGGCGACGATTTCGCCGAAGCGCGCGAAGCGCTCGGCCGGCTGCGCACGCAGCGCCTGCGCCGCGGCGTCGTCCAGATAGTTGGTCGTCGCGCGCTCTTGCACGAGTGCGCGCCTTGCGCCGACCGCCTGACGGCCGCTTTCACTGCCGTGCGTGCGCCAGAAATCCAGCGACGCGCGCGCGGAGGACAGCGCGATTTCACCGAAGACGCTGCGCGCCATAAGTTCCATCGATGCGTCCAGTTCGATTTCGGGCGCGATCCGCCGGCGCCACTATCGCGATTCGGACCGCATCCGCGCCGTCGGTGAACGCCGACGCGGCGACCTGCTGTCCTTCGCCTATTTTTTTGACACTTGCGATCGCGGCGAGGTCCCTGGCGCTCAGCGTGAGCGTGTCAATCGAGTCGATCGCGATCGCCTCGTGGGCGCGGCTGGTTCCGCGTGCCGCGATTGTATCGTTGAGGCGATTTTCGAGTGCGATCAGAACTGCGTCCAGCGCCGGGTCGTATCGCGAGTCTCCGCGCGGCGCACGCGACTACTTCGTCGGCGCTCGCGCCGCCCAATCGAAATGCGATCGCGCAGCGTTCGGCCGCGATCGAAGCAACGCCAAGCCCGACGATCGCGGAAATCCTGTCGGCGAAAGATGATTGGCGCGCGGCAATCGGCAATCGATCGCGAGGCTTGAGTGCGTTTCTCAAAGATTCCTCCGCATCAAGGATGACAGAGGAACGGTCCGGTTCTAAGGGAACACGGCCCGATGCAACGCGCATCGGGTCACGCAGAGAACACTTTGTGTGGAGAGAACATTTTGATCGGGAAACCGCGCGGCGAAAGTCGAAGGCGTAGCGCGATTGTGACTGATGGAAAACGGCGAAAAGAGCAAATCTATACCACCGGTTGTGGTTTAGGGCTGGCTCGACACAAGGGGTGGGTTCGTTCCGTCAAAAGTGGTTTTTGCGGGAAGCGGCGCTCTCTCGATTTTGGGCGAGCGGGGCGTAGGGACAGTTGTCCATAGCGCGAGTGTTGCACAGAAAATTCGTGGTGGTCAGGCTGAACAGTTCATCCCTGAACTAAAGTGGCGAGAAGAGTGCGGCGCGCATTGCGAATGGTGAGAAGAACCTAACCCCTAACCCCTTCCCATGGTGGGAAGGGGGACCGGAGGGGTTTCGTCGGATTGCGTCTGTCCTATCCCCCTCGCCCCCTTTCCCTTGAGAAAGGGGGAACAGAGAAGAGAATTTCATCACCGGATTTTAAACTCGCTAACCTTTCCCGAGCGAGCAGGGGGACCGGAATTTTTAGGACGTTGTGGTTGATGAGGGACAACCTAACCCCTAACCCCTTCCCGAGCGGGAAGGGGAACCAGACTGTCGGGATTCCCGAGCGGGAAGGGGAACAAGAGGAAGGCGGGGCGCGTTGTCGCGCGGTTGCGTGGAGGGACGATTACGTCCCTCCACGCGCAGGAGATTCAGTTTACGGAATCAGGTTCCAGAATCCGTCGCACAGATGGTCGGTGTTGAAGTTGGATTCTGTGGTCGGAGTCGGTGGAACGAGAGATTGGAAAATGTCACTGGTCGGATTGTAGAGTGACCAGGTCGGCAAAGAGCCGCCGTTGGGATTGCCGCTGGCTGCGAAATTTGTCCAATACCCGACCATCGCCTGTGACAGCTGCTGCTCAGAGGGGGTGAGCTCGAAGAAGTAACCCACGTCGAACAGGAACTGAAGTTCCGCACTGTGGAACGCGCCAAGCGGAAAGCTGAAAGGCTGCGGCTGCGGCGGCGCGAGCTCGTCGTTGAATTCATATGTGTACGTGTTGGTGAAATTCGAGAGTAATGCGTCGCCGTTGCGCGCCGAGCAGGCGAAGATACCGTCGGTGCCGGACGCGGTAAGCACCTGGCCGCCCGGCGGTACATATGGATAGACGACTTCAACGATCGGCCCGAGCACTGGTCCCCACAAGGCGATGGTGGCGGCGTCGTATTCAGGCTCGGTCAGGATTGGATTGCCTGTGGCGTCGTACTCCTCGGCGACGAAGAGGGCCCATTCGTCGTGATTGGTGCCCGCCATCACCGGGACGCGGTTGAAACTGCCGCTCGCAAACGCCTGGGCGGGTGTCTGTGTCAGCAGCGTGCCGTCAACGAAGGCGTACAAGGTGCCGGGCTGGACGCCGACCAGCGTCGTGTTCGGAACGGCGCGCAGGCAGGCGGCGGTGGTGCATCCAAGGCCGCTCGCGACCGAATCGCCGCCGGGGACAAGACCGCTGCCGGTCGTTTCGCCGACAGACAACGGCACGATCGACTGAATGAAGGCGTCGAACATCAGATACGAACCGCTTTCAGAAATCGCATGCGCGAACAGGCCGGCCGCAGTGGGCGACGCGAGGTTGCAATAGACACTGTGGCCACCGGCGGACTCGCCGAAGATCGTCACGTTGCCCGGGTCACCGCCGAATGCCGCGATGTTGTCCTTAACCCATTGCATCGCGAACTGCTGATCCATGAGGCCGTAGTTGCCGGCATCATGACCCTCGCTGTCGAGCGCGGTCTGCGCGAAGAATCCCAGGTAACCCAGGCGGTAGTTGATCGTAACGACAATCACGTTCTGCGGCGCGAGCAGCGGAGTCGGATCGTAGTCGGAGCCGGCGCCGCCGGTTAGCCCGCCGCCGTGAATCCAGAACATCACGGGCATCGCGCCGCCATGCTTGTTGCCGTTCTTCTTGAAGTTGGGAACGTAGATATTCAGGAACAGACAGTTCTCGCTGCCGCGGCCGCCCTGGGTGCATACGCTGCCGAACGACGACGCGTCGAGCAGGCCGTTCCAGGTTCCATACGGCTGCGGAGGCATCCAGCGCAAAGGACCGACCGGCGGCGCGGCGTAGGGAATACCCAGGAACTCTGTGACGTTGCCGTTGACGACGCCCTTGAGAGGTCCGCTGGTCGTCACGATTGCGGGAGTCTTGGATTGGCCGTTGGCGTTGCCATGAGGCTTATGGCGATGAGCGCGGGTCGTTAATGCGTACAACGATCCTTCGGAAGCACCGGCGACAGAGACGGCGCCCAGGGTCATCGCACAAACGGCGATGATCGCAATCATTGATCGTTGAAAAGATCCGGCGTGGATAGCGCGCCGAAAACGGGCGATACGTCCGTGCATAGGAATTCCTCCAACCGCTTCGGCTCGCCCCACGAGCGTGAGGCGGGCTCAAGCGTACTGCGGGTTATGTCGGAAACACCGCGGTCCCCAAACCGCTAGTGAAACACCTTGCGGGCAGAGCGGAATGCGACTCCCGCAACGGCTACAACTCGATTCGACTAGTAGTAGGGCTGAGTCGCGGAAGTCAAGTCAGAATTTACCATTCGAAGCGGTGCCTAACGGGCGCTAGGGCGCTTTGGTTCAGGGATGTCCGGAATCGGAGGGCTTTGACAGTTCGTCGCCTAGCGCTTTCATCTCGGCGCCGAAACTGGTCCAGTCGCCGGCGCGGATTGCGTCCAGCGCGCGATTGTAATGCAGCGCGGCGCTCGTCATGTCGGCCTTGCCGCCGCCGATGCTACCGCCCTGCGCGATCGATTGCGGGACCGGCTCGGTCGCGACTGCCTTGGCGATCGTCGGCGCCGGCGGAGCTGCATTCTCGAACAACGCCGTCATCGTCAGGTCGAGCGTGTCGCCCATCACAACGCGGTCGCTGTACGACGCGACCACGCGCTGCAATTCCGGCAACTGGCCGTTCTCGGCGCGGATGAACAGCGGCTCGACGTAGAGCAGCGAGTCCTGGATGGGGATCACGAGCAGATTGCCGAGCAGGACTTTCGAGCCCATCTGATTCCACAGCGAAAGTTGCCGCGAGATTTCCGGATTCTGATTGATACGCGCCTGGATCTGATACGGCCCGTAAAAAAGTTTATCTTTCGAAAACGAATACTCGAACAGGTGACCGTAGTCCGCGCCGTCACAGCGCGCGGCCATCCACGCGATCATGTTGTCGCGTCCCGACGGCGTCATCGGCAGCATCAGCATGTATTCCGCCTGCGCCTCGCCGGGCAGCCGCATGATCACGTAATACGGCTGCATCGCGACCGTCTGGCCGGCGTAGTTTTCGCGCGGAAATCCCCACAGGTCCTCGCGGTTATAAAAGACCTGCGGATCGGTCATGTGATAGGTGCGGAAAGTGTCGGCCTGGATCAGGAAAAAATCTTCCGGGTAGCGGATGTGCGCACGCAGTTCGTGGGCATCGCCGACATCGGCTTGAACATCGCGGGAAATACGCGCGCCCAGGTTTTTATGATCGGGTCGTCGGGGTCCGACACGTAAAAATCGGTGTCGCCGGTGTACGCATCGACCACCACTTTGACCGAATTGCGGATGTAGTTGATGCCGTCGGCGTTGCGCTGCGAGTAGGGGTAGTGATCGCTGGTGGTGTAGGCGTCAACGATCCAGACCATGCGCCCGTTGAGAATCACGGCGTAAGGATCGCGGTCGAGATTCAGGAACGGCGCGATGTACGCGATGCGGCCGGCGATATTGCGCCGGATCATGATCTTGCTCTTATCGACGATATTCTCGGTGACGAGCAGATTGATGTCGCGAAAGAAGATGCTGAACAGCAGCCGGCGGAAAAATCCCGACACCGGCACGCCACCCGATCCCGCGTAATACGAAAAGACGTTGTCGGCGCCCTTGGGATAGTCGAACTCGGGCGTCGCCGAATCGACGACGGCGTAATTGTCGCGCGCCTCGCCAAAGTAGAGCGCCGGCTGGTCAACCTTCAGCCCCACGTCCGAGGCTGGCGGAATATTCTTTATATAGAAGACCGGCAAGCCCTCGGTGTCCTTCTTGTTGACCGGACTCATCGCCAGCCCCGCGCCGTGAGTGAACTTGAGATGCTGATTGACCCAGGTCTGCGCGGTGTCGGGCAGTTGGTCGACATTCATCTCGCGCGGCGAAAGCATGACCTCGGTGTACTTGCCCTCGATCCAGTAGCGATCGATATCGACGTCGCGAAAATCGTAGTAGGTGCGAATTTCCTGCAACTGGCGGTAGGTGTCGATCAGCGGGCGCGGGTCCCACAGCCGGATATTCTTGACCGTCGTCTCATCTTCCTGAAGCGCCGCGGGCGTGAGCGTGCCCTGCCCCGCGAACGCTTTCACGTCCACCGTGTCGAGCTTGTAGGCGTGCCGCGTCGCCGCGATATTGCGCTCGAGATACGGTTTCTCGACCCGCAGCTCGTCGGGCTTGACCCACAGGCGCTCGATCACCGGCTGAATAAAATTCATGATGAGCGCGGGGCCGAATACGATAACGAACGCGGCTGACTGGAATTCGCAGGCCGCCCTCGCGCGCGTTGTACAGGCACATCACGGCCGCGGCGATCGACAGCAACACCAGTAGCCACAGGCCCGGCTGCCACAGGATTCGATCGACGTAGCGCAGTCCGAACACGACGCCGTCGGTATGCAGCAGCAGATCGAAGCGGCCGAGCCAGTAACTCATCGCGCGCTGGACGAAGAACAATCCCAGCAGCACCGACAGATGCGCCGCCGCACCGGGCGACACGCGCGGCGGCGATTCCTTGAAGTCGAGCGCGCCGCGCGCCCAATAGACCGCGATCGCCATCCCGGCCGCCAGCACGATCAGCATCAGGAACAGGTCGCGGATTTCCTCGAGCAGCGGCACGGTGAAGACGTAAAAGCCGATGTCGTTGCCGAACGCCTGCTCGGCGATTCCGAACGGCACGCCGTACAGACCCTTGAGGTAAACGTCCCAGCTCGCCGCCTCGCCCTGCGCGGCGAACAGCGCCAGCACTGCGGCGCCGCCCGCGACGATTACGCGCCACGGCACTCGTTCGCCGAGCGCGCGAATCAATTCGGGCAGATTGACCTCGACCATCTCGTCGGGACGGCGCACGACGCGCAGCCGCTCATGATTGCGGCTCGAGCCGATCGCAATCAGCCCGCTGACGAAGATCGCGGCAAAGGCAACCAGCCACACGACCAGGAAGATCGCGATTTCCGCGCCGACGGTCGTATTGAAAACGCCGCCGAAGCCGAGCCGTCCGTACCACAGGTAGTCGACGATCAGCTGATCGAGGAAGCTCAGCAACAGCAGCGCGACGATAACGACCGCCGCGACGACGATCAGGATATTGCGGGGCCGCATCAGCGTGAGGTGCTATTCGCCACGGCCAATTTGCATGACGTGTTCGCGCACCACGTCAGGGGGGCAGAGCCAGATGAAAACCTTGAGCGAAAGATAGCCGATGACCAGCCAGTCGAGTTCGCCGACGATTGGAATCATATCGAGCTCGAGCGCCGGCGGGGTGATCATCAGCGCCAGACCCATCCACGGCACCGCTTTCGCGAGCATCGGGACGCGGTCGTCAGTCCATAGCCGATAAAACAAGCGGACGAACTGCGGCAGGAACATTACGAGCCGGCTGAGTTGCATCGGCCCGAGAAACTGCATGCGAAGTATCTTCGAGAACATCACCTTGCCCGCTAACATCATACTCTAGCACAGCGCGCCGTCGAAGAGTCCTTCGGACAGTGGCCGATTCCGGCCAGTATCCGGCAGCGAGGGTACCGGCGTCATTTCGGAGCTGAGAGGCTGAATTTCGAATCCTTTAGCGGCTTGCGATCACTCTCCTGGTTTGAGAGGGGCTGTTTGACCCTCGGACGCCCTCTGCTCGTACCTCATCGCGCCAGACTCTTTCGCGATCAGCCGATCGATCGCGCGACGGGCGTGAATCCGCGCCGCATCTCCATGGATCTCGACCAGCGGGCCGTCAGGAAGCTCCAGCAGACGCTGTTGCTGGGCTTCGAGCACCGCCTTGTCCTGATCGAAAGTCCTGGCAATTTCTTCGAATAACTGCGTCGTCGCGCTTGGGTCATTCTGGTTGTAGCCATTTGCGGAGGACCAGAAATAAAAGGTGCTGTTTTCGGTCTCAGGGGTTATGCCGTGGAATAGCCTCATTGAGAAGCAATCCTCACGCGCGCTGTCGTACTTCCAATCGCGTAACACCCCTGTCCCCGCGCTAATCGCGCCGTTCCATTGGATCACAGCGTTGGGAGCGACGAATTCAATCTCCTGCCATCGATCCACTTTTCCTTTGAAACCGACGGCCTTGACGTAAGTCGGCGGTGGCACCGAGTCGAGCATCCAGCGCTCGAATCTTACTCCGTTGGGCGTGCGCACCGTGCGCATTTTTGCTTCAACGTGAGTTGTCGCGTCACCGCCGACGGTGCCTTTGTGCACGTAGCCCAGGTGCGAAAGATCCATCAGGTTGTCCAACACCAGCAAGTAGCCACTGCGCAAATGCAATGTCGTGTGCTGATGCGGCCAATTGCGCGAATCGTTGTGGTAAGGGTATTGGGTCAGCAGCGATCGATCCGCGTTCTCAGGATCGCCCATCCATACCCAAACGAACGCGTCTTGTTCGACCGCCGGATAAGTTCGGACCCGCGCGCCGGGCGGCACCTTATGATCTCCCGGCACCAGCACGCATTGTCCCGCGGAGTCGAAGACGAGGCCGTGATACCCGCACTGGATTCCGCGTGGAACGACATCGCCCAATGAAAGCGGCGCGCCGCGATGGCAACAGCGGTCCTGGAGCACGGCAATCGCTCCCGCGGAATCCCTGAACAGGACCACCGGCTCGCCAAGAATCCGCCGGCCAAGCGGCCGCTCGACGACTTCGTCAGACCACGCCGCGATGTACCACGCGTTGCAAACAAACATTGACGCCCTCCCCGAGCTATCGTATGAACCCTCGCGCAACCCTCACAAAATCATGCATGTTCTCGCACAAATTTATCAGGTTGACGACCCTATCAATCTGACTTCGCACCTCGAAGTTCTAATTCAGCCAGCGCTCGCCGCGGGCGTTTTTGTTACAATAGCGCAGAGCGACGGAGGCGAAGCGGAGTGAAGAGGCACATGGCGCTGGGCGATTTTCTGGTCGCGTACCTGCGCAAGATTGGTGTGTCGCATGTTTTCGGCATCCCCGGGGACCTCGCGCTCAAGCTGTTTTTCACGCTCGGCCGCCGCCACGGGATGAACATCATCACGCTCTCGCATGAGCCAGGCGTCGGCTTCGCGGCTGACGGCTACGCGCGCGCGCAGCGCGCCGTCGAAGATGTCTTCCGGTGGGGTAGTGTACCAATTAAGGCAAGAATATAATCGGCTCACCAGTGGAGCAGGCAAATAAAGGGCGGCCCTCGATGAAAACCGCCTTGACGATCGATATCCTGATTGCTGAAGCCGCCCTATTCACGGAGGCGGAGAGCAGCCACGATGAGCCGTCGCTATTCGGGGTCGATAACGGAAAGACGGTAGGAACCTACCTTGAACATAAGTTTGTCGCTCACTTGATGGATAAATACTCCTTCGAGGGTGGCAACTCCGCGTCGGGGATAGATATTCCGAGCATCAATGTCGATATTAAGGTGACGAGCATAAGACAGCCTCAGTCCTCTAGCCCATTCAAGGATCCGCGGCAGAAAATATATGGCCTCGGCTACAGCCTGATCGTCTTTGTCTATGAGAAATCCGATAATCGCACCCGTAAAACGTCACGACTCAACATTCGGCATACGATCTTCGTGGAGAAAGAGCGCACGGGCGACTATCAGATGACGCGCGGGCTGCGGGAGATCATCGAGCGCGAAGGGAATGCAGAAGACTTGATTGCGTTCATGCTGGACAAGAATCTTCTCATCGATGAGATCGAAGCCAACAAGATCGCGGAGCAGGTCCTTCGTGAGAAACCTGAGCAGGGTTACATGACCATCTCAAACGCCTATCAGTGGCGTCTTCAATATGGCCGCGTCATACAGAAGGCGGGGACAGTCTCTGGCATCAAGCGGATTACGTGATGGCGGTCAAGGAACGCAAAACCAAGGCCGTTACAGAGTTCGGGGACTTCCAGACACCGCCAGCGCTCGCTTTGGCAGCTACCCGGCTTCTCCGCAGCCTTGCCATTCGACCGCGCTCGATCCTGGAGCCAACCTGTGGCCGGGGAGCGTTCATCACTGCAGCCGCCGCCAGCTTTCCCGATGCGGAATCGATCATCGGCATCGACATCAATCCGGAGTATCTCGCCTCCAGTATGGCCACGAATGGACGCAACATCGACTTGAGGCACGGGGACTTCTTCAAGCTCGATTGGGCGAGCGTCGTCACCAAAGTCGGGCAGCCTTGGCTCATTATCGGGAATCCGCCCTGGGTCACTAATTCAAATCTCGGTGTGATTGAAAGTGACAACCTTCCGGCGAAGTCCAACTTTCACGGGCGGCAAGGGATCGAGGCAATCACCGGAAAGAGCAATTTCGATATCTCCGAATGGATGATCCTTCGCTACCTTGATTGGTTGAAAGGTGCAGTCGGTGCAATTGCCGTCCTCTGCAAAACAGCGGTCGCCCGCAAGATTCTGCTGCACGTCTGGAAAAAGGGCGGCGCGATGCGCTCTGCAAGGATCTATAAGATTGACGCCCTCGAGCAGTTCGGCGCAGCGGTCGATGCGTGCTTTTTCGTGCTTGAGATCGAGCCCGGGACCCAAACTCTCACTTGCGGCATCTTCGATAGCCTAGATGCTCAAACCTGCTCACGCACGATCGGCTTTCTCGACGGCCAGATCATCTCCAACCTGACGGCGTTCAACAAGTACCGTAACCTTCTGGGTCCGGATGATCGCTACGTGTGGCGTTCGGGTATCAAGCATGACTGCTCCAAAGTTATGGAGCTGACCAACACAGACTCCGAGGGCTATCAAAACGGTCTTGGCGAGAATGTCGCCCTCGAAGATTTCATTCTGCTCCCAATGCTGAAGAGCTCCGATATCGGTAATGGCCGTATTAACTGTCGGCGCGTGATGGTGGTGACGCAACAGCGTGTTGGCGACGATACCAGTTATATCCGGATGAAGGCGCCAGAGACGTGGAAATATCTCGAGCGCCACGCCGCATTGCTCCACAAACGCGGAAGTGTCATCTACAAGAACAAGCCTGCCTTCTCGGTTTTTGGTGTCGGGCCGTACAGCTTCGCACCGTGGAAAATCGCAGTCTCCGGGTTCTACAAGAAGCTCAATTTCGTGAAGGTTGGCCCGGTCAAAGGCCGCCCTGTTGTATTTGATGACACCGTCTATTTCCTGCCGTGCTGGTCAGAAGAAGAAGCCTGTTTTATCGAAGACTTGCTTCGATCTGAACCGGCGCAAGGCTTCCTTCATTCCATGATTCATTGGGATGAGAAGCGTCCGATTACGGTCGAAATCCTCAGGCGACTCAGCATTCACAAGCTCGCGGCTTTGCTCGGACGTGAGCGGGACTATACGCAACTCGCTGCCAGCGTTCCTGACCCCTCACGGCAGTCGTCGTTTTTCTAGGAGAGACACACGACCCTTTAACGTGCTCGTGATTTCTCAGACCTTCAGACTCGAATCAAGACAACACTCGGCCGCAGCGTTTTTGTTACAATACCGAAGGATCGACGGAGGCGAAGCGGAGTGAAGAGGCACATGGCGCTGGGCGATTTTCTGGTCGCCTACCTGCGCAAGATTGGCGTGTCGCACGTTTTCGGCATCCCCGGGGACCTCGCGCTCAAGCTGTTTTTCACGCTCGGCCGCAAGCACGGGATGAACATCATCACGCTCTCGCATGAGCCGGGCGTCGGCTTCGCGGCTGACGGCTACGCGCGCGCGACCGGCAAAATCGGCGTCATCTGCGTCACCTACGGCGCCGGCGGCCACAACATGGTCAATCCGGTCGCTGGATCATTTTCGGAACGCGTGCCGATCCTGATTTTTTCAGGCGGCCCCGGCGAAGAGGAGCGCAAGCTCGGCACGCTCATCCATCATCAGGCGCGCGAGATCGAATCGCAGCGCCGCATCTATGATGAAGTGACCTGCGCGAGCACAGTCCTCACCGATCCGAGCACCGCCGCCAGCGAATTGCATCGCGTCGTCAAGCGCATCTGGGCCGAGCAGCGCCCCGGTTACGTCGAGATTCATCGCGACATGGTCGATCGGCAAATCGAAGTTCCCGAGGATCTGATCGAATGGGACGGGCGCCTGCACTTCCAGGAATCCGACGCGCGCAAGGTCGAGGAAGCGGCGCACGAGACCGCCGCGATGTTCAACGAGGCGCGCAAGCCCGTGCTGATCGCCGGCATCGAGATTCACCGCTTCAAGGCGTCGCACGATCTGGTCGAGCTCGCGGAGAAGATGGGCGCGCCGGTGATGACGACCGTGCTCGGCAAGGGCGCGTTCCCGATGGATCATCCGCTGTACATGGGCGTCCACGTCGGCCCGATCAGTCCGCCGTCGATCGTCGCGCGAATGGACGCCGCCGACTTCGTGCTCAACCTCGGATGTCTCAGAACCGACATGAACTTCGGCAACCGTCCGCCGCACGTGATCCAGGAAAAGACGGTGTGGGCCGTCGATCGCAAGGTCGAGGTGAAGTATCACACCTACACCGACGTCGGCATTCGCGATTTCGCGCGCGCGCTGCTGCGGCAGAAGCTGACGCAGCATCATGAGAAGGTGCAGTACGCCGACAATCTTCGCGAGATCGCCGCGCGCGACGGCAAGCCGGTCAAGGTCAGCCAGATTCTCGCGGTCGTCAACGAATTCCTGGCCGACAAACGCGACTACATCGTGGTCACCGAGTCGGGCGACATGCTGTTCGGCGGCCTCGACATCCGCGTGCCGCATAACAACGGTATTTCGCGCAGGGCTTTTACGCCTCGATGGGATTTGCGGTGCCGGCCGCGCTCGGCGCGCAAATCGGCAGCGGACTTCGGCCGCTGGTGATGTGCGGTGACGGCGGCTTCCAGATGACGGGCCCCGAGATTTCGCAAGCGCCCGCCAAGGGCGTGAATCCGATCGTGCGTGCTGATCAACAACGGCGGATGGGGTATCTTCCGGCCGATCGCGGAGCGCCGCGAGCTGCTCGAAATTCCGCCGTGGCCGTACGCACAACTCGCGCGCGACTGGGGCGGCGAAGGATTCGAGGCGACCACCGTCGATCAGTTGCGCGACGCTCTTCGCGCGGCGCACGACTGCAAATCGTTCGCGATTATCGACGTGCGGGTCGAGCGCGACGACCTGTCGCCGGTGACTGTGAAGTACATCAAGGCGGCGGCGAAGCGCTCGCAGACGCCCGCCGAGCATCCGGCGCGCGGGAATTCGCGCCCATGACTGATTCGATAAAGACCGATTCAATCAACCCCGACGCTATCGAGAACTATCGGCGCAAGTATCGCGACTTCCGCTGGGAGACGCCGGAGCATTTCAATTTCGCCGAGGTCATCGACAAGTTCGCCGAAGATCCGCGCCGCGTCGCGCTTCTGTGGGAGGACGGCGAGCGCCGCCGCGCGCGGCTGACCTTCGCCGACATTTCCGCGCAGTCCAAACGAATCGCCAACGTTCTCGCAGGCCATGGAATCAAGCGCGGCGATGCCGTCATGCTGGTGCTGCCGCGAATCACGCTGTGGCAGGCCGCGTATATCGGCGCGCTCAGGCTCGGCGCGATCGTTATCCCATGCACCTCGATGCTGCGCGAGAAAGATTTAATCTATCGCGCCAATCATTCCGGCGCGCGCGCGATAATCGCATGCGTCGAGAATGCCACCATGGTCGCCGACTTGCGCCGGGAATGTCCGACTGTCGCGCACTACTTTATCTGCGGCGCCACGCGCACCGGATGGATCAGCCTGCAGGAATACATGGGTCACGCGTCGCCGGCGTTCAAGCCCGCGAATACGAAATCGTCGGAGCCCGCGATTTGCTACTACACTTCCGGCACCAC
Organism: uncultured delta proteobacterium; assembly: GCA_963710425.1. GTDB lineage: Bacteria > Desulfobacterota > Binatia > Binatales > Binataceae > Binatus. The sequence continues at coordinate 118,069 of CAVQAR010000009.1, forward strand.
CCGCGAGCCGAAGGCCGTCCTGCATAGTCACGGCTACACCTACAGCCACAAATTCACCGGGCTCAACTGGCTCGACTTGCGCGCGGGCGACATCCACTGGACGACTTCGGATACCGGATGGGCCAAGGCGGCGTACGGCGTGCTGTTCGGGCCGTGGATGAACGGGGTGACGACCTTTATGTACAACGGCCGCTTCGACGTGATGAAGGAACTCGAGCTGCTTCGCAGTTACGGCATCACGACTTTCTGCGCGCCGCCGACTGAGTATCGGATGATCATCAAGGAAGATCTCGCCGGTTACGAATTTCCGAAACTGCGGCATTGCACCGGAGCAGGCGAGCCGCTGAATCCCGAAGTGATCGAAGTCTGGCGCGAAAAACTCGGACTCACGATTCACGACGGCTACGGGCAAACCGAAACGACGATACTCGCCGCCAACATGCCCGGGATGCCGGTGAAGCCGGGCTCGATGGGCCTCCCATTTCCCGGCCACGACGTGCGCGTGCTCAACAATGATCTGGCGGAGACCAAAGTCGGCGAAATCGGCGAAATAGCATTGCGCGTGAGTCCCGAGCGGCCGCCGTCGTTGTTTCTCGAGTATTGGAAAAACGCCGAAGAGACCGCCAGCGTGTTCAAGGGCGAATGGTACCTGACCGGCGACCAAGCCACGCGCGACGCCGACGGCTATCTATGGTTCGTCGGTCGCGCCGACGACGTGATAATTTCCGCGGGCTACCGAATCGGCCCATTCGAAGTCGAGAGCGCCCTGCTCGAGCATCCCGCGGTGATGGAATCCGCGGTAGTCGCGACCCCTGACGCCGACCGCGGCTCGATCGTCAAGGCCTTCGTGAAACTCCGCCCCGGCGCCGAACGCAGCGATCGGCTCGTCACCGAACTCCAGGAACACTGCAAGCGCGTAACGGCTCCATACAAATACCCGCGCGAGATAGAATTCATCGACGAACTCCCCAAAACAGTCAGCGGAAAAATCCGCCGCGTCGAATTAAGGAAGCAAGAAGAATCGCGCAAGAGCAAACCTCTCTGGAGCAGTCCAAATCCGGTTCCCCTCTCCTGAAGGAGACCTTTGCATAACCCCGGAAAGGGCCAGAGCAGAGAAAGAATCTTGAATCGCGCGCGAAAAAGCGCGCTGGCTAAGGTCCCTCACCTTAAATCCTCTCCCGTCGGGAGAGGGGAAGAGCGCTGCGCCGAGTTGTGCAAAGGTTCCTGAAAGGAGAGGGGTTAGGGGTGAGGTTCTTCGCATCGATTGCGATTCCCGCGCCGTCACTTTTTGTGCAATTCTGAGCAATGAACGATCTGAATTAGGAGAAAACACAATGGCAAAAACATTCGGAGCGGAATCAACCGCTGATGAAGTCCTCGAAGGCGTAAATCTCTCGGGCAAGCGCGTACTGGTTACCGGCGTCTCGGCCGGCCTGGGCGTCGAGACCGCACGCTCAGTCGTCGCCCATGGCGGCAGCGTCGTCGGCACGGCGCGCGATCTGCCAAGGCGCGGACCGCACTCGCGCAGGCAGGCAATCCAGCGGTCGATCTGGTCGAAATGGATCTCGCGTCGCTCGCCAGCGTGCGCAAGGCGGCCGACGATTTGTTGGCACGCGCCAAACCCTTCGACGTGATCATCGCGAACGCAGGCGTGATGGCTTGTCCGCAAGGCAAGACCCAGGACGGCTTCGAAACGCAATTCGGAACCAATCACCTCGGACATTTCGTGTTCGTCAATCGGCTCGTGCCCCTGCTGAAATCCGGCGCTCGAGTCGTGACGCTCTCGTCGGCGGGTCATCAGATCAGCGATGTCGATATTGAGGATCCGAATTTCGAGCGGACTCCTTACCAGGCCTTTACCGCCTACGGCCGATCGAAGACCGCAAATATTCTTTACGCGGTGGCGCTCGACAGCCGGCTCAAAGGACGCGGCGTGCGCGCGACCTCGATCCATCCCGGCGGAATCCAGACCGAGCTCGGCCGCCACATGACGCCGGAACTCGTCGAGCAGATGATGGCCCGAATAGCCAAGGCGTCCAGTACTCCGGGGCAGTCATTTCGCTTCAAGAGCGTGCCGCAAGGGTCGGCGACTTCAGTGTGGAGCGGTTTCGTCGGAGCGGCCGATGCGGTTGGCGCACACTACTGCGAAGACTGTCACGTGTGCGAAGTGAATGATGACGTGACCTCGCGCGTCGGCGTCCGCTCTTACGCTTTGAACCTGGCCCACGCAAACGACCTATGGAAAAAGAGCGAGGCGATGGTGAAGGAGCGCTTCCCGTTATAGATACTGGGTGCAGGGGTCACCCGTGCCGCGGAAGCAGTGAAAAATGAAACCCGCGAAGGGTTTCACATTAAATGTACGGAGTTCGAGATGCCGCAGACTTTCGAAAAACCCATCGGGATGGTCGCGAAGCCGACTCACTCACAAGACTTCTACGATAGCGTCAAGCAGAAATTTGCCGAGGAGCGCGACCTAAGGCTGAGCTATCGTCCCGAAGGCACCGCGCAATACACGTCTGACCTCTCAGGCGAACTGTCGCGATACGAAGTTGATCCTTATGCCGGCGAAGTCACGCCGCGCGACGCCATCAACGATACCGTCGAGGTCCTGTTTATCGGCGGAGGATTCTCGGCGCTGCTGACGTCGGCCCGATTGCGCGAGCACGGCGTCGAGAGCATTCGCATCGTCGAGCGCGGCGCGGACGTCGGCGGCACCTGGTACTGGAATCGATATCCCGGCGTCGCATGCGACGTCGTCGCGTATGACTACCTGCCCCTGCTCGACGAGTTGGACTACGTGCCCAAGGACCACTACGCCAAGGGCCCCGAGATTTTCGCGCACTGCCAGGCTATCGCGAGAAAGTACAACCTGTACGAGCTGGCGACCTTTCAGACCACCGTCACTTCGACCGAATGGGATCCCGTCGAGCAGATGTGGAACCTGACGACCGACCGCGGCGATCGTATGAAGGCGCGATTCGTCATCTGCGCCAACGGCACTCTCTCGAAACCGAAGCTGGCGAAGATCAAAGGCCTCGAAACCTTCAAGGGACATTCCTTTCACACCTCGCGATGGGACTACGCCTACACCAAGCCCGATCTGTCGGGCCTCGAAGGCAAAGTCGTTGGCATCATCGGCACCGGCGCGACTGCGGTTCAGGCGATTCCCGGCCTTGGCGCGGCGGCCAAAGAGCTATACGTGTTCCAGCGCACGCCGTCGTCGATTGACGTTCGCGACGATTGGCCGACCGATCCCAACTGGGCGCGCCGACTTAAGCCCGGATGGCAAGCGAAGCGCCGTGAGCTCGCGAAGAGGCAGCCCTTCATGACGCCGGATCAAACGGCGAAGTATGCGGCGATGTCGCCCGAGGAGAAAATTCGCCGGCAGGAAAATGCGAACATCGAGGCGATGATGAAAATCCATCAGCGCATCGATTCGATCGTCAAAGACCGGACGACCGCCGACGCGCTCAAGCCGTGGTACATGCTCCTGTGCAAGCGTCCATGCTTCCACAACGACTACCTGCCGACCTTCAACCGCCCCAACGTGCACCTGGTCGATACTCACGGCAAAGGCATCACCGAAATCACCGAGAAGGGTCCGGTGTTCGAGGGCAAGCAGTATGAGCTCGACGTGCTCATCTACGCCACCGGCTTCGAAGTGCAGAAGACCGGCATCTACAATCAAATCAAGGGTGAGAACGGCCTCGAGCTGAACGATAAGTATCGCGACGGCATCCGCACGCTGCTGGGAATCCACTCGCAGGGCTATCCGAATCTTTTCATCATGGGCGGCTACCAGGCGTCGTTCCAGTTCAACTTGACCGACATGCTACAGGCGCAGGGCGATCACATCGCCGCGTGCATCGAGTACGCGCGCCGCCATGGCATCCAGGCTATCGACGCAAAGCCGCAGTCCGAGCAATGGTGGGTGGACGAAGTAATCAAGCATCGCGGCAAGACCAATCGCAACCAGGAATGCACCCCCGGCTACTACAACTTCGAAGGCGAGTTCCAGCGCCGCCAGGACGGCAACTACAACGGCGGCTTCTTCCAGTACTGCAATCACTTAAATGAGGTGAATGCGCGAATGGAAGATCACTTCTCCTTCATAAGGAAGTAGCTATCAGCAGCGCGCCTAAATCCTAACCTCTCCTTGTCCGAGGAGAGGTCGGCGCGAGCCGAAGGTGAGCGACGGGAGAGGTGCACCGTTCAGGCGTGCAGCACGAGCGTTGTTGTGCTGCTGTCGGGCAGCGGAACGTAGTGTCTCTGCATTGCGATTAGACGAGTCGAGGCGGCTGAACTATCGCGCGTTGCACCTCTCCCGGCGACACCGCTTTTCAAGCGGCTTTCGCCGACCTCTCCTCGGACAAGGAGAGGTTAGGATGAAGAGCATCACGCGAGCCGCGGAAACAGACGCCAGCGCGTTGCCGCGCGCGATTGCGCGGAAGTCATCCGGCGACAACAACTTGCTGCTCAACAATTCCGCCAGATGCGCCGACACAATCGCTTCCGGCGTGTGCACGTAGTCGCTGCCATACAGGATGTGCGAGCGTTCGGTCATCTCGAGTAGCGGCGCGAGCGCATTCGAGCCGGGCGATCCCGCGAGATCGTAATACAGCTTTCGCAGATGCTCTTCGGCAGGGACTGGCGTGCCGCCGGCGACGCCACGGCCGAACATGCCGATTCGCCGCGCCAGGAACGGCAGCGTGCCACCCGCGTGCGGCACGATGAACCGAACTTTCGGACAGCGCGTCGTCGTCCCGCTGAATATCAGGTTGACCACCGCGCGCGTGCTGTCGAAGGTGAACTCGATCATCGGACGCGGATATCCAAGCGCACTCTGCTGCCAGCATATCGGCGACGTCGGATGAATGAAGACCACCGCAGCTGCGGCGGTTGAGCTCATCGAAGACCGGGTCCAGCCGCTTGTCGCCGAGGTACACACCATTGAAGTTGGTCAGCATGACGACGCCGTCAAGCTTGAGCGTGTCGAGGGCGTAAGCGATTTCTTCGAGCGCACCGTCAACGTCCGGCAGCGGTAGGCTCGCGAAGCCGCCGAAGCGTCCGCGATGGTCGCCCATCGTGCGCGCAGCAAACTCGTTTACCGATCGAGCGAGCAGACGAGCCTTCGCGTCGTTGCCGAAATGCACTCCCGGCGAAGATACCGACAGCATCCCGGTCGCGATGTTCATCCGGTCCATCATCGCCAGTGCGTTCTCGGCGCTCCATTGCGGCGCCGCAAACCGCCGTCCGGCGAACCGCCGACCGCGTCGATCATCTTCTCGCGATACTCGGGGCTCAGATAATGGAAATGAACGTCGATACGATCCGTGAATTGATCTGTCATGGCGGCGACCTCCAGCAGCTTTGCAGCTACTTATAGCCGAACCGCCAGCTTCAATTCGAATGCTCAGTTGGACGCAGATGGCCTCTGGTATCGCGGCCGCAAAACTTCCATGACGTGCGCCGGTGCGCGGCCTGCGTTGCCGTCGAAGGGCGGCTGCGGATCGTATTCGATGCCCACCTGGATTGCGTGCGCAACGGTGTCGCCGGCGACGCGACGCACGAAATGCAGCGCCATGTCGATACCCGCCGACACTCCCGCTGCGGTGATGATTTTGCCGTCTTCGACCACACGCTCGCTGCGTGGATCGGCGCCGAACTCGCGCAGCTTCTCGAGCCGCGCCCAATGCGTCGTCGCGGGCCGTCCCTTCAGCAGACCAGCGGCGCCGAGCACCAACGCGCCTGTGCAAACCGACGTCGTCCACTGAGTAGTCGCATCGATTTGACGGACCCACTCGAGCATGTGCGGCTTCTCGCGCACTTGCGCCTCGCCGCGTCCGCCCGGCACGACCAGGATGTCGGCGCTGGTCACGTCGGCGATTGAGTAGTCGGCGACGATGCCGAGCGATTTCGGATCGGCGCGCTTGATGCCGGCGGTCTCGGCGACGAACATCACCTCGGCGCCCGGGATTCGGCACATCACTTCGAACGGTCCGATCGCGTCGAGCGTGGTCAGGTCGTCGAAAATCAGGAAGGCAATTCGCATGGCGTTCTCCTTTTTTGTCAGGCGCTCAGTTTCTGTTGAAAGCGGTTGCGATATGCGCTGGGCGGCACGCGCAGCGTGCGGATGAACGCGCGGCGCATCGATTCGCGCGTGCCGAAGCCGCATTCCGATGCAATCGAATCGACGCCGTCGGTCGATTCCTCGAGACGCCGGCGCGCCGCTTCGACCCGGGAGTTTTCGACAAATTGTCCCGGCGTCATTCCGACTTCGCGGGTGAACACGCGCGCGAAGTTGCGCGGGCTCATCGCAGCGCGCCGCGCGAGCGCTTCAACCGATAGATTGGCGCCGAGGTGATCGGCAATCCATCGCTGCAAATCGCGGATCGGCTCTCGATCGGCCTGCTGCGTGCTTAGCTGCACAGAGAATTGCGACTGCCCGCCCAGACGCCGCAGAAACATGACGAGCTCGCGCGCCACTGCCAGGGCCACGTCGCGTCCGTGGTCGTCTTCGAGCAACGCCAGCGCCAGATCGATTCCCGCAGTCACTCCCGCTGAGGTAAATATCTTCCCCGCGCGGACGAAGATCGGATCGGTTTCGACTAATACCGCAGGATATTGCGCCGCCAGCCGATCGCATTGCCGCCAATGCGTCGTCGCGGAAAGTCCGTCGAGCAGACCCGCCTCCGCAAGCAGGAACGCGCCCGTGCAGACCGAGCAGAGCCGCCGCGTGCGACGGATGCTTCCGCGAAGCCAGTCGATTAACTTTCGATCTCGAAGCGCAGCAGTGGTTCCGCGGCCCCCAGCCACGAGGATCGTATCGACCAGCCCGCGCACTTGCGCGAGCGAACGATCCGCAACCAATCGAATGCCCGATGAAGTTGCGAATGCGCCAGCTTTGGAGGCAACGATTTCGACTGTGTATGCCGGAACGCGCCAGCCGCGTTCGTCGGTCAGCAATCGCGCCGCGCGTCCAAATACTTCGAGCGGTCCGGTGATGTCGATAATCTGCGCGTCGGGAAACGCGACCATCACGATTCGTCTAGTGCGCTTCATCGAGTGGATTGTCGCGCGCAGAGCCGTTGGCAGCAATAGATAAGGTGCCACAGTTACGGCCAATCGCGGCTACGCCGCGGACATTGTCTAATGAACCGGAGATTGAGGCGCTGGCGAGGCGATCGGAGTCGCTGCGATGGCGCGCATCGGCAGCGCCGCGCGGAATTTCGGCGCGAGCATCAGCTGGCCGACTGCGCGCGACATCGCAACCGACAAGGATTCGACGGGTTCCGTCTCGAGTGGGAGAAAGACCTCGGCGCCGACCGGATTCGGCGGTTCATTCTCGAGGCCGGTGATCTCGCCCGCGTAAATCACTGCGCCATCGCGATTCTTCAGCTCGAACTTCGCGCGCACCACGGCGTTCATCGTGAAATACTGGCCGTGGATCGTCTGGTTCGCTTCGAATCGCTTGTTGACCTCGAACTGTTCGAGCTCGGAGCTGAGAAGGAAATCAGATCCCTCGGGCGGCTTGCCGTCGCCCGGATTCGAATCGAGCGCCACCGGCACCAACCCCGAGTCCGTCAGTCCCTTAATCAACCCGTTGTCGAACGCGCGAGCCGCATCGACGACTAGCAGCGGCGTCTGCGCGCTGCCGTCAGCCGAGTAGATCGCGCCGGCCTGGTATTCGCCGGAACCAACACTTCCGCCGGTCGGAGTCACCGCAATTTTCGCCGGATAGAAAACGTTCTGCGACCCAGGCACGAAGTCGGGGAGATAGTGAACGTCGAGATGCGCGCGGGGCTTGCATCCGGCCAGAACCAGCGCGGCCGCGACGACAGCGGCGCAGCGGCGAACGCGACTACGGTTGCGGCCTCGACACTGCAGGGCGCCGGTCCCTCCACCAGAAGATCAAAATCAGTAGCAGCAGCACAAAACCGGCGACGCCGATCCATCGCGAAATTTGATGCGCCATCGCGAGCGCCGGATACAACTCGTCGCCGACCAGGTAGCCGACGGTCACCACCAGCGAGCACCACACGATCGCGCCGAGCACGTTCCATCCGAGGAACTGGAAAAACGGCATCCCGCACGCACCCGCCATCGGGCCTGCCATGAATCGCACGCCGGTGATAAATCGCGCCATGAAGACTGCCTTGCTGCCGTGAGTCTGAAAAAAAAGCTGGAGGCGTTCATAGCGCGCGCGCATGAAGGGAAACGTATCCGCCAGCCACGTCAGCACGCGTTGTCCGCCGGTGCGTCCGATGACGTAGCCGCAACAATCGCCGGTGACCGCGCTGAAAATTACCACGAGGTACACCAGCCGGAGGTCGAGAATCATTTGTCCCGCGAGGAATCCGCCCGCGAGCATCACGGTTTCCTCCGGCACCGGGATGCCGAGGTTGCCGACGAAGACGGCGGCAAAGATGCCGAGATAACCCCAGTTCGCGAGCAGGTCCGCGATGTGTGCGGGGTCGGTCAGCCCATGCATTGAAAATCCATCAGGATTGAGTCTGCCAGCGTAAGAGGCTGATGACTAGTCAGGTGTTAAAATTGCGCGTCGGAAAGCAAAAATAATCACCTGCGCGGTGGGCGGCAGCGGTGACCCCTGCACCCAGTATTAAGGAGCGCGGGTTGCTTCGATTACGCTGTAGCGGCCGGTTGGGACCATCCGCTGGAGGGTGAAACCGGATTGCTTCAGGAGGGCGCGGAATTCGCTCGGGGTACGTTCGCCGCCGCCGGGTCCGCGCAACATGTTCAGATCGTCCAAAAAGACGAAGAGATCGCTGCCGCCAGGCTTGAGCTTCTCAGGAACAACTTTGTCGATCAGCATCAGGCGCGCGCCGGGTTTCAGGACGCGATGGCAGTTCTGAAGAATCCGCACGCAGCGTTCATCGTTCCAGTCGTGGATGATGCTCTTCATGACAATCGCGTCGGCGCCGGTTGGCACCGATTCAAAAAAACTTCCTGCGACAAATTCGCATCGATCGGAGACACCCGCGGCAGAAACATTTTTCTTCGCGCCTTCCGCGCAATGAGGCAAATCGAAAATGACGCCGCGCATCGACGGATACTGTTTCAGGATCGCGCAGATCAGTTCGCCCAGACCGCCGCCGACATCCATCAAAGTTGAAATCCCGGAAAAGTCGTACGCCGCGAGCACGGCAGGAACCGTCATGCGCGTGATAGAGACCATCGCCTCGTTGAACATGACGGCGTCCCTGGTCTTCGCCAACACCTCGAAGCGCTCCTCGCCGAGTCCCGCCAGATCGTCGGCGGTTTTGCCGGTGCGAATCGAGTCGAGCAACCCACTCCATCCGGCTCTCAGCATGCCACCCTCTGAGTAACACCCAGGCCTTCATCGAGCGCTCGGAGTTGGCGGCGAGGTGGGTGCCCATCTCGGTGAGCTGGAATCCGCCGTCCGATGATTGCGTGCAGATCGCCAGTTTGACCAGCGCGCGCATCAGGCGGAATAGCGAGCGTTCGTGAGTGTCGGTCAGACGCGCCAACTCGGGAACGGACTTTGGACCTTCGAAAAGAAGATCTGCGATTCCGAGTTGCGCGGCGACGTAGATGACCGCTGTGACGCGATGGCCGTCGACGAGATCGACCAGTGCGTTGGCGGACCGATAGGAATTTTGAGAAGCGGCCATCGCCGGACCTCCATCACCTGCGCGGTGGGCGGCAGGGGTGACCCTGCACCCAGTACTAAAGAACATCTAGTGCGGCAACGGGTGGTTTTTTGAAGACGAAGAATTTGTAGCCGAAGAAATTGGTGAAGAGTGTCAGGCCCGCGCCGGAAATCGCGCCGATGTTGGCCCACAGCTTGGTGCTGAATCCGGTTGGCGCGCCGATGACGTTTACGATCACGTCTGCGCCCGCCACGTTGACTCCGACCGCGATCAACGTCACCACCATGAAGGCCATGAACTCGCGGCGCGCGTCGGCGGAGTTCGACGTTTTGAACGTCCAGTACTTATTCCACAGATAGCTGTTGAGCACTCCCAACGTCACCGAGACCGATTTGAACGCGAGAAAGCCGGCACCCGAAGACACGCTGGTTATCAACATCAATAAATTCAGGATGCCGAAATCGACGCCGGAATTCAGAACCCCCACCACCGCAAACTTCGAAAATTCAAATAACGAGGGAACTCGATCGGCAACCAGGCTCGCAACCAACAGCGCGATCGCGAACAATACTGCAAAGATCACCGGCAGGAGCAGCAGCGGAACCCTGAGCGTGCTCCCGAGCCCCAGGTTGATGACGACCGGAATCGCCAGCGCGCCGGTCAGAAATCCGACGACCAGCGCGAGCGCGATGTCGCGCGCTAAAACGATGCTGCCGTCCGAGCCGCTAATCTCCCCCAACGTGCGCCTATGACTTCTTCGCGAACGGGCGATCGCGCTCGGTCAGCGCGCCCTTGAGACCTTTCTCGCGGCTCGCCTTCATCCAGTCCTTCACCGTATCCGTCTGATGCGCGATCACGTCGATATCCGCCGCCGACTGCTCCGCCGCGCGAATCCCGAGGATATCGAGATAGCGATTCACCGCCGCCTTGTGCAGCATCAGCAACTCCGCCGGCACCATCGCAACCCGGCGCGCATAGTTCATCGTCTCTTCCTCGAGCTTGTCTTTCGGAAAGACGCGATTCACCAGGTGCCATTCGAGCGCTTCTTTCGCCGACATGTAATCGCCGGTGAAAAAATATTCCTTGGTCTTGCGCGGACCCATCAGCACCGGCCACATCGACATCGTCGGCAATATCCCGAGCGAGCGGCCCGCCGGATGCCCGAATTGCGCATCCTCGCTGGCAAACACGATATCGCAATGCCCGACGAACTCGGTGCCGCCCGCCAGGCAGTAGCCGTGCACCTGCGCGATCGTCGGTTTGTTAATCGCCCACAGCCGCTGCCATCGCTCGATCGTCTTGTGCAGCCCGAGCCGATCGCTGGTCACGGTGAATTTCGACTCCGGATGCTGCGTGCCTTGCAAATCGTAGCCGGCCGAGAACGCGCGCCCCGCGCCGCGGATTATCAGCACGCTCGCGTCGGCGTTCGACTCGTACTCGTCCATCACCGAGTCGAGTTCCTTGAGCAGCTTTTGCGACAGCGCGTTGAGTTTTTCAGGACGGTTCAGCGTGAGCCGATAGATTTTGTCCTCGACCTTTTCGTAAATGACGGTTTCGTAGTTCGCCATATTGAATCTCCGGCGGTTACTTCACCGCAGCCAGGAAATCACCCGCGACGCGCACGGTTTCTTCCGGCACTTCCCAGAAAAACATGTGACCAGCGGCCTTGAGCGTATGTTTTTTCGATCCCGCGATCGCGCCTTGCAGAACGTCCGCGTTCGGATACGGCACGATCGAATCGTCGTCCCCATGAATAATTAATGTCGGCGACTTGATTTGTCCAAGCCGTGCGAAACTGTCGAATCCGCCAATCGCCTGGCCCTGCCGCATGAAGGTATGCATCGGCGTCACCGGATAATTGCCCATCTCCGCGATTGCTTGCGTGAGAATCGCCTGCCCCGCCTCGGAGTTCAGAAACGCCTTTCCGCATGCCACCGAGAATGCGCGCCGCGCCTGCTCGATCGGATCCATCCCGGGCGCCGGTATCAGGTTGGCGATCGCCGCTGGATCCGCCGGCACCGAATGACTCGTGCCGCAGTTGGTGCATCCGAGCACCAGCCCGCGCGTGCGCTCCGGATAGGCGAGCGCGAATTCCTGCGCGATCATCCCGCCCATCGAGATTCCGAAAATATGCGCGCGCGGCGTCTTCGCATGATCGAGCACCGCCGCGATATCCGCCGCCAGGTCGCCGAGCGTGAACTCGGCATCGGGCTTGTCGCTCTCGCCGGTGCCGCGATTGTCGATCACGAAAATCTTGAATCGCGCCTCCATCAGCTTAAGAAACGCCTCGCCCCATCCGCGGCCCGATCCGCTGAATCCCATGATGAGAGCGACCGGCTCGCCGGCGCCTCGAATCTCGTAGCGAAGTTTCAGGCCGTCTTTGGTTTGGGCGAAATCGCGAACTGATGCCACGTCGGAATCTCCTCGTCGTCGAATCTCAATGATGAATACTAACTACAGGCGGGAAAGGTTCAAGCGGCGGCGCTGCTCGACCGCGGCGCCGGCCAGGATCGCGGCGAGCAGCCGAAAAACCTCGCGATTGACGATCAGGCTCACGTGCAATCCCGGCACCTCGTAACTGGACGCCTTCTCGTCGATACACGCTTCCCATTGCACGACCTCGTCGCGGCGCGTGTAGATTGCGCTGAAGCGGCAGCGCGGCGGCGTCGGCGCAAACACTGCCTCCGCAATGCCGCACGAGCATTCCATCGTCCCGCAATTTTCAGGAGCGCTGGAAAACGTCTGCCAGAACGACTGGATCGCCTCGAGCGTGGGACGCATTTGATCGTGGACGCCGCTCCATCCGTCGCGAATCGGCGATCCGAGCGCGATCACTTCGCGCACTATCGCGGGGTTCGACGCGGCGATTGCGCGCCCAAGCACGCCGCCGAGGCTGTGCCCGATGATCGTCACGCGCTGTCCGGTCTCGCGCGCGATCTTCTCGACCCGCCATCCCACCAGCTCGACTTTGCGCCGCGGGCATCCGACGTTGAGATCGATTCCCGACAGGTAGGGCTTGTATCCGATACGCCCGAGCCATCGCGCGAGCGTGCCGAGCGACCAGTCGCCGGCGGTGAATCCGGGAATCAGCAGAACAGGACGGCCGTCGCCGCGCGGCACTCCGAAACCGTAGCCGATAGGGTCGCGAGCAAGCGATGCGAATTGTTGTAGAAAGTCAAAATAAGCGGAAGCGGTGAGTTGCAGCAGCATACAAATTGCGCGTTCGCGCGACACTGCCACGAAACGCGGTAACAGTAAAGTACATTACGCGTAACAATGTGGATAATGTTTTTCTTAGCCTCTGGATCGCGTTGAGGCGCTACGAATTCGGCGCTACCAGGTCATCGGCTGCGCTGGACTAGCGGGGGCTGCGGCAGGGGAAGTTGGCGGAGCGGCAGGCGCGGCGACTGTGAAGGTCCACTGGTAGAGCTTGTCGGATTCTTTCAGGGCGACTTTGTAGTTGCCGGGGGCCAGCGGTTCGCGCGGGAGGATTACTGCTGCGCCGAATCGTACGAGTCTCGCTTTGCCAACCTCGGTCTGCTCGGTGTTGCGGCCGACGTATGACGCGGCGGTGATCAGGCAGGTGTCGATTTCGGCGCCGTCGCGGGTGACGATGTCCGAAGACACTTCGAGGCTGCCGTCGGGTCCGTAACCTTCGCCGAGTTGAATCGAGATGGGAGCGCCGGTCGGAGCTTTGTAGCCGGGACATGCGGACAACGGATCGGGATAGTCGAAGCCGGCGAACGATTGCAGGTTGACGGTGGCGCCGTCGGGCGGAAACTCGACGGGCGTGCGCAAGCGTCCCTTTTCCAGCGGAATGAGTCCGAGGTTCGGGTTCCACATTCGATCGCTGGCGGGTCCGTCGTAGAGCGCAATGCGGATGGGCTTGGCCAGGGCGTAGCGGCCCGGGATCACGATGGCGCATTGTCCCGGGTCGCAATATGCGCCGAGTCCAACGATGGAGAATTGCGGCACCATCGGAATCAACCCGCTGAGCGGCATCGTCATCAGGCGGTCGACGAATTCCGCGCCGCTCAAATTGATTTGCGGCGCGGACACGATTACCGCGTCCATGCCGGCGGACGCGCCGTCATCGGTGAAGTAGGGCTTGCCCTTATCTTCCCATCGGAAACTGTCCTGCGGGATTTGAAAATGAATGTTCTGCTGGCCGAGCACGATATCGCCGCCGGCGATGCCGTTCTTGACCAGATAGCGCGCGTGATTGAGCGCGCCGGCGCTGATAGCGGGGTCGTCGACGAGCGGCGGCAGTTTCGCCATCGCGCGATAGTAATTGACGCGGGCGCGGGCGCTCGCCGCGAAGTCGGGCGGCACGCCGGGGGACGCTGCGATGCCAGGTGTCTGCGCGCCGGCGGGATGCGTGAGGGTGAGCGCGGCCAGGATCAGCCAAAATCCAGACTTGAAGTATCGCATGAGGTTAATTTACGGCTCGGAGCAGTAACCTCGGGCGCGCAAGTACTTGGCGTCGTCGTCGGTGACCGGCGGTCCGGTTTTGACTTGCGCCCAGCTTACCGACTGGTTGAGCGTGTTCATCCCGCATTCGACTTCGAAAATTTCGTCGCCGTTGGCCTTGTTTATCGGGACCTGGATACTCGCGGTGCGCGCGGTATTTTGCTCTACATACCGCGAGTCGGCTTGCAGGCCGGTCTGGGCCATGGTGACGCTTTGACCGCGAATGCTGTTGCAGATTCGCGCGGGATCGACACGGCATCCGTTGAGTACTTTCACTTCGGATGAGCCGGCGGCGCCGCCGGAAGCGGTATTCGAGGAGCAGGCCGCGACCGTGGTCGATAGGAACAGGATCAGAACTAGCAAGCGCTGCATTTGAAAATCCCCTTGTTGATTTCGCGCTTCGATTTCGGAAGCAACCTAGCAGTCTGTTATTTAGAGGACAACAAGCGGTGAAATCTCGCGGCAACGCTCGAGCGCGGCGAGAGTCAGTTTGTTAATGGGGGAGCGGGTTGATACCGTCGAAGTATTCTTGCACGCGGCTTGGGGGCTTCGTGCTTAGGAGACGATTCGAATGCGTAAGATCGTACTGTCAGGACTGTTTGCGATCGCGGTGGTGGGGCTCGCGTTTGCGGCGGACATTGATCGTCACGCCGACTTCAGCAATCCAAAGACGCCAACCGCGGCGGCGGAATGCAAAGGCTTCTACGGCACCGACGACAACCGGACCCCCTGCGACGACTTCTGCAGCAAATACCGCACCGACAACGACGGCGCGACTTGCGCGTGTGGCGACGGTAAGTGTCCGGCCGACGACCATCCGTAGGCGCGGTCAAGCGGCGTCGTGGAAGATGACGCCCATCGCATAGCGCACGCCTGATTTAACTGTGCTGACGCCGTGACGCAGGTTCACGCGATGGAATCCCTTTGGGCCGGCTGCGGGTCGGTAGCGATTGGCGAAAATTATTCCCTCGCCGATGTCGAGTGCGATCGCCTCGCCGCGCGATTGTGCGCGCGGGCGCTGTTCGACCAGCAATAGTTCGCCGCCTTCGAAATCGCGTCCGCGGCGGCTCAGCGCGCAGGTGAACTGAAGCGGGAACGCGACCTCGCCGTACAAATCCTGATGCAGGCAGTTATAGCCGCCGCGCTCGTAGCGAAGAATCAGCGGCGTCGGGCGGGTCTGTCCATGAGCGGCGCAGACTTTCAGAAATTCGGCGAGGCTGGCTGGATAGGAAGTGCTCGAGCGCATCCGATCGGCCCATAGATTCGCCGTCGGGGCGAGCTTGGGATACATCGCGACGCGGAGATCCTCGACCAGCGGGGGCATCGGGCGCGCGAAATACTTGTACTCGCCGACGCCGTAGCTGTGACGCTCCATCACGACGCGGCTGCGAAAGCGATCGCGATCCGGATACAGCGCGATCAACTGCGCGCATTCGGTGGCGCGCAAAATTCTGCCGGTGGTCGCGTAGCCGTGGGCGTCGAGATCGCGCTCGATGCGATCCCAGTCCAGCGCTGCGATGCGATCGCCGATGGACGATCCGGTCTTACGCGGCGTTGGCGCGGACGAACTCCCCAATTTTGTCGATCGCTTGCTGAGCCTCGTCGAGCATCGGCGCGAAAACCTGGAAGACGTGAATCATGTTTTCCCACGGCTCGAGCGTGACCTTTACGCCCGCCTTGCGCGCGCGCTCGGCCAGCCGGGTCGAGTCGTCGAGCAGAGTCTCCGCGGTGCCGACCTGAACGAGCAGCGGCGGCAGTCCGGCGAGGTCAGCGTAGAGGGGCGCGGCGAGCGGACTGCGCGCGTCCTGGCCATTGAGGTAGTGCTTGGCCATTTCGAGCAGCGCTTCCTTCTGCACCATCGGATCGACCGACGCCTTGGATTTCATCGAATCGCCGACGCCTTCGAGATCGATCCACGGCGAGAGACACACTCCCGCGGCTGGGACCGCCAACTTGGCGTCGCGAATCGCAACCAGCGTCGCGACAGTGAGGCCGCCGCCGGCCGAGTCGCCGGCGACTGCGATGCGCGAGGGCTTGAGTCCCTGCGCGAGCATCCATCGATACGCCGCGACGCTGTCTTCAACTGCGGCGGGAAACGGATGCTCGGGCGCGAGCCGGTAATCGATTAACAGCACGCGCGCTTTAGCCGCGCGCGAAATTCGCGACGCCAGATCGCGATGGGTATTGATCGAGCCGATCACGTAGCCGCCGCCGTGCAGATAAAGCACCGCGCGGCCGCGTCGGCACCGGGCGCCGTCACCCATTCGGACTTGACGCCGCCCGCATTCACCGGCTCGCACTTGACGTCGGCGGCGACCGGAAAAACATTTGTCATCTGCTCGAAGTTCGCGCGCATGTCCTGGACCGTAGGATGACCGGCGATCGGCTGCGCCTTGAGCATCTGGATTATCTGCTGGAGTTGCTGTTGCGACATCGATTTAACCTCTGCGAAGAGTTTCGCCGACTATAGCGCCGCTTTGCGCGGATCGGCAAAGCGGAAAATGCTAATGCGGGAACTCCACCATTACTTTGGCGCGCGTGCCGGGACGTTTCAGCGCGGCGAACATGTCGGGGACCTGGTCGACGTTGATGACGTCGGTGATCATCGGGGTCGCGATCGATGGCGCCGCTCGAGAGGGCGTCGATGGTTTCCTGGAATTCGCCGCGCGTGTAGGCGAGGGCAAAATTGATTTGCACTTCTTTCATCACGCAGGTGAGCGGGTAGATGCTGTCGGCCTCCATGCAGACGCCGATGACGACGACCTGGCCGTGACGTCCGACCATCCCGATTGCGGCGGGGAGCGTGGATTTGACGCCGATACATTCGAAGACAACTTCGGGCGCGCGGCCGGTGATCGATTTCACCGCTTCGGCGGGATCGCCTTCGGTCGGATTGACGACCGCGGTGGCGCCAAGTTTCATCGCAAGCTCGGTGCGGCCAGGTGCGAGTTCCGACACGACGACTGCGCTGGCGCCCTTGGCTTTGGCCCAGATCAAGGTGGAGAGGCCGATCGGCCCCGCGCCCATCACAACTACTCCCATCCCGGGTTCGATCGACGCGTGATTGACGCCGTGGAGGCCGACCGAGAGCGGCTCGACCAGCGCGCCGGCGCGCGAGTTGACGTTGGCCGGGAGTTTGAGCAGGCTGGCGGCGCTGCATGCGACGAACTCGGCGTATGCGCCCGGGAGCTGGCCGAGACCGAGGCTGCGCAGCCGCGAACAATGCATCGCGTCGTCGCGCTCGCACCAGGTGCAGGTGCCGCATGAGAAGTATGGCAGCGAGGTGACTCGATCCCCAAGCTGATATTCGTTGACGCCCGCGCCCACTGAAAAAATCTCGCCGCAGAATTCGTGGCCCATCACGGTGTCCGTCGGCATCCCGATTCCATACTGGACGGCGTGCAGGTCGGAGCCGCAGATTCCGCAATTATGGACCTTGAGCACGACTTCGCCGGCGCCGGCGATAGGATTGGGCACGTCGATGACGGCCATCTCGTCTCTTTTTTTGAAGACCGCTGCTTTCATCGCAAACCAAATCTCCCCGTTGTTCGATTTCGGCCGGGCGGCGTTACTTTTGCTGGATCAGCTCGATCTTGTAGCCGTTGGGATCCTCGATGAACGCGATAGGCGTGGTGCCGTGCTTCATCGGGCCAGGCTCGCGCACGACTTTGACTCCCTTTTGCTTCAGGTCGGCGCAAGTTTTGTAGATGTCATCGACGCCGAGCGCGACGTGTCCGTAGGCGGTGCCGAGGTCGTATTTCGAGGTGCCCCAATTCCAGGTCAGCTCGATAACTGCGTTTTCTTTTTCGTCGCCGTAGCCGACGAAGGCGAGAGTGAATTCGCCGCCGGGGAAGTCGTGCTTGCGCAGGAGTTTCATCCCGAGCTGGTCGCAGTAGAACTTGAGCGATTCGTCGAGATTGTTGACCCGGAGCATCGTGTGCAGAAGGCGCATGCGACTATCCTTTTGGTTTTTCCGATTTGTGGCCAGTGCGTTTCGAGTCGATCGCCTTGGTCAGCTCGCCCTTGATTTCGGCGAAGAGGTCCTCGGTCGGCGCGATGCCGGCGGCTTTCATCCGATCGACCAGTTCGTAGCGCTCGAGCGCGAGCATCTCTTTTGCTTCGTGTTCATGCAGGCGCTTCAGGCGCACGAGCTCGAGGATCGCGAGCTCGCGGACACGGTCGGCAAAGTCGGACTCGGTAAGTTTGGCGTCGAAGATGTCGTCCGGAAGTTCGATCTTGAGATTCAAAATCATTGTCGATGTCCGACTTTCCGCAATCGAGGAAGTATTGTCAAACGCGGGGAGGGAAGGGTAAATCACTTTATTAAATGCGAAACCCACCGTGGGTTCCGCACCTCCTTGGGCAGGGGCGACCCCTGCACCCGGTGATAAGAAAAGATGCGGGACGGAGTTTACCCTGAGTACTCGTAGGGTCCCTGTTAGAAGGGTTAGGGGTGAATTCACCTCTCCCGCGGCTCGCGACGCAGTCGCTAGCCGCAAGTCGGGAGAGGTCGTCTGACGACATTCATGTCGTCGGACGGGTGAGGGCACGAGCATTCAGCTCGATGCATGCGCCCTCACCCGCGCCGGAAGGCGCGTCCTCTCCCGGAGGGAGAGGTGTAGGAAAAATCACAGATAGGAAAATGCCTCCGCGAATTTTGCTTTGCCGCCGGATTCCAGGACGTCGCCATGCGTGACGATCACGCGGTCGAAGTCCCATTCGAGGATTTTCGCGACGGATTCGCGCGCGGCTTTGCGTTCGCGTATCACCAATCGAACGAGGCGATGGGGTCCGAAGCGGCCGCGGCCGCCGACAATCGTGTAGAAGATTCGCGCGTCTTTGAAATCCTCCGGTACGTTGAAGACCAGATCGGTGAAAATCGCGGTGCGGGTTGGGCGATGAAAAAATACCACTTCGTTCAAGCCGGTCGCGCCCTTGAAGAGATGCTGATCGATCTCGCCGGCCCATTCGGATTGAGGTTCGTCGCCTAACACTGCGTCGAGTTTCAGATCGGGTCGCGCACCGAAGCGGGCCTTGAAATCCTTGATGCCGCCGACTAGGCCGGGAGGTCCGTAGAGCTTCGCATTGGGCCAGGTCTTTATATAGTCGCCGACGAACAGATGATGCGCGCGCGAGGGCGCGACTACGGCGCGCACTTCGCCGAGTGCGTCGAGCGATCGCTTGGTCTCGTCGTCGAGCTTGGTCGGCGAATGGAGAAACAGGCCGCCGCTCGCGAGCTTGATTACCGTCATCCGCGTTCCCAACTTTGCGATGCCGGTGGTGAAGTCGGGCTGATCGACAATCCAGAGATTCGGAGCGAGATTTTTCGGCTGCGGCATGAGTATGAATTAGCGCTGCAGGAAGAAGGGCACCAGCAGTTGCAGCTTTGTTCCTAACCTCTCCTTGTCCGAGAAAGCTTTGCATAACCTGGCTCGGTATGATCAAAAGATGGGTGCGCGGGAGGCGCGGGGCGGATGTGGTGTGAAGAGGAGCGGCAGAGGAGTTTCGCGGAGCAGGAGATATACGGAAGCGGGGGCGGCAACCGTCGGCTGCTTGAGATCGCGAAGTTACTGGACTGGCGCGCGATCGAGCGGCAGCTTGGCGGAGTGTACGCGGCGGGCGAAGGACGACCCGCGTACCGGCCGTTGTTGATGTTGAAAGCGCTGCTGTTGCAGCAATGGTATCAGCTCTCCGATCCGGCTCTGGAAGACGCATTGCTGGACCGCTTCAGCTTCCGGAGTTTTGTCGGATTGGGATTGAAACAGCGGGTTCCCGATCACAGCACGATCAGCCGTTTTCGCGCGCAACTGTCGCGCGGTGGTCTCGGCGAGCGGCTGATGGCCGAAGTTAACCGCCAGCTTTCAGCGCAAGGATTGATCCTCAAGCAAGGCACCATCATCGATGCGACCGTAGTTCGGGCGGCGGTCAATCCGCCCAGCGGGCCCAAGGGCACGGTCGCGCCGGGGACCAAGGCTCCGCAGGATCCCGATGCCGAATGGAGCACGCGCAAGGACGGCAGCGTGCGCCACTATTACTTCGGCTACAAAGCGCACGTGGCGGTGGATGCCGGCTCGGGCCTGGTGCGCAAAGCGATCCTGACCGGAGCTAAAACCAATGAAACCGTGGTGGCTGACGATCTGATCTGCGGCGACGAACAATGTGTATACGGCGACAAGGCTTACGACAGTATCGCGCGGCGGGAGCTGCTGGCGCGACTGGGCATCGCCGACGGCATCATGCGGCGTGCATGGTGGGGCACTGCGCACAATCCTGATCCGGAGCTGGTCGCGCGCAATCGAAGTCTGACCCGCACCCGCTTCGCGGTCGAGCGCAGCTTCGCCTGGATGAAGCGTTGGTATGGGTACCGGCGGGTACGTTATCGCGGACTGATGCGCAATGCGCTGCAGCTTCAACTAATGTGTGTCGCGCTCAACCTGCGTCGCGCGCTCACCCTGCGCGCCGCTTAAGCGCGGCAGCTAAGGCCAAACTGCCTGCGCCACCCGAAAGACACCAAGCCAACCGCACCGCTGACCACCACCTTTCCCATCACCTCACCTCCCGATCCTAATCCAACCATCAATACCTTCTTCACCTGCGAACACCGTCACCGGTTGTGCAAAGCTCTCTTGTCCGAGGAGAGGTCGGCGCGAGCCGAAGGTGAGCGCCGGGAGAGGTGCAACGCTGGCAGCCGCAACACGCGAAGTTGTGCTGCTGTCGAGGCGCCGGAATAGTGTCTCTGCATTGCGATTAGACGAGTTGAGGTCGGCGCGCTGTCTGGCGCTGTACCTCTCCCGGCGACACCGCTGCGCGGCTTTCGCCGACCTCTCCTCGGACAAGGAGAGGTTAGGATTTCGAGCCTTTGCAGAGTGGACGGTTAATGTTTTAAGTTCAGGCGCGGAGCGGTTGAGTGGGGTGATCGTCATAGCCGGTACAGGCTTTGAGCCGTGCCAGGAGAATTCGCGATGGATTTCAATTTCAATCCCGAAGATGAAGCGTTCCGGATGGAGTTTCGCGCGTGGCTCGACGCCAACAAGCAGTTCGCGCCGCATATGGGCGAGACCACAATTGGAATGGCCGAGGGCCGCGGCGAATTTGATCAGCAGAAGCGATGGGCGAAGAAGATGGCCGAGGGCCGCTGGCTCGCGCCGAGCTGGCCGGAGAAATACGGCGGCCGCGGCGCGGGAGTGCTGCAGAATATCGTCTATGGCGAAGAGCTCGCGCGCGCGGGCGTCTCGGCGCCGATGATTGGGATGGGAATCAGCCTGTTCGGGCCGACGTTGTTGCATTGGGGGACCGAGGAGCAGAAGCAGCGGTTCATCCCGCCGATCATGAAGGCGGAAGAAATCTGGTGCCAGGGATATTCGGAGCCGGGATCGGGATCGGATTTGGCGTCGCTGCAGACGCGCGCGGTCGAAGATGGCGACTACTTCGTCGTCAATGGGCAGAAAGTATGGACGTCGATCGCGCAGCACGCGGACTGGATCTTTTTGCTGGTGCGCACCGATCCCGACGCGCCCAAGCATAAGGGGATCAGCTACCTGATGGTCGATATGCATAGTCCCGGCGTGACCGTGCGGCCGCTGGTGCAAATCACCGGCAACAAGGGATTCAACGAAGTTTTTTTCGAAGACGTGCGAGTGCCGAAGAAAAACCTGGTTGGTGAAAAGAACCAGGGATGGCAGGTCGCAATCACGACGCTGATGTTCGAGCGCTCGGGCGGCGGCGGCGATCGCGGCGGGATGTCGCAGGTGCGCGAGCTGGCGGCGCTCGCGAAATCGTTGCCGCGCAACGGCGCGACGGCGTGGGATGACGGCAGCGTGCGGCAGAAAATCGCGGAGTTCGCTTGCGAGGCGATGGCGCTGCGCTACACCGGATACCGGCAGCTCACGCGGCGGATCAAGGGAATGCCGCCGGGACCGGAAGGCTCGATGATGAAGCTATGCGGCACCGAGCTGAACATGCGGATTCAACTGTTCGCGATGGAGCTGCTCGGGCCGTATAGCCAAATCGAGTACAAGGCGCCCTTCGCGATTGACAAGGGCAAGTGGTCGTTCAGGATGCTGGCGGCGCGCGGCGGCACGATTGCGGCGGGCAGCAATCAGATACAACATAATATTATCGGCGAGCGTGTCCTCGGACTGCCCAAGGGTTAACGCGCCGCGCGAGGATCGCGAATCAGGGGAGAAGAATTCAGTCGATGGATTTTAATTATACGCCGGAAGACCAGGCTTTTCGGAGCGAAGTGCGCGCGTGGCTCGAAGCGAACAAAAAATTCGCACCGCCGCCGAGCAATATCATGGCCGACGAGGGCGCGGGCGACTGGGAGGCGCGCGTCAACTGGCACAAGAAGCTCAACGAAGGCGGCTGGGTCGCGGTGAATTGGCCCAAGGAATACGGCGGGCGCGGCGCCACCGTCATGCAGCGGCTGATCTATCGTGAAGAACTGGGACGGCTTGGACTCAACGAGCCGATGATCGGAATGGGGATCAGCCTGCTCGGTCCAACGCTGATGCATTGGGGGACCGAAGAGCAGAAGCGAAACCATATCCCGAAAATTTTGAAGGGCGAGGAAGTCTGGTGCCAGGGATATTCGGAGCCGGGGTCGGGCTCCGATCTAGCGTCGGTGCAGACGCGCGCGATTGACGACGGCGACGACTTCGTCGTCAACGGGCAGAAAGTCTGGACCTCGATGGCGCAGCATGCGGACATGATCTTCGCGCTGGTGCGCACCGATCCCGACGCGCCCAAGCACAAGGGAATCAGCTATCTATTGATCGACATGCACAGCCCCGGCGTCACCGTGCGTCCGCTGGTGCAGATGACGGGCGGCAAGGGCTTCAACGAAGTTTTCTTCGAGGACGTGCGCGTGCCGAAGAAAAATATCGTCGGCGAGCGCAACAACGGCTGGCAAGTCGCAATGACCACGCTGATGTTCGAGCGTGGCAGCGGCGGCGGCGAAGGATATCTCGGCGAAGTGCACGAGTTGGCGCGGCTCGCCAAGCGAATCCCGCGCAACGGCAGCACCGCGTGGGACGATTCGAGCGTGCGCCAACGCTGCGCGGAGTTCGCGGCCGAAGCGCTCGCATTGCGATACACCGGCTATCGACAACTCACGCGTCAGTTGAAGGGGATGCCGCCCGGGCCGGAAGGCTCGATGATGAAACTGTGCGGCACGGAGCTCGGCCTCAAGATTGCGCTATACGCGATGGAGCTTTTGGGGCCGTACAGCCAACTGGAATTCAACGCGCCGTTCGCAGTCGATAAGGGCAAGTGGTCATTCCGGATGCTCGCGGCGCGCGGCCCGACGATTTACGCCGGGACGAATCAGATTCAGCACAATATTATCGGCGAGAGAGTGCTAGGCTTACCGAAAGGGTAAATCACTAAGTTGGATCCGGAACCCGCGCCAGCCGAAGTAGGACGGAATTTATTCCGTCGATCGTCATGTAGCGTGTTTTCCCTATGACGGAATAAATTCCGTCCTACTGTCTTTTCGGCTCGTCATACCGCTTCAGCGGAATCAACAACGCGAACGAAGCAATCGCAACCACCAGCGCCGCCGCAATCGCAACCCTATAACTCCCCGTGTGATCGATAATCACCCCGACCATCGGCGGCCCCACCATCGCGCCAATTCCCCCGCTCGTGTACAGCGCGCCGAGCATCGTCCCCATCCTCTGCGTGCCGAACAAATGCGCGACCACCGCCGGCGACAGCGCGACGTAACCGCCGTAGCCCGCGCCCATCACGATCGCGAACACCACCATCATTGGATACGAAGCCGCCGCCAGCCACAGGCCGTAGCTGAGGGCCAGCACCAAAATGCTCGCCTGGTAGAGCCGCACCACGCCCGCGCGGTCCGCCATGCTGCCGAGACCCATCCGTCCCGCGACGCTTGCGCCGCCGATTATCCCGACCAGCGCCGCGCTGGCAAACTCGCTCGCGCCATGGTCATGCGCAAACGACGGCAGATAGACGAAGGGCAGGAAAATCACGATCGAAACCGTCACCGACGACGCATACAGGAAACCGAAGGCTGGACTCCGAAGCGCGTCGCGCAACTGCACGCGCGATACCGTCACGTGCACCGGCGGCCGCTCGACCATCCACGCGCATCCGAGCAGAATCACCGTGCTCGCAATTGCAAACACGAGGTACGTCGCGCGCCATCCAAGATGATCGATCAATTCGGCCGCGATCGGCGCGCCGCATACCGTGCCGAATCCGATTCCCGCCACCGCGATTCCAAGCGCAGTGTTGCGCCGCCGCAGGAACCATCCGCCGACCACCGCCACCATCGGAACGTACGCGCACGCCACTCCGACTCCGACCCCCAATCCGTAGCTCAGGTAACCGAGCCACAGCCGATCTATGATCGACGTTAGCGCGAGGCCTACGCCCATCCCGATCGCGCCGGTCGCGACCACGATTCGCGGGCCGAAGCGGTCCGACAGATGCCCCGTCACCGGCCCCAGCACGCACCACACCAGCACCGTGATCGAGAATACCGCCGAGGTCGCGCCGCGCCGCGCGCCGAACTCCGCGCCATCGGTTTGAAAAACGCCCCGAAGCTGTAGGCGACCCCGTACACCGCGAACAGCGCGATGAATGCGGCCGCAACCATCCTCCACGAACGCGCGGAATCGAACAGCTCGAGCGGCGGTAATGCTTCGCGCGATATTGCTTCGCCGGATACTCCAGGCTCAGTGACCTTCATGCTCGAGCGCACTCCGAGCAGCTTTCAATTCCTTGCGCTTGGCGGAGCTGACGACTGGATAGCGGAGATTGAGATCTTCAAGCGCGTGTACGATCGCGGCGGCCACCACCAGCCGCGTGTACCATTTCTTGTCCGCCGGCACGACGTACCAGGGCGCGTGCGCCGTCGCCGTATGCTGGATCATTTCCTCGTATGCGGTCATGTAGTCGTTCCATCGCGCCCGCTCCGCGATGTCGGCCTCGGAAAATTTCCAGTTCTTCCGGGGCTCTTCGAGCCGGCTCAGGAACCGCTTCTTCTGCTCGTCCTTGGACAGATTGAGAAAAAACTTTCGGATGACGATGCCGTTGCGCGACAGGTAACGTTCGTACGCGTTGATATCGGCGAAGCGTTCGTTCCAGATGTCTTTGGTGATAAGCGACCGCGCGATGCGTTCGCGCTCGAGCATTTCCTTATGCACCCGAACGACCAGCACCTCCTCGTAATATGACCGGTTGAAAATCCCGATTCGCCCGCGCTCGGGCATGCATTTGTTGCTGCGCCACATGAAGTCGTGATTCAGATCTTCGGTAGAAGGCTGCTTGAACGAGAAAACTTCGCATCCCTGCGGATTCACTCCGGACATCACATGCTTGATAACCCCGTCCTTGCCGGCCGCGTCCATCGCCTGGAAGATCAGCAGAATCGCCCACCGATCCTGCGCGTAAAGCTTGTCCTGCAAATCCACCATCCGCTCGATCCCGCGCGGCAATTCTTTTTCGGCGTGCTTTTTCGATACCCCGCCAGTATCGCCGGAATCAAAATCCTTCAACCGAAACTTCCGCCCATCCTCAACCCGATAAGCCACCGACAAGTCCTTCGACACCGACATAAAGGTCTCCCCGCCGATGGTTACACCACACCCCCACCCCACCCGTCGAGCACAGAGCTTTGCCTCGCCCCACGTGGGGAGAGGCCGACGCTCGCTTCGAGCGGCGGGTGAGGGACAACACGTTCCGGATTCCAAATCTGCGCCTCAACAGAAATCCGCACCGCACAGATTGTCACCAAAGCGCGTAGAGGCGTACCCTGCAATCGAGCAGCGAGCGTGCGGCCGTAACATGAGACCACGAGCGAAAACTGTTTCGATGGTACTGGCACTCACGATGGGCCTCGTGTCCCCAGCCCGGTCTGGGCAAGTCGGATACAAGAGCCATGCAGAGGCCAAAGCAGCGCTGGCAGCAGTTTCAGACAACGAATGGATCGAGAAACTTCCCTACGTCACCGACCTGCAACCTGGCTGGGAAGAGTGTGGCGACCCATCAAAGGGACCGACTTCAGTAGAGACCACCATCATAGTAATGACCGATACTGAGGATCACCGGGCTCTGCTCGAGAAGCAGGTGCCCGGGTCATTGGAAGGATTCCCGGTAGTCGTCGGAGTGGACCGGTCTGACCAGTTCCGACGCGAGGGCGAGAAGATGAGGGCGAAGGTAAAGCCCGTCATCGATGATCCCGCGAACAAACGGTTCCTGAGAATCCCTCATGTGGTCCGGATGCAACCTTCAGTCCTAACGACAGGATTTGGAGAACCAATAAGAGCAGTCATCGATTTCGTCGTCGATAATGAACACAGCATTAAGGAGGCACAAAGTAAGGCTCCCAAGACGATAGGCGGATTTCAAACGAGATTCGGTTGGGTGGATGACGGTTTAAATGAGTGTTTCACCAACACCGGAAAGGGCTGCGACAGAGATGACGACGTCACCGTCGATACCAGCAACCCTCCAATACTGAGCGCCGATGACGACGACGACGACGGGCCTCCATTAGATCAAAAGGGGACGTCCTCCGTTAGATAAAAAATGAGTGATTCATCGCCGGTTTACGCACCCCGCCGCCGACGTGCGCAAGGTCGCAGCGGCAGATAGATCTCGCCTCGCCTCACGAGGGCCGACTCCGGTTCCCTCCTCCTACAACGGAGGAGGGTTAGGGTGGAGGACCATTGTGCGGCAATCGTCCGGCGCCGCACATTCCGACGCCTATGAAACAATACTTGACCACCCTCGTCTACTTCCGTAACTGCGATGAGGTCAAGCCAACACAGTCAGCACAGATTCACCTGTATCGAAATCATGATGGTCGTTCTGGTCGTGGGCCTGCTGACGACGATTGTCGTACAGAGCCTGCGGGGCGCCTCCGACAAGGCCAAGCGCTCGAAGGCGGAGGCCGATATCGCCGAGCTCAAGATCGCGCTGGATCGTTACTGTCAGGACAACGGCTACTACCCGACCACCGATCAAGGTCTTCGCGAGCTGGTCAGGCCGCCGACAACTGGTATAGTCCCCCTCGTCTATTACACTGGCGGTTATATCGCGCGCCTCCCGAGAGACCCGTGGGGGCATCCGTACTTCTATCGAAGCGATGGGAACTCGTACGTCATGAAGTCGCTAGGCCCAGACGGAGTCGAAAGTGCCGACGATATCGAGACCAGCCAATCGCAGTGAGGCCCTCGGATCTTGCCTCGCCCCAAGAGGGGAGAGGTCGCCGCGCGTCCCCGCGCGGCGGGTGAGGGACCAAAATTGCTGGAGTTTTCGAAGGCGATCTCAACCGCGGCTGCTTATGGTAAGGCTCGAAAAGTGTGTTGCTAGCGCAGCGCCTCCGATCGAAAGACTGGGTTTGTCTCGACAACGACGGGTACGCCGTCCAAATGCGACGGGACAAACCATTGAACAAACGCGACATGCTCTTGTTTATCGACCCACACCCGGATTCCTACCCTCCCGACGCCCTTTCGCCAAACTTCTGTCGAGTTCTTGTCGAATACGAACCAAGGCATCATTCCCTTGACGTGAGGCAGTAGCAGAATCCATTGATTCCAGCGCATAACGGCTTCTACCTTACGCTCGGCCTTCCATGCTTCAGGGTATTGAGCCTCCGCCTGTTCTTGCGTGACGGTCGCCCACCGGTAAGTCTGCGCCGACGACCCCACGCGCAGCTCGCTGGTCGGTGTGTGCGGAACCCATACGACATCGCGCTCCTTTGGAATGGCGACCGCGAGCAGCACTGTCGCGCTAATCAGTAACCATCGCTTGGTAATCACGACGGACACCAGGAAATCGAGGGTCAGAGAAGCAGGATTGAAAAGAATGGTGCGCCATGAGGGACTTGAACCCCCGACCTGATGATCCGTAGTCATCCGCTCTAATCCACTGAGCTAATGGCGCATCCGAACCCTAGAAATTTTCATATCACAGCCCTGCGAGCAAGCCGTTTGGTTTTGCTCGAAAAAAAACGGGCCGGCGGGAGAAGTGTCCGCCGGCCCGCAACTGACTGGTCTGGAGAAGTGTCAAACCAGTCAGTTTCTACTGTAGGTAGCTATTTAATACAAAATCGCCACACATATGTCCAGCCCCAATCGTCTTCCCATTTAGCCTTTTCGAACAGGCGCTACGCGCCTGTTCGCCGTATTGATACTGGGGTGCAGGGGTCACCCCCTGCCGCCACACCGCGCAGGTTATTCAACTCTGCGCCGATGGAATCCACACTGACACCGTAGTCCCCTCATGCACCTTGCTCTCGATCCGCAGCGCCCCATGGTGCAACTGCACGATATGCTTGACGATCGCCAGCCCCAGGCCGGTTCCTCCCAGCTCGCGCGAGCGCGCGCGATCGACGCGATAGAATCGCTCCGTCAGGCGCGGGATATCCGCCGCCGGAATTCCCTCGCCGGTGTCGACCACCACCAGCGCGACGCCCGGCTTCGCGCCCGCGCCGTTGGAGTCCGAGGCCTCGCGCGCCTCGACCGTCACGCGGCCCTCGCGCGGCGTGTATTTGATCGCGTTGTCGATCAGGTTGAGCATCACCTGATGCAACCGGTCGCGATCGCCGGCCACCTTCGGCAGACCGTCGGGGCAATTCACTGACAGGCGCAGGCCGCGCTTGCCCGCCGTCTCCTGCATCAGCTCCGCCGCCTCGGACAGCACGCGCGACGGCTCGAGCTGCTCGATCTTCAGCGGCGTCAGCCCGCGCTCCAAATCCGACAGCGAGACCAGGTCGTCGAGCAGACGCGCCAGCCGTCGCGCCTGCCGCTCGATAATTCCGAGAAAGCGGGTCGAGGTCTCGCGATCATCCACGCCTTGAATCAACGTTTCCGCATAGCCGTAGAGCGCGCTCAGCGGCGTGCGCAGCTCGTGCGTGAGATTCGAAATAAAGTCGGCGCGCAGAGTCTCGTATGCTTTGAGCTGCGTGATGTCGTGAAAGACGAACACCCACGCCGCTCCGCGCGAGGTGCGAATCTGCGCCGCGCTGGCGCTGACGTGAAGCGGCGCGGGATTCTGGATCATGATCTCCGCGCTCACGACATCGTTCGCCGCCGATTGCATCGAGCGCCCGGCAAATTCCTGCAGCCGCGGGTCGCGGCACAGCTCGACGAACGGCCGATCACGATAGTCGGTGTCGGCTCCCAGCGCGAAAATTCGCCGCGCCGAGCCGTTTAGCAGGATGACCTCGCCGCGCGCGCCGGTCACCACCACCGCCTCCGCCATGCTGCGTAGAATCGCCTCGAACTCGTCGCGCTGCTCGGCCAGCGAGTCCACGTCGGCGACGATCGCGTCGGCCGCGTCGAGCAGATGATGCTCCGCGCGGCCCATCGCGTCGCTGCCTTCGGGCAGCACATGAGGCGGCGGACGCCGCTCTTGCAGCGCCGCCGCCAAGGCGTCGAGCCTCTCCGCGCGGCGCGACAGCGATCGTCCGATCAGGCGAACCCCAATCGCGCCGAATCCAAGCCCTAGCAGGATTACAATGACAACCCAGACCGGCGATGCCGCGCCGGTGGCGGCGAGCACCACCAGGAATATCGCCGCGGGCGCGAGACCGATTCCTATCGCTGCGATCAGGCCGGCAGTCGGTGATCTATCCAAGCGCTTCGGGGTTGAAGCGATATCCCACGCTTCGCACCGTGAGGATCAATTCCGGATTGGCGTCATCGCGCTCGATATGCTGGCGCAGGCGCCGCACGTGCACGTCGACGGTCCGCGGTTCGACGAACGTGTCGCGCCCCCACACCATGTCGAGCAATTGTTCGCGCGTATATACCCGCATCGGATGTTGCACGAAAAATTTCAGCAGTTCGAACTCGCGCAGCGCAAGCTCCCGCCGCTTGGTATCGACGAACACCTGGTAGGTGCCGAAGTCCATCCGCAGCCGCCCCTTCTCGTACGCGCCACCGCCGGAGTCCGGCTCTGAGAGCGGATTTGCGCGACGCAGCAGCGCCTTGACCCGCGCCACCAGCTCGCGCGGACTGAACGGCTTCACGACGTAATCGTCGGCGCCCATCTCCAGCCCGAGAACTTTGTCAACTTCCGTACCCTTGGCGGTGACGATCAGGATCGGCAGATGCGTCGTTTCGCGCTCGGCGCGCATCTGGCGGCATACCTGCAAGCCCGGCATCCCCGGCAGCATCAGGTCGAGCACCATCAGATCGGGCACGCCGCCGCTTGACCTTCTCGAGCGCCTGCGCGCCGTCGGCCGCTTCCTCGACGACGAACCCTTCCTGCGCGAGGTTGTAGCGGATCAGCTCGCGGATGTCGGCGTCGTCCTCGACAATCAGCACGCGGTATCGAATCCCGCGTTGCGCCTCGGATGTTGTGCTCGTGGCCTGCTGGCTGGTTTGATTCATCGCTTCTCCCCCTCCACCTTGTAAATCAAGTTCCCCGCTTCTTGGTTTCCACGTGACGGATCATTTTGCCCTTGACCATGAACGTCACCATCTCCGCGATATTGGTCGCGTGATCGGCGATCCGTTCCAGGTACTTCGACACGAACAGCAACCGCGTCGCCGACGCGATCGTATGCGGATCCTCCGCCATATAACTCAGCAGCTCGCGATAAACCTGGTAGTTGAGCAGATCGACTTCGTCGTCGCGCGCGATCACCTGATCGGCCAGGTCGGTGTCGTCGCGCATGAACGCATCGATACTGTCCTTAACCATCGACTGCGCAATTTCCGCCATCCGCGGCAAGTCGATGTAGGGCTTCAGTTGCGGAACTTCGTTGAGCTCGAGTGATCGCTCGCAGATATTCACGGCGTTGTCGCCGATTCGTTCGAGGTCGGTCGTGATTTTCAGTCCGGTGGTGATAAAACGCAGGTCGCTGGCAGTTGGCTGATGCAGTGCGAGCAAGCGGATACACTGCTCGTCGTTGTCGTTATCCATCCGATTCACTTCTTCGTCGCGCTGGATCACTTCGCGCGCATGATCGCTGTCGCGATTCACCAGCGCATCGACCGCCTCGGCAATCTGCCGCTCGACCAGTCCGCCCATCTTGAGCAGACCGGCGCGCAAGCCGCGCAAATCCTCTTCGTACTGCCTATTGGTATGCTGCGGCTGGGTACTATCCATTTTTCTTGTCCCCGATATCAGCCGAATCGACCGGTGATATAATCCTCAGTCTCACGCTTGGTCGGATTCGTGAAAATCTGCTTGGTCTCCCCGTATTCGACCAGGTCCCCGGTGTACATGAAGGCCGTCTTGTCGGAGCATCGCGCGGCTTGCTGCATGTTGTGAGTCACGATGACGATAGTGTACGCCGACTTTAGTTCAAGCAATAGTTCTTCGATGCGCGCGGTCGAAATCGGATCGAGCGCCGAGCATGGCTCGTCCATCAGCAACACCTCAGGCTGAACCGCGAGCGCCCGCGCAACGCACAAGCGCTGCTGCTGCCCGCCCGACAAGCTGCCGCCGGGACGCCGCAGGCGATCCTTGACCTCTTCCCAAAGCGCCGCCTGGCGCAGGCTTCGCTCGATTATCGACGCGCGCTCGGCGCGGCTAACCTCGACTCCGTTGAGCGTCAGCCCGGCCGCGACGTTGTCTTCTATAGACATGGTTGGAAACGGCGTCGGCTTCTGAAAGACCATCCCGATTCGGCGCCGCACCTGCACCGGATCGACTCCATCGTCGTAAATATTGTTCCCGTCGAGGATCACCTCGCCGGTCGCAGTCGCGCCGGGCACCACCTCATGCATCCGGTTGAGGCATCGCACCAGCGTCGATTTGCCGCATCCCGACGGTCCGATTATTGCCGCGATACGATCTTCTTCGAACGACAGGCTGACGTCTTTAAGCGCGCGGTTCTTGAAAAAGTACGCGTTGAGATTTTTGACGACCAGCTTATCTGCCATGACTACCTTGGCGCTTTCGCCGCCCCGCCCGTCACCCACCGCACGCCCAACTCGAGCGCGAGAATTATCGCGGTCAACACCAGCGCGCCTGCCCATGCCTGCCGCTGCCAATCGGCAAACGGCGAAATCGCGTAAGTGTAAACCTGCACCGTCAAGGTATTGATCGGATGAAATAATGACGTTGACCAGAACCGGTTGCCGAATGCGGTGAACAGCAGCGGCGCCGTTTCGCCCGACACTCGCGCGACCGCCAGGATCACGCCGGTGGTGATTCCTGACAAGGCTGTCCGAGCGACCACGGACAGCGTCGTCCGCCAATGCGGCACGCCCAGCGCCAGTGAGGCCTCGCGCAATTCCGGCGGTACCAGTAGCACCATCTCTTCAGTGGTGCGCGTGACCAGTGGAATCATGATCGCCGCGAGCGCGACCGCGCCGGCCAGCGTCGAGAATCCGCCGAACGGACGCACAATCACCGCGTATGCGAAAATCCCGACGACGATCGACGGCACGCCCATCAGCACGTCCGCCGAAAATCGCACCCAGTTGGTGAACTGGCTCGCGCGATTCGCCGCCAAATAAAGTCCCGCGCCAACCCCGATAGGCACTCCAATCAGGCACGCGATACCGACCACTTCCAGCGTGCCTACGATCGCGTTGGCCATGCCGCCGCCCTTTTCGCCGACCGGCGCGGGCATATGCGTGAAAAACGCCCAGTTCAAACTCGCGAACCCTTTGGTGAGCAGGTAGCCAAGCACCAGGAACAGCGGTATCAGAGTCAGGATCGTCGCGCCGACCGTAACCGCCATCATCGCGTCGCTCTTAAACTTGCGAACGCGATAGTTGGTCTCGCCGTGGAGTGTGCTGAGAGTGCCGGCCGCCACTGGTTACGCGCCTCCCTGGTAGCGCCGCCGCTGCACGCCGAGCACCAATGCGCGAGCGACGACGTTGAGCACGATCCCGAGGATCAACAGCACCAGTCCCAGCTCGATTAGCGCGGCGACATACAGATCAGATGTAGCCTCGGCGAATTCATTCGCGATCACGCTCGCCAGCGTGGCTGCTGGCTTGAATAACGATGCGGAAATATCTGCCGAATTGCCGATCACCATCGCCACCGCGATGGTCTCGCCAAGCGCGCGCCCCAAGCCCAGGATAATCGCGCCGATCACCCCGGTCATGCCGTAAGGGATCACCGCGGTCTTGACCATCTCCCACTTGGTCGCACCCAGCGCTAGCGCCGCCTCGCGTTGCGTATGCGGCACGACGCGGAACACGTCGGTGCAGACCGACGAGATATACGGGATGATCATAATCGCGAGAATAACTCCGGCCGATAGCATCCCGACCGCGACCTTCGGGCCCTGGAAAAATGGCAGCCAGCCGAGATAATGGCCCAGCGGCGGCTCGACGTAGTCGCGAATCCACGGACCCATCACGAACACCGCCCACAGGCCGTACACGACGCTCGGAATCGCGGCGAGCAAATCGACCAGGAATCCCAGTCGATGGCTCAACCAGTCGGGCGCCATCTCGCTCAGGCAGAGCGCGACGCCCAGGCTCAGCGGCACCGCGATCGCGAGCGCGATAAACGATGAAATAAAAGTCCCGTAGATAAACGGCAGCGCGCCGTATTTGTCGTTAACCGGATCCCATTCGCTGCTGATAAAAAAATGCAGCCCGAAGGCGCGAATCGCGGGGAAGCTGGTCGCGATCAGCGCGATCGCAAGTCCGAACAGCAAGCCGAGAATCGCGAGCGCGAGAATGAAAGTTGCGGTGTTGAAAATGCGATCGCCGAACAAGCGCACGTGCACGGGCGCCATCGTGCGCTCGCGCCGGACCGCCGGAATACTGTCGGCCATCGAACCTTCTAATTCGGACAAACGATCTCTTCCTACAGAATTTCTAAGTGCGCTCACGTCGCGGCCAGCACCGACCGTCGCGCACAATCATACGCGCGGATTGTTGCGGGAATGTTACGCAGCCAGAAAATCGCAGTGAATCCGCGAATTTTCAGCGAAAATCGACTATGGATTAAGATGAGAGCTGTCGCGAGCACGGCTGATCCGGAAGAGCCCGCGGGCACGGCGGCCCGCGCCACTGCAATCTAGGAAATTCAGAGGCGCGGGCGCCCCTGCCAGCTGGTGCTGTTGATTTAGTAGCGCGGGCCGCCGTGCCCGCGGCTCCGTCTTTTCAATCCGGTCCCCCTTCCCGCGCAGGCCCGAAAAAAGGGTTAGGGGTTAGGTTCCTCGCATCATCACAACGCCAGCCGCTTCACTGTTTTGTGTCATCCTGAGCGCAGCGAAGGATCTCGCGCGCAGCGCGTCAGGGTGCGCGCAGACGCCGGTCGCAAGAGCGCCCGTCGAGATTCTTCGCTACGGCAGCTTTCGCTCAGAATGACACAAAGAAAGAACCGGGATTCTTCGCGGAGCCTGCCTGAGCGAAGTCGAAGGGCTCTGAATGACACAAAGAACTGAATGACACAAAAAGGTACCCTCAGAGCAAAATGGCGTCCTCGCCATTTTGCGATTAGTACTTTTCACTGGGTGCAGGGGTCACCCCTGCCCAAGGAAGCGTGAAACCCACGGCGGGTTTCACTTAAGATTTTCGAATGCGCTCCACCCCACCCATATAAGGAAGCAAAACCTCGGGAACGGTCACTGCTCCCATCTTCGTTCTGATAATTCTCCAGCACCGCAATCATCGTCCGCGGCAACGCCAACCCCGACCCGTTCAACGTATGCACCAACTCGGGCTTCCCGCCCTTCGACTTGAATCGAATCTTCGCGCGACGCGCCTGGAAATCTGTGCAATTCGAAATCGAGCTGACCTCGAGCCACTCGCCACACCCCGGCGCCCACATCTCGAGATCATAAGTGACAGCGGATGCGAAACTCAGATCCGCAGTGCATAGCGCGACGACGCGATACGGAATTTTCAGCCGCCGGCAAATTTCCTCGGCGTCGTTCACCATCTTCAGAAACTCGTCATCCGACGTTTCAGGACGCACCAGCTTGACCATCTCGACCTTGTCAAACTGATGGCCCCGCTTGATACCGCGCACATCGCGTCCGGCCGACATCTTTTCGCGCCGAAAGCACGGCGTGTATGCGGTCATGTAGATAGGCAAACTGCTTTCATCGAGCGTCTCATCGCGATGCAAACTCGTGAGCGGCACCTCGGCAGTCGGGATAAACCAGAAATCATCCTCGGCGTCGTGGTACATCGTGTCGGCGTTCTTCGGCAGATGCCCGGTGCTGGTCGCGGTCTCAGTACTGACCATCAGCGGCGGAATTATTTCGAGATAACCCTGCTCCCGAATCTTGACGTCGAGCATCCACGCAATCAGCGCGCGCTGCAGCCGCGCTCCCGCCCCGCTGAGCACATAGAACCGCGTGCCAGACAGTTTCACCCCGCGATCGAAATCGATAATCCCAAGACTTTCGCCAAGCTCCCAATGCGGCAGCGGCTTGAACGCAGTGAACTCAATCGGCGTCCCCTCGGTCTTGATAACGCGATTGTCAGCCTCGCTCGCTCCGACCGGCACGTCCGCCCGCGGAATATTCGGCAACTCCAGCATCCGCGAATGGAATTCACGCTCGGCGAGACCGAGTTGTGTCCCCAGCAGCAGCAACGGATTACTCGCATCGACCACCTCGCCGGCTGAACCAGAGCCGGTGGCCAGCTTCTCTTCGTCCGCTTCCTCGGCGCGAATCTTCGCAACCTCGGCCGCGCGCTGCTCAGGCGCCAGCTTCCCGACTTCCCGCGCCCGCCGCTTGCGATCCGCGCGCAGTTGATCGACCTCGCCCTGCAGCTCGCGCCGCTTCTGATCGACTTCGAGCAGCCGATCGACTTCAGTGGGCTCAACGCCGCGCTTGGCGAGCTCGCCCTTCACAAAATCGGGCCGTTCACGAATAAGCTTGATATCCAGCATTCTCTTTCACTGCGCTCCCGTCGCCACGGGTCAGAATGCGTTCCTCAACAGTTCAATCTCCAGCCGCTCTCCGGAAGCGTCAACCGCGACGATATCAAAGCGCATCTCGATTTCGTCCTCGCGATACCGCGTCGCAAAAATTTCCGCCGCGCGCCGTATCTGTTTCTGCTTGCGCTCATCGACCGCCTCTTCCGGCGCCCCAGCATCGCGACCGCGCCGAGTCTTCACCTCGACAAACACGAGAACATCACCATCCATCGCAACCAGATCAATCTCCGCCCCAGCCGCGCGAAAATTCCGCTTAACGATCCGATACCCACAGCGCCGTAGATACTTCTCCGCCGCCCGCTCCCCCCGCCGCCCCAACGGCATCCGCACTCGCAGCCGCGTCAGCCACGCCGCAGCGCGAGCAACCAAATCGCGCGGCGTTATAATATCCATCGCGCCCCCACAATCGCGAGGCTAGAAGGCAGCAGCGCTGGCCGCAAGCGGGGGAGCCGCGGGCACGGCCCGCGCCACTGAATTTAAAAAGGCGGGCCGCCCTTCTGTTGATTCAGTGGCGCGGGCGGCCCTGCCCGCGGCTCCTTAAGAAAGCGCGCAGATGCGGCAAGCAAAGGGCGAAGTAAGAAAAGAGCCGGGATTCTTCGCTTGGCGTGAATGACACAAGGACCGGAAGGAAGTTCGAGCGTCACACACTGCTTTTGATCCGCGGTTGGGGTCCGTCGGTTAGCGTCGAGAAAGATCCGGGGTCCCTCGGCTTCGCTCGGGATGACACAAGAATAAGGCGAGAGGAAAAGAACCTGAGAGCAAAATGGCGTCTTCGCCATTTTGCGATTAGTACTGGGTGCAGGGGTCACCCCTGCCGAAGGAAGCGTGAAACCCACCGCGGGTTTCACATTCAATAAAGTGATTTCCCCTTCCCTCACCTGACATCGATCTCTCAGGATGTTACCATTTGCCGGGAGTAGCCATGCCCGAATCAAAAATAACTCTCGAACAGGTCCGCCACGTCGCGCGGCTCGCGCGCCTCGAATTGTCGCCGCAGGACGAAAATCGCCTGCGCACCGACATGGACGAGATGCTGGCCTACGTGGACAAATTGAACGAGCTCGACACTAAAAATGTCGCGCCGACGACGCAGGTCGGCGAGGCCGGCACACCCATGCGTGACGACGAAGTGACCAATCGCCCGGACGCCGACGCGATCCTCGCGAATGCGCCGTCGCGCGAGCGCAACTACTTCAAAGTGCCGAAAATAATCGAGTAGAAATTTTCCCGAATGACATCCGAACTGAACAAACTCACAATCGCCGAGGCGTCGGCGAAACTCCGCTCGCATGAGATATCGGCGACCCAGTTGACGCGGGATTGCCTCGATCGGATCGCCGCGGCCGAGCCGAAGCTGCACGCGTTCCTGACCGTCTGCGAGAAAGAGGCTGTCGAGCAGGCACGCACGGCCGACTCGCGCCTCGCAGCCGGCAATGCGCCTGCGATGTGCGGAATCCCGCTCGGCATCAAGGACATCTACGCGACCAAAGGCGTCCGCACGACATGCGCATCGCGAATTCTTGAACATTTCGTGCCGCCCTTTGACGCGACCGTGATCGAGCGCCTGCGCGCAGACGGCGCAATCTTCGTCGGCAAAACCAACATGGACGAATTCGCGATGGGCTCGTCCACGGAAAACTCCGCGTTCGGCGCGACGGCCAATCCGCACGACACCGGACGCGTCGCCGGCGGGTCGTCCGGAGGATCGGCGGCCGCAGTCGCGGCGCACGAATGCCTCGCGTCGCTCGGCACCGACACCGGCGGCTCGATTCGCGAGCCGGCGTCGTTCTGCGGCGTCGTCGGAATCAAGCCGACTTACAGCCGCGTCAGCCGCTTCGGCGTCATCGCATTCGCGTCGTCGCTCGATCAGGTCGGCCCGTTCACGAAATCAGTGCGCGACGCCGCGATCATCATGCGCACGCTCGCAGGCCTGGACCCGCGCGATTCGACCTGCTCGGCGCGTCCGGTCCCCGATTACGAACGCGCTCTCACCGGCGAGGTCAAAGGACTCCGAATCGGCGTGCCGCGCGAATATTTCGTCGAGGGGATGCAACCGGAGGTCGAAAAGGCAGTCCGCGCCGCGCTCAAAAACTACGAATCGCTCGGCGCTTCGACGGTCGAAATCTCGATGCCGCATACCGGCTACGCGATCGCCGCCTACTACCTGCTCGCGACCGCGGAGGCGAGCGCCAATCTCGCGCGCTACGACGGTATCCGCTACGGCCTGCGCGTCAACGCTGAAGACAATATCGCGCTCTACGAAACCACGCGCGCCAAGGGCTTCGGCGCCGAGGTCAAGCGCCGAATCATGCTCGGCACGTTCGCGCTTTCCGCTGGCTACTACGACGCCTACTATCTGAAGGCGCAAAAGGTCCGCACGCTGATTCGCAACGACTTCGATCGCGCGTTCGAAAAGTGCGATTTGATCGTCACCCCGGTCGCGCCGACCACCGCCTTCAAACTCGGCGAGAAGATGAACGATCCGCTCACGATGTACCTGTCGGACATTTTCACTATCTCAGTAAACCTGGCCGGTCTACCCGGAATGTCGATGCCGTGCGGCTACGACTCGAACAATCTGCCAATCGGCATGCAATTGATCGCGCCGCCCTTCGCCGAAGAAACAATTCTGCGCGTGGGCGACGCCTTCGAGCGCACCGGAGCATTCAAACCCCGCAACCTCGCGGTCTAAGCGTGACGATGACGACGAGTCGCGAAGCATATGAAGCGGTGATTGGACTGGAGGTCCATACTCATCTCCTGACCCGCTCGAAACTGTTCTGCGGATGCTCGACGACGTTCGGCGCTGGCCCCAACGAAAACGTCTGCCCGGTCTGCTCGGGCATGCCCGGCGTCCTTCCGGTACTCAATCGCCGCGTAGTCGAACTGGCTATTCGAACCGGACTCGCGGCGCATTGCACTATCGCGCCATACTCTATTTTCGATCGCAAAAGTTACTTCTATCCCGACCTGCCCAAGGGCTATCAGATTAGTCAGTACGAAACTCCAATCTGCAAAGGTGGCTATATCGACTTGCCGCCGACTGAGAATGGCGAAACGCGCCGAATCGGCCTCACAAGAATCCATATCGAGGAAGACGCAGGCAAGAATATCCATCATGAGAGCTACAGTCTGGTCGATTTCAACCGCTCCGGCGTCCCGCTGATTGAAATAGTCAGCGAGCCGGATCTCCGCTCGGCAGAGGACGCAGGCGCGTACTTGCGCCAGTTGCGCGCGATACTTCGGTACGTCGATGCGTCCGACGGCAAGATGGAAGAAGGCAGCTTCCGATGCGATTGCAACGTCTCGGTCCGCAAGCGCGGCGCAACTGAGTATGGCGTCCGAACTGAGATAAAAAACCTCAACTCGTTCCGCTTCGTCGAAGACGCAATTGAGTATGAGGTCAATCGCCAAATAGCTATTGTCGAATCGGGCGGCAAAGTAGCGCAGGAAACTCATCTGTGGGATCCCGCGCGCAAGGAAACGCGCCCGATGCGCTCGAAAGAGTATGCGAATGACTATCGATACTTCCCCGAGCCAGACCTGCCGCCGCTGATCGTACCGGCGGAAATGGTGGAAAAGGTACGAGATTCGATGCCCGAGCTGCCCGCCGACCGGAAAGCGCGCTACGTGCGCGAAGGCCTGACGGAATACGAGGCCGGCGTGCTGCTCGCGGATCGCGACGTCGCCGACTACTTCGAAGCGACGCTGCCAGGTATCAAGAATCGCAAAGCCGCGGCGAACTGGGTAATGACCGAAGTGCTACGAGTCGCGCGCGAGTCAGACAAGCCGTTCGTCGAAGCGGTCCCGCTGGCAACCGAAGTGGGCGCGCTGCTGCAGATGGTCGAAGCGCAGAAGATAAGTCTCAACGCCGCCAAGACCGCATTCGCCGCGATGGTAAAATCGGGCAACGGCGCGGAGGCGACAATCGCGGAGCTGGGCCTCGCGCAAGTATCCGACGAAAGCGCGATCGCGGCCGCATGCGACAAGGTTCTCGCAGCCGAGCCTGAGAAGGTCGCCGAGTATCGCGCCGGCCGCGACAAGCTATTCGGATTTTTCGTCGGCGCCGTGATGAAAGCGATGGGCGGAAAAGCCAACCCGAAAGTGATCAACGAAATCCTGCGCGCAAAACTCGCCGGCTGACGAACTACTTCGGAATATACACTTTATACGTGACGCCGCCTGCGCCTGGTTCGCCGGTGGCGAACGCCTGCACATCATTGAGCCACGCATATTTGCCCTTGGTCGAGGTCGCGAAGACCGGGGTTGTCGCGAGGCCGTGGGGACCGCTCGGACCCATCTTCGCGCGACCAGTGTAGGTCATATAGATGTTCTCGCCGTCGTCGGTTTTCAGCACGAGGCGCACGTCGATGATTCCGACTTTGCCATCGGCGCGCACCAGGAACCAATCTGCACCGCTCGCGAGCACGGTACCTTTGACCCGCGGTCCCTCGAATTTGCCGCCGGTGACGTGCACGACAACGCGAGTCCCGTCGGGCGTGTCGGGAATTAAAATTGGCGGCGCGATCGCGGCGGTGATTTCGAAGAGTAGTTCCAGTTCCACGTTGAGTACCTCGTCAATCGTTTGAAGTTATCCCTTCGGCAGCCGAGAGTGCGCCCATTACTCAGTTGAAGTTGAATGCTCTGGCGGCGTTGTCCCACAGGATTTTTTTCTT
Organism: uncultured delta proteobacterium; assembly: GCA_963710425.1. GTDB lineage: Bacteria > Desulfobacterota > Binatia > Binatales > Binataceae > Binatus. The sequence continues at coordinate 158,699 of CAVQAR010000009.1, forward strand.
GCTCGAGTGTGGGATTGATTGTTTCAGCACGGCGTCGATTCCCCACGGGAAGGTGCCGTCGGGATGTGGATAGTCAGTGTCCCAGAGAAAGTTGTTGTCACCTACTATATCCAGCGCCGCCTTCATGGTTGGTTCGTCGCCGCGGAAGGCTACGAAGAAGTTACTTTTGAAATACTCAGTCGGGCGTTTGCTCAAATACTCGTGCTCCGAGTTGCCGCTGAAGTCCCAATGCTGTTCCATCCGCTGTAGCCAGTAGGGAACCCATCCGCCGTCGGCTTCGACCTGCACGACGCGAAGTTTCGGGAACTTCTCGATGACGCCGTACCAGATAAGACCAGCCATCGCGGCCATCGCTTCGAACGGATGCGACAGGATGTGGCCGGTAACGTGGGTGTCCATCCGGTCGCCGAACGACTCGACCGACGCGGAGCCGGAATCGTGGGTAGAAATCGGGCGTCCGAGTTTTTCAACTTCGGCCCACAGCGGCAGATAGTCGTCGTGGAAAAGCGTTCGGCCTCGGACCGGGTTGGGGCGCACGTAAAAGCTGACCGCGCCGTTCTTCGCAGCGCGATTGGCTTCCTTGATCGATTCGCCTACGTCCTGCATGGGTAAAATGGCTGCCCACTTCACGCGGTCGCTGGTCTTCGAACAGTAGTCAGCGCTCCAATCGTTGTAGGCGCGACAGCATGCAGCGAGCAGTTGCGGGTCGCGAAATTCGCGGCCGAGCATCTGGCCGGCGGCGGTCGGATAAACGATCTGCACATCGACGCCCTGCTCGTTCATGTCCATGATGCGGCTTTCGGGGCTGAAACCGAGCTTGGCCGCGCGCTCGAAACGCTTCATCGCCTTGCGGACGGCGTCGAGGAAGCCGGGCGCCGCCATCGGATATTTGCCTTTTTCGCGGGTGAAAGGTTCGCCTTCAACCAGGAACGTGCGGCGGCCGGATTCCGGCGCAATACCCATTTTGGGCGCCGCCGATTTATAGCGCTCATCGATGTAGCGTTCGAATACATAGTCGGGTTCCATCAAGTGAGTATCTACATCGGCGATTTTGAATCCGTCTTTCATGGTAATTCTCCAAATACTATTTGATTAGCTAATAGCTAATCGCTCGGAATAATCAGTGCTTTCACTCCGCGGCGCTCGCGCAGGAGGTCGAAAGCTTCGAGGCCGTGTGAAATAGAATAGCGATGGGTGACCATCGGACGTAAGTCAACGGTGCCGCTCGAGACCATCGCGATCGCGCGGCGCCAGGTTTCCGGAGTGCGGATGCGGGAGTTGATGATCGTCACGCCGTGAAAAAACAGCGCGCGCAGCTCGGCGGACTTGAGATCGCGCGCGGGCCATCCGACTTCGACCATCTGTCCGCCGCGGCGGAGCAGCTCGCGCGGCGAATCGATCGCGCCGGCCGCATCGAAGACGACGTCGGCGCCGTCAGGCGGAAGCATCGCGCGCACTTGATCGCACCAATCGCGGTCGCCGGCCGTCACAGTTTTGAAGCCCATCGTGCGCGCGAGTGCGAGACGGTCCGCATCAACCGCCAGACCCGTCACCACTATAGATGTCACGCCGAGGGCGCGCGCGGCCAGTGCGATGCTGAGGCCGATAGGCCCGGGACCTTCAACGACGGCGCTGTCGCCCGCTTTGAGACATGACTGTTCGACGGCGTGAAGTGCCGTGCCGAACGGCTCGAGCAGCGCGGCCTGCTCGATGTTCATCGAGGACGGAACCAGGTGCGCGTTTCCGACCGGCGCGACGGTGAACTCGGCAAACGCGCCCGAGAGCGTGGTCGGCGAGGCGCAAAGATGGAAGCGGCCGGCGCGGCATGGACCGCATTGCCCGCAATGGCCGAAGGGATCGAGCGCGACTCGATCGCCGACCTTGAAATTGGTGACGCGCGCGCCGACCTCGACGACTTCGCCGGCGGGCTCGTGTCCGAGGATTACCGGGAGGCGCGCGACCATGCGCTCGGCGCCGAGTTCCCAATCGACGATGTGCAAGTCGGAGCCGCACACGCCGCACGCGCCGACGCGAACCAGCAGCGCCGAGTCACCGGGCGCTGGCACGGGTGCGTCGATCACTTCGGCGCCGGGCGCGGGACGAGTCTTTGCGATCGCTTTGATCTGCGAAACCTCCGACTACCTTCAATACGACGGTGCGCCAGTCCGGGTCAAAGAAAACTTGCGGTAGTAATTTTTGCGGAAGCTGGGAACGCTACTCCCAGTGACGGAGCGGAGCGCCGCGATAGCGCATGCGTGGCCGGATCAGGCGGTTGTCGGCGTATTGCTCAAGCGCGTGCGCGATCCATCCCGAGGCGCGGCCGATTGCGAAAATTGCAGCCGGCATCGAGCGCGGAAAACCCAACATGCGGACGCATACGGTGAGATAGAAGTCGAGGTTAGGACGCAGGCGATCGCGTTTGGATACACTGCCCTCGACTTTTTGCGCCGTCTCAAACAGGCGGCGGCCGCGGTGCTTGGCGATGGTCTGCGCGACTTGCCGCAGCAGCGCTGCGCGCGGATCGCCGTCGGGATAAATCGCATGACCAAAGCCCGGCGGCAAGCGATGATCGCGGGTGAAAGCCGCCAGGCATTCGTCCACCCGCGCGCCGGATTCCAGCTCGGCGAACATCGCCTCGATGCGATCGCACGCACCGCCGTGAATCGGGCCGCTGAGCGAGCACAAAGCCGAGAGCACTGAGGCGAAGAGGTCGGCGCCGGTGCTCGCGATCACGCGCGCGGCAAAGGTCGAGGCGTTGAGCTCGTGCTCGGCGCATGCGATCAGCACGCGATCGAGCGCCTCGACTTCCCATTCGAGACGCGGTCGAACCGGGGACCCATCCGAGCAGGCGTCCGGCCATTCCGGGTCCGCCAGGCGCGCCGGGAGCGGGCGGCTGCGCGAGTGCGAGCGGGAGCTGGCTGATGATCAGCTTGGCGCGATCGATTCGCGTGCGCGGCGGCTGGCGTCGATCCCACGCGGCGAGGCTGGGCATCATGGCCTCGAGCCGCAACAGCGGGGGCGCATCGTCACCGACGGCGGCGAGCGCCTCGGCGACCGAGACGGGCATCTGCGCGCCGTGAATCTCCGCACGCAACGCGGCGATTTCCTCGGCGACCGGCCGCTCGCCACTCCACAGCAGCAGGCACACCTCTTCAAACGACGCGTGCGCGACGATTTCCTCGATCGGATAACCGCGATACGCGAGCTTGCCTTCGTTGATCGAGCTGACCGCGGACTCGGCGACGATAACGCCGGGCGCGCCGTCGTCGATGCTCTTGGGTTGCGCGACGGTGACCCAGGTCGAAGCGGCCGGCAGGCTGCGTCCGCGCCGTCCGCGCTCGTTGGAAACGACTCCGCGCAGCGCCTCGATGTCGGCGCGGCGATAAAGGGCCTGGCGGCCTACTTTGCGCCGATAACTTTTCAGCCATCCGCGGCTGACGTAGGCGTATAGCGTGCCCAGCTTGACGCCGAGCTGATCGGCCGCCTCGTTGGCGGTCATCATACCAGCGCGTTCTGGATTGCCGGCCCGTTCGAGATTGCGAATCGCCACCATCAGAATCACGCCACGCGCCGAGGGCGGCGTCAAGTGGCATCGAGTCAACTTGCATCCAGATAGGCACAGTTATATACAGTCAAGCTCACAGGAGGAAGAGCTTATGGGCTCGGCGGAAGTGCGATTCAAGGAGTTGCGTGCGGATTTCGGCAAGACGGCCAGCGACTATGGACGTCATCGCGCGGGTTTTCCCGACGAATTCTTCGACCGGCTGAAGGCGTCGGGAATCATTCGCGCGGGAATGCGCGCGCTCGACCTGGGAACCGGCACCGGCACGGTCGCGCGGGGCCTGGCGCTTCGCGGATGCGAAGTTACTGGACTCGATCGATCACTGCCGCTGATGGAGCAAGCGGCGGAACTCGACAAAGGCGCCGGCGTCGTCGTGAAATATGTGAATGCTGCCGCTGAGGAGACCGGACTGCCCGCGGCGGAGTTCGATCTGGTGACGGCGGGCCAATGTTGGCATTGGTTCGATCGTCCTCGCGCGGTCGCGGAGTCGCGGCGCGTGCTGAAGCCGGGCGGCAGGTTGGTAATCGCGCATTTCGACTGGATTCCGCTGCCGGGCAATATGGTCGAGGGGACCGAAAAGCTGATCGAGAAACACAATCCGAAATGGAAGTTCGGCGGCGGACTTGGAATTCATCCGCAATGGCCGCAAGACATGGCGGTTGCAGGCTTCAAAAATATCGAAACGTTCTCGTTCGACCTCGACGCGATCTACACGCATGAGGCGTGGCGCGGACGGATTCGCGCAAGCGCCGGAGTGGGCGCGAGCCTCGCACCAGAAGCAGTTGCGGCCTTCGACGACGAGTTGCGCGCGATGCTGGCCGAGCGATGGCCGGAGGATCCGATGCCTGTACTGCATCGCGTATTCGCGGTGATCGGCGTCGCACCTTAACACGCTTTGACGAGTGACGGTGAAGGTCGGCTATAGTCGCGCCCAAGAGAGGAGTGACTATGGATTTCGGAACACTGATTTTCACCAAGCCCGAGCGCGCGATCACCGACGTCAAGTACGCGGAGGAGCGCGGCTTCAGTCACGCGTGGATTCCCGACTCGCACATGATTTGGGGCGACACATACGCCTGCATGGCGCTGGCGGCGGTCAATACGAAAACGATCAAGCTCGGAACCGGCGTCGCGATTGCGTCGAATCGGATCGCGCCGGTGACTGTGCATTCGATCGCGACCATCAATCAGCTCGCGCCGGGACGCGTGATTCTCGGATTCGGCACGGGGCATACGGGGCGGCGCGTGATGGGATTGCCGCCGGTCAAACAGGCGGAGTTCCGCGAGCAGGTGCGCGTAATTCGCGATCTGCTCCACGACGGCGAAGCAATTTATAACACCGAAGGGCTGAGCCGAAAAATCCGCTACCTGCATCGCGATCGGCGCTTCATCAACCTCGACGACAAAATTCCGCTGTATGTGGCGGCCAACGGGCCCAAGACTTTGGCGCTCGCGGGCGAGTTTGGCGACGGCGCGATCACCACCGGGGTGACGGACGTCGAGCGCGTCGGCGCGGTGCGGAAAAGTCTCGCGGCCGGTGCGTCGAAGGTCGGGCGCAGCGCGGAGAAAATGCCGATCGTATCGCTCACTCACATTTGCGTGCTCAGGCCCGGCGAGAAGCTCGATTCGCCGCGGGTCAAGGCGATGACCGGGCACTGGGTGATGGCGAGTTTTCATGCGATCGCTGCGGGATACGCGCGCGCCGGTTATCTGCCGGAAGCGGTCGCCGAGGTGTACAAGGCTTACGAAGACTACGTCGCGAAAATGAAAACGCCGGCGGCCGAGCGTTACCTCGAATTGCACATCGGGCATTGCACGTACGTCGCCCCGCTCGAGCAGAAGTACGTGACGCCCGACACGATCGCGGCGACGACGATGATCGGACCGAAGGAGGAGCTCGTCGAACGGCTGCGAGCGATGGAGCGCGCCGGGTTGTCGCAAGTGTTCATCAATCCGCCGATGGACGGCTACAACGATTGCATCGACGAAATTTCGCGCGACGTGATCGCGCGGATGTAATTAAGTGGGCGCGACTTCCGCGAGCGCGATCGAATCGGCGGCTATCGCTGGAACGTAGTAAGCCTCGGGCGATCCCCACACTGTGGCCGGTCGCGGCGTCGATCCAACCGCGAGCGGATGCTCGAAAACCTGCGCGATGTTGGCATTGATGCGCAAACAGTTGGGGGCGAGCGGTTCCACGATTTCGCCGTCGCGAATCAGGTGCGAATCGCCGGTGACGGTGCAGGTGAAATCGCCCGCGCGCTGACCATTGATCGGATAGGTGTACCAAATGCGGCCGACGTAGATTCCGTCGCCGACGGCGCGGATCAGTTCGCGGTCGCTGACTCCGCCGCGCGCGCGCATCACGACATTGGTGCCCGCCGAACCGGGACTCGCGTCGAAGCGCCGCCCACCACCTTCGCCGAGCCGGTAACCGCTCAGCGGAGGGAAACGAGTTTCGCGGGTGCGCTCGGACCGAGCTTCTCGCCGCGATGCTCGTCGGTGAGCATGCGATGGGTGTCGTAGAAATTCGAGAGCAAGCCGACCAGCTTGCCGTCGCGGATCAATTCGACACGGCGCGTTGGGATTCCTTCACAGGTGATTCGACGCCGAAACGCGCCCGCACTGAACATCGGATTGTCCACGAGGCTCAAGCGTGAATCCATCACGGGCGCGCCGAATTTCGCGTGATACGCAGAACTGGCGGCATGAAACGCGCCGGTGGCGAGCGAGCCCATCACCATGTAGTTGAGAATCTCGGCGATCGGCTGCGGTCCCAGCGCCACCCGAAATTTTCCCGGCGCGGGCCGAACGCCGTGCGAGAGAGCGAGCGCGCGGCGAACCGCGTCGCGGCCGATGACGTGAGCGTCGCGACGCATCGCGGCCGCAGAATCGCCAAGTGCAGTGGCAGTACCCTTGGCGTCAAGCGATTCGATTATCGAGGTGACCGACGCGTTGAAGTGCGCGCCTTCATCGACGCGAACTTCCGAGAAATTCGAGTTGAAGATCGCGATTCGATCGCGAATCACCGATACGTCGCCACCGATGATCAGTCCGGGATGCTCAATTCGCGAGTCCGCAGGGCGTTTTGCGAACGTCGCGAGCGCGCCGTCGAGCACGTCCCACGCAGCCGCAGCGATCGCACCGTCCCCCACTCTCGCAAGGTCGCTTTTCTCCGATGGCGCAGGCTTCGCCGAGCGGAACTGCCGGGAACCCAGGAAAGTGCGGATCGACGACGGCCGCGCTGCGCGCACGGCGGATCGCGTCGCGCACCGAGTCCGAGGTGAAATCTCCAGCTTCGGATGAGGCGCCGACTTCGTGCGGGTCGCGGCGCATCGCGATTCGCAACTGGAATCCGTCGGCATGAAGCGACTTGAACTCCTCGAGACCGCGGCTCGGAATGTCGGAAGTGTAGGCGAGGCGCGCGATACGATGCTCCGCGGTGGCGCAGTAAATCTCGTAGCTCGCGACGTCTTTCTCGCGCGCAAGAATCCGCGCCGCTTCGCGCGTGAATGACTTGAGTTCTGCGAGCGATCGCATCAGTTGCCCGCCAGGCGCGCGCGCGAGCGCAGAGTCGGGCCGCCGTTGGACATCCGCTTGACCTGCATCGGCTGCCCCTTGCCGCAGTTGGGAATCGCGATCAGCCGCAAATCGTTGCCAACCGCATCGACGTTGGTGAAAAAGCTCTTCGAGTCGGCGATCACGCTGCCTGAGCGAAATAAGCGCCCTATTCTGCCGTGATCGATCTCGTAAACGCGTCGTGCGGAGATTCGAAAATTTTCGCGCGATTCGGAGATCGAGGGGATCTGATGGCCGCAGACGTAATAGCCGTGCTCGACGTCGGCGATAATTTTTTCAGGCGGCTTCTCACCGGGCAGAAAAAAAGTATTCGACATTCTGATCAGCGGCACATGCCATCCCTCACTCGCGCGCGCCGAGCCGTTGGGCTCCGCAGCTGAGCACCGCAGCGGTCGCGCGCGAATTCAGGAAGCCACTGAAGATGCCGCGCTCGATGTGCGTCACGCGGCGTCCGCGTGTGCCTTCGTGGTCGTAGCGATAGTGGCCGTAGCCATCGAGACTCGGATCGGAGCACGCCGACAGCAGCGTTGACGCGACTTGTTTGCCCAACTGGTTGTCGGCGAGCGAGTGCAGAAACCAACTGCGCCCCGCGTACGCGGCTTCCATCTTGAGCGCGCGGTCGGCTTCGCACGGATGTCCGATCACTTCGTGCGAGACGAGCGCGTTGAAATGCGGGTCGGTAACGACGACCACCTCGCCGTCCGGCGCCTTGAGGACGGGCGCGGCCGCCAGTTCGCGCGCTTCGGTTGCAAGGCCGATGCAAAATTTCGCGAGCGGAGGATTCGGCATCAACTCGCCGCGCCATCCGTCGCTCAGGCATTCGAGCCCGCGCTGCTGGCCAATCGAGTCGTAACTTTCCTGATGACCGTCGCCGATTTGCGCGACGACATAACAATCGCCCTGCGAAAATGCGTACGCCTGCGAGACCACCGTGCCCGCGGTGTCGATGAAAATCTCGCGGCGCATCTCGGTCATGGCCGCGACGACCTGGTACGCGATAGCGTCGCCGAGCCCAGCGATCTCGTGCGAGGCGTCGAGCGAAATTGTTTTGAGCTCGTCGGTCGAGAGTGAGCGTGGATCGCGGCTGAAAGTAGCTTCGACATCGTCGCGAACTTTTTTGCGCGACGGAATTGGCGCAACGAGGAGGCCTTTCGCCGCGTCGCCGAGGTGCGTGATGAGATCAGTTTTTTTGCGCGCGCTGAAACGCGCGCGATCGTAAGCTTCATTCAGCCCGCGCCGCAGTTCAGCGACTAACTTGGCTGGTCGACCCGCCAGCGCGCCGATCTCTGCGCCGGTCTGGCCGTGACCAACGGGTCCCGCGCGATCCGCCACATGAACCGAGACAAAATACGCGGCGCTCTCGCTCTCAGAGCCGTCGCGCGGCTCACCATTCACGGCCGCGCCGGAGCGGTTGAAGACCACCTCGAAGCGAAGATCGGCATACACGATGCCGCGCTTCGACCGTGCGAACCGCGCGAGGATGCCCTCGCCCTCGCGGCGCAGGTACTCGATCGCCTCGAACAGGTCGCCGCGCCCGATCAAGTGAGCCGCATCTAGATGATGCCTTCGCGCTTGAGATCTTCGAGCTGACTGGCGCCGAGGCCGAGCAGCTCGCCGTAAACGTCGGCGTTATGCTGGCCGAGCAGCGGAGCCGACGTGACTTCAACCGGCGAGTCCTCGAGCCGCACCGGACATCCCGGCATGGTGAAATCGCCGCGCACGGGATGGTTGATCGTGACGATCATACCGCGCTCCTTGAGATGCGGATCGTTCAGCAGCTCGACACTGTCAAGCACCGCGCCGCATGGGACGCCGGCCTCGCCGAGGATGCGCATCACTTCGAACTTGGTGTGGCGACTGGTCCATTCGGTGATCATCTCGGTCAGCGGCTCGACGTTCTTGGCGCGATTGCGTCCCGCGAAACGTTCTTCGCTTGCCACTTCGGGACGGCCGATCACTTTCCACAGGCTCTCGAACATTTCGGGCGAGGTGCACAGGATGTAGCAATAGTCGTTGTCGCCGCCGGGCGCGCACTTGTAGATGTCGCCGGGACCGCCGCCGCCGACGCGGTTGCCGGTGCGCGGCGTGGGCTTGTGCGTGATGTACGTGCCCATCATCGGGACGCGCACGAAATTCAGCACCGCTTCCTGCATCGCGACTTCGACTTTCTGTCCCTTGCCGGTACGCTCGCGCTGGATGTACGCGGCGAGCACGCCGACCGCCGCATGCATTCCAGTACCAGTATCGCCAATCGTCGGTCCGGGCTTGAGCGGCGGCGAACCGGGAAATCCCGTGAGCGCCATCGCGCCGCCGGACGCCTGCGCAATCATGTCGAAACTTTTGTATTTACTGTACGGCCCGTGCGTGCCGAAGCCTTTGATGGTCAAGTAGATGAGTCGCGGATTTATTTCGCGCAGGCGATCGTAGCCGAGGCCAAGGCTTTCGAGCGTGCCGAGCGAGAAATTTTCCGTCAGCATATCGACTTGCTTGACCAGGTCGATGAACATCGCGCGGCCCTTCTCGCTCTTGAGGTTGAGCGTGATGCCGCGTTTGTTGGCGTTGAGCAGAATGAAGTAGTACGAATCGACGCCCTGCTTTTCGGTCAGCAGCCAGCGGCCCTGCTCGCCCATCTTTGGCGACTCGACTTTGATGACGTCGGCGCCGAGCCACGCAAGCATCTCGGTGCACGAGGTGCCCGCCTCGAACTGCGTCATGTCCAGAACTTTGACCCCAGCCAGCGCTTTTTCCATTGCGATCCTCCTGCCGCTTGCAACTACCTGATCTAGCGCCAGCAGCGGAGCGGCGGCAAGCCTCGAATCCTGCATGGGGTTAAGTCTTCCGCCGCGGTCTGGTAGATCATGATGAACAGGCAAATGGCAGACACCGCATTATCGAAGCTCGCGCGAATCCGCGAAGAACTGAATCGGATGTTCCTCGAACGCATCGATCTGATCGACGGCGCAATCGTGGCGATGCTGTCGGCGAATCACGTCCTGATAATCGGGCCCCCGGGTACGGCGAAATCGATGCTCGCCGACGAACTCTGCCGGCGAATCGAAGGGGCGAACTATTTTCAGTGGCTGCTGACGAAGTTCAGCACGCCGGAGGAAATCTTCGGCGCGGTCAGCCTGAAGGGACTCGAGGAAGACGACTACCGGCGCGTCACGACGCACAAACTGCCCGAGGCGCACATCGCATTCCTGGACGAAATCTTCAAAGCCAACTCGTCGATCCTCAACGCGCTGTTGACGATCATCAACGAGCGGATTTTTCACAACGGACGCGAGCGCGTCGCAGTGCCGCTGATCACGATGTTCGGCGCGTCGAACGAATTGCCCGACGAGGACGAGCTGACCGCGCTTTACGATCGTTTCATGCTGCGCTTCATGGCCGATTACATCACTGAGGAGCACGGCTTCATCCGCATGATGGCGGGCGGTCCAGAGCGCGCGCGCACGACGCTGAAATTTGCGGAGCTCGACGAACTGCGCACGACGGCGGCGTCCGTCACAGTGCCGGGCGCGATCCTTGAGGCGATCGCGCAAATCAGGCGCGAATTGGCGCGCGAGCAAATCGTCGTGTCGGATCGGCGCTGGAAAAACTCGCTCGGCATCTTGCGCGCGCATGCGATTCTCGCGGGACGCAGCGCAGTGACCGAGGACGATCTGATGTTCCTCGCGCACGTGCTGTGGAAAGATCCGGAAGAGCGGCCGAAGGTGGTCGAAGCGCTGCGCCGAATCGTCCGCGGATACGAGGACAAGCTGCAGGAGCTGGTGTTCGAGAGCCGCGAGCTGCGCGAATACGCCGAGGGTGCGTGGGAGAGCGAGGAGCTGCGGCGGCGCGCGCTGACCGAGGCGAATGCGAAGCTCGCGAATATCGCGGCGCGCTTCGACGTACTGATGAAAGAAGCGTCGGACTCGGGGCGGGCGATTGCCAATGCGGAGCGGATGCGCGTCGAGGTCAAAGACATTCAGCAAGCCGTGTTCCGCCGAAGCGTCGGCGACTAGAAATTCATGCCGATCGAAGAATCAACGCCGGCGATCGTGCTTCGCGCGCGCGATTACGCCGACTCGGATCGAATCGTCACGCTGCTGACGCTGCACGCAGGCAAGCTCAGCGGAATCGCCAAGGGCGCCAAGGCGTCGCGGTATCGTTTCGAGCGCAAGCTCGAACCGTTCTCGCATGTCGTCCTGCATTATCGTCGCCGGCCGCACGGGCAGTTGGTGTTTATCACGCGTGCCGAGGCTGCTGACCTTACGCAGCACGTGCTCGACGACGACCTCGCGAAGATCGCGCTCGGCAGCTACATGCTCGAACTTACCGACGCGCTGACGACCGAAGAGAGCGAGGCGGCGGAGGCGTATCGAGTGCTGTCGGAAGGACTCGGCGCGCTCAGCACGCGGTTCGCAGACGCGGCGCTGCGACAGGCTTTCGAGATGCGGCTGCTCGGATGGGCAGGCTTCGGACTCGAGTTCACCCGCTGCCGCATCTGCGCGACCGCCAACGGCGTCAATGGCGACAATGGCGCGACGGTTTATTTCGTGGTGTCGCGCGGCGGGATTGTATGCGCGAAATGCCGCCCGACAGTGGCGGAAGGTGCGATCAAACTATCGAGCCGAGGCGCCGCGATCCTCGCGCGACTGGGGATGCTGCCGATGGGTGATTCGCCGGGTTCGGAAGCTGCGGGTCCGGACGGCGCACTCGCGCTTGCGCGGTTCATCGGCTCGATCGTCGATCGACGGCTGCGCAGTCAGGAATTTCTCGATTCCGTTTTACCGGGCGCAAGTAAACCCTGACAACTATCCGCCGGTTTCGTCCGCCGGAATTTCTCCAAACATCACTTCGGGCGCGCTGTAGCGGCCGCCATGATGCTCGATCACGACGATGCCGCAGTTGGGCGGCACATGAGCGTCTTCCCATTTGCCGGTGACGTGCGCCCACACCGCTCGCATCACGCCGCCGTGACTGACGATGACTATCTCATCGTCAGGATATTTTTTCGCAACCGCGTCAAGCACCGGAGCGACGCGCTTCATCACATCCTCGTGGCTCTCGCCGTTCGGCGCACGCCACACCCATGAGCGCTTGGGATCGAAGGTGGGATCGTTGGCGATCGACTCGTACGGCTTGCCGGCGAGGTCGCCCAGACTCATCTCGCGGAACCGTTCTTCGTATTCGATTGGGATGCTCAGTTCCGAGGCAATGATGAGACCGGTCTCGCGGGCGCGCGCGAAGGTGCTCGCTATCACGAGTATCGGCTGAAACTTCAGCTTGATTCTGACGGCCGCTTCCAGAGCCTGACGGCGCCCGAGGTCCGTGATCTTCGCCTCGCCAGAAGTGGTGAAGCGCCGAATCGCGTTGCCCTCGCTCTCGCCGTGACGAACCATTATCAGTTTGCCCATAGGGTAGAAATTTTCTCCGAAAATTCAGTTTGGTGCGAACGAACCGGCAGCCAAGCTTCAGGTCTTGGGCTTGTCCCCGCCGCCGCTGGTCAGGTTTGCAAACGCGCGGAAAGGTTCGAACAGATCGATCGGCATCGGAAAAACCGTGGTGGAATTGTTCTCGGTCGCGATCTCCTTGAGCGTCTGCAGGTAGCGAAGCTGAAGCGTGATCGGACTCTTGCTCATGATCTCGGCCGCATCCGCGAGCCGCTGCGACGCCTGAAATTCGCCCTCCGCCGCGATCACCTTGGCGCGGCGCTCGCGCTCGGCCTCCGCCTGCGCCGCGATCGCGCGCTGCATGTCCTGCGGCAGGTCGATATTTTTCAATTCGACCAGCGTGACCTTCACGCCCCACGGCTCGGTTTGCGAATCGACGATCTCCTGGATGCGCGCGTTGAGCTTGTCGCGCTGGCTGAGCAGCTCATCGAGCTCAGTCTGCCCGCCGACCGAGCGCAACGTGGTCTGCGCCAGTTGCATCGTGGCGAACAGGTAGTTCGCGACCTCGGTCACCGCGCGCGACGGATCGACCACGCGAAAATACAGCACGGCGCTGACCTTGACCGTCACGTTATCCTTGGTGATGACGTCCTGCGGCGGAATGTCCAGCGTTACAGTCCGAAGATCGATTCGCGCCATCCGCTCGAGCACCGGAATTACGAAAATCACACCCGGCCCGCGATAGGGAGTGAGGCGTCCAAGGCGAAAGACCACGCCGCGCTCGTACTCGTTGAGGACCTTGAGCCCGCTCAAAACGAAAATTACGCCGATGAAGACGACTATGCCGACTCCGCTCGCCATCGCGATTCTCCTTCGCCCCCAATGCACGCGAGGCTTGTCGATACCCTACGCTATCGTTCGGACTATTCGAAATCCCGCCAGCTTCACGCCTTCTGCACCTGCAACTCCAGCCCGTTGATCGACTGGACACGAGCGCGCGCGCCGGGATTCAGTGCGTCGTTGCTGACGGCGCGCCAAATCTCGCCATGCACGAAAACTTTGCCGGGCGTACCGGGAGCGATCGCCTCGCGCACTTCACCAACTTCGCCGACCATGCCTTCGACGCCGGTGCTCGCGCGGTTGCGGCGCTCGCGCGCCACGATATATCCGATGCCGAGAATGATCACCGTCAGCGCCGTTGCGCCGCCGTATATGATGTTGCGATTCACCGCCAGGTCGGTCTTCGAAGTGTCGATAAAAAACAGCGAACCGATGACGAACGCGGTAACGCCGCCCAGGCCGAGGATTCCGTAGCTGGTGACGAAGGCCTCGGAAACTAGCATTCCGACGCCGAGAAAAATCAACAGCAAGCCGGTGAGATTCACCGGCAGCACCTGGAATGACGCGAGCGCCAGCAGCAGGCATATCGCGCCGGCGACGCCAGGAAAAATCACGCCTGGATGCGCGAACTCGAAGTACAGGCCGATTAATCCCGCCATCAGCAGCAGATAAACGATGTTGGGATCGGCGAGAATGTTTAGCAGTTGCTGGCCGGGCGTCATCCGCACGCGGCGCACTGCGGCGTCGGCCAGCGCCAGCGTCACGGTTTTGCCCGCAACCTGAACTTTGCGGCCGGTGGCTTGCGTCAACAGGCTGCGGATGTCGGGTGCGACGATATCGACGACGTTCTTTGCCAGCGCCTCGCGCTCGCCGATCGCGATACTGTGGCGCACGGCCTGCTCGACCCAATCTTCGTTGCGCCCGCGCTGCTGCGCGATGGTGCGCGCGAAGCTCGCGGTGAAGTTCTCGATCTTCTGACCCATCGCGCCCTTGATATCCTCGCCGCCCTCCTCCACCGGATGCGCCGCGCCGATGGTTGTCCCTGGCGCCATCGCAGCCACGTTCGCAGCTTCGGTAATGAACACGCCGGCGGACGCAGCGGCGGCGCCCGACGGCGCGACGTAAACGATCACCGGCAACGAAGCGGCGAGAATAGCCTTGACGATTCTTTGCGCGGAATTGAGCAGGCCGCCCGGAGTATCGAGCTGGATCACCAAAGCGCTGGCGCCGTCGGCATTTGCGGACGCGAGCGAATCATCGATGTACGACGCGGTCGCAGGATTGATGGAGCCGTCAATCGTGATCAGCTGAACCCAAGGCGGCGTATGCGGAGTGGTCTTCGCGGGCGCGTCGGCGGCAAGAAGTCCTCGCGACACGAACGATCCAACTGCAATCGCCAAAGCGGCGACGATGAAGAATCTGGCGCGTGAGTTCACGAGCCGGAACCGCCGCGCCGCGGTATCGGCATCCCGAGATACTTCATCACTTCCTGGATGTCCGCCCACACCAGCCGCTTGTCGCCCGGGGTGCGCAACAGGTACGCAGGATGAAACGTCGGCATGAACCGGATGCCGCGAAAATCCTGCCAGTTGCCGCGCAGCTTGCTGATAGGAATCTTCACCTTGAGGATCGCCTGCACGGCGAACGTCCCCAGCCCGACGATCGCGCGAGGTCGCACGAGATCGATTTGCCGAAACAGAAACGGCTCGCACGCCGCGACCTCGTCAGGCTCGGGATTTCGATTGTCGGGCGGGCGGCACTTAATCACGTTGCAGATGTACACGTCGGCGCGGCTGATACCCATGCCACGCTCGATGATGTCGGTCAGCAATTGACCGGCGCGACCGACGAACGGCTCGCCGCGAGCGTCCTCGTCAGCACCCGGCGCCTCGCCAACGAACATCAAGTCCGCGTGGGGATTGCCCGCTCCAAAAACAAGGTTGGTGCGCCGCGGTGCAAGCTTGCATCGCTGGCAATCGCCGATAAACGTTCGCAACTCGTCGAGGGTCGAGGATTTTTCGAGCCCCGGATATTTTGAGAACAGTTCGGTCGGCATCGGCGCGGCGTCGGGCTTGCTCGATGCGGGCGCCGGCGCGGTGGGCGTCGCGCGCGGTGTGGAAGACAGCGCGGCGGGAAGCCCTTCCATGCCCTCTTCGCGCAACTGCTCGACGTAGTCGCGGATCGTGGCGACCAGCGTGCGGCGATCGAGCGGCGATGAAGCGTCCATTCGAGGTTTATCTGACCGCGCGCAGCCGCGACGGTTTATCCGCACGGCCCGACTTCGGTTTGCCAGCGCGGATTGCGACGATTCGATCGAGGATCAGGTCCGCGACCGCGTCTTTCGACATTTGTGGATGGCTCTGGGAGCTACCGTCCGCGCCGATGAGCGTGACGATATTGGTATCGACTTCGAAGCCGGCGCCCTCGCGGGTCACGTCGTTGGCGACGATCAAATCGAGGCCTTTGCGTTTCAACTTGGCGCGTGCGTTGGCTTCGAGATCGTCGGTCTCGGCCGCGAATCCAATCAGAATGCGCGCGCCCTTCTTCGCCGCAATGCGCGGCATCTCGTCCGCGATCGATTCCATCTCGAGTCGAAGACCGCGCGCGTCTTTCTTGACCTTGCCGCTGGCCGGATTCGCGGGACGGAAATCCGCCACCGCCGCCGCCATCACGAGCGCGGTTGACCACGCAAAATTGCTCGACGTTTGCGCCAGCATCGCGTGCGCCGTCACCGTGTCGATTCGCTCGACGCCATAAGGCGTCGCGAGCGCCGATGGACCCGCGACGATTCGCACGGCTGCGCCGCGACGCCATGCCGCGCGCGCAATCGCAAAACCCATCTTGCCCGACGAACTATTCGAGACGAATCGCACCGGGTCGATCGGCTCTCGCGTAGGCCCCGCCGTCACCAGGATGTTTTCGCCCGCAAGGTCCTGCGCGGAGAGCATCTTCTCGATTTCCGCGACGACGATGGCGGGGTCCGGGAGCCGGCCCTTGCCTTCGTAGCCGCACGCGAGCGCACCCTCGCTGGGCTCGATAATCACGGCGCCGCGCGAACGCAGTTTGTCAAGGTTCTCCGCAACGGTCGGATGATCGTACATGTGCACATTCATCGAGGGCGCGAACGCTACTTTGGCGCGGGTCGCGAGCAGCACGGTGGTCACGATGTCGTCGGCGATGCCGACGGCGGCCTTGGCGATCACGTCGGCCGTCGCGGGCGCGATCACGATTGCGTCGGCGCTGTCGGCGAGTCGAATGTGCCCGATCTCCGATTCCTGCGTGAGCGAGAACGTGTCGGTAGCGACCGGATTCGAGCTGAGCGTCTGCAGCGTAAGCGGCGTGATGAACTCGGTCGCGTTGCGCGTCATCATGATGCGAACATTCGCGCCCGCATTGACCAGCAGGCGCACCAGTTCCGCGGATTTGTAAGCGGCAATTCCGCCACTCACGCCGAGCACGATTGTTTTGTCGTTAAGCACGCCCATCGAGTCCTGATTCTAGTGCGGCGCGCGGACGGTTGAAACGGCCTGCGGATCGACTGTCAGTCGTAATATTCGAGGCCGAGATGCGTGATCAGGTCTTCGCCGCGCATCCAGCGCAGCGTGTTTTTGAGCTTCATCAGCTGAATGAAAATGTCGTGCTCGGGATAGATGTTCGGCGCATGCATCGGCGCCTTGAAGTAGAACGACAGCCATTCCTGGATCCCGCGCATGCCGGCGCGATGCGCCAAATCCATAAAAAGCACGAGGTCGAGCACCAGCGGCGCCGCCAGAATCGAGTCGCGGCACAGGAAATTGATTTTGATCTGCATCGGATAGCCGAGCCATCCGAAGATATCGATATTGTCCCAGCCCTCCTTCGAGTCGCCGCGCGGCGGGTAGTAATTGATTTTCACCGAGTGGAACACATCCTTGTAAAGTTGCGGATACAACTCGGGCTGGAGGATCTGGTCGAGCACCGACAGCTTGGTCTCTTCCTTGGACTTGAACGAGCCGGGATCTTCGAGCACCTCGCCGTCGCGATTGCCCAGGATGTTGGTCGAGAACCATCCCGACATCCCGAGCATGCGCGCTTTCAGCCCGGGTGCGATCAGGGTCTTCATAAACGTCTGACCGGTTTTGAAGTCCTTGCCGCAAATCGGGAGGTTGGTCTCGCGCGCGAGCTCGAGCAGCGCGGGCGTATCGGTGGTCAAGTTGGGCGCGCCGTTGGCGTACGGAATCCCCATCTTGAGCGCGGCGTACGCATAAATCTGGCTCGGCGCGATTTCCGGATCATTGTTCGCAAGCCCGGCCTCGAAGGCTTTCAACGTTTCATGCACCGCCGACGGACGATGGAAGACTTCGGTCGAGCCGCACCAGACCATTACGGTGCGCGCGACGCCGGTGCGTTTCTGGAAATCCCGGATGTCGTCCATCAGCATCGCGGCCTTGTCCATCTTGGTGCGCGCTTCCTTCAGATTGGGGCCGCGGATGTTGCGCACATAGTCCTGATCGAAAACTGCATCCATCGGATGAAGTTTTTCCAGCGGCTCGCGCACCTGCTCCAGGAGCCGACGATCGAGCACCGCGGCGTTGAGCGCGGCTTCGTACGCGCTGTCCTCGTAGATGTCCCAGCCGCCGAATTCGAGATCCTCGAGCTTCGCGAGCGGGACGAAATCCTTGATCAGCGGCGTGCGGCCCTCGGTGCGCTTGCCAAGACGAACGGTGGCGAGCTGCGTCAGAGATCCGATCGGCGCGCCGAGGCCGCGCTTGACCGCCTCGACTCCCGCGATGAACGTCGTGCTGACCGCGCCGATGCCCGGAAGCAGCACGCCGAGCTTGCCGTCCGCGGGGGCGATTCGGACGGGACCTTTGGTCGTCAAACTTCAGAGCTCCTTGGGGTCAGCCCTTTCGAAATCGCGAAGGATATTCGGCGCCGAAGGTTTGATCGGGATGCAGCACGCGGGCGCGCTCGATCAGCACCTCTTCGGTCTCGGGAATGTTGGGATCGGGGATGCAACAATCGACCGGGCATACCGCCGCGCATTGTTCCTGATCGAAGAAGCCGACGCATTCGGTGCACTTGTCGGGGACGATGAAATAGATGTCTTCTTTGATTGCGGGCTTGGTCGCGCCGTTGAGTTCCCATTGCGCGCCGCCTTCGTAAATCGCGGTGTTGGGGCATTCCGGCTCGCAGGCACCGCAGTTGATGCATTCTTCTGTTATCAGCGTGGACATTTTCGCGCTCCGAAAGAGGTCCTGGATTCGAGGAAGCAATCGGACCGAACGGCAACAATATCGGCGCGTGGCAGGTGGAGCAAGTATTTCAAATCGCTAATCGGTCAGTCGGCGACAGTGTTTGCGATACGCCGCGCGAGTTCCAAAAACGCAATGCTCGCGGGATGCGCAGGGTTCGCGACCACGATCGGCATGCCGTCGTCGCCCGCCTGACGCACGTCGGGATAGATCGGAATCCGCGCAAGCAGATTGGTCCCTTCTTCAGCGGCCATGCGCTCGCCACCACCGTAACCAAAGAGTTCGTCGCGCTCACCGCAATCGGGACAGACGAAATAGCTCATGTTCTCGACCACGCCAAGAATCGGGCAATGGACCTGGCGAAACATCTTGACCGCGCGGGTCGCGTCGAGCAGCGCCACGTCCTGTGGCGTGGTGACGATCACACAGCCGTCGAGCGAGACTTGCTGCGCGAGCGTCAACTGCGCATCGCCGGTGCCGGGCGGAAGATCGACGATGAGAAAATCCTGGCTGCCCCACAGCGTGTCCTTCAGGAATTGCCGCACCGCGCCCATCACCATCGGTCCGCGCCAGATAACCGGCGCCTTCTCGCCGAGAAAAAACCCGATCGAGATCAGCTTCACGCCGTACTTTTCGATTGGATAAAAGTTCTGCCCGCCCGCCGACTTCGGCCGCTCGTCACCGACGTTGAACATCATCGGCACCGAGGGCCCATAGATATCCGCGTCGAGCAGCCCGACGCTGAGCCCCAATCGCGCCAACGCCACCGCGATGTTCGCCGCGACGGTGGATTTGCCCACGCCGCCCTTGCCGCTGCCAACCGCGATGATGTGCTTGGTGCCTTCGAGCCGGACGCGCCCGGTCTTCTCGCCAAGCTCGGCTTCAATTCGATGCACTCGAAGCTCGACGCTGGGCACTCCAAGATCATGCGTCAGCGCCTGATGAATACTCGCCGCCAACTCGCGAATCACTTCGTCGCGCTCGGTAACCTGCCGAAGAGTGATCGCGTAGCCGCCATTCGGCGTCGGTTGCGCATCCTCAACCAGCCCAAGCGCCACAATGTCAGTGGAGTATCCGGGATACTTTACGTGTCCGAGCGCCTCGATAACCGCATCGTTTGCTACTTGTCGTGCCACTAATTCGAGTATCGCAGATGCATTAGCTGCTCGAAAGTATCGGGTGTTGATCCAAGGATTCGTTGACAACCCGCGCGGGTCGGTGGAGATAATGAAACCACTCTGATGAAAACTCGCTCATACATCGTGAACGCTTTCTGGGACCCGGAAGCCAAGGTCTGGGTTGCCACGAGCGACGACGTTCACGGAATCGCCACCGAGGCAGGTGACGTTGACAAACTTGTAAAGAAACTCCGCGTCATGATTCCAGAGCTCCTCGAAGCCAACGGATAAGCGCGACCTTTCCCTCTCACGGCTTCGTCGCTTTGATCGAAAAAATTGTTGGGATTGGGTCGCCCTCGATATGCCAGAGGCCGTCGCCGGCCTGCTTCATGAACGGGAAATGCTGATAGATGCATTCGGCGAACTCGTGCAGGTATTCGATTCGCAGTCCCGTCGCTGCGAGCGCACTGACGATGTCGCCAAGCCGATACATCCATTCGTGCGTCTCCGAGACCGTCTTGCCGTGGTCGGAATAATCGGGACCGGGCGGGTCTTCGCGCATCGCGGTGTGGAAGTATGAGATCTCGAACTCCAGCTTAGTGGTGCCCGCGCGATTCGCGCTCATCTGGGTGAGCGGATGGAACTCCGCGATATAGAAGAAGCCGCCGGACTTTACAAAACTCGCCGCTATCTCGGCCCATCGCTTGATATCAGGCAGCCAGCACAGCGCGCCGTACGACGTGAACACGATGTCGAATTGCTCGTGCAGGACGCTTGGGAGCGTCGTAGATGTTGGATTGGATAAATCTCGCCGGAATTTTGAGCTCGTCGCTGATCGAACGTGCAAGTGCGATCGCCTTGTCGGAAAAATCCACGCCGGTGACGTTGGCGCCCATGCGCGCCCACGACATTGTGTCGAGTCCGAAATGGCACTGCATGTGCAGCAGTGACTTGCCGCGAGCGTCACCGACTTCGCACAACTCGATCGGTTTGAGGACGTTCTCGCCCGCCTTAAACTCCGCCAGCCGGTACTCTGGCGACGCCGCGTGATATCCGGTCATCAGGTTCCAGGCGTCGAGGTTCGCTTTGAGCCGCTCGTCCATCGTGGCTGCTAGGGCGCCTCCTGGCTGTAGTCCCACGAGACGGTGTGCGACGGCTTGAAGGTCACGACCGCGACCTTGTTGCCCTTGAGCGACTTCGCGTACGCCTTGCCGAGTTTCTTGCCGAGGTACTCGACCGCCATTCGCTCGGTGCGTTTGTCGTCGATTTTTTCTTCGAGCGTGGCGCGACCCTTCAGCACGACGGTTTTGTACGGCGCCTTCTTGGTATCGACCACCAGCGTGACGCGTGGATCGCGCACCATGCATTTGTATTTGAATGACTCAGGGGCGGTATGAAACACGACTTGGCCGTCGGCGTACTCGTACCAGGTCGGCACGGCATGCGGCGCGCCGTCGGGCGCGGTGACCGCGACCACCGCGACGATCGGTTTCTTGAGCAGCTTCTCGATATCTTTTTTCTTCATCGGCATCGGGACGAGGTCTCCTGTAGCGGCGCGGCAAGTCTAAGTCACCTTTTACCGGCCCTTGAAATTTGGTTTTTGTTTTTCACGGAACGCGCGGATACCCTCTCGCACGTCCTCGGACGGATTCGTGATCATCACGTTGAGCGCGGCGTCCTCGAGCGCGTTCTCGAGCGTCATCTCGCGCTGCTTGTACATCATGCGTTTGGCCAGCCGGATTGCCAAGGGCGGTCCGTCCGCAAGCCGCCGCGCGAAGTCGTTCACGCGCGCCTCGAGTTCCGCGTGCGGCACCACTTCAGTCACCAGCCCGAGTTCGAGCGCGGTTTTGGCGTCATAGACTTCGGCCAGCAGCGTCATCTTGAGCGCGCGGTCCAATCCCATGAAGCGCGGGAACAGGTATGCGCCGCCTTCATCGCAGAGCAGCGCGAACTTGAGCGCCGTGTCGCCGAGCCGCGCCTGGTCCGACGCAATTCTGAAATCGCACGACAGCGCGAGCGTCAGTCCGCCTGCCACCGCCGCGCCATTAATCGCGGCGATAACCGGCTTGTCGAAGCGATGCAATGAAATCACGAGCTGATGGAATCCTTCGCGCATCTCGAGCATGTGTCCCATCGGATGCCCATGAAAGCGCGAGCGACTCTCCGGCGCGCCACTGATATCGCCGCCGGCGCAGAACGCGCGTCCGCTGCCGGTGATGATCAGCACGCGCACGTCGTTGTCCTGGCGGGCGAGATCGATCGCCGCGCACATGTCTTTGACCATCGTCTCGTTGTAGCCGTTCATCCGCTCGGGGCGGTTGATGGTGATTTTCGCGATGCCATCGCGCGAACCATAGATGATTGTCTTGAAATCCACGGTTTATGCACCTCCTATGGGCTGCTCAATTCCCATGCAAAGTTGCGGGTCATACTACCGGTTGTAGTTTTGGGACGAGCATACCACCAAGGGTAGTTTCGTTCCGTCAAATTTTGTTTTCGCGGAAGCGTTCCAGAGGACCTACTCACGGTCGAGTTTTTCGAGTGAGACGCGCGAGTGTGCTGCATCATGGGGATCGTTCTCCATAACCCATCGGTATGACACGTCGGCGGCTTCGGCATAAGGCCCAAAAGTTCATCCCCTGAAGCGGTCGAATTCAGACAAACTCAGAATGTTCCTGCGTCCGGCGCCTGTCACGACGCGCTATGCGCGAGATCCTTCGCTCCGCGGACTGCGCTCAGGATGACGGATTGCGGAGTTTGCGGATCAGCCTGTCTATCTACCCTTGAACGTTGGGGGGCGCTTTTCCAGGAACGCTTTGACGGCTTCGCGATGGTCCTCGGTGCGGCCGGTCATCGTTTGGCCCCACGCTTCGCGGTCGAGCAGCTCGTTGAATTCGTGATTCAGCGCCGCGTTGAGATTCGCTTTCATGTAGCCGTAGGCAATCGTCGGACCGTTGGCGATTCGCGACGCGATCGCATGCACTTCGTCCTTGAACGACGCTGCCGGCACCACGCGATTCGCAAGCCCGATTCGCAGCGCCTCGTCGGCGCCGATCACGTCGGCGAGGAAGTACAGTTCGCGCGCTTTCGCCGATCCCACCAGATGCGTCAGCGACCAGGTGCCGCCGTAGTCGCCCGAGAATCCAACCTTGGCGAACGCGGTTCCGAAGCGCGCCGCGTCGGACGCAATCCTGATGTCGCAGGCCATCGCCAGGCTCAAGCCCGCGCCGGCGGCAGGACCATTGACCGCCGCGATCGTGACCTTCGACATCTCGTGCAGCATCAACGACGCCTCTTCGCCGCGACGCAGGCCCGCGACGCGATCCTCGATCGTCTGCGTCGCGCCACTGCCTGCGCTCTCGTTGCGCTCGCGCATCCCGCCGATATCGCCGCCGGAGCAGAATCCGCGCCCCGCGCCGGTCAGCACGACGGCGCCGATTTCAGGATTGGTCGCGGCGCGCGACAGGTTGTCCACAAGCCCGCCCATCATCTCGGCGCTCATCGCGTTGAGCTTGTCGGGCCGATTGAGCGTGAGGTAGAGCACGCGATCTTTAACTTCGGTCAGCAGGTCTGCCATTTTAGGCCTCCAAAAAGTCCGTGTGACTCTGGTACTACTTCACGCTCGCCAATCTGTCGAGTGCTGCCGCGACCGCTTGGGTTCCGTCGAGGTCATGGCCGAGCGCTGATGCCGAGTTGAACATCGAGGCCATCAGCGAGAGTCCCGGGAGCGCGAGTCCTGATTGATGGGCCGTCTCAGTCACCAGACGCAGGTCCTTGCGAATCAGCTTGATGAAAAACCCGGGCCGATAATCGCCGGCGATAATTTTCGGACCGAGGTTCGACAACTGCCACGACCCCGCCGCACCGGCGCCAATCGCCTCGAGCACCAGCGACGCGTCGAGACCGCCGGCTTTGGCGAACTGAATCGCTTCTGCCGCCGCCTCGAGGTTGAGTGCGACCGCTATTTGATTCGCAAGCTTGGTCATCTGGCCCGGCGCCCGACGCGCCCATGTATGTGATCCTTTTTCCGAGCAGATCGAACAGTGGGCGCGCCCGCTCGAACGCGGCCGCATCTCCGCCGACCATAATCGCGAGCGTGCCGTCGCGAGCGCCCACGTCGCCACCCGACACCGGCGCGTCGAGGTAATCGACGCCGGCCAGTTTGAACCTCATCGCGATTGCGCGCTCTGCCGCCGGCGAAACAGTGCTCATATCGACGACGAGTTGCCCAGCCTTCAGCGCAGGCTCGATCTTCGCGACGGTCGCCTCAACGTCGGGAGTGTCGGGCACCATGATAAACACGACCTCAGCGCCTGCGACGCATGCCGCCGCGTCGGCGGTTACGATCGCGCCGTCAGCAGCCAGCGCGCGAGCTTTCTCAGGCGAGCGATTGAAGACGCGCACGCGATGGTGTCCGCCGAGCAGCCGCCGCGCCATCGGCGCGCCCATGATTCCAGTTCCGATCCATGCGATTTCCATGTGGTGTTGCTCCTGAGAGAAACGCGCAAACGCGCGAGATCCTTCGCTGCCCTCAGGATGACACAAGAAGACTGCTACAGGGCAAGGATCCTTTTTCTTAACACTGGGTGCAGGGGTCACCCCTGCCGGGAAGCGTGAAACCCGCGCAGGGTTTCACATACGATTATTTCCTCTCTCCCCGGGAAATTGAGCCTGAAAGAGTCAAAAGTATCTGAACCGACACTTTATTTGTTCTATTCGTAACACTCTTGTTAACAAGTTGTCGCCATGAACTGGTCAAGCAGTCGATCTCGCGCTAAAAGATTGTTCGGGGAGACAATAACTTGTTACGCATTAGACATAGCGCTGCGACACTCTGCTACGGTTTTGCGTGGCTCTCGATGATGGCGTTGATCGCGATGGTCACGTTCGCTGAATTGCTGCTGGGCGAGGCCGCCGCCAGCGCCGACGCGCTCGATGCGGACACCGTCGCGCCTTTGAATATCGCCCGTCGCATTCCGCGCTAGGGCGGCACCTTCCGAGTCCCAAACAGGGCGGCAGAGGGGAGCTGCCGCCCTGTTCCTCTTTCAATCTTAGTGGCCGCGGTGGAAATCGAACATATCCATCAGATCGCCAATCGCCGGTGAGAAATACCGCTATCTTTGGCCAGTCCAATCGGCAGGCGCGACTGAGCGCCATCGCGCCCGAATCGCCTCATATTCCGCCGGTGGCAACGGTCCCGCGTTGGCGTGCTCGATATTCTGCGCGATGCGCTCGACTCGGGTCGTGCCGACAATCGCAGTGGTCACGCCTGCGGTGCCGAGCGTGAATCGAAGCGCGACCGCGACCGCGTCCTCGACCCCGCGATGTAAAAAATCGTAGTTGAGTTTCTGAAGTCGATCCCAATACGGCCGCGTGTACCAATCGCCGGGCGGCTGCTTGCCGTGACGCCACGCAGCGTTGGCGATCGGCCGCTTCACGATCACGCCCATCCCGCGCGCTGACCGCCTTTGGCAGTACGCGATCGATCGCCTCCTGGTCCGCGATACTCACCGAGATCTGCAGAGTATCGAACACGCCGCTTTCGACCGCGTACACGGCGTCGTCGGAATCGATACTGCATCCGATGAAGCGCGCCTGTCCGCGTTCGCGCGCTTTTTGGAGAACCTCGATCACGCGGCCGTTTTTGAGCGTCGCGAGCGGCGGGCTGTGAAACTGCATCACGTCGATATGGTCGGTGCGCAGGTTCTTGAGACTGCGCTCGATACTCCGCGCGAGCATCGCGGGCTCCCAGTCCGGCGTCGCGTAACCAGCCCGCGCGTTCGGACGCAGAGCCAAGCGGCGCATGCCCGCACTTCGTCATCAGAACAAACTCTGCGCGGCGATGGGCAATCGCCTTTCCAATCAGCGTCTCGCCGTCGGCATAGCACTCCGCCGTATCGATCACGTTGATCCCGGCGTCGAGCGCGGTATTCAGAATTTTATCGACCGTCTTCTGCGCGACCGCCTGGTAACCAACCTCAGACCCGCCAAATCCAAGCGTACTGACTCGAAGCCCGGTCTTTCCCAACGCGCGATATTCGATTGCCATAAGTCTGGGAGAATATTGCGAGCGGACGAGCGAGGCAAAGATGAAAAAGTGGACCGCTGCGCGATTTCAAAAACCGGAACCGGCTTCGCGTGCGCGAAGCTGTCCGAGATCCTTCCTGCCACTCGCGTTGCTCGCTCTGTCAGGATGACAAACTGGCGGGGTCGAGTTTGGCGCGCAGGCGCGACGCGAGGTCGGGCGCCGAGGTCTCGTGTTTGAAATAAACGAACACTTCGTCGGCACTGGACGCGAGGCGGTCCAGATTTTTCACCCACGCATCGAGGCCCCCGTCGTCATAGGTTTCCTTTCGC
This sequence comes from uncultured delta proteobacterium, assembly GCA_963710425.1. GTDB lineage: Bacteria > Desulfobacterota > Binatia > Binatales > Binataceae > Binatus. The sequence continues at coordinate 184,767 of CAVQAR010000009.1, forward strand.
AGACGAACGTAAACGTACGGCGCGGTGCGCTCGAGCGGCGTCGCGAGCTTTTCGGTTTCCGCGATACATAGCGCGACGCCGTTATCGGCCAGCGCGGTGATTACGGAATCGTCGAACCAGCTTTTGTTTCTGAATTCGAAGGCGGCGCGAATCCGGCCCTTCAGGATCGCGAGGAAATCTTTCAGCAGCGGGAGATCGATCTTCAAGTCGGGCGGTAGCTGGAACAGCGCAGGCGCGAGCCGCTCGCCCATCACCGACGCGCGCTCGATGAACGTGTCGGTGGTCGAGTTGACGTCGCGCAGCTTGGCGAAGTGCGTGATGCGTTGCGGAGCCTTCAGCGCGAACCGAAAATTCTCGGGCGTGCGCGCGGCCCATCCTTCGAGCATCGCCGACTTCGGCATCGCGCGGAACGTGTAGTTGATTTCAACCGTCGGCATCCGCTCGGCGTAGTACTCGAGCATTTTGGCGCCGGGAAGTTTCTCCGGATAAAAGCCGCCGAGCCATTCCTTGTACGAAAAACCCGACGTCCCGATCAGGATTTTCGCTTTCGCCATCGCGCTCAGCCCGCGACTATCAGCTGCGGCTCTCGACCAACTTGCGCAAACGCTCGGCGCCCTCCCTCGCAACCTGCTCTTGCTCCGGATTGCTCCCAGAGCCATCGAGATCGAGCAGGTCATAGTAGAGCTTGCCGCGCAGCTTGCCGACTTCATTGACGAACGTCGTGCCGTAGTCGCGCTCCGGATCGCCCATCGCGAACGCCTGCCGCGTTATCGTCCAGCTCTCGGGCCGCAGCCGTCGCGCTTCCTTGAAATACGGAACCGCGTCTGGAGCGTGACCTGTCTCGCACAGATACTCGGCGAGCCTGAAGTAGGCTGCGGCCTGCGCATGATCGCGCGTCGGGAGTTTAAGCTTGCGCTTGACCTCGTCAGGCTTCATGACGAAGCGGCTGTTGGCGCCGTTCTTCGCCCAGTCGCGCAGAGCGTCGAGATATCGCGCCGAATCGATTCCGGTAATCGCGCGGAAAGTGTCGATCGCGTACGCGACTTCGTTGGGCCGCACGATCATTCCAGCTTCGTCGATCCAGACCGCGGTCGGCACATTGACCATGTTGTAGAGTTCGGCGACGACGTGCCGCGTGTCGATCAACGAAGGATGCGCGGGCGCGCCGGCCTTGATGAACGGACCGGCCGCCGCAGCGCCGCCGGTGTCGAACGCGACCGTGACGATCGTGAAGTTGGAGGTCCTTGAGTTCGTTGTACAGCGCCTGCCACCCGGGCAGGTCAAGGGAGCATCCTCACCACGAGGCCCACGCCAGTAGAAAAACTTTCTGGCCGCGATAGTCGGACAAGCGATGCAGCTTGCCGTCGAGGTCGGGCAGCTCGAAATCGGGAGCTTCGAGCGTGCGCAGCGCGTTGCCGCGCTCGGCTGCCTCCGCGCCGAAATACCAGACGCGATGCTTTAAGTCGCCGGCCCACGGCTTGCCCAACTGGTCGGCGAGCGCGCCGAAGTCGAGGAAGGTCGCGTTGTCCCGCTTCGCGGTGAATTCGCTCTCGCGTCCCGGCGGAATCGGCACGCACAAATCGCCACGGCAGATTCCCTCCGGCTTCAACTCCCATCCTGCGAGCCGCTTCAACTCCGCCGCATCGAGCCACAGCGCATTCGAGTCGGCGATCGCGCGCTCGAACTGCAACGGCTGATCGTCGTGAATAACGGTAGCGGCGGCCGGCTTCGATTCAGTTGTCATCGTATCGTCCTCCCCCATTCATCCTTTGAGGGTCGCCTGCAACTTTTTGCCTTCGCGATTCCTGAATCCGACCGCGACACTCAGCCGCTCGAGATGCTGATCGATTATTTTGCCGCCCAGCCGCACGCGATGCTCGGCAAAGAACTTCTTCACTTCGTCCTCGCGATCGAGCAGCGCGATGACCGCCTCGCACATCCGCGGCAGCGCGTTGTCGGGATATTTTTGAATCATCTCGTCCCAATGCGCGCGCGCAAAGTCCCAGGCCTCATAACGCGACGCGGGGTTGAGCAGCAGCGAATGCATCAGGTACGGCGCGTTCTGCGTCCGCACCTCGCCGTCGATCGTCATCTTCATGGTTTTTCCGAGCAGATCGCGATCGCGAAAATTTGCCAGCGCAAACAGGTAGCGCTGCTCTTCCTGCGGCGTGCGCGGCGCTTTGAACTTGCGCTTGAACTCCTCGTAGCGCGCGCGGTCGCCCGAGTACGCGAGGACGTTGACCAGCGCCGGCATCAGGTCGCGATCCGCGGATTCAGGACTGTCTTCGAAGCGAGCGTACAGATCGCGCGCGCGCTTGTGGACTTCGCGATCGTCGCCGAGCGTCCCGAGCGTGCCGATCAGACTGCCGCGCAATTGGCGCACGAGTTCGCTCTCGCCCGGCTTTGGCTCCCATCCGAGCCGCGCGGCGGCGGGACCGAGGATCTCGCGCACCGTAGCAGCTAGCGCAGGCCTGTCCGCGTCGGACGCGATCATGTCGAGGTACGCGAACGCGCCGATCAACGCGCGCCATACGTTGATGTCCGTCTCGTTTGTGAACAGCCGCGCCATCTTGAGGAACTCGCTCAGCGGTCCGAGTCCCGCGACCGTCGCCGCCCACGTATCGCTCACCAGCCCGAAACGTTCGATCGGTTGGAGCGCGTTGAGATTCTTCGTGATCGCCGACAGCAACTCCGGCGCATAATGCACGCGATAGAAGCCGTGGCCGCCCTCGTTCAGCAGTGCCCATTCGAGCTTGCCCGATATGTCCAGCGTCGTCTCGCGAGTCGTCAGCAGGACCTTGTGCGTCGAGACGCCCTTGTCAGTCTTCGCGCGAACCATCACGGGCACATGCCAAAGCTGATCGTTGTCCTCGACGAGATAGAAAAATCGCCGCTGCGAAAGCTTGAGCCCGCGGCCATCTGCAGCCGGCGACGCGTCGATAATCGGAAAGCCAGGCTGGAAGATCCACGAGTCCATCATCTTGCGCACGGGCTCGCGCGACGCCGCTTCGAGCGCGTCCCACAAATCGCCCGTTTCAGTGTTGGCGAACTGATGCTTCTTCAGATACAGGCGAATGCCGTCGCGAAAAACATTGTCGCCGAGGAACTGCTCGAGCATCCGCAGCACGGCCGCGCCTTTCTCGTAGGTCAGGATATCGAACATCGCGCGACAATCCTCGGGGCTGCGCACCTCGTACTCGATAGGACGCGTGCTCCGCAGGCCGTCGATCGACATCGCGGCCGCGCGCGAGACGCTGAAACTCTCCCATCGCTTCCACTCGGGCTTCCACGCGTTGACCGCGAGCATTTCCATGAACGTCGCGAAAGCCTCGTTGAGCCAGATGCCGTTCCACCATCGCATGGTGACGAGATCGCCGAACCACATGTGCGCATTTTCGTGCGAGACCACGTCGGCCACGCGCTCGAGCTCCGCGCGCGACGCAGTTTTCTCATCGGCAAGTAGCGCAGTCTCGCGAAAAGTGATCGCGCCAAGATTTTCCATCGCGCCCGACGCGAAGTCGGGGATCGCGATCAGATCGAGCTTGTCGCCCGGATACTTGAGTCCGTAATAGTCGGCAAAATATTTGAGCGAGAACGCGCCGATCTGCTGGGCAAAGCCGGTCAGCGATTCTTTGCCGGGAACATGAACAATTCTGAGCGGCGTGCCCGCATCGACCGGCGCAGTCGCATCGAACTCGCCCACGATGAACGCGACCAGGTAGGTGGACATCGCGATCGTCTCCTTGAAGACGACCTCCTTCTTGCCGCCGCCCAGCTTGCGTTCACTCTCCTGCCCCCCGTTCGAAATCGCCGCGAGGTTCTCATCGACGACCAGGGTCACTTTGTAACTGGCCTTGAGCTCCGGCTCGTCCCAGCACGGAAACGCGCGGCGCGCGTCAGTGGATTCGAATTGCGTCGTCGCCGCGACGTGAGTCTTGCCGGCCGCGTCCTGGTACTGGCTGCGATAAAAGCCGTGCAGCTTGTCGTTCAGGATTCCGCGAAACGCGATCTTTAGCGTCCATTCGTCCGCGGAAAGTTTCTCGGTAAATCGAAGATGCGCGCGTTCCTTCGCCGGTTCCATCTCGGCCTTCGCGCTGAGAGACTTCCCGGCGCGCTCCGCGCTCACCTTGTCGATCTCCAGCTCGAGCGCGTTCAGCACAACATCATCGGTCGCATCGTTGACGACGACCGCGATCTTCACTTCGCCCTGAAACGTGAACGCCGTGAGATCGGGCGTCAGCCGGATGTCGTAGCGCTTTGGCGTGACGTTTTTCGGAAGCCGATAGTCCTGCAAACTATCAGCTAGGGGAGCTCCATCCTGATCGCGCATCTAAGTCTCTCTTCCTTATATATGCAGTCGAGTATGAAAATGAAAAATTGCGGGCGCGGACCCGCAGTCGACCTAGCCTAGTTCAAACGGCGTCGATGCGCGAGCAATTCATTCGCCGTTCAGCCGTAGCGGCCGCTCCATCCACACGACGTCCCAGTAGCGCTCGAACTTGCGCCCGCATTCGGTGAAAACGCCGACATCGGTGAAGCCGAACTTGTGATGCAGCTTGATCGACGCCTCATTGGGAATCGTGATCCCGGCCAGCACTCGATTGATGTCCTCGTTCTTCAGCGCGTCAAGCAACACGCGATACATCATCGCGCCTATTCCACGCCCCTTCATATCGTTCGCGCAGTAGATCGACGTTTCGACGCTCGTGTCGTACGCCGCCCGGTCGCGAAACGGACCCGTGCCCGCCCATCCGACGACAAGACCCGCGTCTTCCGCGACGAAGAGGTGATGCCGCTTGCCGCCACTGTGCTCGTCGAACCATCGCGCGCGCTGCTCGACCGTAACCGGCGCCAGGTCGAACGTGATTGGAGTGTTTACCACGTAGTAGTTGTAAATTTCGGTCAGACGCGGCAGGTCGTCGCGCGCCGCCGGCCGAATCTTTACGTCTGCCATGAAGTTGGCCTCCTTGACGCGATGAGTCGCCGATTCACAGGCAACGCCGGATTCAAAGTTGAATCAAGCGGCGAGTTTGCCCTTCGCCAGATCAGCAAACGTGATTAGTTCGATTCCATTTCGAGCGACCGCGTCGCGCACGCGCGGACTGGTCAGAATCTCGACTTCGAGCTGTGCCGCGGCAGACGGCGGAACTCCGCCAATATCAGCCGCCGGATGGAAATACAGCTCCGTGGTGCCGTCGCGAATTCGATCGATCACGCCGACGACGTAATCCTCGCTCAGATGACCGCTCTGATGAAGCCCGAACAGCGCGTCGGTCGAAGTGAGGCCGCGCTCGGTCATCATGCGGCGCGTTCGCCGCGACAGCGTCCGGAAGATGGCGGACTCGACCAGCTTGCGCGTCGCATTGTCACGGCGCAGCCGGATCGTCGTCATCACGCGCTCGCGCGGAAGCCGAATGCACGGCACTTTGTATTCGACCGCGAGGTTAACCAGAATATCGGCGAACAGCGGATGGACGTGGAAGTTCAGATGGCCGTCGATATGATTGAGATAGCCGACCAGCTCGAGATGGCGCTCGACTTGCGCGCGCAACTCATCGGTCATTGCGGCGCGCAGCGAGCGGTCGAAGAAATAGCGCATCCCGGCGCCGACCGGACTGTCCATGAACTCGCCCGACGCGTTCAGCGCAGTGCCGAGCCGCGAAGAATCGAGGATGCTGCGTCCCTGGCAGACGACCGCATGCAGCCCGACGTCGAGCCCGGAATTGTCGCGCGCAAGTTCGGCGGCTGGCAGCGCGGCCGGCTCCGCAACCATCAAGCTCGCACTGCGCAAAATCCCATCGCGATGCGCGCGCACGATGCCTGCGTTGACTTCCGGCGACAAGCCGAAGTCGTCGGCGTTAACGATGAGACGCTTCAAACGGCGACACCGCGTTTGTCAAAAAGCACGGGGTCGATTTTGCTAGTATCGCACCGCTCACTCAAGCGTCATCAGTGGGGCGGGCCGCCGTGCCCGCCAATTGGCGATGCCAAAATGAGGCTCGAAGATTGATCCTTCTCTTCTACGCCTTCGCCCGTGAAATCGCGCCGTTCAAACGCCGGCTGCAGCATCGCGCTCCGCTCGCGCTCGACGGCTTGGATGGCTTCCGCGTGGAAGTCGGCGGCAGGGAATTCGCCGCGGTCGCCCATGGCATCGGGCACAAACGCGCGAGCGAAACCGCGCGCCGCGCATTCGATCTGATACCCGATGCAGAGTTGGTAATCGGGACCGGCGTCGTCGGCGCGCTTTCGGCCGGATTGAAGCCGGGCGACCTCGTTCTCTCCGACCGGACTATCATGATTCACGGCGACGGACAGGTTGGCGAGCAAGTCACCGCAATCAGCGTCGCGCACCTGCGCGCGATCGGGCGCTCGCTCGCGAACGCGGGCATCGCATATTCGACCGGCGCGATTTTGACCTCGCATCGCGTGCTCGCAACCGGCGCCGAGAAACGACGCGCCAAGGAAAGCACCGGCGCGATCGCCGTGGACATGGAAACCGCCGCGATAGCTGCAGAAGCCGCCGCGCGCGGACTCCCGTTCGTCGCGATTCGCGCCGTGCTCGACGAAGTTGACGACGAAATTTTCGGCGCCGAGATGGCCGATGAGAACGGCAACGTCAAACCGTTCGCCGCTACGTCATTTTTGTTGCGGAATCCGGCGACGATGCTCAATCTGCCGCGGATGATTCGCAATCTCTCGCGCGCGACGGCCTCGATCGCGGACGCACTGATCGCGATTGCCCACGAAGGACAGGATCCTGAAGCTACGAAGCGCGGTCGCGGCCCGGCGGAGCGAAAGCGCCCGCGCTGAAGCCGCCGTCAATCGGCACCGCGACGCCGGTGATAAACCCCGCCTCGTCCGACGCCAAAAACGCCGCCAGCGCGCCGACCTCTTCCGGCTTTCCGTTGCGTCCGATCGGATGCATGATGCCGGTGCGCTCCCACATCATCTGCGACGCGCCGGCGGGAATGGTGTTGCAGTTTTCGGCGATCGGCGTTTCGATCACGCCCGGGCAAATCGACACGCATCGAATCTTGTGACGCGCGAAGTCCAGTGCGATTCCCTTCGACATGATTACGACGCCGCCCTTCGCCGCCTGGTATGCGCCGAGATTCGGCACGCCTTCGATTCCCGCGCCGCTCGCCGTGTTGATGATCACGCCGCCGCCCTGCTTGATCATTTGCGGGATCGCATACTTGCAGCCGAAGAACACGCCCTTCAGGCAAACGTCCACCACCCAGTCCCACTCTTCCTCGCTCGTATCGACCACGGTTTTCGGCACGAACACGCCGGCGTTGTTGAACAGGATGTCGAGGCGGCCGAACGCGCGAATCGTTTCACTGACCATGCGCTCGACTTCGGCGCCAATGCGCACGGGACGCTCTTCGATCGGACAATTGGCGACCTCAAAAAGTTCGCGATTGCGCAGGATGTTATTTACGTCGGTGGCGGCAACAGCGCGAACATGCTCGCAGTGTGGCGCTTGCAAGGATTCGACAAAGCGCTGCGCGCGGCGTGGAACGCGGGCGTCGTGATGGCGGGGATCAGTGCGGGCGCGATCTGCTGGTTCGAAGATGGGGCGACGGATTCCTTCGGAATGCCGTTTCGCGCGCTCAACGACGGGCTCGGATTCGTGCGCGGCGCGTGCTGTCCGCATTATGATGGCGAGAAGGAGCGGCGGCCGGTGTTGATGCGATTGATCAAGCGCGGATTCCCCTCGACGCTCGCGATCGATGACCGTGCGGCGGCGCATTTTTGTCGGAACTCGGCTCAAGGAAGTTGTTTCGTCGCGGCCGAAGGCGCGCGCTTTCAGGATCGAACTCAAGCGCGGCGTCGTAGTTGAGACAGCCGTTTCTGTGCGATACCTCGGCGCGGGAAAATGAAGGAGTAAGCAATGCCGATAAGCGGAACAATCGATGTCGAGCGAACTTACATACCAGCACTCGGGAAACGATGGCTGCTTCCACTTTACGATCCGTTCCTGTGGCTGTTAGGAGCGGACAAGGCAAAACGGCCGCTGATCGAACAAGCGGAAATCAAAGCAGGATTTCGGGTGCTCGATATCGGATGTGGCACAGGATCTTTGGCGATCCTTATCAAGCGAATGCATCCCGCGGCTGAAGTCGTCGGAATTGATCCGGACCCGGATGCTTTGGCGGTCAGCAAGCGCAAGGCGAAGCGCGCGGGACTCTCGATCGAGTTCGATCGTGGCTTTGCGGACCATATGCCGTATGCAGATGCGTCGTTCGACCGCGTGTTCTCATCGTTCATGTTTCATCACCTCGCGGCGGACGAGAAGTCGGCGACGTTGGCGGAGATTCGTCGCGTGCTGAAAGTCGGCGGCTCGTTGCATCTGCTCGACTTCGTTCGAGAGCACAGCGTGCATGCGAGAAAATGCGGAGCACGGTCGGTGGATCCATCGCCATGGACCGGTGGCCGAGCGGATTGAAGGTCGAATGACGGCTCTGATGGACGAGGCGGGATTGGTCGATGCGAAGGAAGTTTCGACGGGGAAGAACTTCTTCGGGCCGATTGCGTACTTCCGCGCGAACAGTCCTGCTGCGTGACAAGGCGGGCTGGGGTGCTCTAGAATGCGGGTCCGCAAATGCGGTGAGGATAAGTTGATGGCGGCATCCACGGAAATCGTCGAAATAAAGGCGCGCGAGATTCTCGACTCGCGCGGTAACCCTACCGTCGAAGTTGACGTGCGGCTTCGGGGCGGCGCGCTTGGCCGCGCGGCGGTGCCGTCGGGCGCATCGACTGGCGTTCACGAGGCGCTCGAGCTTCGCGACGGCGACAAGAAACGGTACGGCGGCAAGGGCGTGCTGAAGGCGGTCGCGAACGTAAACGGGACGATCGCATCCAAGCTCAAGGGCGCGGACGCAGCTAATCAGAGCGCCATCGATCGCACGATGATCGAAATGGACGGCACTGCGAACAAATCGAAGCTCGGCGCGAATGCAATCCTCGGCGTATCGCTCGCGAATGCGCACGCTTCGGCCGCGGCCAACGGCGTGCCGCTGTATCGGTATCTCAATCCTGACGCGCGCGTGATGCCGGTGCCGATGATGAACGTGGTCAACGGCGGGCAGCATGCGGACTCGAACGTCGATATGCAGGAGTTCATGATCGTGCCGGCGGGCGCTCCGAATATCGGCGACGCGATCCGGATGGGCGCGGAAGTTTTTCATGCGCTCGCGTCGGTCCTGAAGAAGCTCGGGCATTCGACCAATGTCGGCGATGAAGGCGGCTTCGCGCCGAATCTCAAGAGCAACGAGGAGCCGATCGAGTTGATCCTCGAAGCGATCGCGAAGGCCGGCTACCGTCCGGGTCTGGACGTGTCGATTGCGCTCGATCCGGCGTCGAGCGAATTTTTCGAAGACGGCAAGTACGTGTTCGCGCGAGGCGACAAGAGCTCGCGCAGCGCGGAACAGATGGTCGAGTTCTACTCGGCATGGTTGAAGAAATATCCGATCGTGTCGATTGAGGACCCGCTGGCAGAAGACGACTGGGCGGGATGGAAAATCCTGACGCGTGAGCTCGGCGCGAAGACGCAACTGGTCGGCGACGACATCTTCGTCACCAATCCAAAATTTCTGAAACGCGGAATCGACGAGCAGGTCGCGAATTCGATTCTGATCAAGCTCAACCAGATAGGCACGCTGACCGAGACGCTTGCTACGATCGAGATGGCGCGGGCGGCGGGCTATAGCAGCGTGATTTCTCATCGATCGGGCGAGACCGAGGATACGACTATCGCGGATCTGGTGGTTGCGACCGGTGCGGGACAGATCAAAACCGGATCGCTGAGCCGCAGCGAGCGCAATGCGAAATACAATCGGCTGCTCAGAATTGCCGAAGAGCTGGGTGCGAAACAGACGTATCCCGGCGCCGCGGCTTTCAAGCGCGGGAAATCCTGATGGCGACGAGGCCGCCGGTCGCAGCGCTGATAATTTTCGACGGATGGGGAGTCAGCAAGAGCGGCGCGTCGAACGCGATCGCGGCGGCGAAGACTCCGGTGATGGATCGCCTCTATGCGACGAGTGCGCATACTGAGCTCGACGCGTCGGGCGAAGCGGTGGGCTTGCCGGCTGGCGTGATGGGCAATTCCGAAGTCGGGCATCTTACGATTGGCGCGGGCCGCGTTATCTACCAGGACCTGATGCGAATCACGAAAGCGATCGAGAGCGGCGGGTTCGCGAAGAATCCGCCGATTGTCGATGCGATCAAAAAGACCGTCGCCAACGGCACGACGCTGCATATTTGGGGACTGCTGTCCGACGGCAGCGTGCACAGTCATATTCGGCATCTGATGGCTTTGCTCGACGTCGCCGCGGCAAATGGAGCAAGCAGAATCGCGGTCCATGCGGTGCTCGACGGGCGCGACAAACCGCCACGATCGGCGCTCGCGTTTATTGATCAGCTCGAAGCGAAGCTGGAGCAACTGGGTTGCGGGCGAATCGCGACGGTTATCGGGCGGTACTATGCGATGGATCGCGACCAGCGATGGGAACGAGTCGAGCGGGCGTGGCGCGCGATGGTCGAGGCGGAAGGAATCGCGGCGTCGAGCGCGCGCGAGGCGGTCGAGAGTTCGTACGCCGCGGGCAAGAGCGACGAGTTTGTCGAGCCGCACGTGATCGGCGAACGTACGCCGATGGCGGACGGCGACCAGGTTATCTGTTTCAACTTCCGCGCCGATCGGGCGCGCGAATTGACGGCTGCGATCGCGATCGACGGATTCTCCGGCTTCCGTCGCCCGCGAATTCCGAGAGTCGGGTACGTTTGCATGACTGAATACGATCGATCGTTCGGGCTCCCGCTCGCGTTCGGGCCTGAAGACGTGCGTAATACGCTGGCCGAGGTGATGGCGCATGCGGGGCTCAAGAATTTGCGCGTCGCGGAGACCGAGAAATATGCGCACGTCACGTATTTCCTGAATGGTGGCGTCGAGAAGGCGTTTCCGCTCGAGGAGCGCGCGCTGATTCCATCGTCGAAGGTCGCGACCTATGACCTGGAGCCGCAGATGAAGGCCGCCGCAATCGCGACGCGGGTCGCCGAAGAAATCGAAGGGCGCAAGTTCGATGTGATCGTGATGAACTTCGCCAATCCCGACATGGTCGGGCATACCGGCAAGTTCGAGGCGACAGTCGCAGCGGTCGAGGCGACGGACGCGGCGTTGGGCGTCGTGATCGACGCGATTGAGAAACGCGGCGGGGTCGCGCTGATTACGGCGGATCACGGCAATGCGGAGTTCATGGCCGATCCCGCGACCGGGCAGGCGCATACGGCGCATACGACGAATCCGGTGCCGTTGATTTTGTACGATCCGAAGTTCAAAGGGCGGCTCAAGGACGGCGGGACGCTCGCGGATGTTGCGCCGACGATGCTTGGGATGCTGGAGGTGAAGGCGCCGGTGGAGATGACTGGGCGCGATTTGAGGATCGAAACTGCACAGTGATTGGGGATCGTCGAGCGCGCTGAATTGGCAATTCATACCATTAGTTGTGGTTTGGTGTTGGGCAACTACCACGGGTGGGTTCGTTCCGTCAAAAGTTGTTTTTTTGGAGAAGAGTGGAAGGCCGGGCGAGTTTTGAGGGGTGCGGACGAGCGAGTGGCCCTGTGAGCGATGCTCATGTGCGAACTTAGCAAGGCGGGCGCGTAGGGAATAAGGCTGAACAGTTCAGCCCTGAACTTTTGTGGCAGTAGAGAAGGAGCGCGCGCGGCGCGCGATTTCAGAAACCGGAACCGGCTTCGCGTGCGCGAAGCTGTCCGAGGCCCGTTCCTCCCGTCGCTAACGCTCCCGTCGTCAGGGTGACACAAAGACGCGAAGCTGTCCGGAGGCGGGCACGGCGGCCCGCCCCACGAACTTCGGATAACGTGCGGGACACGCGTTGCTCGCCTAGTTGGTTACCAGCGGATTACTTGCTCGTAGATTTTCGGGAGCTGGCGCGGCAGCGACGCTATGTCTTCGATTACCAGGTAGCGCGAGGATTGGCACATCTGGCGCAGGTAGTCGTGGCCGGTTTTGTCGACCGTGATGCAGAACGGGAGGACGCCGGCGAGCTCGAGTTCCTTGAGCGCGACCATCGTGTCCTGGATGCCGTAGGCGTTCGAGCGGCGGTCGTGGCCGTAGTCGAAATCCTGGGGGAAGCCGTCGCTCAGCAGGATCATGTGCTTGGCGCGCGACGCGACGTCCTTGAATTTTTCGCGCACGTGGCGAATCGCCGCGCCCATCCGGGTTGAGCGCTTGGGCTCGACCGCGCCGACGCGAGCCTTCACCTCGTCGCTCAGTTCCTGATCGAATTCCTTGATCACGTAGAACTCGACGTTGTCGCGGCCGTGGCCGGAGAAGCCCATGATCGCGTACGCGTCGCCGATTTCCTCGAGCGCCTGCGCCATGATGACGAGCGCTTCCTTGTTCACGTCGATGATGCGGCGCGGACGATTGGCGGTTTGCGGGCGGCGCTGCCATGCCTTCATCCAGTCGTCGGTGTCGTCATCGTCGGTATGCTTGCGCGGCTCGCGATGGACCGGCTCGTCGGTCGAGGCCGACATGTCGAGCAGGAACAGCGTGGCGACGTCGCGCGCTTCTTTCTTGCGCGCCTTGTAGAAGCGGCCGTCGGGCGTCTCGCCCATCAGGCGCGCGACGCGAGCCTCGATGGTGCGGTCGATGTCGATTTCCTCGCCGTCCTCGAGTCCGCGGACCATCCGGTACGACGCGGGCCGGATGCGCTGGAAGTTGCGGCGCACGCCGGGCAGCATCTCGGCGTAACGGACGAGCGTGTTCTCGAAAAAATCGCCCTCGTCGCCGGTCAGCGGAATTTCGCGCAGCCGGCACCAGTTGCGGCGGTAGTCGTTCAGCACGTAATCCCATTCGTCGTAGGCGTAGTACGAATCCTGGCGGCCGCGGCCGATCATCAGGCGTCCCTGCCCGGTGACGGTGCCGACTTCGCCGAGCTGCTCGCGCATCTGCTCGAGCTCGCTGAGCTGCTTGCCGGTGAGCTGGGTCAGGTACATGCCGTCGCCGTCGGCGCTGCCGTCGCCTTGCGAGGGTTTGATCTCGGCGCCCTGCTCGATGAGCTTGCGCAATTCTTCGGGCGAGAGCGCCCTGCCCTGTCCGCCCTTGGATTGCTTGCCCGAGACGTCCATCTGGACGTTCTGATCGGGCTCGCCGCCGCCGTCGCCCTGCTCGCCGTCTTCGCCTTCGCCGGCGGTCTGCGATTCGGAGCCTTTCATTCCTTTGATCAGGTCGTTGCGCATCCGCTCCGCTTCTTCTTCGGTGAGCGGATCGCCTTCGCCGCGCTCGCGCGCCTGTCGAATCAGCTCCTGGAGCCAATTGTAGAGCGCGCTGACCTGGTGAACGCTGGTCATGACGTCGGCGCCGCGCGCGCGCACGGGCGCGAAGTGATGCGCCGCCATCAGCACGAGCGGAGATTCGAGCACTTCGCCGGTCGCGTCGAGATCGAGCGCCGCGCGCACCAGCATCGTGCTGAGCGACTCGGGATGGAGCCGATCGAGGAGCGAGCGGTTGAGGCGTCGCGATGCGCGGTGCGAGTCCGCGATAACGTCGCGCGAGTTCGGCGTCGATTCGCGCCGACTCCGCCAGCCGCATCAGGGCGCCCGCGAGGCCCGGGTCGTCGAACGACGCGACGAAGCTGTCGATCGCCTCGACGCCGGTCTCGCCGCGCTCTTCGAAGCCCGCGATGTCGGCGAGTTTCAGCTTGAAGGTGCCGAAGTCGTGACGCGCCGCGAGATGCGCGGTGGTGACGAAATAATAGATGTAGGCGTCGCCGCGAGTGCCGAACGGTTCGAGCTTCTCGGGCAGATAGATCATTTCGCCGGGCAGCAGCGGGTAGTGAAACGGCAGCATCGGGGCGCTGTTGGCGATCGAGTCGATGCGGAATTCGAGCGGAAACAGCATCCGCATGAATTTGGTCAGCACACCCTTTATTTCGAAGAGGTTCTGAGCTTTCTCGGCGAATTTCGGGCATCGTCGTAATTGATTCTTGCAAGAACGGGTGTCGCGATCAAATTTGAGATGCGATGGCAGGCAACCTAACCCCTAACCCCTTCCCATAGTGGGAAGGGGAACCGCGATCTAAGGAAGAAATGCGGTTTCGAACTTATTCCTTGACTTGGCGGCGAGCGGCAGACTTAGATGATCGTATACCTATGCGCATCACGATTTTTGGCAATCATCGCCGTCTCGTCTCTGGTGGCGGCGCTCGGTATCCTTCTATGCTCTGACTGCTTCGGCGCCCGCGCGCGCGGGAATGGCGGACGCGGTCAAGGCCCAGACGCTGCCCAACGGGCTTCGCGTGCTGGTGCTGGAAAATCACAAGGCGCCGCTCGCGACCTTCAACGTCTTCTACCGCGTCGGCTCGCGCAACGAGCAGTTCGGCAAGACCGGACTGTCGCATCTGTGCGAGCATCTGATGTTCAAGGGCACCAAGAAGCTCGGGCCCGAAGAGTTCTCGCAAATCATCCAGCAGAACGGCGGCGAGGATAACGCGTTCACGGAATCGGACTTCACCGATTATTTCGAGACGATCAACAAGGATCATCTCGACGTGCCGATCACGCTCGAAGCCGATCGGATGGCCAACTTCGAGCCCAAGGATTTCGACAAGGAGAAGCACGTCGTGCTCGAAGAGCGGCGCATGCGCACCGAGGACAATCCGGAGGACGCGCTCGACGAGATGGTGCGCGCGGCGGCCTACGTGGCGCATCCGTACCACTGGCCGGTGATCGGATGGTTCCACGACGTTGACGGGCTGACGCTGGCGGACGCGATGGCGTATCACAAGATTTATTACTCGCCGCAAAACGCGCTGATCGTCGCGGTCGGCGATTTCGACGGCGACCAGGTGCTGAAGCTGATCAGCGAGGCGTTCGCGGGAATCAAGAACGGTCCCAAGCCGCCGCCGTTGACGGAACTCGAGCCGCCGCAAGACGGGACGCGGCGCGTCGAGCTGCAGCATGCGGCGAATCTGCCGGCGTTCGAAGAGGCGTATCACGTGCCGAATATCGTCAAGCCCCGACGCTTTCCCGCTCGAAATTGCGTCGGAGATTCTGAGCGACGGGCAGAGCTCGCGGCTGTACAAGAAGCTGGTGGTCGAAAAGCAGATGGTGGTCGATATCGGCGCCGGCTACGACATGACGTCGTTCGATCCGGGATTGTTCGTCGTGTCGGCGCAGATGCGGCCCGGGGTGAAGGCGGCGGACACGCAGGTCGAAGTCGAAAAGGAACTCGCCGCGATGCGCGATGCTCCGGTCGGCGCCGAGGAATTGCAGAAGGCCAAGAATCTCGAGCAGGCGCAATTCGTGTTCGGGCAGGACTCGGTCATGCGCGAGGCCGAGATGCTCGGCGTTTACGAAATGCTCGGCGACTACCATCTGGTCGACAAGTATCTCGACGGAATCGACAAGGTGACCGCGGCCGACGTGCAGCGCGTCGCGAAGACTTACCTGGTCGCGTCCAACATGACCGAAGGCGTGCTGGTGCCGACGGGAGTCCTGCCGCATGGCGGCGGCGGACTGAGCGGCGGAGAATTGCGATGAGCGGCGCGACGATGCGGATGAAAATGTTGGTGAGCGTCGCGGCGATCGCGGCGTTGGTCTTCGCGGCGACGCCGTCGCATGCGCTCGACATCAAGAAGATGACGCTCAGCAACGGCGCGACCCTGCTCGTCTCGGAACAGCATCAACTGCCGATGGTGACGGTGATGATCGAGTTCGACGCGGGCACGCGTCGCGATCCGAAGGGCAAGGAAGGGCTGGCCGAGTTGACGGCGCGATGCCTTTCGCAGGGCACCAAGGAACTCACCGCGCCGGAGTTCGATCAGAAAGTCGATTTCATGGGCAGCTCGGTCGGAGTGTCGGCCGGCCGCGATTATTCGACTGCGGGGATGACGTCGCTCAAGAAGTACCAGGCTGAGACGCTGCAGCTGCTGGCGGGAATTTTGACCGAGCCGGGACTGCGCGACGCCGATATCGAGCGCAAACGCGCCGAGCAGGTCGCGGAAATCAAGGCGGCGGAAGAACAACCGGGCTACACCGCGGACGTGGAATTCACCAAAGATCTGTTCGGCGACTCGCCGTACGGGCATCCGGGCGCAGGCTCGTCCGATTCGGTCGGCGAAACTCACGAACGACGACGTGCGCGGTTTCTACCACGATTACTACAAGCTCGGCAGCGCGATCATCGCGGTGGCCGGCGACGTGAACGCGGACGAAGTTAAAGCATCACTTGAGAAAGCGCTGGCGGGCCTTGCGGGCTCGGTCGCGCCGCAGGCACGAGCCGTCGCCAATCAACGTCCCGCCGGGCCTGCACGTGAAACTGATCGATCGGAACGTGATGCAAGCGAACATCATCATGGGTTCCGGCGGGGTCGAGCGCTCGAATCCGGATTTCTACCGGCTCAAGGTGATGAACTACATCCTGGGCGGCGGCGGATTTTCGTCGCGGCTGGTGAAGGTCGTTCGCAGCGCGCATGGGCTCGCGTACTCGATCAACAGCGGCTTCGAGCCGGGCAAATTCCAGGGCGCGTTCACGATCGGCCTGCAAACCAAGAACGCAGAGCTCGAACGAGGCGATCGATTTGGTCCTGCAGCAGCTTCGCGAGATCCAGGAAAAGCCGGTCAGCGACGCCGAACTGGACGGCGCGAAAAAATTTCTCATCGGCAGCTTCCCGCTCGGGAATCGAGCGGCAGAGCGCGATCGCGTCGTTCATGATCCAGATCGAGTTTTACGGCCTGGGGCTCGACTACGCGGATCAGTATCCGAAGCTGATCGGATCGGTCACCAAGGATGACGTGCTGGCGGTCGCAAAAAAATATCTGCATCCCGATTCGATGATCGTCGTCGCGGTCGCGAACCAGGCGGACGCGAAGATCAAAACCTCGCAGATGGAGAAGGCAGCCGACGCCCCCAGCGCGCAATAACGACGCGCTGATCTTTACGATCGGGCACTCGACGCATCCGATCGAGCGCTTCCTCGAATTGCTCGGCGAGCATCGCATCGCAGTCGTGGCCGACGTGCGATCGTTCCCCAGCTCGAAGCGATGGCCGCAGTTCAACCAGGCGGAACTTTCCGCGTCGCTCGAGCGCGCGAACATCGAGTATCGATGGATCAAGCGGCTCGGCGGCAGGCGCAGTTCGAAGCGCGCCGACTCGCCGCATACGGCATGGCAACTTCCCGCATTCAGATCATACGCAGACTACACGGAGAGTGCGGATTTCGAAGATGGCATGCGCGAACTGACGCATGCCGCGACGGCCTCGCGCACTGCGTACATGTGTTCGGAAGGATTGTGGTGGCGATGCCATCGGCGAATCATCTCGGACAATCTTGTGATTCGCGACTGGACGGTCGAGCACATCATGCCGACCGGGAAATTGTCGCCGCACGTGCTCGCGCCGTTCGCGCGCGTCGTTGACGGACGGATAATTTACGACGGTACTGTGACGACGGAGTCAGACTAAGCGGCGGCGCGGTGGTTTAGCGCCTGGCGCAGGAAGGCGGCGGTGTACGACGCCTTCACGCCGGCGACTTCCTCGGGCGTGCCTTTCGCGACGACCTGGCCGCCGCGATCGCCGCCCTCGGGCCCGAGATCGATCAGGTAGTCGGCGGTCTTGATGACGTCGAGGTTGTGCTCGATCACGACGATCGTGTTGCCGGCGTCGGCGAGACGGCCGAGCACGCCGAGCAGCCGCTTGATGTCGTCGAAGTGCAGGCCGGTGGTCGGCTCGTCGAGGATGTAAAACGTGCGGCCGGTCGCGCGCCGCGCGAGTTCCTTGGCGAGCTTGATGCGCTGCGCCTCGCCGCCGGACAGCGTCGTCGCCGACTGGCCGAGATGAATGTAATCGAGGCCGACGTCGCGCAGCGTTTCGAGCTTCTGCCGAATCGGCGGAACCGAGCCGAGGAATTCGACCGCGTCGAGCACGGTCATGTTGAGCACCTCGGCGATGTTCTTGCCCTTGTACTGAATCTCGAGCGTGTCGCGATTGTAGCGCTTGCCGCCGCAGACCTCGCAGGTGACGTAAACGTCGGGCAGAAAATGCATCTCGATGCGAATGATGCCGTCGCCCTCGCACGCCTCGCAGCGCCCGCCCTTGACGTTGAACGAAAATCGCCCCGGCCCGTAACCGCGCATCCGCGCCTCGGGCAGTTGCGCAAACAGCTCGCGGATATGGGTGAACAGGCCGGTGTAGGTCGCGGGATTCGAGCGCGGCGTGCGCCCGATCGGGCTTTGATCGACGTGAATGACCTTGTCGAGATGCTCGACGCCCTCGAGCGTTTTGTACGCGCCCGCGCGTTCGCGGCTGTGATTCAGTTTCTGCGAGAGCGCGCGATACATCGTGTCGAGCACCAGCGTCGATTTGCCGGAACCCGAAACGCCGGTGATGCAGGTGAAGACGCCGAGCGGAATCGCGACGGTGAGATCGCGCAGATTGTTCTCGTGCGCGCCCTTGACCGTCAGCCATCGGCCCGAGAGCTTGCGGCGGCGCGACGGCACCGGAATCTCGACTTCGCCCGAAAGATATTTGCCGGTGAGCGAGTTCTCGTCGCGCATCACATCGTCGGGAGTGCCCTGCGAGACGATGTAGCCGCCGTGAATTCCGGCGCCGGGGCCCATGTCGATCAGATGATCGGCCTCGAGCATCGTCTCGCGATCGTGCTCGACCACCAGCACGGTGTTGCCGAGTTCCTTGAGGCGCTTGAGCGTCGCGAGCAGGCGCTGATTGTCGCGCTGATGAAGTCCGATCGACGGCTCGTCGAGGATGTAGAGCACGCCGACGAGGCTCGATCCGATTTGCGTGGCGAGACGGATGCGCTGGCCCTCGCCGCCGGAGAGACTGCCCGATGGGCGATCGAGCGTCAGATACTCGAGGCCGACGTCGGCCAGAAAATTCAGCCGCTCGCGAATTTCCTTCAGGATAAGGCGCCGATTTCAGCTTCCTGCGCGCTCAGCTTCGGCGCGGCGAAGAACGCGAGCGCCTGCTTGATCGACATCGCGGTCACTTCCGAAATCGACTTGCCGTTGAAGCGCACGAACAGGCTTTCCTTCTTGAGCCGCGCGCCGTCGCAGGTCGGACACGGGCGCATATTCATGTAGGCCTCGAGGAACTCGCGCACGCCTTCGGACTCGGTTTCCTTGTAGCGCCGATCGAGCCACTGAAGCACGCCCTCGAACGTCTTCGAGTACTCGGCGCGATGATGCCCGCGCTCGTAGGCGAACTCGATCTCTTCGCTGCCCGAGCCGTACATGATCGCCTTTCTTACTTTCGCCGGAATTTCTTTCCACGGCTGATCGAGGCTGAACTTGTAATGCTTCGCGAGCGCGTCGAGCACCGGCTGCAGATAGTTCATCGTCGCCCACGGCGCGATCGCGCCATCGGCGATGCTCAAGTCCTCGTTCTGCACGACCAGCTCGGGATCGAAGTACATGATCGATCCGATCCCCGAGCACTCGACGCAGGCGCCGTGCGGGCTGTTGAACGAGAACATTCGCGGCTCGATTTCCGGATACGAAATTCCGCAATCGACGCACGCGAAGCGCTGGCTGAAATAAATTTCGCTCTCGTTCTTTGGCCCTTCCAGGCGCTCGACCTTGAGCAGGTCCTGCCCGTATTTGAACGCGACTTCGAGCGAGTCCGACAGGCGCTTCTCGATTCCCTTGCGAATCGCGAGCCGATCGACCATCACCTCGATGGTGTGGCGCTGATTCTTGTTCAGCACCGGCTCCTCGCCGAGCTCGTGGAGCTTGCCGTCGATCTTCACGCGCACGAAGCCCGCGCGCTTCATCTCGGACAGCTCCTTGCGGTACTCGCCCTTGCGATCGCGGACGATCGGCGCGAGCACGTGAATCCGCGACCCGTCGGGCCATCCCATGATCCGATCGACGATCTGCTGCACGCTCTGCTGCGTGATTTCGCGGCCGCAGTTGTAGCAGAACGCGTGTCCCACCCGCGCGAACAACAGGCGCAGGTAGTCGTAGATCTCGGTGATAGTGCCGACAGTCGAGCGCGGATTGCGCGAGGTGGTTTTCTGCTCGATCGAGATTGCCGGCGACAGGCCCTCGATCGAATCGACGTCGGGCTTTTCCATCTGCTCGAGGAACTGGCGCGCGTAGGCCGACAGCGATTCGACGTAACGGCGCTGGCCCTCGGCGTAAATCGTGTCGAAGGCGAGCGACGACTTGCCGGAGCCGGAGAGCCCGGTGATTACGACCAGGCGATCGCGCGGAATCTCGAGATCGATATTCTTGAGATTGTGCTCGCGCGCGCCCTTGATGACGATTCGATCGGCCATCGCGTTTACGCAGCCGCCCGCCGCGCGACCTTTTCGCGGCTCATCGCGGCGCGCCATGCATATTCAATCGCGGCAATCATGCTCGACGGATTTGCAATTCCTTTACCCGCTATATCGAACGCCGTGCCGTGATCGGGCGAGGTGCGGACGAACGGCAATCCAATCGTGACGTTCACCGCGCGATCGAACTCCAGCGTCTTGAGCGCAATCAAGCCCTGATCGTGATACATCGCAACCGCCGCGTCGAAATTGAACGATCCTTGTTTTCGGATGAACGCGGTGTCGGGCGCCAGCGGACCGTATGCGTCGATACCCTCGCGCTTCGCGCGGCGAATCGCCGGCGCGATCACGCGAATTTCCTCGTCGCCGAACATCCCGCTTTCACCCGCATGAGGATTCAATCCCAACACCGCGATTCGCGGCCGTGCGATTCCAAGCGCGCCGCGCAAGTGCGTCGAGAGCAGGCGAATCGTATCGAGCACGTTGCGCTGCGTCAGTGCAGTAGCCACTTTTGCAAATCCGATATGCGCAGTCACCAGCGCGACGGTCAACTCTCCGCCCGCGAACATCATGCGCCACAGCCGCGTCCGCGACATCTCCGCCAGCAGTTCCGAATGCCCGGGAAAATGATGTCCCGCGCGGTTCATCCAGTCCTTGCTGATTGGCGCGGTCACGAGCGCATCGACCTCGCCGCCAATCGCCATCTGCGCGCCAGTTACAATATAATCATGCGCAGCGCCGCCGCCCTCGACGCTTGGATGAGCCGGGCGAAGTGCGCGCGCCGACAAATTCGATATCGAAAGTACGCCGAGTCCCTTCGTCAGGCGAATCGGCGGCTCGCCAGGACGCCACTCGCGCGGAGCGGGCACGTTGCGCAGACGGGCAGCCGCCGCGCGCATCGCGGACAAATCGCCGACCACCGCAATCGACGGCGCGCCGCGACGCTTCGCGAGCGCCGCTGCCGCCTTGAGGATAACCTCGGGCCCGATGCCCGCCGGATCGCCCATGCTGATCGCCAACAGCGGCGGCGTCTTTCGTCTGAGCGCCGGCATCGTCTAGTACATGGTCTCGACGTAGTGCTGTTTCACGAGATCGGACTCAACCCACTTCTCGAGCTGCACGCTGGATTGCTGATCGACGAGTTGCGCGCGGATTTGCGCTTTGACTTCGCTGAGCGGCACCACGCCCGGCACTTCGTGCTCTTCGAGCTTGACGATGTGAATGCCGTGACTGGTGCGGATCGGCGCCGAAACTTCGCCCGGCTTGAGCGGCTTTACTCCGGCCAGGATCGCGTCATTGATATCGCCTGGCGCGAACCATCCGAGTTCGCCGCCGTTGGACTTTGAATCGTCGTCCGAATAGACGCGCGCGAGATCGCCGAAGTCGTCGCCCTTGGCCGCCCGTGCGCGAATCATCTCGGCCTTCTTTTGCGCCGCGGAAACTTGCGCGGGCATCGGGTTGGCCGGCAGCGCGATCAAAATCTGAGAGAGCCGGAGCCGCTCCTTGGCGATCGTGAAATCTTCCTTGTGAGCGTCGTAGAAAGCCTGGATGTCGGCGTCGGGCACGACGATTTTCGCGCGCACCTCCTGTTCGATCATCATCGCTTTCTCGAGGTCAAGCCGCGCGCGCTTGCGCAGTTCATCGTAGCTCATCCCGCTCGCCTGCAGTTGCGCGCGGAACTCCGCGTCGCTCATGTGCTTGTCCATCCGCAAATTCGTGATGTACTTGTCGATTTGCGTGTCATCGACCTTGTCATCGTATTTCTTCACTTCCTGTTCGAGCAATTTCTCGCCGATCAACGCTTTCACCGCGGTCTTGGCGGTTTCCGAAGTAGAGAAGTCATCGGTGTTGATTGGCTGGCCGTGCTGCGACGCGAAGTCCTTGACCTCGCGCATCGTGATCGGATCGCCGTCAACGCTGGCGACGACGCGATCCACCGCCGGCGTATTCGCTACCATCATCTGGTCCGCGGTCTCCTCCTGTTCCACCGCAGCCGGCGGCGCCGGCTGCACTTCCGGCTTCGATGCGAAGATAGAAGCGAGCGGCAGGCCGCCGCCGGGAGCGTCTGACGCCGGCACGATGCGCGGCTCGCGCGACGGGTTTACCGCGCCTTCAGGCAGCGGCGGCAGAGGCACCGGTTGCGACGGTTGTGATGGCTGCGACGATTGCGACGATGGCGGTGGCAGCGGAGACGCGTTCACCAATCGCGACGGTGTCGATCTAGCGGCGGGCGTAGCACCCTCGGCCGAATCGCCCGGCACCGGGGTGGCGTTGATCGCATCCTTGATGAAGGCGTAGGACTCGGGTTTGAAAAAATCGATCGAGCAGCCCGAGAACGCGCCCGCCACCGCAATACCAATAGATACCGCCGAGGCTGCCATCACCACGCATCGCGCGGCGGCTCGCGGAAACGATCTCCTCTTCTGCATCAGTTGACGGCCTGCCCGACTTTCGCGGCCGGCCAGTTTTCCAACTTTTCACAGCCCGCCAGTGCCTGCAAGACGCCGTCGAGTTGCGCGAACAATTGCTCGTATTCCGCGGGCTCGATTCGCGCAATCACCTGGAACGACGGCGTCAGCCGCATCGTGCGGCGATTCTGATCCACCAGCTTCGCGAGCAGCGTGGTATCCACCGGCGCGTCGGGATGAAATCTGATTTCGAGCTGCGAGCCCTTGAGAATCGCGCTCAGGATCATCAACTGCTTCATCTGGCGCCGCACGTTCATCGCCGCGATCAGATTTTCGATCAGCGTCGGCACCGGGCCGAAGCGATCGCGCATCTCGTCGCGAATCTCGCCGAGGTCCTCCTCGCTATTCGCCCGCGCGAGCCGCCGATACAGCACCAGCCGCTCGTTCTCGTCGGAAACGTAAGCCTCGGGGATGTAGGCGGGCACTGCGATTCGAAGCTCGGGCTCGAAGTCGGGGCGACTGCGGCTGGCCGCGCAGCTCGGCGATCGCCTCTTCCATCATCTCGGTATAAAGCTCGAATCCGACCGCCGCGATCTCGCCGTGCTGCTCGTGACCGAGCAGGTTGCCGGCGCCGCGATGCTCGAGGTCGGCCATCGCCAGCTTGAAACCGCCGCCGCTCTCGGACTCGACCAGCTCGCGCAGCGCGTCGATTCGCCGCTTGGCGTCGCGCGTGATGATGTGCTCGCCGGGAATCAGCAGATACGCGTAGGCCTTCTGGCGCGAACGGCCGACGCGGCCGCGCAACTGGTACAGCTGCGCGAGGCCGAAGTGATCGGCGCGATTGATGATCATCGTGTTGGCGTTGGGAATGTCGAGGCCCGATTCGATGATCGCGCTGCAGACCAGCACGTTGACGCGCTTCTCGATAAAGTCGCGCATCACGTTCTCGAGCTGGCGCTCCTTCATCTGTCCGTGCGCGATCGCAGTCTTCGCCTCGGGTATCAGCGAGCGCAGATGGCTCGCCATGTAGTCGATATTCTCGACGCGGTTGTGCACGAAGAACACCTGGCCGCCGCGGTTCAGCTCGCGCAGAATCGAATCGCGGATAGTGGCGTCGTCGAAATGCGCGACGAAAGTGCGAATCAGCTGGCGGTCCGGCGGCGGCGTCTGAATCACCGAGAGATCGCGGATACCGAGCATCGCCATGTGCAGCGTGCGCGGAATCGGCGTCGCCGTCATCGTCAACACCGGCACCAGCTTCTTGAGCTTCTTGATTCGCTCCTTGTCGACCACGCCGAACCGATGCTCCTCGTCGATCACGAGCAAGCCCAGCCGCGGGAACTGCACGTCGCTCGACAGCAGCCGATGCGTCCCGATGATGATATCGACTTTGCCGGCCGCGGCCTCCTCGATGACCTCTTTATTTTCCTTGTGGCTGCGGAAGCGCGAGACCATTTCGACCCGCACCGGGTAATCCTTGAAGCGCGCGCGAAATGTGTTCCAGTGCTGCTCGGCGAGAATCGTCGTCGGCACCAGCACCGCGACTTGCCGCCCGTCCATCACCGCGATGAACGCGGCGCGCAGCGCGACTTCAGTCTTGCCGAAGCCGGCGTCGCCGCAAATCAGGCGATCCATCGGCTTGACGCGCGTGAGATCGCGGATGACGTCGTCGATCGCCGACTGCTGATCCGGCGTCTCCTCGAACTCGAAGCGCGACGCGAATTCTTCGTAGTCCGCGCCCGGCCGCGGATACGCATGCCCCTCCATCACCTCGCGCGCCGCATAGATGTCGAGCAGCTCGGCCGCCATCGCGAGCACCGCCTGCCGCGTGCGCCGCTTGACCTTTTCCCACGAGCCGCTGCCGAGCTTGTCGAGCTTGGGTTCGGCGTTGTCGCCGCCGATGTATCGTTGAACGAGATTTATCCGCTCGACCGGCACGTACATCGTGTCGTTGCCGGCGTATTCGAGATTGAGAAAATCGCCCTGCACGTCGGCGACCTTCATGTGCCGCAGGCCGCGGTACTTCGCGATCCCGTGATCGATATGCACGACGAAATCGTCGGGCTTCAGCTCTTCGAGATTGAGCAGCGCGCCCTTCGCGGTCGGACGCTTGCGCCGGCGCGCGCGCGGCTCGCCGAAAATTTCCTCTTCGCTGTAAATGTAGAGGCCGTCTTCCTGCAGCACGACGCCGGCGGAAATCTCGCCTTCCATGATCGCGGGCCGGTAGTCCGGCCATTCCATCAGCGCCGCCAGGCTTTTGCATTCGACGTTGACCTCGAGATCCCACGCCTCCAGATGACGGCGCAGGCGCGCCACCTGGTTCGGGCCCTCGACGATCATCAGCGAACGCCCTTGTCCGCGTTGGACTTCGCGCAGTTCCGTCGCGAGCGGCTCGAAGCTCGGCGGCGTCCGCACTCCGCTCAGTTGATTCGCGCCGAGCCGCAGCGCGTTCTGCGATTTGACTTCGACCGGCACCGCCCATCCCTCGCGCGGCGCCGCCATCGTCACCAGCGAGCCGACTTCGACCGCGGTGAAATTTCCGAGCGCGCGCTCGAATGCGTCCGCAGTGACGAACAGCGCTTCGGGCGCGGGATGAAAGGCCGGCTTCTGCGCGGCGGCCGCGGTCTCATTGTTGACGATATCGGCAAATCGATTTGCCTCGGCGAGCACGCGGCCCGGATCGATAAGCCACAGCAAGCTGCGCGGCCGGCATGTAATCGAAGACGCTGTCGAGCGCGCGTCCGTACGCATACGGCATCAGCAGTTCCGCGCCGGGAAACAGCAGGCCGTTCTCGAGCGCCTCGGACAGTTCCGCGGCCTCCTTGCGCACCATGCCGATTTCCGCGGCGCGCAAGGTGACCTGCTCGCGCAGCTTGGGATCCTTCAACGCCGACGGCGGCACGTAGCGAGTTCGAATGATCGTCGCCTCGACCAGTTCGGCGCCCGAGCGTTGCGTGTCGGCGTCGAAATGGCGAATCGAGGTGATCACGTCGTCTTCCAGCTCGATGCGAATCGGATCGCGATACAGCGGCGAGAACGCATCGACGATTCCGCCGCGCACGCTGAAATCGCCGGCCTCTTCGGTTTGCGGCACGCGCTGATAGCCGCACGACGCGAGCGCTTCGACCAGGGCGTCGAGATCCAGCTTGTCGCCAATCGACACGGTGACAATCGATTCGTTGAAACTGGTGCGGGGAATCGTGCGCGTCATCAGCGCTTCGGCCGACGTGACGATCAGCGGCGACTCATGCCGCAGCATCGCGAACAGCGCGGCGAGTTGCGACGCCTGCGCGTCGGTCGGCGGCGACAATTGCGCCATCGGCTTCACTTCCCACGAGCGCAGCAGATGCACGCGGCGCGTGGCGGCGTCGGCGTCGGCCGCTTCGTCGAGAAAAAATGCGACCTCGCCGGCCAGCGCCTCAGCTTCCGCCGCGGTTGAAGTGACCGCGACGATCGGACGCGTCAGCCGCAGCCGCATCTCGCGGATCATCAGCGCGCCGGCCGCGCCGCGCAGTCCCATCACCGGGAATCGGCGTTCGGTATTTGCCGCGAGCCGCGCTTCGAGTTCGCCGGCCGCTTCTTTGAGGCTTCTTTGCAACTTTTCGCGATTCCGATACGCAAAATCGCCCTGCGGCGATGCGCGCGAGGAACGCGCATGCCGCTGGCGTCACGAAAAATGATAGCAGAAAATCGCGCGCGAACGCGCGTCCGCGAAGTGCTCACGCGGACGGCGTCCGTTCGCGGTCGATCGAGGAAAGAAAGACTATTGAGAACGTTTCTTGCGCGCGGCGGCTGCTCCCTTCTTTCCCAATGCGGTGCGAACCTGCGACGGCAGGTTCGCGATTGTCCGTTTTTTGCTGGCGGCAGCCGCCGCCTTCTTAATATTCTTGCGCGCCGCCGCGCGTTGCTTTTCAGTCGCCATCGCTCTTGCTCCCTCAGAAATCGCTCTCTTCCTTCGCGTTCGTCGCCGTCTCCTGTTCGCGATCGCCCATTTGGCTTTCGTCCATCTCGGCGATCTGCGATGCGGCCTCCATCGCGAGCTTGTTCAACGTCTTCTCGTTCCAATCGACGTGGGTTTTTTCCTGCCGACGCACTTCGCTGACAGCCTTGGTCGCCATCCGCTTCAATTCGGTGTCGCCGATTTTCGGCGCGATCGACGCCAGCGTTTCCCAATTCCAGTGATCCTTGGTTTCGGCGAGCACCAGGTTTTCGATGTTGTTCTGGTCCATCATTTTAGCCGGCACTTCCGCGCTAATCAGACCGTTGGCCTTGTGATCCGCGGCTTGCGCGCCGGGACTCATGTAGTCGGGATCTCCGCCCGCGGCTTCGAGCATCGAGGTGCAAAGCTCGACGTGGCGATGCGTCTGCTGCAGGAATTCATTCAACTTGTCTTCGAGTTCCGAATGCTCGAGGTCGCTTAGCGCCCGCTCGTAAAGTTTGACGCCGCCCTTTTCCACCGCGAGCATCTCCGACAGGAAATCCCGGAGCCACTCTGCGCTAAGAGCCGAACCTCGGCGGCTGCGAGACGCTGGATTCGATTTGGACATCCCGTTGCCTTGTGACTTATGACCGTTATGTGATTTGTGGCTGCCGTTGCCGTGGGTGCTGCTTTCTCTTGCCATCTGATGAGTCTCCATCGACGCTCGGTTGAGCGGGATTTGGTTGAAAGTATTTGTGAAGATCAAGCAATCGACATGCCCGCAAAAAACGCATCAGTAGGTTTCCGCCACGATGTAACAAAGATCGGAATTCAGAAGTTTTTACCGCGAGATCTGTCGCCGTCCATCTGACGCGATCAAGTTTTTCCTTACCCTGGTACCCGGTTCACGACCGCGAAATTGCAATTGTTGCAAAAGGGCTTGCGCATCGCGCGGTGCGTGACCTCCTGCGTCATTGTTGAAGTACGCATATACATCGCGTCGCTTGCCCAAAGCTGCGTTGATAGCGCGCGCCCAACGCCGGAGTTCCGCGCCGGAGTAGCCCGATGCAAACATTTCCTTCGGCCCGTGAAATCGAAAATACATGAAGTCCGAAGTCGGGCTGATTTCGGGCAATGGATACCGGGTGGAGTGCGAAATCACGAGCGCGGCGCGATGCCTGTGCAGGACGCGCAGCATCTTCGACTCGAAGCAGGAGCGATCGCGAAATTCCAGCGCGAGACGTCGCGAGTTGTCGCGGCTGGCGTACGCAAGAAATTCTTCAACGCTTTCGAGGTTCGTCTCGGATGCGCGAAAATTCGCGGGGAACTGGAGCAGGATCGGTCCCAGCTTGTGTTTCAGGGCGTCAACCCGGTCCAGGAAATCGTCCCACGACTTTTGTGCATTACGCAGGCGCTTGATGTGAGTGATGTAGCGAGACGCCTTCACCACAAACCGGAACGTGTCGGGCGTCTGCTCGTACCATGCGGCGCACGCTTCCTTCGATGGCAGCCGATAGAAGGTGTAGTTGATTTCGACTGAGTCAAAGCGAGTCGCGTAGAAGGAGAGCCATCGCTTGGTCGGCAGTTTCTCCGGGTAAAAGCTGCCGCGCCAGTCGCGATAATTCCATCCCGAAGTTCCGATGTAGGCGCGGGCCATCTCAGAGAGATGGAACGCATACTTCGTGCCCGGCGCAGGTTCAGTTCACGACGCTTTCCGTCGCTACCGAAGGTGCGGCGCCCGGCGCGGTTCCGGGCAGCGGTAGAATATTCCCTGCGGCGTCGGTTTCGTGATCGATGTGCAGCGCGATACGCATCGTGCGATGGTATCCGCCGGGCAGCGGCCGGATCACGGTGATGTAAGTCGTGTCGCCCGGCTTGAGATGCCCGAGCTCGTGACGTATCTCCTCCTCGGTGCGCACGCGAACGTCGTCCACCGCGACGATCAGATCGCCGTCTGTACCCAGCGCGCCCGCCTTGCGCAGCAGTGGAAAAGTGATCGGCGCAATTGGAAATGACAGCAGTGCTTTCAGTTCGCCTGCCGGTGTGCTTCCAGTTCTCCCAATCAAACCTGCACGCGCTGCGGGGCTATTGGGGTACACGCTCACGACTTCGAACCCATGCTCCTCCATGCCGAGATAGCATTGCGTCGTGTATTCGAGATCGATTCCCAGGTAGGGGCGGTGACTGTCCTCGACATCGTGCGGATGGAAATTGCGATTGAGCCTCGCGATCTCGTCTTGACGCGACTGTCGGAACGCGCGCTGCTCAGCGGTCTCGGCTTTGTCCGGCGCGGGAACTTTGTCTGACGGTTGCGGCGCGACCTCCAGCGTCGTGGACTCGTTCGGCTGTCGAGCGGGGACTCGCGACGTCGTGCTGTCAGAAGGCTGTCCCGTGGGACGCGCAGATTCCCGGGATCGTTGGGTTGCGCCGATATCGAGGGAGAGGCGTAGTCATTGGAAGAGTCGGCAGCAGCGATTGCGGACGGAGCGACCAGGACGACTAGCAGCGGCCAGCCGATGAGGAAGCTCGGACTTCGCATGACCGATCACCTCGATTGAGTTTTCGTTCGGCGATGATAGTAAGTCCGATTTCAGCGAGTCACAAGGGAAAAAATTACAACTCGCGCACGAACGCGTTACTAAAGGAACATTCTTGAAATGAAGTTAGTGCGTGAAGCCGTCGGCCGGCGCCGCATTCGCGATCGGCTCGCCAACTGCGCCGACTCGCACCGCAATCTTGATTGTCTTATGCGGTCGCCTGCTCGTCGATCCGTTGGGCCGAATCACAGTCAGGTACATGGTGTCGCCCGGCTTCAGGCGCGCCATCGCGGCCTCCAAATCGCTCTGGTCGCGCACGCGCTGGTCGTCAACAGCAATTATCAGATCGCCGTCCTGCCCCATCGCGCCGTAGTCGACAACGCCTTGTCGGCGAGGATCGCCCCGAAGGGAAGGATTCCGTCAATGTACGGACTGCCGCGCCGACTCCAGACATTCCGGATCGCGCATGCAGTCCCGCCTTCGCTGCAGGACCGTTGGGATCGACCGTCAGCACCTCGAGCCCGTGCTCCTCGCCGCCCTGAAGCACATTGACCGTAAGCTACGGTGACGCCGAGGTAGGGGCGCGCATGCGGCTGGTTGTTGAAGTTGCGGTTAAGACTGCTGTTGAGGTTGCCCTCGGAATCGCCGGTGCCGTTTTCGGTGCCGGGGCGAAAATTAGGATCGATCGACGAGGTGTCCTCGCCCGGATTGAAATTGCGGTCGGTAGGAATTTCCTTGACGGCGGGCTTCGGCGCCACCAGCCCGGGCTGCGGCGCGATCTCGAGCGTCGCGTCGTCGTTGCCACCCTGCCCTGCGATTCCGTGCGTGACTGAATCGGCTGGGCCTTGCGAACCGTCTTGCGAGTCCTGGTTCTGCGCGATCGCATGCTGCGACAGCGCGAACAGCGCGGCGGTCGCCACTGCGAAGGTGAGCATTTTTTGCAGCTTCATTTCAATGCGCCCGGCAATCGGTCTCGCGATCAAGGAACTCTGCAAATATAAGCTGGGCGCGCGATCTCCTCAAGCGGGGCGTTTTTTCCTTGAAGCCCGCGCGAGCCCGTGCGACAGTTTGTTCGTCAGAACAGTGAAAAAATGAAAATAATTTCCACAGTCGCTCTGAAACCCGAGCATCGCACGGCAATTCTGAACGCGGCGCCAGGAGCCGACCTTGCCGATCGCCAATGCCGGACGGCCGAGGAAGTCAACGAGTTCGTCGGCGCCGGATGCGACGTGCTGCTCACGTTTCGCGTGCCCGCGACATCGCAACTCGCGCGCGCGGAATCAAATGGATTCAACTACTGAGCGCGGGCGCCGACCACGTACCCGCCGAGCCGCTCAAGAACAGCGCGATTTCAGTCACGACTGCGAGCGGGATTCACGCGACGCCGATCGCGGAATACACGATTAGCCTCGATGCTGGCGTATGCGCATCGGATTCATCTCGCGATTCGCGCGCAGGTGCGCCGCGAGTGGATGCGCTCGGGCGCTTTCATGGCGGGGGTGGACGATCTTCGCGGCCAGACGCTTGGCATCATCGGCTACGGCTCGATCGGCAGGGAAACGGCGCGCCTCGCGGCCGCATTTGGGATGAAGGTGCTCGCGCTGAAGCGCGACCCGTTGGACCACGTCGATCCCGGATGGTGTCCCGCGGGACTCGGCGATCCCGAGGGCAAGATTCCCGCGCGTTACTTCGGTCCCGACGATCGCGAAGGGATCTTGCGCGAATCCGACCACGTATCTGTGACGCTTCCTCTAACCGAACACACTCGCAACTTCATCGGCGAGCGCGAGTTCGCCGCAATGAAACCCGGCGCCTACCTGGTCAACATCGGGCGTGGCGCGGTGATCGATGAGCGCGCGATGGCGGCGGCGCTGACTGCGAAAAAAATCGGCGGCGCCGGCCTCGACGTATTCGAGCACGAGCCGCTCGAATCGACGAGTCCTCTGTGGGATCTGGAAAACGTGATCCTTACGCCGCATATCTCAGGCGCCAACCGCGGCTACATGGACAAGGCCTGCGATCTGTTCGCCGAGAATCTGAAAAGGTTCGCCGAGAATCAGCCGCTGCTGAATTTGATCGATCCCAAGCTCGGCTACTAGCTCTCCCGGTAGGACTTGAGTTTGACACTCGCCATCGGCTGTTCTAAGTTCACGCCGCTCTAGCTGACTTAGAATCAACCGAACAAAATAATGGCGAAAGGTGTGAATTTGGTTGCACGGGGCGACACCCTGGAACCATCGATCGCGCCCGACACGATTCCGTTCTCTTCTCGCGCGCGCGAGGTCGGCCGCCAAGTCTCCATTCCTGCATACGGCGGCCTTCTGGTCGTCGTCCTATGCGTCGAGGTTACCGCCTACTACCGATTTTCGAATTCCACCGCGATACTCATGCGTGGCGGATCCGACGTTATCAACTTGCAATTCACGGTCATGGAATGGCTCCAGTACATATTATTGGGTGCGGTTGCGACGACGATTCTGCTCAGCCGGATGGAGTTTGCAGCGCTGGCGAAGCGCGCATTGATCACGCCGGTTGCAGGTGTGCGGCGCACTGGAATTCTCGCGATTCAGGTGATGCTGGCGGGCGCG
Organism: uncultured delta proteobacterium; assembly: GCA_963710425.1. Taxonomy (GTDB): domain Bacteria; phylum Desulfobacterota; class Binatia; order Binatales; family Binataceae; genus Binatus. The sequence continues at coordinate 216,534 of CAVQAR010000009.1, forward strand.
CTGGTGGCGTGGTGCGGCCTGAATCCCGCATCTTTCACTTCGACGGGATCGGTCGCGGCCTGGGCGTTGGTGCGAATTGCGCTCGCCGCAGGCGCGATCGTAACGTTCGCGCTCGCATTGATTCCACTCGAGGTCTGGCGCGAGTGGTATAGCGCGAGGCCGGGCGCATTCCAGGGCGGCCTCGCCGCCGGACTCGTCGCCGCGCCCCTCCTGCGAGACTTCATTCCTGCGATGTCCACCGTTCCGATGGTGACGTCGGCAATGTACAACTCCTCGATCTGGGCCGCTGCGGCGATGCTGAATGCGCTCGGGCAGCATCCGGTGGTCAACTGGGAGCGCCACTCGATCGCGGTCCCGCATTTCAGGGTTATCATCGCGCCGCTATGCGCCGGCATAGATGGCATCGTTATTATCACGCTCTTCCTTGCCGCCTATCTTTGGTTTTGTCGCGCGAGCCTGCGATTCCCGCTTGCTCTGATCCTTTTCCCGGTGGGCGCGATCCTTAGTTGGTTTCTGAACGCCGTCCGGCTCACGGCGTTGATAATGATTGGCCAGCATAGTCCGGCAATCGCACTGGGATACTTCCACACAATCGCAGGATGGGCCTTTCTCAATCTTCTGGGTGTCGGGCTAGTCGTCTCGAGCCACACTATGTCCGTCTTCCGCGCCGATCCGCTCGACAGTGCCCCACAGGCTGGCGAACGAAGCTCGTCGGCGGACATGTACATCCTTCCAATGCTGGTAACACTCGCCGTCGGAATGCTGACCAGGCCGTTCGGGTCGTCACTCAATTTTCTTTATCCCCTGACCGTGATCGCCACCGCAGCGGTGTTGATCGTCTATCGCGGCAGGATCGCTTCGACTGGGATGGAATCTTGACTGGAGCGCGCCTGCGGCAGGCGCCGTGGTTTTTGCGATCTGGATTGCGATCGCGCGATGGTCGGGGACGCTGCACAACTCCGCGATGGCGGCATCCCTGCACGGCGCTTCCTGAATGGGAACGAAACTGCTGGCTCGTCTTCCGAGTGGCGGGTGCGGTTGTAACCGTTCCTATCGCGGAAGAGTTGTTCTTTCGCGGTTACCTCCTGAGAAAGCTGGTCTCGGTGGATTTCGAGTCGGTCGATCCTCGACACTTCACCTGGCTGTCTTTTCTGCTCTCGTCGATCCTGTTCGGTCTGCTGCACCAGAATTGGATCGGCGGCATTCTCGCCGGGTTGGCCTTTGCGATGGTGCAATATCGGCGCGGACGGCTGACGGACGCCATCGTCGCGCATTCTGCCTGCAATGCATTACTGGCGGCATACGCGATAGCGACGAGCAGTTGGGGACTATGGAGCTAGCGCCTCGACCTTTCCGTCTCACGACCGCGGGCGACGCTCGCCGTGTTCGCGATTTTGGCGGCGGGCATGGTTGCCGGTTCCATCCTCTATGCACATGTCGCCGCTACTGATCCTGGCGCACTTGCGGAAGTTCCACCCGCGACGATCAACCTCGGTCCGTTGCGCTTTCTGCTGGGCGCGACGATTTGGGCAGCCGCCGTCCTGATGTGGGGCTTCGTGCTCCAGCGACTATTTCCGATAGATGCGACCGAGCGCACGACGTCGCGCGGCCTGTGGTTCGATTCGTTGTGGTACGGCGGAGAACTGGCGCGCCAATTGACCTGGATGCCGTTGTACTTGGTTTTTCTCGTCTGGATAAAGCGCCACTTGCTCGGCAACCTCGAGTTGGTTCCGGCGGGAGCGATGCCGCGCGTGATGCTGCTGATCGTGGGCATAATGGCCGGCGACTTTCTCGGCTACGTCAGTCACATCGCGCGGCATCGATTCGATTTTCTGTGGAACTTTCACGCCATCCATCACTCGCAAACGGAACTCAACCTGTTCACGCAGCATCGCTTTCATGACCTTGATACTTTTGCCGACCTGACGATCAGGACTCTGCCGCTGATGTTGCTGAGCCCGAGTTTAATCGTGGTCGGCGTTTACAACACCGTGGCGTTGGTCCATTTCAGGCTCTACCACTGCCCGATCCGATCGAACTACGGGCCCTTGCGATACATACTGGTGACTCCGCAGTCCCATCGCATTCATCACGCGCGCGATCCGCGCCTGCAGAACAGCAACTTCGGAATTTTCTTCAGCGTGTGGGATCACATTTTCGGGACGCAGCATCGCTCCTACGATCAATATGAGACCCAGCTCGGCCTTCAGGATTCGATGTTTCCGGTCGAACAGGATACTTCCGTGGGCGGATTCGCTGCGGCGTACGCGGCACAGCTGGTTTATCCGCTAGCGAGACTCCTGCCCGTCAGGAGATCCGAGCCGACGCCGGAGCCAATTGCGACAAAAGGTTTGATAAAAAGCGGTCAGTCAGGTAGAAGAACGTGGCCATGAAGGAGAATCAGATTCGATGAACCATGCATTGCGAGTCACGGGTGTCTTGGCGTTGATTGCGTTCGTTCTAGCACCTGGCGTCGCGTTAGCGTCGGTTGCGCCTGAGCTCGACCCTGGCATGAGTGTCGCGGGGCTGGCGTTGCTGGGTGGAACGACCGCCTTTCTAATTGAGCGTTATCGCCGCCGCACGAAGTAATTTGAGTTGGGAGGATTGGATTCGATGAGAGATACATCGCGAGTCGCTACAGTCGTCGCACTGATTGCATTTCTTCTTGCACCTGCAGCCGCGTTCGCAGGGATCGGTGCACCTGAGCTCGATCCAAGCCTGAGTATCGCGGGGTTAGTGTTGCTGGGTGGTGCGGCTGCCTTCGTAGTCGAGCGCTATCGCCGCCGCACGAAGTAAGTCCCGACATCGAGAGGATCAAATTTGATGATGGATTCATTGCGCGTCGCGGGGATCTTGGCGTTGATGGTGTACGTTCTCGCACCAGGATCCGCGTTTGCGGGTAGCGTGGCCCCTGAGCTCGATCCGAGCCTGAGTATCGCGGGATTGGCGTTGCTGGGTGGCACCGCCGCGTTTGTACTCGAGCGTTTTCGCCGCCGTACGAAGTAAACTCTCGACACTTGAGAAATCCGATGAGGGATACATTGCGAGTCGTTGGAGTAGCCGCGTTGATTGCATTTCTTCTCACACCTGCAGCAGCGTTCGCAGGGACCAGTACACCTGAGCTCGATCCAAGCCTGAGTATCGCGGGACTGGCGTTGCTGGGTGGCACCGCCGCATTTGTACTCGAGCGTTATCGCCGCCGTACGAAGTAAGACTTTGTTCTTTAGGCAAACCCTACCGGCTCTGTAGGACAGCCAGAAACCGTTCCTTTAATCCGTCGAACGGGCCGTTTGACATGAACAGCGCGACGTCGCCGGCGCGCGCGTCGGCAATCATTCGCTCGAGGATCTCGTCGTTAGACGCACATGCGAGCGCATGAGGGCCGCGCGCGCTGATTGCGCTCGCGAGCGCGCTGGTTTCGAGCCGCTCGCCCACTGCGATCGGATCGTTTTCCTTGAAATAGACGGGACCCAGGTAAACGCGCGAGGCGCGGTCGAACGCGGCCGCGAATGCATCCTGAAAAACGTTGCGCCGCGCTGTGTTCGAGCGCGGTTCGAACGCCGCGAGTATTCGCCGGCCGGGAAATCGCTCCGCGATCGCTTCGAGCGTGACGCCGATTGCCGTCGGATGGTGCGCGAAATCGTCAACTACCGTCACGCCCGCCGCCTCTCCGATTATCTGCTGCCGCCGCACGACACCCTTGAAGGTGCGCAGTCCCGACGCAATCTCGTCGCCGGAAATCCCGAACGCGCTGAGCAGCACGTAAACCCCGAGAGCGTTGGCGACATTCATGCGGCCGCCGATCGGCAGATGGATCGACTCGTGGATTCGAGCGCCGTCGCGCGTCACCGAAAATCTCGCGCCGTCCGCACCCACTGTAATGTTCTGTCGCGCGATATTCGCCCTCGCGCAGCCCGTACGTCAGCCGGCGTGCGCGTGAGCCCTCGCTGACTTCGAGCGCGTGCGGGAAATCGGCGCATACCGCGAGCACGCGCGATGAATCCATCTGATCGACCAGTGCGCGGAAGCTCGATTTCACGTGTTCGAGATCGCGATAGATATCGGCGTGATCGAATTCGACTGCGGTGATTATCGCGCCGCTCGCGCGGTAGTGCAGAAACTTCGGCCCCTTGTCGAAAAACGCGGTGTCGTACTCGTCGCCTTCGATCACGAAATCGGCGCCGCCGCCGAGCCGGTAGTTCGATCCGAAATCGCTGGCAACTCCGCCCACCAGCATCGACGGATCGCGCCCCGCCGCTTCGAGCACGTGCGCCATCATCGCAGTCGAGGTGGTCTTGCCATGCGTCCCCGCGACCATCAGCACGCGCCGGTCTTTCAGGAAAAAATGCCACAGCGCCTCTGGCATCGAGAGATACGGAATCGGCGAAGCAAGCAGCGCGACGGCTTCGGGATTGGTCGGCACGATCACGTTGCCGACTACCGCCAGGTCGGGCGCGGGCGACAGGTTCGCGGGCGAAAATCCCGTCATCAATCCGACCCGCGAATTCCTGAGCAGCGACGCCGTCGGCTCGTAGAGCTGATTGTCGGAGCCGGTGACCGAAAAACCGCGCTCGACCAGCATCCCGGCGAGCGCAGCCATCGCGGTCCCGCCGACTCCGACGAGATGCACCCGGCGACAGGTCGCGGGAATACGCGCGAGGCGTGATGCGCTGGCGGAATCAGCCACCGTTGAGTGCGTCCATGATCAGATCGTGAATCTTCGGGCGGAAGTCGCGAATCTTCTGATTGTCGCGCTTCGGATGAACGCGATTGGTCAGCATCGAGATCGCAATCTCCTTCTCCGGCTCGATCCAGATCGACGTTCCAGTGAATCCCAAATGGCCCACCGCGCCCGCAGAGAGGCGATGGCCTGAGCTGGAGTGCTCGGCCGACGGCGTGTCCCATCCGAGCGCCCAGGTCGAGCCGGGCACAGTCGCGTCGCGAGTCCAGAACTCGCGGATTATTTTTTGCGGCACGAAGTCCGAACGGCCCGCGTAGCACGCGATCAGCGCGCCGGCGATACGATCGACCTCGCGCACCGGCGCGAACAGTCCCGCATGACCGGCGACTCCGCCCATCGCGAATGCGTTCTCGTCGTCAACCTCGCCGACCAGCAGCCGCTTGCGCGAGGGACAGATTTCGGTCGGCGCGAACATGTCCGGGACCGGCTCCAGTCGCCGCGAGCGAACCTGCGAGATGTCGATATAGTCGGTCGCGCGCAATCCGAGCGGTCGAAAAATTTTCTCGCGGCAGTATCGGTTGAGCGCCATACTCGAAACCTTCTCAATCGTCTCGCCGAGCAGAATGAATCCGAGGTCCGAGTAGATAGTTTTGGTCGCGGGCGGAGCTTCGGGTTTCTCGCGATGGATCTCCTCGTAGGCGAACTCCTTGGACCCGTAGCTCGCCATGAAGTTGACGCGCCCGCCTTTTTCGATCTCCTTGATGCGCTGATAGAACGGTCGCCACGCCGCCAGGCCCGAGCAATGCGCCAGCAGGTGGCGAAACGTGATGACGGTCTTGCCATGCACGCCAAAGTTCGGGAAAAAGCGCGTCACCCGATCGTCGAGGCGAAACTTGCCGTCGCGCGCGAGGATCATCACGGCGACCGTCGTCGCCAGCGCCTTGGTGAGCGATGACAAATCGTAAACGGTTTCGATTTTAGCCGGTGATCGGCTCGGCTCGATCGACCTGAATCCAAATGCGCCTTCGAACGCGACGTCCGCGCCGCGCCGCACGACCAGCGTCGCGCCGGGAATCACGCCCTGCTCGACCGCGTCGTTGAAAGCCTGCTCGACTTCACTCCATCCCAACAGCCCGTCCTCCGCAAATTGTGCCGCTACCTCGTAACCGCCGGCTCAGTGAAAATAATCCGGCGCGCATTGGAATCGATTCGCGCGACCACGCCGAACGGTATCGTAAAATTCTCAGTGCCGTGTCCGGCCTCGACGCCCCAGAGCACCGGGCATCCAAGGCCACTGGTCTGCTCGGCGGCGAAGCGCGCGATCATCCGCGTCTCTTGTTCGTTGCCGTCGATCGCGCGAATCGCACCGAAAACAATTCCCGCAACTCGCCCGAGCGCGCCCGATTGCCGCAACTGCACGAGCATCCGGTCAATACGATAAGCCTTCTCGCCCGTGTCTTCGAGAAACAGGATTCGCCCGTCGAAGCGCGGCTCGAACGGCGTGCCGATCGTCGCGACCAGCACCGACAGGCATCCGCCGATCACTTCGCCCTGCGCTATCCCCGGATGCATCGACTCGCGCGCCTCGAGTTCGAAGCCGTCGAGCTTGCCATTGAGCAGCCCTTGCAGATGATCGAGTGCGCGCGGACTCAAGCCTCGCGCAAAATCCATCGCCACCATCGGTCCGTGAAACGATATCATCCCGGCGAGATCGACCAACGCGTTGAGCATGAAGGTCAAGTCCGAGAAGCCGACGAAAATTTTCGGCGTGCTCGCGATCGCCTTGAAGTCGAGCATCGGCAGCAGCCGCCCGCATCCGTAGCCGCCGCGCGCGGAGAAGATCGCTTTGACATCGGGGTCGGCGAAATATTCCTGAAGCTCGCCTGCGCGTTCGCGATCGTCGCCCGCCAGGATTCCCGAACGCGCCAGCACCCGCTCCGAAACTTTGACGCGATAGCCCATCGAGGCCAGCACGTTGACCCCGCGCTCGAGATGCTCCCGCTCGATCGCAGCAGCAGATGCGACAATTGCGACTGTGTCGCCGGGTTTGAGCGCGTCAGGTTTGATCGGTTTGTTCGCCACGGCTATCCGCCCGCATCCTACCAGAAGGAACGCGGCAACGCCCGTTCAGTCGGCGACTGACGGCGCAGCATGCTCCTCCATACCGGTCAGCGAACCGACTTCGGAGAATCCGAGCAGCGCCGCCGTAACCCACAAACCCGCCGCGCCGATCGCGATCGTTGGACGCAGTCCGATCGCACCGCCCGCGACTCCCGCAACCAGTTGTCCCGCTAGCACGCTGGCGAGGCGTACGAAGCGCAGACTCGCGTTGACGCGGCCAAGCATCGGTTTTGGCGTAATCGTTTGGATCAGGCTGACGGCGTTGACGAAATATACCGTCGCGGCACTGTCACCGATCAGCTGCTGCGCGACCAGCAGCGCGATCGATATCGAGCCGCTGCCGCGCGCGATCGGAAGCAGCATGTACGCGATGCCTTCGATTGCGAGTCCGGCAACCATCGCTCTTCCAGTGCCTAGCATGTCGGCGGTCCTGCGCGCGGCCAACGCGCCGAACAGCGAGCTTGCGCCGCCGACCGCGAAGATCACGCCGAGCACGCCAGGGCGGAAGCCGAGCGCGTTGACGACGTACAACATGTAGAGCGTGCCGACCAGGCTGTTCGCGAAGCCGCCCGCGATCACGTTGACTCCGAATGCGCGCAGACGGCCGTCGCTGAATACCAGGCGCGCGCCGTCGGCTATTTCGCGGGCTACGGTTGAATCGCGCACGCGTGGCGCAGGTGCGGGTTCAGCCTTTCGAATCAGCGCAATCGCCAACGCGGACGCAAGGAATGAAATCGCGTCGATCAGAATCGCGAACGGCGCCGTGAGCCATTGGACCAGCCATCCCGATAGCGCGAAGCCGCCCGCTTCGGCGACTCCGGCGCTGGCGGTGAGCTTGCTGTTCGCGTCGATGAGATCTTCGCGCTCGACCAGCGACGGCAAGTAGGATCGATAGGCGACGTCGAAGAAAAGATCGAGCGCCGAGTATGCGAGCATCACGGTGCATAGCTGCACCATCGTCAGCGCCGCGAACATTGCGGCGACCGGAATCGTGCCCAATACAATGAAGCGGCCGATGTCGGTGGCGATCAGAATCGGGCGGCGGCGAACGCGATCGACGATCACGCCCGCGAACAGCCCGAGCACCAGCGTCGGCACGATACCGGCCGCCGCGAGGATCCCCATCTGTAATGGAGTCGCCTTGAGCGCGATCACGGCGGCAAAACTGATCGCGACGTCGCCCATTCGCGTGCCGAACAGCGAGACCGTCTCGCCGGTCCACAATTTCATGAAGTCCGCGTGACGAAACAACACGCTCTTGCGGCGCGCGCCTGCGCCGATTGATTCGTTGTCTTTTTCTTTCGGTTGCATTCAAAGTCTCACGCGCGGCCATCCGCGCCAGAAAAACGAAAAAGCCCCGGGCTCCGACGCCCGAGGCTTTTTCAAGCCAGGTTTCGAAGTATCCTTCAGTCGCGAGGTGGTTGGTCGATATGGATGAGGGTGACTTTCACGGGTTTCTCCGACTTCTGACTCGTCGCGAGACTAATCGCGGGGCGCGGATGCGTCAAGAAACCAGATTAGTCGAACTTGAGGACGATTTTGCCGAAGTGCTCGCTCGCTTGCATCATGCGATGGGCCGTCGGTGCGTCGGCGGCTGGCACCACTTTGTAAATCGGCGGCCGCAACTTGCCGGCCTCGAGCGCTGCGCCAAATTGCTCGAGGAACGATGCGACGATCTGCCCCTTCTCCGCGAACGAACGGTTGCGCAGAGTCGATCCGAATATTTTCAGATGACGGCGCAGGACGGCCGCGAGGTCCAGCTCGCCGCGCGTCCCATTCATCAACCCTATGAGAACCAGGCGCCCACCTTGCGCGAGCGACTCGATATTCCCCGCGAGATAAGCGCCACCGATGCTATCCAGGATCGCGTCGACGCCACGCCCGTCAGTCGCGGCCTTCACCTGTGGCGCGAACGGCCCGCTCTTATAATTGATAGCGACGTCAGCGCCGAGCTTGCGGCATTGATCGCACTTCTCATCCGAGCCGGCCGTAACGATCACGCGCACGCCCGCTTCTTTGAGCAACTGGATCGACGCGGTGCCGATACCGCTGCCGCCGCCGTGAATCAAAGCGGTTTCGCCGCGCTTGATTCCGGCGAGGATGAAAAAATTCAGAAACACCGTCAAAAAAACTTCGGGGACTCCGGCGGCTTCCTCGAAGCTCAGCGTGGCTGGAATTTTCATCGCCGACCCGTAATGCGCCGCCGCCTTCTCCGCGTAGCCGCCACCGGGGATCAACGCCATCGCGCGATCGCCAACTTTCCATCCCTTGGCCAAATCGCCGACAGCGACGACTTCGCCCGCGACCTCCATCCCGATAATTTCCGACGCGCCCGGCGGAGGCGGATAGAATCCCTGGCGTTGCAAAATGTCCGCGCGATTCACCCCGGCCGCGCGGACGCGAATCAGGATTTCATCAGGCTTGATCGCTGGCTCCGGAACTTCCGCGAGTTTGAGCGCGTTCTCATCGCCCGGCTTTTCAACGACTACTGCTTTCATAGGCTTCACCACTATCTATAGATCATCTTCACCGATATCTGCTTCCAGCCGCTGCCGTCGTAGTGAAACTTGCACTGGTCGAACGTCGGCGCGCTGAACTTCGGCACGACGTTGTTTGAAAATCCGTAGCCCTCGAGCGGATAGCCGATCATATTCGATTTGAATTTGCCGCTCCCGTCCTCGTCGTGAAAGAGCGTGACGGCGTAGTCGCCGGCCGGAAAAGCTCCGGGGAAAACGCACTCGCCGCCGGCATTCTTAATCGGCGCCGTGACGTGCCTCGATTATATGCGAGTCGTCGCGCGGGAATCCCTCGGGTCCCGGCCACAGCGAGCACACCAATTGCCCGTTGTTATTTCGAAGTCCCGTGATTTCGACCTTGATACCCTGCGAGGCGTCTTGCGCCCGCGACGATGCGGGCAGCGCAGCGCCATCAGCAACAGCGCCAACGCGATGAACCGGACTCTTACTCTCATCAAATTGCAACTCCACAAACGAAGAGGGTCCACGAGGACCCTCTCACGCGTCTAATCCACGACTGCGAGCGACGCCTAGTTGTAGTTGTTGATCACCGTGACGCCGACGTTCTGGAACGTGTTCATCTCGTTGAAAATTTTGTTGATGCCGTCGAGCCCGCACGTCCCGGTCACCATCGCCTTGGGCGTGACCTTCTTCGCCTCGACCATCTGCAGCATCTGCGGATAATGCGACGCCTGCATCCCGAGCGATCCGATCAATTGCAGTTCCATCGTGACGATCCGATCGATCGGCACCGGAATCTCGCCCTGCTCGGCCGAAGTGGTGAGCCCGATCTGCAGATGACGTCCCTGCTTGCGCAGACTCATGATCGAATTGCGGCAAGTCGCCGAGACGCCGAGCGCATCGACCGAAACGTGCGCGCCGCTGCCGGTGAGATCGAAAATCGCCGAGATCGGATCGGTCTTCTTCGCGTTGATTACATGCGCCGCGCCCATGCCCTTGGCGAGTTCGAGCTTGGCCGAGTCGAGATCGACACCGATGACGTTGGCTCCCATGGCGGCTGCGATATTGATCGCCGACAGCCCGATTCCGCCGCATCCATGCACCACCACCCATTCACCCGGCTTCACTTGCGCGCGATCGACGATGCCGTGAAACGACGTCATGAAGCGGCAGCCCATCGAGGCCGCCTCGACGAAGTCGATACTCGCGGGAAGCGTCACGAGGTTCATGTCGGCGAACGGCACCGCGACCAGATGGCCGAATCCGCCGTGATACGAAAATCCCGGCAGCAGCGGCGTCAGGCATACGTTGGATTGCCCGTTGCGGCAGTACTCGCAGGTGCCGTCGCCCTGGCTGAACGGCACCACGACGCGCGCGCCCTTCTTGAAGTTGCGCACGTCCTTGCCGACTTCCTCGACGACGCCGGTGAATTCATGCCCAAGGACCGCGCCGGGCTGCGCCGAAAGTCCCATCCAGGTCCAGTCGCCCGACCACGCATGCCAATCGGATCGGCAAATGCCGTTGGCCTCGACGCGCACGATCGCACTGGTCGGTGCGCATTCGGGATCCGGAAGAGTTTTCACGACGAGCGGCTTCTTGGTCGCCTCAAATACTGCTGCTTTCATTGTTGCCTAAATCCTCCTTAACGAAATCAGTTTCGATATAGCGCCTTCTAACAATTTCTAACAGGGACGAAGTCCCGCATCTTACTCTTCCATCGGGTGCAGGGGTCACCCCTGCCCAAGGAGGTGCGGAACCCACGGCGGGTTCCGCATTAAATAAAGTGATCTACCCTTCCCCTTCCTAAAGCAGCCGCGCCACGGTCTTCTCGAACTCCGCCGGCGTGCTAGCGTCGATATCAATCGGATGCAGATCGACGCCCGCCTCGTCCTGCGCCTTCAGCCGCTCGACCGCGCCTTCGATACCGCCGATATAACCCAACTCTGCCAGCAGCTTGGGCGACAGCGCCGCGGTGCCGGCCTTCGAGCCGCCCGCATCCCACGCCTGCTTGACCTTTTGCACGTCGTCGCCGAAGCCGAAGCGCGTGAGTTGCTCCGAATAGAAAGTCCCCATGCGCGCGGCGTAGAACGCGACGTTGGCCGCGTGTCCCGCCTTCGCGCGATCGACGTTGTCGGTAACCGTCACGTGTCCGGGCGCTTTCACTGCGACGTCGCGCGGGTTGCGCCCGGCGGCAGATCGCAATCTCGCGGAAATCGGCGATCGCTTTCTTGAGCGAGTTGATCGGAATCATCACCGGCAGCCATCCGTCGGTTTTCTTCGCCGTGAACTCGACGCTCTTCTTGTTGAGCGACGCGATCCAGATCGGAATATGCTTGCGCGGAGTCTCGAAGCGCATCGTGAAGCCGCGCTGCAGCTTGAACAGCTTGCCTTCGTAGTTGAGCGGCGTCTGCGCGAAAATCATGTTGATAATTTCGACGTACTCCTTCATCCGCGTCAGCGGCGGATTGAACGGGACGCCGTGGAAATGCTCGATCACCTGCGGCCCGCTGGTGCCGAGCCCGATGATCATGCGGCCGTTGCTCAGCTCGTCGAGCGTGCCGAAATGCTGCGCGAGCGCGGCGGGCGTGCGCGAATAGATATTCACGATCGAGGTCGCGAGCTGGATCTTGCTGGTATGCTCGGCGAGCAGCGTCAGCAGCGTGAACGCGTCGCGGCCCCACGCCTCGGCGACCCAGATCGAATGGATTCCCGCGGCGTCCGCGATTTTCGCTTTTTCGATCGTGCCCTTGAAATCAGGCTTGCCCTGCCAATTCACTCCGACTGCTAATTTGCGCGCCATTGAATTCTCCTTCTTGCAGCTACGCGATATCGCGAATTCTTTCATACCATCGACTGACGTTTTTGAAATCTTTCACCATCGAAAAGTTCGACGGGTTGAGCGCGAGAAAAAACAGCGGATGGTAAAGCGACGCGTCCGCCATCGTGAAGCTCTTGCCCAGAAAAAAATCCTTGCCCGCGAGCTGATCGTCGATCATCCGCAGATAGCCCGCGAGCTGCTCCTTCATCGGCGCGTGACGCTCGCGCATCTGCGCCGTCGTCATCCCGATCAGCTTCTCGCGATTCGCCTTGAGCTTCGCGTCGCCGGCCGCGTCGAGCAGATCGGGAATCGTCAGAAACAAAATCGGCATGAAGAACGTGTTGTCGGCCCAATTGTCGACTAGCTCGATGAGCAGGCGCGAGTCGTCGGGAATCACGCGATTGGCCGGCACCTTGCGATCGAGCCACTTGATGATGTCGGCCGAGTTGTAAACCACCTCGCCGTCCCATTCGAGCACCGGCACCCGCGTCCACGCGCCCTTGGTCACCGCGAGCAGGTTGGTCTTGTCCTCGTAATGGCAATCGATCGGATGCCACTTGAGATGCTTGTAGGTGAGCACGCGCCGCACCTTTTCGGTGAACGGCGAGATCGGATACTGGTAGAGATTTATTTCACCCATCGCGTCAGATCCTCGTGACCGTTAGCGCGAACGCGACCTCGTCGCGAATCAGATTCCGAATATGGCATCCGCGCTCGGCGACTTCGACCAATCGATGCAAGCTGATCGTCATTGGCGCTGGATTCAACTTGAAGTTCCACTTTAATTTCTTTCACGTGCCCTTTTTCGTTGGCGCGCGCATGAACCGACGACCGCCCCAGCTCCATTTTGCGCACGCGCGCAGCGACTCGGAGCGACATCAGCAGGCATCCGCCCAGCGCGCCAAGGAACGACGAAACGGGATCCGGCGCCGCCACATCTTCTCCCGACAGCCGCCATCGCAGCTCGCCGTACTTCACCTCAGCGTTCAGCGAATCGCCAACGGCCTCGACGTGACGTCGCGACGATGCGTCGCTTGCCTGCGATGGATCCGTAGCTGGCACGTTGGGCGCGTCGTTCTCCCACGCCCAACCTAGCCGAGACCGCGACTTTTCTACAAACCGTTCGTTCAGGGAGTTGGCGCGCAATTTCGCGGCTACTCGATTTTCCGCGGCGAAGTATCATTGTATGAATAGTCGGGGGTAAGCTCATGAAGACGCGATTCATATCTCTACTCGTCGCCGTCACGTTGGTCGCCACGCTCGTTTCCTACGCCGTCGCGCACGACATGGACGACATGGACTTCGGGCAGCGACAGCGGCGGCACCGGCGCGATGGGCCAGATGGGCGCGCACATGAAGATGAGCGACCACATGACGATGACCGAGTCGCGCGCCGATGACGCCGGCCGACACGCAGCGCGGCGAACAGATCATCGCGACGATGCGCGCGAAGCTGGCCAAGTACGAGGACTACAAGGTCGCGATCGCCGACGGCTACGTGCCCTACATGGAGTCGGTGCCGCAGGACGTTTACCACTTCGCCAATCGCTCGGCGACGGCCTCGGAGTACATGGGCGATTTCGATCTCGCGCGCCCCGGCTCTCTGCTCTACGAGAAAAAAACCTTCGGCGGATACAAGCTGGTCGGTGCGATGTACGACGCGCCCGCCGCCGACACTCCCGAGCAGCTCGACGCGCTGATCCCGCTGAGCCTTTCCCACTGGCACGCGCATACCAACATTTGCCTGCCGAACGGCGTGACCGAGGCCGACGTGATGAACGGCAACGTCGCAGCGAAGATGCGGCCGGATATTTCCTCGGCGGTCGCGTGCTCCCGACGAGTTTGGTCGCGCAGCGGCAGCGCTGGTGACAGCGTGCGCATGCGCGTCGGCTACCTGGCCGATCCGCGCTTCGGCTTCACCGGCACGATTTCAAATCAGGCGGACTGCGAAGCGGCGGACGGAAATTTTCACAAGCAGATTTTCGGCTGGATGATCCACGTCTATCCGTTCGCGAGCGAAGATCTCAAGGTTGCATTCAGCCTCGAAGCGCCGTGACACTCGCCGCGATCACGGTTTCGCAGGAGTGATCCGATACGCGCAGCGGCGCGCGCCCGCCAAGATATGATCGGTGCGCTCGACCCGCGCCTTGTCGCCGAGCACCGCGCGGAACAGCGACGAGCTCTTCGCGGCATAAGCCCTGGCAAGTCGATGCGGCCGCGCATATCGGACAATGATTCTCCGCCAGCAGCATCGAGCCGTCGGGCATCCGCGAGCATTCGGCCATGTATCCCTGCTCGCGACGAATCTCGGCCAACGCCTGCGCGCGCTTTGCGATCGAAGTCCCCGCCGGCCGAAGCCGTGCGCGATATTCGTCGATCTGGCGGCGCGTCCTCTCGCGCAAAAGCTTGTCCATCCCCGCCTCGCCGAATGCCGCGCGCACCGCGCCGATAATCTCGACGGTCAGGTCGCCGTGCGTGTCGGGAAAACGTTCGGCCGCGGCGCTGGTCAATCTCCACACTCGCGCCGGCCGTCCAACCTTGCGCCGCTCGTCGGTGAATTCGACAAGGCCCTCCACTTTGAGACGATAGAGATGCTGTCGCACAGCCATCGCCGTAACCCGAGGCGTCGAGCGACCTGCGCCGCGGTTTGCGGCCCCCGAGTCTTGAGCTGGAAGAGGACGCCCTCCTCCGCACGCGCATCATGCTTCATCACAGGAAGATGGTACCTCCCGCGGACTATTAGTCAAGTTACTGCTTGACTTAGTATATAAAGCGAGTACTTTACTAATTATCGAACGCGAGGAGGAACGCATCGATGAATCCCGCTGACTATTCTGTCCTCGATGAAACCCTCGAAATCATGGCGCCGATGGGTCCCGATCTGAGCAATGGCTTCTCCAATCATGCGCCGATGGCGATCGAAGCGATGTGCGCGATGGGACGCGGCGACGCCGTGATGCCGTGGTTTGAGCGTTACCGCCATTCGCTCGCGCCTCGTCGTGCGCGAGTCGCGCGGCTCACGAATGACAACTGGCGCGCCGCTCTCGGCGATCTGCGACGCACCGAGGACTGGTTCGAGTTCTTCCGCAACGAACTGGAAGAGCATCCGTGGCGTACGGTGCTCGACATCTGGGCCGCGCGGCTCGCGCCCGGTCTGATGGCGGCCGCGACGCACGGCGTCATTCGCACCGGTCACGCGACTCGCGCGCTGGCTCTCGAAGATACTTTCGCGCGACGGCGCGAACTGGCCGACGGACTCGCGTACTGGGCCGCCGACTACCTTCCACTTCCCGCTGAACGCCACACGCCGGCTCGCGCGAAGCCTTCAGATGCGATCGCGCGCGTCCAGATGATTCCGCCCGAAACTCGCCGCGGTAACTTCGGTTCGTTAACCGACGCGCTCGCGCAACTCGATTCCTTTCCGCCGTTCAAGGCTACCCTCGACGCGGTAGATCCCACCGGCGACCCATCCGCATTCCTATCCGACCTGAGTGCGACCTTTGCGCGAGTCTTTCTCGCCAACGCGCACGACACTTACACGACTATCGCATTCGTCCACGCCGTCACCGGGCCGTCCGCTTTGCGTCCTCTACTCCCGTACTTGCGCGATACAACCACGCACGCCGCACTCGCATATGCGTGGCAAAGCGCGGCTGCGATGTACGCGACTTTCGGCACGCGCGCAGACTTATCGCATCTCGATGAGGTGAAGGTCGGGACTCATGATGATCTTATCGAGCGCGCGATCGCGTGCGGCGACGAGCATGCGATCAAGTTCACCGAGGTTTGTTTACGCGAGCATGCACTCAATCCGGACCCAACATTTCTCGCGGCCGCCAATCACGCGACCCAAATGCTGAGCGCTACTTGAGGCCGCAGTAAACCGCGAAGATAAGATTCTTGTACGCGCAATCGATGTCGCGGAAGCCCGCCTCGCGCATCCATTCGAGCTGCTCTTCCAGCGTCGCCGCGCGATCGAACTTCATCCGCTCCATCGCTGCCGCCAAATCTCGATCATCGACACCTAGCTCGCGCACCCGCGTGACCCATCGCTCGTGATGGAACTTATGCCGCTCCACTGTCGAGCACCGAAACTGCTCGGCGTTGACGAATACTCCGCCATCGTTGAGCGCGCCGTAGATTCGATTGAACAGCGATCGCTTCTGCTCGTCGCTCAGGTGATGTATCGACAGCGCCGAAACGACCGCGTCGTACTTCTCCTGGATCTGATCGACACCGTAGTCGGAGACCTCGAAGCGGAACCGCTCGCCCGCCAGTTCAAACCGCGCGCGCGCCCGCTCGAGCATCTCGTTCGAGATATCCACCATCGTGATTCGCGCATTCGGGAAACTGTACGCGATAAACGCCGCCATCAGGCCGGTGCCGGCGCCGAGATCGAGAACCTTGAGTGTGCTTTCGCGCGGAAACCGGATCAGGTCGATCGCCGCCCGGTAGAAGTCGTCGAAGCCGGGCACCAGGCGACGCCGCGTGCGGTCGTAATCCTCCGCCGCAAGATCGAACGCGTGTTGTACTGAATTCGCCATCTGAAGATTGTGCGGACGCGACGGTCGTGAATCAACCGCACGCTTGAGACGGCTATCGAAGCTGCCGCCCCGCTATTTTCCGAGCTTCGTCATTCCTTTCTTTCTGCGCTCGGCCCATCGCTTCTTCATCAGCTCCGACAGCTTCTTCCGGCCTTCCTTGCTGATGCCGCCGCGCCGCTTTCTGGTCGTGACCGCTGCCTTAACCCCAGGTTTACGGCCTCTCCTTTTTCCGGTAGGGGCGGATCCCATCCCTACCAGGGCCGCGATCGCCTTGACCACCCGATCTCTTTCCTTCTTCAAGTCCGCAACAATGTTGTCTATATCCAAGTAAGTGCTCCTCTAAGTCTCCGCAGTTCTATTCAGTTGCAGGTCTAATATCTCCAATAACTATAATTACTGGAGTTATTAGGAATTGCAATTCATAGAACTAGGTAGCGCGATGCACAAGGATAGCCCCGGCATCTTACCGGGAGCCTTGTCCTAGGACTGGAGCTAGGCGCTGGCGACCGTGTGCGAAGCAGCTTGCCCGACTCCAAGTGGCGCGGGCCGCCGTGCCCGCGATTAGCCAGGCGCGACGACGCGCCCTTGCCTTCAATGGTCTGCGCGGCTTGCCTGCGGTTCGCCAGCGCGGCACCCGATTTCCCGCCGGTATCGCGCGCGGTCCGCCGCGGTCCAGACCGATTGGTATGTGAGCGCCGTTGTAAAGCCCGCGATGCTCTAGTAATAGAAATCTCAGCAGCGAATATTTTTCACCGAAAAACCCGGTCAGGAGTTCGCGCCGCACGCGAAGCCAATCGAGGACATACGATGCAGAAGCCAATTATCTCCGCTGATTCTCATATCACCGAGCCGCCGAACACTTACATCGATCGAATCGATCACAAGTATAAGGATACGGCGCCGCACATGATTCACGACGACAAGCTCGGCGACGTGTTCATCGTCAAGGACTTCCCGCGTCCGATCAACGTCGCGCTGGCCGCCGCCGCGGGCAAGGATGCGAGCGAGCTCCGAACTATCGGCGCGAAGTTCGACGAGATGCACAAAGGCGGATGGGATCCCAACGCGCGCATGGCCGACCAGGATCGCGACGGCGTCGCCGCCGAAGTTATTTATCCCACCGTCGGCATGGTTCTCTGCAACCATCGCGACTTCGACTACAAGAAGGCCTGCTTCGACGCCTACAACTTGTGGATAGGCGAGTACTGCGCCGCGCATCCCGATCGCTCTGATAGGGACCGGGCAGACTGCGATGCGCTCGGTCGAGGAAGGCATCTCGGATCTGCGCAAGATGAAGGATCTCGGGCTCAAGGGCGTCATGATGCCCGGCAACCCCGCGCTCGAGGACTACGACAGTCCTATCTATGCGCCTTTCTATGAGGCCGCGATCGATCTCGAAGATGCCGCTCAGCTTTCACATCCTGACCAGCAGCAGCGACAACTTCCAGACCCGCGGGCCCAAGCTCAACAGCTTCCTGTCGATCATCCGCGGATGCCAGGACATCATCGGCACGTTCGTTCTCGGCGGAGTTTTCGAGCGCCATCCGAAGTTGAAAGTAGTATGCGTCGAGGCTGACGCCGGATGGGTGCCGCACTACATGTACCGGATGGATCATGCATACGACCGGCATCGCTACTGGCTACCGGCCGGCACGCTTACAAAATGCCAAGTGAGTATTTCCGCGAGAACGTTTACACCACATTCCAGGACGACTATGTCGCGTTCCAGGTGCGCGATCTGTGCAACATCAAGCGCCTGATGTGGGCGAGCGATTTTCCGCATAGCGACTCGACCTGGCCATGGTCGCAGGACATCATCGCCAAGCACACGGTCGGAATGACCGCGGACGAAAAGAACCTGGTGCTGCACGACAACGTCGCGGAACTGTATCATCTGAGCATCTAGCGGATATTCGACGCCCGCGACGGATTTTGCCCAGTCGAGGCGACTAACCGATGAGGTTAGCCTTCGAACGGGCAAGGGTCTGTCATCTGTGGGTGCGCAGTTATCGAGAGAGAAAGGCGCCGAGTGCGGCCGGGCGGAGAAGTCCGCTCGTGAAGTCGCTCGAACTCCGCAAACTTCGGAAACCGATCTGGTCGCACGCCTCAAGGCTGGCGACGAGGATGCGGCGCACGAATTCTTCGATCGCTACGCCGCGCGCATCCGCCGCTTTATCGCGAATTCGCTCGGTGCCGCGGCCGATGAGGCCGACGACATCTTGCAGGAGACCTTCATCGCGCTCGCCGACGCGTTGCCTTTTTTCGCGGCGACAGTTCGTTGTTCACCTTTGCCTGCGCGATCGCGCATCGCAAGGTCCTCTCGCTCATCCGCACCAACGCGCGCCGCGCGCGGCTCTGCGGGCGGCTCCGATAGCAGGAGACGCCGGGCCGCGGGACACGGGTGCGGATCGGGAATTCAGTCGCGCTCTTAGCCGAGCTCCGGCCCGAGTATCGAGAAGTCCTGTTGCTCAAGTACGTCGAGGAGATCGGCGTGTCGGAAATCGCGCGAATAATGCGGTATAGTGAGCATGCGGTGGAATCGCGCCTCGCCCGCGCACGAAAGGCGCTCCGCAAAAGCCTGAAGGAAGAGTAATGGATACTGAAAAAGAATTTTGCGGCGAGAATTAAGTCAGCGGTCGAACCTGCTCGCGGAGTTGACGATCGCGAGCTCAGGAACATCTTCGCCGCGCGCCTCAAGAAAGTCGCCGCCAGGCCCGACGTCGTGCCGATCGAGTTCAACGGCGAGCGCATCGAGGTTCGCCGCGGCGGCACCCTGCTCGGCGCCGCGATGAAGAACGGCGTCAGGCTGATGCATGTATGCGGCGCGAGAACGTTGTGCGCGACCTGTCGCGTCGTGGTCGAATCGGGCGAGGATAATCTGACGCCGATGCGCGGCACTGAAAAATTTTCGCTGCGATGGCACCTATCGGTGAGTCCGCGGACACGGCTGGCGTGCCAGGCGCGCGTCAATGGGCCGGTCGAAGTTGAGTCGGTCTTTCCGTTGTGCGGAGAGTTGCCGAATGGGTGAGGTCAAGCAGTGTGCATTGACGCGAAAAACCTAACCCCTAACCCCTTCCCGAGCGGGAAGGGGAACCGGAATGTTTAGTGAGTAGATCAGATGTCGTGGCCAATCAAACTTCGTGCGATGAGTTTTGCCGTCACGATGGGCGTGACTATCACGGAATCCGTGATGGGTTCGCTGCCGATTGCTTTCGCGCTGTGGTATTTCAATATCGCAAGCGGCAAGGACGATTCTGGAAGGCGTCGTCGTCGTCGTCGCGGCTATTTCGCTCTCGATATCAATCTATTCACACGTGCGTCCTGCTGATTTTCCGCGGCGCGCGTCCGGAGAAGGTGTCCTATGAAACTCCAACACTCGCTCGCTGGATCGTTCCGGTTCTCTGGATCATGGCTGCACTCGACATCGTCAACGGCATCGAGATGTTCTTTTTCCCTTCAGCTTGGTTTTTCAAACTGGTGCCGGGCGTGCCAGAGACGGGGCCGTTCAATATGCACCTGGTGATGGATGGCGGGACGTTCTTTCTCGCGGTCGGTGTGGGACTGGTAGCGGCCGCACTAAATCCACGCCGCAACGCGATCGCGGTGGTCGTTGCGGCGGTTGCCGGCGTGATGCATTCCGCTTTGCACATATACTCACATGCCGCGGGATTGCTCTCGACTGAGCATCTGGTGACCGAGGTACTGGGTATCTACATTCCGGCGATCTTACTAATCGCGATCAGCGCTATCCTCTATAGTCAGTCGGATGAAATTCGCGATGCTCGGGCGCGGGCCGCGTAGCTGGAGTCTATTTCAATGCGTATTGAACCGCTCGAAGAAAGTCAGATGAGCTGGCTCTTGAAGCCGTTTACCTGGATGATGAAGCGGCAAGTCGGCAAGGTGCTCAATCCATATAAAGCGTGGGCATATCGGCCCGGCATCACGTTCACGATGTCGGTGTTCCAGCAATCGATTGAGAGCTCGAAGGTCACGCCCGCAAGCCCTCAAGCGGATGGTCTGTCTGCGCGCGGCGCAGATGATCGGCTGCGTCTTTTGAATAGACATCAACGCTGCCGGTGGCAGCCGCGTCGGACTTAGCGAAGAGAAGCTCGCCGCGCTGGCGGAGTATGCCGAGAATCCGCTGTTCACGCCGGCTGAGCGCGCCGCGCTCCGCTATACAGAGGAGATGACGCTGGCCTCGGTCGACGTTCCCGACGAGGTCTTCGAGGAACTCAAGCGCCATTTCAACACAGAGCAAATCGTCGATCTGACCGCGACTATCGCGCTCGAGAACATGCGCGCGCGATTCAATCGTGCGCTTCAAATCGAGAGCGACGGCTTTCTGCCGATTGCCCGCCCATCACCCCGCCCTGGCATCAGGAAGCAACTTCGGGTAAACGTGGAGACTTAACGCAACACCTTTCCTGGAGAGGGGAACAGAAAAAACTGACCGGGAAGGCGGTTTTGGTTCGAGATTCACGATTTTCCTCGACTTGTGCGAGCCTGATAATATCCTCGACGTTAGGTTTCACGGCGCGTAACTCTCCTCCCGGCGGCGTGGTTATCCAGTTCGGGAGTTGAAAGGCAATCTCACGTTGACGCGATGGTGCGCGACAAGCTCTCGTTCCGACGATCGCACTGATTGCGATCGCGGGATGCTCGCACGGTCCCGCCGATACTTTCGGCGAGCGCGAGGCCGTGCCGATTCTCGCCGCCAAGGTCGTGCAGAAGACTGTATCCGATTCGATCCGTGCGATAGGCCGGGTCGAGGCTTTCTCGACCGTGGACGTGAAGGCGCAAATCAGTGGCCAGGTCATGCAGGTGCATTTCCGCCAGGGGCAGGACGTCAAGCAGGGCGACCTGCTGTTCACGATCGATCCGCGTCCGTTCGAGGCCGCGCTGAGTCAGGCGCAGGCGAATCTCGCCAAGGATCGCGCGCAATATCGGCAGGCCGCGGCCGACGAGCGCCGCTACTCGACCCTGCTCAAGCAAGAGCGTCGGCTCGCGCCAGCAATACGATCAGGTCGAGGCAACCGCCGGAGCGCTGTCAGCCTCGATGCAGGCGGACGAAGCCGCGGTGCAAACCGCTCGATTGAATCTCGAGTACACCGCGATTCGCGCGCCGATCGACGGACGCACCGGCGACCTGCTCGTCCATGCCGGCAACCTGGTAAAGCCCGATGCCGACACCGCGATGGTCGTCATCAACCAGGTGCATCCGGTGTACGTCGCCTTCGCGATTCCCGAGCAGAAGCTGCCCGCGGTTCGCGAGTTCATGGCGGAGCGCAAGCTCGCGGTCCAGGTTTCATTGCCCGAGCAGCAAGGTCCGCTCGAGTCGGGCGAGCTGAGCTTCGTCGATAACAGCGTCGACGCGAAGACCGGCACGATAAATCTCAAGGGTCAGTTCACCAACGCCGACAGCCGCTTGTGGCCGGGCGAGTTCGTCAACACGACACTCGTACTGCACGAACATCCGGGCGCGATCCTGGTGCCGTCGCAGGCGGTGCAGACGGGGCAGCAGGGTTCGTTCGTTTTCGTCGTGCAGCCCGAGCATGAAGGCCGAGATCAGGCCGGTCGTGATCGGCGAGTCGATCGACAATCAAACCGTCGTCACCAGCGGGCTCAAGCCGGGCGAAACGGTCGTCACCGACGGGCAGCTCAGGCTGATTCCGGGCGCGACGGTCACGATCAAGAGCGGCCTGAACGAGAGCGGCGCCGCGTCATGAATATCGCCGAAGCATTTATTCGCCGTCCCGTCATGACGACGCTGAGTTCGCTCGCGATCGTGCTGTTCGGCCTGATGGCGTATCGATATTTGCCGGTGAACGATCTGCCGAACGTCGATTTCCCGACGATCGTCGTCAGCGCGAGCTTGCCCGGCGCGAGTCCCGAGACGATGGCGTCGTCTGTCGCGACGCCGCTCGAAAAACAGTTCTCGACCATCGCCGGCCTCGACTCGATGACCTCGACGAACATCCAGGGCTCGACCAACATCACGCTGCAATTCAATCTCACGCGCAACATCGACGCCGCCGCGCAGGACGTGCAGGCGGCGATCGCCGAGACGCAGGCCGAACTGCCGCAGGGGATGCCGAGTCCGCCGTCGTATCGCAAAGTTAATCCTGCCGATCAGCCGATTCTCTACCTCGGCCTGAGCTCGACCACGATGCCGATTTCGCAGGTCGATCAATACGCCGAGACCTACCTCGCCGAGCGCATCTCGATGGTCTCCGGCGTCGCGCAGGTGCAGGTTTACGGATCGCAAAAGTACGCGGTGCGGATTCAGCTCGATCCCAAGGCGCTGGCGACGCGCGGCATCGGCATCGACGAAGTTTCGACCGCGATCCAGAACGCGAACGTCGACATGCCGACCGGCACGCTTTACGGCGCGCATCAGGCGTTCACCGTCGATACCAAGGGTCAGTTGACCAACGCGGCGGCGTACCGCTCGCTGATCGTCGCGTATCAGAACGGATCGCCGGTGCGGCTCGAGGATGTCGGGCGCGTGCTCGACAGCGTGCAGAACGACAAGACCGCGGGATGGTCGAACGGCGAGCGCGCGGTGGTGCTCGCGGTGCAACGTCAGCCCGGCACCAACACGGTCGAAGTCGTCGACAACGTGATGCGCCTGATTCCGGCCTTCCGCGCCGAGGTGCCCGCCTCGCTGCATATCAACACGCTCGGCGATCATGCCGAGACGATTCGCGCGTCGGTCAACGACGTGCAGTTCACGCTGCTGCTGACGATCTTCCTGGTCGTGATGGTGATCTTCCTGTTCCTGCGCAACCTGTCGGCGACGATCATCCCGAGCCTGGCGCTGCCGATGTCGATCATCGGAACCTTCGCGGTCATGTGGGCGCTCGACTACTCGCTCGACAACCTGTCGCTGATGGCGATTACGCTCGGCGTCGGCTTCGTGGTCGACGACGCGATCGTCATGCTCGAGAACATCGTGCGCCACATGGAGATGGGCAAGGACGTGATGACCGCGTCGCTCGACGGCGCGCGGGAAATCGGTTTCACGATCCTGTCGATGACCTTCTCGCTGGCGGCGGTGTTCATCCCGGTGCTGTTCATGGGCGGGATTCTCGGACGGCTGCTGCATGAGTTCGCAGTCACGATCGGCGCCGCGATCCTGGTTTCGGGCTTCGTATCGCTGACCTTGACCCCGATGCTGTGCTCGCGCTTTTTGCGGCCGCCGGGCAGCGAGCGTCACGGCAAGTTTTATGCGGTCACCGAGCGCTGGTTCGATCGGATGCTCGACGGTTATCAGCGCAGCCTGTCGTGGGTGATGCGTCATCGGCGCGCGACCATGTACTTTTCCGGCGGGCTGCTGCTCGCGACGATCTACATGTTCTACGCGATTCCCAAGGGCTTCCTGCCGTCCGAAGATGCCGACCAGTTGATCATCTTCACGCTCGCGGCGCAGGGAATTTCCTACGACTCGATGGTCGAGCATCAGCTCGCCGCCGCCAGTCTCATCAAGGACGACCCGAGCATCCGCAGCTACTTCGTCAGCGTCGGATCGGGCGGTCCGGGCGGCGCGACCAACTCGGGAATTATTTTTCTGCATCTGAAGCCGGCGTCCGAGCGCGCGCTGAGTGTCGATCAGTTGATCACGAAGTGGCGGCCGGTGCTGAACAGCGTGCCCGGGTTGCGCGTGTTCCTGCAAAATCCGCCGCCGATCCGGATTGGCGCGCAATTCACGCGCAGCATGTACCAGATGACGCTGCAGAGCCAGAATACTGCGACGCTCTACAAGTACGCGCCGATGCTCGAATCGAAACTGCGCCAGCTGCCCGATCTGCGCGGCGTCAACAGCGACCTGCAAGTTGAAAATCCGCAGGTGAGCATCGACATCGATCGCGACAAGGCGCATTCGCTCGGAATTTCCGCGCGGCGCGATCGAGGACGCGCTCTACAATGCCTACGGCTCGCGGCAGATCTCGACAATCTATGCGCCCAACGACGAGTACTGGGTGATCATGGAGGTCGAGCCGGAGTTCCAGTCCGAGCCGGGCACGCTGGCGCTGCTTTACGTGCGATCGTCCAGCGGCGCGCTGGTGCCGCTCGACACGCTGGTGAAGTTCACGCGGTCGCTGGGACCGTTGCAGGTTAACCATTCCGGACAATTGCCGTCGGCGACGATTTCGTTCGACGTCGCGCCCGGCGTTTCGCTCGGCAAGGCGCTGGCCGAGGTCAACAAGATTTCCGCGGCGACGCTGCCCGACAGCATCACGACAAATTTCCAGGGCACCGCGCAGGCCTTCGAGTCGTCGCTGTCCGGACTCGGCGTATTGCTGATGATGACGATCCTCGTCATCTACCTGGTGCTGGGCGTGCTCTACGAAAGTTTCATCCATCCGATCACGATTCTCTCCGGCCTGCCGTCGGCGGGCTTCGGCGCGCTGATGACGCTGTGGCTGTTCGGGATGGAGCTGGACCTGTTCGCGTTCGTCGGCGTGATCATGCTGGTCGGGCTGGTCAAGAAAAATGCGATCATGATGATCGACTTCGCGCTCGACGCCCAGCGCACCGAGGGCAAGTCGCCCGCCGACGCGATCTTCGAAGGCTGCATCATCCGCTTCCGCCCGATCATGATGACCACGATGGCGGCGCTGATGGGAACCTTGCCGATCGCGATCGGACTGGGCGCCGGGCGGATCGTCGCGGCGTCCGCTAGGTGTGGCTGTGGTCGGAGGCCTGTTCTTCTCGCAGTTCCTGACGCTCTACATCACGCCGGTCTTTTACACTTATATGGAAGCGTTCCTCGAGCGTTACAACGCGTGGCGCGAAGGGCGACCGATGGTGCCCGCAGCGCAACCGGCAACCACCCAAATCGCGCCGTCCGCCGAACCAGCCGACGGCCGTCTCGCCTCGTAGGCAACCAGAATCCTACAATCAGTACGCCTTCTTCATTCTGAAACCAGGCCCGGTTCGCGCCAACGGACGCATCTCCCGGCGTCAACGAACATTTGGCGGAGTTTTGACCTGCCTAATGTAGCAGTTATGACACGTAATTTGCAGTCATGACACACAATACACTGTTAATAATTGATAAACAGTGTCATAGCCGCAACTGACATAAAATTCAGCGTTAAAATGCAAAATGCATGCTGGGCGCCTCTGCGATATCAGCTTCCAATTGCGTCCAAGAGCTACAAATAGACATATTCTGCCCATTTGTAGGCTTTATAACATATACAGATGAGCTAAAAGATACTACAATCTGTAGTATGGCACGTACGATGCAGTACTCAGCCTCGACGGCGCAGAGAAGTTGTCAGCTTCTCAAAAGGGGGGCGCGCCCTCAAGCAGG
Organism: uncultured delta proteobacterium; assembly: GCA_963710425.1. Lineage (GTDB taxonomy): Bacteria > Desulfobacterota > Binatia > Binatales > Binataceae > Binatus. Next base: position 242,494 of record CAVQAR010000009.1, read on the forward strand.
GCGCGCCAGGTCTGTCTGTGAGATGACGCCGGACCTGGAGTTCACCGATGTGGGGTTCGAAATCGTCTGGGCCGAACATCAAAGTGGAAGGCAAGGAATTCCTTGCCTCCGAGCTGGCGCAGCTCTTCAGAGCGATCCAGTCGCCATCGATGTCCTATGGAGACCGCGTTGACGAGCGCGTCGGCGAACTCAGGACCGTCGTGTCTGAGGATTACCGTGAAGCCTCGGGCCTTCCTTCCGACATGTTTGCCCGCGAACTGGCAGGCATCGTGGAAAAGGAAATCAAGCCTCGCTCGCAAGCCTGGCGTTCTCTAACCAGTTCGAAGCGCTTTTCCCGCGTCCTGGAATTCTTCGGCGCCGAACTAATCAACGTCCAGGGCGCGCCCTACACGCGCGGGGCCGGCCTGGAGATGTGGGGATTCTCCTTCAGTCTCGGCCGCGGCAAAGCAGCCAAGTCCGGAATTTTTCTGAATACCGCCCATGTCGCCGGAGCGATAGCCACCACTCTGGCCCACGAAATAGGTCACCTGGTACGGGGCTACATTTTGAATCAGAAGGAACCCGGTATCGCATTCCTCGACGGGACATTCGCCCACCACCTGGACCATGAGAGCGAGTTGTTCGCTGACTGCCTGGTGTCTTTGATGGCCTACGACCGTTCGGTCGTGAGAAACATCGGCGTAAGGTACGAGGCGTGCCTGCTGAAGCCGAATTCCGTGGCCGACGCCGCGCGGTACGGCTATGCCGAAATCTGCCCTGAATTCAGAATCGATATTTTCAGCCCGGGCCTGTCTGCAGAGTGGCGCTTACGCTATCTGACCTCGCTCGTCCATTATCTCAAACTACGATGCGCGCTGTTTCACACGGCGGGCATCTCAGACATCCGACGCGAAACAATGAAGGGAGGGTTTTTTCGATGAAGTCGAATTCTCCGGAGTATGGAGACCCAGTGCCGCAAGGAGAACGTCCGGTCTGGGAGGAATTCTGCGACGATCATGAACTTCTTGAGCGGCTGGAAGTGACGCCCCAGGAATTGACCGCGCTCAAGAATTGCGTCCTCTTGGGGGAGCTTACCTGCAAGCAGGACATGTTGTTCATCCTGCGCCAAATTCGCATCTCAACCGAGCCCTTGTCGGAGCAAACGACGATATGTCTCGCGCCAGATCCTAGTCAGGACAACAAAGCTGGCGACTCGGCAACTGAGATCAGCGCCCCGGAGATCGGCGCCCATCCCAATCACCGTCCCGTCGCTCCCGCCCGCAGCACACCTGAACCGGCTTCGCCGCCTGCTCGTCCTCGCGTGATCGAGCGACTCGGCGTGCTGTGCTGGACTCTGCTCCTACTTGGATTCGTGATGTGGAATCTAGTCACCGGCCTGTCGAACTGGCGACACATCTTCCTCGGGACGATCGGAGTCCAGACCCAACAGGCGCCTGCGCCGGATAAGCGGTAAGGCGATCCCTGGGATCGCAAACGAGATACAAAAATATATCGAGTCTAAGGTAAACGCGGAGAGAGACAGTGACTTTCAATATGCACGAGCTGGTGCTCGGAGAACTGATCGTGACGATGCTTGTGTTGCTGTTTGTATCTGGCAGGCGAACGATGGCGCGGTTGCGCTTCCAAATAAGGCGTCACTCAAATGTGAGCTCGGGTGCATCGTTAGTGTCACCAGTCCTAAGCGCCGTGCGAGGAGTGCTCGGGACGACCGCTTGGGAAGAATTCGCCAATGACGCAGACTTCCTGAGTGCCAATGGGATCAGTCAGTCCGAGCTTGAATCTCTCAAACAGGCCTCGTTCATGGGTAGTATTACCTGCAAGGAAGACCTGCTGCTCATTCTGGAAGCGATTCGAGGACGGTCGTCGCGCGTCGCGCGACCACGGCAAGCTCGCCACGAGGACGAATAAGCGAATGGCCTGATAGAATCGCGACGCGACTCTGAGTACAAAAAAATTACTGTTCGATAGAGCACGCTTGATGCTTTAAGATGATATTAGGCGTCTAAACATAGCTTGACGCCCGTCCAATCTGTACTTGCGCTCGACACGCGCAATTACATCGCGTACTGTGTGCTCGTCGCTTTCTAAAATTTATAGCGACATATGAGGGAAGGAAGGAATCATGACTTCGCGAAAGAATTGTTTGAGTTTGATTGGTGGAGTCGCGGCATTCCTGCTCGTCCTCACTCCGAATGCGTTTGCGAAACATTCGAGTACGGGCGGACAGACTCAAGTGCCGTGCGGGGACGGAACTATCACCTATTCCCCGGTCACTCTATGGCCTCCGAATCACAAGCTGAAGACGATCGACATCAGCTTCGCCGAATCAGAGACTACTCCCGACGGCGACACACTGTCACTGCAGGTGACCGGCATCAGCTCCAATCAGGATACTGAGATTGCAGCCGGTGGCTCCGGATGCGGCTCCAACAGGGACCCGAACAATAACTGGGTCTTCAGTGACACGGTGGTGACGGGGACAGCTGGTGACGACGTTGACCCGGTAACTACCCGGTCAAGGTGGCGGAAGAGCGATGCGGCAAAATCAAGACGGCGCGAGTTTACACGATCGACGTTACCTGCGGTGACGAGGGTGGAACCGACAGCGTGCCGCTCACCGTCACGGTCGCGCACGATCACGGCAAGAAGCACTAAGCTTACGTCGCGCTGCAATCCGTGAGCATAGGCCGCGTCCATCGGGACGCGGCCTTTTTTGTTTCCGCTTAGCGCAAAGGTGCGCGCGCTACTATATTGGTCGGACCATGAGTCAGCCGCCGATGAACATGAACTCGTTCGAAGGCAAGCGCATTCTCGCGCTGGTTCGCGAGGGCGACTACGCGCATGCCGGCGAGGAAGAGGCGATCGAGCGCGCGTTTCGTTCGACTCCGAAAAACTCCGAACAGTGGCTGCTGGATGTCGGATGCGGTCGCGGCGGCAGTGCGGAATATCTGCGGCGGCATGGATGGGGCCGCGTCGAGGGAATCGATCGCGACGCCGAATCGATCGAATATGCGCGCGCGACTTATCCGGAGATCGGATTTCACGTCTGCGACGTGATCGACATCGCGCGCACGGTCACGCGTACCTTCAACGTCATCTATATGCTCAACGCGTTCTACGCGTTCGATCGCCAGCGCGAGGCGCTCGCGGAGTTGCGTAAGGTCGCCAAGCCATCAGCGCAGCTCGTCATCTTCGACTACACGGTCGGCGCGAATGCCGGCAACACGCCGAATCCAATGATGCCGCATGCGATTCGATTGTCGGAGATTGCGGCGATGTTGCGTGACGCTGGATGGGCGCCGGGTGCCGTCGAGGATCTGAACGCCGAGTACACGCGATGGTACGCGGAGTTCGTCGAGCGAATTCAGCTCAAGCGCGATGAGATCGAAAAGATCGGCGGGGCCGACTGGTACAACTTCGTCCTCTCGATGTATTCAGGCCTCCAAGCCGTGATCGCGAGGGGAGGACTCGGCGGCGCAATCGTCCACGCCCGCGCGGGTCAGGTGAGGCGGTAAAACCTCAACGCGTTCTGGGTCAGGATGTTGTCGCGGGCGCTCTCCGGCAATTTTCCGAGCGCGCGGGTGACTTCCGACACGACGCCCGGATAGGTGCAATCGAAGTGCGGGTAGTCCGAGCCCCATAGCACATTGCGCTCGACGCCGAGGTCGATCATCGCTCTCAGCGTGCTCTCGTCAGGATCCATCGAGATGTAGCATCGCTCGGCGAAATACTCACTCGGCTTGCGCTTCAGCCACGGCACGTAGGTGCCCATCTTCTCGTAGTGGCTGTCCATCCGATCCAGCCAGTAGCCTAGCCATCCTATTCCCGACTCGAGGAAGCCGACGGTGAGTTTTGGAAATCGCGCGAGCACTCCGCCGCACACGATATCCATGCAGGCCGCCTGCTGTTCGAACGGATGACAAACCATGTGGAAGAAGAACGGATCGTGATAGCGATCGCCGCCCATCGTGGGCATCCGCGTACCGAAACTGCCGTGAACGGCGACCGGAATGTCGAGATCCTGCGCTTCGCGCCAGAATGGATCGTACGCGGCGTCATTGAGGCGGCGACCGTTGAACGGATTGGGCCTGACGAACACCGCTTTGAAGCCAAGCTCGCGCACGCGGCGCATCTCACGCACGGCGTCATCAACGTTTTGCAGCGGCATCGGCGCGACACCGAACAGCCGTTTCGGGAATGGCTTGCAGAAGTCGGCCAGCCAGTTGTTGTAAGCGCGGCACGCGGACGCTGCGAGCGGCGGATCGGTCAGATCGCCGTAGAGCAGCCACAAGGACGGGTAAAGGACCGCGACGTCGATCCCCTCTTCGTCCATCACCTTGATGCGAGCGTAAGGATCGTAGCCGCCGGGCAGGATGTCGTCCCAGGTGATTTTGCGCGCGCGCTCGAGGTCCGAAAGTCCGCCGGGAGTCATCGACGCCGCCACTGGCAACGACGGGCGGCTGCGATTCTCGTTATTGATCCACAGCTCGTCACTGCCGGCGCGATTGCGCCGAATCTGGATCATGCGATCGCGAAATTCCGGCTCGGCGTAATCTTCCCAGAGTGTGCGCGGCTCAACGATATGCCCGTCGGCGTCGATTATCCGGGTCATGAGCGGACCTCCTCGCGGCGGAAAATCAGATCGACAAGTTCAGATCGATAAGTCAGATCAATGACCGGACAGGCGGGATTGTCAAGCAAGGCGGGCGCGCGGCCATTCTTCGCGCACCACCGCGTACTGATACTCGTCGCACCACTCGCCCTTGAACCACGCGTTGTGGAGGAAGTGCCCTTCCCTTTTCATCCCCAGCCGCTCCATCAGCGCGACCGACGGAGCGTTGCGGCAATCGGTAGTGGCGATGATGCGGTTGAGGGCGAGCGTACCGAAGGCGAAATCTATGACGGCGCGCGCGGCCTCGCAGGCGAGACCGTTGTGCTGGTATGCCTGCGCAAAGGTGTAGCCGATTTCTCCGATTCGCGGCGTCGTCCGGATAACCAGCAGCGCGCAATCGCCGGCCAGTGCGCCGCCTTCTCTGACTTCCGCGGCGAATTGAAACCACTTGCCCGGAATCCCGGGGCGATGGCGGCTTTGCTGCGCGATGAACTTTGTCGCTTCGGCGTGTGAGATCGATTCCCACGATTGGTAGCGCGCGACTTCTTGATCGTTTCGATAGGCTATGAAGCTCGCGAGATCTGAAACGCGAAAGCGTCGCAGGATCAGGCGCGGGGTTTCCAGACTTATAAAGGTTCGCGTGTTCACAAAGTGTAAGCGGGCTTCCGGGACAACTGGCCGAGTTAGATCAGAGCGCCTCGATCATGCGAACGGGAAACATAAGGACGGAGCCAAGTGCGCTCATGAATCCGCCGCCGGAATCATCGGACGCTGGAGGTTTGGGCGCGCTTGCGGGATCGCGACCCTCGTCGGAGATCGACGCATATGGCGGCATCGTCTGATCGATATCCTGTGTCTGCATGCATCCCGCGAGTGCGATCGCGCCGGCCATCATCGCGGCCGCGAGAATAAATTTGGTGATTCTCGTCACACCCGTCGTTTTTCGCTCCGGCCATGAGCGTATTGCCAGTGGAGGCTGGTTTCAACGTGCGGCTTCGCAAGTAATGTAACGCCAAGGACGCATTTTCGCGTTCGTAGCGTGCGAGCGTTTAGCGGTGCTATGTTATCGTCCGTCAAGGTTATTGGAGAAAGCAGGTCCGCGGGGATTCATATGAGGAAAATCAAGTCCGGTTCAATCGCATTCGTTGCGGCGATGGCGTTAGTCGGTCTGCTCAATACCGCCTCGACAGTGCGCGCCGATGACAGTGTCGGCACGATTAGCCAGCTCAGTGGCGCGGCGCAAATTCAACGCGGCGGCGCGACGCTCGCTGCTCAGCAAGGGGCGCCGCTCAGACTTCACGACACGGTGACGACGCAGCCGGACGCGTCGGTGACGCTCGGGTTTGCTGACGGAAGTTCGGTCGCGCTCAGTGGCAGTACCAGCGTCGCGATCGAAGAAAGTACCGTCGTGAACGGGCAGCCGGTGCCGAGCCGGGTGACGCTAATCAGCGGCGACATTCATACGATCGTCCCCGACAAGGAAGGGCGGCCGCATAGCATCGAAGTGAACACTTCGAATGCGAAGGTGACTGGACCTTCGCCGAATCAATAGCCACAGCTAGCGCAACTGATCGCCGGGGATCCACGTCGAGTGGAAGCCGACCGGCACGCGCTGAGGAATCTGCACGCGCGCGATAGGACCGGCGGCGAAATTTTTCGCATCGAGAATGACGACCTCGCCGCTATGCATCGCGTTTGAATCCGCGACGAACGTCACGACGTAGCCGTCGTCTTCGTCGCGAGCGCCGACGCGCGGAGCGAACGGGGCTTCATTCGAAGTGCGCCCCGCGCCGAACAGGTATTTCTCCGAAGTGCCGCGCTGCGTGTCGTATTTCACCAGCCCTTCGTAGTGCGGGACCATCGAGTTGTACGCATAGCGCGACTTGCGGCCCATCATGTGGCGGTTGATCGTCGGCCATTCGGTCTTTTCGTCGTCGAGCTGCTCTTCAGTGACCGCGCCGGTGACGAGGTTGAAGCGCCATCGGCAGAGTTGAGCCTCGAGCCGCAGGAACGCGCGCATCCTCGCGAGTTCGCCATCGCTGCGTTTCGCGCCCGGCTCCGCCTGGATCACGCGGCACGCTTCCATTACGAACTCGTCGCCGTCCTCCCACGCATTGACCACGTGGTAGATGTAGCAAGGCGACGCTTCGAACCACTTCACGTCGGCGTTGGTCCCATATCGCGGCAAGATCCCGAAACGGCTCGGCAGTTCGGGAAAGTAGGTAACCTTGTGCACCTTGCGCTCGAGCAATTGCGGTTCCCAGAACAGCGGCAGGTCCATCAGCAGTGAGTAATGCTCTGTGAACGCCATGTCATGTGGCAGGCGCGAGCCAGGCAGATCGATCGGCTCATGATGGGTCAGTTCGCCGCGCGGCGAGACGACGTTGTAGGTCATGAACGGGCGCGTGGTCGCATAGTCAAAGAACAACAACTCACCACTCACCGGATCGACCTTGGCGTGCGCGGACACTGCGCGATCGAGCTTGCCGCCGAAGCGTTCGACACCGAGAGTTTCCAGCGTGCGCGGATCAAGCTTGTAGGGCAGCCCGCACTGATACCACAGCGCGAGAGCATAGCCGTTGTGGAACACGAGGTCGGTGTTGGCACTGTCCTTGAGCCATCCGTCGGAACCGGCGCCGCGCGGAGCGTTGGGATCGGGACGATCCATCAGCCCCGGCCATATAGTACGTTGCGCCTCCTGCTCTGCGGCGAACGCCTCGGTGCGAATCCACCGATTGCGATACGTCGCCTTGCCGTCGTGGAACTCAATGCCATGCACCATGCCGTCGCCGTCGAACCAATGGTAGCGTCCGCGCGGTTGAAAAATCGGATTAGGCCCGTTGCGCAGATACGCGCCGTCAAGGTCCTTGGGAATCTCACCGATGACGGTCAGATCGTCGGCGGTAATCTCAGTCGAGATTGGCGCATAGATTCCCTTGAGGAACGAATTCTCGCCCGGATCGATCTGAATCGGAATTTCGCGCTCGACTTTCACCATGATGCGCTCCGCCAGCAGCCGTCATTTTGAGACAGCTCGCAGACTCGAAACACTACCACGCTCGCATCGAGCGCAACAAAGCCGAGAATCCTCACGGTTGAAGGAGCGCGGACGAGTTAGTTAATTAATGGCGCGACTGCCGGAGTCTTCGCTCAGGAGAGAATCAGGATGACCGGACAGTGTTTCTGCGGAAGCGTTGCCTTCGAGTTCGACGGGCCGACCACTAATATTGAGATCTGCCATTGTTCGCGATGTCAACGCGCCACCGGCTCCCCGTTCGCCGCAGAATTCCGCGTCCGTGCGGAGAAGTTTCGCTGGCTCCGAGGCGTGGAACTGATCTCATTCTTTGACGCACCGATACTGCGCGAGCCTCCTGCGTATCGCAGGTCCTTCTGCAAAAAGTGCGGTTCGCCAGTGCCTGCTGTCTTTGCCGGAAATCCAGTCGTAGCAATACCTACCGGGCTGCTCGACGGTGACGTTTCCGCGCGCGCGGCAGATCACATCTGGGTGGCTAAGAAAGCGAGTTGGCTGAATTTCCGCGAGATCGGAACCCTACCGGAATACAACGGCGATCCGACCCCGGAATCCAGCGCCCGCCTGATCGAACCGCTGAAGCTCAAGTAGAGCTTTGTGGTTTTGATTCCGAACCGCGACTACCGAGGCTGCCCACACGCAACTGCCATATGACTCCGAGTTGACTCTGGAGAGGCGGTCGGGCTAACAATCGTCCGTCTGCAAAATAACGGGGAAAATTCCATCAAACACTCTCAGTCCGGAGCATGCGTGATCGTGTTCGTGGCCGTGGCGCTTGTGTTCGCATCTGGTCGCGCGAATGCGGGTAGTGCCGACTCGAATAGCAAGGCGATCCTCTTTGCCGGCGGGGTCACAAAGAAGAGAACCTTGGCCAGCGCCGAACTGTTCGAGCCTAATCAAGGTGGGTCCGGATCTTTTGTGGCGACCGGGGCGATGAGAACGGCGAGGGTCGGCCATACAGCCACAGTTCTCAACAACGGACGGGTACTCGTCGCAGGCGGGGCTAGTAAAATGTTCGACGCCGCCACAGTTTTCGCGAGCGCTGAACTCTATAATCCTTCAAAAGGACTGTTTTCCAACACCGGCGCAATGCTCGAGGCGCGCACCGGGCATACTGCCACGCTGCTCGCGGACGGTCAGGTCCTGATTGCCTGCGGTAACGACGGCACCACATCTTTGCCCGGCGCTGAACTTTATGATCCCGCGAGCGCAGCGTTTGCCTCGACGGGCCCGATGTCTATAGGACGCGACCAGTGCACGGCCACGCGGCTTGGAAACGGCGAAGTTCTAATCGCCGGCGGAGCTCAGCTGCTGCCCGATGGCAACGGCAGCGTGCTAGACACAGCGGAGCTCTACGATCCCGTTACAGGCTCGTTCAGTCTGACCGGTACGATGACCGCGGCGCGACAGGGTCCCACCTCGAGCCTCCTGCCCAACGGTAAGGTGCTGATAACTGGCGGGGTGGACAACGACGGAGTGGTCCTCGATACCGCCGAGCTATACGATCCGACGACTGGCGAGTTCAGCGCGACCGGCAATATGACGACGACACGTTATGGGCACCTCGCCGGCGTGCTCGGTGACGGCGACGTCCTGATAGCGGGCGGATTCGACGACGCGGGATCCAGCCTCGCTAGCGCTGAAATCTTTGATGGCAAAAGCGGGACCTTCGGCGCGATCGCCGCGATGCCGCGCGATCGCTTTTTCGTGGGAGCGAGCGTCCTCACGACAAGCACCGTCCTAATCGCCGGCGGCTATACACAATGCCCTTCCAGCGCCGCTTCAGTCTGCGAGAAACCAGTAAAGACCGCGCTGATTTTCGATCACAGGAGCGATACGTTCCGCTCGATACCGCCGATGGAGTCGCCGCGCGGCTCATTCGCCTCGACCACCCTCTGGCACCCCGCACCCTAGAATCAATTGCGGGCGCAGCGCCCTGGAGATCAGTCACGCGACTTCGGTCGATTGCGCGGCTTCGGCCTCGAACCCGCTCCATCAAGCGCTTGCGGAAGGCGGGCTCGCTCGATGAGGCGATGAAGATCTGCCAGATCTTCGGCTACCTGGTACAACTTTCGCGCCGTGCGAGTCAGGACTTGAGAAACTGCCTTCACGAATACTCGCTCGATTGCCACCATCTCCATTTCCTCGGCGCTCTCGTTGATAGCACGGCGGATAGTGCGAAGTTGAAGGACCAGGTTGGAGCGGTCGATCTCGAAAATTTCGCGCTGACCGAATCGCGAATCGAAGGTTTGCGGACGAACTCCGTTTTGTCGAGCACTCTGAGATTTGCCGGATCTTAGCATCGTCGATGCCTCACTGCCCGATAATCCTAGAGAGGCAGACATGCTCACTAAAAGTCAAGACGTGAAAAACTAACAGTCAGCAGCAATCTTAGCTGCCCGACCAGCGGGCGCTGAACTTACGGGCCGTTTCAGCCAAGGCTGAACCGCGGTGATCGATCGGTTCGACACCTGGGTGGTTCCGTTTCAGCTTGGCAAGGCCTTTATTCTGATGCTCTGAACAATATCTTTTGATTGAGGCGCTGCCATTCGAATATGAAATCACTGCAACCGCTCTGGCGACTTTATTGCAGGAAAGAATCTGACAAGGTTCGTCGAAATCACCCCTCGTCCTTGCTGGATGCCAGAGGTCGATTTTAGGCCAATGATTCATCGCACTATGGGCGGCATCACCTTTGAATCGGCGACATCAACGCAGATCCTGTACGCACAACTCAAGCGCAACTATTCCGTGGAAGCTTCCCGCGACAGCCTGTGAGTCTAATGCGTTGCCAAGCTTGAGATAAGAGCTCCCAATCGCCTGGATCAGCGTCGGACCCAGGGCTACATTCCCAAGACGGCGTTGGAATGAGGCTGCTGCTGCCGATAGTCCCTAAGTGCCATGCAAATCGTCAATAGCAACGATGATCAATTCAGCGCGGACGATCAATTCGGCATCTTCGGCCGGTTGCGCGGCTTCGGCTTTCGCTTAGGTTGTACCGGTGCTGCAGGCGGATGAGATTGCTCAATCATCCGATTTAGGCCGTACAAGTCCTCCGCAAGGAGATACAACTTCCGCGCAGTACGCGTCAGGGCTTGAGACACTCGCTCAACAAACACCCTCTCGATCGCCACCATCTCCATTTCCTCAGCAGTCTCATTGATTGCGCGCCGGATGGTGCGAAGTTGAAGGACCAGGTTGGAACGGTCGATCTCGAAAATTTCATGTTGATCCATTTGGGGATCGAAGCTCTTCGGAAGATCGGTATCTCGTCGAACATTACGTTTAACCACGAGCATCAAGGGAGCACGGATTGTGCCATCTTCGTCGAAACAGAAAGAGCTTGACGAAAGGACTCTTTCCAGAGTCCAATGACAACATGGGCAGCGAAGTTTCGTTGTAACCGGATGAGCGCAGCGAAATTCCGTTGTGCAAACCAATGGATTCCAGCCGACTGGAAGTTAATACAAAGTAGTCAATTTGTCATCCATGTTTTGCTCAAGAAAGCGTGAGGTCTGGTCGTCCGGATTGTGATTTCGTGACTGGCCCATCGGCCAGGGGAACGGCATATCGTGGTTGAGATGGCACCCGAGCTGAGAAAATCCGGCATCGGCATTGTGGGCGAAATGCCGTGGGGCAGTCACTTCTGTCAATTCTACGAATCCAAAAACGACTTGCTCGAAGTGCTGGTTCCTTATTTCAAGGCCGGCCTGGAAAACAATGAAAACTGCCTATGGGTTGTCTCAACTCTCAGTGAGCAGGAAGCCGCCGATGCGCTGAGAAGCGCCCTTCCCGAGTTTGACCGACATGTGGCTGGCCATAATCTCGAAATTTTCCAAGACAGGGAGTGGTACATGCCCGACGGTTCTCTCGACCTGGAGGGAGTAAGGAGGGCCTGGCGCGAGAAGGTCGCCGTCGCATTAGCGAGCGGCCATTCCGGAGTGAGGGCGGGCGCAGATACGCTCTGGCTGAAGCGCGATCAGTGGAACGATTTCAATGACTACGAAGAGGAAATCAACCGGTTGTTCAGCGATCTAAGAATCACCTGCCTGTGCAACTACCCATTGGCCACAAGCGGAGCCTCGGATGTGCTTGATGTGACGCGTACGCATCAATTTACCTTTGCGCGACGAAAAGGTGTTTGGGAAGTTGTCGAGACCCCCGAGCTGAAGCAGGCGAAGTCTGAGATTGAAAGACTCAACGAGGAGCTCGAGCAACGCGTGATCGAAAGAACCAGGGAACTCACCGCCGCCAACGAAAAGCTTAAGCGCGCGTTTGAGGAAATCGATAAGTTACGCCGCAGCCTGGAGTCGGAGAATGAGTACCTGCGCGAGGAGGTTCGAGCCGCGTCCGGTGAATCCACGATTCTCGGCAACAGCCCCGCTATTCGAAGCGTGCTCGAACGAATCGAAATGGTCGCACCGACCGATGCGCCGGTGCTGATCCTGGGCGAGACCGGAGTAGGCAAGGAGCTCGTCGCTCGCAACATCCACGAGCGCAGCCCGCGCCGCGATCGTCCGCTGGTCAAAGTGAACTGTACGGCGATTCCGCGGGACCTGTTTGAAAGCGAGTTTTTCGGCCACGTCAAAGGAGCATACAGCGGAGCGATCAGAGATCGGATCGGACGCTTTCAGCGCGCCGATGGTGGTTCACTGTTTCTTGACGAGGTCGGCGACCTGCCGTTGGAGATGCAGCCCAAGCTGCTTCGGGTCCTTCAGGACGGCGAGTTCGAGGCGCTGGGTGACGATAAACCGCGCCGCGCAAACTTCCGCATGATCGCGGCGAGTAACCGCGACTTGAAGGCCGCGGTCGACGACGGACGCTTCCGGCAAGATCTCTACTACCGCTTGAGCGTCTTTCCGATCGTGGTGCCGCCGCTGCGCGAGCGCAAGGAGGACATCCCGATCCTCGCCGACCATTTCCTCAAAATAGCTTGCAAACGATTGAACCGGCCGGTTCGGCGGCTGACAGAGAGCGAGGTTGGTCGGCTCCAAAGCTACGATTGGCCCGGAAACGTTCGCGAGCTGCAGAACGTTGTCGAGCGTGCAGTGATCACTGCGCGTGGCGGTGCAATCCACTTCGATATCGGCGAGACCATTATGGTTGAATCGCCGGAATCGTTATCGCCGGGCGCGCTCAATGGTGCAGCTGCGAAGAACATGATGGTTGTGCCAGAGGCGGAGATGCGGCGGATGGAACGCGAGAACATCGTGCGCGCGCTGAAAATATCCAACGGCCGAATCTATGGGGCCGGCGGCGCGGCCGAATTGCTGGGCGTCAAACCAAGCACGCTCAGCACGCGCATCCGAAAGCTCGGTCTGAAATAGCGATACAGCGACTTCGCGATGGCCTCGGGCGCGATCGCATGCTCTACTCAGTGCAATCCCGGAGGCGCGCAATCGCATGGACGTTACCAAAATCCCGCCCGGCCGCAATCCGCCCAACGAGATCAACGTATTGGTGGAAATTCCGCAGGGCGGCGTTCCGGTCAAGTACGAGCTGGACAAAGTCTCGGGCGCGCTGTTCGTGAATCGCTTTCTGCATACCGCGATGTACTATCCGGCCAACTACGGATTCATCCCGAATACCCTGTCGGAAGACGGCGATCCTTGCGACGTGCTCGCGCTGTCACAAGTGCCGGTCGCACCGGGCGCGGTCATCAGATGCCGGCCGGTGGGCGCGCTGTTGATGGAAGACGAGAATGGCATCGACGAGAAAATCCTCGCGGTGCCGGTTGATGAGCTGAACCCCTACTTCGACGGAATCGGGAACTACACCGACCTGCCGCAGATCATGCTCGATCAGATCGATCACTTCTTCCGCCACTATAAAGACCTCGAGAAAGGCAAGTGGGTAAAAGTCGGCGGATGGGTTGATCGCGAAGCGGCAGCCCAACTCATCGTCGACGCAATCGCGCGCGTCCACAAGAAGTAAAAGCGCTAGCTCGAAGTGCCGCCCCAATCCCTGGGATCCACATCGGCGATAGTCTGCGAAAACGTCCAGCGATGCCCGGCGAGATCCTCGACCGTGTATTGTCGTTCGCCGAACGGATAGTCGGCCGGCGGAGCGAGCACCCGCGCCCCGTGCTGAATGGCGTGCTGGTGGTGACTATCGGCGTTTTCCACCCGCACCATCACAGAATGACAATCTTTGCCGGCGGGACCGGTTTGTTCAGTTACGACTATAGCGCCGTCGCCGGCGTCCAGTTGTGCCCGGTGATTCGCAATCCGGATACGCAAGCTGAAGCCGAATGTATCGCATAGCCAGTCGATTGCCTCGCCGACGTCCGGATACCCAAGAACGGGGATTACCGTGCACGACGGCATGGACCGATTCTTAAGCACAGGAGGTTGTCACTACCGGCTGACTACTGCGGAGCGGCCTCGCCCGGCGATGTGGCCAGCGGTACCAACTGCGCGATGTCGCACTGGATCAGCGCCTGGATCTTGTTGTCGATCTGGTAGAAGCGAGTCACCTTGACCTGCGGGATGACGGCGCGAAACTGCGGGACGAATTCCTTTTGCACGTCGAGCCGCGCCTGCTGAATCTCCAATACCTGGTCCAGCTTTTTCTTTGCGTCAGCGTCGGTGAGGCTATCGTACTTGGCCGCAAAATCCTTGAGCTCTTTGACGTGGCGGTCTTCGACGCTATCCATTCTCTTTTCGTAGGCGTCGTAAACCGGCCAGAACTTTGACGCTTGATCTGGCGTGAGATTCATATTGGCCCCGACCGTCGCTTTCCGTTGTGCGCGCGCGGCCGCGATGTCGAGTTGCTTCTGCGAAGGCTGCGCCGAGGCGGATCCGCTCAGTCCGAAGGTGAATACGACCAGCGAAGCGACGGTGAAACTCGTAACGATAGTCTTAAGACTCATCAATGCGTTCTCCTGGGTTATGGCTACAGCGAAGACCGCAGGATGGTGCGGCATTAGGAGTTCATAGTCAAGGGATTGCAATGCGGCGGTGAGAGCCATTGTGCTCGTATTGCAATTGGCCTAGCAAAATGCGAGTTTGCACTTCGACTGGGAACCAAACGAGAGCTGATTTCCATGGGTCCGGCCAACCGGAACGGAAACCCTCACCAATGGCACGGAGGCAAAAGATGATTTCGAAAGCACGAGGAATAGTAGTCGCACTGGGGTTAGCGGTGGCACTGGCCGCAAGCGCACCGTCGGCACGGGCCCAGGGCGCAGCACCGGCCCCGGCACCGGCCGCATCAGGCGGAGGAGCCGCGGTTCGAGCTGGCTACCTGACCTGTCACGTCGCGGCGGGATGGGGATTTATTTTCGGCTCGTCGCGCAAACTAAATTGCGCCTATGCTTTGCAACCCGGATACACCGAGTATTACACCGGTTCAATTACGAAGTTCGGCGCTGATATCGGTTACCTGTCGTCGGGCGTAATCCTGTGGGCAGTTCTCGCCCCGACCACCAACTTGGGTCAGGGTGCACTTGCGGGTCACTACGGCGGAGCGACTGCGAGCGCGGCGGTCGGAGTCGGCGCTGGCGCCAACGTATTGGTCGGCGGCTTCAACAGCTCGATCGCGTTGCAGCCGGTTTCGATCGAAGGACAAAACGGCTTGAACGTCGCGGCGGGCGTGGCCGAGATGACCTTGAAGTTCAACCCATCGAAGCCAGCGAAGAGTACTCCGTAATCAAAATTTTCGTTTAGTTCGTGCATAGCGGAGGCGGTCGAAATGGCCGCCTCCGTTTTCTTTTCTACATTTTCCCGCCGATTTTGTAGGAATTCCAATTCCCGCGACGGCCTGTATTTGGTACGAGATTCAGACGAACTCCCGCCGGAAAAGTCCCCAATTTTGAGGTCTCTTACCCCGTCCGTGCTGGCATTGTTGATGCTTCCTTGTTGGGTAGGAGAAAATGCTATGAAATTAAGAACAAAGCTGATTTCTGGCGTTCTGGCAGGTGCGATGCTGGCGCTGCCGATGTTTAGTGCGCCCTCATTTGCAGAACCTGTCAGCAGTGTAAATTCCAACTACGTGCAGCGCGTTGACTGGTGGCACCACAACTACAATGGCTGGTACAGCAATCGCGGCTATTACGGAAACGGCTACTATGGAAATCGCTACTACGGAAGACAGTATGCCTATGGCTACGGCTATCGCGGCTACGGTGCTTGCGCGAACGCCCAACGGCTCCAACGGCAGGCGTGGCGAGATAGCCGCACTGGCCATCCAGCGGCAGGTTGGGACGTAGCTCAGCAAGCCCGCTGGGCGCGAGCTCGCTGCTACTAACAGCTACGTAGCCTTATCGTTCGATGACCGAGCGCCTCGCTCACTCGCGCGAGGCGCTCGCGTCTTAAATCTTTGCTTTGGGATTTTTCGCGCGAATCCAGGCGACCAACTTCTCCGGTACGGCCATAGTTGACAACCGTCCTTGCCGCACCAGCGCCAGGTCGTCAAACTTTCCTGACTGTTTGATCTCTGCGAGCGTGACCGACGAATCCAGTCGTCCCGAAAATTCCAAATCCACGATCGCTGACTTCGGATTTTTAGGATCGTCGCGTCCCGGCGATTTCACTACGGCCCAACCGACCACGCTCGACACGCCGCCGCTATGATAGATGAACACGGTGTCGCCCGATTTCATTTCGCGGATCGCGCGAACCGCTTGCGGATTGGTCACGCCGTCCCAGGTGGTGCGTCGGTCGCGTTCGAGATCGTCGATCGAGTAAGTTCCCGGTTCAGTCTTGGCAAGAAAGTAATTCATGCGCGTCCTCTTTTGACGTGATTCGGGCTAAATGTAACATGGCGCGCGAGATCACTCATGCCTGAACTACCTGACGTCAGCGTATATGTGGAAGCGATCCGAACGCGCGTCGATGGGCACAAGCTCGTCAGGACGATCGTCAAATCTCCGTTCCTACTGCGCTCCACGACTCCGCCAGTCACCGCGACGGCGGGCAAGAGCGTCCGCGAAGTTCGACGGCTGGGCAAACAGATCGCGATCGGGGTCGAGGGCGACTTGTGGCTGGTGATACATCTCATGATCGCAGGGCGCCTGCACTGGAAAACTTCAGCGCCCAAACTCGGCAGCAGGAACATCCTGGTCGCGTTCGAATTCGACAACGGCTGGCTGTGGCTGACCGAAGCGGGAACGCAACGGCGCGCGGCGCTTCGCGTGGTCGAAGGCGAAACGGGCCTTCAGTCCTTAACTGCCGGCGGTATCGAACCGCTCGACGTGAGTCTCGAGGCGTTCGATTCGGCGCTACGGTCGTCCAATCATACGCTGAAGCGATCGCTCACCGACCCACACATTTTCAGCGGCATCGGCAACGCGTACTCCGACGAGATTCTGCATCGCGCGCAGCTGTCCCCGATCGCGATGACACAAAAGTTGACCGACGATGAAGTCAGGCGGCTTTACGACGCCACTCGCGCGACGCTGGTCGAATGGACCGACCGGCTGCGCGCCGAATCGGGCGGTGAATTTCCTGAAAAGGTGACTGCGTTTCGGCCTGAGATGGCGGTGCACGGGCGCTATCGCCAGTCGTGCCCGCGATGCGGCTCGAAGGTCCAGCGGATTCGCTACGCGAGCAATGAGACCAACTATTGTGCGACCTGCCAGACTGGCGGGCGCCTGCTTGCGGACCGTGCTCTCTCGCGATTGATGCACGAAGATTGGCCGCGAACGCTGGAAGAACTCGAAGCTCTCAAAGCGCGATGAGGTTAGGCTAGGCAGCGCGCCCTGCTTTCTCTCGCGCGCGATCGCCCGAGCTGTCGCGGCGCAGCCTGCCTGCTAATTCCAGCGCGATTCTCCGCCAGAGTTGGGGAAAGCGATCGGCGAGTGCCGAAAAATCAGACTCAGCGATCCGCGCGACGATCGAATCCGAAGTCGCAGTAACCGTCGCTGATCGGGGCGTATGTGGATCGACGACGGACATTTCGCCGACGTGCTGGCCGGCCTTCACGTGGGCCACGACTTGCCCATCAAGCGCAATCGAAAACACGCCCTCCAGAATCAGAAAGAGGTCGGAGTCGTAGGCGCCTTGCTGAATGAGGTTTGCACCAGCAGGGATCGCCTCAAGCTTCAACTGCCGCGCGACCGCTATTGCCAGGTTCTGATCGTGAATCAGCGGCTGCAGGGTCAAGGCCCTGATCAGATGCAGACGACCCTCAGATCCTTCGAATCGCTTCAGCGACGATTTTTCCATGTCCTTTCGTCCGGCAAACTGCCATCTTTCCTTCGTTTGGGCCAACATAAGGGTTTGAACCTTCTTTAAACATCATAAAACTGTGCATTCACCGTCGTGCAGCTTCATACCCCATAATGCGCGCATTTGCCACGCCCATGCAAACGCCAGCCAATGCCGGTTTTCAAGGAATTCAGGAGCGGACTATTTCCGACAGGAACCAGGTGCGGCGCTCGGTTTCGTCGATCCAGTTCTCGATCAGGCTCGCGGTGGCGACATCGTCGTGCTCGTCACAGAGTTTGTGGGTCGCGCGCAGCTCGCGCGTGAGCGTTTTATTGTCGTCGCGAAGCTCGGCCAGCATTTCGAGTGGCAGGACGAATTCCGCGTTGTTGTCCTTCAACCGCTGATGCTCGGCGATGTCGCGGATGGAATGGATCGTAGTGCCGCCGATCTTGCGCGCGCGCTCGGCGATATCGTCGGTCATGGCGAAGATCTGCTGCGACTGTTCGTCAAGCAGCAGGTGATAGTCGCGGAAATGTTTCCCGCTCATGTGCCAATGGAAGTTCTTGGTCTTGAGGTACAGGGTGAACACGTCGGCGAGGAGTTTCCGCAGCTCGCCGGATATTTCGGCCACTGCGTCGCCGCTGAGATCAGTTGGCGTTTCCAAAAGGGTTTTCGCTCTGGTTGCTGAATTGCTTTTCATTGTCTTGTTCTCCTTTGACTGGAATGTTCAGCGCTGCATCCGGCGCTTGGCCACTGCTCTCGAAACTTGCTCACCATAATTCGGATCAGCTTTGCGGAAGTTTGCGACCGAGCGTTCAATGATGTCTTCGCGGCTGACTTGCGCGAGGCTGCCCGCGATGTTCGCGATCAATCGTTGCTTTTCCTCGTCGGTCATCAGGCGGTAGAGATCTCCGGCCTGAACGAAGTCGTTGTCGTCGCGATGATGCACGGGCGCATGATTTCCGGTGAGACCGCTGACTTCGATCGGCGCAAATAGCGGCTCGCCGGTTTGTTTGGGACCGCCGAAGCTGTTGGGCTCGTAGTTCTTCTCGCGCCCATGGTTGCTGTCGAAGCGCATGGCGCCGTCGCGGCTGTAGTTATCAGCCTCGGTGGCATGCGGACGATTGACCGGCAGATGCGCGTGATTTGCGCCGAGCCGGTAACGATGCGTATCGCCGTAGCTGAACAGGCGGCCTTGCAACATCTTGTCGGGGGAGGGACCGATGCCCGGCACGAAGTGCGCGGGATTGAAGGCCGCCTGTTCAACTTCGGCGAAATAATTTTCGGGATTGCGATTCAACACGATTCTGCCGACCGTCATCAGCGGGTAGTCGCGATGCGACCAGACCTTGGTCACGTCAAACGGATTGAAGCGGTAGTTGGCCGCGTCGGCCGCCGGCATGATCTGCATTTTGAGGGTCCACGACGGATACTCTGCGCGGTCGATCGCGCGCAGCAGATCGCGCTGATGGTAGTCCGCGTCGTGGCCGGCGATACGCAGCGGCCTCGTCGGCGACCAGATTCCTGATCCCCTGGTCGGTCTTGAAATGATACTTCACCCAGAAGACTTCGCCGCGCGCATTGACCCATTGGAAAGTATGCGAGCCGAAGCCGTCCATGGTGCGAAAGCTGGCCGGGACGCCGCGATCGCTGAACAGAATCGTGAACTGATGGGTGGCCTCGGGACTCAGCGAGAAAAAATCCCAGATGTTGTCGGGCTCCTGGATGTTGGTGTACGGGTCGCGCTTCTGCGAGTGAATGAAGTCGGGAAATTTCAGCGGATCGCGGATAAAGAAGACCGGCGTGTTGTTGCCGACCAGGTCGTAGTTGCCGTCCTCAGTGTAGAACTTGATCGCAAATCCGCGCGGGTCGCGCACGGTGTCGGCCGAGCCTCTCTCGCCGGCCACGGTCGAGAAGCGGATGAAAATCTCGGTTCGCTTGCCGACCGGGGCGAGAAATCTGGCCCTGGTCCACTGCGTCACATTGGCCAGCACCTCGAAATATCCGTAGGCGCCCGAACCCTTGGCGTGCACGACGCGCTCGGGAATCCGCTCGCGGTCGAAATGCGCGAGCTTCTCGATCAGATGATGGTCCTCCATCAGCACTGGTCCGGCCGGACCGGCAGTGCGTGAATTCTGATTGTCGGTGACCGGAGCACCGCTATCGGTTGTGAGAGTCTTCCTGGACTCCATCCATTTTTCCCCACGCGCTTAACGATCTTTGACGAAGGCGTGAAAACTCACCGCACAAAGCATGGAAGACGGCGGAAATTCCAAATACCGATCGAACTCCGCCGCCTTCCTGCCCAGCATCATTACCAAACCGCGACCGGCTGCAGCGCCTGATCGACCTGGTTCTGCGAGACCTGCTCGCCATCCTTCATGCGTTGTACGAGCTGATCGATTTGGTAGCTCTTCTGTCCGAAGGCGACGTTGTTCTTGTTTCCCGTGCGGGCTTCGCGCTGTGCCGCCTCGGAAGCATTCTCCAGATCGGCAATCGTCTGGGTATTCGGCTGAGCGGTGGCATAGCTCCTCGAAATTCCGACGGATCCGGCCAGAACCGGCGTCGCTAGCGTCAACGCCAGCGTTCCGGCTACAAACATTGTTGAAAGTGCTTTCATTGGACTAGACCTCCTGTTTCAATAGCGACCGCTCGTGGGAGCATTTTGTTCCCGGCTTTTTGTGTCGGCCGTCTGCTAACAAGGCGTGAAAAGTGGCCGCACAATCGGGAGTGGGCACCAGATGGCGCAGGTGGTACGATTTTTTTGAAAGCCGCTGTTCGCTATAAGATGGGCCGTTGGCCTAGAGAATTCACATGCCAGTTCAGACGCGGAGCGCACGCCCTGCCCCGGCCAATATCAGCGACCATGCGCAGGGCATCCGTGCTGCAGCAGAAGGGAATCTTCCGCAAAGAGGGCGAGTACTGGACCGTCGGCTACGGCGGGAAACCCTTCTCGCTGAAGGACACCAAGGGACTCGGCTACCTCGCCCATCTGCTGCGTCATCCCGCGACCGAATTCCACGTGCTCGATCTGGTCGGCGGAATTGCAGGCCAGCACGACGATGACGAAACCATCGGATCGGCGCACGGCTTGCCGCGCGGAGAGGAGGATCTCGAAAAGGCCGGCATCCATCTCGGCAGCCTGGGTGACGCGGGCGAGATGCTTGACGATCAGGCGAAGGTCGCGTACCGGCGCCGGCTGTCCGAATTGCACGAAGAACTGGATGAGGCCAAACAGAACGGGGAACGTCGAGCGCGCCGAGAATGCCGAGCAGGAGATCGATGCGCTGACGAAAGAACTGTCGCGCGCAGTCGGGCTCGGCGGACGCAATCGCCGTGCGGCGTCAGCATCGGAGCGCGCGCGGCAGAGCGTCACCAAAACGATCAAGGCGGTGCTCGACCGAATCGCGCAGAGCGATTCGGCGCTGGGCGACGTGCTGTCGCGATGTATCAAGACCGGCACCTTCTGCTCCTACCAGCCTGATCCCGAAGTGCCGATTGCGTGGGAATTCGGTGAGGCGAGTGTCGTGCCAGACCAGCCGCCGGCTTCAGATGCCGGTCCCGCGCCGAAGCGGGTTGATCGTCCGCCGCCCTCGCCGGTGGTGCTGGAGGTCTCACCCTACTCGCTCGCGGAACGAACCGCTTTCGTGGGACGGGAGGCAGAACGTAGCGCGATTCGTGCGGCGCTCGATCGCGCGCTCGGCGGTCACGGCTCGCTGGTGATGCTTGGCGGTGGAGCAGGCGTGGGCAAGAGCCGCCTCGCGATGGAGATGGCGGAATACGCGTCGCGCGTGGGCTTCAGGTGCATGGTCGGGCACTGCTACGAAAGAGACGAGCCGTTTCCCTATCTGCCGTTTGTCGAGATCATCGAGAGTGCTCTGGCGCAGGCGTCGAGCCTCGAGGATTTCCGTCGGCGGATTGGTGACAGTGCGCCTGAGCTGGCGCAGATCGTCCCGAGCCTGCGCCGAGTTTTTCCGGATATTCCGCCACCATTGGATCTGCCGCCCGGGCAAAAGCGCCGCTATCTTTTTCAAAGTATATCGGAGGGGCTGGCGCGCGCGTCTCTCACCCGCTCGTACGTGTACATCGTCGAGGATCTGCACTGGGCCGACGAATCGACACTAAGCCTGTTGATTCATCTCGCCAATCGCGTGGCCCAACTCCCGATAGTAATCATCGGCACCTATCGCGACGGATACGCGAAGCATAATTCGGCGTTGACCAGGACCCTGGAAGAGCTGATTCGGATGGGTAACCGTCCGCTGAAACTTGGCGGTCTGTCGAAGGAATCGATCGCGCAGATGTTGCATTCTCTGAGCAAGGCGCAAGTTCCCGAAAGTCTGGTGAGCCTCATTTTCGAAGAAAGCCAGGGGTATCCATTTTTTGTCGAGGAGGTGTACCGGCACCTGGTCGAAGAGGGAAAAGTTTTCGATGCGGCCGGCCAGTTCCGCACCGATATCGAGATCGACGAGATCGACGTTCCCGAAAACGTGCGCTTGATCATCGGACGCCGGCTCGAGCGCTTCGACGAGAATGAAAAGCGCGTGCTGGCGGCCGCCGCGATGATCGGACGCAACTTCAGCTTTCGCCTGCTGACTGAGGTCAGCCAAATCGACGTTGACGAACTCTTCGCCGTCATCGAGAAGGCGCAGCAGATGGGAATAATCGTCGCCAGCTCGCAGGGACCCGAGAAGCCGTTCACCTTCGCTCACGAACTCGTGCGACAGACGCTGCTGGCCGGCATGTCGGCTCCGCGCAAACAACAAATGCACGTCGGAGTCGCCGACGCGATCGAGCGGGTCTATCCCCGCTTCATCAACGAGCGCGCGGGAGAGATCACTGACCATCTGCTCAAAGCGGGATCGTTCGCGGACAGCCGGAAAGTGGTTCGTTACC
Organism: uncultured delta proteobacterium; assembly: GCA_963710425.1. Taxonomy (GTDB): domain Bacteria; phylum Desulfobacterota; class Binatia; order Binatales; family Binataceae; genus Binatus. Next base: position 265,181 of record CAVQAR010000009.1, read on the forward strand.
TGATCCTTGCCGGCAAGAGTGCACTTGAGGCTGCGGCCTTCGAGGAAGCGCGGCGCAGCTTTCGGTCGGCCCTGTCGTATGAAGGCGCGCTTGACCAGAGAGAAAAAGCTGAGTTGTTGGCGAGCCTCGCGATTGGCGAGCTAAGTCTCGAGCATTGGGACGCGGCGGTCGCGAGTCTGCGCGAGGTGCTCGAAATCTACACCGGTCTCGGCGACCGCGAGATGATAGGCAGCAGCTTTGCGGAGTTGGCCGATGCCTTCATCTGGGTTGGGCGCTTTCAGGAAGCAACCGAGACTGCGCTTGGCGGGCTCGCTCACCTTGGAGCAGGCGTCAGTGCCAATCGGCTACGCCTTCTCTCGGCCCTGGGACAGGCCAGTGCGGCGTCGGCAGGCCGGGAACAGGCTTGTGCGGCACTGCGGGAAGCTCTGGAGATTGCGTCCAAGCTCGGCGATCCAAAGCTTGAAGCCAGGGTGCTAGGCGCTCGCTCGATAGTGAATATGCATTTCTTCCGATTGAAGGAAGTCGCCGCCGATGGACTTCTTAGCGAACAACTGGCTGGAGCGGAAGCGCCTCCTTGGCAGCGCGCCACCCAACTGCGAGTTCTACACCAGGTATTGCTAACACTTGGACGCCTGGACGAGGCTGTCAAAATAGCGGACGTGCTCGAGCCGCTCGCGACCAAGATAGGGCAAGGTTATTCGATCGCACTTTGCCTGAGTACTCGAACCTGGCTCGAATTCGTCAGAGAGCCCAACCTTGCCAAGCTGGAAGCCGGCTTCCAGGCAGTGGCGAAGTCCGATGCGAAGGCCAGGTTTCCCTTCTGGGAGGTACTTTCCGAGGTACAACTAAGTGCTTTGGATTTTGTTCGCGGCGACTGGGCGGGCGCTCTATCACGTGCTCACACTGCCGCGCGTATCGACCCGCAAATGAGCTCAATCCAGGGCTTCGGGGAAGGAGCGCTTTTTCGGCAGATGGCATACTCGGGCGATCGCAACGGCGCATTGGCATTGCTCGAAAAGCATCGGGCGTGGCTGCCTGTGAGCGGCCGGGAAAACATTCGTGGATCGTGGTGGATGCTCGCGCTGGTGGTCGAGGGCCTTTTCATGCTCGGAGAGCAAGCGCAAGTGGGACAGCTTTACACGCTGGCTCGTGAGATGATCGACACTGGAGCAGTAGTGATTTGGCCGATCCCACGCTACACACATACTATCGCGGGTCTTGCTGCGGCTGGGGCTAATCAATGGAAAGCCGCCGAAAATCACTTTGAGGTCGCGAGGCGGCAAGCTGATTTCTTTCCGGATCGTCCCGAACGAGCTGAGATATGCCGCTTCCACGCGATGATGCTTAGGGACCGCGCCGACCCGGGAGATCGCAACAAAGCGCAAACACTACTCGGCGAGGCGCTCGAGACCTACAGACATATCGGAATGCCTCGTCATATCGAGATGGCGCAAACTCTGCTAGGGCAACTCGCATAACCTCAGAAGTCCTATGCTTATACATAGGTGTCGATCGGAATTAGTTCTCGCTAAGACCTGGCCGCGTGACTGCAAGCCGGACAGGACTCTTATCCTGTTTAGCAGCCGTGCTGCGAGACGGGGGCGCCATGAATTCGGGGCCTACCGGATCGGTCACGCTCTCGCGGACGATGCGATCGATCTCGCCTAGCGCGTCCTGGTCGAGCGTCCATCCCATCACGTCGCGAACCGGATCGAGTTGTCCCGGATCTCGTGCGCCCCATAGCGCGCTATTCACGCCCGGCTGATCGAGCACCCATCTCAGTGCCAGGTGTATGACTCGCTTGCCGTAGTTTTTCTGCGCGAACTCGTCGAGCAGCTTGACGGCCTCAAGGTACTGTGCGAATCGCGGTGGTTGAAATTTTGGATCGGTTCTACGCAGGTCGTCGCCCTCGAATTTGGTGTCGGGAGTCATCCGGCCGCTGAGCAATCCGCGGCAAATCGCGCCGTAGGCCAGCACCGCGATTCCTTCCCAGGCGCAGTGGGAAAGGACCGTTTTTTCGATCGCGCGCTCGAAAAGATTATACGGAGGCTGCGCGGTATGGATCGGCGCGATCAGCCCGAACTCGTTCATCTGTTGCGGCGAAAAGTTGCTGACGCCGATCGCGCGAATCTTGCCCTGCTTGTAGAGGGTCGCCATCGCGTCGGCGGTCTCGCTAATCGGAGTCAGCGGGTCCGGCCAGTGCACCTGGTAAATGTCGATGACGTCGGTCCTCAGCCTTTTCAGTGAAGCCTCGACTTCCGCGAAGATTCGATCGCGAGTCGCGTTGCGAAACGGCTCGCCGTTGCTCCAGTCGAGACCGACCTTGGTGGCGATGACGACGCGGTTTCTCATGCCCGCCAATGCGAGCGCCTTGCCGACAATCTCTTCGGAACGGCCGAAGCCGTACACCGGCGCGGTGTCGATCAGCGTGATTCCGCGATCGACGGCGGAATGGATCGTGCGGATCGATTTCTGTTCGTCGGTGCCACCCCACATCCATCCGCCCATCGCCCAGGTGCCCAGACCGATGCGCGAGAACCTGAGATCTGCATTTGCGATTCTGGTGGTTTCCATTTTTTACTCCTTTCACGATTTGATCGGGCTGTTCTCGACCGGTTGAACTGGTTCGCCGTCGCGCGCCGCCTCTCCGACGTTCACTGCGAGCTTGTCGCCCGCGTGAAGGTCACCGTTGACCTCGACGTTGTAACCGTCGTCGTGGCCGAGCGTTACTTCGACCAGCTTGAGATGGTTGTCACGCACCACCGGCAGATAAGTCTTGTCGTTGCGGAAGATGAGCGCGTCGTCGGGCGCGGACAGATTCGAGACCGTCACGTGCGCGGTCATCTTCACATTCGCGTACATGCCGGGGAGCAGCGATCGATCCTGATTCGGCAGATCGACCTCGACCTGCATCGTGCGGGTGGTTTGATCGAGCGCTTCGGGATGACGCGTGACGGTGCCGGTGTATTTGCGATTCGGATAATCGGAGACCGTGACTGTCGCGGGATCGCCGTCCTTGATGAACGACGAAATGCTCTGCGGTACGAACGCGTAAACCCTCAGCGGCGCCTGGCTGGCCAGCGTGACGATCGGCGACGACGTGCTGCTGGTGGGCCCGGTTGAAGGCGTGGCGGTGACGGGCGAGGTAGCCGCAGGTATCAACGTACCGGGGTCGACCAAGCGCGCGGTCACGATGCCGTCGAAGGGCGCCCGCACTATTTCATACTGTTGGTATGCGAGTTGTTGTTGGTAGGCCGCCCACGCCTGCAGCATCGCGGAGTGGGTCTGGTCGGCGGTCTGTTGCGGCACAACCTGCTGGCGAACGAGTTCCTGAGTGCGGATATCGGTAACATTTTGTATCCAATAGAAGGATTTCGCATCCGCCACCGACTTGTCCGTCTCCGGCGATTCAATTACGGCAAGAACGTCTCCTGCCTTGACGTGATCGCCCTTGTCCACGTCGACGCTCTTGATGTAGCCGGCGACCTTCGCGAAGACCGGATTTTCGATGTAGCCGTGAATCGCGCCCGGAAGCTCGATCGTCCGCGACGCGCCGCCGCCCGATATCGTTGTCACCAGAACGTGCGGTCCCAGTGCGACGGTCTGACTAAGCTGCGTCGTCTGACGTTGGATCAGCTGCTGTTTCGCAAGCACGAATCCTCCCGAGACAACGAAGGCGACAATCACCGCCGCGAACAGCGCGATCATCAGTAACCGACCGGATTTGGGTTGATTGCGATTCTCTTCTGACGACTTCACAGTAAAATCCTCCCTCATGCGCCAGGTTCCGCGATCGCTTGTACGCGTTCGTCGCGCTGCTTCTTGGTGATCAGCGTGCGGCTGAAAATTGAATAGACGGCGGGCACCACGAACAGCGTCATCAAGGTTGCCGCGAAAAGTCCGCCGATGACGGCGCGGCCCAGCGGCGCGTTTTGCTCCGAGCCCTCGCCCAGCGCGAGCGCCATCGGCAGCATCCCGAGAATCATCGCGAGCGCGGTCATGATGATCGGCCGGAAGCGGACGTGGCCCGCCTCGATCGCAGCCTCGAGCGGCCCCATCCCTTCTTCGCGCATCTCGTTTGCGAAAGTGATGAGCAAGTTGCCGTTGGCGACGCCGACGCCCACCGCCATGATCGCGCCCATCAGCGATTCGACGTTGATCGTCGTGCCAGTCAGCACCAGCATCCACAACACGCCGGCCAGCGCGCCCGGCACCGCCATTATGATGATGAACGGCTCGAGCCATGACTGGAAATTCGCGACCATCAGCAGGTAGACGAGGACGATCGCGAGAATCAGCCCGAGGCCCATCGTCTTGAATGATTGATTCATCGCCTGGCTCTGTCCGCGAATCACGACGTGGGTGCCGGCGGGCAATTGGCCGAGACTGTCGATGGCCTTTTGCACCGCGCTGGTCGTGCTGCCAAGGTCGCGTCCGCTGACGCCGCAATCCACGTCGATAACTCGCTGCACCGTGTAATGTGCGACCACGGCGGGGTCGATGTTGTGAGTGATCGACGCGACGTTGCCGAGAAATTGTACCGTCTGCGTGCCGGTGCCGTTGGTCAGCGGAGTGTTGGCGATTTGATCGACCGAGGCGGTCGTCTGAATTGGCGCCTGGGTCACGACGTTGTAGTTGACGCCGTTGACCGGATCGAGCCAGTAGTTCGGCGAAATCAGACTGTTGCCGCTCAACGACGACAGCAGTCCCGACGCGACCTGCTGCTCCGTTACGCCGAGCTCGAGCGCCTTGGCCCGATCGACCTTGACCTTGAATGACGGGTAGTCGAGCGGCTCCGCGATCCGCATATCAGTGACGCCCGGAATCAACGCCATCTTCGCGGCGAGACGTACCGCTATGTTGTAGTCGGAGTGGAGATCGTTGCCGTTGATCTGGGCGTCGATGGCGGCCGGCAAACCGAAGTTCAGCACCTGGTTCACGATGTCGGCGGCCATAAAGTAGCCTTCGACGTTCGGGAACTTCGCGCTCATCATCTCGCGGATGCGATCCTGGTAAACGGCGGTCGGATGATGATTGGGCTTGAGCTGGATCATGATTTCGCCGTCCTGGGGGCCGATGTTGTCGCTCGGGAAAAACGCGATCGCATACGGTTGCGGCAGATCGATGTCGTCGCTTATCTGCTGCAGCTCATCGGCGGGAATGATTTTCCGGATCTCGCGCTCGATATCATCGACAATCAACGTCGTCCGCTCGATCCGCGTTCCGCTCGGCGCGCGCACGTGAAATTTCATGATTCCGGCGTCAACTGTCGGAAAAAAATCCTCGCCGGTGACGTACAGCAGCGGCAGCGTTCCGACGATCATCAGCGCGGCGCAGGTCAGCGCCAGGCCGCGATGTTCGATGAACGCGGTTACACCCGATACGTAATGCTTGCGGATGCGCTCGAAGCCGGCTTCAAACCCGCGCAGGAACCGTTGCCAGGGGTTGTTGCCATGGACTTCCTGGTGTCTCTCCGGCAGCAGGTGAGCCGCCATCGCCGGGACCAGCGTGCGCGAGAGCAAGTACGAGGTCAGCATCGCGAATACGACGGCCAGCGCCAGCGGTGTAAACAGGAACCGCGCGACGCCGGTCAGCAGCACCACCGGAAAAAACACGATGCAGATCGAAAGCGTGCCGATGAAGGTCGGCGTGGCGATTTGATGCGCGCCGTCCAGGATCGCGACCAGCAGCGGCTTATCCATCGCGTGATTGCGATGGATGTTTTCGATTTCGACGGTCGCGTCATCGACCAGCATCCCGACCGCAAGCGCAATCCCGCCCAGCGTCATCGTGTTGATTGTCTGGCCGGCGAGATGAAGGCACGCGATCGATGTGAGGATCGACAGCGGTATCGACGCGATGACGATCAGCATGCTGCTCGCCGATCCGATGAACACCAGCACCATCACCGCCACCAATGCCGCCGCGATCGCCGCCTCGCGCACAACCTCCCACAACGACGCGCGAACGAAGGCGGATTGGTCGAAGGTGAGCGCCACCTTCAGGCCCTTGGGCGCGACCGCGAGAATGTCAGGAATGCGATTGCGGACCGCATCGACCACCGACAGCGTCGAGGCGGCCGCGTGCTTGATCACCAGCAGAAAGGTCGCCGGACGCCCGTCGATACGCACGACGTTGCTCTGCGGCTGATGGGTATCGCTGACCGGTGCGATATCGCCGAGAAGAATCGGGATGCCGTTGGTTACTTTTATCGGCAGCTGGTTGAACTCGGAGACCTTGGTCGGATTCATGTTCAGGTCAACGTCGTACTCGTAGTTGCCCATGCGAGCCGTGCCCGACGGGATTACGACGTTGGTGGTCGAGAGCGCATTGCCGATATCCACCGGTGACAGGCCGTTGGCGTACATATGCTTCGGGTCGAGGTTGACGACGACCGCGCGCTGAACGCCGCCGATCGGCGCCGGCGACGAAAATCCAGGTATCGTGAAAAGTTGCAGGCGAATGAAATTCAGCCCGTAGTCAAAAAGCTGCTGTTGCGAGAGCGTCTCGCTGAAGATGTTCAGCTGAGCGACCGGAACGTTCGCCGCGTTGTAGGAAATGATATTCGGGGCGGTCGTGCCGCTAGGCGCCTGGCGCAGAATCGTTTCCGAGACCGAGTCGATTTGCGCGATAGCGGCGCCGATGTCCGTGCCCGGCTGGAAATAAACCTTGAGCACGCCGATTCCGAGCATCGACTCCGACTCGATATGCTCTATGCCATCGACGGTCGTGGAATAGGCGCGCTCGCTGATGATCACGAGTCGGCGCTCCATATCGACCGCGTCGAGCCCGGGGTAGCTCCACACCACCATCACCACCGGAAGATTGATGGCTGGAAAAATATCCACGTTCATCAGGGCGAACGACAGGACGCCCATCACCAGCATCAGCAAAGCCATGACCGCCACTGAGAGCGGCCGTCTAAGCGCCAGTCGAACAATCCACATCATGGCTGATAACCCTCCCTGGATTCTCAGTCGTTCATCGCGCGGCCGCGGACTTCAGTCTTGAGATCAAACTGGCCGGCTGCGGTTTACCGTGGACCCGCGCGAGGCGTTCCATCTCGCTGATCACGCTCGAGAAATCTTCGTCGCCGTTGACAGCGTTGCGGGCCGCATTGACCTGGAGGGCGGCCGCGGTTAGCGGCATCGGTGCACCGACTTCGCTCGCCTTCTCGAGAATCAATTTGAAGTCCTTGTTCATGAGACGCAGCGGGAACTGAGGCGAGTAGTCGTCGTGCTCGGCGCGAAGCAGCTTGTTCTGATGCGCCGGCGATATCACTGCGGTCTTGGAAAGCACGTTCAGCAGGAGTTCGCGATCGAGCCCAGCCTTCTCTCCGAAGGCGACTGCCTCGGCGATTGCCTGCATGTTCACGCCCAGCAAAGCGTTGACGACGAGCTTCATCGCGGTCCCGGAGCCGCTCGGCCCCATGAGGAAATACTGCTTCGCGATGGCGTCAAAGATCGGCTGGCATGCCTCGAATACTTTCGCGTCGCCGCCACCCAAAAGCGTCACGGTGCCACTCTCGGCCGCGGGCGTGCTGCCGGAAATTGCGACGTCCAGGACCTCGATCCCGCGCTCAATTCCCATCCGATGGAGCACGCGCGACGTATCCGGCGAGACGGTGCTCATCTCGATCACGATGCTTCCGGGATTCGCGCAGGCGATGACACCTTCGGGACCTTGATAGACGCTCAGCACCGCTTCGTCATTGGGCAGGCACGAGATGATCATCTCTGATTTTCTGGCGAGCTGGCGAATGCTAGGGGCCGGCACCGCGCCTTTGGTAACGAGTGCTGCCGTTTTCTGGCTCGTGTGGTCGTACGCAACGACCTTGAAACCGCTATTAAGAAGTCTGCGCGCCATGAGCTGCCCCATAGCGCCAAGCCCGATGAATCCAATTGTGGAATTTTGGGAAATCATTGCCTGTTCCTCCCTAGAGAATTGAGAAAGCGACCAACAGCGAAATAGTTGTTGCGATCATGAGCGCCAGCCCGATAATTGAGAGACCGAGCGCGGCCGTGTCCTCGTCGTAGGAGCCATAATGAATCGCGCGCGCGTGAACTACTTTCGTGTCGTGCGGCATAACGTTGGTAAAATGCCGGAAGATCTCAGCTTGTTTCGTTTTCATTTTCCTTAACCTCTCATCAGATGGGCGTGACAAATCACCGCACGATTCGCGTGCTATTCGATCTCACAAGGAAAGACGCAGCTTTTTTCAGGAGTTCAGCGAAGTCGGCCGCCGAATCCGCCGGCCGGCATGTCCATCGTGCCGGGCGGTATCAACGTCGGGCTGGTCGGGGAGATTGCGGGATGATCACCGGGCTCGATCAGACCGACGGGCGCCGGTGGCACAAACATCGATTCCGGATCGGAATACTCCGGCTCTCCTGGCGCAGGCGCCAGCGCAGGGCTCGTGAATGAAGGCGAGCTGTCGTTCCAAGGCTCCTCGAAATTCGGAGCCACCGACGATTCTCGGTCATTGATTGCGATTTCCGCAGCGGAGGTGCCGCCCTTCTGCGCGAAAACCGGTTGGACAAAAACCAGCGCCGAGGCCGTCACAAATGTCGCAACTAATGTTGTGGTTGTTTTCACACCCTCTGGGCGTGAAAACTCTCCGCACAAATCACGTGCGGCCCGCCAACTGGACGTTTTGGCGGGTTATGCAATTTGCCTGGTTCGTAGCGAGTGGAGCCGGACAACCTGCACCGCGGCGTAGAGAGCCTCGCGATCACGAAAACCGACATCGAGAGCGAACGAACCCTCGCGCCGTGAAGTCGGCGACGACTACCAGCGAATGCCCCGCTGACGTTCGTACTCTTGCTCCATTCGCCGATGGCGCGCTGACATAATATCCCGGCGTGAGATAATACCGATGAGCTTGCGATTGTTACCGTGATCCACGATCGGCAAGCGCCCCACTCCTTCGCGAACCATCAGAGCATTGGCTTCGCTGAGAGTGTTATCCTCGAAAATAACCGCATGATTCCTGATAGTGAGATCGCCGACTAGTTCTGTCGCCTTCCGCACGGGGTCGAGTAAGTCCAGACGGGTCACCACGCCAACCAGTTGTTCGCGGTCGTTCAATACCGGGAACCCCTGGTAACTGCTGCCCGGCCAGCCCTGTGTGATGCGGGTCCGAACCTCCGCCAAAGTTAGATGCTCAGCAAGAGAGACCACCTCGCGACTGGCGACGTCGCGAACCAAGGTCTGCGTAAGAAAGTCGGCAGTGTACTCGGTTGGAACAAAGACGCCCCTGCGAACGACCTTCTCCGTCATTAGAGTGGTCTCCATCAGCAAACTTGAAACCATGTAGGCCGCCGAGGCGCCACTGAGCAAAGGTAAAAGGCCAAGTGGCTGCAAGGTGGTCTCGAAGGCAAAAACTATTGACGTGAGCAGTGCGCGCGAAGCTCCTGCGAACATGGCCGCCATTCCGACTATCCCGGCGATTCGCAAATCGATTCCAAACTGTGGAAACAAGAGATTGGCTCCGCCGCCAAGCGCCGCCCCGAGCGCGCCACCCATAACAAAGAGCGGCGCCAGGGTTCCCGCGGACGTTTCACTTCCGAGCGCCGCCGCCCAGGAAACAAACTTGAGCAGGAAGAGCATGATGAGCGCTTTCTCGGTGAGCGATCCGGAGAAAATTCGGACGATGTTGACGTAGCCGACACCCATCGTCTCGGGAAGGATGTAACCAACGATGCCGACAACAAGGCCGCCGATAGCAGGCCACCACATCCAGTGGATCGGCAGTCGCGCAAACGTATCCGAGACTGCATAGACGGCGCGAGTCGCACCGACGGAGGCCAATCCCACTATCGCGCCGATCAAGGTGTACGATACCAAGGCGGCCATTCCTGAACTTTGCAGTGGCTGCATCGGGAACATTGGCCAGGGCGCTGCAGAGAATCTTCGCAGCGCGCCAGCTATCGCGCTCGCAACCGCGACGGGGAGGAGAGAACGCGGGCGTAACTCGAACAGCAACAACTCGACTGCTATCAAGACGCCTGACACTGGGCTTCCAAAAGTCGCCGACATGCCGGCAGCGGCGCCGGCCGAGAGGAGGATCTTTCTCTCCTCATCAGTTGTCGAGAGAAACTGTCCGACGAAAGAGCCAAGCGCTCCTCCAGTGACTATGATTGGGCCCTCGGCGCCGAAGGGACACCCAGTACCTATCGCGATAGCTGTGGATATGGGCTTAAGAATTCCGACTCGCGCGGGGATTCGACTCTGGTTTCTAAGTACGCTAACCATCACCTCCGGAATTCCATGCCCGCGTATTGCCTCCGAGCCATAGCGCGCCATCAAACCGACCAGCACGCCGCCGATGACCGGAACAATCAACACGAACAGTCCGAGTTGGTTGGCCTCCGGCGAGACAAAACTCGTTGACAATCGACCGTAGAAAGACAAGTTGGTTATGAAGCCGATCAGCTTGAGCAGAACTATTGCGGCCCCTCCCGCTGCCACTCCGATCGCTGCCGCCAGAAGAGTCAGGACGACGACGCGCGTATCGAACGTACTTCTGCGGCGGGGAAAGTGCTCAGGTTCGAGAGTGCGTTCCTGCGATCTATTGGGTGCGTTTTCCACCGCAGACGGCGAATCGGGGTCTACTTGCTCAGTCACGTTCTACTCCATCGACCACCGGCCGCGGCGCGGGGGTTCGTTGTTGCACGACCCTCTCCGCGATACTGCCGATCAGAACGTGCGCCAACCCAGTACGTCCGTGAGTTGAGATGACGATCAAATTTGCGTGGACTTTGTTTGCGGCTTCGACGATCGAGCCTGGTAGGCGACACCGAACTCTACGAGCGTCCGGCACTTGACGCCTTGCTTGCCCAGGTTCCTGCAAATCTCCTCGAGTTTCTCTTCGGTTTGCTCGTGCTTGATTTTCGAGGAGCGCGCCTGTGTCAGGCACCAACAAAGGCGACTCGTAAAATTTACGCTCGACCACCGACAGCAAAATCAGTTCAGCGTTTATACGGCCGGCTGAATTCGACCGCCTCGTCCAGTGCTTACGAGAAGGTTCGGAAAAGTCGAGCGGCACCAAAATTCTCTCTATTGCCGTCATTTTTGATTTCTCCACGCGTGTTCAGTTGGTTCGAGCCGGCTGAACCTTTGTTACATCCCGGAGAGAGGACCGCTGTCGACCGCCAGTGTGGTCGATAGAAATAGCGGCACGCATGCTTTGCGATTGCGCCCGCCGGCGCGAAAGACCGATACTGCCTCCGGTTGCCGGCGGTCAGCTCGATCGCCGGCGTACCGCCTTGATAAGGACCGCAGATGGCGCTTCGGCTCATAGAAGTATTCCTTCCCAAGAAACACGGCGCGCGTTTGCAGGAAAGCCTGAGCAAGGACGGTGTCGTCGCGCACTGGACGGAGCAACTCTCCGAGCAACAGATACTAGTGAGGATTTTGCTCCAAGTCGAAGATAGGGAATCCTTGCTGGATCGCATCGAGGAGGGCCTTGAGGGAACGGATTTCCGGGCAGTGCTGGTTTCAGCGGAAGCTACCTTTCCGCGGCTTGAACTGGCGCGGCCCCCGACGGTCCCGATAAGTCGCCTGTGCAAAACCAGCCTTGGGAGCCTATGTCCTTCGACATCATCGCGATCCTGATAACCATCACGGCGATTTTCAGCTTTCTGAATGTGCGCTACTTTGGTCTGCCTTCGACCATTGGGGTGCTCGCGATCGCCCTGATCTTTTCTGCTTTGGTGATAGTCGCGGGAAAAGCGGGTGTCTCATCGGCGGATATTGCTGCCGCCGGCTTCCTGAGGCACATCGATTTCAACCGCGTGCTGTTGCATGGACTTCTGGCATACCTGCTGTTTGCGGGTGGCATGAATCTCAAGATCCCGCAGCTCTCCCAACAGAAAGGTGCGATCGCCCTCCTCTCGACTCTTGGCGTGGCGATCTCCACGTTGGTCGTCGCCGGTGGAACATGGCTGGTGTTGAGCTTGGTCGGGATGCCGATACCGCCAGTGGCGGCCTTATTGTTCGGGGCGCTAATCTCGCCGACTGATCCCATCGCGGTGCTCGCGATTCTAAGAACGCTTGCGATCCCTCCGGGCATCAAGGCGCAGATTGGAGGCGAATCGCTTTTCAACGACGGCGTCGGTGCCGTTGTCTTCATGGTATTACTCCAGGTCGCGACTTCCCCGATCCATATGGGTGCGCTCGAAGCCGTTAGATTGCTCGCGACGGAGTCTGTGGGAGGAATCGTCTTTGGTTTGGCCGTCGGTCTGCTGACCTATTGGTTGCTCGCGCAAGTCGACGATTACCAGGTGGAAATCCTGCTGACCCTCGGGCTCGCCAGCGGGGGTTACGCACTTGCTGACTGGATCGGGGTTTCCGCGCCCATCGCAATCGTGGTAGCGGGACTGATAATCGGCAACGAAGGCCGAGAGAAGGCAATGTCCGACGAGACGCGCTCTCACCTCGACGTTTTCTGGGAAGTCGTGGATGAGATTCTGAACGCGATCCTGTTTCTCCTGATCGGAGCAGAATTGCTACTGGTACCGCTCAACGGGGGCTACGGAGTCGCCGCGTTAATTGCCGTCCCGCTGGTCTTGATCGCTCGGCTCGTCAGCGTTGCGGTTGTGGTTCTGATCCTATCGCCCTTCCGAAATATCGAGCGTGGGACTATCCCCGTGCTGACTTTGAGCGGGCTTCGAGGAGGGATATCGGTGGCTCTCGCGCTCTCCGTTCCGGACGCAGGCTACCGTGACGCGATCATCACGATGACTTATGCGGTCGTTATCTTCTCCATCATAGTTCAGGGTCTTACGATTCGTTCAGTGATTTTACGAACTATCCCCTCACTCCGGCTCGCATCAGAGCCAGCGGCTACGTCGTCTTGAGCGCTGATGCCAAGCCGCATCCCTGAATAAAGGTCGCCATGAGAATACGCAAAGATCAGATGGACAGTGTGGAACAGCAACTCATGCTGCGCGAAACGACACCACCCGATTTTCTCGATTCGTCCGTCGAATGGCGGCGAATTTTCTCGGAAATCTGGGGGGACGTTTCTACTGGTCGTGGTGGCCGCGGGCGCGGACGTGGTCGCAGCGAAAAGCGGCGGCGCAGTCACCTCGGGCATGGCCGTGGTGGCGCCCGGCATGATGGTGATGGTCGTCATCTACTTCATGGGCACGGTAAGCGGCGCACATCTCAATCCCGCGGTTACTTTCGCCTTCGCCTTACGACGGAATTTTCCATAGGCCCGCGTGCCCGGCTACATTGTCGGGCAGATGCGGGCGGCATCGCGGCCGCGATCTTCCTGTGCGCTATGTTCGGGACGATCGGCCAACTCGGCGCTACCGAACCGGGCACAGGCGTGAGCGCCCTGCAGGCATTCTTCATGGAGGTACTCCTCACCGCGGGATTGGTGAGTACGATCCTGGGCACTGCATCGGGTGCCCGCAACATCGGCGCCAATGGCGCAATCGCGGTCGGCGCCTACATCGCGCTTGCGGGACTCTGGGCCGCGCCCATCAGTGGGGCTTCGATGAACCCGGTGCGTTCTCTAGCTCCCGATCTAGTTCGCTGGAACTTCGCTGCGGCGTGGGTCTATCTAGTCGGCCCGTTTGCCGGAGCGTTGATCGGGGTCCTGTTCGAATGGATTTTGAAGGGATCCCCGACCCCCAAGGGAACGATCGCGGCGCAGGGCGTGCCGGAGAACGACAAGGGCGTCAAGGCAGATTAAAGTTTGGGTCTGCCTTTGTCGGCGGTCGTCGAAGTGAAGACAACCCGCATCTGCACCGTGCGCCGCGTTTCGCTTAACCAACGATCCAGCGCAGTGCCTCGCTTGCGTGGCTCTTGTCGTAGGCTCTTACCTCCGGATGGACGAAGATCCTGACTGCGCCAATCAGCCAATGCTGCCACTCATGCGCAGCAATGACGGCGATGCGCTCGATCTTCTGTTGGTGGTCCTTTACGAAGCCGGCATGTTTCTCAAAAGCCGCGATATTCTCCCAGCCGTTGAAGCCGGAAGCATCGACTAGCAACCTGATTTTGCCATGCTGATTGATGAGAGAATCGATTTGCGGCGCAATTTCGCGGAAGTCGTCCGCCTTCAATTTATCCGGTACCACGATCTTCAGGGCGTTGGGGGAAATAATCTCTGTCTTGATCATATAGGCCTCCTTGCTGGTTCACGATCGGTACATTACGCGTTCCGGCAGACGAACTCTTTAGCTTTAACTATAAGGCCGAAGTGAGCCAGCATGCTCAAATAAAAGTGTCGCAATCAAATCTTAACGTATCCGAATAACCGAGTTTTCCCTACCATTTGTGCTCTAGATAACCAACTCGTTGCCGGTTCATTCGCTGCCCAAGGCATACTCAACGTATATTTTTGCGGTGGCAGCACTGTTGTTGAGAGAGCTTCATTCTTTAAGGGCACTTATTCCGGTTAGGAAGGTAACCAGATTAGATCACCCTTAAGTCCGGAGACGCGGTTAATGAAACTTCGAGAGATCGGAATCCGGCGCTATCTGCAAGTTTCGAGCGGCTTGATTATTTTTGGCCTGCTCGTAGAAATTTTCACCCTGCTTTGGTTTAGCCCACTTTCGTTTGTGCTTTTTGTAGTCGTCGGTGTGACCCTGATAGGAGCGGGCATCTTGGTTTATCTCGTTTCGCTGGTCTTTGCTGTTTCTTCACCTTCAAATAATCGCGCATGAAATAGGAACCCTCACGCTGGCCTCAGATTCGGCGGGCGCGAAGTAACTGGGACGTTATGCTCGGACTAACCGGTATCCTAATCGCCTTGGTCGTACTGACGATCATTATGGCCGCAGTGTTTCTCGTGTATCCCTCCGTGACTGTAGAAGCTTCGGGCAAGATTCTCGCCTTCATTGCGTTATGCATTCTCCCCGCATTGTGCATCGGCACGGGAATGTCCTTTCACAATGAGCGTTCGCAACAGACGTCATACTGTGTTTCGTGCCACAGCATGGTAAACCACGGGCGAAGTCTGTACCTGCTGGATAGGCATTATATCCCTGCCCAACATTTTCAGAACCACCTCGTGCCGTCGGACAAGGCCTGTTATACCTGCCACACCAACTACACCATGTACGGCCCATTGAAGGACAAGCTTAGAGGCTTAACGTATCTGTACATGGAGTATCTGAGCACTCCACCAAAGACACTTCATCTAATCGGCACGTATCCTAATTCGGAGTGCCTGCACTGCCATATGGGCACTCGCGAGTTTGAAGATAGTCTCGCGCACATGCCGCCTTTAGCTTTGCTCAAATCGAATCAAGTATCGTGCATTTCAAGCGGTTGCCACGATATGATTCACAACGTTTCCAAAATAGATCACTTGAAAATGTGGACTGGCGGAGCGGTGGCTTCTGATTCGTCCTCAGCATCTCCGGCTAGCGCGCAGCCGGCCGCCGCGAACGGGTCAGATGGAGGTTCGGCGGGTAAGACCGCTGACAGCGGGGGCAAGGCTATATTCGATTCTCACGGCTGCAAAGGATGCCATGGAGAGGCTGGTGCCGGCGGTGCGGGGCCGGCGCTGACTAATGTTTCCAGTCAGTATCCGTCCGCTAAATTGACAGCTCTTCTGAAAGCCCCGACGGCCAGAATGAAGACCGCCGGCATGGTCCCGCTGACCTTGAATGCTGCAGATATGAAAGCCCTGGTTACCTACCTTGGCAGCCTTGGCGGCAAATCAGGCGCAGCAGCGTCGCCGGCTAGCGCGCAGCCGGCCGCCGCGAACGGGTCAGGTGGAGGTTCGGCGGGTAAGACCGCTGACAGCGGGGGCAAGGCTATTTTCGATTCTCACGGCTGCAAAGGATGCCATGGAGAGGCTGGTGGCGGCGGTGCGGGGCCGGCGCTGACTAATATTTCCAGTCGGTATCCGTCCGCTAAATTGACCGCTCTTCTGAAAGCCCCGACGGCCAGAATGAAAACCGCCGGCATGGTCCCGCTGACTCTGAATGCTGCTGATATGAAAGCCCTGGTTACCTACCTTGGCAGCCTTGGCGGCGGAGCCGCCGCCTCAGGAGCCAGCAGCAAGCCAGGTGCCGCGGCCGCGTCATCGAAACAAGCGCCTGCAGCGGCGTATCACAGTTTCTGCGCCTCCTGCCACGGCAACGACGGGAAAGGAAACGGGCCTGGAGCGGTGGCATTTAATCCGGCGCCGACGGACTTCACCGACTGCGCAAAAATGAAAATGCGTTCCGACGAATTCCTCTATGAGGTTGTGGCTAAGGGTGGTTCGGCGGAGGGTTTGAGCCGCAATATGCCTGGTTGGTCGGAAGCGTTCACCAACAGTCAGATACATGGCCTCGTAGAGTATGTGAAAAGCTTTTGCAGATAGACGGCAAGTGCCAGAGACACTCGCGTGGTGCGCCTGACGCAACGCACATTTTTGTTCACTAGGTCGATGGGCTAGAGACGCAGTTACTTCTTGTGCGACTCCTTCGGCCGCTTACCACCTCGCTTCAACTGCTGTACCGCCGCAGCGTGATACTTGTGACGGATTTGCGCAAGGTCCACCTGGGCCGGCGGAAGCTTCAGATCCATGTCCTCCATCGTGTCGGCCAGAATCTCGGAGATGGCGAGGCTGCGGAACCACTTGTGATCGGACGGGATCACGTACCATGGAGCGTGCTTGGTGCTAGTCCTTTCCAGGACTTCCTCGTATGCCTTCATATACTCCGGCCATAGCTTGCGTTCCGAGTAGTCGCTCTCGCTGATTTTCCAGTGCCGCGTCGGGTCATCGAGCCGCTGCGCAAAGCGCGCTAGCTGCTCCTCCGGGCTGATGTGTAGATAGAACTTGAGGATGCGTGTGCCGTTGTCGTGAAGCATCTTTTCGAAATCGTTGATCAGATCGTAGCGCTTCGACCACACCGACTTAGGCACCATCTTATGCACGCGCACGATCAACACATCCTCATAGTGCGACCGATTGAAGATCACGACTTGCCCTTTGGCCGGCGTGTGCAGATGAGCGCGCCAGAGGAAGTCGTGGGCTAGTTCGATCTTGCTCGGCTGTTTGAAGCTAGCGACCAGCGTCCCCTGCGGGTTCATCGCGGTGAACACGTGGCGGACGACTCCGTCCTTGCCACCAGCATCCAACGCCTGCAGAACGACCAGCAATGACTTGCTGCCGTCGGCGTACAACAGATACTGCGCCTTGGCCAAGCGCTCGACGCGTTTCTGGATCTCCGGCAACGCGTCTTTGTGAGATTCGTCGTGCTTGTCTTTGAATCCCGGGTCAATCTTATCGAGCTTGACCTTTGCGCCAGGCTCGACGACGAATCTCTTGCGGTAGTTCATAATTATCCTTGTTCAGACTCCGGGCGCAATCTAACACTGCGTCGCGGCGACCGCCGTCACGAGATCGGAATGTGCGCCGGCGCCAAGCCGACCTTGGAACCGCGGCGCAGAAGCATCGCCGACACTAGCGCGATCGCGATTGCGATCAGAAGCAGCACCACCGCGAACCAGAGATAGGTCTCGATCTCGGTGCCAATCACCGCCGTCAGCGCGAGAAATACACTGACCCAGTAAAAGCTGCTGTCGAAGTGAACGCCCGCGAGAAAACAGGTCACTGTCAACAGCAGGATGACCGTTAGAGCGACCGCATCGGTCGCCATCTGGCCCCGTGCATGCTGCATGAACAGGATCCTGACCGCGACTATCGGTCCGACCCAATGCAGCGCCTGGCGCATGAGTATTCGCCAAAGTGCGATCTCATACGCCCGTCCGGCAGCCAGTTCATGTGCAAGGCAGGCTACGCCAAAGATGGGAAACATCGCGCACCAGTAGAAGAGCGCCTTGTCGCTGGAATAGTTCGACAGAAAAAGCCCGATCATCACCAGTGCGCCGAGTACTCCGACCACCACCAGGCGGCGGACGAACATCGATTCGAGCCCCTTCGCCCACGTGCTGGCCCGCATCAACGGCGACGGTGATTCGGAAGGCTGCGACGAGGCGGTCGCATGAGGCGGAAGCTCAGCGGTTGAAGCTTCCGGGAAATGATTCAGTTCGGATTCGTTGAGATTCACGATTAATTCGATCCTTTGCGAAGTTGCTGAGTTTCGGAAGTAACTGCTTACCTTTAAGCGGTAGCGGTCGTCGCCTTGCCTTGTGCGGCCGGATGAAGGTTGGCATTGACTCTTGCCAGGTGGCGCTGATGGCTTGCGCTCCCGAGGTGCAGCATCTTGTAAACTTGAACTTTAGCCATGTCGTTGATGAAGAACCATACGAGCGCATAACCCCACACTAGCAGCGCGTACTTCCATCCAAGTGGCGTCATGCCCCACCCGTAAACTGCGGCCAGTGTTCCGATGATCTGGGTTGCTTCGCAGGCGACCACCAGGCGCCAGTTGGGCCATGGCCGCTTCCAGAAAGTCCCAGCGCTTCGCGTGATGTAAATAGTGAGATGCCCGGCTACCAGGAGCTTCAGGAACATGAGGCTCTGAACCATGGGACGGGAAAGGTGAAGGTATTTTTCTGCGGCCCAGAAAAGGCCGAAGGCAGCGACAACTCCCAGCACGCCGAGCACCGAGCTGACCGTCAATACGCGTTCCATGTCCCAGCGCACCGGGCGCGGAGCGACGATAGTGTTGTCGTAGGCGATCATCATGATGGGGAAGTCATTCAGGACCGCGATGATCACGATCATGACCGCGGTTACCGGGTAGAAGTTGAAGACCACAATGGCGAGCGTCATGAAGAGCAGTACGCGGATGGTTTCGGCAATCCGGTAGATTGCGTAGCTGTTCATGCGCTCGAAGATTTTGCGCGCCTCTGAAATGGCGGCGGTGATGACAGAGAGGCCTTGCGCAGTAAGCACCAGGTCCGCGGCCGCCCGAGCGGCATCGGTTGCGCCGCTGACCGCGATTCCGCAATCAGCCTTCTTGAGCGCCGGAGCGTCGTTAACGCCGTCGCCGGTCATTCCGACGATATGCCCACCAGCCTGAAGGGCTTTGACGATTTTGAACTTATGCTCGGGGAAAACCTCGGCGTAACCGTCGGCCGCGTCGATCTTGTCAGTGTTGTCAGCCTTGCCGTCAGGAAAAAGCTGGCTGGCGACTGCGATGTTCGGTCCCAGTTTGAGCTCGCGTGATACCTGCTGAGCGATCGCAAGGTTGTCGCCGGTAACCATGCGAACCTGCAGTCCCATTTTACGCGCATCCGCGATAGTCGAGGCCGAATCGTCGCGAAGAGTATCGGACAGCGATAGCAGTCCAAGCAATTCCCACTTTCCTTGGGCATCGGTACGCGCCACGCCAAGTGTGCGGAAACCTTTCTTGGCCAGGTCGTTGACCTGCTTTTCAGCTTTTTTGCGCTCGTCGGCGTCCGGATGAGTCAGATCCAGAATGACTTGCGGCGCACCTTTCGAGACTTTGAAAGTGGCGTTGCCATGTTTGACCTCGGCCTCGGTTCGCTTGCTGACCGGGTCGAACGGTGTGAAATGAGTGATTTGATAGGCCTTGAGCGCCGACTGATCTTTGAGACCTTTGACGACGGCATCGTCGATCCCATCGCGGCCGTTCGCTGGAGAGGCCAAACACGCGGCCAGGACCAGGTCCTGCTGGTTGCTCGCCTTGAAAACAACCGGGCTGCCCAACTCGAGCTCGTCCTTGGTGAGTGTCCCGGTCTTGTCGGAGCAGAGAATATCCATGCCGGCCATCTCTTCGATCGCGGCCAGGCGGGAGACGATAGCCTTCATTCGAGCGAGCACGGACGCGCCGACGGCCATCGTGACGGATAGAACGGCCGGCAAGGCAACCGGTATCGCTGCGACTGTGAGTATCAGGCAAAAGAGTATGGTTTCAACGAATGGGTCGCCGCGATATAGCGAGATCATAAGGATCAACGCGACCAGGCCGAGCGTAATCAGAATGAGAAAATTACCTATCTTAAGGACTGCCTTCTGAAAGTGGGAAACGGTCTTAACGCTCTCAGTCAGTTGTGCGGCACGGCCGAAGAGCGTGTTCATTCCGGTGGCGGTGACAAGCCCATTCATTTGGCCCATCTTCACGATCGATCCTGAATACGCGACGTCGTTTTTCTTCTTTTCAACCGGCAGCGACTCTCCCGTCAGCGCCGACTGATCGATGCTGAGGTAGTCGCCATCGACCAGCTTCATATCGGCGGGGACGACATTGCCGAGTTTGATCATGACAATATCGCCGGTCACCAGGGTCTTGGCCGGGACGTCGCTCCACTTGCCGTCGCGCAGGACATGGGAATGCATTGCCAGATGCTTTTTCAGCGCTTGGATCTCGTTGTCGGCCTTGTATTCTTCCCAGAAGCCGACCACCGCATTCAGCGCCAGCATGAAGAAGATCATGACAAAGTCTTCCCAATGCCGAACCACCGCGGAGAGTATCGCGGCAATCTCGATCATCCACGCGATAGGTCCCCACAGGAACTTGAGGAACCGCATGATCGGATTGATGTGCACTTCCTTGATGGCGTTCGGACCGTCCTTCTTGAGCCGGGCCGCCGCCTCTTCCTGGGTCAGCCCATCCTTGATACTGGACTTGAACTTGGTGACCGCCTCCTCGATCGTCCCGGTATCAGTCGGTACCTTTACCGAACCCTTAGATGCATCAGCCTTTGCCCCCTCCGTCTTAGGCGCATCCGCCTTCCGGTCAGCCTTGGAGTCGTCGGCTTTGACGCATCGGCCTGAGAGCTATCGGCCTTGGCAGCTTGGGCTTGGTCCAGTTAGCTTTGGGAGCATCGGCCTTAGCGCCTTCGGGCTTGGGTGCATCGGCCTTGGGCTCGCTGGCGTTAGTCGCTTCCGCGATAAGAGAGGACTCAGCCTTTTGCCAGTCTTCGAGCGCACTGCCGGGTTCACCATGGCGAGCCTGAAACGCTTCGAAGGCGCGCTTGCGAATCTCGTCTGCGCCGGGCTTCGATCCATTGGGTTTGGCGACTTGTTCTTTGGACCCGTTTTGAGCGGAGTGTTTTGAATCGTTTGAGGTCTTCGCATCGTCTGCGAAGCTCTTCTCAATAGCCATCGCTCAACTCCTGCCAAATTTCTTTCATACTGCGAAGATGGACCGAGGTCGCAAACTTGCGAGAGATCCTGTTGGATTATTGGTTCTTCGCTTGAGCATGCGTGAAGTCGAGGACCACGCGTGACGCTACATCGCCGTGCTCGAGCCGGTTGAAGATTTGGTTGATCGCAGACAGTGGCTGCAGTTCGATGTCGGCCTTGACCTTACCCGTGGTGGCGAACGCGAGCGCATCGGCCATATCCTGACGCGTACCGACGAACGAACCGCGAATGGTTATGCAGTTCGCCACTACGTCGAACAGAGGAACCGGGAATTCGCCGGGAGGCAGTCCGACCAGTACGCAAGTGCCACGCTTCCGGGTCATCCCAACGCCCTGCTTGAATGCGAT
Organism: uncultured delta proteobacterium; assembly: GCA_963710425.1. Lineage (GTDB taxonomy): Bacteria > Desulfobacterota > Binatia > Binatales > Binataceae > Binatus. The sequence continues at coordinate 286,562 of CAVQAR010000009.1, forward strand.
CAGCGAGGGAGCCGTAATCACAACGCCATGAGCGCCACCGCCGGTCTCTTTCGTCACGGCGGCTGCAGGGTCGCCGGCTTTGGCATTGATCACGAGATCGGCGCCTAGGTGCTTGGCGTGAGCCAGTTTGCGATCGTCGATATCGATAGCGCAGACCAGCAATCCCATAGCCTTGGCATATTGGATCGCCAGATGCCCGAGTCCGCCACAACCGGAGATGGCGATCCACTCGCCGGGCTTGGTTTCGGTCTCCTTGATCCCCTTATAAGTCGTGATGCCAGCGCAGATCAGCGGGGCGGCATCCAAAGGCGCGAGGCCTGTAGGTATATGGGCGACGTAATTCGGGTCTGCTAAGAGGTACTCGGCAAAGCCCCCATTTTTGGTATAGCCGCCGAACTGGGCTTCGGGGCAAACCGTTTCCCACGCCGTCAAACAATATTCGCAATGGCCGCACGCCGAGTAAAGCCAGGGCACCCCAACCCGGTCTCCCTCCTTCACGATGGTCACGCCCGATCCAACGGCGGCGACGAGCCCAATGGCCTCATGGCCGGGAATGAATGGGAGAGTAGGCTTTACCGGCCAGTCGCCGTGGGCGGCATGAAGGTCTGTGTGGCATACGCCGCAAGCCTCGGTTTTGATCAGGATCTGACCTGCCCCGGGAGACGGGATCTCCAATTCACGAAGCGCCAGAGGCTTTCCAAATTCCTCGACTATTGCTGCTTTCATCTTGAGAGCCATGGTTACTCCTTTCAGGGAGACTGAAATCGGTGATGGCGGACGGGTCCGCAAGTTAGACAGCGCTAGACAAGCCAAAGCTCGTAGTCTGGATTACACCTCGCGGATCAGCTTCTTATTCTCCAGCGTTACGCGCTTGCCGACGATCAAGTTGTAGCCGCTGAACCGGATGAATCTTCAACACGCCTTGAACCCAACATTGGAGGCGCTGTGATCGAAAGCTTCGCAACTCAATCCTAGCAGACTCGGCGTGTAGCCTTAGACCACGATCAGAATCATTTGTTCTTTAGATTACCAGCGCGGCATGTGGCTCAATGGAAAGGTGTGGATTTCCTTCTCATCTCATGGCACCTGAAACTGGCTGCTGACGTTGGCTGCGAGGCCACCAGGCCAAGTCATCGCTCATCACATAGGTAGCCAAGGACGAGCATCAAACTCACGGCGACCGACAAACGCCAATCATGATGCGCGTGCTTCCAATAAGGGCGATGGAATCCATGATTAGCACCATAGTTTATCTAGACCTTCGTGCGGCCCGTGACTGTGCTTTGTCTTACTCATGAGTTACCGCCTGATCGCCCGAGTCAGCATGGAGCGATCTCCGGCCGGCGCCGTTACTGCTGAGATCCTTCCACTTCCAGTTGCGGATTTCCGGCAGGTCCCGGCCATGCTTGTCAATGTACTGCTTGTGCTCAATCAGCTTGTCCTGAACCATCTGCTTCAGATACGCGCCCTTGGCTCCCAACTCTGGCAGACGATCCACTACGTCTTGTACTAAGTGAAATCGGTCAAGGTCGTTTTGCACTCTCATGTCGAAAGCCGTCGTGATGGTGCCCTCTTCCTTGTAGCCGCGAACGTGCAAGTTGCGGTTGGTACGGCGGTAGGTAAGCCGGTGCACCAGCCATGGGTATCCATGGAAGCCAAAGATGATGTGCTTATCCTTGGTAAAGAGCGAATCGTAATCCGTCTCGCTTAGCCCGTGCGGATGCTCGCTCGCAGACTGCAGCTTCATAAGATCGACGACGTTGATCACTCGGATTTTCAGATCGGGCAGATGTTCGCGAAGGATGGAAACGGCGGCCAGAATCTCCAGCGTGGGCGTGTCTCCGCAACACGCCATCACGACGTCCGGTTCGGTTCCCTGATCGTTGCTGGCCCATTGCCAGATGCCGATTCCTTCCGTGCAATGCACGATCGCCGCGTCCATGGTCAACCATTGGGGAAGCGCGTGCTTGCCGGCCACTACCACGTTGACGTAGTCCCGACTGCGCAGGCAGTGATCGAACACCGATAGGAGACAGTTCGCGTCGGGCGGTAAATATACGCGCACGATGTCGGCCTTCTTGTTGATCACGTGGTCGAGGAAACCTGGGTCCTGGTGCGTGAAGCCGTTGTGATCCTGCTGCCAGACGTGAGAGGCCAGCAGATAGTTCAGTGACGAGATCTTGCGGCGCCATGGCAGTTCCAACGTCACCTTGAGCCACTTGGCGTGCTGGCTGAACATCGAGTCGACGATGCGGATGAAAGCCTCATAGCTATTGAAAAGCCCATGCCGTCCGGTGAGCAGATAACCCTCGAGCCAACCCTCGCACTGGTGCTCGCTAAGCATCGAGTCCAGCACGCGTCCAGTGGGCGCGAGGAATTCATCATTTTTTACTTCGCGAGCGTCCCACTGACGGTCGGTAACTTCAAAAACGGCGCCTAACAGATTCGACAGTGTCTCATCGGGACCGAACACGCGGAAATTTCGCGTGTCCTGATTCAGCTTGGCTACATCCCGCAGAAAACTTCCCGAGCACGAGCGTATCCTGTCCGCTGACAGCGCCGGGCGAAGGCACATTCACCGCATGGTCGTGGAAATCCGGCATGCGCAGATCGTGCAGCAGAATGCCGCCGTTAGCGTGCGAATTGGCGCCCATCCGCCGCTCGCCCTTAGGCGCCAGCTCGGCCAGTTCCGGAATAAGACGGCCGTGTTCATCGAACAGCTCCTCGGCCTTGTAGCTCTTCATCCAGGTTTCAAGCAGCTTGACGTGTTCGGGATGCTCGGGGTCCACCAGCAGCGGCACCTGGTGCGATCGGAAGGTGCCCTCGATTTGTAAGCCATCGACAAATTTCGGGCCCGTCCAACCTTTGGGCGATCTCAGGACGATCATCGGCCAACGTCGCCGAGTGGTGTCGTTTTTGTCGCGTGCGTTGCTTTGGATTTGCCGAATGTCTTCGATGACCTGTTCCATGGTGGCGGCCATCAGTTGATGCATTTTTTTCGGCTCATCACCTTCTACAAAGTAGGGCGTCCAGCCGCAGCCTCGCAGAAATTGCTCTAACTCCTCATGCTCGATTCGGGCTAGCACGGTCGGGTTGCTGATCTTGTAGCCGTTTAGGTGCAGGATCGGCAGTACGGCTCCGTCGGTAATTGGGTCGAGAAACTTGTTGGATTGCCATGCAGTCGCGAGCGGACCAGTTTCAGCCTCACCGTCGCCGATGATGCAGGCGACGATCAGATCGGGATTGTCGAACGCGGCCCCGAAAGCATGGCTTAATGAGTAGCCGAGCTCGCCACCTTCGTGAATCGAGCCCGGCGTCGTCGGTGCGACGTGGCTGGAGATCCCGCCGGGAAACGAAAATTGCTTGAACAGTTCCTTCATCCCGGCTTCGTCCTGGGTGACGTTCGGATAGATCTCGCTCCAGGTGCCTTCGAGGTAAACATTGCCCACCAACGCCGCGCCACCATGCCCGGGGCCGGCGACGTAGAACATATCAAGGTCATACTTCTTGATGACCCGGTTCAGATGCACATAGATGAAGTTCTGACCCGGCACCGTGCCCCAATGTCCGACCACCAGTGGCTTCACGTGTGACAGTTTCAGCGGCTCCTTAAGCATCGGATTGTCGTAGAGATAAATCTGGCCGACCGAGATATAGTTGGCGGCGCGCCAGTAGGCATCGATCTTGTTAAGTAGTTCAGGGGAAAGTATTTCTATCTCCATGGTTCAATTCTCCTTTTTTCAGCCAAGGCCAGGAACGCGACACACTGTCAGAAACAGGCAGGTTGATTGCAACCGCCTTGCTCATCGAAGTTTCACAACCAACCGCCGCTGAAACCTGCCCGCTGCAAGCCGCTGACGATGATCTTTGTGCTCATGTCTAACGCTTGAGCTGAGTGCTCTTTTGCGCGATGCAGGCAAGAAGGTCGTCCCAGGACTTGTCGAAGGACTCAGCGCCCTCGCGCTGCAACTGGGCCGCCAGAGCGTCGAGGTCGATACCAGCCTTTGTGAACTGCTCAAGGACTTGTTCTGCGTCGCCGCCATCGGGCGGCATCGTTGTGCCGAGGTCGCCGTGGTCGGCGAGCGCCTGCAAGGTCTTTTCCGGCATGGTGTTCACTGTGTAAGGCGCTGCCAGTGACTTGACGTATAGGACGTCAGATGATTTCGGATCCTTAGTGCCAGTGCTGGCCCATAGCATGCGCTGCGAGCGTGCGCCGGCATTGAGCAGACGCAGCGAGCGATCGGAAGCGATCAATTCCCGATATGCTTTGTAGGTCCGCTTGGCCACCGCTATACCTAGCTGGTCTTTAAGGCTTGCCGGTACCTTCTCCGCCACGGCTACGTCCCAGCGGCTGACAAACAGCGAGGCGACTGAACCTACATTTGGATTCAAGCCTTTGGCGACGCGTCGTTCGATCCCACGGATGTACGCTTCCGCCGCCGCCACGTATTGCTCGCAGGAGAACAGCAGCGTCACGTTGACTGCTACGCCCGCGAAGATCGATTCCTCGATGGCGCCGAGACCTTCGCGGGTGCCGGGAATTTTGATGAAGAGATTGGGCCGATTCGCTCGCGCGTGGAGCTCTCGCGCCGCCGCGATGGTGCTCTTCGTGTCGTAGGCCAGCTTTGGCGAGACCTCGAGCGACACCCACCCGTCAATCCCGTTCGTCGCTTTGTGGATCGGAAGGAACAGATCGGCGGCGCGCGTCAGGTCTTCGATTGCCAGCTCGAAGAACAGCGCTTCTCCCGATCTCCCTTCCTTCAATTTCTGGCTGATGGCGCCGTCGTAGTCGCTGCTGTTCTTGATGGCGTGATCAAAGATCGTAGGGTTGGAAGTAAGCCCAGTGACCGATAAGTCCTGAATGTAGCGCTGGAGCGTGCCGCTAGTGAGCAGACCGCGCGTAATGTTGTCGAGCCAGAGACTCTGGCCCATTTCATGGAGTTGTTGTGTCGCTTTCATTATTTTTCTCCTGGACCGCATGCTACGGCGTTGGTGTAGCAGGCCATCATCATGATGGCTCCTTGAGATTAGGATTGTGCCAACCGCCGTCTGAAGCGATAAGCGCGTCGGCCTCTTTCGGCCCCCAGCTATGCCGCTTGTAAGGGCGAACCCGGTGATGGTTCTTAAGGACTGGATTCACCACCGCCCAGGCGGCCTCGATTGCGTCCTCGCGGGTGAAGAGCGCTCCGTCGCCAGCCATCGCGTCGGTTAAAAGCCGTTCGTAGGGCGCCTCCTCTCCCGGCTGTTCTTCGGACAGGTAGAGCTCTCGCTGGTCGCCGACGAATTCTTTTCCTGGGCGCTTGACGCGAGCGGCGAGAGCGACGGCCGAGCCGGGTGATAGGCGAAACCGCAGATGGTTGGTTCTTCCGGTTGCCGGCGATGAGTCGGCGAAAAGCTTCTGCGGTGGCGGCTTCAACTCAACCACGACTTCGGTTGCCGTTTCGGCCAGGTATTTGCCGGAGCGCAAGTACCATGGCACGCCCTCCCATCGCCACGAGTCGATGAAAAGCCGCAGTGCGCAGTAGGTCTCAACGTCAGAGTTCCTGGCCACGTCGGGCTCCTTCCGATAGCCAACGTACTGGCCGCGTACCAGGTCGTCGGACTTCAGCGGGCGCATGGCTTCAAAGACCTTCGCTTTCTCGCTATGCACCGCGCCAAAGTCCCTGTCGGCCGGCGGTTCCATCGCAAGCAATGCGACCACCTGAAAGAGATGATTCTCGATCACGTCGCGCAGGCACCCCGCCGTTTCGTAAAACGCACCGCGGCCGTCAACGCCGATTTCTTCGGACATGGTTATCTGGACGCTGGCCACGTAATTGCGGTTCCAGATCGGCTCGAGAAACGAATTGGCGAAGCGGAAATAGAGGATGTTCATGATCGCTTCCTTGCCGAGGAAGTGATCGATGCGGAAGATCGAGTCTTGCGGGAACACAGCCTGCGCGACGCGATTGAGCTCCCGCGCGGACGCCAGGTCGCGTCCGAACGGCTTTTCGACAACCACTCGCGCATGCTCCACCAGGTTCGCCGCGCCGAGTCCTTTGATCACCGTCTCGAACAGTGACGGCGGGATGGCGAGGTAGTGCGCCGGGCGACGAGCGCTACCGAGCGCCTCCTTTATCGCCGTGAACGTCTTCGGGTCCTTATAATCTCCGCTGACGTACTGGAACTGAGACAGAAGATGGTGAAAGGCGTGCTTGTTATCGATCCCACCAGATCGCTTGATGCTGTCCGTCACGCGTTTTCGCAGGCGCGCCAGACTCCACTTCGGGAAGGCGACACCGATTATCGGGACTTTGAGGTTGCCACGCTTCGCCATCGCATAGAGTGCCGGGAAGATCATCTTGTGGGCGAGATCGCCCGTCACGCCGAAGAGCACCAGCGCGTCCGAATGAGAGGCTGCCATCAGGCGCCTCTCTTGCCCGCAGTGGCGGCCCCAACAGACATGCAGTCTGTGGGTCGAATGCCAGTACTCGCAATATTGGCTGACACTAAATAATTCCTGCGGATTCGAAAGTGAACCGTAAGCCGGATGAGTTTACCGACGACTGGAGCTACAAATGCTCGGTGTAGGTACAAACAGCGCTTCGCAACTCTTATCGTAGCAGGTTCGGTGTTCAGCTCATTCCCGCGATCGGCGCTATTTGTTCTTCGAATTACAAATCGCGCTTTACGTCTTGATTAAGCTAAACGCATACTCAGATCGAGTGGTTCACATAATTTCATGAGGTTGGTTGGGAAGAGATTCACCACCTTGTGAAGATCTGAAAGATAAGAACCCTAAGTCATGCCGTTGACCTCTGAACCTCGAGGACAAATCCCAATGAAACGAATCGCGGTGACACTTATAGCAGCATGCATTTTGATGGCAGCGGTGGACGCGGGATTCGCAAAAGATCTGAATACGATCGGACTTGAGGAGGCGTTCATTGATTCAGTGGGGACCTGCGGTCCTTCAAGCAACGTCGCGGGTTCACTTGGCAAGAGCGAAGATCCGCAGGTGAAGATCGAGCTGCGCAACGCGCTGATAACTGAAGCTGCCGATGACGCCGCCGCGATCGCCGGCTCCAACAAGGCTCACAGCGACTGCCTTAGGAAAGATCTCGCATCCCGCGGATATGCTGACAACGACATGGCAGCGCTCCCTTACTGCGTCAAGCACGACTGGCCGGATCCATTCACCAGCCTCGGCGTGTGCGTGAAGAATCACAGCCGACTCGAAGCGAGTGCTCAACAAAAAGTAGTAATGCAGCTATTTCATAAAATCCTGTGCCCGGTCGCGTTCAGCGATAACGCGATGGCGGCGCTTGACCACGCAGCCACAATAGCGCGAAAGGACGACGCGCTGCTGTACATGATGCACGTCGAGTTCATACCTATAGGCGACCCGACCAAACTTGATCCCTACGCCAAGGTCTCGACGCAACCTGACAAACTGCGGTTAGAGCAGATCGCGCGAAAACATTTGGCTAAGGTGCGTCACCAGATCCTGGTGGAAGTTGGATGGCCCGCAGAGGTAATCGAAAAGGCCGCCGAGAAGCTTGACGTCGATCTGATTGTTATGGCGACTCACGAGCGGTCCGGTATCGACCGTCTCTTCATTGGAAGTATCGCTGAGCACGTGCTTCGCTCGTCGAAACGACCAGTCCTGACCTTCGGTCCCAGCACCTCCATAGGAGCCTTGAAGAAGATTCTTTGCCTGGTTGATTTTGATCCAGACTCGATTGCCGCACTGAACTATGGATCGCGTCTGGCCCAGAGATACAACGCCGCAGTAAGTCTGCTCCGTGTGGTACCTACGCCCTTTGAACCATCTGAACAGCCTGTAGAACCATTGACGCCTGAGTGGGAACAAGATGCCCGGGCTCGGCTCGTAAAGGTGGCGGCTGAAGTTCTGGGCGCCGAAACCAGGTGCGAACTGATAGTGCGACGTGGAGACGCCGCCAGCGCGATACTCGAGGTCGAAAAGGAACTCCAGCCAGATCTGATCGTAATGGCTTCGCATGAACAGTCCGGATTGGGCCACCTGATCTTTGGAAGCGCAGCCGAGCGTACAGTTCGAGAATCGAACGTTCCAGTGCTGACGGTCCGAGGACAGCACCGCGCCGCCTGACACCGGAATTATGATACTTTCTGTAAGTTTACCACAGCGGGTCCGTATCAGCCCATTAGGGAGATGCCCTGCCCGGCCGCGATGGCCGAACAGGGCGTTTTTGTTTTGGCACGGATGGCCACTCGGTCTCGGCCGTTACTTTCCGATCCCCGTCAGCTTGACGGTATGAACGCCAGGCGCGTTCGTCCCGCCGGCGCAAGCGTTGGCGTAGGTCCCCGGATCGCTCGTGACAGTTACGTCAACTCTATTTCTTCACCTTCGGCTCTCTGCCGATCCCGGACAGTGGGATCTCCTGGGCCGCTCCCGACGCGTCATCGTTGATGGTCAACTGTCCGCTTTGCGCCGTGGTATCCGTCGGGCTGAAAGTCACAGACACTTTACAACTCTTACCCGGCGCCAATGTTTTGATGCATTGGCTCTTGGCCGCGAATGGGGCGGCGGCCGTCTCACCGGTGATCGATATCTCGAGCTTGGATTTCTTTGAACTGTCGTTCTTGATTGTTATCTTCTTGGCTTTGCTGACCTTGCCGACCTCCGTCTTATCGCCAAAATTCAAGGAGTCCGGTTTGAACGTCAGCGTGCCTACCCCAGGCGTCGGCGTCGCAGTTGGCGTCGAAGTTGCTGTTGCGGTTGCGGTGGCCGTGGGCGTGGCGCTGGTCGCCGTAGGGGTAGAGGTAGGCGTCGCAGTGACGGTCGTCGTCGCGGTGGCGGTGGGAGTGGCGGTCCTACTAGGCGTGGCGGTCTTGGTCGACGTCGCTGATCCAGTTGATGTCGGGGTGGATGTCGGCGTTGCAGTAGACGTCGCTGTCGTGGTCTCTGTCGCTGTCGCTGTCGCGGTTGCCGTCGGCGTCGGCGATGGCGCGGTGACCCCCGGCCCGATGGCGAGGAACTGAGGCTCAGATAGTTCTGTGGCTGGACCGCTTATCGTGGCGCTGGGGAAGACGTTGCCGTTGCTTCCGGCCGGATAGACAAACACGCTCGGGGTGTAGAAGTTCGCCACGTAGATGTTGCCGCTGGAGTCCAGCGCGATGCCGTGTGAGCTGTATGCCTCGCCCCTGCCGGTGTTGCTCCCGCTGATGGTGGCGATGGGGGCGGCGCTGGCGTTGCTCCCCGCGCATAGACAAGCACGCTCGGAGAGATGCCTTCGTCCTCCTCGTTGCCGTCATCCGCCACATAAATCTTGCCGCTGGAGTCCACTGCGATTCCTTGTGGGTCGGTCAGGTTGGTGTTGATCCCGCCGATGGTGGAGATGGGAGCCTCGTCGAGCGTCCCGGTGCTGCTTCCCAGCGCCGGATAGTCCGTCACGGTGTTGCCTCCGTTGACAATATAGATTTTACCGCTGGAACCCACGGCGATGGGTCCCGGGTCCCGTAGAGCGGTTCACGGTTGACGAGAGGTGAATGCATGCATATACAATGAGTATGACCCTGAATGCCAAAAGTTTGGATACTAAAAGTATCGAAGGCGTATGTCTCGGTGGTTGCGTCCGCAAGCTGAATCGCATGGTCACCGCGATCTATGATGGCGCGCTGGCAAATGCCGGATTGAAGACCAGCCAGTTCAGCGTGCTCGTTTCGGTCGCCAATCGAAAGCAGGCTCGGCCAGCTGAACTGATAAAGCATCTTCAGTTGGATGAATCGACGCTCAGCCGCAACGTCGAGCGGATGTGTGCGAGGGGCTGGTTGCGGCTCGTGCAGGACGCGGATCGCCGCATGCATCTGATAGAAGTGACCGAGAAGGGTCAGGCGTTGATTCGCAAATGCCTTCCGGCTTGGCAGAACGCTCAAGCAGAAGTCAGTCGGCGCCTCGGCCCAGATTCTGTCGCGGGCTTGAGGTCCGCCCTTCGCAAACTAAGCGCTTCTCCCGCCACGCGATAACGGGGAATGCCATTCGGAAAAGAGTGGGCTGAGTATCGGGACATGACTCCTTCACAGCGCTAGCGCTCGACGTGCGAGTCGAGCGTCTGGCCCAACGAAAGCATCGTTCTGTAAGCATTGCGGTCCCCGGGCGTTCCCGCCTCTACCGGGACAATAGTTTCTTTGGTCCGAACCTTGTATATACAAGCACAGGAACCGGGAAAATGAACAACATCATTGGAAATAATGGCAACGTGCAATTCGCGAACCGCCAAAGCCCTCGCGATTTGCGAGACGACCACGGGTCAGGAGATCTGCTCGAGCGCGCTGATTCCGGTGATGGACTGGAAGCACTGCGACAGGATTCTGACCTGGATCTCGAGACGGAGTATCGAATTGCCCGAGCGCGTCGATGGAAAGCGCGGCACTTCGGGTGGCAGCCCGTTGTTCAGTCGCAGCAGGAAGCGAGTTCTGTTACTCGCGATGCTGATTCTTGCGATCGGGGCGATCGCTCCCTTCGCTTGGAACTACCTGCAGTCCTACGAATCGACCGATGACGCGCAAATCGATGGCCACATCGATCCGCTCAGCTCGCGCATCGACGGGACCGTGGTCGCGGTCCATGTCGAGAACAACGACCGGGTGAAAGCTGGCGAGCTGCTGGTCGAGATCGATCCGCGCGATTACGAAGTTGCGGTAGCGCAGGCCAAGGCGCGGCTGGAATTGGCGGTGGCCCAGGTTGCTTCCTCGAAGCAGGACTATGCGGCGTCACAGGCCAACGTTCGCGAAAACGACGCGGATAATTTCCGGGCACAGAGAGATGCGCGCAGATTTTCCTCGCTGCTCGAGCAGCAGGTAGTGGCGCAGAACGAATACGATCAGTACACCGCGGTCGCGCGCGTCGATGCGGCGAAGGTCGATTCCGCGCGCGAGGCCGCCGGTAGTGCGCTCAAGACTATCGCGGCGCGCGAGGCGGACGTCGATGCGGCGAAGGCCGCGCTCGATCAGGCGCTGCTCAACCTCAGCTATACGAAAATCTACGCGCCAGCGAACGGTATCGTCGGGCGTCGCACGGTCGAGCTTGGCTCTCGAATCGAACCCGGACAGTCGTTGATGTTCGTGACCGAGACCGACGAAATCTGGGTGACTGCCGATTTCAAGGAAACGCAACTCGCAAAGATGCATCGCGGCGAGAAGGTCACCGTGCGCGTCGATACCTTCGGCCGCGATTACCGCGGCTACGTCAGGAACATGCCCGGCGCGAGCGGCGATCGTTTCAGCTTGCTGCCCGCCGAAAACGCGACCGGCAACTACGTAAAGGTCGTGCAGCGCCTGCCGGTGCGAATTGAGTTCGACCCCGGCCAGGATCCCGACCATCTGCTGCATCCCGGAATGTCGGTGGAACCCACGGTATGGCTGCGATAAGCGCAATCCCGGCGCAACCGCCCGCCGCGCCACCCGCACGAATGCCCGCGCACAACGAATGGGCAATCGCGCTGGTGGTGACGATGGCGACGTTCATGGAGCTGCTCGACACCAGCATCTCGAACGTGTCGCTGCCGCATATCGCGGGCGGTCTCGGCACTAGCTACGACGAAAGCACATGGGTGCTGACCAGCTACCTGGTCGCCAACGCGATCATCCTGCCGATGAGCGCGTGGCTGAGCCGCGTCTTCGGACGCAAGCGCTACTACATGATGTGCGTCGCGCTATTCACCGCGAGTTCGTTTCTATGCGGCGTCGCGCCGAGCCTGGCGATGCTGATCGTGTTCCGCGTGTTGCAGGGAATCGGCGGCGGCGGCCTCGCGCCGGTCGAGCAGGCGATCCTGGTCGATACCTTCCCCAGGGAGAAACTCGGCGGCGCCTTCGCGCTCTACAGCATGGCGATGGTCACGGCGCCGGCAATCGGCCCGCCGCTAGGCGGATGGATCACCGACAGCTTTTCGTGGCGATGGGTTTTCTTCATCAACGTTCCGATCGGAATCCTGTCGTTGATTCTTTCGAGCCGCATGGTGCACGACCCGGTCGAATTCACCGAGGAACGCATGCAGGCGCGGCGCAGCGGCCGGCTTCAAATTGACTACGTCGGAATCGTGCTGATCGCGGTCGGGTTCGCCTGCCTCGAAGTGGTGCTCGATCGCGGCGAGCGCGACGACTGGCTCGAGAGCCATTTCATCGCGACTTTCCTCGCGATCGCTGTCGTCGCAATCGCGATCGCGATCTGGTGGGAGTGGCGTCACGACGATCCGGTGGTCGAGCTGACCCTGCTGCGCGAGCGCAACTTCGCGATCGCCAACGTGCTCTACTTCCTCTTCGCGTTCGGGCTCTTCGGCAGCACCGTGCTGATTCCCGAGATGCTGCAGACGCTGTTCGGATACACTGCCACCGATGCCGGCCTGGTGCTGGGCCCCGGCGCCGCGGTTATCACGCTGCTCGCGCCGTTGGTCGTGCGCATCGTCCCGCAAATCGGCGCGAAACGCACGCTCTGCTTCAGCTTCACCGTCGCCGCGCTCTCCTTTGTCTATTACAGCGGGATGACCACTCAGACTGACTACTTCCATTTCACATTGGCGCGCGTCTTTCAGGGCTTCGGCTACGCCTTCATGTTCATTCCGGTGAGCCAGCTCGCGTATTCCTACTTGCCGAAAAACAAGAACAACAAGGGCTCGAGCCTGACCAACCTATGCCGTAACTGGGGCGCGAGTTTCGGTATCTCATTTGTCACCACCATGCTCGAACGGCGGACGCAATATCATCAGAGCGTGCTGGTCAGCAATCTTACTTCCGGCGACGAAACCGTGCGGCGGTTTGTAAGCGCGTCGAGCCATTTCCTGGTAAGCCGCGGCGCGAGCACTCCCGACGCTATCCATCAGGCCTACGGCATGGTCGGAAGCATGATGGATCAGCAGGCGTCGATGCTCGCGTTCATGGATTGTTTTCACCTGCTCGCTCTGATCGTGCTGGTTGGGCTGCCGCTGGCGCTCCTGACCCGGCATTTCGAAATAGGGAAAGCAGCGAGCGGCGCGCACTAAGCCCGCCCTGCGCAAGCAGACCTGAATTCGTGGCGCGACCTTTGTATATACAAGAACGTACGGAGGAAAAAATGAATAACACTATTGAAAATAACAGCGGTCAATTCGCGAATGGCCATGCCAGTTGCGATTTGCGAGAAAACTCGGACACCAGCGAACAATTTCCTGCGCCTATCGGCAAGCTCCTGGGTCTCAAACTCCTTCAGGCGGAAAACGGAATGGCGGTGGTCGAATTCGTCGCTGATGAGCGCCACGCCAACCCAATGGGAACTCTCACTGGAGGCGTGCCGGCTCTCATCGCTGACGTGGCCATGGGCTTCGCGTACGCCACCACGGTCGCCGCAGATGAGAGTTTCGCGGCTGTCGACTTGAAGATCAATTTCCTGCGTCCGGTGTGGAAAGCGACACTTCGCGCTAATGCAAGAGTTGTCCACGCCGGCAAACTCGTGGGTCTGGTCGAATGCGACGTCCTTGACGAGCGGCAACGGCTGGTCGCGCGTGCCTCGAGCACCTGTATGACTCTTCGCGGACGCCTCGCCGAAGGACGCCAGCTCACGATGACCCTAAACCCGGTAGGCAAGTGAGGCCGAAATGATTGCTATAAGCCCTGACTACTTTAAGCGGTTAGTAAACGCGGCAAATGCGCAGGTCGTCGGCAGCGACATCCCACCTGTCGAAAGTGTCTTCGATCTCAAGAGCGGGGTGCGAGCCAAGCTGGTCGATCGCAGCGGTTCGATGGTGATCGTCGAAGTCCAGGAGTACCGCTCCGATTGGATCGAATGGACCGAGGTCAAAGAGAGGATCACGGCAACGTGACACCGCAAATCTAAATCGGCGATAAATATATCGACTTGCTCCCAGGAGGCATCAATATGCACGCAGTACAGCTCACGGCTTATGGCAATCCGGTCGAGGGTCTCAAGTACGTCGACATTCCCGAGCCTGAGGCTCCCGGTTCGAACCAGGTTCTCATCGGGGTTGAGTTTTCCCCGCTCAACCAGAGCGACCTCCTGCTCGCACAGGGCATCTATGGAGTTCGCCCCGCGCTTCCAACCGTCATTGGCAATGAAGGTGTCGGACGCGTTCTCGCGGTGGGAGCGGGAGTAGAGAAAGTCAAGGTCGGCGACCGCGTCCTCGCGCCGCTTTCCAGCTTCACCTGGAGGCAGCGCATGGTTGTTCCGGCGAAAGGCCTTTTCGCACTGCCCGCCGACGCGGACCCGCAGCAGCTGTCGATGCTGGCGATCAATCCTCCGACTGCCGCGCTGCTGCTCAGCGAGTACGTCGATCTGAAGCCGGGCGAATGGGTGGTGCAGAACTCCGCCAATTCTGCGGTTGGACGATGGGTGATCGCGTTTGCGAAGAGGCGCGGCCTCAAGACTGTCAACATCGTGCGACGGCCGGAGCTGGTGGCCGAGCTTGTGGCGATTGGCGGAGACGTTGTGGTCGTCGACTCTCCGAACGTATCGAAAGAAATCAAAGCTGCCGTCGGTCAGGCTGAGCTACGCCTCGCACTGGACGGTGTCAGCGGCCCGGCGACTGGAGTGCTCGCATCGACGCTTTCGCCCAACGGCACACTCGTCTCCTATGCGGCGATGAGCGCGGCTCCGATGTCGATCAGCCCGCTCGATGTCATCTTCAAGCCGCTCACCCTGCGAAGCTTTTGGCTAGGTCATCCGGAGTCGGAGGCGAAAAGTGGGCCGGCGATCGCGCAAGCGGCTGAGATGATCGCGTCGGGTCGGGTGCGCATCCCAGTGGCCGCCACTTACCCGCTCTCGTCGATCAAGGAAGCGGTCGCACACGCGCTACGCGGCGGAAAGATCCTTCTGGACATAGCCAAGTGACCTTGCAATAGGCATTTGCCGCGAACGTTTTCGACGAACCAGGATGGCCACCATGAACAACGAAATCAGCCAGTTGTTGTTGCTCGCGATTTTTTGTGTCGTGGCAATAGTGCTCGCGGATTGGGCCATGCGTCCGAAGGATCGCGACGACGACGATTGAGTTGCACGTCCCGAAACTTTTTTTGGTCCGAGTCTTGTATATACAAGCGCCGATGGCTGAGAAATGGACGACACCATTGAACATTGCGACGAAGGCCAATTCGCGAAGGGCCAAAGCGGTCGCGATTTGCGAGTCTACCGAACGCCAGGGGCGCTCACGGCTCAGCTGATCGACTCGATCGAGAGTGTCGGAGACTTCGTTCGCTACGTCGAGCTTTCATCGCGCGCGGCCGCAATCAATCAACGGAGGTCAGTCTAGAGATGGAACCGAGCATCCAGGAGCACGAGAACGCCCAGAATCAAGTCGTCAACGCACGGCTGAACTACCTCGCCGAGGCGACGCCGAAGCCGGTCAACTATCGCCTATGATCTGCCGCCCGGAGTTCCGCGCCGGTCGGGAAAATACGTCGAGCAAAGCGTCGCCATACATAACGGCCGCGAGATGCTGAGTAAGTTCTCGCTCGACACCAACGGCTTCGTCCTTACCGAGCACGAAACTGCGGTCAAGGATTTTTACGATCCCGATGAGGTCAAGACGGTCTATTATCCCGAAGTCGAGCGCCTGATAAAGCGGGTAACCGGCGCCGAGCGCGTGCATGGTGTTCGATCATATCGTGCGCAATCCGGTGCTCGCGAAACGCGGAGAAAAGGGCGCGCGCGAGCTGGCCAAGCTAGTTCACAACGACTACAGCCTCAAATCTGCGCCGCGCCGTGTCCGCGACCATCTGCCGGAAGAGGCAGAACACTTGCTGCGAGAATCGTTTCGCCGAAATAAACGTCTGGCGCGCGATTCGCGGGCCGATCGAAAGCTCGCCGCTTGCACTGTGCGACGCTCGCAGCCTGGGCGCGGAGGACATCGTGCCGACCGATCTCGTCTATCGCGATCGCGTCGGCGAAACTCTCGGCTTCCTCTACAACCCGAAGCATCGCTGGTACTACTTTCCGCGGATGCAACGTAACGAGGCGATCTTGCTGAAGTGCTACGACTCGAAGGACGACGGCCGCGCGCGCTTCACCGCGCATACCTCGTTCGAGGATCCGAGCAGCCCGCCCAACGCCGCGCCGCGCGAAAGTATCGAGGTGCGAGCGCTGGTCTTCTGGGCGCCCGAAACTATCTGAGCGACTACAACGTATCGACCGACATAACAAATAAGGAGCAATCACAATGAGCGGAAAACTCGAAGGCAAGGTGGCAGTCGTCACCGGCGGCAATAGCGGCATCGGTCTGGCGACGGCGAAGCGATTCGTCGCAGAAGGCGCGTATGTCTTCATCACCGGACGCCGCAAGGAGAACTCGATGCGGCGGTAAAAGAAATCGGCAGAAACATCACCGGCGTTCAGGGCGACGTCGCCAAGCTCGCCGACCTGGATCAAGCCTGTTCGACGCAGGTGAAGCGCAAAGACGGGCACGCTCGACATTCTGTTTGCGAATGCCGGCGTCGCGGAGCTCGCGCCGCTGGGCGAAATCACCGAGGAAAACTTCGATCGGATGTTCGACATCAACGTCAAAGGGATGCTGTTCACCGTGCAAAAGGCTCTGCCACTGATGCGCGAACGGCGGATCGATCATCCTGAATGCCTCCATCGTGGCGTCCAAGGGCAATCCGGCGTCGAGCGTCTACAGCGCGACCAAAGCCGCGGTGCGGTCATTCGCACGCACGTGGACGATGGATTTGAAGGAACGAAAAATCCGCGTGAACGCCGTCAGCCCCGGTCCGATCCGCACTCCTGCTTATGACCGACATCGCTGCGTCCGGGCCTGCAGGCAAGCAGATGCTGGACGAGCATCGTGAACCGGGTGCCGATGGGCCGCTTCGGCGACGCCGGATGAAATCGCGAAGGCAGCGGTTTTCCTCGCCTCCGACGACAGCACCTTCGTCACAGGCACCGAGCTATTCGTCGACGGCGGCGCCGCCCAAATCTGAGCCTTGACGCGTTTTGCCGATGCCATCGAAGCTGCGCCCAAGGAGGTCGACTGAAATGCAGGCAAAAATGGACAGAAAGCGGTTTGGTCCGTGGGCGCTCATCACCGGCGCCTCGTCCGGTATCGGTCGCGAATTCGCACGCCAGATCGCCGCCTCGCACATCAACGTTGTGCTTGTTGCCCGCCGGCAAGCCTTGCTTGACGCACTTGGCACCGAGCTCACGCGGGATTACGAGGTGAAGCATCGGGTCGTCGTTGCCGATCTCTCGAACGAGGGATTCATGGCAGGATTGGCCGACGCGACTCGCGACCTGGACATCGGTCTCGTTATCTCGAACGCGGGCACCGGCAATCCAGGAAGGTTTATCGACAAGGATCGCGAAGAGCTCGCGATGACGCTGCGGTTGAGCGCGCTTGCCCATGCCGAACTCGCGCTACATTTTGGCCGCAAGCTCGCCGAGCGCGGGACTGGCGGCCTTCTGTTCGTTGGAGCCATGAATGCCGACATGGGCGAGCCGTTCATGGCGCATGACGCCGGCGCCAAGGCGTACGTCCAGAGCCTTGGCCTGGCGCTCCACGAGGAGTTCAAGCCGCGCGGGGTCTATGTGACCGTGCTGCCACCGGGTCTGACCGACACGCCGGTACTCGCCAAGTTCGGGCTCGATCCCAAGACCATGCCGTTCAAGGCGATGAAGGTCGATCAAACAGTCGCAGAAGGCCTGAATGCGCTCGCCGTCAACAGGGCAATCATAATTCCCGGCTGGATGAATCGGATCATGCGTGCGATCCTTCCCGCCAGTGTGACTCGATCCATGATGATGAAGATGTTCGAGAAGATGCCAGCGATTGCGAACCCAAGGCCCCGACTCGGGAAGCAGTAATTCTGCTAACAGGCAGTCGATGGTTCAAGTTGGCCGCCGCGAGAGCTGGCCGCCGACCTCGGCAAAACGGTGCGAGAGCGTTTTTCGGCTCCGTTTAACGAATGCACGAAAAAGAACACTCAAGAGGTACGTGCGATGGTTCGCGGAAGCATCAGTCATATTGCGCTGACGGTTAGTGACCTCGAGCGCTCGACAGCGTTTTACGACAAAGTGTTCGAGTTCATCGGCTTCAAAAACGTCGAAGTTCCGGAATCCACTCAGCAGGCGATGAAGACACGTCTTAGGGTGTGGGTCGGACCAGGCTACTCAATATCGATCCGTCCATCGAAGGGCGAGTTTGCGCGCAGCGTACACGACCGGAGTGCTCCTGGATTTAACCACTTCGCCTTTAATGCCGAGAACCGATCGGACATTGAGAAACTGTACGAGTTCTTGAAGCAAATCGGAGCGACAATCCTCGACGCGCCTGCAGAGTATCCGTATTCGCCTGGATACTTCGCGGTCTATTTCGCCGATCCTGACGGGCTGAAGTTCGAATTCGCCCACGCGCCCGGATATGACCGCTATCGGGCAGAACCGAACGAGTGAGGCCCGCTGATCCATCAATAGGACGTTCAGGTGAGAGAGAGCTAGCTGGACAGAAATAATACAGACCTATTGAGCGTTCAATCTCAAACTAACCCATAAATTGCCTCAAAGTAGTTCTCGATGAATAACCCCATTGTTTTGATCACTGGCGCCCTCACGGGCATCGGACGAGCCACCGCGATCGCTTTCGCGCGCGAAGGTGCGCGCATCGTCGTCTCCGGCCGACGCGACGAAGTCGGCCAGAAATTGGCCGCTGAACTCAACGAGCTTGGCGTTGAGGCGGAATATTGGCGTGCCGACGTGCGCCACGAGGATGACGTCCGCGACCTGGTCAATAAGACCGTCACTCGCTTTGGCCGCTTGGATGTGGCCGTCAACAACGCCGGGACCGAAGGCAAGACCGGCCCGGTCACGGAGCAGACCGCCGAAACCTACGCGGCCACTTTTGACACTAACGTGCTGGGCGTGCTGCTGAGCATGAAACATGAGCTGCGCGTGATGCTGCCGCAGGGCAGCGGTAGCATCGTCAATGTTTCATCGGCCTATGGAAGGGTCGGCGCTCCAGGAGCATCTGTTTACGTGGCGAGTAAACATGCGGTGGAAGGGATGACCAAGTCCGCCGCACTGGAAGTCGCCGGTACGGGCGTTCGGGTAAACGTAGTGGCTCCCGGCGCTACGGATACGGGTATGCTCACGCGCTTCACTAATACAGATGAGAATAAGGCTGCTCTTGTCTCGACCGTGCCCGTCAATCGTCTCGCAACGCCAGAGGAGATCGCGAACGTGATCGTCTTTGTCGCCTCGGCGAGCGCGTCTTACATGACCGGCGCGTCCATTCCCGTGGATGGAGGAATACTGGCTAACTAAACCGCTGCATATTAACACGTTTGTTCGCGAGCCCCGTGGCTGTCAAATTTGGCTGTCAACGGTACCGAACGGACACGCTTGCTCCGGTTGGATCGCCAGAAAACCTTTTATTTTCAATGCCGGGGGCGGGGGTCGAACCCGCACGGCCCCTTCGGTCCAGAGGATTTTAAGTCGTTTGACTATAACGAAAAAGTCTTTGTTTTATTGGCTTTATTTCCATAAAATGCGAAAGTGTGTAAGTCTCTGTGTAAGTATTGAAAAAAGCCCAATATCAGGCGTCTTCAGCTCCGTCGTTCTATACATTTTTTTCGAAATATCGACACTTCGATCACCCACCCTTTGAAATAATCAACACAGCCGAGCCTGAAACCATTTGAACAGAAAAGTAATGACCCTTGTATGCGCCAGCGAGAAAGCCTTGCGAAGAGGGCTACGCGATCGGCGTAGCAATGACCTGGCGCCGAGTTTCATCAAGCGGCGGGATCGCCGATGGCGCAGGTGCTTCAGTAAACGCTATGGGTCGGCGGCACGGGCGAGGAAAGCGAAGTACAAGCAATAGTTTTACCACTACGTGAGAGAGGGACCGGGCTCGAAAGGGTTCGGCCCTTTTTTCGTCTGGAGCTATTCAGTATCTGATGAACATTGATTGATCGAATTTCGCATCCCCCCGAACGAAAACTGGCCGAGGCGGGGCTGGTATCAGCCTTCCGCCCCGGCTTCGTCTAGGTATCTTCCGGAACCTAGTTCTTGGCCTTATCGGACCGCCACGTGCTCCGCTACCTCAGCTATCCGAGCAGATTCCGTCGACGTTCAGAGCACGTCCCCTATCGGCGTATCGACCGTGATGCGCGTCGCCGTGATGTTACCCACAACTTCGACGGTCACGTTCCCCGAAGGATCGTAGAAATCGGTCTTGAATGTGCCGGTGTACTGGTCGGCTTTCTTGTCGAGCGTGACGTCTTCGCGAACCTGCGCCGGACCGACGAAGTTGTTGCTGGTGTCGAAGGTCAGCGCAAAGTGATTCAGCTGATAGCTGGACGGTCCGGTCTTCTGCCACACCCCCATGCAGAAACTTTGGGTAACAGGAGCGCGGGACGAATTCATCATTTCGGTTCCATCGCTATGCCACTGCACAAATGCATTGTCGAGCACGGTGCCATCAGGAATACCGGTGTTTCCCTCAGAAATGAACTTCACCTTCCAGAAGCCAACGATACCGGCACCGCCGCCCGTATGATTGGCGACTCGCAGGAACGAGGCTGTCCCGACGATAGGCTCTCCTTCCCATGACTGCTGCTGGATACCTCCGACCTTGAAAGAGCCGGAACCTGCGCATTGAGCATTCGCCCTGGAGACGAATCCCATCCCAATTAGGACCATCGCGAGAGTCGCGGTGATCGCCATTTTGAACATTGTACGCATTACATTTTTCCCCTGCCGCCGATTATCGACAGCGTCATCGATTACGTTGCGGGCCCTCTTTGCTTTGTCGCGTTGCCTGCCGAGAACTGCGTAGCTGTTGGTCATGAACCTTCCTCCTTCTGGGAGGGCGCGAGCCTGCTCCCTACCCTTCGGGCGTAAATCTGGAAGGAACAATCGTTCGCTTCGACGAACAAAGAGGGGGAATGAACCGCGGACGACGCGGTACCGGAAGGACTGCGTCTAGTTCACAGTTGCCATTTAATCCGGTCGGCAGGCGCATACCGGCAGGTGCTACCGGTAGAGATGCAGTTGGCGAGATGGCGGCCGAGCGGAGGATTTACGTTTCGGATCGCCTCGATCGCCGATTTGATTTGCCGGGTCACGTTGACTCGCGCGCGTTCGCGATGAGATGCCACCCGGCGCAAGCCGCCGTCCAGCCTCGTGCCAGATGAGATTTCCTGTAACAGCAACTCCTTCTCGGCGCGTGCGCGGGCGACAGCGCCGGAATCGTGCGATGCTTCCGCACTATCGACCTCGCTCTCGACCTCGGCGAGACGGCGACGGTACTCGCTCAGCGCGCGAGCATCGAATTTTTCTCCAGCGTCGCCGAGGTCGCTTGCTGCGTTCAATCCGTCTTGCGCTGGACTTATCCCGGCGCCTGCGGAAAGCGTCGCGAACATTTCGATCGCCGGGATATCTTCGCCGGGACGAGCAAGCAGCATCGCGATGAATCGCATCCCGCCGCGCTCGCGAACATTCGCCGACCCGCCTTCATAGGCAGTCTTCCAGTACTCACCCTCTTTGCGGAAGATCGACTGAGAGGTACCGCTATCGCGTTGCGCAACGGATGAGCAAGCGCTGGCCTGTCGGTCGCTTTCGACGCGATCGACCCAGCGCTGTCCCGCGCCCTGACGCTCGTAAATTTCGAGCGCGGCATCGAACTTCTCGCTGGCGCGTGCGTCGCCTGTCGCTAGGGCTCGTCCCCAGTAGAGGAGAGTTTCAGCTTCCTCCCAAGGCAGCGTGAATCGACGAAATATATCGATGGCGGTCGCAAAATGTTGCTCACCTTTCGCACTGTCGCCGACCGCGGCCGCGCAGACTCCGGCTGCGCGGTGAAAGTGACCGCCCAGCCCCCGCCAATCCTCGCCACCATCCACAATCTCGCGGCACCGAGCGAGATAACGGCTCGTCTCTCCCGTCGGGCCGGCGATTGCGCAAATCAGAGCCTGTTCAGCGGTCCCGCGAAGCTCGCTGGCCACGTCGCCGTGCGGCGTCGCCATGGAAAGCACCTGCGCGCACACCTCTTTGGCAAGAGCGTACTCTTCCTGCATTCTGTGCAACCGAACGAGGAGAAACCCGACGGCGATCGCCATCTCGAGGCCGCCCCTGGCAATCCATCCGTCCAAGCATTGCTCTGCGAGCTTGCGGGCCGAGTCCCAATCGCCTCTGTAGAACAGGCGCGAAACGTCGTGCGGCCAAGCACCCACAGGCGAGGTCAGCATGACCCATTCCTTGTCGTGTCGGTCGACTTCCGCAAGCTCTCCAGTCTCCGCGCATGCCATACTCAGAATATGGTGTATCATCGAACGCCGAAATGGCGAATGTGCAGTTCGGTCACGCGCCAGTTCCCGATTCAGCCTCGCCTGCGCCTCCCGAGGGTCTCCAAGCATGACCAGCAGAACAGCGGTGTTAACTGCGACCATAGATCCAATCGTCACGTCATCCGTCGCATCGGTTTCTATGGAGGCGTGATTGAGCATTTTCAGTCCCTGGCGCACATGCCCTTGCTTGACCAGGAACAGTCCTAACTCGAAAGCCGTATAGATCTGTAAGGATTTGATACCGTCGGCACGCTCGCAGAGCTCTATCGCTCGCCTGGCCGTAGCGATCCCGTCATCGACTGCGTTGGACGAGATGAAGGCTCCTGCTCTAGCCATCAGGACCCAGGCGAGTCCTACGCCAGAAGGATCTTGTGCCGCCAATTCTTCAGCCTTACGAAGATGCTCGAATGCTCGCGGCAAATCCATGATCATGTTCGGTCTTGCGCAATAGGCGCCTATTCTGATGTGGGCTTCACAGGCAGATGGCCAATCTCCCAGCTTCTCAGATGCACGCAACGCACCTTGCAGGTAGTCGATTGCTTTCGGCCCCGGCGTGACCATTTCGTCGCCAAGATGCATGAGGACAGATACGCGCCGCGAGTCGTCGCCGTCCTTCAGGTCAATCAATCTCATAGCTGCTTTCCAGCTTGCGCCTGCCTCGGCGTAAGCGAAGACCGCGTAGGCCGCGTCCCCCGCGCCGATCGAATAGCGGATTGCCTTCTCGTCGACGGCAGCCTCGAAAAAGTGATGCGCCAATTCCGCAAGATGAGGCGCGAGATTGGCGGCGTGCAGCTGCTCCAGCGCCTCACCAATCGCGCGATGCAGCCGCGTGCGTTCCGCCTCGGTCGAGCCCATGTAAAGCGACTCGCGGATGAGCGGGTGGGTGAAGCGATAGCTGTCATGCGGCGAGAGCGTGACGACACCCACTTCGGACGCCTCCTCCATCAACTCACCCGATGCTTCAGCGCTTAAGTCGCTGATTCGCCTGACCAAGGCAATGTCGAATTCCTGTCCCACTACAGCCGCGATAGCCAGTACCGACTGCGCATGCGTCGATAACAACCCGAGACGTTTACGGATCGCGCCGCGTACGTCTTCCGGCAGCTTGAACCCGCGCAGGTCGATGCGATCCGAGGTCCCGAGGTTTCGTTCCGCAAGCAGCACCCGGACTACTCCATCAACGAAGAGCGGATTGCCCGCGGTGACGCGATGTAGCTCCGACGCGAATGCCGCGCTCGGCAAGCGCTGCGCGCGGTCCTCGACCATCTGTGTCACTTCATTCTGGTCTAGACCGGCAAGCTGTATCGCACGACCGTAGCGCAGGATCTCGCCGATTGACTCCGAAAGATAAGGCGAACGGCGCACCTCTGCGTCGCGATGCGTCCCGACTATGACGATGCGAGAACCTGTGAGTCCGCGCGCAACGAACTTGAGCACTTCGAGCGACCCGTGATCGGCCTCGTGCAGATCGTCAAGGACTATCAGCAGCGGTGCGGAACTCGCGACCTGCTTGAGCAGGGTTGCGATCGCGTCGAACAGCCGAAAGCGCGCCTGCTGCCGGATCGGACGCAACCCGAGGCGAGACCGTTTCTGGCGACAATTCGGGAATCAGTTGCGCTATCTCAGGCGCCAAGGCCGAACGCCGCTCCCTCTCGCGAGGCTCGTGGATGATGAGCGTGCGCAGGACGTCAACCCAGGGCAAATAGGCCGGCGCGCCGCCGCCTTCCCAACATCGGCCCCACACCACTCGCATCCCGCCCGCTGCGGCTTCGCCTGCGATTTCATCGGCGAGACGAGTTTTGCCAATGCCCGGTTCGCCGGAGATAAGGAACACTCCGCCCAGCCGTCCCCGTCCGGAAGTTGCTTCCGCGATTCCACTCCGCAACTCCGACAGTTCGCGCTCGCGGCCTACGAACAACGGCCGTGTCGGTGCGGAATGTGTGTTTTCGCCCCCGTCCGTAGATGCCCCCGTTCGGCCGGTGAGAGTGCTGTCGCGCCCTAAGCGCGTGTGTCGGAAGTCTATCGAAGGGGTCGCTGGAACGTCTACAGGGGCGTAAACGCCGCGTCGTGCGATTCTCGCCGCGCAATTCTAATGAGACAAAGTTGATATGCCGGGGGCGGGGTCGAACCCGCACGGAGCTTTCGCTCCAGAGAATTTTAAGTCGTTTGAATATGTTTCTCGTTCTTTGACGATCCACTCGCGTATGTAAGCCGAGCAATTCAGCAAATCGAGGTGCGTCGGGCCAAGCGGGCCAGTGCGTCAAAGATCGGTCTAACTACGCATGAGACGCTTGGCCCATCGGTGAAGAGGCCTTCATCTTTCGCGCGCCTGGGCGAGGTTTGTCGGATTCGCTGCGCACGTCCTCGCGTAAAATTTCCGCCAGACGTCTAATCCCGGGTCCTGCGCCCTCAGGGTCGGCCAGCACGAGGTAGATTTCACCATACATGTCGCCGCCTCCTTGTAGCGGCAACACCTTCAACTCGCCGGCGGCAACCTCCTCGCGGATCTTCTCTTCGGGATACCGGGCGAAACCGAAGCCCATTCGCGCCGCCTGGATCGAGGTCGCCATGTCCCCGAAAGTCCAGCGTTGCTCCGCCTCGAGAAAGGTGCCCCGTTTGTCGCGCTTGATGCTGGTATCGCGCACTACGAGTTGGCGATGCTTGCGGAGATCGTTCATCGTGGCAAGCCGTCCGAGTTTGAACAGCGGATGGTTCGGACTCGCGACCGGGACAAAGGCGAGCCGCATCAGAGACTCTCCCGTGAATCCCGGCGGCACGCTCGGCGTGAGCGCAAGGTCCGCCCTGCGCTCCAGCAACGCCTCAGGCGCTCCGCCGATCATGGTCTCGATAACCTCGATACGAGTATGCGGAGACTCGCTTCCGAAGCGGTCGAGACATTTGAGCAATAGCCATGTCGGGAAAACGATCTCGACAGCGATGGTGATCTCCGCCTCCCATCCGACGGAATTACGATGCGCGGCTCCTTCCAGGCTCGCGGCCTCATCGAGCAGAACCCGCGCGCGGAAGTAGAGCATCTGGCCCGCGGGCGTGAGCATCGCCTTGCGCCCCTTGAGTTGAAACACCTTCACGCCCAACAACTTCTCGATCTGCTGCACCGCGTACGTCACCGACGATTGGCTCTTATGTATCGACTCGGCCGCGGAGGCATAGCCGCCTTCGTCGACGACAGCCACGAGTGCGCGCCATTGTTCAAGAGAGATCGAAGGGTTCGGCGTCATTATCGGGTGCCTCGATGGATTTGGGCTTATTTTTGAACTTTTCTATCCACTAAATGAATATTACATTTTTGTTCATGGAAACACTACTAAAGATGAACACCAGCATTTTCGGCGAAAACGGCGCATCTGAGCTGGGAGCAGCGACCGTCAGGGCCGCACTTGCCCAGGACAGCCGGCGATGCGAGCGCTTGTGATTTCATCCCGCACGCTGATTTCATCACCCAACTGTTAGGAGATCAGTCACATGGAAAAACTGAAGAATAAAGTCGCTGTGATTACCGGCGCGACTTCCGGCATGGCCCTCGCCACCGCAAAGCTCTTCGTCGAAGAAGGCGCCTACGTTTTCATCACGGGCCGGAAGCAGGAGGCGCTCGATGAGGCCGTCAAGTTGATTGGTCGGAACGTGACCGGCGTGCGCGGCGACGCGGCAAATCTCGACGACCTCGACCGCCTGTTCGATACGGTTAAGCGAGAAAAGGGCAAGATCGACGTCCTGTTCGCGAGCGCTGGCACGGGCGAGGCCGTACCACTCGGCGAGATTACCGAGCAGCACTTCGATGCGGCCTTCGGCCTGAATGCGCGCGGAACGCTGTTTACGGTCCAGAAGGCGTTGCCGCTTTTCAACGATGGTGGATCGATCATCATGACCGGATCAGTTGGTTCGGTGAAGGGTTTTCCTGGTTTCGGCGTGTATGCGGCGAGCAAGGCGGCATTGCGCTCATTCGCACGCACCTGGCTCAACGAACTGAAGGGCAGGAAGATCCGGGTGAACGTGCTGAGTCCGGGGCCGATTGCCACACCGATGCAGGAAGAAGTTCTCACCAAGGAGGCGAAGGAGATGTTCGAGTCCCTGATCCCGCGCGGGAAGATGGGTCAACCTGAGGAAATCGCGACCGTCGCGCTGTTTCTTGCTTCAGGCGATTCGAGCTTCGTGAACGGGGTGGAGTTGTCCGTCGACGGCGGCTTGTCGGCCATCTGAGTAAGGTGGGGGAATCAATATCAACAGGGATCGGAGAAGTATTATGAGCTATGCAATTGTAGGATTCGGAAAGATAGGTCAGGCCCTCGCCCACGCCTTCGCCCGTAAAAACATCGACGTGACCGTCGCGAGCCGCCGGCCCCCCGAGGCGTTGGCACCGCAGGCTCGGGCGATTGGATCCACGGTCGTCGCCAAGTCGCTGCGGGATGCACTCGAGGCTGACACAATCATCTTGGCGGTTCCGTTCGGGGAACATCGCGAGATTGCGAAGGCCCTGCCGAGTTGGAAAGGCAAGACGGTCATCGACGCGATGAACTCGTTTCCAGTCCCACCTGAGGAGCTGGACGGTCTCCCGTCCTCCGCATTCGTTGCGAAGTCGTTCACCGGCGCCAAGTTGGTGAAGGGTTTTAATCACCTGGTTGCGGCCACACTGGCTACCGATCCGATCGTCGAGGGCGGCCACCGGGTCGTCTTTCTGTCGAGCGATGACGAGGACGCGATCGCTCCCGTGGCGGATTTGGCCAAACAACTCGGGTTCGCACCCGTCAAGCTGGGAAAGCTCAACGAGGGTGGCGCGCTGGTGCACGCACGCGGAAAAACCTGGGGTCGGCTCATCTTCCAGGACCTGTTCAAGAAGCAGCAGTAATCGATCGTCGACCGGTGATTTGGCCCGAGAAGAATGGTTCCGAAACGTCCGATTAGATCGGACACACTTGATGTAAGGGAAAAGGAGAGATTTCGATGAGCATCGAAAAGAATGTCCAGATCGTGAAGAATTTTATTGCGGCACTCGGCCGCCGCGATAAGCAAGGTTTGCTGGCGTTGTCTGCCGAAGATATTGAGTGGATCATTCCGGGCGAGGACTGGCCGCTGGCCGGCACGCACCGCGGGCACGCGGGATTGGCGGATGTGCTTCAGAAGGCTAACGAGACGGTGGAAACTTCATACCCAGAGCCCCCCGAGTTCATAGCGCAGGGAGACCGGGTTCTGGTCGTCGGCTTCGCTACGGGGAGAATCAAAGCCACGAATAGGACGTTCGAGGACCATTGGGTCTTCGCCATTACCGTTCGAAATGGCAAATTGACGAACGTCCGGGAGTATATCGACACGCAAGCACTGGCGCGGGCCTCCGAGACTGCCGCGAGCCTCAGGCTCTAACACCGGAACACCGACACCACACCGCACGAAACGATTCGTAAAGTCAACAATGCCGGGGGCGGGACTCGAACCCGCACGGAGCTTTCGCTCCAGAGGATTTAAAGTTGTTTAATTATTGCTGAAAAGTTCTTTGCTTAATTGGCTTTCTTTCCATCAAAAGTGAAAATGTGTAAGTTTCTGTGTAAGTGTTGGAGAAAGCCCAACAGTATCGGGCATCTTCACCTCTGTCGTTCTGAAGGATTTTCGTCGCATCCGCATTTCGATACCTGAGCTAGAAAAGGTTTCCTTTCTTCAGCGCCCGTTCTTTCATGATCGCGAAGAACACCGGTACTAGTATGAGGACGTGTATCGTCGAGGTGATCATTCCGCCGACGATCGGCGCCGCGATTGGTTTCATCACGTCCGAACCTATTCCGCTCTCCCATAGAATAGGCGCGAGGCTGAGCATTACGACCGCAACAGTCATTAGTTTCGGTCGAAGGCGCTGCACTGCGCCTTCGATCACCGCCGCTTCGACGCCTTCGTGCGTGAGCTGGCCGGCGGCGATGTGACGATTCAGGGCCTCGTGAAGATAGATCACCATGACGACACCGGTCTCGACCGCGATTCCAAACAACGCGATATATCCGACCCACACGGCGACGCTGAAGTTGAAACCCATCATGTATTGAAGCAGCAAGCCGCCCGTCATCGCGTACACGGTCGGAAGGATCAGCACGATCGATTCGGTCACCGACTGGAAGAGCATGTAGAGCAGGACAAAGATCAGACCGAAGACGATCGGCAGGATGACCGTCAGACGCTTCCGTGCGCGCAACTGGAATTCATACTCTCCTGACCACTTCAGAGTGTAGCCCGCGGGCAAACGGAGCTGCCGATCGAGCACGCGCTGCGCGTTGTCAACGTAGCTGCCGTAATCCGAGGTCGCCAGGTCAACGTAGACGTAGCCGGTAAGTTGACCGTCTTCGTCGCGGATCATCGATGGGCCTGGGCTCAAGTCGATATGCGCGACTTCGCCGAGCGGAATCTGCGCGCCGGTTGGCGTCATGATCAATATTCGACGAAGCGCGTTCAGGTCGCCGCGATAGTCCGCGAGATAGCGAACGTTGATAGAGTAGCGCTCGCGCCCCTCGACGGTGGTCGCGATATTCTCGCCGCCCATGCCGGAGCTGACGGCGCGCTGAACGTCTCCGACTGTCAGCCCGTACCTCGCGGCGACAGCGCGGTCGACATCCACGTTGATGTAGAAGCCTTGAGAGACTCGTTCGGCAAATATTCCACGCGTGTCGGGAACGGAACCCAGGATCTCTTCAATCTGAGAACCAATTTGCTGGATACGGTTGACGTCGGGACCCTGAATTTTCAGTCCTACCGGTGTCTTGATCCCGGTCAGCTCCATGTCGAGCCGGTTCTCGACCGGCATTGTCCACGAGTTGGACAGACCGGGAAAATGGAGCCTGTCGTCCATTTCGGCGATCAGGGAATCGTAAGTCATACCCTTTCGCCATTGGTCGCGAGGCTTGAGCATGATCGTCGTGTCGTACATGTCCAGCGGCGCATTGTCGGTCGCGCTATCTGAACGTCCTACAGAACCGAAGACGCTTTCGACTTCGGGAAAGGTGCGGATGATTTGATCTTGCTTCTGCATCAGGTCTACCGCGGACGAGATGGAAATTCCGGGAAGGGCTGTCGGCATGTAGAGACTCGATCCTTCGTAGAGCGGCGGCATGAACTGGCTGCCGATCTTGAATAACAGCGGAATTGTAAGCAGCACGAATATCACGTTGGCGATGATCGTCAGGGCGCGGTGACGCAGGCACCATCGGATGACTGGCAGATAGATGGCCTGGAAGAAGCGCGAGATGGGGTTGTCTTCCTCGGGACGCAGGCGCTTACCGCGGATGAAAAGGACCATAAGCACCGGGACCACGGTAATCGCGAGAACTGAAGAGAAACCAATCGCGAAGGACTTGGTGTACGCCAGCGGCCGGAACATTCGTCCCTCCTGCGATTCGAGCAGGAACACCGGCAGGAACGAGACGACGATAATAATCAGCGAGAAGAAGATCGGCCGGCCGACCTGTTTCGCGGCCGACAGCAGGATTTGCTGCCGTTCGGACGCGGAAACCGATTCTCCCTTTAGGGACGCTTGGTGCTGCGCCTCCGATAGGTGCCGGTAGCCGTTCTCGACCATCACGATCGAAGCGTCGACCAGCACTCCTATCGCGAGCGCCAAGCCGCCTAGCGACATGATGTTAGAGCTGATCTGCAGATAGTACATCGGGATGAAGGTCGCGATGACCGCGATCGGCAGCGCAAGGATCGGAATCATTGCCGAGCGCAAGTGGAAGAGGAAAATAATGATCACGAGGCTGACGATCACGGCCTCTTCGAGGAGATCGCGTTTCAAAGTGTTGATGGATGCTTGGATGAGTCCCGAACGGTCGTAACCGGCGACGATTTCGACTCCGTGTGGCAGAGTCTTTTGAATCTGCGCGAGTTTCTGCTTGACCCCGTCGATGACAGTGAGGGCATTCTGCCCGTAACGCATCACGACGATGCCGCCGACCGTCTCGCCCTCGCCATTCCACTCCGCGGCGCCCTCGCGCAAGTCCGGTCCCAGACTAACGACGCCTAAGTCTCTTATCAGCACCGGTATGCCGTTGTTGGTCGCGACCGAAATTTGTTCGAGGTCTGCTACCGAATGAACGTAGCCAAGGCCGCGAATCATGTAATCCGCGCCCGACATCTCGAGCACGCGCCCGCCGACTTCGCCGTTGCTGTCGCGGATTTTGTCGATCACAGTTTCCAGCGGGACTTTGAGCGCGAGCAGCCGATTAGGATCGAGCTTGACCTGGTACTGCTTGACGAAACCGCCGATAGTAGCAACCTCGGAAACCCCCGGCACGGTTTCGAGCGCATAGCGGACGTTCCAATCCTGCAAGCTGCGAAGGTCGGCGAGACTGTGAGTACGACTATTGTCGACGAGGGCATACTCGTACACCCAGCCCGCACCGGTTGCATCGGGACCTATGGCAGGATTTACGCCAGTTGGGAGCTTGCCAGTGATCTGCTGCAGGTATTCCAGCACGCGGCTGCGCGCCCAATAGATATCAGTGCCGTCTTCGAAGACGACGAACACATACGAATCGTTAGGCATCGTCTGCGCGCGAACCGCCTTCACATGCGGCGCAGCGAGCATCGCGGTTACGATAGGATAGGTCACCTGATCCTCGATGAGATTCGGCGGCTGGCCCATCCATTCGGTGTGGATAATCACCTGGACGTCCGAGATGTCCGGCAGCGCGTCGAGTGGGATCCGATCGAGCGACCAGACACCGGCGAGTAAAAGCGCCAGCACGCCGAAGAACAGGATGAAGCGGTTCGCATTGCACCAGTCGATAGTTCGCTCGATCATGCTACTTACCTCACATCGCCATTGAGCCGCTGGCCGACACGTCCATCTGCTTCGTCGCGATAGGATGCCCTTCCTTTGACACAGTGATCGTCAGGCTCCAGGTGCCACCGCTGGGCAAGTCGATATTCGCGGCGTAAGTACCGTTTCCTTGATCATCCGCGGTGCCTTGCGCGCGCATCGCGGCCATTCCCATCGCGGGCATCGCGGCCATGTAAAAGGACACCGTCGCTTGTGCGCCTGAGATCGGCGCGCCTTTGGAATCGCGCACCGTCACGATCGCTTTGTTGTGACCTCGCACCATAGGATTCGGGTCGCTCGCGAACTCGATGCTTGCCTGGGGGATCGCCTCGGTGGCTGGTCCAGTAGCGTTCGCACCGACACCCGGCGGAGGAGGTACAAACGCTCCGGCGGCCGCTTGTAGCTGGCTTTCCGAATCGATCAGGAAATTGGCGGAGCTCACGATTTGCTGCCCCGGCGTGAGTCCCTTCAGCACGATGAATTCGTCGCCGACGTGCGCACCCAACTCGATCTCGGCGGGAGTCAGATAACCGTCACCGCGATCGATGAACGCGACATTGTGCGTACCGGTGCGCAGAACAGCGGTATCAGGAATAACGGTTTGCTCCCCCATTGGTAGGTCGAGCGCGACGTGTGCGAACATCCCGGGAAGAAGCTGGCCTTTAGGGTTGCTGAACTCGCATCGAACTTTCGCGGTGCGAGTCATGGGATCGATCTGCGGCTGAATGAAATCGACGCGCCCGTCAAAGTTCGTGCCCGGATAGGCGTCAACCGTGACGGTCGCAGGATTGCCTGGACGAACCTTGCCGATCTCGTTTTGAAACACCGCCGCATAAATCCAGACCTTCGACAGATCGGTGATCGTGAATAGGCGCGTGTCCGGTTGCACGTACATATTGGGCAGCGCGTTGCGCTCGACGATGTATCCGCTCATGGGAGAATCGATCTCGATGGCGCGGCGCACGGTGCGCTCGCGTTCCAGGCGCGCGATCTCACGCGGCGATACTCCCCATAACTTGAGACGTTCGGCAGCCGAATCGACCAGCGACGTCGCGTCGGTGGTTACTTCGCCGACGGTACTATCCTTCACGCGCTTGCGCGCCTCGATCGCGAGCAGAAACTCGCTCTCGGTGCTCATTAGGTCCGGGCTATAGATCGTAAACAACGGCTGGCCGCGGCGGACGTACTGATAGGTCGAGTTCGCGAACACTTTTTCTATCCATCCGGCGAAACGCGTCTGCACGTAGCCTTGCAATCGTTCGTCGGCCTCGATGTTGCCGGTGGCCTCGAGGCGGTCGCTCACGTCCTTTCGCGCTACGGTCGCGAACTTGAGTCCGATCAACTGGCGGCGCTCTGGCGTGATGCGAATGGGCGCGAGCTGGGAATCCGCTCCGTATGCGATTGGCGTTGCGAAGCACAGAAGGAACGCCAGCGCGCCGATAACTCGGCGTTGTGATGAGTTGTAATTCATCGTCGGTCACCGATTACTTGCTGGAGTTTGGCGACAGCAATCTCGTGGTCGGCGAGGCTGCGGTAGTATTCCTGTCGGAGGTTCTGCAAATCGAGCACCGACGAGAGCAGAGTCTGGAAATCGACTTTGCCGACTCGATACGCAGCCATCGCCGAGGCTTGCGACGTTTCGGCCTGCGGGATCAGGCCGTCGCGATAGACGGATAGGATCCGTTCCGCGGTGCGCATCGCGATCAGGCTGCCCTCTCCATCTGAGGAAACCTGCAACTGAGTTGCGCGGACCTGCGCGCGCGCCGCTTCGGCTTCGAGCGCGGCCTGCTCGATGGCGGGCGTCTGCTTGCGCCAGAAATAGAGCGGAACTTTCGCGCCCAGACTCAACATGTAGTAGTCGTTGAATCCGGGTCCCGTCTTTTCGTACGAATATCCGACGGTGAAGTCCGGCCAGTAGCCTTGATGGGCAAGCTTCAAGGCTTCCGCGCTACGCGCTTCCATCGCACGGTCCGCGGCGAGGTCGGGAGAACCGCTGTCGGCCAACTGGGCGAGCTCCGATGAGTCGAGTTGGAGCTGCGTCATTTCGACGTCGCCGATGTCGATATTGCGTGAGTCGGGATCGCGGCCTAGGAGCTGCTTGAGTTCGAGCTGTTCCTGGTCCTCCTCCTGATGATGCATCGCGTGCTCCTTCAGGAGCTCGGTGGTCTGCAGCTGCGCCTTGATTAGGTCCTGCTGCAGGCCTTGTCCGAGGCGATAGCGGGTCTCGGCGATCTGCTGGATCTGTCTGAGCTCCTCCTGATTGCTATCGAGGATCGCCAGCGTCTTCGCGTGATAAAACAGCTCGTAGTACAGCTCCTTGACCTTTTCCTCGACTGCACGCCCGGCAGCTTCATAACGATGCTTGGCGTACTCAGCGTCTTTTTCGGCTTCGGACTTCTGCAAGCGGAGCTTGCCGGGACCCGGAATGTCCTGCGAGACGCCGAAGCCGGTGTAATAGAAGTCGCTGCTCTCATAGCCCGAAAATGGCTGCGGACTTCCAACCGTGAAGTGCTGGAGCGAGACCTCCGGATCGGGCAGCGTCGCAGCCTGGATCGGCACTTTCGTTTGAGCCTGCCAATGGCTGCGCGCCGCGAGTACTACCGGGCTGCGAGCGAGAGCCTCATCGACTAGAGCTCGCAGCCGATCGGCACCGGCGGGCGTTTTAATCGCCGAAGCGACATCCAGCGTGCGTCCCGCCGACGGAATCGCGGTCAGAATTGCGATGGCAAATGTGGTCGCTATTAAATTTCGCGCCGTTGTGCGGCGAATGCTTTGGCACGGTTTCACAAATTCCAACCTTCCAGCCGCGATCGATCGCGGGGTGGCTACGTCCTTCGCAAGTCTAAAACCTGCGCTTTATCTGCCGATCGGATCGGCAGATGTTCCTTGGATTGTCGCGAGCAGTCAGCACACGAGCGTTGGTGGCGAATGGAACACATCCGCCATTCAGCTCACGCGCTCAGGGAAGGTTCAGATCTGACGGGAACAGAGAAGTGCTAACGAAAGGAGACGGTCGGGTGGCGAGTACCCACTAGCGATGACGGTATTTCGCGAGATCGAAATCGTGGTGATAACCGCGGACGCAGGCACACTCCCAATCGACGCGAAATGCGGCGCGGAACGCGTTTGATTGGTCGCTCTATCTGGAACGGCCGGCGCCTGGCAGCAGCTCAGGCGATTCACTGGAGCGTTGCTCGAACAATTGGGGCCGCAGCACGCCGCTGTGGGACCCGCCATCGCAGACGGAACGCTCATGCTGAACGGGAGAAGCAGGATTGCAAGGATTATGGCGAGAAGCCGCATGACCACTATCTTCTTAGCCTGATGGTAACAGTGAAGGCAATCTGCTCTGCATTTTCCAAGTACGGCGATGCTAATCGTCGACGGCGGTCAATCGTCCGCGTTCACCAGATAAAGCTCACCACCACGCCAAAATAATGGTGCAGGGGGCGGGACTCGAACCCGCACGGAGCTTGCGCTCCAGAGGATTTTAAGTCCCTTAAGTTTAACCGTAACCATGCGAATTGATTCGTTTTCCATATTCCAACATGTGAAAGTGTGCAACTTTATGTGTCGGTTTTGAAGAAAATCCGACTGGTCTTAAAGGCCTGTTTGGCCGGTATGCAGGCTCCGGTGGTCGTGCGGTTGCCATCTATGTCAGTGGCGCTTCGTCGGGGGCCGCAGGCAGGCGCTTTGAGGGAGAGTCGCTTTTCGCGGTTCTCTCGTCATGCTCCGGTCAGTTCGCGAGTCTCGCCACGGATGCGGACCGGGCATTTTCACAAGAGACCCCCCAAAGGGCTCACCTTGCTATCGCTTGACCGCCTAGTTATCAACGCTCTTGGGTCCTCATCGACGGCCTTCCGGTCTGACGGCGCGATGCGATGGGCCTAGTGGTCGCGCGCTAGTGGAGAGTTGCTTTCAGATTTCATTACGTCGGTTCATGATAGGGCTTACACCTCGAACTCATCAGCCACCCCGCGAGCACTCCCGGCGACCCTTCGCTTCTTAGTTCGCGCGATCAGGTTTTGAGAAGGGACGCCATTTTGCCCTCAAAGGGCCGGGAGTTCTAACCTCCTCGGAGAAAAAACAATGAAAATGGAGCGAATTCTGGTACCCGTCGACTTTTCTGAACATTCGCTAGCCGCGCTAAAGTACGCGATAGAATTAGGGCGCGATTACGAATCCGAGATTGTGATCGTTCACGTCGTAGAGCCTTTACCTCGAGGGACCGCGCAGTGGTCTGATACCACCAGCCTACTCGAGCAATATGGCGAGAGGGCATCTTCCGAGCTTAAGCGTTTCGAAAAGGAAGCAACACCGCTCTACCCGAAATGCCGTTCCGAACTCTACTTTGGTGTCGTTCACGAAGTGATCGGCGAGCTGGTGAGCAAGCTCAAGGTTGACCTATTAGTCATATCTATGCGCGGACGAGCGCCCCTCCTCGATCGATTGATCGGCGGCACTGCTGATCAGCTCTTGCGTCGCGCACCATGCCCTGTGTTGAGGCTACTTACGATCTGACTATTGTAATCGATCCCTTCTCGCGTTCCCGAGGTCGTTTCTGCGCCGCGGATTCCCTGGCCTTACTCGATTTTGTAAAGCTTTCGCTTTCGCCACAGCGTCGAGATGTTGATGCCGAGTGCAGCCGCGGCCTCTTCCATGGTCGAGCTTGCTTTCAGAACATGCATGATATGGCTGCGCTCGACCTCTTCGAGACTGGTGAGCGACCTGCCTTCAACAATGGTGCGAGGTTGTTGGGCATATCGAACCGCTTCGGGCAGGTGCTCTTCGGTGATGAGATCGCCTGTGCATAGCACGGCGGCGCGTTCGATCGCGTTTCGTAACTCGCGGACATTGCCGGGCCAGTGATAGTTCGCCATCACCGCGATAGCTCCAGGCGAGAGATGCAATCGGTGGCGAATATTGCGAAGCGCAATTTGCGCCAGCAGATGCGCGGCCAGGAGACGAATATCCCAGACGGCGTTCCACCAGGGTAGGAACTCTCAACGCTATGACGTTGATCCGGTAAAAGAGATCGCTGCGGAAACGTCTAGCCGCTACCTCCTCGCCAAGATCGCGACCGGACGCCGCGATGATTCGAACGTGCAAACCTGAAGTGGGCAAATCGGGAAGAGATTGCCGCTCTTCGACGAACTGCAGAAGCCTGGCCTGAGCGGCAGGCGGGAGGTCCGCAAGATTGTCCAAAAGCAGGGTAGCGGAGTCCGAAACGCCGCTTCGGTCCTCGCGATCGGCATGCAAAGCCGCCAGCGTGTTCCTTAGATCCTCGAAGGGGTCGCTCTCGTGAAGGTGCTCGGATATCGCTGCGCAATCGACGCTTAGAAACGGTGCCTCGCTTCGCCGACTCCATCTATGCATTTGGTGCGCAAAGGCGCTCTTGCCGGTACCGCTGTCGCCGGTCAAGTAGAATGGTAGCATTGGCCAAGGCGGCTCGGTGAGCGGCCTCGATAAACTCGGCCATCAAGAGGCAACGACTCTCAAGCAGAAGCTCCTCTTGGTTCGTATGCGTCGTGGTTGGGTGGGTCCGGGACGGCATCAGGGTTTCAATCGCAGCCTCCCCCTCGTCGCTTTCATCAGAGGCCCACGAGGCCCTGCGGATAAATCCTCCGCCTGGATGTTCTGAGCTCGTGAAAGTGTTCCCCGTGGCTCATGCCATCAAGTAGAGAGCGCCGAAGCAGAGCGCCATCAGTGGAAATCCGGCGACCAAGCCGACACGAGCCCATTCGCGACTCGAAATTCCCAAACGTTGGGCGGCAACGATATTCGGGATGTTGCCAGGAATGAGCATGCCGCCGCTGATCAGCAGCCCCATCAGCACGCCGCGTTGCTGTGCAACAGACAGCGAAGGGCCAATCTCCGCCGCGGTAAGCGTGGCGTTATCGACGACCGCTGAAATCGAGTTCAGCCAGAACAACACGCCCTGCGGCAAATGCCGGATGTAGATGTCAACCAGTGGGCGCAATCCCCAGGAAAGGCCAACCAGCCCCGCCACGAACAGGTAGACCTTCCCGGCGCGGATAAAAATCTCGGACCAGTTTTCCGTGTGAGCGTCTGCCTTCAGCGAATGCCCGTACTTTGCCGGCAGGAACAGACTGAGAACACCGACGATTGCTATTCCGATAACGACCAATGGTCCCAGTAATCGTGCGAGGTACCAGAAGTCGGCCTTGAGAGCTGCGATCGCTATCGTGCCGAGCGGTTCACCCACCGGTGTGAGCGCCGCACCCAGCCCGATTGCAAAACAGGCCAGCACCACGGCTGCTATCTCGCTTCGGCGGTCCAGCTTCAGCAACGCGATAGCCTCGACCAAAACCAAGGCCGCTATCACCGCCGTAATCACACTCGAGAGCAGTCCCAGAGCGATGATCAAACCAAAATAGATCCAACGCGGCTCGACGATCTTAACGAGGCGCTCGACTCCGCTGTCGAGCCATGGCCGCACCAGCCGCACCACCACGCCAAAGACCAGGACCGCAACGGTCAAGGCTATCGGTTCGGTCACTGCCGCGCGGAACAACTCGCGCCCCCACTGCCCGCTAATGGCAGATGCAAAGGCGCCGACGACCAGGAAGAAAACTTCTATGTTCTGTCCGATCGGCTCGAACATCACCGGACCGAGCAAGACGACGAGTAGAATTGCTCCTAACCCATAGACCATCAGCAGACCGCTCGAGAAACTGGGCCTGGCCCGCTCAGATCGCGCTATCGCCGTGTTCGTTGGTGCGAATCCGAATGACGTCCTTGAGGTCGGTGACGAAAATCTTGCCGTCGCCGATTTTTCCGGTGTGCGCCTTGAGCTTGATTGCGTCGATCACGGCTTCGTACTGGTCATCCTTGACCACCAGCTCAATTTTCAACTTGGGCAGAAAGTCGACCACGTATTCCGAGCCACGATACAGTTCGGTATGACCCTTCTGACGACCGAATCCCTTCACCTCGTAAACCGTCATGCCGGTGATACCGAGACTCTGAAGCTCCTGTTTTACAGAGTCCAGGGTGAACGGCTTGATGATAGCTTCGATTTTCTTCATCTGGTTTTCCTATAGATGCTAGGAGTGTCGACACCTAAGCTGCGGGCGCGCGCCAAATCAACCAACCTACCGCAACCACAACGCCTATTGACGCAGGTATCAGCGGCGCCCCAAACATGATCGCCCCGGCCGCGGCAGCTATTGCCGCCATCGCGGTCAAGGCGAAGTACCGCTGCCGGCTCAAGACGGTGATTTTATTGATGGCCACTATTCTCGCCTTTTTCTGCCCAACAAACCGGAGAAGTCAGGCCGCCACGCTCGACGAGGCTCGCGATGCTCCTCGGCGGCGAGCATATCGCGTGCGATTTTCTTCTCGTTGGAGGTTCCCGCTAAGTCCAGCGCCGTCTGCAACTCTTCCTTCGCCCTCTTTGGGACTCCGACGCGCTGATACAATTCGGCCATCCGCAAATGAGCGTAAAAGTTTCGCGGCTCGAGCCTGATGGCGGTCTCCAGTGCCCGCTCGGCTGCTGGTATGTCAAGCGCCTTGGTCAGCGCGATGCCGAGTGCCAAATGCCCAAGGAACGACTCGGTATCGATCTGCACCGTTTGGCTCAGGAGACCGACAGCCTGATCGATGTGGTTACGCTCCAATGCATCGATCCCGCGCGCCAGGAGCGAGTGGGCATCTCGTACGATTGGCGTGGGGCGTTTACCGTCCATCGAACCAGACTGAACTCTCCACTTCTGATTGTAGAGCCGTTTCCACCTGATCGTCTACTTGTCGAAGATGCTGTGGCCGGGCTTGATGAACTGCCAACCGACGAAAACCGCCAACATTACGATTGTGAAAATAATTTGTCCTGTCATTTTTCCTGGCTCCTTGCGTCAGTCTGCTGCCGGCACTTCAAGCGAAGCGCTCACAAGTTGGAACTCCGGATATCCGAGCGCTCCCATTTCGGGAATGTCGAGGCCTTGCAGCTCGGTCGCCGCGCTCACGCGCTGGCCTACAACGACGTCGACAAACCAGTTGAACAGATAAGACAGGGTGAAGATGATGCCGACCAGGGTTGCGCACCCGATGAGCTGAGCTACAAGTTGGCTGGGATCGCCATAGAACAGCCCGGTGACATTACCGTTCACGCCGTTCCAGCTCCCGCCATAGTTACTCGTGCCGTCTGCGAAGAGGCCAACCGAGATGACACCCCATAGACCGCAGGTCCCATGAACCGAGATCGCACCGACCGGGTCATCAACCTTAAGAACGCGTTCGATGAATTCGACGCTCAGACAGACGATCATTCCCGCCGCAAATCCGATGATTGCGGCGCCAACGGTGTTGACGAACCCGCTGGGTGCAGTAATCGCCACCAGCCCCGCCAGCAGACCGTTGCCCGCCATCGATGCGTCGGGCTTGCCAAAGCGGATCCACATGTAGAGCAGCGAAGCGATCGAACCGGTGCATCCAGCCAGCATGGTGTTGACCGCGATCGAGCCGATGCGAAGATTGCCGTTGCCCGACGCGCCCAGAGTGCTGCCCGGATTAAACCCGAACCAGCCGAAGGCGAGGATGAAACATCCGATTAGGACCATCGTCATGTCGTGACCGGGCATCGGGTTGGCCTTGCCGGTCCTGGTGTATTTTCCGATGCGAGGTCCGATGATCATCGACACCGCCAAGGCGGTCATTCCTCCGACCGCGTGAACCACTCCGGAGCCGGCGAAGTCGCAATAGCCATGGCCGAGCCCGTAGTTGACGCCGAGCTGAGATGTCCATCCACCGCCCCATGCCCAGTTGCCGTAGAGCGGGTAAACGATCGCAGCGAGGAAGAAGGTCGAGATCGAGAAGGCGAGGAACTTCCAGCGCTCGGCTGCGGCGCCTGTGACGATTGTCGCGGCGGTGTCCATGAAGACCATCTGGAACAGGAACATCACCATCACGCCGACATCGTAGGCTGGGCCGCTCAGGAAAAATCCGCGCTCACCGAACAGACCCCAAGCCTTGCCGCCGAGGAAATTGAACGTAAATTCGGAGTTGAGGGGACTTAGCCCGCCGAGATTCGTGTTGGGTGCGCATCCGCCCTGCTGAAGCGCGAATCCCATTACCCAGTATGCGAAGAGCCCCCACCCGTACACCATGAAGTTCATCATGAAGGTGTGGTTGGCGTTCTTCGCTCGGCATAGCCCTGTCTCAACTGCCGCGAACCCGGCCTGCATGAACATGACCAGGTAGCCGGTGACCAGGGTCCATATGAAGTTGTCTGCGATTCGATTCTGGCCGACGGTGTTGATGATGTCGGCAAGGCTCAGCCCGGCTTTTGTGTCAGCTGACCGGAATGTCATTGATCGTTCCGGTGAGGGTGCCGCCTGGGTCACCTTTCGCCAGATCGTCGGGGGAGGGTGCCTTGATAGCCCTGATGTCGCCGGTGGTGAGCGGTACCGATGGCGGCGGGGCCGGCGAAGCGGCTGCGGACGGCGACGCGGCCGGTGCCTGAGCCAGTATCACCGTAGTCGGCAACAGCCAGGCAGAGGCCAGAACCAAGACCACCAGCTTCATGAGCCGATAGCGTGAGCGATTGATCCGTATGAGCATCGAAGTTTCCTTTTCAGGCTTTCCAAATTCGCGTCTTTGAGGTGCGCGCGTGTTGAGAATTCCGATAGACCCGAACACGGCAACGACAAATCCTGCCGCCGCGACCAATAGCTGCGCGTACACGCCCGGCACTTTCACGCTCAGGACGGCTATGAACCATCCGAGCACACAAACTAAAAGACCAAGAATCTTCATTTGTCCTCCTTCGATTTGACTTCGGTTCTGAGCACCGACTAACTGGCTCGCCTCTCTTTGTTCGGGACGCCAACCGGCTCCGGCACGTCGTTCTCGAGCGGTTTAATGCGGTAGCACCAAACCAATGAAACGATGAGGCACACGAGTCCGACTAGTGTGAAGATCGGCCCCAATGCGAAAAGGCCACCAACAAAAAATGTGAAACCGACAACGAAGACCAGCAGTGCCCATCCTTGTTGACTATTCGCACCCATTGAGTGAATCCCTCCATTGCATTTCTGCCGGAATTCTCCGAACTGGATTCTGACTCGAAGCGCTCCAGACGTGTTGAGATACCAACGACATTCGATGGCCTCCTCCAAAAGAGTGCAACCTTGGCAATGAAAAAGTTTTGTCGAAGAGTGCGAAGTGCAACGCGTATGCCAGTACCCACGCAAATCACAAAAGTGGCAAAAGGTCGTGTCGACGTACAACCTGCGTTAGGTCGTCCGACTAACTAAAGTTATATGCAGAGGCTCAACAATGGGTCTGATTCCGGGAATGGCGATCGACACGAGCAAGGTACTGATGTTCGAATAGGCGGCATATTGCGCACTGTCTGAGCACGACAGAGCAAGATGCAGTGCCCATTCAATGTCGCATGTTCACCTTGATCAATCCGTTGCGATAAGCATAATGCGCAAGTTCAACGCGATCGCGAACCCCAATCTTGTGAAAAATCTTGTTGAGCTGAACTTTCACAGTTCCCTCAGTGATTGACAGCAGCTTGGCTACCTCTGCGTTGCGCAACCCCTCCGCGACGTATCGAACGATTGACGATTCGCGCTCTGTGAGCGGGTTTAATGGCGAGCTTGTGCCGGACCGGTCCGTAAATTCAGTCGGTGGTCGGAGGCGATGAGACGAATCCATCGACTGCCGCCTGCATCGCGGCGATCAGCGTCTCGAGAGCAAAGCGTTTCTGCACCACGGCGCGAGCTCCCTGCCTCAGCGCAGCGGCGGAATCCTCCAGGCTCTCGCTCGCGGTAAGCACGACGACGATCGCGCGACGCGACAACCCTTCGATTTCGTTCATTACCCACTGGTCCATCTGCAGATCGAGCAGCACGACCTCGCAGGGCGTGTTAGACACGATGGCCTCCAACTCGCCAGACCTCTCCACTTCAGCCACGACTTCGAATCGATTGTAGGTTGCGAGCAGCGCCTTCAGACCTTCTCGAAAGACTGCGTGGTCGTCGGCAATGATGAGTCGAATAGGTGTCTGCATGATCAAGCCGCCGGCAAGTCGATTTGCAGGTGCGCTCCCGAGTCGGCCCTCCGCAATCATCTTGAGTTCGCCGCCGACCTCGGCCACCCTGGAGGCAATCGACCAAGGTGGACGATCTGGCTCGGCAAATCCTATTCCATCGTCGTCGATCGTAATCCTGATCGTATCATTCAACCCTTGAACACTGGCGGTCACGATGTGCGGTCTGCCGTGCTGCTGAGCATTGCGCATTCCCTCAAGTACGATCTGCAGAGCGTGCTCGACCAGCACTGACGTCGTCGCGAAATTTGCATTCACCTGGAATCTCGTCTGTTCGATGCTCCGAGCATCCAGGTCCAAAGCGTTGTATTGCGTATTCGCAAGAGAGTGAAGGTACTTCCTCACCTCGTCGTATTCCCGGGTGACCTCGACTTGTATTCCTATGACTTCGGTGCGCGCCTTGGATGGCTGATTTTGATCGAGCCATCGTTCGCAAGCTCCCAGACGCAGATTTATCGCGGCGAGCGCCTGTACGTAGCCATCATGTAGATCACGAGCTATGGCCTGACGCTCGGCCGCGCTTTCGAGATCGCGCACGCGAGCCTCAAACTTCTCCCGCTGGTCGGCAAAGAAACCGATTACATAGCCCGTGATCGCGAGATAGGCGCCTCTCATCAGATATAAGTTCGAGACAAAGTGCGAAGCGAAAGAAATCGCCATCAAATACGTGATGACGCTAAACACTGTCACCCCAAGACAGGTTCGCGGATCGTACCGGAATCCTGCCGCAACGATCGCAAAAACAAAAAAGACGAAAGCCGGACTGGTGGGTCGGCCTTCAGTGATGAACGCCACAGCGGTCGCAAATAACACGTCTAGCGGAACCGAGATGGTCGCCAAGTCGTGGTGGTCTAAGGTCTTTTGCAAGGCGATGTACATCAAAATGCTGTACCCGAGGTGAATCAGCAGGATGCCAAGGGCAGACGGCTCGATTCCAAGGAAACCGCCATTAGTGGGATCGATGAAAATTGAGAGGAGAGCGATGAGCGACACAAAAATCCTGCCGCGGCCGATTGCGAGATCAGGATCCGTTGTCGTCAAGTTGCTCATACGTGAGAACCTCTCTTCCGGACGCTCAGGACAATCCGGATATTGCGCTCCATTAGCGTCGCCCGCCTCGCGATTTCGGGCGGACTAATCAATCAAGCAACGATGCCATGTTAACGCAAAAGCACGGAAAAGACGTTTCAAAGTGAGGGCGGGGTGCCGCGGTTCAAAACCGCGAAGTCGAACTCGAGGAACTGTTGGCTGAATTCACGGTCGAGATTGTTTATTCGCGCCGAACACCAGACCCCCAAGCCGGAGGGGAGGGGTTCGTGGGGAGCGGTATTGGAACTCACTTCTCTTCGGACACCGACTGTTTAACTTCTATCTGCTGGTTCATTCCCTTGGGGAACGGTTTAGGGGCTTGCTAGACACCACGGTATCTAGCGCAGCGAACGCCACCAATAGAAGCGGCGGCGAAGCAGAATACCGTTCAGGCCGATCAAGGTGCGTGTGGGGGAGGAGGCGAGCGCTAGCGCGGAGCCGACGTGTATCTCACAGCGCAGCGCCGCGAGAGGTTGGAGTCTGTCTCTGCGTGTCGTGACCTGAGAAGCATGTCGGCAGAGAAAGTTGATAAATGTCGTCGGCCAATCACCATCGCGATTTTCTGGCTTGTGCTTTTCGTAACGGGTTCGGCTTTGGCGCAGACGAAGCCCGGCGACTTCATTGATGCGAGCAGTGCGGATAAGATCAGAGATCTCGTCCCTGCGTGTATCGGCGATTGCAACACGGAATGACAATGAAGATCTCTCAACTGATCGAATCGAGTGGCCGCCAGCGAATGGGGTCGCCACCGAACAAGTATTAAGGCGCAAGTTAGACTGTCAGACGATCATCCAAGCCTGGCTGCTGACGTTGCGGGCGAGCCCTTCCCGCTGCTGGATGCGAACGATCGATTCTCCGCCGTGTCCCGAAACCCTGGAGACTGAGGTGTGGAGCACAAGGGATTTTGAACCCTCGACCCCTACATTGCGAACGTGGTGCTAGCAACAGAATCCGCGAACTCGTGGCTGTCAAACGTGGCTGTCAACGGTGCAGACTAGTCCCGCTTGCAGCGACTACTCGCCAGAAAGCCCTTTATTTTCAATGCCGGGGGCGGGACTCGAACCCGCACGGAGCTTTCGCTCCAGAGGATTTTAAGTCCTCTGCGTATGCCATTTCGCCACCCCGGCCGCTCTAGCTAGCATGATCGTTAAATCATAAACACGTCTGCGCGCGAAGATGGCGCGCGCTGTCTGCGATTGTTCATTCAGTCTGGCGCGCGATGCGTATAAATCGACCCCGCTTGCCACACAAACGGTTCATTGTTGCGGTTCTGCTGGCGCTGATCGTTTCGAGCTGCGCCTTGTACCGTCGCTATGAAGCCTCGAAGCCTGAGACCGTTCGCAAGACCGAGGACATGCTCTCAGACGCGGGATTCACAACGATCAAAGTTGTAACTGACGACCAGGGCGGACTGGTGGAAGACCTGCCGCCGCACGAGTTTCGCGAGTACTCGGCACAATCTGGCGCGGTTTACTGGTATTACGATCCCGACATTTGCGTATGCGTTTTCGAAGGCCACCAGAACGACTACGACCGCTACCAGATGGCGCAGCGGCAGGAAAGTGACACTGCGCAATATGCCGCCCAATCGGACGACGAGCAGGTTGCGTCGCTGAACGCCTTGAACGGCGCGTTTTTCCCACCGCCAATATTCTGGATCGGTGGAATCGCCCCGGTACCGCATTTTGGTGGTGGCGGCGGTGGTCATGGCGGACATTTT
The DNA here is from genome assembly GCA_963710425.1 of uncultured delta proteobacterium. Classification (GTDB taxonomy): domain Bacteria; phylum Desulfobacterota; class Binatia; order Binatales; family Binataceae; genus Binatus. Next base: position 331,541 of record CAVQAR010000009.1, read on the forward strand.
GGGGGCGGGCACGGCGGAGGCGGACATGGAGGTGGGGGACACGGCGGCGGCGGAGGCCATGGCGGCGGAGGTCACCGGTAACTGGCCGCATAATTGCTCCGAATGTGATGGGCGCGGAGGTTTGCGGCATGCAAACAACTAAGCCCGTCGATGCTCACCTATGCAATCACGATCTTCATCGGCGCATTTCTATTGTTCCAGGTTGAACCACTACTGGCGCGATATATCCTGCCCTGGTTCGGTGGCTCGCCGGCGGTATGGATCACCTGCATGCTGTTTTTTCAGTTGCTGCTGGTCGCTGGCTACGCATATTCGCATCTCATAGCAGCACGTCTTACGGCGCGACGACAGGCAACCGTTCACATCGCGATCGTCTCCGCATGCGTCCTTCTGATGGGCGCTCTCGCGCTGATATGGCAATCGCCGATCACTCCAGGTCCGAACTGGAAGCCCCTTAATCCCGATTTTCCGGTCACTGGAATCTTCGCGCTCCTGATAGTCAGTATCGGGTTGCCATTTTTCATCCTGTCGACTACTGGGCCGCTGCTACAGACCTGGTACGCGCGATCGCATCAAGGTAGTTCGCCATATCGGCTGTATGCGCTATCCAACATCGGATCGTTGCTCGCGCTCGTGACCTATCCGTTCGTAGTGGAACCCGCCCTTAGCCTGAGGGCGCAAGCACTCCTGTGGTCGCTGTTGTTCGGGCTGTTCTCGGTCGGGGTAATGTTATGTGCCCGCAGTATCCACCGCGTCGCGCAGCCCTATCATCATTCGGTTGAATTTGCTGACGCGCGGATCGCAGTCCCTTCCCGATCAACGCGCATCCTATGGATCGCACTCGCTACAGTTCCATCGGTGATGTTACTGGCTACCACCAACCAGCTCTGCCAACAGGTCGCCGTCGTTCCGTTCCTGTGGGTGTTGCCGCTGGCGATCTACCTGCTTTCATTCGTCATCTGTTTCGACAATCAACGATGGTATCGACGCGGCGTCTTTCATCCGATGCTGGGCGCCGCGGTCTTCATAGCTCTCGCAGTTCTCGTGCGCCCCAATGCGAGCATACTCACTCAAATAGTCACTTACTCGATGTTGCTATTCGCGATCTGCATGGTTTGTCACGGCGAGTTGGTCAGGCTGAAGCCGCACGAGCGCTATCTCACGTCGTTCTACCTGATGGTCGCGATTGGCGGCGCACTGGGCGGCATCTTCGTCGTCGTCGTCGCGCCGTGGCTATTCGCCGGCTACTGGGAATTTCATCTTGCGATCTGGACCAGCCTGCTGATGCTCATGATCGTGTTGATGCGATCGCCAAGCTCCTGGATTCACCAACGCAGCCCGGCGGCCGCGATAGCAATGCTGGCCGGTGCAATCCTGTTGCCTGAGCTGATCGCCACCAATTCTTTGCTCGGAGCGATCAGGCGAGCGTCCGAGGCCTCTCACTTGATTCCGGCATTCGCCGCGGTAGGACTGATGTCCGCAGTGGCGTTTCAAAAAAACTCGCCACTTTGTCGAAGATGGCCGGGTTCGATCGTGCAGGCGTGCTCAATCCTTGCGCTTTTGGTGATCGGCGGCGCCTTGCTCGTCGATATCGAGGGAAATCGCGCGAACAGCCTGATAGCCAGTCGCAACTTCTATGGAACCCTCGGCGTTTACTCAGTCGATAGTCAGAACCCCGAAGGCCATTACTACATGTTGCGTCATGGTCAGATCATACATGGCGAGCAGTACTCCGCCGCTGATAAGCGGTATCAACCGACTACCTATTACGGTCCGGAGAGCGCGATTGGATTGGTTATGCTCAATCATCCGCGCCGATTTGCGCTCAATCCTAACGACCGCTCGCTTCGGGTCGGTGCGATTGGCCTCGGCGTCGGCACGATCGCGGCCTACGGGATGCCCGGCGACTACATTCGCTTCTACGAGATCAATCCAGCCGTCACTAAAATCGCAGATGAGAGTGGCTACTTCACTTATCTGCGGGATTCGCGCGCGCGAATCGAGATCGTCCCTGGCGACGCGCGGCTTTCGATGGAACGCGAAATGGCTAATGGAGGTCCGCAGGGATTCGACGTGTTGGTACTCGACGCATTCGCCGGCGATGCCATACCGGTGCATCTACTGACTATTGAAGCGTTCGCGATCTACCTGCGCGAATTGAATCCCGACGGAGTCATCGCAATCCACGTCACCAACCGATATCTCGATCTTCAGCCTGTGATTCGGGATATAGCCGATCACTTCGGGCTGGAGTCGGCGCGAGTGCATCAGGCCGCCGGTCCGCTGGTCAAACCCGGCGACTGGATTATTCTTGCGCGCAACAATTCAGTGCTCGGTCGCGCGCCGATTGCAAGCAAGCTGAGGCCTCTCGACTCGCAGCGAAAGGTCCGCCTGTGGACCGACGACTACAGCAACCTGTTTCAGATTCTGAAGTGATCGACGTATCAACCGGGGTTGCGTGCGAAGGTTGGCACGCCCGGAAAATGCGGTGCCCACTTCGGCGCGCTCGCGACGAAAATGCTCGCCGTCGGTTGAAACTGATTCGGATCGTCAAGGCTGCTGGCCTTGATCGCGGTGAAAGGCATGCCCGAGAGGACGCTCATGATCGGTGAGCCGCAGTTGGCGCAGAAAGCGCGGCTGACCTTGTTGCCGCTGTCACCCGCCACCTCGTAGTGCTTCAGCTCTCCCTTGGTGAGCTTGAACGCCTCCTTCGGAACCAGCAGGACCGGCGCGAACGCGCTGCCCGTCGAGCGCTGGCAATCGCGGCAGTAACAGCTCGCCTGCATCACGGCGTCGGTCGTGGATTCGTAGCGAACCGCACCGCACATGCATCCACCAACAATTTTTGCTGCCATCGTGTTTCTCCTGTTCGATGTTACGCGAGCGCGAGGCGCTCGAGCTGATCCTTGGGCGCTTCCATCTCGATAAGTGCGGCGCGAAGTTTTTCCGCCGCGCGTTTTTCCTCAGCACTGCCCGCGAGGTTGTCGTTTTCCGCGGGATCGTCGCGGACGCGATACAAATGATTACCACTGAACTGGCCCATCGCCCAGAACGGCAGCAGGTCGCCCGCTCGATACGGCTGGCGGATAACCGGAATCCGCGCACCCGGCATCCGATCGAGCACGGCGCGCTCGTCCGGCGGCGGCATCTGGATTTGCGGCATGTGATGTATCGGCATCGTGGACCATCGATTCGACCACAGGCTCAGCGGCGCGTTGTCACCCGACGGCGCGCGCGCGTACTTCGCCTCCGCATCAATCAGATGAACCTCGCGTCCCCATATTCCCGCAAGCGCCCAATCGCGAATCGAGCGACTCTGTCCCGTCATCAGCGGCAGCATCGAGCGCCCATGCGTGCGATGCTTCATCTCGACCCCAAAAATTTCCGCGAGCGTCGCGCAGATATCAACATTAGTCGTCAGCGCATCGACTTTTCCAGTTGACTACTCCAGGCATCGCGATCAATAGCGGCGTATGGCCGAGCGGTTCGTAAATCGGCACCGCAGGCTTGCCCCAGATATCCTTCTCGCCCAGGTAATGCCCGTGATCGGTGCATACGATCACAGCGGTGTCGTCGTAGAATCCGCCGCGCTCGATTGCCGCGAGCAGCTTGCCCAGCCACGCGTCGATCATCGTGAGCTTCGCGCCGTAGCACGCGCGAATCTGAGCCGCCTGCTCCGGTGTGAGCACGCCGCGCGCCAATGCGCCGCGCATGTACGGCGGCCAGATCATGTGCGGCCCTTGCCACGACGCGTCGTACATCGAGGCGTACGGCTCCGGCGTATCGAACGGCTCGTGCGGATCGAACTCGTCAACGAACAGCATGAAACGATCGTGGCTGCGCGCCGAGTGCTCGAGCCATTCGGTCGCCGCCGCCATCGTGCGCGGCCCCGGGAAATCCGCCTCGTCGCGAAAGTAGCCGCGAGAGTTGTCGTACGGCGTATGCCCGCGCCCGAACGACGGCGCGCCCATCCAGCTCGAATCGGGTCGCGTCTGCCACGGGTCGCTCTCGTGCCCGCGCTGGTAATCCCACGCGGTAAAATCGGTGTGATAGTTTTCGCCGCCGACTTCGAATAGATGCGGATGATCGGAGACCAGCTTGGTGACGACGCCGGCCGCGCGAAGATGGGCGGTCAGCGGCCGCTCCCAGATTTCGATCGATCCCCACGGCTTCCACAAAAAATCGATCGCGCCGCACAGAATGTCGTGACGCGCCGGAATACACGGCAGCGACCCCGAGTAGTGGCGGTCGAAGCGAATCGCGCGCCGCGCGAAACTGTCGAGATTGGGCGTGGCGAACTCGCGCCCGCCGTACGCGCCGATCATGTGACGATTGAGGCTGTCGAGCAGGATGACGATGGCGTTTTTCGGTTTTTTCGGACGCCGCGCCGTGATTTCGTCCGCGCTCATTGGATGAATCCTAGCAGAGCCTGCCGCGAAAATGGGACTAAAATAAACGTTCATTCATAGTGAAACGGCACGGCTGCACGCTACGTCTAATGATGCGAGCCGTGCGGGGGTAGACTTGCCGCGCGCCTTCGACTGAAATGAGAAGTGAGGTGGCATTCGTGACGTTGATGAAAAATCGCCTTGCTTCAACGCGAGCCGGAGTACTCGCGATGATGGTCGCGATTGCCGGATGCGCCGTCGCGCCGGCGCCGATCGCGCATACGCCCAACGTCGTCGCGACACCTGAGCAAGGTCGCGTTGCGGTGAGCGTCGCGGCCGCGCCCACCGTCGGCGAAGTCACGCCGGTTTATGTGTCAGTCGCGAACGGCACCGACGCGCCGCGATCCGTGATTCCGAGCCAGATCTTCGCGCTCAATAGCGCCGGCGAGCGAGTCGCACCCCTACCGCCCGGTGAGGCCGCGCGCCAGGCCGGCGGCGCCAACGAACTCGAAGGCGCGGTGAAGAGCGCAGCGATCAGCGGCGTTGGAGGCGCGGCGGTAGGCGCGGGTGCCGGCGCTATCGCCGGTGCGGCGGGACGTTCGGCTGGATGGTACGGTTTCGGCTCGCCTGGCGCCGGAGCGTTGGTTGGCACCGCGTTCGGAGCTGCCGGCGGAATTTTCAGCGGCGCTGAGAAAGGACAGTCGAAAGCCAATCAGCAGGCCAATCAGCAGCTCGAGGCGGTCTCGCTCAAGCCCGAGGAAGTGCGCAAGGACTTTACTGTCAGCGGCTACGTCTTTTTCCCCAAGGGCTCGTACAACCAGGTCGAGATGCTGCTGGTCGATCGTGAGACCGGCGATACCCAGGTAATCACCGAGCCCTGGCACTGATTCGCGCTACAGCATCGACGAGATTATCACGATCGCGCCCTGACCCTTGCCCTTCTCCGCGGGATCGCAAATCACCGCCTTGCTGCCGATGAACTTCATGTCGGTCGGGTCCATCAGGCCCGAGGCGAATCCGCGCGCAATTCCTTTCTCGACCCGGTACACGGTGCCGTCGCGCTCGTTGTCGTTCTCGGACGCAAACTTGCCGGTATCCGCGATCAACAATTCGTCGCTGTACGATCCGAAAGTTGATGGCGACCACGCGAAGCCCGACGGCCGGATGAATCCGACCAGGTAAACGTCGTCCTTCAATTTGCCGTCGGCGCCGATCATGCCGATGCGGCCGACCTTCGCCGCGAAACCGCCTTTCGCGCGCATCCCGATCAGCATCATGCCCGCAGCTTTCGAATCGGACGAGGGTGGAAATGAAATCGTCGTCAGCTCGAACGGGACCGGCTTGTTGTAGGCGCCAAATGCGGTCGCCTTGCCCGACGCGTCGATCGCGTAAATCGAAGCGTTGCCGCTCGTCACCGCGTAAAGCTTGCCGGCAAACGGCGATCCAGCTGCGCCGAATTCCAGGTCACGGCATTCTGTCGCCGCCGCGTCGGGCAACTTCGCGAACGTGCTGACGGCGCCCGATTTGTCGATACGCTCGACTTCGCACGCTCCCTTGATACCGCCGCTTGCGGCGAGGACGAAAACGCTGCCCTCATACGATCCGAATCCTGCGGGACCGATTGCAACTCCGGCCGGGTTTTTAATTTTGGTCTTGTCGGCCAACGCAGTTGCCTTGCCGCCGAAGGTCACCGCGTAAACGCCGCCCGCCTGATCGGAGACCACCATCGTGCCGTGATTGTCCTGTACGAAGTATGGCGCAACGAGGCCAGGCGTCTTCAGCGCTTTGATCTCGAACGGTACTTCCACGTCGAGGCCCGCGCCTGCCGCGCGCGCGATCGAGCTGGTCAAGCTGGGCAACGCCGCAATGGTCAGTGCCGCGACCCCGAACACGGTGGCGAACACTGAGACGATCGAAAATTTACTTTTTCTTTGCGAGAAGTTCATCAAGTGCCTCGTTGACTTCGTACTTTTCGTTCGGATCCCGATCGTCCAGCTCCGACTTGCGGCGCGACACCCACTCGGCTAGCCCGACCGTCGCAGCCTCCGCGGGATTCAAAATCCCCATCGCCTCCGCGACTCGCATCAACTGCGTGAACAACTCGTCGGGCACTTCGATCTCAATTTTCATGCTCAAGCAGCCTCGTTCAGGACCTTTTCCGGCGATTGTTCGTCCTTTCATATAGTCTTAGGTCGCCGTGGTCGTCAAAATGAATTCTGTAGTGTCACCTCCGCTCAAATATTCGGGCACCATCATCGAGTATCTCGATCAAGGTCGGCTCAAAGCCGCGCTGGTGACCCGCGAACAGGAACGCCATCTGGCGGTGATCGATTCCGCGGGCCATGAGCGGTTGGTTCCGCGCGATCTCGTCCTGATGCGGCATCCGGAGCGAAGTGCCGATCGCGAAAACGTGGCCGAGGCGCTCAAGGAACTCGAACACGAACGCGCGGAACTTGCCGCCGAACTCGATCTCGAATTGCTGTGGCAGGTCGCGCAGGAGCAGAGCCGCAGTTTTTCCGCGGTCGAACTTGCCGACTTGTTCTTCGGACGCAAATCGAATGCCGCCGCCTCCGTGATGCTCGAGGCCCTGCTGAACGATCGCACCTACTTCGTTCGCCGTCATATGGACTTCGTGCCGCGCACGCAGGATCAGGTCGAACGGCTGCGGATACAGAACGATCGGATTCGTTCGCGCAGCGACGACTATCGTAAAATCCAGAAACACCTGCGCGACGTCCTTATCGGCGCCGACAAGCCGCCCGCTGACGAAGCGGCCGCGCTTATCGAAGAGCTGTCGCGCTATCTCAAAAATCCGTTCACGCGCAGCCGCGACATGACCCAGATGCTCTCGCAGGCGGCGCCCGACGTCGATCCTGCGGAGGCAGCTTTCGAAATTCTCGAGCGCCTCGGCGCGCCGCTGCGCGTACCGCGTTTCGCATTCATCGCCGGCCTCAAGGACGAATTCAGCGACGCCGTGATGAAGGAGGCGGTCGAGGCGGTGCCCGGTCCGCGCGCGATTTCCGACGGCGGATACGCGGTCACGGTCGACGACGAAGACACGATCGAAGTCGATGACGCTCTCAGTTGCGAGCCGCTCGCTGATGGCGGCGTTCGAGTGCGCGTGCATATCGCGCTGGTCGCGGATTTTGTCGCCAAGGGCGGCGCGATGGATCGCGAAGCGGCCGCGCGCGCGACTACCGTTTACCTGCCCGAGACGACCATCAGGATGCTGCCCGATCCGATCTCATGCCGCGCTGCGAGTTTGATCGCCGGCGAAGATCGCCCCGTGATGACCACTGACGTGCGATTGTCGGCGGACGGCGAACTGCTCGACGCGTCGATCTATCCCGCGCGAATTCCAATCATGCGGCGGCTCGACTACGACCTGGTCGATCGCATTCTCGAATCAGGAACTGACATAGATGAGACCGCAGCGACCGTTTCTCGCCTCAGTGCGGCGGCGATCAAGCTGCGTGAACGACGTCGGACCGCGGGCGCCGTGCTCGTGCAGCGGCGCGAAGCCAAGGTCCGGGTGCATGGCGACGACGTGGAAATCACCGTCCTCGACAACGCGTCTCCCGGTCGCACACTGGTGGCGGAATTCATGGTCCTGAGCAATTTCGTCGCCGCCCGTTGGGCTGCCGCGAATCGAATCCCGATCATTTACCGTGTGCAGCCACAAGTTGCCGGCGGCGACATGGCGGCGATGCGTCCGCGGCTGTCGCTGCATCCGGAATATCACGCCGGAATCGGGCTCGACTTTTACGCGCAATTGAGCTCTCCGATCCGCCGCTACGCCGACCTGGTTCTGCAGCGCCAACTGTTGGGCGCGCTCGCTAATCGCAGCCACGAAACGCCGCCTATTTATAGTGTCGATGAATTGTTGGCCGTGCTCGCGGGCGCCGAGAATGCGGAAGCATCGGGGCGCGACCTCGAACGACGTGCGAAGCGCTACTGGATTCTCCGCTATCTTGAACGTCACGCCCAGGACGGTCCGTTGCTCGCATACGTCGCGCGCGAAGGGCAGAGCGCGGAGCTGGTCGATTTCACCGTGCGCGGCACCCTGCACAACGCGCCGACGTTGCCGAACCAGATGCCGATAATGGTCCAGGTGAGCCGCGTTGATCCCCTGCGCGGATGGCTCGCATTCGATTTCGTCGGCCCCGCTGATGAAGCCGCGACCGGCGCAATCAGAACCGTTTGATAGATCGACCCTGGAAAGGCTTGGGAATCCGAAATGTGCGCGACGGCTTCAGAAAAGGAGCGCTGCGCGATTTCGGAAACCGGAACCGGCTTCGCGTGCGCGAAGCTATCCGAAGAGGCCCGTTCCTCCCCTCGCGTTGCTCAGGTCGTCAGGATGACACAAAAAGGTGACGGCGGCCTTCGCGAATCACGCGAGCAAGCTAACTCTTAATCCCTTCCCGAGCGGGAAGGGGAACCGGAATGGAAAATCGCGTTGCTCGGTTTGTCAGGATCCAAATCGGCTCGCACACCTCCTGGACACTCCGCGCATCGACGATCGTTCGCCGCGATGTACCACGGTGCGACCACATGGGCATGGACGCCAACTGCGCTCGGGGCCGAGTTTCGCAGTGGCGTGAGCGGCCAGCATCGACTGAACCGCCAGCGACGTACCCAAATCAGCCCCGCTATAATAGTCAACCGCATACTCTCTCCTTGACGCTCATCTGCTCCTCAAACTTGGCGGGCACGGCGGCCCGCCCCACTGACGCCCAGATCTAGCCACGCCGGGCGCCCTTGCGGGCGCCCTTCCGCGTGACTCCCCTCTTCTCCCCAGCGTCCCCCCTTTCCCCGCTACCGCGCCTGGCCGTTCTACATCTCTTTGAATGCGTCCTGCTCCAGACGCCATCGGTCGATCGACTCGATATTGAAGCGCCAGTCGCTGCCAACCTTGAACGCCGGTAGCCGCCCGCGCTTGAGCTGCCTGTATATCGTCGACGGATGAACCTTCAGGTAGTCCGAGAGTTCCTTAACCGTCAGCACGTGACTGCTGTCATTTTTCAGCATCTGTCAGCTCCCTCTTTCAGATTCTCTTTTTTGACTGGTGCGCTTACTCAAGCGAACCACGAGAGGGCTTATCGCAAGCTGCGTGCCGAGGGGACGCTGACCTAAATGTCACACGAATAAAGCGGTCTGCGGCTAGAATTGAGTGCCGCAGGCGGTAGGATTTTGCCACTGCGACCGAAAAATGTCGGTCGCGCCGTCGAACGCGACTCGTCAATGCGCTCCGTCGCGCCGGTGGGACACCCGTTGTCCTATTTTGACTGCCCGGTGTCCTGTTAACTGCCGGTTGACGCGCTCAGACCTTGCCGATCAGCTCCCGCCCGACCTCGCGGACGCCTTCGAGCAGCGCCGCTTCGTCTGCGCCGCGCTGCAGCAGGATCAGCCGGCTCACGCCCAGGTCGGCGTAGCGCTTCGCAGTGTCGCGATCGACCTTCACTCGCGGACTCGGCGTGATGCTTATCTCGACGTCCTCGAACCGGCGGCTCGACGCTTTGCACGCCTGCCCGCAGTCCCTCGACGCACTTCGCGGTCCCGTCCAGGTCCTGCGCAAACCCGTACCATCCCTTCGCCAGCCGCGCCGCCCGGCTGAACGCTTCCTTAGTATGTCCGCCGAAGACGATCTCGGGATGCGGCTGCTGCACCGGCCGCGGCATCGCATTGACGCCCTTGAACTTGATCCACTTGCCCTCGAACTCCGGCTTCGGCATCGACCACAACGCGATCATCGCCGCCAGCCATTCCTCCGAACGCGCGCCCTTGTGATCGAACGGCGCTCCGATCGCGTCGAATTCCGGCTTCAGGTATCCGACGCCGATTCCGAAAATCAGCCGCCCGTTCGACAGCACGTCGGTCGAGGCGAGTTCCTTGGCGAGCACCACCGGGTTGCGCTGCGGCAATATAATGATGCCGGTGCCGAGACGAATCTTCGTGGTGTGCGCCGCGACGAACGCCAGCGAGATCGCGGGGTCGAGCATCGGGTAGTCCGCCGCTACCGGCGACGGCGGCGCTTGCGGGTCGGGCAGAATCACATGCTCGCCGGTCCACACGCTTTCGAAGCCCGCGTCTTCGGCCGCACGCGCGACACTGGCGGCGCATTTGGGAAACGCACACGGTCCGTTGTTGATTCCGAATAGTCCGAATTTCATGAACGACTATTCACCACGACCGCGAAGATTCAAAGCAGTTGCGGAGCCGGTCGATTGACGCGGCGCGCCACGCATCATCATAATCGCATCGACTGCGACTCTGTCCCGATGAGGCGGATGAGGCGGGCGCGCGATGAGATGTCCCCAGTGCGGTAACGACAATCAGCAAGGCGCCGCATTTTGCTCGCGATGCGGCACGCGGATGTTCGCGCCCAAGCCGTCGGCCGTGCGCGAGTACGCGCTGGCCACCTTCCGCCCCTCGCTGTGGTACTACGCCAACGGCTTTCTGATCGGCGGAATTTTGATCGCGTTCGGCGGCTCGCCTGCTCTACGGAAGTCCAAAATGTCCAGATCCCGATCCAGGCCGGCTTCGCGATGCTCGGACTCGGCGTGCTGACGTGGATCGTCACGATGATTCGCGCGCGAACTGTCAGCTGGAGTCTCACCTCCGATCGCCTGATCGAAAAGCGCGGGCTGATGGCGTCGCGCCGGCGCGAAATGGAACTGGCCGACATCCGCTCGGTCGAAGTGGACAAGCGCGTCTTTCAGCGGATGTTCGGACTCGGCGACGTAACTATCGCGTCCGCCGCCAGCTCCGACTACGCCATCCGCCTCCACGAAATCCAGGATCCCGACAATGCCGCCGAAACGATTCGCAAGGCGCGCCTGAAGCGGATGGCATAAATCACGATGAGCAAGCGACCCGACCTGCGCTACGAACGACGGCTGTGGAAACTCGGCATCGACGCCGTCGCCGGGGTGGACGAAGCCGGGCGTCGGCCCGATGGCGGGTCCGGTGGTCGCGGCCGCGGTCGTCTTCGCGCCGGAAACGTTCATCAGCGGAGTGCATGATTCCAAACAGTTGACCCACGAGCAGCGCGAGGAACTCTTCACTCCGATTCAGGAGCGCGCGATCGCGATCGGCGTCGGAATCGCGGAGGTCAACGAAATCGATCGCCTCAACATATACTGGGCGACGATGTCCGCGAGCCGCCGCGCGCTTTCCGCCTTGAACCTGGCGCCGGGTCACGTGCTGGTGGACGGCCGCCTGATCCCGGGCCTCGAACTGCCGCAAACGAAGATCGTCGGTGGCGATCGCAAGAGCTTCTGCATCGCAGCCGCCTCGATCATCGCCAAGGTCACGCGCGACCGCATGATGGTCGATCTCGACGGCCAATACCCCGGCTACGGCTTCGCACAACACAAGGGCTACTGCACCAACGAGCACATGCAGTTGCTGATCAAGCTGGGCCCGTCGCCAATCCATCGCCGATCGTTCCAGCCAGTAGCAGCGTCGGCGCAGCGCCCACTGTTTTAATTTCGCTCCGCTGGCCGAAACCCCGAGCGGGTTTCGGACTTCCCGTCCGTTAACACTGGGTGCAGGGGTCACCCCTGCCGAAGGAAGCGTGAAACCCACCGCGGGTTTCACTTCAATTAAGTTCATGGCGCTCGAACGTGACAAGCATACTGCGCAGCACGCGCTGCTGACTCTTCACGAGAGCCAGCTGCTCGACCTCTATCGGCGCATGACGCTGATCCGGCGGTTCGAGGAAAAGACCGCCGAGATGTACAGCCGCGGCAAAATCACCGGCTTCTGTCATCTCTACGCCGGCGAGGAGGCGGTCGCCGTCGGCTCGATTTACGCGCTCTATGACAAGGACTACGTCGTCTCGACCTATCGAGAGCACGGGCATTGCCTCGCCAAGGGCGCCGATCCGCGGGTCGTGATGGCCGAGCTGTTCGGCAAGGCCACCGGCATCTCGCACGGCCGCGGCGGCTCGATGCATCTGTTCGATCAGGACCTGCGCTTCATGGGCGGTTATGCGATCGTCGGCGGCGGCTTGCCGATCGCATGCGGGCTGGCGCTCGCGGTCAGCTACAACGAAGGCCCCGAAGTCGTCTGCTGCTTCTTCGGCGACGGCGCGCTTCCGCAAGGCGCCTTCCACGAGACTCTCAACATGGCGTCGCTGTGGAAGCTGCCGCTGGTTTTCATTTGCGAGAATAACTTCTACGGGATGGGCACGCTGGTCCAGAATGCGATCAGCCAGGAGGAACTCTACCGCTTCGCCGAGCCGTACAAGATGCCGGGCGTGCGGGTGGACGGGATGGACGTGCTCGACGTTTACGGCGCCACGATGGAAGCGGTCGCGCGCGCGCGCAACGGTGACGGGCCGTCGTTGATCGAGGCCGTCACGTACCGCTTCCGCGGCCATTCGATGTCCGATCCGGCCGAGTACCGATCCAAGCGCGAGGAAAGAATCTGGCAGGAGCGCGATCCGATCAAGAATCTGCGACGCCGACTGCTGAGCGAGAAGCGCGCGACCGAATCGAAACTCACCGAAGTCGAGAACGAAGTCGTCTCCACTATCGACGACGCGGTCAAGTTCGCCGACGAAAGCCCCGAGCCCTCGATGGATGAACTCGGCAAGGGCGTTTACGCTTCCGAAGACAAGTAGATGGCGCAGATCACTTACCGCGAAGCATTGAACCAGGCCCTGCGCGAGGAACTCGATCGCGACGAGCGGGTCTTCATCATGGGCGAGGAGGTCGGCTACTTCGGCGGCGCATTCAAGGTCACCGACGGCCTGCTCGCGGTTTATGGTGAGAAGCGGGTCCGCGACACTCCAATCTCCGAACTGACTATTGTCGGCGCGGGCGTTGGCGCCGCGATGGGCGGGCTCAGGCCGGTAGTCGAACTGATGACTATCAACTTCGCGCTTCTGGCTATCGATCAAATAGTCAATAGCGCCGCCAAAATACATTTCATGTTCGGCGGCAAAGCCAATGTGCCTATAGTCATTCGCGCGCCGCAGGGCGGCGGCCATCAGCTCGGCGCGCAGCACAGCCAAAGCCTCGAAGCGTATTTCATGCACTGCCCCGGGCTCCGCGTGGTTATCCCGGCCACGCCCGCCGACGCCAAAGGACTACTCAAAACTGCGATTCGACAGATCGATCCCGTGATGTTCCTCGAACACGAGTCACTATACGGGGTCAAGGGAGAAGTCCCCGAGGATCCCGAGTACATGGTGCCGTTCGGCAAGGCAAATGTAATCCGCGAAGGTAAGGATGTGACTATAGTCACTTACTCGAAATGCGTTTACGACGCGATCGCGGCGGCCGAAGTGCTCGAGAACTCGGGTATCGACGCCGAGATAGTTGATTTGCGAACGCTCAACCCGCTCGACATGGCGACCGTCGTCGCGTCGGTGAAAAAGACCGGGCGCGCAATCGTCGCGTACGAAGGATGGCGCACCGGCGGCGCCGGAGCTGAGATCGCGGCGCAGATTCACGAGGCCTGTTTCGATTCGCTCGACGCGCCGGTCGTCCGCGTTGCCGCGCTCGACAGTCCGATGCCATATAACAAGCATCTCGAGCACGCCTCGTTGCCGAGCGCGGGCGACATAGTGAAAGCGGCGGAGGAACTGACCTGAGACTTGTGGGCGAAAAATCATGAGCAACGAAATCACGATGCCCAAGCTCTCGGACACGATGGAGGAAGGCAAGATCCTCCGATGGCTAAAGCATCCCGGCGACAAGATCGCCCGCGGTGAGGCGATCGCCGAAGTCGAGACCGACAAGGCCGATATGGTGCTCGAATCGTTCGACGAGGGTGTGCTCGACCAAATCAAATTAAGTGAAGGCGAAAGCGCGCCGGTCGGCGCGGTTATAGCGACCATGAAATCCGCAGGCACAAAAGAATCAAAATCAGACACGAAGCCACAGCCGCAGGCTGCGATGGAAGATCCGGGCGCAGAAGCGGCTGCAACTCCGGATCTGCCCAAGCCTGTCGCGATCAAGCCGAAGGAAACCGAAAAGAAAGCGACGCCGAAGAAATCGATCGCTCCGGCGGCCGTCGTGACCGACGGATCCGCGGGCGATTTGCACGTGCATCCTGCGATGTCCGCGAATCCGAGCGCTGCGCCCACTGCGATCGCGGCGCCGCCGCCTCGTCCCGAGCCGCCCGCTCCTGCGCCCGACGCCGACGCGACAGACGGGCACAAGCTGCGCGCATCGCCGCTCGCGCGACGCGCCGCCGAGGAGGCCGGCATCGATATCACGCACGTGCGCGGCACCGGTCCCGACGGACGCGTGACCAAGCGCGACGTCGATAACTTCCTGCGTGAGCAGCAGCTGTTCAAATTCCGCCGGCTGGTGTCGCCGCGTGAAGGCGCGCCGGGATCGCGCGAGGAACTGTCCGCGATGCGCAAGACCATCGCCAAGCGGATGGCCTTGTCGAAGCGCGAGATCCCGCACTTCTACGTCACGGTCGAAGTCGCGATGGAAGACGCGGTGCGCTTGAAGGACTCGCTCGAAGCGACCGAGATGTTCGAGGAAGCGATCACCTACAACGACATTATCGTGAAGGCATGCGCGCTCGCGCTCGGGCGCTACCCGCGCATCAACGCGAGTTACGAGAACGAAGGCATCGTCATCCATCCCAACATCAACATAGGAGTGGCGGTCGCGGTCGAGGACGGACTTATCCTGCCGGTGATTCACGGATGCGAGCAGTTATCGCTGCTCGAAATCTCTCGCGCGGCGCATCGACTGGTGGCTAAGTCGAGCCGCGGTGGTTTCACATCGGAGGAACTGTCAGGCGCGACCTTCTCGATCTCCAACATGGGCATGCTAGGTATCGAGCACTTCGCCGCGGTTATAGTTCCACCGCAAGCGGCCATCCTGGCTGTAAGTGCTATCAAGGATCGCCCGGTAGTGCGCAACGGACAGCTAGCAGTCGGCAAGACCATGATGATGACCGGCTCGTTCGACCATCGCATAGTCGATGGCGTCGTAGCCGGCCGCTTCCTACAAGAACTCAAACGCTTCCTCGAAAACCCATCCAGCTTGCTGCTGTGAGCGATCCTTCTCTGCTCCGTCAGCTAGCTCTGAGGCTTCCCTTGTAACTGTGAGATGCGGCTGGGAATTTTCTGCGCCCAGTAGTCCATCGCGTTCTGGGCGTCGCCCCATTGGAACGAAGCAGCGCTCTTGATACCCATGCCACCGGCGCGCTGGTCGACCGCCTCGGCCAATAGCGTGCCATTGGTGGAATCAGTCAGCTTCATTTCAGCTTCGGCCGATCCTACGAACGCATAACTGTCAGTCGCGAGCGATTGCGCCATGTTGAGCACGCGGGCTTGCGGGACGATAACCGAAATAGTGCGAAGGCCGGGGACCGCAGTCGTTGCGTCCATGAGAGCTACCCGCAAGGTCATGACTCCGGGTCCCGGCTGATCGACAAGAGTAAAGCTCTTGGACAGGTTGGTCTGCAGTTGGTTGTAGAAGTATTCAGTCAGGACCGCCTGATCAGCTGTCGACACTTTCGAGTCGGCGGCGGCCCAGAACTCCACCGGCATCAATTGTATCTTGGTATAGCTGGCCCATTGAGCGTTGGGATTTATCCAGGCCAGCGCGGCGCCACCTTCAGGCCCGGGCGCCAGCTTCGACGCGTCCTCGCCGAGGAATCCTGTTACTGCGCTGGGCAACGGACCGCCAGACTCGATTGCCTTCGCCGCCGACGGTTGGCTCTCGACGGTTGTCGAGCATCCCGAGGCCATAACCGCGGCGGCCAAGGCCGCTGCGGCCACACCCGCTAACTTTTTATTTCGTAAGCTGTTCATCATCACCATCACCCTCCGTGGTTTATGCGAACATTCGTTCATAACTCGGCAAAGGCGGATATTGTACTTTGGTACAATGCCCGGCGTCTGACGCAAGGAGTAGATGAGGGGCTAACATGCTCGTTGACTGGATCTACAACAACCCGACCTGGCTCTGGGGCCCTATCCTGGTAGCGATCTTCATCGCGGCCGCATGCGGTGGACTGTTGATCTTCCACCGATTGGTGCACGTCAAGGTGCGCAGGGCGCACAACGATCTGGCGGGCTTCACCTTTGCGATCGTCGGCGTGCTGTACGCGGTCCTGTTGGCCTTCATCGCCATCGCGACGTGGGAATCTTTCAGTCGTGCGTCGGATATCGTCGAGAATGAATCTGACTATGCCGGCGGAATGTATCTCGACACCGCCGGCTTGCCTGACGCGAAGGGACAGGAGATTCGCGACGCGCTCGCGAAGTACGTCAGCGTCGTGGTCGATGAGGAATGGCCGATGCAAAGGACCGGCAAGACGCCCGACCAGGGATGGAAGCCGCTGCGCGATCTTGCGACGGCGATCGCGACGATCCGTCCGCAGACGCAGGGCGAGGCGGTGATCGAGGCTGAGATGCTCAAGAGCTGGAACGAGCTTTATAACGCGCGGAGTGCGCGGCTGTCGGCGGTGCAAGGACACATCCCGGGCGTCATCTGGGCAATCGTGTTCTTCGGCGCGGCGATCACGACCGCCTACACCTATTTTTTCGGCTACGAAAATTTCGGCATGCACCTGGCGATGACCGCGACGCTCGCTGCAACCCTGGGATTGATCATCGTGATGATCATCGCGCTGGACTGGCCGTTCCGCGGCGAGATAAGCGTCTCGCCCGACCCCTTCATCATCACGCAGCAATCGTGGGCGGAAGCCCCGATTCAGAGAAAGTAAAAGGGATTGATTACGCGGTTGTAAATTGGCGGTCGGAAAGTTTGGGGGCGGTTATGTCGGTCACCCCTAGCATGAAACGACGCAGGGTTAGGTGGTGGGATTGGGCGAACGACTCGAGCGCGGCCAGTTGCGCCGCTGACAGCGTCTCCTGGGCGATTACGATTTCTTCGAAGGGAGTGCGCGCGATGATCGCGTCGAGGTTATCGAGCGAGCCCAGCACCGGGTAGCCGTGGAATAGCTTGCCGTGTTTGAAATTATCGTCGTCCAACAGGCCCAGCAGCTCCGCGTTGGCGCCGATGGTTGAATGCAAGTGTTGAACGGCAGCCGCACCACGCGAATCGGCGCCTACGATCACAAGGCGGCGCGCGGTCCGCGACAATAAGCGAACGATGCGCTCGAACAGATGGAATGACCATCGCGTACCGACCAGGAAATTAAACAGTAGCAGCACGAACATCACGGCCGTCGCGCGCGACATCGTAATCGGCAGTACGTTCGATGACAGCTTGACCGCGAGTCCCGCGAGCATCGCCGCCAGTGCGAAGCGCAAGCTCTCTGCCAGTCCGCTGTAGCGCCATATCCCGCGATAAACGCCAGAGACCAGGAACGACGCGCATCCAATCGCCACGATCCATGGCAGCCCCGCAAGCATCTGGGAGACCTGTGCGATGCTGAGATCGAAGTCGAATCGCAGCAGCATCGCGCCGAAGTACGCCGCCGCCACCAGAGCCATGTCGAGGATCAGCTCGACGAATCGGCGTTTGTAGCCGAAGCTCAGGATGACCCGCGCGATCGCCGGCAGGTCCGCAATTTGGCCCGGCGCCTCGGCGTCAAACGATCGATCCATCAGGAACAACGCCACCAGCGCGAAGAACAGCACCATGAAAGGAATCAGCAGCACCGCGTCGTAACCCGGCACCAGGCTGAGCGCGATCGCGCAAGCGCCCGCAATCACCTGCACCGCAACCAGCGCCGCCGCCGCGCTCGCGCTCGACATGCCGAGCCGCGTCAGCCGATGATGCGAATGATCGAGCCCGCGGCGCGAAATAGGATTGCCCGTCGCCAGCCGCGTGACCGTCACCGTCACGGTGTCGAGAATCGGAACCATCAGCGCGAGCAACGGCATCGCCAGGCGCGCCGGCAAAGAACCTTCACCGAAGCGGCTCGCTTGAATTGACAGCACGCCCAGCACCAATCCGACCGCGAGCGCGCCTTCGTCGCCCATGAAAACGGTGGCGGGTGGAAAGTTGAAGACCATGAATCCCGCCAGCGCCCCGGCGATCGCGAGCGCCGCGACCATCGTCCCGTTGTGCTGATGCACCCCGGCGACGATCGCGATACTCAGGGCCGCGACGATCCCGACGCCCGCGGCGAGGCCGTCGATGCCGTCGATCAGGTTGAACGCATTAGTCGCGGTGACCAGCCAGAAAACCGTCAGCGCGATGTTGACCGCGTGGTAGGGAAAAAAGTCGAGTTGCGGACCCCACCAAACGAGCACGCAAATCGCTCCAAGCTCGAGAATCAGTTTGTGCCGCGGCTTCAGATCGACGATGTCGTCGAGCAGTCCGACCAGGCACATCGCGACCGCAAATCCCGCGAGCCAGGGAATACTATGAGGAGGCAATCCCGACAGGATTCCGACCAGTCCGATGGCGACCACGAAGCCAGCCAATACCGCTACGCCGCCCAGCAAGGCGGTTGGCTTTTCGTGGGGGCGGTCGCTCGAAGGTCGCGCGAGGATGCCGAAGTATAATGACGCGGCCTTGGCCACCGGCATCGTGACCGTCGCGACCAGGAATGCGGATATCAGGGTCAGGGCTATTTCAAATTCGGTGGTCAATTCAGCTTCTCAAAGTCCGGCTCTTGCTCAGGTTACGAAGCAAACAAACGAACGCCCACCGCCGGGTATCATAGTCGCGGTCAGCACAGTAGCGCCGTCGCCTGATTATGGAAACCCCACGCTTTCGGAGGGACTAGTCGATGACAACCAAGGCGACGCTGAGCGACTCATTGCCTCGGTCAGGCAAGCTTGGCAGAGAGGCGAGACTAGGTCAAGGCGCGCTATGTCATTTTACGTGGCGCGTACGGAGGTTCGCAGCGGCCTCAGCTCGCTATCGGTCGCTTACATACTTTATGCTAGGAATTGCTACTTCGAGTTTTACTGCTTCATCACCATCACGTTGCCGTCTTTGTCCAGCGACAGGCAATCGACCTGCTGCCCCGCGTAAAATGCCCCGCAAATCGACCGGTCCACCCCCGGGCATTTGTACAGATTCGGCGCCGTCTGCTGGCATTGCGTGATGTCGAAATGCAGCCGGGTCTGCGCCCTGTCCTCCTGCGCCTGCGACGGTGAGAACATGTAGCATCCCGATAGCGCGAGCGTCGCGGCCGCCAAAAATATCGCGACTTTTGCCAAGCCTGCCCGCATAGAACTTCCGTCATTCGCGTTCATCTTTAGTACCCCCACGGTGGCAACGATTTACATTGATTTTTACCGCATCACAACTGCCCAATCGTGATTATCTTTATTTACCAGGAGTATTCAGGATGCGTTCATCTTTGAAATTGGTTTCGGATGGCGCCGCTCTCAACAGCAGCCCTCCGCTCTCTCACGATTCTTCCGACGATCACCTGTTCGACGCGTATTCGCGCGCAGTCACCAGCGCCGCCGAATCGGTATCCCCGGCGGTCGTGAATATCGAGGTCGCTCACGCAAGCGGACCGCGCAGCAATCCGCGCACTCCCGACGCGCCGGCCGGCAGCGGCTCCGGCTTTATCGTCGCGCCCGACGGCTACATCATTACCAACAGCCACGTCGTTCATCGCGCGTCGCGCATCTGGGTCTCGCTTTCCGACGGCCGCAAATCCGAAGCGGAACTAATCGGCGACGATCCAGAAACCGATCTCGCGGTGATTCGAATCAGCGGTTCGAACCTCGCGGCGGTCTCGCTCGGCGACTCGCGCGAGATTCGCGTTGGTCAGCTCGCCATCGCGATTGGAAATCCGTACGGCTTCCAATGCACCGTCACCGCCGGCGTCGTCAGCGCGCTTGGACGTTCTCTGCGCGCCGGTTCAGGCCGGCTCATCGACAACGTCATCCAAACCGACGCCGCGCTGAATCCCGGCAATTCGGGCGGACCGCTGGTCAACTCGCGCGCTGAAGTGATCGGCGTCAACACCGCGATCATTCTGCCCGCGCAGGGAATTTGTTTTGCGATCGCGATCAACAGCGCCAAGCTTGTCGCCGGTCATCTGATCAAAGACGGCAAGATGAGCCGCGGTTACATCGGCATCGCCGGCCACAACGTCGAGCTGCCGCGCCGCTTCGTGCGCTTCTATCGATTGCCCGCGGAGACCGCGGTTCGCGTCGCGTCAGTCGAGCCGAATAGTCCCGCAGCGCTCGGCGGCATCAAACAAGGCGATCAGATCGTTAGGATCGGCGACACTCCAATCGCCGGCATCGACGACCTCCAGCGTCATCTGACGATGAGCCAGGTCGGAGTTGACACGCCGATAACGGTGATTCGCGGCACTGAACAACTAACGCTCGAAATCGTGCCGTCCGAAGCCGCGCACAAATCGCGCGATTGAGTATAAGTTTGATTTGTTCCGAAGATAACATATTGAATATTGCGGATCGCAATGACGCGTCGTTGGTCCTCGGTTTGCATCATTTACAGCGGTGCCGGGGAGACAACCAGAGTGCGAACGCCTTTTGGCCCAAACTCAACAGAGTTTGCGGGCGATGGAGCGTCATATCATCAACTACAAGCTGCAAGTCATCCTGTTATCTTTGCGGAACCCGGTAGAAAATTCTGATTCGCTCCGCAATGGAAATGACGCCGCCTCGGGGAATATTCAGTCCCTCAAGTCGCGCAACTAAGCCCGTCACTTTTTTACGTTTCGCGTTCTGCGCAATCTCCGCGCTTGCGCGGCCATGGACCCTTATCCCATCGGCCCCTGGTACACCTCGCCAAAGCGCAGGCCCAGTTCTCCCGGAATCGCGAGGTTCGCGTCGCGATTGGTCTTCAAGCAGATGACCGCGGGACCGTCCGCGGACTTCGCGCCATTGAGCGCCACGTCGAGATCTTCCATCCGCTCGACATAAAACGACTTGCAGCCGAGGCCGGCGGCTACTGTGTCCCATCGCACCGTCCCCATCTCGGTGCCGAACGTCTTGCCCCACAGCCGCCGTTCGTTCGGCTCCTCCATCGTCCATGAACCTTCGGCGAATACAATCACTCTGATCTTCAGGCCTTCGCGCGCCGCCGTTTGCATCTCCATGAAATTGAATCCCGCCGCGCCATCACCGCTGACGCAGACCACCTCGCGCGACGGGTTGCCCAGCTTCGCCCCAATCGCAGAAGGGATTCCCGTGCCGAGCATTCCCAGCTCGAGGATGTTCAGGTAAGAGCGCGGCCGCGTCGATGGCAAAAACCACAGCGACCACAGCGACGTGTTGCCGCCGTCGGCTACATAGATACTGTCTGCGCCGAACACCTTGCCGATTTTTTCGATCGCGTGCGCCGGATGGATTCCCGGTCCGGTCCACGCCGCCACCGATTTGAAACGCTTCTCGCGCCACTCGCGCGCGGTCTCGCGATACCGCGTCATGTCTTCTCCGTTTTTCGCTTGCGCGCGCTTCGCCTTGAGCACACCAATCAAGCCTTCGAGCGCACTCTTCGCGTCGGCGACAATCCCCAGCGCCAGCGGCCGCGTGACGCCCATATTGCGCTGATCGATATCTATCTGGATCAACTTCTGATTGGCCGGATCGCCCCAGTACTTGTCGTACGGAATGTCGAGGTTGCCCATCCGCGTGCCCACGGCGAGAATCACATCGGACTCGCGTCGCGCGAGGTCCGCGCCTGCGCCGTAGCCGTAGAGGAAATTCGGATGGTCCATCGGCACCGACGACCGTCCCGCGATCGTACCAACCACTGGACAGTTGAGCAGCTCGACGACGGCGAGGATCGCCTCGTTGGCGCCTGCGCGATCGACTCCAGCGCCCGAGATGACAATCGGCCGCTTCGCTCCGATGAGCATCGCGGCCGCCTCCTCGAGTTGCGCTTCCGACGCTCGCGGACCCGGTGCGCGATATTCTTTCGGCGCCAGCACGCGCACCTTCGAGTCGTCACCGGTCGCGTACATCACCGGCGCCGGTATCTCGATCTGAATCGGCCCCGGCCTTCCCGTCCACATCTCCCGAAATGCGATCCGCATCACTTCTGGAATTCGATCCCACGACAGAATCGGCCCGCTCCATTTCACCACCGGCTTGAAGATTTCCAGTTGGTCCTGTCCCTGGAAGGTCGAGGGCGGCGACGGATAAACAATCCCCATTCGATGCTGCGCGGTAATAACCACTACCGGCACGCCCTCATGCCGCGCCGTGATCACGCCCGGCAGAAGATTCGCCGACCCGGGACCGGGATTGCCGAGCACCACCGCCACCTGCCCGGTCGTCTTGTACAGCCCTTCCGCCATATGGACGGCCGCCGCCTCGTGACGAACCGGCATGAATCGCACTTCGTACTGCTCCAGCTTGGCCAGCAGCGGATCGACCTCGGGACACGGGATTCCGAACACGAACCGAACGCCCTCGCCCACCAGACATCGCAGCAGCAGTTCAGCACCCGTGATTTCGCTCATAAAATCCTCCCGTGGAAGGTGACTCTTACGATCCGGACACTACGCTCGCAGCCGAATTCAGAGCAAGCCGCGTCCCAGTCCAATCTTAATCTGGTCCCCCTTCCCGCTCGGGAAGGGGTTAGGGGTTAGGTTCCGGTTGAATACTATACCCCCTTGGGTATAGGAGTATTGATCATGGGACATACCATCAAAGAAAAAACCAAGCTGCTGAACCGGGTGCGGCGCGTTCTCGGTCAAGTGCAGGCGCTCGAGCGCGCGGTCGAGGATGAAAAAGGATGCTCCGCCGTCCTTCATCTCGTCGTCGCCGCCCGTGGCGCGATGAACAGCCTGATGGCTGAAATAATCGAGGATCACATCCGGATGCACGTCGTCGATCCCGATCACGAGCGCGGCTCTCGCGCCAGGGGCGCCGAAGAACTGATCGACATCATTCAAGCGTACCTCCGATAAGTGGAATTGTCCGATGGATCAATCTGAACAGATCGAAACCAAAAATGACCAAATCTTTAGCGCGGTC
This sequence comes from uncultured delta proteobacterium, assembly GCA_963710425.1. GTDB lineage: Bacteria > Desulfobacterota > Binatia > Binatales > Binataceae > Binatus. Next base: position 354,803 of record CAVQAR010000009.1, read on the forward strand.
GAAGCGGCGCGAATAATCTTCGTCGCACTCGCCGCGGTCGCGGTGTGGCTCCACTTATGGGAACCGCTGCATTCGGTGAGCCTGATCGGTGTATTGGGCGTTCTCATCGGTGGTTGGCCCATCTTCAAAGAAGCCGCCGAAAATATTGCCGCGCGCCGCATGACCATGGAATTGTCGATGAGCATCGCGCTCGTCGCCGCGGTTTGTATTTCACAATACCTGACCGCGCTCATCATCACCTTGTTCGTTCTGCTCGCCGAAGTACTCGAGAAAATGACCGTCTCGCGCGGCCGCCACGCCATCCGCGAGTTGCTCGACTTTCTTCCACGTTCCGTCACGGTTCGCGGCCCAAACGGCATCCGCGAGGCATCGACCGACGAAGTGCGAGTCGGCGACAGTGTCCTCGTCAACCCCGGCGGCCTGGTTCCGGTGGACGGTATCGTGATCAGCGGCCACTCCTTCGTCGATCAGGCGCGCATCACCGGCGAATCGATGCCGGTGGAAAAACTTCCCGGCGCTCCCGCGTATGCCGGCACCATAAACCAGTCGGGCGCGCTCGAAATCCGGGTCGAGCGAATCGGCCGCGACACCAGCTACGGCCGGATTATCGAAGCGGTCGAGCAAGCCGAGCGTTCGCGCGCACCAGTCCAGCAATTGGCCGATCGACTCGCCGGATACCTGGTCTATTTCGCGCTCGGCGCCGCGGTAATCACCTTCATCGTAACCCGCGATGCGCGCTCCACGATTTCCGTAATCATCGTCGCCGGCGCATGCGGCATCGCGGCGGGCACCCCACTCGCGATTCTCGGCGGCATCGGCCGCGCCGCGCGCCTCGGCGCGATCATCAAGGGCGGCCTCTATCTCGAAACCCTCGGCCGGATCGATACCGTCGTGCTCGACAAGACCGGCACTCTCACCTTCGGCCAGGTCGAGGTGCAAGCGATCATTCCTGCAAATGGCGCATCGCAAGATGAAGTCCTCGACAGGGCCGCATCGGCCGAGATGCGCTCAGAACATCCGTTCGGCAAAGCGATCGTCAACTACGCAACGGTGAAGAACCGTCGGATAAAAGAGCCCGAGCGTTTCGATTACGCGCCCGGCCGCGGGATCACCGCCGTGGTAGAAGGCGCGACGATCCTCGTCGGCAATAGCGCACATCTCGCCGATCACGGCATCGAAATTCCGCGCAACTTCGGCGCACTCACCGATGCTTCCTCGAAAGTCTTCATCGCACGCAGCGGACGCTTCCTGGGAGCGATCACAATCGCCGACACCGTGCGGCCCGAAGCGCGGCGCGCCATCGAGACGCTCCACAACATGAAAATTCGAATCATCCTGCTGACAGGAGATACCGCGCAGGTTGCTGCGAGCGTGGCGCGTGATTTGGGAATCAGCGAGGTCGAAGCCGACCTGCTTCCGGAGGCGAAGCTCGCGCGCATCAGAAGTCTCGTCGCGGCCGGCTGCATAGTCGCGATGGTCGGCGACGGCATCAACGACGCCCCCGCGTTGGCCGAAGCGAGCGTCGGCGTTGCGATGGGTTCCGGAACCGACGTTGCCCGCGAGAGTGCGGACGTCGTGCTGCTCGGCAACGACCTGGTGAAGTTCGCCGAAACCGTCGCGATCGCGCGATGGACCCGCCGGATAATCTGGTGGAATTTCGCCGGCACCCTCACCGTCGATGCGATCGGCATGGCGCTCGCATCAATCGGCCTGCTAAGTCCGACCCTCGCCGCCTTCATTCACGTAACTTCGGAGCTGGCCTTCATCCTGAATTCCGCGCGCCTGCTCCCACGGACAACGCAAAGCGCAGCATCTGCCGAACTACCGCTCGCATCGGAGACCAAGTCGCTCGCAAAGGCGGCGTAAAGGCCCGCGCGGCTGGAGATCGCCCCTGCTATAATTTTCCTGGTGGCCGACCTCGACGTAATCTTCGCGCCCGCAATTGCTCCCGACGATCTCCTCGGCCTCCAACTTCATTTTCTCGACGCCATCGCGACGCGCGACACGCCACCGGTCCTCCTCATCTACGCGTCTGTCGGCCGCACAATCTCGATCGGCCGCTATCATCTATATGGCGGACCAATCGAACGTGACGGGATCAACGTGATGCGGCGGCTGACCGGTGGCCGCGTCGTCGGCGCGGGCCAGGGATGGCTGGGGCTCGCGCTGATTCTCCCGACCCGCACCGCGCTGTTGAAGGAAGACGCCTCGCGCTTAAAACCCGATCAGATCATGAATCGCTATGCTCGCGGCCTGCTGTCCGCGATGCGCGCGCTCGGAATCGATTGTTTCTACCCCGGCCGCGACGCGATAACTTTCGATCAGCGCGAGATTGCGATGTGCACCTTCGAGACCAACGCGGCGGGCGCGATGCTGTTCGAGGCGGCCGTCGCACATAACCGCGGGATGGAAGAACTGGTGCACGATTTGGAACGTATCGATCCCGACGGCACGCTTTCATGCCGTATGTACGACGCCGCGTCCGCGACCAAGGTGGTGCGCGAGCTGGCTCGCGACATCTCTTTCGATGAGCTCGCCGACGCGATCGCGTCTGGCTATCGCAGCACCCTCGGCGAGACGCGACGCCGCGATCTGACGGCAGTCGAAACCGCACAGGCGCAGCATCGCGGTCGCGCACTCGCCGCCTCAAACTGGCTGGCCGGGCCTAATGCATCGCCATCATTGAACCTTAAGAATCGAATCGCATCGCAACTCGGCGCAATCGAAGCCGCGGTCGCGCTCAACACCGATCGCAAAATCGAAAGCGTGCGGCTGAGCGGAGACTTCATTGCAAATTCCCCAGCTATCGCCGAGCTAGAAGGTGAACTTCGCGGCCGCTCGCTCGACTTGCCGTCGATCTCGCACGCCGTCACGAAGACATTCGGACACAACGACAACTTCTTTCTCGGCGCGGGCGAACTCGTCCAATCTCGTGCGCCTGATCGCGGGTGTGAATTGAAATCCACTGACGACAGCGCTGCGGCCACGATCGAGAACCTGATTCGCGAACTCGGTGACGCGCACAAAACCGTGCAACGCCGTGCGATCGACGAACTCGTGGCGATTGCCGCTGCAGGCAACCTTCTCGTCACTGAAAAACTTCGCGAGTCAGTCGCCAGCGTCGATCGACGCGTGCGTTGGGCCGCTGCCTACGCGCTCGGGCAAATCGGATCGACTGCATTTGCGATGGATTCCGCGGACGCGCTGTGCGAGGCGATGGCCGACGACGACGGCGACATCAGGTGGGCGGCGACCAACCTGATGGTCCGTCTCGGGCAACAAAACGAAAATCTCGCGGAGATTGGCGCGCGGCTGCTCAAGCTCGCGGTGCGCGGCGACCGCAACGCGCGCAAGATGGCGCTCTACTGCATTCGCGACCTCGAACTCGCCGGGCCCGAACTGCTCGCGGTGGTCGAGAGCAGTGTGCACGATCCGGATGTTCACGTGCGTCTGGCGGCGCTGGCGGTGCTGTCGCGGATTCGCGACGCGTCAGGTCAGAGCGTGCGAATCATGCTCGAATGCCTCAAGTCCGATTCCGATGCGGGCGTGCGCCGCGCCGCCGCTTCGGCGCTCGGCAACATTCAAATTTCCAGTGCGGACGCGACCGCTGCGCTCGAATCCGCCGCGTCCGACAATTCCGACGAGTCGCTCGCCCGAGCGGCGCGCGGCGCCCTTGATAGGTTGGAAAAACGATGACAGAAACGAAACCGATACGCCCACCGGCCAACGATCCTGCCACTCGATTCGCCGAGCCGCGCGTGCGCGAGTTCGTCGCCGGCGCGCGCGTCGCGCATCTGGCAACCGCCGACGCGTTCGGCACGCCGCACAACGTCCCGCTCTGCTACTGGTTCGACGGCGAGCGCATCTACTTCGCAATCGACGAGAAACCAAAACGCCAGAAAGGCCTGGGGCTGAAGCGGATGCGCAATATCGCCGAAAATCCGCGCGTCGCAGTCGTGATCGATCACTACGAAGAAGATTGGGCGCAGCTCGCGTACGTGCTGATTCGCGGGCGCGCGCGCGTGGTCGACGATCCCGAGGAATACCTCGGCGCGTTGCGCCATCTGCGCGAGAAGTACTTGCAGTATCGCGCGATGAGCCTGACGCCGGAAAAAAATCCGATCGTCAAGATCGAACCGGAGACCGTGCATTCGTGGGGTGCGCGTTTCAAAGTGGATTCATGATGACGCGGCTCGATGAAATTGCGCGCGCGCTCGGCGATGCGCAGCTTGATGGGTGGCTGTTCTACGACTTCCGCCTGAGCGACCCGCTCGCGTATCGAATCCTGGGACTGTCGGAGGGCGGCATCGCAACCCGGCGATGGTTCTGCTTCGTCCCGGCGCACAGCACGCCACATGCGATCGTGTCGGCAGTCGAGGCGCATCGGCTCGACGCGCTCGCGGTCGAAAAGATCGTCTATCGATCGCACACTGAGATGCACGCGGCATTGCGCAAGGTGCTCGGCGGTGCGCGGCGAATCGCGATGGACTATTCCCCCGGCTGCGCGATTCCGTACGTCTCGCGCGTCGATGCGGGCACTGTCGAAATCGTCCGCGCGATGGGTGTCGAAGTCGTCACGGCGGCCGATCTGATTCAGCGCTTCGAAGCGACCTTGACGCGCGAGCAGCTCGCGAGCCATCAGCGCGCGGCGCGCGCACTTCGATCGATCGTGGACGAGACATTCAGCGAGATCGCGCAGATGATTTCCACCGATCGTGCAGTCAGCGAAGTCTCGGTGCAGGAATCCGTCATGTCACGCTTCGCCGCCCGCGGACTCGTGACTCACGCGCCGCCGATCGTCGCCGTCAACGAACATAGCGCCGACCCGCATTACGGCCCGACGCGCAAACATGACCGCGCGATTCGCCGCGGCGATTTTGTCCTGCTCGATTTGTGGGCCAAGGAGGCTGCGCCGGACAGTATCTACGCTGATTTCACCTGGGTCGCCTTCGTCGGCGACAAGGTTCCCGACGAGCACGCGCGAGTTTTCAAGATTGTCGCGGATGCGCGCGACGCTGCGGTGGATCTGGTGGAGCGTCGAGTCGCCGCGGGTGATCCCGTCAGCGGCCGTGAGGCCGATCGCGCTGCGCGTTCGGTAATCGAGGCCAATGGCTTCGGCGACGCGTTTGTACATCGCACGGGTCATTCGATTGGCCGCGAAGTCCATGGCACCGGCGCGAACCTGGACTCGCTCGAAACGCTCGACGACCGCCGGCTTATCGACAACACGTGTTTCTCGGTAGAGCCGGGAATTTATCTGCCGAACAAATTCGGCGTTCGCAGCGAACTCGACATGACAATCGAAAATGGCGAGGCGAGAGTGAGCGGCGAGCCGCGCCAGCGCGAGATCGTCGCGCTATTCTGCCGCCGCCCACTTCCAAGCGCAAACGGGGCATGGCAACTTAAGCCGCGAACATGATTCGCGCGGTTATATTCGATCTCGACGGGACGCTGGTAGATACTGAGCCGTTGCACTTTTCGGCCTTCAACGAGGTTCTGCGTGACGATGGAATCGAGATTGGTTTTGATGACTACTCTTCGCGGTTGATCGGGCTGAACGATCGCGATTGCTTCGCGACCGTGCTGCGCGAGAATCGCAAAGATGCGGGCGAGGAGCACGTCGCGGATCTGATTGCGCGCAAGACTGTTGTGTACCAGGCGATGATTGCGGAGCGGGATGTCCTGTACCCGGGCGCGGAGAAATTTGTGCGCGACTGTGCGCATCGGTTTCCGCTGATGATCGCGACCGGCACGCTGCGCGCCGAGGCCGAAACGATTCTGCGCCGCAGTGGACTTCGCGGTCTGTTTCTCGACGTTATCGCGGCCGAGGACGTCGAGCGCGGCAAGCCCGAGCCCGACGGTTTCATCGCCGCACTTGGACGCATCGGCTATTTGCTGCGGCAGCGTGACCCGGTGCTGGCCGACGAATGCCTGGTGGTCGAGGACACGCAAGCTGGTATCGAAGCGGCGCATCGTGCAGGCATGAAGGTACTGGCGCTCTGCCATATCGCGCCGGCTAGTGATCTTGCGGCCGCCGACGTGGTGCGTCCCTCGATTTCCGGCCTCGATCTCGACGACGTAATCCTTGCGCTCAGGGGACGATGATGGCGGCGAAGCTCTACCAGTTTCTCGGCAGCCCGTTCTGCGCCAAGGTGCGCAAGCTGCTCGCGTTCAAGGGCGTCGAGTTCGAAGTGATCGAGGTCGATTACCTCGAGCGCAAGGAATTGCTGCTCGCGTCGGGACAGATAACGGTGCCCGCGGTCACGCTCGATAACGGCGAGACTATCATTGACTCGGCGCGAATCGCGCTTCGTCTCGAAGAGCTTTATCCCGAGCCGACGATTTTCCCCGCCGGATGGCGCGGGATGCATGTCGTGCTCGCCGATTATATCGACAACCATCTCGAAGAGTCGGTGTATCCCGTCGCGCTCGCCGACGAGCTCGCTTACTACAGCCGCGAGGGTGCGGATCGCGGCGCGCTGTGGCGTTTTATCCGCGAGCGCAAGTTCGGCAAAGGTTTCGTCGATCGAACTATCGCGGATCATGCTGCGAACTGGGAGCGCTTTCGAATTGCGCTGACGCCGTTCGAGGAGCAACTCGGCAACGCGCCGTTTCTTACCGGCAGGATCGGGCTGGCGGATTTCGCGCTGTATGGCCAGTTGTTCTACCTGGCGTTCACCGGCGAGTTGAAGATTCCGGCCGAGATGAAAAATCTGCGCGCGTTTTTTGGGCGGGTTGAGCGGATCAGTTCGGTGGTCGAAGAATCGACGCGGCTAGACCAGAGCTGTTACGCGATTTCGGCGATTGCGGTCGTGAGAAAATGGCTGAAGAGCGCGCCGGTCGAGTCGAGCGCTACATCATATAGCGACGCGGTGCGGCCCGGCACGAACACCTGATGGCCCTCGTCGGTCAGCGCGTACACTACACACAGCATCAGCGCGAGGTACGGCCGCTGCGCCATCGGGCCGCGAATCAGCAGCCAGAAAAGAATTCCGTACTCGGTGAAATGCGCGGCCTTGCGGACCAGCATGTGGCAGACGTCAACCGAAGCGGCGGAAATTCCCGGAATCAACCAGCGCAGCATCGGATCGATGACCCTGCTGGTGTTGACGGCGGAAAAAGCCGAGGTCGAGAGCGTGAAAATAACTGCGCCCCATACCAGTACCGGGATCCATTCGCTCAGCGGAGCGAACTCCGGCGGCTCGGCTGACAAGGATTTCGCCGCTGGCATCTAGTTGACCGCTGCGTTCAGCAGGCAGGAATTTCGCTTTCGAGGCGCTTTTTCATGGAGATTGGAAACGTGCCAGACTTATCAATCATCGCTACGAGTTACCATCACGAAAGTCGCGATCCGACAAGGAAGGCCGCATCATGGACAACCTCTTAACTATACAACGAGCGCAGCCCGCGCCGCCATGCACTGTCGTGATCTTCGGCGCGTCGGGCGATCTGGCCAAACGCAAGCTGATTCCGTCGCTGTACAACCTGGTCGCGTGCGGCGAGGGCATGATGCCGCCGAAAAGCGCGGTGCTGGGATTTGCGCGGCGCGAGATGTCGCTCGACGACTTTCGCAAAAGCGCGCACGACTGGACGGTCAAGTATTCGCGCCTGAAAGTTGACGAGGCATGCTGGGCGAAGTTCGCCGACAGCCTCGACTATCTGTCCGGACTCGACCGTCCCGACGGTTTTACAAAACTTAAAGCAAAACTTGAAGCTATCGAAAAAGCGCGCGGCATCCCGCCCAATCGCGTTTACTACCTTGCGATTCCGCCCGAGGCGATCGGCGACTCGGTCGAGCGGCTGACCAAGGCCGGTCTTATCGCCGCGCCGACCGCGCCGAACTTCACGCGGGTCGTCGTCGAAAAGCCGATAGGCCACGATCTGCCGAGCGCGCTCGAGGTCAATCGCACGCTGGTGAAGTATCTCGACGAGTCGCAGATTTTCCGCATCGATCATTACCTCGGCAAGGAGACGGTGCAGAACCTGCTGGCGTTGCGCTTCTCAAATAATATTTTCGAGCGCCTGTGGGGAGCCCGCAACGTTGACCACGTGCAGATCACGGTGGCGGAGGCGGAAGGCGTCGGCAGCCGCGCGATGTACTACGATCATTCGGGCGCGCTGCGCGACATGGTGCAGAACCACATCCTGCAAGTGCTGTGCATGCTGACGATGGAAGCGCCGGTGTCGCTCGACTCGGCCGCGATTCGCGACGCGAAGCTCAACGTGTTGCGCGCGCTGCGTCCGATTAAGACCCGAGCACGCGCGCGCGAACACGGTGCGGGCGCGCTACGCGGCCGGCGTCGATGAGAACGGCAAGCCGGCGCCCGGTTACATGGACGAACAGGGTATCGCGGATAACTCGCGGACTGAGACGTACGTCGCGCTGAAGGCGTACATCGACAACTGGCGATGGTCGGGGGTGCCGTTTTTTATTCGCACCGGCAAGCGGATGCCGCGGCGGGCGAGCTCTATCTACGTGCAGTTCAAGGACGTGCCGCAAATTCTGTTCAATCGCGATTCGAAGGTTCCCGCCAACGGGCTGATGATTCGGATTCAGCCCGACGAGGGTTTTTCGTTCGACGTGATGACCAAGCGGCCGGGGCTCGACCTGGTGCTGCAGCCGGTGCGGATGAATCTCAGTTACAAGGCCGCGTTCGGCGACGGCGCGTCGCCCGACGGATACGAACGCCTGCTGCTCGACGTGATGGACGGCGACAAGACGCTGTTCATCAGCGCGCAGTTCGTCGAGAAGTCGTGGGAGTTCGTCCAGGGAATTCTGGATTCGTGGAAAGACGACGCGCGCGTGCCGATGGTCGAGTATCCGGCGGGAAGCTGGGGCCCGAAGGAGGCCGACGACTTGATTCGCACGGCGGGTCGAGTCTGGCACGAGCCATGATGTTTCCACGCCGATACCGGCAATCGCCTAAATACTAAGGTGCAGCGGTTATCCCTGCCCAGGGAAGCGTGAAACCCAGGCGGGTTTCACTACAATAAAGTTCTTCTGCTCCATTCGCGGCACCCCCCGCCTGTGGCATACGTCGGCGACCTCGGCTAACATCTCTCGCCGCTACTGCGGCTGCAAAGCCAATATTCCACGAGGATCGGAGAGCACTTGGCCGACAACAACAAGGTCGTAATTATCGGCGCGAACGGCACGATGGGTGCCGGCGCGGGATGCGTCTTCGCCGGCGCCGGGTACAACGTCACGATGCTGGCGCGATCGGCGGGCAAAGCCGCCGAAGGATTGACCGACGCGCAGAACGACGCGCGCGCCGAAGCGATCGCAGAGCGGATTTCGCTCGGCGCGTACGACGCCGACCTCGGCCGCGCCGTCGGCGAAGCCGGGTTCATGTTCGAATCACTGGCCGAAGACCTGCCGCTGAAAAAACAATTCTTCGAGATGATCGACAAGAGCCGGCGTCCCGACGCGATTATCGCGACCGGCTCGTCGGGGCTGTCGATCGCGGAAATGGCGCGCGGACGGAGCGATTCGTTTCGCCGCAACTTTCTCGGCGTCCATCTGTTCAATCCGCCGCACGTGATCGTCGGCACCGAAGTGATTCCGGGACCCGACACCGATCCTGCGCTCGTGAAGAGCGTCGTCGCGATGTTGACGAAGCGGCTGGGCCGCAAGGTGATCGTCACCAAGGACATGCCCGCGTTCGTCGGCAATCGCGTCGGCTTCAAGGTGATGAACGAGACCGCGCAACTCGCCGCCGAGCACGGCGTCGCGTACATCGACTATCTGATCGGGCCGCATACCGGGCGCGCGATGGCGCCGCTGGCGACCGTCGATCTGGTCGGATGGGACGTGCACAAGGCGATCGTCGATAACGTCCATGCGAACTGCAAAGACGAGGCGCACGATTCCTTCGCGATGCCCGCGTACATGAACGCCGCGCTCGCCAACGGATGCCTGGGCGACAAGACGCCCGAGACGTGGCGGCTTCTACCGTCGCGCGGGCAAGGACGTCTTCGTGCTCGATCCGAAAACCGGCGGCCACGACAAGCTGCAGAAGCCGGCGCCGATCGAGTTCGTCGAGAAGATGAAACAGGCGCATCGCGTGGGCCGCTACGCCGACGCGTTGAAAGTGCTCGCCGAGGCCAAGGGCAGCTGACGCCGACCTGTGCCGGCGCGTCGTGCTCGGTTACGTCAGCTACGCGCTGAATCGCGTCGGCGAAGTGGCTGCGAGCGCGGCCGACGTGGACACTATAATGTCGTACGGCTTCAACTGGGCGCCGCCGACGGCGATCGTCGATTTGCTCGGCGCGAAAAATACGGTGGCGATGCTGCAAAAGCTGAAGCTGGCGGTGCCGAAGACCGTCGAGCAAGCCGCGTCGCGCGATGCTAAAATGTTTGCCGGCGGCGTACTCGAATACGGCCGCACTTTTGTCGGATGATGCAACTCGTCTGTTGGATGGTTAGATTCTTTGTCGTATGATTACGACTAGTAATCAATAGGAGCGCGCGATGACAAAACCAGCGCCGGTGTACGTATTGGGCGGAGCGCAAACCGACTTCGCCCGCAATTGGTCCAAAGAAGGCAAGCATTTCGTGGCGATGATGCGCGAGGCGACGTTGGCCGCGCTCGAAGCGACCAAGATCGAGCCGCGCGAAGTCGAGACCGCGCACGTCGGCAACTTCGCCGCCGAGCTATACGCCAAGCAGGGCCATATCGGCGCGTTTTTCGTCGAAATCGATCCGACTTTTTCCGGACTGCCGACCAGCCGTCATGAGGCGGCATGCGCGTCGGGCTCGATCGCGCTGATCGCGGCGTCGGCGGAAATCGAAGCGCAGCGCTACGACCTGGCGTGCGTGGTCGGCGTCGAGCAGATGAAGACCGTCGATTCGACCACCGGCGGCGACTTCCTGGGCACCGCGGCATGGTACGAGCGCGAGGCCAAGGGAATCGAGTTCCCGTTTCCGAAACTGTTCGGCCGCCTCGGCGACGAGTACGACAAGCGCTACGGCCTGAAGGACGAGCATCTCGCGCACATCTCGGCGGTGAACTATTCCAACGCCAAGCGCAATCCGCACGCGCAGACCCGCAACTGGTTCATGAGCGAGAGTCACGCGCAGCACGAAAGCAAGTTCAACCAGGTCATCGGCGGCCGGATCAAAGTGAGCGATTGCTCGCAGGTCACCGACGGTTCGGTCGCGGTTTTTCTCGCGTCGGAGAAATTTGCGAGCGCATGGGCCAAGCGCAACGGCAAGACAGCTCGCCGACATTCCGCGCATCCTCGGATGGGGCCATCACACGGCGCCGCTCGAATTCGACACCAAGGTCGTGGAGAGCCGCGACAATGCGTACGTGTTGCCGCATACGCGCCAGGCGATTGTCGACGCGTTCAAGCGCGCGGGCCTCGGCTCGGCGGCTGAGCTCTCGGGAATCGAGACGCACGACTGCTTCACCACCTCGGAGTACATGGCGATCGATCATTTCGGCATCACCAAGCCCGGCGAATCGTGGAAGGCGGTCGAGGAAGGCGTGATCGAGCTCGGCGGCAAGCTGCCGATCAATCCGAGCGGCGGCCTGATCGGCGCGGGCCATCCGGTCGGTGCGACGGGCGTGCGCCAGATGCTCGATTGCCATCGGCAGATCACGCACACCGCGGGCGACTACCAGGTCGAGGACGCGAAGAAATTCGCGATGCTGAATATCGGCGGCAGCGGCACCACCAGCTGCGTCTTCATCGTCGGCAAGTAAGCGCAACTATCTCTCTGTTTTCAACGCGGCGATCCCATCCAGGATCGCCGCTTTCTTTTTACTGCGCCTGGTACTTCACGGTCTGTCCGAATATCTTCCCCGTGGCACTTTCGACATTCAGTATCGCGCCCGACGTCGATATCACCAGAGCAAGTTTTCCGGCGTCCCCAACCAGCGCGATCTTCGAGGTGTCGCTAGCTGAATTGTAAGTTCCAGTAACATTAAAATCAGCGGTTGCACCGGTTGATAGTTCGACAGTTGCAGTACCAGTGTAGGAGTTTCCGCTCGGAGTCAAAGCAATCGACAGGCTCCATCCTCCGGTCGAATCAATGGGCAACTCCAGGGACGTCAGGTCCGAGGGCTTGAATCTCCCGCTCTGGCTGGCGGTCTGCCCAGTCTTAAGGTCTGTTATCGTGAGGGTTCCGGATCCTTTGGGATCATCCAATCCGTGATCGGCGCTGTTCAGGTGGTAGTGCATGTTTGCCGCCAAACTGACTTTCGCGTGGATTCCTTGCAACTCCCCGGTGCCCGACATCCGCATTTTCATCGCGACATTCGGGTCGTTTGAGGAGCCCTTGATTTCGCCGCTCACGCTTTTAATATTGCCTTCCACTCCCTCGGCATTGAACGTCCCACTGCCCGACAGCTTGCCGGACGGTTTTTCAGCGATTGAAAAATTTATCGAAAAAGGACCGATACCGCCGGAATAGGTCCCCGAAATATCCCAAAGGGGAACGTCGCCGCTGAAATCAAACGAGTAGCTGCCGTTCGCCATGTCGGCATAGGCAGCGCCCGATCCCAACAACAGAACGACCGCAACAAACGCGGCATGAATTCTCAATACAAATCGGAACATCGGCGAAGCCTCCCCCAAACGAATTAATTGATCGCCCTTCCCCGAACGGACCGCGATGCTACCCGCGCCGCTCGCGGCGAGCAACTGCCGCCGCTAACTGAACGTTAACTATTTTCATGAGTTGGCTCGCTCTTCGCGCCGCGGCACAATTCTCGGATGTCCAAAAAAACTCCCTTCATCCTCGTCGACGTGTTCACGTCGCGGCCCTTCGGCGGCAATCAGCTTGCGGTCTTCACCGACGGAGCCGCGCTGAGTTCAAGCGAGATGCAGGAACTGGCGCACGAGATGAACTTCAGCGAATCGACGTTCGTGATGCCTGTTGATTCTTCAGGCGCGCGGCGCCTGAGGATCTTCACGCCGACGCACGAAATGCCGATGGCCGGGCATCCTACCGTCGGCACGACGTGGGTGCTCGCGACGCGCGGCGAGATCGCGCTCGATTCCGCGAGAGTCGACGCGACGCTGATTCTCGGAATCGGGCCGGTGACGGTGACGATCGAGAGCAGTGGCGCCAAGCCTGATTTCGTGTGGATGGCGCATCGCGAGCCGGAGTTCGGCGCGAAGCGTGAGGATCGTAAACGGATCGCGGAGGCGCTCGGAATCACGGCGGCAGACATTCGCGACGATCTGCCGATTCAGATCGTATCGACCGGCGTGCCCTTCATCTTCGTCCCGATTCGAACGCTCGAGGCGCTTGCGAAGTGCGCTCCCAACGCAGCGGCGCTGGCCGGCCTGTTCAAGCCGGGCGAGCAGATTCTTCCTCTATACATGTTCGTCGCCAACGAATCGGGCGAGTTCGCGCCGCGCTCGCGGATGTTCGCGCCGCATGACGGAGTCGCTGAAGACCCGGCGACGGGCGGCGCCTCGGCTCCATTCGGCGCGTACGCCGCCAGCTATGGATTAATCAATCCCGCGCCCAAGGCCTCATTTGTAATCCAACAAGGCGTAGAAATGGGTCGGCCGAGCGAGATTCACGTCGAGGTCGCGCGCAAAGACAGCGGCCCGTTCGCAATCCGAATCGGCGGCCGATGCGCGATCGTCGGCAGCGGCGAAATCATCCTCGACTGACGGCGACGATTTCTACGGCGCGTGCTTGATCTCGATCAGCAGCGCGTCAACGCCCTTCGCGCCAGCCTCGACTTCGCGGACGCCGCGCGTAACCCAGACGGCCGTGCCGGTCTTGCGTTCGACAACTGACGTCTGTCCATCGGGACGCTTCAGCGTCGAATCGTAGTCGGTCAGCGGGACGACGACCGCATCGCCGATTTCGTGCACGTCGATTTTGGTGTTCGGCTCGACGGTGACGTGCAGCACGCGCACGCGATCGTTGTTCAACTCGACTTTGAAGTGTGCCGGATCGGTCGTCGCCGGGTCTTGCGCGCGGGATGGCGCGGCGCATAGCACGAGCATCGCAACGGCACCTGCAATTGACGCGAAAGTTTTCATCGTTTTCTCCTTGAGCTGCGTTTTATAGGGCGAAACGATTAGCATAACCGGGTAGCAGCTGGTCAATCGAAACCTCGATCCTCGGCGGAGGTGCAATGTTCCTATAACCCGCGAGCGCGGCTATTGTTGACGCATGGATGAACGCCAAATTCCGTCGGTGGGTGAGAAGGCTCCCGAGTTCTCGCTGGCCGACTCGACCGGCGTCGAGCATCGGCTCGACGATCTGGTCGCCGGTGGAGTGTGCGTCGTCGTTTTCTACCGCGGACACTGGTGACCGTTCTGCCTCCGCCAGTTGGCGGATTATTCCGAGCATCTCGAAGATTTTCGCGTGGCCGGTGCGCAACTGGTCGCGATCTCGGTCGATGACGCCGCGCGCACCGAGACCGTCCGCCAGGAACTCGGCATCAAATTTCCGCTGCTCTGCGATACCAGCCGCGAAGTCGTCAAAAAGTACGGCTTGCTCAACCGCGGAGAAAAAGGCGGCATCGCGTTTCCCGCGTCGTTCGTGATCGATCGCGATCGCATCGTGCGTTTTCGCGCTCTGGAAGATGTCGCGTCACGCGTCACCGTTGACCAATTGCTCGAACTCGTGCGCGAACTGGGGCGTGGCGCCGAACCGAAAACCAAACCGCGCAATAGCGGTGTGTTCCCCGGATTGATGTTCCTGCGCGCGACGATGAACGCGATGCGTTACGGCGTCCGTTCGCCGAACAAATAATCAACTTCACATCGCGGCGCGACGAGCCTATGATTCTGCGCGCGAGGCCTGCATGAACCGTCGTTATCTTGTCGCGTTGTCGTTCCTCATCGCCGTTGCAATCGCAGCCTGCGCGGGTGGCGGCGTTACCGAAACGCCGCCCGTCTTCCTTACGAGTCCGCAAGGGAGCCGGGTCGAAGCGCTTGCGATGACCACGGCGCGCGCCAACGCCGCCGCAACTCGACTGCGCGACGGACGCGTGCTGATCTGCGGCGGCACGGCGACTGGACAAGTTGGCGGCGTGCTGTCCAGCGCCGAGTTGTACGACCCCGTCGCACGCACCTTCACGCCAACCGGCTCGATGACAGTCCCCCGGGCCGGCCAAACGATCACGATGCTCCGCGACGGACGCGTGTTACTCACGGGCGGCGTTCAGAACGTCGGCTTCCGCTCGCAGCTCTCGAGTGCTGAGATTTACGATCCAGCCGCCGGCAGATTCAGCGCGACTGGCTCGATGTCGGTGCCGCGCGAGGGTCATACGGCGACGATGCTTCGCGACGGAACCGTTCTTATCGTCGGTGGCAGCGACAACGGCATCCACACGTTGGACTCGGCGGAGATTTTCGATCCTTCAATCGGCACGTTCAGCCGCGCCGGTCATCTGCATCAGCCTCGCGTCGCGCATGTCGCGGCGCTGCTCGGCACCGGCAAAGTTTTGATCGCCGGTGGCGGCCGCGGCGGGATGCCCAGCGGCTACATCTCATACGATACCGCGGAAATGTACGATCCATCCACGCGCAGCTTCACCGCGGTGCGCGCGCACATGAAGAGCGATCGCGTCGGCGCTGCCGCGGTCAAACTCAATGACGGGCGAGCGCTGATCGTCGGCGGCAAGAGCGGGAGAGTCGTCACCAGCCGGAATCGCAATCTTTCTTCGCTGACGCCGCTCAACACCGCGGAGATTTTCGATCCCGAATCCGGCACTTTCATCCGAACCGGTGACATGAGCGCGCCGCATTACCTGGCGACCGCGACGATGCTCGACAACGGCAATGTGCTCGTCGTTGGAGGATGGACTATCAGGGGACCGCTGGTGGTAGGGATGCGCGACGCGGAAGTCTATCAGCCCGAAACCAACCGGTTTGTGCACGTCGGCCAGACCAATGTCGCGCGGCTTACCAACACCGCGACGTTGATGAATGACGGCGAAGTGCTGGTCGCCGGCGGCGTCGCCGACAAGGCGTTGATCACTGCGTCGGTCGAATTCTATTCTCCCAAGCAGCATCGATTCCTGATGCTTCCGGAAACTTCCGCAGCCACAGAATGAACGACTCGCCGAAAAATACTTTGCCCGCATTTGAGCTGCGCGACGCGCGCGGGACTTCGCGATCATTTCCGTCCGCGCGAGCGGCGTTGCTCTGTTTCGTCAAGGAAGATTGCCCGACCTGCGCAATGACCATGCCGCTAATCGAGGCCGCCCATCGCGCCTTCGGCGCGTCCGTCGATGTATTGGCGGTAGGCCAGGATGCTGATGGCAACGCGAAGCTGGTCGAGCGATTTGCGCTGACCGCGCCGATGCTCGATGACTCCGCGCTCAAGGTTTCGTTCGAGTATGACCTCGATACGGTGCCGACGATCATCCTGGCGGATGCGCACGGACACGAACTGCGCCGCTTCGTCGGCTTCGGGCGCGACGATTGGCGCGAGATGTTCGCGGAATTGGCGCGACAGTCGAATCTGCCGTCGCCCGCCGTTGATTGGAGTTCATATCCCGAGTCGCGGCCGGGATGCGGTTCCAAATCGGTCGAGCCGGGAATCGCGGAGCATCTCGAAGCGGAGGCGCGCGGCGACAAATTGACCGCGCGCCGAATCGAGTTGGGCGACGCCGAAGACGTATTCGAGTTCATGTTCGAGCGCGGGCTGACCGACGGATTGCCGGTAGTGCCGCCGACGCCCGAGCGCGTGATGTGGATGTTGACCGGAACCCGGCGCGATCCGCGCGACGTAGTTGCGATCGTGCCGCCGAACCTGGCGCCGGTGACGGTCGAGAAAGTCGCGGTCAACGCCGTGATGGCCGGATGCCGCCCCGAGTATCTGCCGGTCGTGATCGCCGCGCTCGAAGCGGTCTGCACCGACGAGTTCAACATCCACGGCATCATGTCCACGACCTGGGGTGCGACGCCGGTGATCGTGGTGAACGGCCCGATTCGCCATCGCCTCGACATGAACATGGGCATGATGGCGCTCGGCTACGGCACCCGTTCGAACGCGACTATCGGGCGCGCGCTGAAACTGGTGTTGCGCAACGTCGGCGGCGCGCGGCCGGGCGAGATCGAGCGCGCGACGCTGGGTGCGCCCGGCAAGTTCACGACCTGCTTTGCCGAATGGGAGGAGCGCAGTCCGTGGGAGCCGCTGCACGTCGAGCGCGGCTTCAACAAGGACGAGAACGTCGTGACGGTGTTCGGACTCGAGGCCGGCTCGCGACAGATTGCGGATCAGACTTCGCGGACGGCGCGCGCGCTGGCCGGCAGTCTCGGCATGGGGCTGGAAGCGTGCTGGCATCCCAAGCAGCACAACGCGGGCGAGATTCTGCTGGTCATCTCGCCCGAGCATGCCGACACTCTTGCGCGCGAGCGTTGGAGCAAGGCGCAGGTCCGCGCGCGAATCCAGGAAGTGACGTCGCGGCCGACGCGCGAGTTGATTCGCGACGACGAGAGCGGAGAAGGAATTCCGCTGAGCGCGCTGGGCACGCCGACCGAAGAGCAGCTTGCGCTGAAGATTGCGAAGTTTCGCCGGCCGGAGGATATCAATATTATCGTGGCTGGCGGCAACGCCGGAAAATTCTCGGCGGTGTTCGCCGGATGGGTCTCGGGCCCGATGGGATCGTCCAGCGTCAGCCGGCGGATCGAGGAGGCAACGAAAACATGAAACAGGTAATAGTTGATCCGACCGACGAGCGGGTGCCGATTCGACGCACGCTCGCTGCGCGCTCTGACTCGATTGTCGGACGCGTCGCGCTGCTCGACATCGCCAAGCCGCGCGGCAACGTGCTGATCGACCGGCTCGCCGAGCATCTGCAGGACCGTCTGCCCGGCATCGAGATCAAGCGCTTTCGCAAACCAACCTTCACCAAGCCGGCGCCCGACGAGTTGCGCCGCCGGATCGCGCAGGAGAGCGACTTCGTTATCGAAGCGCTAGCCGATTGAGGGTCATGCACGACGTGCAGTGTGCACGACTCCGTATGGTTCGAGATCAATAAGAAGCCCGCGGTCGTAATCGCGTCCAGCGAGTTCATCGACGCGGCGCAGCGTCAGGCCGACGCGCTGGGACTGCCGGAACTTCGCCGCGTTTTCGTGGCGCATCCGATCCAGGACGCGACCGACGACCAGATGCGCGCAAAGGCCGACGCGATCGTCAATGAAGTGATCGCAGCGCTGAAGAATTGACTGCTATCTGATCAAGGTGGCTGCCCTGTCGAAGTAAAACCCGGACGGTCGCGGATCGTCGGGCGCATTCCGACAGGCGACAGACACGGCGACATGCTCGTCGCTTATGCTGCGAGCATCGCTTGTCCGCGAGCGGGATCGCGTGCGCCTCGCAATGTCAGTGAGAAACGGCGGCGGCTTACCGCGACGACACACAGACCATAAGCTGAGAGATAACCCGTTTCGTTTTGTCGTAGGAGTCCGCAGGCGGATGAATCAGATCGCTGTTCACCAGCATGGCATCAGGAATCCGATGCCGTGCGTCTTCGCAACCCGCTAGCGTGGCGAATGGTCCTATCTGAACCAGCGCATCCGCCGAATCACCGGACGACTTGGAACACCACAACGAGATAGTGTCTCGGCATCAAGGCGTAGATCAGGATCGCGATGCTGAGCAAAAGAATGCTGGCCGACAAAGCGAACTTCATTCAGTCTTCCAGTCGAGCACCGCTATGTAGCAGCGATTCATAATTTGGTTATTGAGTGCTCGTGCCCTTGAGTCGTGGATCGTCCGTCGCGATACAAGAGTAAGCACGCTCAATCGGCTTCGGGTTCGGTGTCTCGCTCGCTGTGGGTTCGCTGTTGCCGAACCAGCCAGTGTTTGCCGGTAGTGTCGCCGTCGCTCTCGGTGGCGGACTGACTTCCACCGGCGGAACCACGGCCTTGGCGCGAGCCTCTTCACACTCCTTGGCCGTATCGAAACTCCCTTGAGTAGCAGACCACGAAACAGGGAAAACGCCGTAGGTCGGATCATCCTTCGGCAACAGCATCAGATACCAGCCGACAAGCGCAAGCGCGGCGGCGTGTCGGAGATTCATGCTACCTTCCTTGTGAGCATTTTCATGACTGCCTTGGCCGCCTTATAGTCCACCCGTTGCGCTGCGCCTTCTGTTGAAGGGCTGCCATATAGATGACCGCGTGTTCATGCTCAGAGTCTGAAATGTCCTCATAGCCTTTCTGCTTTCTCCAATACGGCCTGTGCAAGCGATGAGAGGAATCTTCCATCATTCGTTTGATTTCGCGCTTGGCCCAGCGGCGCGAGCGCAGCCAAAGTGGCAGCTCATCCTGAATCGCCACCAGTGTCAGAAATCCCCCGACGACCAGCGCCAGAGCGCTCAGAAACACAATCGTTCGAGCGACCGGCCCCAATCCTTGAAGGTAAAGATTGGATAAAACTGCGGATCCAACGGCGATGGCGGTAATCGCGAAGTCCCGTTTCGACATTTTAGGAAACTATGCCCCCTCCCCCAGGAGATTCATCGACATTGAGTTAGCAGACGCTGCGCGACTCACAAAAGGCGCAAAGGTTTCAGTCGGACCCGACTGACCACAGAAAAGCGCCGATAACGCCGCTACCGAGACAAACGCCGAGAACTTCAAAATAGAATGTCGGAAAGACTCCTTGGACAAACCAATATATTAGTGGGAAAACGAAGACGCCCGGCGACGCCAAGAAAGCAACAAGCGAGCCGAGAATCGTCCCTAACCAACTTGTCATAACCTGCCAGTAGTAGAAGAACTCAACTAGACCTGCCAAGACCCAGATCACGAAGAAGACAATCGCACCGATTTTGGATATGCGCTTCATAAGTGATTCTGCGGTTAGCGCCTCCCGTTTCTGTGCGGCCTGCTGCGTGTCGTCAGCTTTGCGCTTTCGGTTGCGCTCCGCGCGCCACTGCTCTCGCTCCTTCCACTGCTCATCGTGCTGCCGTAGCGTTTCGACTAAGTCTGCGGAATAAGAGCGCCCCTGTTCCCACTTCTGCTTAATTTGTTGCTCATACGGCGTCCACGGCCCATGACCTAGCCGGTAGCGGTCATTCTCCAGAGCCTGGTGGAAGTCAGCGTCAGGCTTTCCACCCCGAATCTCTAGCGCCGCCGCCATCTCCCTGATCATGTATGCTTCGAGCGTTTCTTGCACCGTCACCCTAGATTGTTCCTCATGCCAGTTAGCTAGCAGACAGCCGCACTACCGACAAATGGCGGACAGGCGGCGCCCGCGATGACTTGGTCGTAATGCGGCTGTTCAGGAAAACGCACGCGCGCAAGGCTTTCTGCGTTTCGGGCGGTCAACCCTGACCAGGCCAGAACGAAACGCGACATCCCCGTGCTGTTGCTCACGTCGGGTCGGTCCACGAGGTCTTGCCGACCCGGAATTCGATGGTGTCGCTCACCCTCTACAGTATAGCTAGGATCAGAACATGAAAAAGTCGGGCGCGAGCCAAGGCCCGTCGGCATCGGAGCTCATCTCGAAAAGAATCGCCGAACTCGGGGACTGGCGCGGGGAAACCCTCAGCAGAATGCGCAAGCTCATCAAGCGAGCAGTGCCGGAGGTCGTCGAGGAGTGGAAGTGGATGGGCACTCCGGTTTGGTCGCGCGACGGCATCATCTGCACTGGCGAGTCCTACAAGAATGTCGTGAAGCTTACCTTCGCCAAGGGCGCGTCGCTGAAGGATCCGGCGCGTCTCTTCAACTCGAGTCTCGACGGAAACACGCGCCGCGCGATCGACATCCACCAGGGAGAAAAAGTTGACGAGTCCGCCTTCAAGGCGCTCGTTCGCCAAGCGGTCGCCCTCAACAGTTCCGGCAAGTCGAAACCTTCGAAGAAAGCGAAGTCCTAACTAAGGGATTCACCGGTCCGACTGTTCAGTCACGAGGTTGAGCGCGGAGGATTGCAGGTCCCGGAAAGACCTGCAACAATCTTACCGATGGTCTTACTATGAGTCAGACGACAAAATTATCGACAAAGGGGCAGGTCGTTCTTCCAAAGTCGCTGAGGGCCTCCCATCGATGGAAGCCCGGCACCGAGTTTATCATCCAGGATCGGGACGAGGGCATTTTGCTCAAGCCGAAACCCGGTGGCAAGGCGCGGACCTGGGAGTCGATCATCGGCTGCGTCCCTTACACAGGTCCGCGCAAGAGCATTAAGGAGATGGATGAGGCGGTCGCGGCCGAGGCACGGTCGCGCAGATGACGGCGCTCGATACGAATGTTCTTGTTCGCATCATAACCAACGACGATAGAGCTCAGGCGGCTCGGGCCGCGACTTTTCTGCGTGAGCAGGAGCGGGTGTTTATCCCGAAGACGGTACTACTCGAACTGGAGTGGGTGTTACGGAGCGCTTATCGGACCGAGCCGCGTGCTGTTGTTTCAGCACTCCGCGACATTCTGAGTGTGTCTAATGTCGAAATCGAAGACGAAGCCGCAGTGACGCAGGCGATCGAATGGCACGAGCGAGGGATGGACTTTGCAGACGCGTTGCACGTCGCTTCCGCCGGTCGCGAGCGGAAGTTCGCTACATTTGACAATCGGTTACGCCGGAAGGTTCGGCGTCTCCGGCTAGGTGAACTGGCGGAGATTTGAATTCGCAAATAGAAACCCGTCTACATCTTGCTCGGCGCACACGTGACGAATTACTGAAAGGTCCAAAATCAATTTCAAGAACTTCGCGACCGCGTTGTTCCAAGATATTTTGCGATTGACTGCTATCTGATCAAGGTCGAGGTCGATTCGCTGACGTCGGTGACCATCTTGCCGGTGGCCGAGAAAGTTCCGGCCATCGGGTCGTAGAGGTCGGCGAAACTGGATCTGCCGCCGGCTATCAGCGCGTCGCCGTTCTCCAGCACGGTCGCCATCGCACCGACGTGGAGGTTTTGCATCGTGCCGGTGGCGGCGAAAGTAGCGTGTGCGGGATCGAAAAGCTCGGCGCTCTGCAGAAAATCGGTATCGCTGCTCTGGCCGCCCGCGATCAACACTTTGCCGCTGCCCAGCAAAACCGCGGCCTGCATGGTGCGCGCGGTCGTCATGGTGCCGGCCGGTGAGAATGTTGCCGTCTGAGGATTGAATACTTCCGCACTGTCGCTCGCCGCGCTTACGTCAGTGCCGCCCGCGACCAACACGTTTCCCGCCAGAGCCCCTGAGACAACGCTCGGCGAAAGAAAGGTGGCGCTGTGATTTTCGCGGGGCGTACTCATGCGGCCGGTCAAGGTGAACTGGCCGGTGGTCGGGTCGTAGAGTTCAGCCGTGGCGACGTCGCCGCCGCTCTCATCGCTGGTGCCGCCCGCGATCAGCACGTTTCCCGCCAGCGGACCGCTTCCGATCAGCGTCGCCGAATGACGCGCGCGCGTCGCTTTCATCGCGCCCGTCGGCGTGAATTTTCCAGTCGCGGGGTCGTACAGTTCGGCGCTCTTGATAGTGGCGCCGAGCGTCGCGCCCCCTGCTATCAGCACCTTGCCATCGGCCGAGCAATTGCATCCTGAGATCAGCGTCGCGGTATGGCCGGCGCGTGCCGTGCCCATCTTCGCTTCGATCGCTGAAAATGTTCCGTTCATCGGATCGTACAATTCAGCCGACGATAGCGCGCGGCCCGAACTACCCTCACCGCCGGCGATCAAGATCTTGCCGCTGGGCAACGCTGTCGCCGTATGATCCGCGCGCGCATCCTTCATCGACGAGGCCGCCGCGAACGCGCTGCTGGCTGGATCGAACAGTTCCGCACTCGCGAGCGCAAACTGCCCATTACCCTGCCCGCCCGACAGCAGCACGAATCCGGGATGCGGCGCCACACCAGGTTGAGTCGCCGGAGCAACTGGGTTCGAAGGAGATGTGAGATTGGCCGATGAAGCCGGCGCGCTGGGCAACGATCCGGTCGGCGAAATCGGGGGCGCCGAGATGCCGCCGACTGCGCTCATCGCAATCGCCGGGGGCGGTTGAGAGTTGCTGCCACTGACCGGCGCGGCGCTGCCCTGATCGTTCCACACGCCGGATGGCGGCGGTGACTCAGAGTTCTGGTGCGGCAAATCCGGAACCATCATCACCAGGGGCGCATCGCCGGCTTTTGTTTCCTTCGAAGGCGGTCCAAATCCGATCTGCTTGGGCAGAGCGCTCGCGGCGGGAACGGCGTGGAGCACATGAGATGTCGCTTTGGATTTTACAGCCCCAGATGCAGAGCCGGCGCTGTCGGCATGTTCGGACACCGACGCGACAAAACCGAAATGGGGACGTGGAACTGCTCCGGGGTCGAGCGCAATCAACGCAGCTATTGCACTCGCGGCAATCACGCCGCCGGCCAGCAGCGCGTCGCGCATCAGTGGTCGGTCTCTCAAGCCAGCCATCGCAGCAATCCCCTCGCGTGCGATTTCCCCCGACGGGGATGGCGGCGATAGTAGTACGATTGAGCGCGATGCGGAAGTCGATGCGCGGGACGGGTCGCTGACTGGTCGTTAGACGACGGGGCGAAGGGCAAATACTGCATTGCTACGGAAGTTTTGACGGCATTCGACGCGCGGCGAAGTTCCAGAACTCGCGCGGACTCATGATCTTCAGACCTTCGGGCTTCTTCCCTAGTGCAAGAATCTCGCGATCGCCGGTGATCACGACTTCTGCTTTCGCATTGATCGCAGAACCTACAACCATTAGATCGCCCCGCTCACTGAGATCGAGATTTGGTAACTGCCGCGGCTTCTGTTCGACATGATAACCGCGGAGAAACCTCTCGTGTCCCTGTACTATGTCAGCCGGCATGCCGAACTTCTTGCTCAGGGTCCGGCGGAGCTCCTCGACGACCACCTCACCGGTCACAAGTTCGTGTTCGGCCACGATCAACTCCAACAGATCGGCGCACAGGCCGTGCGTACCGAACGCGCTGGCGAGTACGTTAGTGTCGAGGAACACCCTCACGAAACGCTATCGAAAACATCCTCGTCCGTGAGAAAGCCATGCGCCGCAGCATATGGCATCGTTTGCCGACGCAAGCGCCGGAACTCTACCAGCGCGAGATGCCGCTTCAACGCTGTGCGGATGACTTCGCTTCGGCTGCGGCCCGAACGTTTGCAGACTTCATCCAAGATTGGCGCCAATTCGTCATCGATCCGGACTGTGATCGTATTTCCTTTCATGTGTGACATAGTAACACATCCGGATCGATGTTCCCAAACCAGAGGCGGACCATGCGGACGGGTTTATTTGGCCGCGCTTGCGTGATGAAATCTCTTGGCGAGATCGAATGCGCTCTGCGGGGATTCATTAGCGTGGAATCGGAAAATATTCGGCGTCCTGACGCGCTTGAATCGCAAGCGGCGCCAATAGCGGCGGGCACGGCGGCCCGCCCCACTAACTCCGTCGTGCTCGATCCGCCGCCCGAGCGCATCCTGGTCAAGGAAGTTAACTGGCTCGGCGACCTCGTGATGAGCTTGCCTGCGTTGCGGGCGATTCGGCGCGCGTGGCCTCGCGCGCATCTCGCGGTGCTCGTAAAGAAGGAACTCGCGAGCTTCTTCGACGGCGCCCGATGGATCGACGAAGTGATTCCGTACTCGGTTGCGCGCGGGCTTTCGGGGTTTTTCGATCGCCGCAGAATTGTCGGCGAGATCCGCTCACGGCGATTCGACCTCGGCGTCCTGTTCCCCAACAGTTTCGAGTCGGCGCTGTGGATCACGATGGCTGGGATTCGCCGGCGCGCCGGTTTCGTCGCCGACGCGCGCGGCGCGATGCTTACGCTGAAAGCGGCGCCGCCACCTGACGCAGTCACCGGTCACCAGGTGAACTACTGGCTCGCGATGGTGCGCGCGACGGGTGTTGCCGACGGCGATGCCGATGATTTCGCGATCGACGTGCATGAACCGTCTCGCGAGCGGATGCGCGAATGGCTCGCGGCGAATCGCAAGCGTCCCGGTCGTCCGATTTTCGCGATTGCGCCCGCTGCCGCATACGGCCCCGCCAAAGAATGGCCCGCAGAAAATTACGGCGCATTGATCGATCTGCTGGCGCGTCGCGACGGCGCCGAAGTCGTGCTGGTTGGCGCGCCGTCGGAACGTGCGAAGTGCGAGGAAGTCGCCGCCGCGAGCAAGTCCGGCGCGATCATCGCCGCCGGGCACACCAATATCGGCGAATTGATCGCGCTGTTGTCGCTGTGCGACGGGTTCATCGGCAACGACTCGGGATGCATGCATCTGGCGGGCGCGCTCGGAATCCCGACCGTGGCAATCTTCGGCTCGACCAATCCGAATCGCACCGGGCCGATGGGGCCGAAGACGCGCGTGATTTACCGCAAGCTCGAATGCAGCCCGTGCCTGGCGCGCACCTGCCGCTTCGGGCACTACAACTGCCTGACGCAAATCGAACCGGCTGAGCTCGTCGACGCGATGCTCGCGATGCGCGGCACGCCTTAAATCCAAAACACTGAAAAAACGCGATCGGAAAACCAGGACATCACGATGAAACTCAAGGAACTCGCATCGAAGCTGGGACTCGAAATTCGCGGTGACGGCGGCGTGGAAATCTTTGCGCCAGCGCCGATCGAGGCCGCCAGTCCCGGCATGATCATTTTCGTCGCAAGCGCGAAGTACGCGTCCGCGCTGCAATCCAGCGTATCAGCCGCTATCACGACGGCGGAGCTGGCGGCGGGCGCAAAGTGCGCGACGCTCATCAGCACGAATCCGTACGCAGACTTCGCGCGCGTGCTCGAGATTTTTTTTCCGCCGTACCGGCCGGCGCCGGGAATCGATCCGCGCGCTTCAATTGCGCCCGACGCGACGATCGGTGCGAACGCGTCGGTCGGCGCGTCCGCGGTGATCGGCGCAGGCGTATCGATCGGGCGCAACGCGGTGATTCATCCGAACGTGACCATTTACCCCAACGTGCGCATCGGCGATCGCTTCACCGCGCATAGCGGCGTGTCGATTCGCGAAGGCACGGTGATTGG
Organism: uncultured delta proteobacterium; assembly: GCA_963710425.1. GTDB lineage: Bacteria > Desulfobacterota > Binatia > Binatales > Binataceae > Binatus. The sequence continues at coordinate 380,691 of CAVQAR010000009.1, forward strand.
AAATCGCGTGACGCTTTTGAACGGCGCGGTGATCGGCGCCGACGGATTCGGGTTCGTCGAAGAGAAAGGCGACTTGACCAAAATTCCACAAGTCGGGATCGTTATATTAGAGGATGAAGTGGAAGTGGGCGCCAATTCTACAGTCGATCGCGCGATGATGGGCGCGACGGTGCTGCATCGCGGCGTCAAACTCGACGACCAGGTTCATATCGGCCACAACTGCGAAATCGGCGAGTACTCCCGATTCTCCGGCCACACCGGAATTTCCGGCTCGACGCGAATCGGCAAGTGGTGCCTGTTCGGCGGACAGGTCGGATGCGCCGACCACGTGACGATTGGCGATCGCGTGATGGTGGTGGCGAAGGCGGGCATCCACAACGACTTGAAGGACGACGCGATCGTCTCCGGGATTCCTGCGGTGGACGTGCGCAAGTTCCGCCGCTACGCGGTCGTGCTGACGCGCCTGCCGGAAATAATCCGCCGAGTGCGCGCGCTCGAGCATCGCGCCGGCATCGACAACCACGAGACGTAAAATAAAAATGCGTAAGCAGCGACAATTGATTGCAACGATCGCGTTGGCGTCGGCCGCTGCGATTTTTTGTTCGGGATGCCTTGCGATGATGGTTCCGGGCCTGGCGTACTCGGGCTACAAGTACGAGCATGACAAGAATCAGCCCGTGGCCAGCGCGTCGACCACGCAGAGTACGCAGACCAGCAACGCGACGCCCTCGCGGCAGCAAAAGATTCCAGATAGCGAAATCGAATAGCAGATTCGGAAGCCGCTCGTGGCCGAGCTGACGTTCACGCTTCGGCCGCGGCCGCCGTTCCGTCTCGACTTGACGGTGTGGGCGCTTCGCCGGCGCGCGCATAACGTCGTCGATCGATTCGACGACGGCATCTGGCGTCGAGTGTTGGTCATCGGCAAGTCGCCGGTGGCTCTCGCAGTCAGGCAGACACGCCGCGGTGCACGGCCGGAAATCGAACTGCGAATCTCAGCCGCGCGCCCGCAACTAGTGAAGGCGGAAATCGCCGCGATTGTCACGCGGATGCTGGGGCTGAATCGCGACCTTTCGGACTTCTACGGGCTCGCGCGCGGCGATCCACGGCTGCGCGAACTGGCGGAGCGCTTGCGCGGTATGAAACCGGTGCGCTACGCGAGTGCGTTCGAAGCGTTCGCCAATGCAGTCGCGTGCCAGCTCGTTTCGCTGAGCGCGGGAATGCATGTACTTAACCGGCTGGCGAACGCGTTCGGAGTGAGCGCTGAATTTGATGGCGTGGCGAGGGCGATGCGATCGTTCCCACCAGCGTCCGCCATTGCGCGCTCGAATCCTAGCGCGATGCGCGCGCTCGGGCTTAGCAGGCAGAAAGTGCGAATACTTGCTCGGAGTTCGCCGTGCGGGCGCTCGATCCCAAGGATCGCGACTTCGCATCGATCGAGCAGCTCGCTGACGATGATGCGATCGAGCACCTCTCGAAAATTCGCGGCGTGGGACGCTGGACGGCGGAATACGTGATGCTGCGAGGTTTCGGGCGCATCAATATTTTTCCGGGCGACGATGTGGGCGGCCGCAAGAAGCTTTTCGAATGGCTCGGCTCGAGCGACGCGCCCACTTACGACGGCGTCGGCAAGATGCTCGAGCGGTGGCATCCATACGGCGGACTCATCTATCTTCACTTGCTTGTAAATGCAGTCGCCGACGCCGGCCAGGTCGAAGGCGGAATCTGAGGAGGTTTTAGCGGGGTGCTCGCGTATGTTCTGATTGCTGTTGGCAGCGCGCTCGGCGGCATGGGACGATATTTTGTTTCCGGCGTCATCACCACGCTCACCGGCGGCACGTTTCCGTACGGCACGATGCTCGTAAATATCACGGGATGCCTGGTGATCGGATTTTTCGCGACGCTGACCGGTCCCGACGGCCGCTTGCTGGTTGGTACGCCGACGCGCCAGTTCGTGATGATCGGAATCTGCGGCGGCTACACGACCTTCTCGAGTTTCTCGCTCGAGACGCTGTACCTCATGCAAGCGGGCGAGTGGCTTCCGGCCACATTGAACGCCGCCGGTTCGGTTGTCCTGTGCCTCGTGTCAGTATCGATTGGGTACGTCGCCGCGACGGCGCTCAACCGGGGAGTTTAGCGATGCAAATCCCACGCGATGCGGTGTTGCTGAGAATTTTTATCGGCGAGAGCGAACGCTCGGACCACCAACCGCTGTACGAAGCGATCGTGCTGAAGGCGCGCGAGCTGCAACTCGGCGGCGCGACCGTGCTGCGCGGCCCGATGGGCTTCGGTAGGTCCAGCCATCTGCATTCGGCGAAAATTTTGAGGCTGTCGGAAGACCTGCCCATGATTATCGAAATCGTTGACAGCCAGGCGAAGATCGATTCGTTTCTGCCGGTGCTCGACAAGATGATGGGCTCCGGGCTAATCACGGTCGAGAAGGTGCAGGTACTGCAATACGGCGACGGAAAATCGAAAACGTGAGCAAGGAGTAACGAGGTGGAGAAAAAATATATCAATCCGGATACGTTGATGACGCCGCGCGGCTTCACCCAGGTCGTGACGGTCGCGGGCGCGTCGAAACTGGTGTTCATTTCGGGGCAGGTCGCGGTCGATAAGGAAGGCAAGTTGGTCGGACCGGGCGACTTGAAGGCGCAGATCCGCCAGGCCGCTGCGAATCTGAAAGCGGCGCTGACTGCTGCAGGAGCCACCGCCGCCGACATCGTCAAGACCAATACCTACATCGTCAACTACAAGCAGTCTGACTATTCCGCGATGCGCGAGGCTCGCGCCGAACTGTTTCCGGAAGGCGAGCCACCGGCCTCGACGATGGTGGGAGTTACGTCGCTGGCAATCGACGGCCTGATGGTCGAGATGGAGGCGATAGCGGCGGTGAAGTGAGCGACCGAAGGTTGGGGGCCGGGAATTAACCCCGGACTGCCCGCATGTTATAATTTCTTACAATTTGATTCGTCGGCGCGGTCATAGTAGACAGTAGGGGTCATTGGGCGGCGAGATGGCCGCAACGGATGGAGGAAATTATAATGGAAGCAGAAGCGCAGTCGGTCGTTGTATCGCGCCAGGGGATGGGGACGATGGCCAGTATCGAAGAGCAATATCGCGCATCGACCGAAAAATCGGCGCAACTCGCCAAGCGCGCCGAACGCGTGATGCCCGGCGGCGACACGCGCACCACGACCAATTACAAGCCCTATCCGCTCACCATCAAGCGCGGCGAAGGGCCGATTTTGTGGGACGTTGACGGCAACCGGTACATTGACCTGCTCGGCAACTACACCAGCCTGGTTCATGGCAACGCGTATCCGCCGATCGTCGAGGCTGCGACCAAGGCAGTAAAGGACGGCAGCTCGTGGCCGGCGCGCTCGGAGGCGCAGATCGAGCTGGCGACGCTGTTGTGTGAACGGGTCGAGTCGGTCGAGCGCGTGCGATTTTGCAATTCGGGAACTGAGGCTGGGATGCTCGCGGCGCACGTCGCGCGGCGCCTCACCGGCCGCAAGCTCATCCTGATGGCGCGCTACGGCTACCATGGATCGTATGACGATCTGGAAGTCGGGCTGGCCGGCCAGGACGGCGAGCGCACGATGCTCGCGGATTTCGGCGAGGCGACGGCGTTCGAAGCGTTGCTGTCGGAGCGCGGTGCGGAAATCGCGGCGGTGTTCCTCGAGCCGGTACTCGGCTCAGCGGGCGTCGTGGAGCCGCCACAGGGATTTCTCGAGCGGGTAGCGGAAGCGACCCGCCGCGCAGGCGCGATGTTCGTCGTCGATGAAGTAATCACGTTGCGGCTGGCCGAAGGCGGCGGGCAGCAGATTTTCGAGGTCAAGCCTGATCTGACGATGTTCGGAAAAATCATCGGCGGCGGCTTCCCGGTCGGCGCGATCGGCGGCAGCGAAGACGTGATGTCGGCGTTCGACCCGCGCAATCGCGGATCGATTTTTCATTCGGGCACTTTCAACGGCAATCCTGTGACCTGCGCGGCCGGTGCCGTGTCGATTCGCGAACTGACGCAGGCGCGCATCGACAAGATGGCCAAGCAGGGCGAGCGGCTGGCAGCGGAGCTGGCGCGCGCGGCACGCCAGGTCGAGCTGCCGTTTTCGGTGCGTCAGTGCGGATCGCTGTTGAACGTATTTTTTCTCAAGGAGCCGCCGCCACCGACGATCGCCCGCGAGGACGCGCGCGCAATCGCCAATTTCCATCTGGCGGCGCTCAACCAGGGACTGTTTCTCGCGCCGCGCGGGATGATCGCGCTCTCGACCGTGATCACCGACGAAGTGCTGAGCGAGATTTGCGAGCGCGCCGCGAAGGCGATGGCGGACGTCGCGCACGCCGGCGAGTAGCCGCATCATCGGCACATAGCTTCTCTTGAGCGATGGAAGCGCGCGCGTCCTCGTTGGCGCGCGCTTCCGTTTATCGTCGTAGCGCGAGAATTGACTCGCGCGCGTCACACGAAATTTTTCGCGGCGAAAAATCTCATTCATCGCGCCGTCACTTTCCCCGGTTAGTGTGCGCGTCGCGGATCGAGTTGGTCCGCACGCAACCACATTCCAGGGAGGAAGACTCATCATGCGAGGAACCAGACTTCTCGCGCGCACTATCAGTGCGCTCGCGATCACATCGATCTGCGCCGGGCCCGCGATGGCGCATAAGCCGCTGTACGACCGACAACGGCGACTCCGATCCAGCACGTCGTCGTAATCTTTCAGGAGAACGTGTCGTTCGATCATTACTTCGGCACTTATCCGATGGCGATGAACACCACGCCCGGCGAGCCGAACTTTCAAGCCGATCCGAGCACGCCGTCGGTCAACAACCTGATGGCCGCGGGATTGCTCAACAAGAATCCTAACTTCGTCTCTCCCAATGGGAATCCGTTCCGGCTCACGCGCGCGCAAGCCGCGACCTGCGATCAGGATCACGATTACACGGACGAGCAGGCAATGTTCGATTTGGGGTTGATGGACAACTTCCTGCATTTCAACACGAGCGCTTGCGGCGGCCTCGTGGCGGGCCAACCGGTGCCGAATGCGGGCCATCCGTAATGATCTGATCATGGGGTATTACGACGGCAATACCGTCACCGCGTTGTGGAACTACGCGCAGAATTACGCAATGAACGATAACTCGTACGGCACCGACATTCGGCCCGTCGAGCCCGGGCGTAATCAACCTCGTCGCGGGCAATACCAACGGAGTCGATGCCAGCACCTTGATGAGTGGCGCTGCGAGCGACGTGGTAGCGGACGGAGCCGGCGGGCTCTCGCTCATCAATGACGGACAGCCGGGACTCGACACCTGCGATACCCGCGACAACCTGAGCTTCCTCAGCACCGCCAAAAACATCGGCGATTTGCTCAACGGTGCCGGCGCGACCTGGGGCAATTTCGCGGGCGGCTTTGATCTAACCGTCGTCAACCCCAACGGGACCACGGGATGCCATCGCACCACTTCTTCGGCCACCGGCGTGTTCGTTCCCAAGGTCGGACTACATTCCTCATCACGAGGGATTCCAGTACTACGCCAGCACTAGGAACCCGACGCACATGCGCGCCAAGCTCGGTCGCTATGATCGGCCAGGACGACGGCGTCGTGCATCATCAGTATGATCTGCACGACTTCTTTGACGCGGTGAGCGCGGGCAACTTCCCGGCAGTGTCGATCCTCAAGGCAGATGGCTTTCAGGACGGTCACGCGGGTTACTCCAGTCCGCTCGACGAGCAGACGTTTATCGTGAACACCGTCAACTTCCTCGAGTCGCAGCCGGACTGGGACAGCACGCTGATCGTGATTGCGTACGACGATTCCGACGGATGGTACGATCATCAGATGAGCCCGATCGTGAGCCAGTCAGATACGATCGCGGACGTTGGCCCGGCCGGATCGAGTCAACGCGGGCAAACAACTGTGCGGGACCAAGAACACCGACGGAATCGGCGGTCGCTGCGGCTATGGCCCGCGCCTGCCCTTCATCGTGATCTCGCCGTATGCGAAGACGAACTTCGTCGATCACACGATCACGGATCAGAGCTCGATCATCGCGTTCATCGAGGACAACTGGGGCCTGCCGCAGATCACGAATTCGATGGACTCGATCGCGGGACCGATCACCAACATGCTCGACTTCACGCAGAAGGTGAACCCGGGCCATCGCCACCAGTTGTTTCTCGATCCATCGACAGGAACGGTGCCAGCGGCGGACACAAATAGCCGCTATCGTCTTGATGACGAAGGCGGGCGCGTGCCGATACACGCGCCCGCTTCTTTTTATGGGGATAGCGACGACTTACGCAGCCTTCAGCTCCGACGTGCAATGCGGGCATCGCGATGCGGCGAGCGGGATCGTGGTCGCGCAATACGGGCAATCCTTGGTGTCGAGGCGCTTTCGGTTTATCGGCGCCGGTCAGGTGATTGATCCATTTGACGAGCAGGAAGACCGCGAACGCGATTATCACGAAATCGACGATCGTATTCAGGAACAATCCGATGTTCAGCGTCGGTGCGCCCGCCTTCTTCGCGTCCGCAAGGGTCGCGTAGTGCTTCGACGACAGGTTGATGAACAGGTTCGAGAAATCGACCGCGCCCAGCGCCAGCCCAATTGGCGGCATCAGGATGTCGCTGGTGAACGACGTCACGATTTTCCCGAATGCGGCGCCGACGACGAAGCCGACCGCGAGATCGATCACGTTGCCCTTGATTGCGAATGCTTTGAACTCTGACAGTATCGACACGACGGGTCCTCCGTTGTTCGTCTGGTTTCTGGTGAGGAGCCTAGCCTACCAAAGCATCGCGGCGCGAGAATGTAAAACGGCTGGCGATGCACGGGCGCAGCCCTCGATTGACTTTGCAGAAACGCTTCTGATAGCCGATCTGGTATCCGTCCAAATTCAGGAGGCCTTCGATGGGAGCAGTCCATATCAAGGATGAAGCGCGGGTCGGTTCGGAAGCGAAATACAAACTCGAGCCTTCCGTCTATCTGCAGAAGCTCTACGAATCCGGCACGCCTGACCTCGGCTGGATGAACCAGATGGGCGAATGGGGCGTGCGCGCCAAGCCCGGCAACCTCGGCCTGCGCCTCAAGGACATCGAAATCGGCAGCTACGGAATCATCCCCGAGCACGGCGGATACGCATCGCTCGATGGCGCCGCGCGGCGCGGTGATTTCCGACGACCTGCCCTCGCTCGGCTTCACGATCAACGAAAAGGCCGAGTGCTGGGCCGACAACGTGACCGAGCTGTACGAAGAGGCGGTCGCGCGCCAATGGAGCTCCGCGCGCGATATCCCGTGGACGGAACTCAAGCCGCTGCCCGACGATCTCGAGCGCGCGATGTGCCAGTTGTGCACGTTCCTCACCGAAGTCGAATTCATCGCGGCCGACGCGCCGACGCGATGGATGGGGCAGATGAATCACGACTTCTTCGAAGTGAAAATGTTTCTCGCGACGCAGGCGATGGACGAGGCGCGTCACATGGACGTGTTCCGGAAGCGCGCGCTCGCCAACGGCGGCGGTCTCGGCAAGGCCAGCCCGATCAGCGAGCTGTCGTTGAAGCGAATCTTCGACTGCCCGAGTTTCTCCGCGCAGACCGGCCGCCTGCAACTGCTCGGCGAAGGCTTCGTGCTGACGATGTTCCGCCAGGGCGAGTTCCTGGCGCCGAGCCGCGTCGATCAGGAAATCTTCCGGCGATGCATGCAGGATGAATCGCGCCACGTCGGCTTCGGCACGATGCATATGCGCGCGCAGCTCAAGGCGAATCCCGCGGTCGCCGAAGAACTCCACGAACAGCTCGACGACGCCGAACGGATCCTGCTCGAAACTTTCAGCGTGCCCGAGGCAGTCGAGCCGATGGCGATCCTGATGGGCGGCGGCATCGATCATTTTGACAAGGGCATGGAGCTGCAGGGACAGTTGTGGCGTCGAATCGTGCACGAGTACCTGCAGCGATGCGACTCGGCCGGACTCGACCGGCGTCCGCGATGCATCCTGCCGACGGATTTCAACAAGCTGTTCGAAGCGGCGGCCTGATGGCGTCGTTTCCCGATTCAGAGTGGTTTCTCACCCTCGGCAAGCTGATGCATGCCGAGGGTGAGCTTTTCCGGCGCCTCGGCTACGCGGAAACGCGCTTTGCGGTGCGCGTCGTGCCGAACAACACCGGCAACGGCGGCGATCGGATTGTCGGGCTGGTGATCGACGGTTACCAGTTGACCGAGGCGACGCCGATCGCCGATCTGAACGACTACGATCCCGATTTCGTGATCTGCGGCAAGCGCGAGATTTGGGATCGAATGCTGGGTGAGATTGCCGAGCACGGTCGCCCGCAGCTTCGGCATACGCTGAGCTCGCTCGCGCTGGTCGGCGAGGAACTGTGGCTCGAATCGACCGACCAGTTGCGCGAGGACAAGTTCTACCGCTTTAATCAGACGCTGCAGGAATTGCTTAATCTCTCCTCGAAAGTTCCCGCATAAACAGCTCGAAGAAGGTTCTCCGCCGGAGCAATACGACTCGCGGTTGAGACGAAGGAAGACCTCATGGACAAGCATCCGATTCGATTCGGGGTTCAAACGGCACAGCAAAATATCGAGTGGGAACAATTGCGCAGCTTCTGGGCCAAGGCCGACGGATGGGGCTACGACTCGCTCTGGGTGTTCGACCATTTCTATCCAATCTTCTCACCGAACCCCGCCGCACCGTGCTTCGAAGGATGGACCCTGTTGAGTGCGCTCAGCCAGAACACGAAGCGCGCGCGTATCGGTGCGCTGGTCAATGGCAACACTTATCGCAACCCGACTCTCACCGCGAAGATGGCGGCGACGCTCGACAACGTCAGCGGCGGCCGGCTCAACCTGGGGATCGGTGCGGGATGGTTCGAGGCGGAGCATCGGAGCCTCGGTTTTGATTTCAAGACAGTCCCTGGACGGCTGCAGGCGCTCGACGAGTCGTGCCAGATAATCAAGGGGATGTTCACGCAGGAGAAAACCACGCTCAAGGGCAAGCACTACAACGTGGTTGACGCGGTATGCAATCCGAAACCGATGCAGAAAAATCTGCCGCTGATGATCGGCGGACACGGCGAGAAAGTGTTGCTCAAGATTGTCGCGAAATATGCCGACATGTGGAACATGGGCAACGCGGACGCGGCGGAAATGAAGCGGCTGATCAGCGTGATCGAGCGCCACGGCGATACGGTCGGCCGCAACACCGATGAAATCGAAAAGACCCTGATGCTCGCGAATTGTTACAAGGCGCCAAAGCAACGCGAAGAAACGCTCTCATCGATGGTTGGGATGATGGCGCAAACCACGCCCGCGCTCGCGCGCGATCGAATGATAATCGGGAGTAAGCAGGAGTGCGTCGATAAGCTCGAGGGCTTCATCAAGGCCGGCGTCACTCATTTCATTTTCATGCACAACCCGCCGCTAACCGCCGAGGAGGACATCCAGGCTTTCGCGGAGGATATCATCCCGCAGTTCCATTCGCGTTGAAATTTACAGAGTGACTGCGTGCGATACCGGCGTGACTTCGTTCATCCCGGCGCTCATGACGGCCCTTACCGTGCCGAACATGATGACTGCTGAAAGAATCGCGGCGAAAAAGAAACCGGCGGTTTTCATGTGCATCCTCTTACAAGGAATACGCACAATGGAACCGCCGGTTACGTAAAGATAAGTGTTCGTTTAGCTGGTGTTTATGCAGCCTTGACGATCAGATCTTCAGCGTCGCCCCTGCCGCCCCTTCCGTGCGGAGTGCCGTGGCGAACGTCGGTGGCGAGGCCGAGTTTCTCGAGGGCCAGGATCAGCATGTAGCCCGCGTCGGGCTGGCGCCAGCTCCATCCGAGACGTGCGGAACCGGGACGCGCGTGATGATTACGATGCCAGTTCTCGCCCTGGAACAGATGGAAAAATGCGAGCCAGGTTACGTTGCGGCTGGAATCCTGACCCGCCGTGACGCCCGGTTCGGTGTGGCAGACGCTGTTGACGAAACATTGCGCGTGCAGCCCGAAGCACAGACGAATCGCGCCGAGCCAGAAAAATGCGGCGGGGCTGAAATACAGTCCGATGAAGAATGAGAGCGTGAGGATCGGCGTCTGGAACCATCGCCACGCGCGATACGAAACGCCGCTGAGGTCGGGGCAGTACCGATCGATCGGCGGCTCGCCCGCCTGCCACAGCCATCGCAGATGCGCCCACCAGAATCCGCCCCAGCGCGGGCTCGAGATGTCTTCCGGAGTGTCAGCCTTGGCGTGATGCAGCCGATGGCCGGCGGCCCATGTGGTCGGCGCGCCCGAGCCGTTGAACATCGCGAAGAAAATCAGCACACCGCGCGCCCACGGATTCAGCGTGAGCGATCGATGCGCGATCGCGCGATGATACCCGACCGTGGTGCCGAGTCCGCCGAGGAACACCAGCGCCACCGCGCCGAGAAATACCGCGCCATCCGGGAATCGGATAAAGCACGAGTCCAATCGCCGCGGTAATATGAATGAGGAGAACCCAACCCAGTATCGCAACGTCGCGCTTGCCGGCGTACCACCAAGGCTGCTTCCATGGCTCGCTCTTCAGGACTTCTTCGGTCGTGCTCACCGGCGTGAAAACTGATGCCATTCGTCTCTCCCACCGAAATTATTTTAGTACACCACCGCCCGCGCCCGTTTGGCTGCATCGGATGATGATGCTTCGTGGCTGCCAGATGCATCCGCATTCCTGACGACCGCCAGCATCAGCACATTTTCACTTTTAACCGGGATGCCTTCGATTCTAAGGCGGGGAGCGCAATGTGCTTGCCGTAGCGAGTTCTGACACTACAGTATAAAGACGCCGTGCGCTACATCTGATTGCAAGCAGACGATTACGTGCGCGTTATGAATGTTCCTTTCGTAACACGCAGGAAATCTGAGCGGCGGCGGTTACAGCGTCATCGCGAGACCGATCAATCCGCCTCCGATCACCAGCCACGCCGAATTCACCCGATAACGAATCAGGACGAACGCACTGGATATCGCAAGCAGCAGCGTCGTGACATCGACGATGGCGGCGCGCGCGAGGAACCACGTCACTGACGCCATCAATGCCCAAGCGCCGACGTTGACGCCGTCGAGAAACGCGCCGGCCAGTTGCGACCGGCGCAAATGCGGGATCAGCGGGCCGCTGATCGACACGAAGAAAAACGACGGCAGAAAAATTCCCAGCGTCGCAACCACCGCGCCACGAAATCCACCGAGGATGTAGCCGATGAAGGTCGCGGTCGTGAACACCGGGCCCGGCGTGACCTGGCCGACGGCGACCGCGTCGAGCAACTGCGCCTCGGTGAGCCATCGCAATCGATCGACGAGGTCGGTGCGCAAGAACGCCAGCAAGACGTAGCCGCTGCCGAACAGTACCGCGCCAACTTTCAGGAAAAATAAAAATAGAGTGGTGAGACTGAACGGAATCGCGGCCATCGCCGCGGCTGTCGCGGCAGTTTTGACGCCCGCCGCGACAGTCGGGATTGCGGCAAGCGTCGCGCGCGATGCCTCGCGATCCTCGAAGGCGCGAATCGCAAGCATCACGAATCCACCGCCGAGCAAGACAATCATGTCGTTGACGTTGAGCAGCGACGCGACCAGCGCGACCATCGCGATCACCGCCAGCAGCCGCGACTTGATCGCAGTGCGGCCGAGTCCCCACAGCGCCTGCAATACCACCGCGATGATCACCGGCTTGATGCCGTAGAGCAGCCCGACCGCCTGCGGCATCGTGCCGAATCGCACGTACATCCACGCAATGCACAATACGATCGCGGCCGCTGGAAGAATGAAGCACGCACCCGCGACGATCAGCCCCGCGAATCCCGCGCGCAACTGACCGATGTGAATCGCCATCTCGGTCGAGTTAGGCCCGGGAATCAGGTTGCACACGCCGAGCATGTCGAGAAAGCGCTCGTGCGTCATCCATCGCCGGCGCCGCACGACCTCGTCCTCCATCATCGCGATATGCGCGGCCGGACCGCCCATCGCGATCGTCCCGAGCCGTAAGAAGAGCGCGGCCAGCTCCCACAGCGCATCGCGTCGCGCCGGCAGATTATTTTGTGGAGTCGATTCGTCCATCAGGTGTTTCGCGAAGAGCCACGCGTCGCGAAGGTATTACAGCGCGCGCGTTTTGTCATTTCTGGCCGCCCGCGATCGTTCGAGCACCGGAGAAAGGACAATTACCTGTAATTTCTCTAAGGTCGCGACCTATACAGATTGTAATTTCTCCAATGGCTCCGACGATTAAAAGAATCCGCCAATTTCTCGCTAAACCATATCCAGCTTTACTTTTGTTTCGCTGGGCCATTCGCGTTAGTAGGGCACGTGATTTGCACCACCTAATAACGACTCCCAACTCGGTAGAGGGGGATGGGAGCTGTGTCTAAGCAAAAAACCGGGAGGACGAGACGATGACAGGATAGCCACGTGATAACGATCTCGAAAAGGCTCAAAGGTATTATTCCGTACAAAGTATTCGTGTGGCCCACCGAGTTAGCTGTGCACGAGCTGGTAGAAAACTTGCCGGTGACTGACGCCGCCCGAGTCGAAAGCGCGAACACCGAATTGTTGACAGGCAGATGTTTGGTGGATCACTACTTGACACTGACGCTAGCGATCGATATTCGACGCGACCTGGGGCAAATTGACAAGGATCTCACAACCAACGCGCGCATCCGGATTCACAAGGCGCAAAAGCTTGGCGCTCGGGTGACTGTTCGCCGATGTACGAGTTGCGCCGGCCACGAAAACCTCGTCGAGGAATTCGCGCTGCTTTACAACAATTTCATCGCGGGCAAGACCGCCTCCCTGTTTCCGATCTCGAAGGCCGAGATCGCAAGCTATTTTCCAAACGCGGAAATAATCTTGATGGATTTGGACGGGCAACCGATCTGCGGTCACTTGAATCTGATCGATAAGGAATCAGGCGTAAGCCGTATGCTCTGGTCCGCGAGCCGCCGGTTCGAAGACCACGCTACGGCCCGCCTGGCCGGCATCCTGAACGTTTATCTTCATTGGTACGAAATCGAGAAGTATCGCGAGGAAGGCTTCAAGACCTATGATTTGGGCGGGATAGGTGTCCTTGACGACAACGTGGGAGTCAATCGCTTTAAGCTGCAATTTGGCGGAACAATAGTTCGCGAGCACAACTACCTGGTGGCGGGGATGCCGAAATTGTGGCGCCCGGTCTTTGAGACGTTCTTCGCCGTCTCCCGGCGAGGTCGTCGCCAAAAGCAGGCGTTCCGAGCGGCCGATCGATGGCGTGAGATGCCGCTCGAACTGATTCGGCAAACCATCCTGACCTCGGTGCAGAATTTTGAAGATAGCGCCAGCGCGAGAAATAGCGAGCACCAGCAACAATTCGACCACAATCTGCGCGAGATGGCCCGCCGAAACTGAAGCGGGGCTCGAAAATACAGGACCTATTTCTTCTGCCGTCGTCTCGAATTGACGCACGGTCGCGGCGTTCCTCTTCTACAGCAACGCCGAGTGTAGATTGTTTTGTCATCAGCGCCTCCGTGCGCTATGAGTCGAGCCACTATGCCATCACAACCGAAGCAGACGAGTCGTACGCGCATCGAACATGAATTTCTCCGTGCTCGAGATGGGCGAAGGACCGCTCGTGCTGTGCCTGCACGGATTTCCCGACACCGCGCATTCGTTCCGCCATCAGATGCCCGCGCTGGCCGCCGCGGGATATCACTGCGTCGCGCCGTTCATGCGCGGCTATTCGCCGACCGAGCCCGCACCCGACGGCCGCTACGACTCGGCGGCACTGTCGGAAGACGCACTCGCGCTGATAGCGGCGCTCGGCTACAAGGACGCAATTATATTCGGCCATGATTGGGGCGCAGTCGCAGCTTACGGCGCCGCGGCCGCCGCGCCGGATCGCGTCACCAAGCTGGTGACGGCGGCAGTCGGCTACGGGTCCGGATTTTTCGAAGCGCTCGTCACCAACTACGCGCAGCAGCGCCGCTCCTGGTACATGTTTTTCTTCCAGACGAAAATTGCCGAGGCCGCCGTTAGCCTCAACGACTTCGCGTTCCTCGAAAAATTGTGGACCGACTGGTCGCCGGGCTGGAAATGGACTCCCGAACGACATCGAAGCGCTCAAACAATCCTTCCGCGCGAAAGGCACGCTCGAAGCCGCACTCGGCTACTATCGCGCCACGCTCGGCCCGGTGCTCAGCATGCCTGTCGATCTGAAGATGCTCGCGCCCGCGATGAACATCCCAATCAACGTGCCCGCGCTAATGTTCCACGGCCGCGACGACGGATGCATCGGCGCCGAAACCCTCGCCGGCATGGAAAAACTGTTCCCAAAGGGCTTGAAGCTCGAGCTAGTCCCAAACGCCGGCCACTTCGTCCACCAGGAACGCCCCGATCACGTCAACGAGCTGATGCTGAAGTTCCTGAAATCCTGATCATCGCCGCGCGCGCTCGACGATGTATCCTCGGAACATCGCCTGCGCGTTCATCGCCGGGCGATATTCTGAAATCGAGCGCGAGCCGCGCGCGGTCCTCGTTCCACACCGCATGCGGCGTGCCGGCCGGAATGACCATCACCCTCCCCCGCTCCAGCACGTACTCCTTGCCCGCCACGCGACATCGCACGGTGCCCTCGACGACCTCCAGCCGCTCCTCCTGATGCGTGTGTATATGATCTCGCGGCGCAGGCGAGACTTCGCGCGCGATATATTCGCAGCGGAAGAGTTCGCCCGCCGTTTCCTCCGCCGACTTGAGGACGATCACTCGATCTTGCGCCGTTGCGGGACGATCCGAAACCTGAGTCGTCATGATCCTTCTCCTTCGTCGAATGCCGCGTAGGAGAAAATTTAGCATTGCGTCAGCGATGTACTGAGCGCGACTCCTGACAGCCGTCTGTCAGCAGCGTCAGCCGGGACGCGCGCAACCGGGAAGATCCTGACAGCGTGCCGTCAGGAGGCTTGCTCGGTGCGTCACGATTTGCTGAGCAGATGGCGGAACAGGTCCTCCGCCGATTTTCCTGCCTCCTGCGCAAAGGCCTCGCTCAGGAACTCCACGTCACTCATGCGGTCGACGCGAAAGAAGCGGAAGTCGTCGCGCAGTTCGCACCATGACGCGGCGGTCCAGAACGGCGGATAGAACCAGAGACTCAACGGACGCACCTTGCGCCGCGTCTCGGCGCCCTTCTCGTCGCAGTAGCGGAAACGAATCTTCCGGCATCCGCGAATCGCCGCGCGCAACTGTCCAAGATCGAACGAGACCGGCACCCGCCTCACGTCCTTCGGCGCCCACAGCGATCGATCGTCCAGCATCCGCTGCAGATGCGCCGGCAGTACGTTCTCGATCTTCGACAATGCCGCGTCGGCGGCGCGGCCCAGCTCGGCGTCGCTCCAGTTCTGCACCATGCGCGCGCCGAAGACGAGCGCCTCGAGCTCGCTCTCGCTGAACATCAGCGGCGGCAGGTCGTAGCCCTTGCGCAGCGAGTAACCGATTCCAGCCGCGCCCTCGATCGGAACCTTGCTCGCGATCAAATCGCTGATGTCGCGGTAGATGGTGCGCTCGCTGACGTTGAACTGTTCCGCGAGCGAACCGGCGGTGACCACGCGGCGTCTGCGCAGCCGCTGGATGATCTCGAACAGGCGATCGGCGCGGCGCATGATGCTCCTCGCCCGTTCTCTCACTGTGACGGCTCAACGGCAACACCCGATCTGCGCCGAAATCTCCGCGGTGCGGAGGAGTGCGCATCAACCCATAAGCCGTCACCGCGAAAAACACGGCCAGGTTCATCAAAGCGGTGACGATCAGCGCGGCGTTCGGATGGTCGGGGAAATACGACGAGGTGTCGGTGAGATTCTTGATATAGAGCAGGTTGAACAGGAAGGTCGCGCTGACGACGCCGAAGATCGAGTGAGGAATTCGCTCTCCAGCGCGATCGGAATCAGGAACACGAGCGGGTAGTAGAGGTATCGCTCATGCATCCGCGGCGCGAACATGAAGAAGCCGAACAGCGCGACGAAAATCGCCAGCAGCGCGGCGCGAGCCGAACTCGCGCGCCAGATCAGATACGACGCGATCAGATAAACGGCGCAGGTTAGCGCGAGGCCGAACGCGCTGTACGAAACGGCGTCGAAGACTTGTCGGTGTCGGGCGTGCCCATCCCGCCGATCAGTCCCATGAAATTGAACGCGCCGACCGAAGCCTCGCTGAATCGCGTGCCGAGATCCTTATATACGTTGAAAATCCAGTCCCACGAATGTCCGAGCTGGTACGGCAGAACGCCAATCACGATCGTGCCGGCGATTGCGCCCCCACACCACATGCATCTCGGCGATGCCCGCGTTGAACAGCGTCCACAGTGCCAGCGGCGGCGTGAACGCGAGCGCTTGCGGCTTGGCCAGGATCGCGATCGCGGCCGCACTCCATCCGAGGCGATAGCGGCCGGTGAGAATCAGGATCGCGGCGACGATCATCGGCAGCGCGACGACCGAATCGCTCTGACCCCACACGACGGTGTCGAAAATGAGCGCCGGGTTCAGCGCGAACAGCATCATTATAATGAGTGCGCGCATGCCGCGGCCGTTGCGCCACGCCGCGAAGTAAATCGTCAGGCCGATACAGTAGATCGGCAATCAGCGGCGGCGTCTCGACGATCACGCGAAAGCCGTTCGCCGACGGCTCGATCAGCCCGCCAATCCATCCCGAGAGCCACAGCAGGTAAACCGAGCCGGGCGGATAGGCGTCAACCGGCAGGCCGGGATCGTAAATTTTCGACGGCCCCAGGCGAGCGCCAGCAACGCGCGATTGGTTTTGGCCCAGATGTCCCAGTAGAAGCCGGTGAAATGAAACAGCGCGGCAAACTTGACGGCGGTGATCGCGAGCATGAGGCCGGCCGGGAGCATCCACGCCGAGCGCCCGGCCGCGCGCGCCGGCCGCGATATTTCGCTGAGCGCCCATCCCAGCAGTCCGAGCAGGATTAGTCCGCAGACGACGCCGGCCGCGCGGATCGAGATCGCTCTCGTCCGGCCGATGCAGCTGATCCTTGTAGTACGGCGCGGATTCTATTGAGATCGAATCTGACCGCGCCCGGCGGCGGCGGACTCGCGACCTGCGATCACTTTGATATTGCGAAACGATGCGCGACCCGTATCCGGATATCCCGAAACCCCAAGCTGACAGAGCAACTCAGTCGTATCGCCCCATCGATCTTCGATCAGAAAGAACGAAAGCGTCTGCCAGTCCGCGTTCCTTGCAGACGGTTCGAGATGAGCAGCGATGCCGTCGAAGGTGTTGATCGCGATATTCGCGCCGCCTTCGCCCGTCATCGCGCCTTCGACCCTCGCCTCGGCAGTGACGTGGTAGATCCCGGGCCGCAGCATCAGCGCCTGATGCCAGCTCGAAAGGTCCGGCTGTGATTGGAGATTCCAAGCACGCCGCCCGCGGCCGGCGAGTAGGTCCATGAAAACTTGCTGAGCTTCTTGTCCGACGACAGCGCATACCAATCGGCCGGCGCGCCGTCGAAGCCGGATGCCAGGTCGCCGTTCTTCGACGAGATTGGTCTGCGGCGAAGGCGCACAGCGGCTCGCAGAGCCATGATGCGCACAGCGCGAGCGCCACAACCGCGATGAATCGCCGCATTAGTTCAGGTCGAAGTCCGATGCCGGACGGGATACCGGTCCATGCGCATCCAATCAATTGTGGATATCCGTATGCAAGACCTGATGGTTTTTGGCGCTGCGCCGACTAGGATGTGCCGCAACCGTTCGAAACCTGGGGAGGGATTTTCGATGGCAGGATGGAAATACGCGGCGCCGCTCTGACAATTTTCGCGATACTGTTCGTACTGCTCGCGATATCCGATTTCTCCAAGCCATTCTCGCACGACCCCGGCATCGGCTTCGTATTCATGGGCGTCAGGCTGAAGGGCACCGGCAACGCCATCATGGGTCCGCTGTTCGGGCTCCTGTTGGCGATCTACGCATACGGCATCTGGGCGATGCGCCGATGGGCGCTGCCGGTCGCGTACATTTACACCGCGTGGGTAGTCGTCAACGGGGTTCTGTTCAGCATGAAGAACCGCACCGAGCCGCGCCCTTCTCTCCTCTTTACGATTGCCGCCACCGCTATTGGCATTGGCGTCCCGCTCGCGACCGCGATTATTCTGTCTCGCCGTCAGAACGATCTCACCTGATCGAGCGAGCGATCTGCGATGCCGAAAAGATCGCGCGGCGCGACTCTGACAATTCTCGCGATACTGCTCGCACTGATGGTGCTCTCCAACTTCGCACAAGCCCTTCGCGCATCATCCCGGCGAAGGCTTCGTCTTCTTCGGCACGCGCCTGTCGGGCACCGCCAACAAGATAGTCGCTCCGATCTTCGCCGCCTTTCTCGCCGTGTACGTGTATGGAATCCTCGCGATGCGCAAGTTTGCGCTGCCGCTCGGAATTTTTTACGCCGCGTACGTGATCCTCAACATGCTCCTGTTCGTCATCAAATATCACGGCACCGCGGTGACCCAGGAACATTCATGGGCCTACTTGATTCCCTACCCTTCGTCGCCATCGGCGTGTCGTCGGGCGCAGCCTGGCTGCTGTATCGGCGCAGAGACGAGTTACAATGAGAGAGTGAAACTTTTCGACTCGTCCAGCGGGCGTGCGATCGAGGATTTCCGCGCGTACGCGTCCGAGCGCGCGATTGCGTTCAGCGATCTCGAAGCCATCGACGAAAATGCGCGCCGCCTCTCAATTCTTGATCCGGTCGTCGCCGGAAAACGTTTCGCATACATCGGCGAGTCGGATCATTTCATCCACGAAAAATATGCGTACCGGCTTCTCGATGCTGAAGTACCTCGCTGAGGCGCGGGTTCACCCATCTCGGCGAGGAACTCGGCGCTTCAGACGGAATGCGAATCGCGCGCTTTATCGAGACCGGCGACGAATCGCAGCTCGATCGCGTCACATCTACGGCTATTCCGGCGCATCGCGGACCGATCGCGACGACACTCCAACCGGAATCTTCGCGCCAGCTTCGGCGACGCCTACCCGACCGCGCTATTCGCCGCCGAGCAGAAACGATTCGCGTGCTGGCATCGGCCTGCGCAAACATCGGCGTGCGGTTTTTCGGCTTCGATATCGATCCACTGCCAGGCGGCGGCTACGAAGATCTCGCCGAAATGTTGGGCTCAGACCAGCCGGCCCGGCGATCGATCGAATCCGCGAATGCCCTCCGAGCGTGTACCGGCCGAAACAATCGATGAGGAAATAGCGCGTCTCGACGATGCGCTGAAATTGATGGAGGCCGGCGGAGCCGGATGCGCTCCGCCAGTTCCGCAACCTGCCTGCGCGACAGTTTCAAATACGTCAGCATCACTTACCCCGCGAAGACCTTCGATGCGCTCAATCCGGGAATGGCGTATCGCGAGCGAGCAATACGTTGAGCGGTACAGGGG
>CAVQAR010000010.1:0-133921 GCA_963710425.1 uncultured delta proteobacterium
GTTAACAAATCTTAACGAACTCGCGGAAAGACGTTCTAGCGTGGCTCTGCCGTGTTCGTCTGATTCAAACGCCGAACCAGGAAGAGCGATTGCGCGTGGGCGAGAGCGAGCGAGGAGGCGACTCGCCCCTCGACCAACGGCGGTCCTCCAGTCCGCAGTGTGCCGATTTTGCACACTGCATCGGCGAAATCGCCGAATCAGCTAAGCTTCTCGGGCAGCTTTTCGCAAAGTGTGCAGAAAGTGCACAGGCACACTTTCTCTTCCGCCAAATGATCGCCAAATTCCTCTGCCCGAGCGACGCTTCCGGAACCGCGTCGCCTCTGGTTGGTCAGCGTTCAGGGCAGATCGAGCAGCGGCATCGTCGTTGCTCAACAGAACATCGGATGAGTGTGGGGTTGCGGGGATCTTTCGATGCCGGGGGTCTTCTATGTCGTACCAACCGCCACACCCAGTCACGCCGAGGACACCCCTGTCGTCCGCAACGATCGACGAGCTTGTCTCCGATCCATCGCGCGCAAAAGGTCTGGTTCTCGAATCCGTTCCAGAACTCTTGACCCAGGTCGCGTCGCGCGTCGCCGCGCTCAAGACGCTCGAAGGCGCGCTGCTCTCCCTCATGCTGAGCCAGCGTATCGCGGCTCGAAGCTTCAGCAACACGAGTGCACTGTTGGCTGCGCCCGAACTCGCCAAGCTCTTCGGCGTCCCGGAATCGTGGGTCAGAGAACAGGCTCGCCTCGGCAACCTTCCATCGCTCAAACTCGGCCACTACGTTCGCTTCCGGATTGAAGAAGTCGAACGCTACCTCACAGAACGCGCCAATCAAGCCGCTTGACTTCCGTTCGGTCGTACTATACGCTACGTATAGTATGACTGCGTGTGGAAATCCGTGCGCTCAGGGGAAAACTGGGCTGGACTCAGATGGCCTTGGCCGAGGCCGTAGGAGTAACCTCGAACACCGTGGCTCGCTGGGAGCGCGGCGAAATGGCGATCTCCGAACCGGCCTCCAGACTGCTCCAGAAAATCGCCGCCGAAGAAAAGTCGCGGACTGGGAAGAGGTGAGGGCGCCATGGCTTCAATCAAAGCGGTTCCATGAGAACGGATGTAAGGGCGAGAATTGCGAATGCGCGTGGCGGCTTGACTACCGGCCTCTCGGAACCAGGGGGCCACGCAAGCGGCTTTATTTTCCGACCAAGAAGGCGGCTGAGAAGCATCTTGCCCAGACATCCATAAAGGTCACGCGCGGCGAGTATCTCGACCGCAGGCAAGTTCCCACATTCGCCGTCACAGCGGGGCAATGGCTCGAGTCCAAGATGGACCGCAGGCCCAGCTACACCGAGGCGCTGCGCGCCCGCCTCAACATTTATCTTCTGCCGCGCTTCGGCCCTCTGCGTCTCGACCAAGTTTCCGTCGCACCCATCGAAAAGATGCGCGACGACATGCGCGAGCTCGGCCGCTCCACGATTACGATCAACGCCACCATCCGAATGATTGGCGGCATTTATCAAATGGCAATCCGCCGCGGCCTCTGCACAGCCAATCCCGCCGACCGCGTCGAACGCGCCTTCGCGGGAGACCGAGAACTCAACGGCGGCGAAGATATCCAAGCCGACCAGGCAACCCCTGAGACGGTTCTATCGCCGGAAGAAATCAGCGTCATGCTCGGCAACGCCGATCCCGGCCTCTACAAAACTCTCCTCACGTTTCTTGCCGCAACGGGCCTGCGCTCCGGGGAGGCGCTGGCCCTGCGCTGGTCCGATTGCCAGCTCGGCGGACCCGAGCCAAAGATTTTTGTCCGGCGCTCCCTCTCCTGGACGCGCGTTCATGGCGAGGATGTGCGCCCGCGCTTCTATCCACCGAAAACAAAATCCGGCCACCGAGTGATCACCATCCCGCCGGAACTCGCGACGGTCCTCAAAAAATGGCAGCTACAGTGCCCTCCGGGAGAACATGAGCTTGTCTTCCCAAATCCCGAAGGGAAGCCCTGAGGCGGTCTGTAGCCCTCCGGCGCGGCCTGTGGCCGGCGCTTCGCAGGGCCGGGCTCCGGCGCGTCAACATGCACAGCCTACGGCACTCGTTCGCGTCGGCTCTGATTGCGGCAGGCAGCCCCGTCACAGAAGTACAATCCATCCTTGGTCACAGCTCGCCGGCGATCACCCTAAACGTCTACGCGCATTGGTTCCGCGCGACCAAGACGACGGCGTATGGCGAGCGTCGTCCGAGAACCTGCTTAAGACCGGACCGAAAAAAAGTGGGCAAAAAGTGGACAAAAATAGAGTGCCGAGCATCGCGCCCGGCGAGGGGCGCCTCGCCCAGATTTCTCAAAACCCCTTATAATACTTGGTCTAAAAGAGATGGTGCGAGAGGGGGGACTTGAACCCCCACGCCTTGCGGCACTGGATCCTAAGTCCAGCGCGTCTGCCATTCCGCCACTCTCGCGCGAAATAGAAAATATTGGAAAACGGGAGGCCGTTGAAGGACCCGTCCTCGCGATCACTTGGAAGCGCGGAAACTAACCCCTAATCCTTCCCACTATGGAAAGCGGAACCGAATTTTTGCCGACCGAGCA
Source organism: uncultured delta proteobacterium (assembly GCA_963710425.1). Lineage (GTDB taxonomy): Bacteria > Desulfobacterota > Binatia > Binatales > Binataceae > Binatus. Next base: position 2,564 of record CAVQAR010000010.1, read on the forward strand.
AAGTAGTGCGCTGCGCGCAACTTTGCGATTGACCTTGGGTGCAGGGGTCACCCCTGCCCAAGGAGGTGTGGAACCCACGGTGGGTTCCACTACAATCGAGTTCGAAATGCCTCCGCGGCATCACTGGATAACTTGCTGCGTCGGAGTCGGCCCCGCCTTCGGGGTGGCCCGGATATGCTCGAAGACCGTCTTGTTTGCGGTTGAGAGCTGCCCGATCGCAGTCAGGATTCTTTCCGACATCTCGTCGGTCGCCGTCTTGCCGACGCGAAACACCGACGAGTCTTCGTACACCTCGCCCGGCAGCCGGTCCGCATAAATGGTGAACGTGACCGAGACCGCGGACATCGTGCCCGTCAGCTTGCTGTCGATGCCGGGCAGTCCGGTGAACATGTCCACGCACCACAGATGCACGCCGATGCCGAGCGCGTCGGTGTGATCGACCAGTCGATACGCCGCCGTATCGGCGATCTTGTCCTTGAGCGCCGAGCAGAAGTCGCCGCCGACCGGATCACTGCAGTGACAATCGACAAAAATGCTGAGCTTGGCGTCGGCTGCGTTGCCTGCCGCTCGCGCCTGCGCCGGCGAGATGAAAAGAAGCAGGGCGAGTATTCCGATTGAGGATGCGAGGTTGGTTTTCAAAGTAAAATGCAGGGTAGCGGAGTCGCGCCGATCCGGGCAAATGCCCCGGTTTTTCGCATCGCGACATCTGCCTCGTTGAATGATAGTATTGGCGGCTATCTTGAATGAGGGAGTTTGAACATATCCGATGTTACTGAAAATGAATCAGCCGGGGCGAAATCGCCTTGAATCCGCGTGGCGTATCGTTTTCGCTACCGCCGCCGCCATCGTAGTCTGTGCGTCCGTCGCAACCACCCCTCGCGCATGGGCCGACGATCCCAACGCTACGGTTGCCACCGTCGGCGATCACAAAATCACCAACAAAGATCTCGACGCCAAGGTGCAACCGCAGATCTTGCAGATGCGCGCGGCGCTCGAGAAGCGCGTCGATCAACTGATCGCCGACAAGTCCTTCGATCTCAGGCGTGAGACGCTCGAATCGATGACCGACGATTACCTGGTTCAGCAGGCCGCCGACAAGGAAAAGCTGACCGTTCCGGAATACCTCAAGAAACAGTTCTCCGGAAAGGACGCGGTCACTGACGCCGAGGCCAAAGCCTTCTACGACAAGAACAAGGGGGCGGGCACCGCGCCCTACGACAAGATCAAGCCCCAACTGCTGCAGATGATGAATCGCCAGGCGCTGATGGATCGCCTCCGCAAGGACCAGCCGGTCAAGATTCTGCTCGAGCCCAAGCGCGTGGTGGTTGACAGCGGCGGCCATCCGGCCCTCGGCGCCAAGGACGCGCCGGTTACGATCGTCGAGTTCACCGATTTCCAGTGCCCGTACTGCAAGGCCAGCGAGGCCACGCTGAAACAGTTGCGCGCCAAGTACGGCGACAAGATTCGCCTCGTGCACATGGACTTCCCGCTTCCGTTCCATTCGCACGCGATGGACGCCGCCAAGGCTGCGCGATGCGCCAACGACCAGGGCAAGTTCTGGGAATTCCACGATGCGCTGTTCGCTAATCAGAGCAAGCTGGCCCCCGATGATCTGAAAGCAACCGCCAAAACCCTTGGGATGAATTCCGCCAAGTTCAACGCATGCTTCGACGATAAGGGGAAATACGACAGCGAGATCAAAGCCGACCAGGCGATGGGCCAGAAAGTCGGGGTCGATGGAACCCCGGCGTTCTTCATCGACGGTCGTCCGCTGACCGGCGCGCAGCCGATGCCGAAGTTCGAAGAACTAATCCAGGACGAGCTGCAAAACCCGAGCAACATCAAGCAGGCGTCAGCGAAGTAGATAATTTCAGTGGCGCGGGCCGCCGTGCCCGCGATTTCGACGCGAGGAACCAAATCCGGCGCAGGCTCGAAGCCGGCGCCGGATTTTTTATTGCCCGCGGACTAGTGGGGCGGGCCGCCGTGCCCGCCGCCTGTCGACGTCGCCAAAAACAACAGTTTCCCGCTCCCCATCTTCATCCGGTTCCCCTTCCCACCATGGGAAGGCGTTAGGGATTAGGTTTCTGTTCTTACGCCTTCGCGCTTGGACGACTCGAAACCGCTTGGTGCCAGCGCGCCAGATTCTTCTGATTTTCCTGGATCCTGATTTGCGTGGTGCGTCCGAAATCGATTCCGATCAGCGCCGTGATATCCGCAATCGTGTAGCGCGGTCCCGCGATGAACTCGCGATCGGCCAGCACCGTGTCGAGCCATTCGAGTCGTTTGACCGCCGCGTTCTTGCAAACCTCGCCGTATTCCTTCACTTGCGGGATGCGTCCCTTGAAGAAATCGCTGGTGTTGCGGAACGATCCCGCCGCCATCGACAATACTTCGAACTCCATTCGCCGATTCCACATCTCGACGACCGCCTTGTCCTTCGCATCGACACCCATCAGATGCGGCTCAGGCTTGAGCTCTTCGAAATACCGGCAAATCGCGACCGACTCGGCGATATGGGTGCCGTCGTCGAGTTCGAGCACCGGTATCCCGCCCATCGGATTGATCTTCAGAAACTCGGGCTTGCGATTGTCAGCAGTCGCGAGATTGACCTGCTCGAAGGGAACGTTGGTGATGCCTTTTTCCGCGAGAAAGACGCGCACGCGGCGTGGATTGGGAGCCCCGGTAAAATCGTAAATTTTCATAGTAGTTGCAATTTAAAACTGTCTAGCGCCGATCGTCAACCGCTTTCTCCTGTATCATTCAGAGCCGCTGCGCGAAGAATCCCGGATTATTTCGTTACGCCTTCGCGCTCGGACGACTCGATACCGATTGATGCCATCGTGCGAGATTCTTCAGCGCAGGATCCATCGGCACCCCTGCCGCTTGTACGCCGAAATCGACCGCAACCAGCGCGGTGATATCAGCGATCGTGAACCGATCGCCAGCGATGTACGGCTTGTTGCCGATTTGCGCGTCGAGCCATTTGAACTGATTCGCCACTGTCTCGCGCTGGGTCGCACCATATTCCGGAAATTGCTTGATGCGCCCTTTGAACAGATCGTTCGTATGCTGAAACGCGCGCGCGGCGGCGGCAAACAGGTTCAACTCGACCCGCCGGTTCCACATCTCGATGAACGCCTGCTCGCGGCTATCCTTGCCCATCAGGTTCGGCTCCGGATGCAAGCCTTCGAGGTAGCGGCAGATAGCGACCGACTCAGCGAGGTGAGTGCCGTCGTCGAGCTCGACGAAGGGGAGGCCGCCCGCGGGATTCTTCGCGAGCATCTCCGGCGTGCGATTTTTGCCGGTCGCAAGATCGACCTGCTCCATCGGAATCTTGAGACCTTTTTCCGCGACGAAAATTCTGAGCCGTCGAGGATTCGGAGCAAAAGCGAAGTCGTATATCTTCATAATGGTTGCAATCTAAAACCAGCCGCGCGCTCGCGTCAACCTTGAATCGATTACAAGCGCGTGGCGTCGATCGATCACGCGACGCGCTTTGAATTCGGTGCGGGGGAGGGTGCCCGGCGCGACGATCTGTATTCGCGGCCGCAGTTCGCATTGACGGATGACTTCAGCTTCGAGCCGCGCGCGTAGTTCATTCGCGTACGTTTCTGCGACGGAGACGGAGGTCTCGACGACGATGGTGAAGGAGTCCATCACGCCCTCGGTTTCGAGCACGATTTGAAATTCATTGCCGAGCGCGTCGAATCCGCGCACAACTTCTTCGATCACGCTCGGAAACAGCTTGAGCCCGCGAATGTTGAGCATGTCGTCGGCGCGTCCGTTGAATCCGCCGCGAGCGCGCGCGAACGTTCGGCCGCAGACGCACTTGCCGTAATCGAAAGTCGCAAAGTCGCCGACCAGGAATCGCAATTGCGGCGACCCTTCCGAATTCAGATTGGTGACGACGGTCAGTCCGCGCGCGCCCGGCGCCACCGGCTCGAAGGTGTCAGGATCGACGAGCTCCCAAATCTGTAAATCTTCCTGCACGTGCGTCGCCGACGAGATCGCGCTTGAGTCCCTCGCGACAACTGAACGCCCATCCCGCGGGAACCGCTTCGGTGCATCCGTAAACATCGTGCATCTCGGCGTTCCAGGTCTCTTCGATTCGCTTGCGCGTCGATGCGATCCCCGACGCCGGCTCGCCGCCGCAGATCACTTTGACGATCGAGCTGGCGGCCGGATCGCCGCCCGCCTCGCGCATCGCCCCCGCCAAATGCAGCGAATACGACGGCGTCGCGACGAGGATCGTCGGTCGGTAAAGGTCGATCATCTGCAGCCGGCGCTCAGTCGGGACGCCACCAGGCACCACCGCGACCTTCATCAGGTTGAACGCGTGATGAATTGACCAGAAAAAAACGTGCGGATTGTAGTTGGTGCAGGTGAGCGCGAGGTCGCCCGCGCGCACGCCCATCGCGTACAACGCGCGCGCGCTGGTCGTCGCCCACAACTCCGCGTCGAGCGCGGTGTAACGGAACGATCGCGGCGTCGCAGTCGTGCCTGAGGTCGAAAAAATCATCCATCCGCGATTGCGCCAGCTCTTATCGTCGATCGGCGTGTAGGTTCCCCACGGCCGATTCGCCGCGACGTCGCGCGCCATCTCGTCCTTGGTCGTGACCGGGAATTTCGGAAGGTCGGCGACCGTCCTGATGTCCGCAGGCTTGAGTTTCGCGGCTTTGAACTTCGCGCGATAGAACGCGCTGCGCTCGTACAGGTAAGGGAGCATCGCGGCGAGCTTTTCTTCCTGTATTTCGCGAAGACGCTCGCGCGACGCGCATTCGAACTGCGGCGCCCAATGACGCGTGGTCGCCGGCTCGCGCATCGCACGCACGAATTTCTCGAGCAGAGCGATCCAGCGTTCGCGCGAGTCGAGTTTTTTCAGGCGAGGCGCTCGCGATGGTAGGCGAGATAAATCGCCGTGCCGATCGAACCGGTCAGCGCAATCGCAAGGTAGCCGACAATTGGCCCAATCGGCCGCGGCCCCGGCGGTTGGGTGTACCAGAACAGCACCAGGTTGTAGGGAACGTAGAACGCATAGACGATCGCGAGCGGCAGCACCCACCTTCGCAATCTCCAGATGCCGAAAGCGTAGGCGAGGAGTACCGCTCCGAAAAGCGGACCGAGTATGAGATTGTGCGCGATGCCGTGGAACCTATGACCGAGAACTACCATGCCGAGGTGCGTAGGGTTGCGAGCAAACTGAAGCGCCTTGGTGAAATCGGAAAGCGCGAGCACGACGAACAGCACCGTCATCACGGTGAGGAACCATCCACGGCGCGAGGATTTGTCTGCCATGCGCGGGAAGCTAGTCGCGTGCGCATTCAGATTCAAGCCGCGAAAAAAGAAAACGGCCGAAGCACCAAGGCTCCGGCCGCACTCTCTGTTCCCCTCTCCTGAAGGGAGAGGGGTGAGGGGAGAGGTTTTTATTGCTTCAGAAACTTTCGGATGGCGCCGACCAGCGCTTCCTGCTGCTCGTACATCACCATGTGGCCCGCGTTCTTGATCAACTGGAGCTTGCAGTTCTTGATCCGGCTGGTGAACTCCTTCGCATAGACCGGCGGGATCAATTTGTCGTCATCGCCCCATAGCAGCAGCGTCGGCGCTTGAATCCGATACGCGCGCTTCTTGAGGCCGCGGTCCGGGATCGGCCACAGGAATTTGCTGGCCGTCGCAAACCGCTTCACGCGCTCGACGTACATCGTCTCGAGCGCTTTGAAGTCCGACGGTATCGCCGTCATCATCTGCGCCACCGGCGAATTGGGATCGTGGAACAGCAGCGGTGCTATCTCGGTGAGTTGCGCGGCGAACAGGTCGGGGATCGGTACTTCGTCGATCCAGAAACCGGCCGGCGCAATCAGCACCAGCTTCTTCGCGCGATGCACGTCGAACGCCGCCACTTCCGCCGCGAGCATCCCGCCCATCGAATGGCCGACGATGTTCGCGGTCGGAATTTTGAGTTCGTCCATCAGCTCATGGAAGAACAGCACCGCGTCGGCGATATCATCTATATGCTCGCTGCCAGTCGATTCGGCGTATCCCGGGAATTGCGGCGCGTAAACCTTGAACGTCTTGCCGAGCTCCTCGAGGAACGGCTCGACCGGCATCAGTCCGCCCGCGCCGTGGATGAACAGGAGCGGCTCGCCGCTGCTCCCGTAGGTCTGCATCTCGAGCGAGAATTTTCCGCCTAGAAGTTTCTGAGTGGTGTTCATTTCGCGCTCCGAACCTCCGCCGAGGCCGACGCACTCGCGCGCACCGTGCCGTTTGTTTCGCGCTTGTCGAAGTAGACTGGACCTGGAACCGCGAAATCCGCCTGCGGCAGATCACGCTTGGGCGACCACCGATCTTCGAAGTTGCTCCACAGGTCGCGCATGTGCGGCATGACCTCGGTCGCGAACAGGCTGGTGCTCTTGCGCACCAGTTCCGGCGGCATCGATCCGATTTGCTGCAGGATCATCAGATGCCCGCAGTTGAGCGACTTCATCGCCTCGCGCAATCGCTCGCGCACCGTCTTCGGCGATCCCGCGATCACGTAGCCCTGATCGATGAAGTCCTTCCACTTGAGGCCTTCGCGACGCAGCGCCGCCTGGTCGCCGACCTGTCCGAGCACTCCGGCCTTGATCGTCTTCACCGTGCGATATCCCGGCGCGTCGGCGAAGCCGTTATAGACGTGCAGGCATCGGTTGTAGAAGTAGTCCATGTGCGGGGCGTAATCCTTCTCGGCCTGCTCGTCGGTCTCCGCCACCGCGACGACCTGCGCGAAGCCGAGGCTGTAGGGATTCAGCTCCTTGTTCTTTTTCGCCATCACTTCCCAATAGCCGTCGGCGACTTTCTTGCCCGCGATATACCCGAAGTAGGAAAGGAAGCTGTACTGGTAATCGTGATCGGCGCAGAAGTCGTAGGTCTCGACCGATCCGCCGCCGGGAATCCAGATCGGCGGATGCGGCTGCTGGATCGGCTTCGGCCACAGGTTCACGTAACGCAGCTTGGTGTACTTGCCGTTGAACGAGAAGACGTCCTTGGCCTTCCACGCCTTGATGATCAGATCGTGCGCCTCGTAATACTTCTCGCGAATCGTCGCGGGAACTTCGCCGTAGCAGAAGTTGGTATCCATCGAGGTGCCGACCGGGAAGCCCGCGATCAGGCGGCCGCCCGAGATAACGTCGAGCATCGCGAATTCCTCGGCGACGCGAATCGGCGGATTGTACAGCGCGATCGAGTTGCCGAGCACGACGAGGTTGGCGTTGCGCGTGCGCCGCGTGAGCGCCGCCGCCATGATATTCGGCGACGGCATCAGCCCGTACGCATTCTGATGATGCTCGTTGACGCCGAGGCCGTCGAAGCCCATCGGATCGGCGAACTCGAGCTGATCGAGGTAGTCATTGTAAAGCCTATGGCCGACTTTCGGGTCGTACAGATTGCGCGGGATATCGACCCATACGCTGCGATACTTTTCCTTGAAGTCCTCCGGCAGATACCGATACGGCATCAGATGGAACCAGGTAAATTTCATAACTCGTTCTCCTTTTTTCTCGGCCGTCGCTGCTAGGCGGGAGGTTGGACGGCAACATTTTCAGAATTTGAATCCTTGCTAATCCGCCTCTTCCCCTCTCCCTGTAAGGGAGAGGATGAAGGTGAGGGTCCGGTTAGGATGTCGCGTTCCGCGCCACCGATTACGCGCCTCGCCCGCTTATTTGCGGGAGAGGTCGCGCCGAAGGCGCGGGTGAGGGGGATTTGAGCGCGCGTTTTTCGCGCGCGACTTAAGCTTCTGCCTCTGCTCTGCTTCCGACGCACGCTCAACTGCGACGCCGCCAGATGCGACTCGAGCGCCTCATCCAGAAAATGCTCCGGATTAAGCCCGGTCACATCGCGAAAGAAATTCCCGTCGCCCATCAGCATGAACGCGCCGTTCATGCTCGCCCACACCACCGCGGCGGTCTTCTTCGGACCCATCGAATTGGCGATAACCCCGCCTTCGAACGCGCGGCGGATCGTGCCTTCCCACAGTCCGAAAATCTCGTGGCTCAAGTCCATCACGCGCTGAAAATTCCGCTTTTCAGAATCGCGTTTCAGCCGTTTATGAAGCTGCGCGTAAACCACCGAATGCTGCGACAGAAAGATCTCGCGCGACTCGCGCAGATAGTCGAGATAGGCCGACGCAATCGCCTTCAGCTCGTCGAGCGGTTCAAGCCGCCGCTCGAAAATCTCGAGATAGCGCGCGCGCAGATGTACCGCGCGGTCGGCGATAAGATTCAAATAAAGATCGTCGCGCGACGAGTAGTAAAGATAGATAGTGCCAACCGCAACTTCAGCCTCGCGCGCAACCATCTCGATAGTCGCGCCTTCAAGCCCGTGCTTGGCAAAGACTTTGGCCGCCGCGGTGAGGATAGCCTGCCCGCGCGCATGCCGTTCGCGCCGATGCCGTTCCTGAACGCTCATCGAGCCGCGCAATCCCGCAATGAATGAAGATTCATATTCTGAACTAAACCTCATAGCGCGATCGCCCAAAACTGTCAAACGGTGGCGATGGAAGGGCAAATCACTTTATTTAATGTGAAACCCGCGGTGGGTTTCACGCTTCCTTCGGCAGGGGTGACCCCTGCACCCAGTGATAGGAAATCGCAAAATAGCGAGGCCGCCATTTCGCTCTGAGGTTCTTTCCTCTGTCATTCCGAGCGAAGCGTCGTTCTTCCCCTCTCCCGATCGGGAGAGGTCGACGCTCGTCTTCGAGCGGCGGGTGAGGGACATTATTCAAAAGATGCCTTTCCGCTTCCGTCATCCTGAGCGCAGCGAAGGATCTCGCGCGCCCCCGCGCTTGAAAGATCGCCAAACAAATACGACGGACCATCCAATAACGGAGTAGATGAGCATGCTCGCGGCCGCCAACTCCCCATATGCCATCAGCATGTCCGCCATCGCGCGTCGATCCTCAAGCGCTACCTCCTCTAGAGAACGCGGCCACAGCGAAAGCATCCATTCCGCAGCCTCCGCCTCCAAATGAAAATGCCTGACCGTCAAAAAGAAAATCGGCGGCGCAAAAGACCCAATCAGCGCGCAAATCAATAGAACTGTTCTTACAATTTTCATTTGATGATGCCGCGATGATCGAGCAGCCGGATTGTATACCGATCCGAATCGCGCGGCTTTATCCCAACTCGTGCCCTCCGTCCTTTGCGTCATTCAGAGCCGCCGCGGCGATCCTTTCTTCCCCTCTCCCGACGGGAGAGGGGAAGAAAATCCGCTGCTATGTTTGCGGCCGCTATGCTGCCCAGAATTCCACAGCGCAACCCCGCGCCGCCCACCCGGCGTCGAAACAGCCAACGCGATCTAATGCCAATTCAGTTCAGGGCTGAACTGTTCAGCCTTATTGCAGTCCCACAGATTGTGCGACGGATCATCTATGGACAATACTCACCCCAATTCCAACTCGCCCGACGCGCCCGACAACACACTGCCCGCTCTTTCTCCGCGTAAGCTTGCGGCTCAGCGCGCCAACGCCCTCAAATCCACCGGTCCGCGCACCTCTGATGGCAAAACAATCTCCCGCCTCAACGCCCTCAAACACGGATTCTTCTCATGCGACGTCGTCAACCCCGTGCTCGACGGACCGATTCGCGTCGAGGAATTCACAACCATCCTCGACGCGCTCCTCGAAGATTACGACCCCCAATCCGTCCGCGAGCGCATCCTTATCGATGAAGTCGCCGCATGCTGCTGGCGCATCCGCCGTTTGCTGCGCTACGAATGCCGCGAAGGATGGGTCGATGACGACGCTTACCGCCGCCGCGCCAGGACTGAGACCCCCAGCGAGGCAATGGCCGCCCTCATGGGCTACGATCAGCAGACCGCGCGCGAGCGTACTTTCCGCAAACTCCGCCGCGCCGGACTCGAGACCTTCATCCTGCCCAGCGAGCTCGACATCGACAAAATCGTCCGCTACGAACGACTCATCAAGCGCAATCTCTACCGCGCGCTTTATACTCTCGAGCGTATCCGCGCCGCTCGCCAGGGTCCGCAACCATCCGACGCTGCTCCGCTGCCCCAACCGATAAACCTCGGGGGAGATCTGCTTGACGAAAACAAGTTTTGACGGAACAAAGCTACCGGTGGTGGTGCGACGTCACCGAACCACAACCCCTAATATGAAATTGCTCCTGTCCGACCAGTCCACCAGTCAGAATGGCGCTCAAAAGCCGGTTGACATCGGCGTCGATGCGGGTAATGTGCTTCTGGATTCGCTCGGGGAAGCCGGTGAAAGGCCGGCGCTGCCCCGCAACTGTAAGATGAGCTTTGTAATTCTCGTCGAGTCAGGCGACCGGGCGAATCGATGGAGCCGTAAGAACCTTCGCGGGAGAGGGAGGCTTCAGGACGCGTTTCGCAGATCCGCCGGCACCTGTCCGCGTGGCGATTCGTCGCTCTTGGCCACTTCGATTTTCAATCCGCGAAGTCTCGGCCAGGCGACTTGGAAGACGAAAGCAAATCGAATTTGTTGTACGACTCGACGGAGCCGCGGCCGCGGCGTCATGTCGCGTCGTTCGGTGCATCGATCGTCACTCATGCGGGAATCATTGGGTTGATCATGTGCTTCGCATCGCCGCTCGCGCGCGGGCATAGCGAGTGGGTGCTGGCGTACTTGGTCGAGGGCGCCGACGGCAGTCGCGGACGCGGCGACGCCGCGTCCGGTACGCCCACGACGCACGTCGCGAGCGGCACTGCGCCCGGCGTGACGCCGGCGGCGCGGCAGCCGCGTCGTCGTCTCGACGACGACGCGTCCGAAGTCGCCAGCATCGCGGCGACACGCCCGGTCGCGCTCGCGCGACCGGACGCGTCGCCGCATCAAGATTCAGCCGCATCGTTGTCGCATGGCGACAACGACCCGGCCAATGCTCGTCCCGCCGCCGTCTCCGACGGCGGCGCGGTGCGTGGTGGGGCGGGGTCGCCCGGCGTCGCCAACGGCGGCGCCGGCGGCGACCCCAATTCAGTTTCCGTTGCTCACGCCGACTACGCCAGCAATCCGCCGCCCTACTATCCCGCAATCGCGCGCCGACGCGCGCAGCAGGGGACCGTGACCGTCAGGGTGCTGGTCGGCGCCGACGGTTCCGTCGAGCGCGCCGAAATCGCGGATTCTTCCGGCTTCGATTCGCTCGATGACGCAGCGCTCGAGACGGTCCGATCGCGATGGCGGTTTGTGCCGGCGCGCCATGGCGCAGTCGCGGTCGAAAGCTGGGTCCTGGTGCCGATTCGCTTCGCTTTGCTCGAGGCCAATGCGGTCCACTGAGCGCGCCGCCGCCGTCGTGCTTATCTCGCCCAGCCGTGATATAAGCCCCATCCGAGGAGGGTAGGAAAGATGGCTCCGAAAGCATGTACTACTCTGGCGGTGGCGGGGCTGATTGTAGCCGGGGCGATTCTTGCGCCGGTCAGCGCGCGCGCGATCGAAGTCAAAAAGGATCTCTACAACAATAGCGGTCCGGCCGGTCCGAGCGCTTCGGGTCCCGCGAAGGAGAACCCGATTCCCAAGGCGGCGGCGCAACAGCTGAGCGACACGATCGCCAGTGAGTCCGACAGCTTCGTCAGCGACGAGAGCGAAAAGAAATCGTCGGGCAAGCCCTACGTCGATCTCGAGCACGCAAAGTTTCTGTACCTGCCGACGATGAAGGGCGGCCACTGGACGGTGCTGGCCAAGCTGCAGGCGGCCGAGTACACGCCGTCCAAGAGCGGCGAGGGCAAGGGCAAGCCTACTGGCAAGCAGAAGGTCCTGGTCTTCAACTACCGGCTCGACGGCAGCAAATGGACCGAGGTCGAGCAGCCGAAGTGGGAAGACGTCGACGCCGCCGGCACCGCAGCAGCCGCGAAATAAATTTTTCAGTTTGTGAAGAATAAAATACAGGACGATCTCAAAGCCGCGATGAAGAGCGGCGATAAGTTGCGCACGATGGCGTTGCGCGGCGTGTTGTCGGAGATCTCGCGCCTGGAAAAAGACGTTCGCCGCGATCCGAACGATGCCGAGATCCTGCAGATCATCAAGCGCGAGCGGGCCAAGCGCGAAGAATCGCTGGAATTCGCGCGCAAGGCGGCGCGTCAGGATCTAATCGATCAGAACGAGACCGAGGCGAAGATCCTCGAATCATATTTGCCCGCGGCCACCTCGGCCGACGAGGTGCGCGCCGAGATCGCAGCGGCGATCGCAGCGGGCGCGTCGCAGATGGGCCCGATCATGAAGGCATTGCGTGACAAGTTCGGGGCGAGCCTCGACGGCAAGACCGCGAGCGAGTTGGCCAAGGAAGCGCTCGCGAAAAAGTAGCGACAGGCCGCGCTACATCAATCTAAGGAACAGTCCGGGATACGTCACCACCAGCCCGCGGCGATCGACTTCGATCTCGCGCGTGAAGTCGCTGTCGATCGATTCGTATCGATACCGTTTGAGTGGCTCGAGGCATGTGTAGCGTTGCGGATCGGTCATCAGCGTGAGCGCTGGAACGAGAATATAGACGGTAGTGATCTCGGCAGATTGGCCGGCCCTGAGCTTCAACCTTCGAATCGGGAGAGTGTTGGTGAACGGAGACGCCGAGAGATCGATATCGATCGCGCCGGTCAGCTTCGGGAGCCGCTTTCCCGACGCGTCGGTCCAATTGCCTTTGCCGTCGCCGGTGATTTCGATCTTGCGATTTTCCCCGACCATCGCGATCTCTGCGCTTCTCACTCGCCACGACTTATCGCATCGAATTCGGTACCGGAGCGCGAAGGGCGCTCGGTCCGCCGATCCCACGACCACCGACTCGACCACCACATCGCGCGCGCCCTCGCGGAGAACGAGATGCTCGATTCCCTTGCCGTCCCAATCCTGCCATCGCGCGACCAAAGGTTTGCCCATCGCATCAGCGTATCGCACAAGTGTCCGGCATGGCGCCAGTTACGACTCTGCGGTTGACGGTCAAACCCTTTTCCCGATAGCACTTGAGCGTAACTCGCCAAGAGGTTCCCATGGCTGAAAAAATCGAACCGTTTCGCGTCGAGGTGCCAGTCGAAGTTCTCGCCGACTTGCGCGCGCGACTCAGCAGTACACGCTTTCCCGACGAAGTTCCCGATACCGCATGGGAGTACGGCACCAATCTCGCCTATCTGAAGGAGTTGGTCGAGTACTGGCGCACGAAGTACGACTGGCGCGCGCAGCAACGCGAGATCAATCGCTTCGCGCAGTTCAAGGCGAAGGTCGATGGGCTCGGAATTCATTTCATCCACGAAAAAGGCAAAGGGCCGAATCCGAAACCGCTGCTGCTGATTCACGGATGGCCGGGATCAATCTACGAGTTCATGCAAATCATCCCGATGCTCACCGATCCGGCCGCGCACGGAGGCGATGCGAAGGACTCGTTCACGGTGATCGCGCCGTCGCTGCCCGGCTACGGATTTTCGGATCACCCGCGCGCTCGCGCCATGAATATCCAGGCGATGGCGGACTTGTTTCACAAGCTGATGACGGAGACACTCGGCTACAAGCGCTACGCGGTGCAGGGCGGTGATTGGGGCGCGGCGATCACGTCGCGAATCGGCGAAGTGCATGCCGACAGCGTCTTCGGCATCCATATCAACATGATCGCGATTGGGCCGGCCGAAGGACGCAGCGCGCCCGAGCTGACGCCCGAGGAAAAAGTGTTCCTCGGCGACCTGGAGAAGTTCCGCACCGCGGAAACCGGTTACCAGTGGATCCAGGGGACGAAGCCGCAGACGCTGGCGTACGGGCTCAACGACTCACCGGCCGGACTATTGGCGTGGATCGTCGAGAAGTTCCGTACCTGGAGCGATTGTCACGGCGACGTCGAGAAGAGTTTCACCCGCGATCAAATCCTGACCAACGTTATGATCTACTGGGTCACGCAGACGATTAATTCATCGACGCGGCTGTACTACGAAGCGCGGCACCATCCGTGGCGGCTCAAGCCCGGCACGCGAATCGAAGCGCCGACGGCGGTCGCGCTGTTTCCGGGTGAGTTGGTGCGTCCGCCGCGGCATTGGGCCGAGCGCGTATATAATGTACGGCGCTGGACGGTGATGCCGAAGGGTGGGCATTTCGCGGCGATGGAAGAGCCGGAACTTTTGGCCAAGGATATTCGCGAGTTTTTCAGTGAGATCGGATGATGGGACTGATCCTAACGGTCGGCTTGCCTTCATGCGGCGTTTAACCCTAAATTCATTCAGCATTGATCAATTTTCAGAACCACCGGCAGGGACATCGATTTTATGGCGATTAGCTTTCCTTCGACCGAATATTTCGAGGCGCTCAAGGCGCAGATGGCCGCGAACGAAGAGAAATTCCGGCGGCTCGGCTTTATCGACACCACCTTTGGCGTCAGCGTCGGGGTCAACGGCAAGGCCCGCAACTTCGTGCTCGAGTTCGAGGTCTTCGACCTCAAAAACGTCAGCGAGGTGCCGTCGATCGACCTGAAAAAAGTCGATTTCCAAATCCAGGGCGACACCCACGTCTGGCGCGAGATGATCGAAAACATCCGGCGCAACGGCGAGGCCGATTCATCGCACGACATCAACACGCTCGCGCATTTCGGCGAGCGGCTGAAAATTGTTTACGACGATCCCGACGGTCACGACAAACTCTATCGCTTCATGGAATCGATCCAGGAATTTTTCGACCTATCAAGCAAGCTCGAAGTGAGTTTCAACTAAGCAGGCGCGGAGGCGCGGCGACGATGGCATATCTTTCGACCACGGATTTCACTCAGGACAAGGACTTCATCGATAAGTGGCTATACACGATAAGGACCGGCGAGATGGACCTGTCGTGGATGAAATCGGCGACTGAGAAAATCAGTCCCGAAGAAGCTAACCCGCGCCGCGGCCTGACCTATCGCGATCTCAACGTCGGCACCTATGGCTACACCGACATCCCCGAGAAGGTTCGCAATAACAGGTCCTATGCGCCGCGCGGCGCCGAGATTCCCGAAGGCGTGCCCGATGCGCAGCCATGGGTCTCGCGCAAGAGCGAGCTATGGGCCTTCAACACCGAGAGCTATTACGAAGAAGCAGTCTCGCGCCAGTGGAATGCTACCACTGACATTCCATGGGACAGGCTCGATGGCGTCGAGCTGCCGGAAGTAACCGGCAAGGCGCTGTCGCAGCTGATGACCTTTCTGACTGAAGTGGAAATGATCGCGACTGACACTCCTGCGATGTGGCTGCCGCGCCTTAACCCGGACTTTATCGAAGTGCGTGCATTCATCGCGGCGCAGGCGATGGACGAGGCGCGTCATGCGGAAGTCTTCCGCAAGCGCGCGCTCACGACCGGATGGGGCCTGATGCAGGCCAGCCCGATCAACGAGATGGCGCTGAAGCATCTGCGCGACGCCGATTCGTTCAGCGAGATGTCAGTCGCGCTGCACCTTGTGGCAGAAGGCAATGTGCTCACGCTGTTCCGTTTCAGCGAGTACCTGTCTCCGACCGACGTTGACAAGAAAATCTTCCGGCTGGTGATGCAGGACGAGGCGCGCCACGTCGGCTACGGCATGCAGCATTTCAAATACGTGCTCGAGCATTTCCCCGAGAAGCGCGAAGTCCTGCACGCGCATCTCGACGAAGCCGAAAACATCTCGTTCGCCGGCGCAGCCGCAACCGAGCTGACCGAAGCTTTTATTATTCTCGCGGGCGGCGGTTTGAAGAAGGAAAATATCGAGCAAGGCATCAAGGTCACCACCCAGTTCAACCTGAAGCAGATGCAGGAGCACTTCGAACGCCTGGATAAGTGTGGGATGCCCGAGCGTCGCGAACGTTCAAAGCTCTATAAGATGTACGAGATGGGCCGAGCCGCCGCCGAAAACGCCGGCATAAAACTGAACTAGTCCTTTGGAACCAAGTATTCAAAATCCGGTCCCACTTCTCACCCGGGAAGAGGCTATTCCCAACAATCCGGTTCCCCTTCCCGCTCGGGAAGGGGTTAGGGGTTAGGTTGTTAGAACCATCGCTCTAGCGAGGCAGTACTAAGTGGCATTTTACGCAGACAAGGATTACACGGTTGACGAAACAGTCCTCATGGCCGCCCAGAAGGTTATGGAGGGAAACCTGGGTCTGCATTGGTACAATGCCAAGACTGAACGCATAGCAGGCCGTCCTTCGGACTCAAAGCGCGGACTTACCTATCAGGATCTCAACGTCGGCAGCTACGGCTATACCGATATCCCCGAGGACGTTCGCACCAGCCAGTCGATGGTCTCGCGCGGAAGTGAGAAAGTAGGCAAGCTCCCCGACATGGGCTACGTCGTCAATCGTAAATCAGATGTATGGTCGGACAACGTCGCGGAACTTTACGAAGAGGTAAAGGCGCGGCGATGGGTTCCCGCGACCGATATCCCATGGACCGAGCTTCACACCAAACCGCTGCCGCACGATCTCGAAATGGCGTGCGCTCAGCTCTACACCTTCCTGCAGGAATGCCAGATCGTCTCGATGGACTTCCCGTCGAAGTGGGTCGCGCTGATCAACCAGGACTTCCTCGAGCTGAAGAGCTGGATGTGCGCGCAGATGCTCGACGCCTCCCGGCTGTTCGAAGTGTTCCGCAAGCGCGCGCTCTTCGGCGGCGCCGGACTCGGTCGCGCGAGCGCGACGGCGGAGCAGGGACTCAAGGAATGGCTGTGGGCTGACCAGTTCCCACAAGGCTCGGTGTCGATCAACCTCACACTCGCGGGATTCCTCCTCACGCTATATCGCCAGGTGGGCGCATTCGCACCGACCAACGTCGATCGCAAGATCATGCGCTACGCGATGCAGGACGCGGCGCGCCAGACCGCGTACGGGCTCGGCCAACTGCGCTACCATCTGCGTCATCGGCCGCTCGAAGCGAACGCGATCGAGGGCTACCTCGACCACACCGAGCACGCGCTGCTCGGATTGATCGGAAGTCCCGAGCTGCTCGAGCCGCTCATCATTATATGCGGCGGCGGACTCGAAAAGGCGCAGGTGGACAAGGGCCGTATCGCGACTGCGAAGTTCATCCGCCTGGCCGTGAAAGAGTACATGGAACGAATCGCCGCCGCCGGCCTAACCGGCCACGCCAAGCGCAGCAAGATCCCCGCAATGATCGATCGCATCTCGGCCGCCGCGTAATCTTCCCCCCTCATATAAATTTGGTTCCCCTTCCCGCTCGGGAAGGGGTTAGGGGTTAGGTTTCTGGCATCATCGGCAGTCCCGGTAGTACCAGAAAGTAGAAATTCTCTACAGGTATAAAGGAATCGGACATGTGTTTTCTGGCACTCGCGCCCCTGCTAAACTGCACCGCATGCCAAATCGTAGTTCTGCTGTAATCGCCGGTGCGCCGGAGACGGTGGATTGTTCCCCCGCGGAGCCTAGCGGCGCTCCGGACGAACCCGACCAACGTAGCCGCGGCTTCTTCGAGCGGCTGTACGACCGCATCGTTCCGCGCACTGCCCTGGTGCGGTTTCTCGGCTACGTGCGGCCGCATCTGTGGCTGGTGGCGGGTGGATCCGTCATGGGCATCCTGAAGTTCACGCTGCCGCTCGCGTTTCCGCTCGCCTTCAAGTACATCTTCGACGTTCTGCTGGTTCCGCAGCCGCATCTCGAGAGTTGGAACTCGAGGATCGACGGATGGTGCCGCTCGCTCGCCGTGCTGTTTCATCTTGGCGCGGGCTCTGCCGCTAAGCTCGGAGCCTTAACCGCCGCACTCTTCGCACTATTCGTAGTGCAGGCGATCGCAACCTACTATCGCAACTACTGGGCGGCGATGGCGGGTCATCGACTGATCTTCGATCTCCGCTACGCGCTGTATAAGCACATGCAGCGTCTGTCGCATTCGTTCTTCGATCGCACGACGTCGGGCGCGGTCGTCTCGCGATTCATTTCTGACATCTCGATGGCGCAAAACTTCGTCGGCTCCGCGATGATCAACATCTGGATGGACGGCGTGTCGCTCGGCTTCGTGATCTGGCTGCTGTTCTCTCTGAATGTGCGGCTGGCGTGGATTTCGCTCATCATCGTTCCATTTTACGTCGCGGTGATCAGGATTCTGTCGCCGCGAATCAAGGAGACCAGCCACGACTTGCAGGAAGTGGTCGAGGAGTTTTCCGGCGAGCTGCAGGAGCGCGTCGCCGGCATCTCGACCGTCAAATCATTCGCCCGCGAGGCCGACGAGGCGCGCCGGTTCCATCAACGCACCACCGAAATGTACGACCTGACGATCGAGAGCGTGAAGCTTTCGTCGACTCATCAGATGTTCACCGAGTTCATCTCTCGCGGCGCGCCGCTGATCGTGATCTGGGCCGGCGCGCTGATGATCATGCACGGCAAGATGACCATCGGTACCGTGGTCGCATTCTTCGGCCTTCTCCCCGCGCTGTACTTGCCCCTGCAGCGCTTCTCCGAGTTGTCGGTGATCGTGGCGACCGCGCTGGCGGCGATCGAGCGCATCTTCGCGTTCTTCGACGAGACGCCCGAGGTGCACGACCTGCCCGGTGCGTCGATGCTCAAAGTGAAAAGCGGGCTGGTCGAGATCGACCATCTGCGCTTCGGCTACAAGCCGCTCGACGGCGGCCCCATTCGCATCACGCTCGACGACGTGAACCTGAAGGTGCCGGCCGGGACGACGGTTGCGCTGGTTGGCAGGTCGGGCGCGGGCAAGACCACGCTCGCGAGCTTGATTCCGCGCTTCTATGAATTGGCGGCGGGCCGAATTCTGATCGACGGCACTGACGTCTCGAGCGTGACGCTGAAATCCCTGCGCGATTCGATCGGCATCGTGCCGCAGGACGCGATCCTCTTCAGCGCATCGATTCGCGAGAACGTGCAATACGGGCGCCCCGGCGCACCCGACGCGGATGTCTGGCGCGCGCTCGAGCAGGCTAACATCCGCGACTTCGTCGATTCGCTGCCCGACAAGCTCGACACGATGATAGGCGAGGGCGGTGTGCGTCCGTCCACCGGGCAGCGGCAGCGGCTCGCGCTCGCGCGCGTGTTCCTGAAGAATCCGCCGATTTTAATTCTCGACGAAGCTACCTCGGGTCTCGATTCGGAAGTGGAAAACCTGATTCACGATGCGGTGCGACGCCTGATGAAGGGACGCACGTCGTTCCTGATTGCGCATCGGCTGGCGAGCGCCGTCGATGCGGACGTGATCGTGGTGCTCGATCGCGGCAAGATCGTCGAAGTGGGATCGCACGCCGAACTGGTGAAGCGCGCAGGCGTCTATTCGCAACTGTTCAACGAGCAGACTCGCAAGCTGCGCCTGACGCCCGATCACATCGCGCGCGCGCCAGGCTCGCTGAGTCCCGCGCCGGTCACGCAGGATCGTACCGACTAGAAACTGACTGAAGGTTGGTCGAGGCGGCTAGAGTTCCGCAATCACGTAGGCGAACAGCGCGAAGAACGCCGCCCCTACGATTGCGTACTCGACCACCTTTCCTGTCGACGTCCGCGGCGGAGCAAAACTCTTGTCGTGAGTCTGGTACCTCAGAGTGACCGGGCCGGCCGGCGGCAGCGAATTCGAACCATAGACGGTCGGTGGTTTGACAATCTCGAGAACGTTGACGCGTCCGCTTGCTCTTTCGAGGAACTCTTCGTACTCATCGGCGTTTGCGAAGCGTCTTGTGAAGATAGCCATGATGGCCCCCTGTTAATGCCCTAGGCTAATAATCAAAATAAGCAGGTCGTCAATCTAAATCAATCCCTGCGCCGCGATGGCTATCTAATTGTACTATTGGTAGGGGTAAAAAAGGTAAAAAAGAACTGACAGGATGCACAGAATCCACAGTCCGGCGTGAATTTCGCGATACCGGCCGGCGGCCAGCTTGAAGAGGGGATACAGAATCATGCCGGCGGTGATGCCGACGCCGATGTTGTAGGTGAAGCTCATCAGCGCGATCACGGTGAAGGCGGGAATCAGTTCGGTGTAATCGTCGAAGTCGATTTTGACGACAGGCGCGACCATCATCGCGCCGACGACGATCAGCGCGGGCGCGTACGCGGCGGCCGGAATCGCGGCGACGAGCGGCGCAAAGAACAGCGACATCGCGAAGAGCAGTGCGACTACGACGGCCGTCAATCCCGTGCGTCCACCGACGTGGACCCCGGCGGCGGACTCGATGTACGCGCCGGCGGTCGTGGTGCCGGCCAGGCCCGCAAACATCGTGGCGACCGCGTCGGCGAGCATCGGGCGTTCGATCTGCGGCAGTTTGCCTCCCGCGTCGAGAAATCCGGCGCGCGCCGAAACTCCGATCAGTGAGCCCATCGTGTCGATCAACGCCATCACGAATATCGTGAGCAGCACGCCGAAAAAGCCGACGCTCAACGCGCCTCGCAGATCAAGTTGCAGCATGATGGGAGCCGGATTCGGCGGCATGCTAATCCACGCGGCCGGCGGTTTCGCGACGCCAGTGACGAACGCGATGGCGGCCGAGATCAAAATCCCGAGCAGGATCGCGCCCGGCACCCGCCGCACCATCAACAATGCGATCAGCACGAAACTGAGAATCGCGATCTCAACCGAGGGCGTCGCGAGATTCCCGAGCCGCACCGGCGCGCCGGGCACGCCGATCGCGACGATGCCCGATTCGTTGAGTCCGATGAAAGTCAGGAACAATCCGATTCCCACGCCGAAGCTGTAGCTGAGGCCAGACGGGATCGCTTCGACCATCCAGGCGCGCACGCGCGCGACGGTCAGCAGCGTGAACATCACGCCCGCGAGGAACACCGCCGCCATCGCGGTTTGCCAACTGTAGCCGAGCACTTTAACGACCGTGTACGCGACGAACGCGTTCTCGCCCATGTACGGCGCGATCGCGAACGGGCGATTGGCGTACAGGCCCATCACCAGCGTTCCAACCACCGCGGTCATCACGGTTGCGACCATTGAAGGTCCTTCGGGGATGCCGGCGGCTTTCAGGATGGCCGGGTTGACCGCGATGATGTACGACATCGTGACGAAGGTGGTGACGCCCGCGAGCACCTCGCGTCGAAACGTGGTGCCATTGGCCTCCAGCCTGAAGTAGTTGGCTATTCGCGATTGCAAGGCGTCCCCGGTTTGATTCGCGACGCCTGAATTATCACGCCGCGACGAGCGTATGCCACTGCGATGCGTGCGAATGCAGTTTGTTATATAAGGAGCGAATCGCCGGCGCGCTGTCGCCAGCCATCAACTCTCAGAGTGAGCAAATGAAAGAAGAAAAACTCGCAAAGATCCCGGCGGGAAAAACTCCGGTCGCTCCCAAATCGATAACCACGCTCGCGGTGGATGTTGGCGGGACGGGAATCAAGGCGGCCGCGCTCGATGAAAAAGGCAAGATGATCACCGAGCGGCAGAAGATCAAGACGCCGCATAACGCGACGCCGAAGAAAGTGATCGCGATAATCCAGGAGCTCGCGAAGATGTCCGGCGAGTTCGATCGCGCGTCGGTGGGATTTCCGGGCGTGATCAAAGACGGCATCGTTTATACTGCCGCGAACCTGGGCAAGGGATGGAAAGGATTCAAGCTGGAAGCGGAGCTCAGAAAGAAGCTCAAGAGGCCGGTTCGAATCGCCAACGACGCCGACGTGCAGGGCCTCGGATGCGTCACGGGCCACGGCGATGAGCTGGTAATCACGCTCGGCACCGGATTCGGGTCGGTGCTGTTTGTCGAGGGGCATCGAATTCATCTCGAGCTGGGGCATCATCCGTTCCTATACGGCAAGACCTACGAAGAAGAGCTGGGCATAAAAGCGTTCCGGAAGAAGGGCAAGAAGAAGTGGAACAAGCACCTGCGCGAAGCGATTGACGAGCTGGCGAAGACGTTCAACTACGACCGCCTGTATATCGGCGGCGGCAACGCAGCGGCGATCGATTTCAAGCTGCCCGCGAACGTCAAGATAGTGAGCAACACTGACGGCCTGCTCGGCGGCATCAAGCTGTGGCAGGATCAAGCGGTGGCGAAGAAAGCTGCGTAGATGTAGCAGGCGGCGGCGAATGTCGCGGCGCAACCGCGAATGCGATAATTCCTGTAAGCGCTGGAGGGGTGGCCGAGCGGTTGAAGGCACCGGTCTTGAAAACCGGCAGGGATGAAAGTCCCTCGTGGGTTCGAATCCCACCCCCTCCGTTCCTGAGTCGCCGCAGCAGAGAAATTCACGCTTCGGATCGCGAATCGCCCGCGTGCACGGCGTTTTCTGATGCGGCGATCAGATGTGTGACTTTCGGTGCCCCTTTTCTCTGAAAGCGATCGACGGCTGTCTGTAGCGCAGAATCGGCTTTGGTCACACGCTCATGTTGCCGCAGATGCTCCAACCAGGAATCGACGAGAAAGGTCTCAACAAATCGACCGTCGTTCGCCGGATCCTCGAATACTCCCCAGTCGTAAGCGCCGTCGCGGCGGCGCTCGCGTGCCAATTCGGCGATCGCCGTCAGGAACGCTTCGCGTTGCACCGGATCTATATCGTACTCCGTCGTTACAAGTACTGGTCCGCGATCGCGTTCGATCTCATGAGTGGTGATCGGTACAGGCCACTTCATCGAGGGCGTCAGGTCGAGGTCAGCGCCGGTTTGCAGCTTCCATCTCCACGTCAGCGGTATCGCTATCAACGCGCCGCCCGCGGCGATGAAGTGGGCGAGTGGAAGGCCAGCAATCGTCGCAACCTGTCCCCATATCGCGCTGCCAATCGTCAAACCGGCGGAAAGGACTGTTACGAACATCGAAAGTCCCCGCCCGCGCACCCATTCCGGCAACGCGACCTGCGCTGAAATATTGAGACTGGACAGCACCGTGATCCACGAAACGCCAGCGATCAGACTTGCGGCCAAACCCAGGAAGACCTCGTGAGCCAGCCCGAATAACGCCATCGCACCCGCGGTGCCAAACGTCCCTACAGCTACGAGCCAGTCGGGATTGAGCGCCGCTTTTAATCGAGGCAAAGCAAATGCACCGCCTACCGCTCCGGCGCCAATCGCACCGAGCAGGACGCCGTAGATTTCCGGTCCCCCGGCGATTTGTCTGCGCGCAACAAGTGGCAATAAGGCCCAGTAAGCGCTGGCGAACACGAAGAAGGCTGTTGCGCGGATCAAGGTTGCACTAAGAGGTCCGTTATATCGCGCATATCGCAAACCCGTGCGAATGGCATTGAGGAAGCGCTCCGGAGGCAGACGTCGGTCGCCGCTACTCGATTGGCGCCACCATACGAGCGCGCCAACAACCGCCAGGGTGCTAACGGCGTTGATCCAAAAGGGAGCCGCAATTCCATATGCGCCAATTACTGCACCACTGAGCGCGGGACCGACGGCCCGGCTGACGTTGATGCCGGCGCTGTTGGCGGACACCGCCGCAGCCAAATCCGATTTCGGAACGAGCTGTGGAACGACTGCTTGCCAGGCGGGCGCGATGACGGCAGAGCCCGCCTCTATCAGGAATGTAAGAAGCAGCAAGTTCAGTGGAGTTACCCGATGAAGCAGTACGAGCGCGGCAAGCGCTGACGAGAAAACGATCGTGACGACCTCGCCGAAGATGAGAAGTTTGCGCCGGTCCACGATATCGGCAAGTGCGCCGGCAGGAAGGGCAAAGAGGCAGTACGGTAAACTCGTTGCAACCTGGACCATCGAAACGATAAGCGGCGAAGGGTTGAGGCTGGTCATCAGCCAGCCCGACGCTGCGCTGTACATCCAGCCGCCGATATTTGAGATAACGGTCGCGGTCCAAATGACGGCGAACGTCTTATGCCGAAACGGGCTCCAGGCAGAGTTCGGCCGTTGGCTCGAAGGCGTCGCTGGATCGGCATTTTCTTCGCGAGGCGCCAAGCTAGCCTAACCTCCTGGACGCGAGATAGTACCTGGAGTAAAAGACTGTTGCCTTCGCATTCTATCTGCTGACGAGCGAATGGACTTCAGCTATGTAGCCGCCAGGAAACTGCACCATGGCCGCATTCCGATTGGTCGGCCTGATAGGGATCGACAAGCACAGCGACGCCGGCTGCTTTAGCTTTGGAGAGGGTATCCGAGAGGTTAGCGACCTCATACCCGGTTATCTCTCGTCCATATGGATAGGGTAGATGGCCGTCCGTCACGAGCACGGTCATCTTGCCAAATTTCGATTGGATCCGAATTCTTCGATAAGTATCAGTCGGGGCGTCCGATTTCGAGGCCAGGCGCATGCGCATCATCTGAAATAACTTCGCCGTGAGAGAAGGCACGAAAGCTGCGCACGAAAGCGCTCACTGCATATGGGGAGACGTAAACACGGTTTTCCGGGATGCTCTGGAGAGGCGCATAGGATGGTGCGGCTGGTGTGCCAGTACAGTTGTGTGTTGACCCCGCCCGGCCATTGGATGATCGCATCCAGGCCGATCGGATCCTTGAAAGGACTGACGAGAATATCCGCGCCGGTCGCATGGGCAGCGCGGATGGCCGAATCCATGTCGGTCACAAGATAACCCGTCCGTTCTGAGCCAAATGGATACGGGATCGGCGTCTCGAAACCGAAAACGGATATGGTTCCTACTGGCGTCAATACCAATTGGGACATCGTCTTACTCGGAGTAGGGGTTACAGTAAAGACGCCTTTCTTTGAAGTCGTGCCACCGAAAGTGGCAACAAGGCTAGCAACGAAAGTGTCGAATTCACTTGGCGCGACATAAACGTGGGTCGTGTCGTACTGAGGGCCCACAGCCACATTTGAAGTAGCTTTCGCAGTCTCGGCAAATGCTGGTGTAGGAAACGATAAAGGACCAACACATCCGACAACGAGAAGAACAGTCACAGCGGCTACAAAGGCTCTGGTTATTCGCATCGAGGTGTTCCTTCTAGAAGAGGTATTGAATTGACGTTGTTACGAAGTCCACGTCCTTCCCGCGCGGCGAGGTGTTCTCAGATAGCCGCCCACGAAGAAGTGCAGGTAGTTAACTTGAAAATGCGCGTGAGCATCGAGCTGCCAATCAAATGTGACCTGAGCCTGGCTGCCTTCGTAGGTATCCTTTGTCTTCCCAACCGGACGTAACAGATTTGAACCGAGTCCGTAGATCCCATCACTAGTGCTTTGGCGCCAGAACCAGCCCCATTCGCCATTGAGCGCAATCCTTTCGCCCATGTGCAGCGTGAGGTTTGGATGAACACCCATTTCATTTAACGGCCCGTTAAGGATCGCCTGGTTGAAATAGAATCCTGTGGGGAATAATGGACTGAAAGTCTGAAGGTTTGGACCATGTTTGTCATGGTCACCGCTTGCGACACCCGCCCTCAGCCCTATTCGAGGCTGGAGCGGAATGGGCTCTAGCGAATAACCGGTGTCCGTCGATGCGCTCCATGCCAGGATGTAACCGTTGGCAAATGTTCCGGTCTGACCGACGAATTCTGAGTTGGAGTCCCAGGCCCCTCGAATGCCCCACAGGCGGGTGCCAATGGTTTGCCGATTTTCTTTGCCCGACTCATTCGCGTAGGTAGCAGTCTTATTGTGAATCCCCAAATAGTAGAGGTCGATGTTGGCGCCATCGATGAATGAAAGGGGCCTTACCGCGTAGATTCCCCAAAACCAGGAGGGCAGATGCGATCTGATCGTCGAAAACCCCCGGATTGGTTTCGACTGGCTTGGTCGCGAAGGCATCGACGCGCCAAGGCGCCGCATTCAAAATAGCTTTCACTCCATCAAACGGCAGGGGCACGTTGGGTCCGTAGCGATTGGAAATCAAACGCTGAGATCCATAGATCAACCATTGGCGACCGACACGAAGTGTTAACGAAGTGTCGGAACCGAAAGGGTGCAGTTTTAGATCGACAAAGAACTGCGTGAAATCGAGCTGATCCTGATCGATCATTGGACGCGGTCCGCCGACTCTGTCGTTTTCAAAATCACTCATCAATTCAGAGAAAATCCGTACGTTTTCTCCCAAGTGGAGATCGCCAAACAGCAAATAGCGTTGCAACAGAAATCCGCCGCGACTCTGGGGTGGCTGTCCCCAAAGAGGATTGTTAAAGCGCTCATAGCGTTCGCGAATTTCACCGCCGAGCGAGAGATACCAGTCCCGTCGCGAGTTGAGTGGTATGTATTTGAGCGGATCCCAGAAATCTTTCCGACATGCGGGATCGTGCAGGTAACTGAAATCGTCATCGTATCGGACAATTGAATACTTTGGCCCCGAAGGACACGACGAAGCCGCCGCGCTCCGGGCGACACTCACTAGCACTAGAACAATAACCGCGGCAGCGACGACCGAATGCCACGATCGAGAAGGACATGGACCCCGTTGGGTGTAAATCGATTGCACCGAATTGTATATCAGAGCGCCGACATCCCACTCGGTCCGCCGCAATCACTAGCGCGCTGAGCTGGCGAGACCATCCACCGATCGACCGCGATGTAACCGACGGTCATCGCCATCACAAGTAGAGCGCCAAGGATCAACGGCGGCGCCGGCGACGGGATTCCAAATGCGCGGCAAGAGAAACCCAAAGCGAAGGCCAGTACAATGCCGATCATCGATTTCATCGTGCTTCCAGTTGTACCAAGGTCTTCCCTGCAGGGAGAATATGGTCGGCAGAAACAAAGCCCACCGTCATCGCGAGCAAGAGGCACGCCCCAATCAACCGCGGCGGTGCTGGCGATGGAATATCGAAGAACCGGCAGCCAGCTCCGATGACCAGGCCAAGAACGAGTCCGATAATGGCAGCGGCCATAATACTGCCCTCCTTAGAACGCGAAGCAATCGCAACCGAAATCCCATAAGTGGCGCGGATGCCAAATATGAGAACGCGATTGGCTGACGCGCTTCGCTGAATGGAGATTCGCCGCGGCCTGAGTCAATGGAGCTCGGCTATATCCGCCGTACTGCTTGACCGGCGACCAGTCGGGGCTCACCGGCAGCGCCGGGGGTGCGAGCTTTGCGAATGGCCCGGTGGCATAGACCATTTTGCCGCCGACTATCGTCAGCACGGATTCCAGACGTTTGATCTCATCTTCAGGAATCGAAAAGTAGTCGGCGGAGAGCACACTGAGGTCGGCTAACTGCCCCGGCACAATTGAACCCTTCTTGCCGTCTTCTGAGGAGAACCAACTACTGCCTACCGTGTACAGACGGAGCGCCTCCATCCGTTCGAGGCGGTTATCTTCATTGTAGAGCGCAGTGCCGCCAATGGTCTTGCCGGTGATGAGCCAGTACAACGAAAGGAATGGATTGTAGCTTGAGACTCGCGTCGCATCTGTGCCCGCGCCGACGGGCACGCCCAACTCAAGCATCCTCCTGATGGGCGGCGTGCGCCGGGCTTGCTTCGCGCCATAGCGATCGACGAAATACTCGCCCTGAAACGCCATCCGGTCCTGAACGGCGATGCCGCCGCCGAGTGCTTTGACGCGTTCGATATTGCGATCTGAGATCGTTTCGCAGTGGTCGAAGAACCAGTGAAGTCCCTCGAATGGGACCTCGCGATTAACTTCTTCGTATACGTTCAGGGCGCGCGTGATGGTCTCCTCATAGGTAGTATGCAGTCGGAACGGCCAGCGATTCTCCGCGAGGTGCCGAACGACTGACTTTAGTTCCGCTTCCATCGAGTCCGGCATTTCGGGGCGCGGCTCGAGGAAATCCTCAAAGTCCGCGGCTGAATAGACCAGCATCTCGCCCCCACCGTTCACCCGGTAGAAATCATCCCCCGCGCCGGGCTTCGTCATCCGCGTCCACGACTGAAAGTCGCCGAGCTCTTGCTTCGGCTTCTGAGTAAACAGATTGTACGCGAGGCGGACGGTCATCTCGCCGCGCTCGTGGAGCTCGCGCATGACTTCGTAGTCGTCTGGATAATTCTGAAAGCCGCCTCCAGCATCGACCACGCTCGTGATACCGAACCGGTTGAGCTCGCGCATGAACAGGCGCGTCGAATTCATCTGGTCTTCGCGCGTGAGTTTGGGTCCCTTCGCCAGCGCGGCGTAAAGAATCGTCGCGTTCGGCTTGGCGATGAGCAGTCCCGTTGGATTGCCCTGACGATCGCGTTGGATCTCGCCGCCAGGCGGCGCCGGCGTATCTTTGGTATACCCGACGGCACGTAACGCCGCTGCATTCAGAAGCGCGCGATCGTACAAGTGGAGCACAAAGACGGGAGTGTCCGGTGAGACTGCGTTGATCTCATCCAGCGTGGGCATCCGCCGTTCCGCGAACTGGAACTCGGTCCATCCTCCTACCACTCGCACCCACTGCGGGGCAGGTGTCCGCGCAGCTTGCGACTTCAGCATCCGCAGCGCGTCGGCAAGCGACGGCACACCATCCCAGCGCAACTCCATGTTGTAGTTGAGCCCGCCGCGGATCGGATGCATGTGCGAATCATTCAGGCCGGGAATGACCGTCCGACCACCGCAATCGATTACGTTCGTCGCTGGTCCACGTTGCCGCAAAATCTCGTCACTGCGACCGACTGCGCTGATCTTTCCGTCCTTGATGGCGACTGCTTCGACGAACGATGGGAGGCCATTGGTTGCGATCTTGGCATTATGGACAATGCTGTCGGGCTGCATGCGTGGCTCCTTATTGACCTTTCGCAAAGACACTCGAGCTCAAGCCATTATTTGCGTGTAGCAGCCGCCGACGGTACTACGTACTCGGGCAATTTTGTCGGCGTCGCGCCGTGGACCATGGTGTACGCGTACTCGACACCTGCTCCGTATGCGCCGTAGTGGGTCTTCACGATGTCCATGACGGCGTCGTAGGTGTCTGTCTGCGCCCAATCGCGCTGCCATTCGAGCATCACTTGAAGTGAGGTGACCGGTTTCGCCCCAGCCTGGACCACGCGCTTCATCGCATTGTCGTGCGCAAGTTGACTCACGTCGCCGCAGCAATCTTCGACCACATAGATTTCATAGCCATCGTGAATGGCCTGGATGGTTGGCAGCGTGACGCAGGTCTCCGTCCACAATCCCGCCAAAACGATCTTTTTCCGACCGCTCTTTTCGATCGCGGCAACGAAGTTCTTGTCGTCCCAGGCATTCATAGAAGTGCGCTCGACGGGGACCTGGTTCGGAAAGACAGCCGTGATTTGCGGCCAGATATTTCCGCTGAAACTCTTGCTTTCCACCGTGCTGAGGACCACGGGAAGATCAAAAACCCTTGCCGCCTTTGCGAGCGCGACGGTGTTGTTGACGAGCGATTGGCGATCGAAATTGGCAACTCCAAAGAGCATCTGAGGCTGATGGTCGATCAGCGCGACCACGCAATTGTCCGGGGTCAGCAGTCCTTTCTCGCTGCGTTTCATCTTGGACATGAGCGACTCCTATTCTAAGTGAATAAACGTTGATGACGACGAGTGTTCTGCAAGCGTCGTACCCGTCGCGAGCTCGCAACTTCTCCTTGATTCCTAGAGCACTACCACTAGGGTGTCACAAACAAGCATTCGCGAGTTTTCGCGAAGTCGTGAAGACTCGCGACTTCGGTTGCGCTCGTTATTGTCGCGGCGCCGTGATGTCTAGCTGAAATGAGACGTTTGCTGGAGGGCATGTCGTGGCACGTATTTGGCTCTTGGAACGCCCGCGAAGCTCGTGAAGAACTCGACGCTTAGGTCTATCCGAGTCTGCGGCGCGGGAAAAAATTGATGCTGAAGATCGTTAGGTCTGCGAATCCTGACTTCGTACTCTTCACGCTCAGTGGCTATATCGACGCTGAGCATTTCGCAGAGTTGCAACTGTCCTTCGATGGAGAGGCTCTTCCTATCGTTTTGGATCTAGGAGAAGTGAAGCGTGTCGATCGGGAAGTGGTGGCAGATCTCGCGCGTTGGAATGCAGACGGAATCAAATTCGAAAATTGCCCCGCCTACCTCCGGGAGTGGATTGCGAGGACTCAGGTGGACCCTCACTAGGACTTTTGAAGCGGTGTTTGTTGATCTTGAGTGTTCTGATCTTGGATTCCAGCGTGGACGGACGCATGCTGAGTTTCGCCGCGGCACCGGTGGGGCCGGATACCTGGCCGCGTGTTTCAGCCAACGCTGTTTCGATCAACGCTTTTTCCTGCGTCGCGAGCATTTGGACTAGCGGTTGGCTCGCAGGCCCGGTCTGAGCAGTGTCGTGGGACAGCCAACTCTCGTCGACTGAAAACGTTTCCGTTTCGCAAAGGATCACAGAGCGCTCGATTACATTCTGCAGCTCGCGAACGTTCCCTGGCCAGGGATACGATTGAAGCAGCTCCATGCTCTCTTTGCTGACATACCGTATTTTCTTACCGGCTTCGGTCGCGTAGCGGTCGATGAAGTACTCGACCAGGATCGGAATGTCGTCCGTCCTTTCCCGGAGCGGCGGAATCTCGATGGGGAATACGTTCAAACGATAGAACAGGTCGCTGCGAAAAGCGCCAGTTGCCATCGCGGCTTTTAGATCCCGGTTGGTGGCGGAGATCACTCGGACGTCTGCTCGAATTGGCTGATTACCGCCGACGCGCTCGAACTGACGATCCTGAAGTACGCGTAGTAGAGCAATCTGGGTCTCGTTGGGAAGCTCGCCGACCTCGTCGAGGAACAGCGTACCGCCCTCGGCCATCTCGAAGCGGCCAAGACGGCGCTGCGACGCTCCAGTGAAGGCTCCTTTCTCGTGACCGAACAACTCCGAGGCAATCAACGATTGCGGTATCGCCGCACAGTTGACGCTCACAAACGGCCGCGATGATCGCGGCGACCGCTTGTGGATCGCGCGGGCGATGAGCTCTTTGCCGGTTCCGGTTTCTCCGGAGATAATGATTGTGGATTCAGTCGGGGCGACCTTGGCGACTCGAGTTAGGACCGCCTGCAGAGTAGACGAAGTTCCGACGATCTCCTCGAACATCGAAGCCTTGTCGACTTCCTCACGTAGCGCGAGGTTCTCGTTCTGCGCCCTCTCTTCCGCTTGTTTCAGGGCTTCGATTTCAGTACCCGTCACGAACCAACGAAGGACGCGTCCGTCACAGTCCCGGAGAGGGTTGAAGCGAAACAGAAACCAGCGATAGAGGCTGTCCTTCCTCTTCATTCGTGCTTCGATTTCGAACTGCACGGGCTGGGAGCCCAACTCGCTCGTTCTCCTCACCTTGTCCCAATCGTCCGGATGGATCACTGTCTGATCGAAGCCTGGCTTTAAAAATTCCTCGAAGGTGTGACCAAGATAATCAAGGGTAGCTCGGTTGGCGTAGATACTGCGTCCGTCGGGATCGCGGATAACGATGAGCTGTGGAACGTAGTCAACGAGGTCGCGAAGCTCCTTCTCAGCTCGCTTCAGCTCCTCGATATCTGTACTCGTTCCGTACCACCTGACGATTTTGCCATGCTGGTCGCGAACCGGTTCTGCACGAATCAAGAACCACCGATACTCTCCATCGAACCGCCGCATGCGGGCTTCCGCAACGCTCGGTTCTCCGGAAGCCTGAACGGCTCGCCAATTCTCCATTACCTTTCCCAAATCGTCCGGATGAAATGTCCGTTGCCATCCCAAGCCGAGAGCCTCGGCCTGTGAAAGCCCTGTGTAATCGCGCCATCGCTTATTAGTAAATTCATTGGCGCCATCGGGCAGACAGGACCATGCCAGCGCAGGCATGGTATCGATCATGAGCTGAGCTTCCGATGGATTCATTTCGCTGAAAACCTGCTCGATGATATAGCGCTCTTGACGTGGAGGCGCGAGTGTTTGCCACGTTCGGGTCAAACCGGTGAACCCATCCGCGAGGATGTGGGCCATTAATCCTGGCTGGCCGTTTCCCCCAAGCGGCCGAGGCAGCTCGTCGCGGCCTCGCGTACCTTGAGGGGGAAGTTAGCGTGGCCAGGGTGCGTATTCTCGATGGGTTGAGCCAAGCCTTGGCATGGGCTGAGGGTAATGAGCCGGCGCACGAGGCCCTCAAGGAAGCAATGGAGACTCGCATCGCAGCTGGCAGATCCGAAGCTTGTGGCCAGGCTCGTTGGTGTTCGATCGATAATCAACTTCCACTTCTTTCGACTTCGGGAGGCCGTCGACGACGGGTTCCAGAGCCAACAAATGGGCGACCAGATGGGCCTCCGTGGCAGCGCGCTGTGCAGCTGAGAGCTCTCTACCCGTCGCTAGTCTATCTTGGAAGCACAGAAGAGGCGGCGAGAGCGGCGAATGAGTTGGAACCTTTTGCGAGGAAGACCGGCCAATCGTTCGGGATCGCGCTGTGCCACACCATTACCGCGTGGGCCGAATTTGGTAAGGCACCCGATATCCGCCAAGCTCGAAACTGATCTCCTTGAAGTGTCCACTACTTACCAAACAGCGCAATTTGGGTTCTGGGTAGTTATCTCCGAAGCCCACCTGAGTCTAGTCGACTTATATCGCGGTGACTGGGCAGGAGCGTTGTCACATGCACAGGCCTCGCGCCGCTCGGAACCTGGGAGTTCTAGCGAGGGAGTAGACGCCGGAACGCTTTTTCGACAGATGGCTTACGCTGGTGATCCCACCGGCGCGCTCGCTTGCTTCAATGAAAACCGCATATGGATGCCACGCGAGGGAAGGAAATCTCAGAGGCTCATGGTCAATGCTCGCGCTCGTGATTGAGGTTTCGCAATGCTGGGCGAGCGATTGCGAGCCGCTGAGCTTTAGCCGCTCGCTCGTGAGTTGATCAGCACTGGAGCGGTAGCGCTATGGCCGATTTCACGCTTGTCGCAAACGGTCGCGGGTATCGCCGCTGCGGCCGCTCATGAGTGGAAAGCCGCTGAAGACCACTTCCAGACCGCGCTGCAGCAAGCCGAGTCCTTTCCCAACCGCCTTGAACGGGCGGAATACACCGCTTCCACGCGATGATGCTAATCGATCGCGCCACCAAAGGTGATCGCGAAATAGCGAAGACACTACTCGCTAAGGCGCTGGAGACTTACACGCGGGTCGGTATGCCTCGACATATCGAGATGACCCAGACCATCCTCGGCCGCTGCCAATAGGTAAGCGTAAGTCTCGTGACCGATCGACCCGCCGACGCCTTGTCGCGCCAATTGCTACTCTGAGCACGCTTCATCAGATCAGCTTGCGATTGATGCCGAGGGAAGAGATGCGCGACGCCAGTGTCGAGGGCTTCATGGCCAGCAATTCCGCTGCACCCCCTGGTCCAGAGACCTTTCCGTTGGTCTGCGTTAGGGCGGTTATGATCGTCTCGCGCTCCTGCTGCTTTAACTCGTCCCGCGTAAGAAACGCGGCCTTCGCCGCAGGCTTCGCTTGTTCGCGGGTACTTTCATGTGGCCGCGAACCGGGTAGATCGAAAGTGAGCGGACCCTCCTGCCACAGGATGATGGCGCGCTCGACCGTGTTCTGGAGTTCGCGTACGTTGCCGGGCCAGTGATAGGTCGCCAAGTGGTCAAATGCAGTCTTGTTGATTTGCGGCTCAGGACGATTCATCCGGCGCGCGCTTCGCCTGATGAAATGCGCCGCGAGAGGCGCGATGTCCTCGCGACGCTCCCGCAGTGGCGGGACTTCAATTGGAAATACACTCAAACGGTAGAAAAGATCCTGGCGGAAGCGACCTTCGTCGACCTCCTTCTTCAGGTCGCGATTGCTGGCAGCGATGACCCGCACATTGACTTTGCGAGTGCGCGTGTCGCCGACCCGTTCAAGCTCCTGCTCCTGCAAGACGCGCAGCAGCTTGGCTTGCATCGCGACCGGCACTTCGCCGATTTCATCGAGGAACAGCGTACCGCCGTCGGCCAATTCAAAACGACCCGGCTTATCCTTGAGTGCGCCGGTAAACGCCCCTTTCACGTGCCCGAAGAACTCGCTCTCGAAAAGACCTTCAGGCACTGCGCTGCAATTCAGCTTGATCAGAGGGCGTTCGCGTCGAAGGCCCTGCTCGTGGATGGCCCGCGCGACGAGCTCCTTTCCCGTGCCGCTTTCCCCGGTGATCAGGACGGTGGCATCGGTCGGCGCAACGAGTTGAACCTGCTGCATCACCTTCCTCAGGCCGGAACTTCCCCCAATGATGTCGCCGAAATTCTGTTCGGTGCGAATTTCGTCGAGCAGGTAAGCGTTCTGGGTCTCGAGCCGCGCCTTTTGCTGTTCCGT
Source organism: uncultured delta proteobacterium (assembly GCA_963710425.1). Classification (GTDB taxonomy): domain Bacteria; phylum Desulfobacterota; class Binatia; order Binatales; family Binataceae; genus Binatus. The sequence continues at coordinate 36,514 of CAVQAR010000010.1, forward strand.
CAGCACTTGTTCGGTGATGTCCATGAACATGATTCGCGAGTAGTTGCCCGCCTCGCTCTTCGACCACCACCGAACTGCCAGCGGGCGACCGTCTTCCTTTCGACGCAACTCGAGCTCTTCCCCGCATGCTTCCTTCCCGCTTTGAACCAGCTTCAGGACTTCGCGAAGACGGCGTTGGGCGTCCGGATTGTCGTGGAACAGGGATCGCCAATCAAAGCCTGCGATCTCCTCCGGCTTGACCCCGAGGATTTCCGCGGCGGTGCGATTCGCACGGATAATCCCGCTTTTGTTACTCACAACGTAGGCGATCGGTGCCTCCTCAAAATAATCGCGGAATCGTTCCTCGCTTTGGGCCAGCCGCTGGTTCGCATCACGGAGTTGCTCGCCGCTGGTTCGTTCGGCTCGCTCAAGCCGGGCGACCTTCTCTGCGTAAAGTCGCAGTTCCATTTGATTCATCGCGAGCGCCGCTAACGCCCTCAGCATTTCCGCCTCTTCGGATACCAGCTCACGCGGGTTCTGGTCGATGACCCACACGGTTCCAAGATTGAAGCCCTCGTGGTTGCGCAGCGGAGCAGCCGCATAGAAGCGGATGCCGAGATCTCCGACGAATGGGTGGCCCAGCGCGCGCTGATCATGGGCGGCGTCGCTCAGGTGGTAAACCCCTTGCGAGAGCATCGCCGAAGAACACAGGCCAGCGTCGCGCGCCGTCTGAGGGAGGTTAATGCCGAGGCGAGATTTGAACCAGACGCGGTCCTCGTCAACCAGACTCACACCCGCCATTGGTACGTGAAAGAAATTCGCCGCCATCTCGGCGATACGGTCGAAGGCAGGTTCCGGCGGTGTGTCGAGGATTTGGTACTGCCGCAGCGCGCTCAAGCGCTCAGCCTCGTTCACGGGGAGTGCAGGTTTCATGGCATGGACACCCGAGCAATCAAAAACCTCGCAGCGGGCGCTCACCGATAGCAGATTCTTACGATCCTAGCGAACAATCGTAATTTTACGATTCTTCGTAGTCCAGCGCTTTTCGCTCGCCACCCGAAGAACTCCGTACCGACGCGCTTTTCGGCAACGCGCCGCTTGGCACGAGAGTTGTGTTTTTGGGTCTCCGAGCAATCAGCCGAGAGGCGACGATGAGCGAATCCAGAGACCAGTATCGCATCCAGCCAGTCGATCCCGATCATGCAACCGGCGCGATCAGGCGACTCTTCGCAGAGATACGCACGAAATTCGCGCTGGTGCCGAATCTATTTCGCGTTCTTGCGAACTGCGCCGGCGGCGCTTGAAGGACTCATGGGTCTGAGCGCGGCACTCGCCCGCGGAGCCCTCGATGAAAAAATTCGCGAGCAGCTCGCGCTCGCGATCGCCGAAAGCAACCTGTGCCCTTACTGCTTGAGTGCGCACACGGCGATGGCCGCGAAAATCGGGCTGAATCAAGCCGAAATCGACAATGCGATTCGCGCGAGCGCGGCCGAAGCGAGAACCGATGCCATCCTCAAACTCGCGCGCAGCATCGTCGTTCAGCGCGGGGAACTCACGGATGTGGATCTCGCGCGCGCCCGTGCCGTCGGCTTAAGTGACGGGGAAATCGTCGAGACGGTCGCCAACGTCGCGCTGAACATTTTTGAGAACTACATGAGCCACGTCGCTCGCGTACCAATCGACTTTCCGCAACACGAATCTACGCGAGACATCGGATCAGAGGAGGCGAATCAGATGGCTAACAGTTGAGAAGTATGACGACCTGATTATCGGCAGCGGAATCGCCGGCAAATTTGCCGCATGGACCCGCGATAGCCGTCGTCGAACCGCAATCGTCGAGCGCGGGCTGCTCGGCGGCGCGTGTCCCAACGTCGCCTGCCTGCCGAGCAAGAACCTGATCTGGTCCGCCAAGGTAATCTCCCTGGCCCGGCGCGGCATGGAGTTCGGCCTCAAGACTGATTCCTTGAGCGTCGACATGGCGGCGGTCCAGCGTCGCAAGCGCGCGATGGTCCGACGAGCTGCGGAAGGCGCACCAGGATCACACCGAAGCCAGTGGCGCGGAATTGATCTATGGCGTTGCGCGATTCGTCGCTCCCCGCATCGTGGAGATCGAGCTGCGCGACGGCGGCACGAGAACCATCTAGGGAGACCGCGTGTTTCTCGACCTCGGTTCGCGCGCCGCAATTCCCGCAAGTGCCCGGCCTGGCCGAGGCTACCCCGATGACGCATGTCGAGGCGCTCGAGCTCGATCGCTTGCCCAGGCAATCTGATCGTGATCGGCGGCGGGTACGTCGGCCTCGAACTATCGCAGGCGTTTCGTCGATTCGGCTCGAATGTGACCGTGATCGAACATGGTCCGCAACTCGCCAGCCGCGAGGATCCCGACGTCGGCGCCGCGCTCAAGGATTTGTTCGTCGATGAGGGAATCGAGCTGCTGCTGAACTCAGAGGTTCGCCGCGTCGAGGGACATTCCGGTACTCGGGTCCGAGTCTACGTCAATGACTCGCGCGGCGATCGCGCTATTGAGGGCACCGATCTTCTCGTCGCGACCGGCCGCAAGGCAAACACTGACGGAATCGCCCTCGATAAAACCGGCGTTCAGCTCGACGAGCGCGGTTACATCAAGACTAATCAGCAGCTTGAAACAACCGCGGAAAACATCTGGGCGATGGGCGACTGCGCGGGGAGTCCTCAATTCACGCACGCCGGCCTCGATGATTACAGCATCGTGCATGCGAACCTGAGCGGCGGCAGTCGCACCAAGCGCAATCGCCTGATTCCCTTTTGCATGTTCACCGATCCGGAACTGGCGCGCGTCGGTAAGAACGAGCTCGAAGCGCGTCGCGACGGCATCGAGTATCGGATGGCAAAGCTGCCGATGGCCGAAATACTGCGCACGAAAACTATTTCCGAGCCGCGCGGCTTCATGAAAGTACTTCTCGCCAAAGCCAGCGACGAGATTCTGGGCTTCACCGCTTTCGGATTCGAAGCGAGCGAGCTGATGGTAGCGATGCAAACCGCGATGCTCGGTAACCTGCCTTACACGGTTTTGCGCGATGCAATCATGACCCATCCAACAAGGAAGGCCGACGGACCGCGCGAGACCTTCGATACCACTCACGCGCAACGAATGACGGGGTAACACGCTGAAGCCGACGAATTTCGAACCCTATAGGGAGATGACAAAAATGAACAAGTTGACAGGCAAGGTCGCAATCGTAACAGGAGCGTCCAAGGGAATAGGAGCGGCTATCGCCAAAGGCTTGGCGCAAGCAGGTGCAGCCGTTGTAGTTAACTACTCCGCAGGCAAAGAAGGAGCGGAGCGCACCGTAGGGGAGATTACGCGCGCAGGCGGTAAGGCTTTGGCGATCCAGGCTGATGTCACCAAAGCGGCCGACGTGAAGCGTCTGTTCGAGGAGACCGAGAAGGCTTTGGGATCGCCTAGTGTGTTGGTGAATAACGCCGGGGATCTTTGAGTTTCAACCGATTGAGGCGATCACCGAGGATGGATTCCATCGCCACTTCAACATAAACGTGCTGGGGACGATTCTTGCGACTCAGCAAGCGCTCAAGCACTTCCCTCGGAGCGGCGGAAGTATCGTGAACCTCAGCTCGATCGCGAGCGAAAATCCGGTGCCGAGCTCGTCTCTCTACGCGGCAACGAAAGGCGCGATAGACACGCTCACGATGGCCCTTTCAAAGGAGCTAGGACCGCGCAATATCCGGGTTAATGCCGTCGCGCCGGGCTTGGTTGACACTGAGGGCAATCGCAAGGCCGGCTTCGTAGGAAGTTCCGACGGGGATGCAATCGCGGCGACTACTCCGCTGGGCGCACGATTCGCCAAGCCGGAGGAAATCGTGCCAGCTATTGTTTTTCTCGCCTCAGACGATGCGGCATGGCTGACCGGCGAACGAATCAGCGCTTCCGGCGGCTTACACTAAGCCTTCGCAAGTGGAGGAGGGAGGGATTCTAACCCTCAATAACGGTCACCCAGTACGCCAGATCGGCAATCTACTTCCGCCCCGCGACCAACAGGATCCGAACAATGGCGGTTGTGCGGAGGACCTCTCTACTGCGAGGGCTCCCTTAACACCGGGTACATTCACCACGTCGGCGCACTCCGATGATCGGCGATGCGACGTCAGTTTGGGTCGTAGCGGTCGCCAAGGGCGGGGAAAGGATCAAGGAGGAGACTCCAAGGTAATGTCAAAATAATGTTTCGTGGGTGTTGAGAATGGCGAATGAACACAGGCTGTCATCCGCGCGGTGACCCCGCCAAACCGTAGCTCAGTTATGATCGGCCGTTGTCGTCGCGTTCGGGACATCTTCATCGCAGAGTTATCGAATCAAAAGCGAAGAAGTCGCTGGTCTTGTTTCGAATTTCCCCCGGTAGGACTGCTGGTAATCTTTAGAGAAAGCGCGAACCTAAGCGTGGGTTCGCGGGTCCAATGATGAAAAGAGCGGAGGCGGCCCGGGAATTCGATCGAAGCAACCGCAACCAAAACGGCGAGTGCAACCGCGACTCCTACGCCTGCGCTAGCGTGCCCGCGTCGCTGGCGATGGACACTTCGCCAGTTGGTGACACGGTCACGAAGAACTGGTCTACACGACGCCTTTTTCTGCGAGCTCCTTGCTGGCCGCGCGCAGTTCGTCGATGGTCAAGCCGTCTCGTCGGCCAATCCTTGCTGAGATTTCCAAAACCAGCCTGATTCATCTGCCCGCTCAGACCAATAGAAAAGCTGACAAAAGAGAACGCCGACTTTAACCCCGCCCAGGAATTTTAGCCAGCTCCAGTAAGTACGCGATCGGTCGGCCGACCCACTGTGTCGGTGCTACTCAATACTACTGCCCTTGGGCACATCGTTTCGGCGTTGCTTTAGGAAGTGCGACGCAGGAGAGCGTAATCCCGTCTTTCAGTCGAATTTAAATGTGCGGCCGCTTGGTTAGGCTGTTTAGTTTTGCGCGGGCACTTTGTCAGCTTGTCGGCAGCGAACGGTGCAGCTATCGCGCGGGCGCGGTCTCTGTACTCCATCCAACGCGGAATTGGGCGCTTTTCACCATTTATTCGTCGGCGATGCTCGCGTCCTTTTCAGCGGAAGAATGGTCGCCGTTGGTTAATCCTGTCACCAAACCAAACGCGAAGTGAGTAAAAGTAATTCGCTAAAGAATAACGAGAGACGCAGAGATAGTACAAAACGTAAGGAAACGCAACAGGATCGTAGGAGGAATTTTATGCTGACTAGGAGATACGTGACCGTCTTTGGTCTGGTTCTTGGATTGTTCGCGCTGGCCGCGAACCCTGCGAGAGCCAACGTAATCATCGCGTCCCCGGCGACGGTTGATTGCAGCGGGTATAATCTGTGCGTGACTGTGGAGTACTTGGATGATTCCGGGGTTCCCATCACAGTCGACTACAGCTTCACTCTCACTCCCGAAGTGGGCTCGCCGATACCAGTCGATGGGACGATAGTATTTACCCCGACCATGTCCACCGAGACCCATTGCACAAGTGGGACGTGGCCTGGGTCTCCGCTGACAGAGCCTTACACCGTCACCGGCATGGCCTCGCTCCCCTCAGAACCGCCGCTACCGGGGTTCAATCCGTTCACCGTTACCTTCAATGGCTCGACCTCGACCTCGGTTGACCTGATGTGCTCGACGGGGACTGGGTGCCCGGCAACGATCGGCTTCTGGAAAAATTCGAAGAAGCATCCGTTCCCAGCTTCGGTGGAATCGGGCGGGTTGACAATCGGCGGCGTCCACTACTCCGCATCTCAACTGCTGGCGATTCTGAGTGAAAACGGCGGAAATGCGGTCGTCATTTTGGGCAGGCAACTAGTGGGTGCGCTGCTCAACATCGCAGCGGGCGCCCAGGACAATCCGGCTGCAGACGCGGCAATTGCAAATGCCGAGAGCTTGCTTTCAATGAACAGTCTCAACCTGCTGACATCAAATGTCGCTCCGAGTTCAACCTTGGGAAAGGCGCTGTTGGCGGATGAGGCCGTTCTCGACAGCTACAACAGTGCTGATTTCGGGACCTGTAGTGAGGGATCGGGACTGACCTTGTAACAACCAATCTGGACGGAGGCCGCAGTGACGGCCTCCGTCCACGCCCGCGCCTGACGAAATCTCGTTCTTCCCTTTGGCACCACTTATCGCCACAGCGAAAACTCTTCGCTGCGTAAAACCGTTCTCGACGATGTCAGGAGCGAGGAACGGCAAGCCGCGGATACCCAACCAGCAGTGCGCGCGTGCGATCAATTTCAAAAGCGCTGGGTCGGTTCTCTAAGAAGCCTTGGAGTCACCGCCCATCAAATGAGAAGCCGCTGCTCACCGGCTCACGGACCAGTCCCCGTGAGGCCGATGTTATGCGGACTCGTCGGGTCGTTCCCTACCGTCACCGCCATGCTCGCGCTCTCCGGCGTTGGGCCGACCGTGGGCGCGAACTTGACCGCAATCGTGCAGGTCGAGTTCGGCGATGCGGTCGAGCCACAAGTGCCACCGGTCACCGCAAAATCGCTCGCGTTCGTTCCGCTGATACTCTCGCTCAAAGGCAGCGAGAATCGCGAAAGGTTTGTGACAGTAAGGCTCTTGGTCTTCGTCGGTACCTTTGTCGTTAGCGTACCATACGCAAGTGAGGCCGGCGCCACCGTCGCGGGGATGGTCTGCCCCGTGCCGAGCGCAACGGTGTAAGGGCTCAGCGGGTCGGGACTGTCGGACACCGTCAGAGTCGCCGACTCCATTCCCAGGGCACCCGGCTTGAACGTCACCGTGATCGAGCAAGCTGCCTGGGCCGCCAGAGTGCCGGAGCATGTACCGCCGGTAATCGAAAAGTCGGCGGCATTCGTGCCGTTGAAGCTCTCGCTCAGCATCACCGGTTGAGTCTGATGGTTCGTTACGCTAAAAGCCGCGATTCCCTGCGAGCCGAACTTCACGCTCCCGAAAATCAGGCTGCTTCTCGACGTCGTAAAATCTGCGACACCCGTCCCGCTCAGCGTCACATGCTGTGGGCTGGTCGTGGTGTTGTCAGCCAGCATCAGTGAGGCGTTATGCGTGCCAATTGCGGTGGGGTCAAAACTGATTCCAAGCGTGCAATTCGTTCCGTGCGCCAGCGTGACTGGAATACGCCCGCAGGTACCGGTTCCGCTCAAAATGTATTCTGGGTCGGATGGAGTCGCGCTTGAGATCACCAGCGAATGGACCGTCCCGGTGTTATACACCGTCACCGTCTTCGTGACCGTCTGACCGACCGCCGCATTTCCGAACGCCAGCGACGAGGTTACAGTCATCGAGGTCGTCGGCGTCGCGGTCGGCGTTGCCGTTGTAGTTGGCGTAGCAGTTGCGGTTGCGGTAGCAGTCGCAGTTACCGTAGGTGTTGCGGTTCGCGTCGCGGTTGCAGTGTCCGTGGCTGTGGATGTCACAGTCGGCGTTACCGTAGTGGTAGCTGTCGCGGTCGCCGTTGATGTTGCAGTGGCAGTAGCGGTCGGTGTTGCAGTCGCGGTGGTGGTCGGCGTCGCAGTTGCAGTGCCCGTAGCCGTGGATGTCGCTGTCGGTGTGGCCGTAGCGGTGGCCATAGCGGTAGGTGTTGCGGTCGCAGTGGCAGTCGATGTGGCCGTCGCAGTAGCGGTCCCGCAGGCAGCGGGAGCAATCGCTATCATTTCAGCGCACCATGTTGAAGGAGCCTGCGGAGTATACGATGTTGCAGCCTGCGTACCGGTTGAAATGTTGTTAAACACTTCCCATCCCGCCGTGTCGCTGTCGCTTTCCGCGTTCAGGTACATGCCGGAAGAGCTGAATCCGGCGGGCGGCGACGCACCGTTATTGCTGATATTGTCATAGAGCCACAAAACAAGATCGTTGCTGGTCGTAGTTATCGAGTTGGCAAAGGGTGTATTGCTAGACTCGTGCTGACACTCAGGTGTTCCTACTGCATCAAGTGTGGTTGATGGGTTCTCGCCTTCAATCTGGACAACGCCTCCACTGATTACAAGATTCGTGCTGACATCGGTCGCCGTGAAAGTCCACGGACCGGGACCGACATCGCTCACCAAGCCGCAAAAGACGACTTGGGAAGGAGCATCGAAATTGCTCGTGTGTCCCAATATTTCATGCACCCATCCTGTTTCAGCAGTAAAATCTGCGATGTCGTTTTCCGTCACTAGTGCCACGCAAAGCAGATTACCCGCGGTCAAACTATCTGGTGCCGATAGTGAAAGTGAATTTGCAAACGCAAAATTTGAAGCGCCGGTGTTTACAACGGACGGCGCCGTACAACTGCCAGGAGCATCATTCATCGCGAGAGTTGCGCCGGCAGTCACCACCAAACTGCTGAGGAGATTAGTGCTATCCATCGTGATGGTTGGACCGGTCCTATCACTCGTCAAACTGTCCGGCGACCTATTCGCGATTGTGGGAAGGGCACTGTTTAGCGAAATCGTGCCGGTGACGCTGAATTCAATCGTGTCGGTGCCAGTGCCCGCCGCACAGTCCCCGTCGGTCGTGTCTGATGCGCTGTTGGCGTTATTAATCGCCTCGCGAAGGCTACACAGACCGTCGCCGGATGTGCTGTCGTCGCTAAGCGTATTTACCGTGATGATGTTGGGGGTAGCTCTGAGATTGGTTGTGAAGACTACGACGCTGCACGGCAGCAGAACGGCGAGCAGGGTGATCATGAACTTAACTGACACCCGCGCGTCTGAAACGCCCGTGAGTGCGGAAAGTGCGCCCCGAAGAGCGCGCCTGACTCTGGTCAGACCCGTGAAGAGAAGCGAATATACAGCAACCGAGACATCGCGCATAGGATCGTCCTTACCCGTTTGACAGTGGTTGGGGACGGTAGCACTCAAACTGACGGCCCCAGGTTGTCGCCGCGCGTTCTAGCGCAGTCAGCGCGTCAATAATCAATGCACACATGTTCCAGTGGCGCTAATCTTCACCCTTTGCCAGCAGGTGAGTAGGTCGTCCTAAAAGGTGTCCTCTAAAGTGTTCTGAGCCGTCTCGTTCGACCGGGATCGGCAGTCCTTTGGCGGCGATCTGGGCGATGCCCATCTTCCCGAAGGAACCAGTTGCCCCAAGCGGTCAGGGCATCTAACGGCATCGGCTCGAATCGGATCGGGTCGGCCAGCGAGAGCGGGAGCTCCGCTGACCCGACGCCGACTGATGGTGATGGGGACCTGCCTGAGACCAGCCGACGCAATTTCCCTCAGTGCCAACGCGTTTAGCCGTTATTCGTTCATCCTGTCTTGATTCGCATTAGCTGAAGATAATCCGATCTGTCAGGTCCGATTTCGGTCCGGCATAGTCCCGGAAACTAAGCCAAACTCTAAAATTGCATAATGAAGCCTAGCGATAATGCCTCGCACAGTCCGCTGATGACGGTTAGCGAGCTAGCTCAGTATTTGCAGGTCTCTCACAGCATGATTTATAGACTGCGTCGCGATCGCCATCTTCCGTTCCTCAGGCTTGGCGGAAGCTTTTATTTTGACCCGATTGAAATCGAAAGATGGATAGCTGAGCGACAAAACAAGGGGTGACCGTGCAAGGATCTCATAGAGCAATCGCTCGAAGCGCGGCAGGAGGGCTCATGGAAGCGAACCCGAGACTGATCCGTTCACGACTCTTTGTTTTTTTATCAATTGGGCTCGCCTTGGCTACCAGTGGGTTCCTGATTGGTTGGCATTTAAGCCGCCGGCCGGTAGGTTTCGGCCATCCTGTGCATTATTTGAGTTACAAGGGAGACGCCCAAGAGCCGGTTCGCGCGGAGGTCCTTGCCTCGGTAAGAGCGTTCCAGTCAGGCTATACGAAGAGAGACCCAGCGATCCTACCGACATTTATGGAGCAGCTGTTTCCGAAAGATCAGGACATCCTTGTCTTGGGCACGGACTCGGGCGAATGGATTGAGGGTTATCCGCGAGTGGGAGACTTCATTGCGGGCGACTGGCGTGGTTGGGGTAACGTCCGGCTCGATGTGGACAACGCCATGGTTTCCGCCGACAATGACGTGGCGTGGGTGACGACCACGGGAACCGTTGGCACCGGATCCTTGCCGACGCGGGCGATTCGGTTCGCGGCGGTGCTGACTAGAAGTAACGGTCGGTGGATGTTCCGCCACCTCCAGTTTCAATGGGACGATAGACCCGAGCCCCTGGCAGAAATGATCCGCCGATCCATTCGCGGCCGGTCTGCTACGCCCTGAGACTCAAACTGACTGACCTGGTGCCTTTACAAAACTCGGCCGGAAATGAGGGGTTGATGCTGGCTGAGAGCATCAACAATATCGGAGCGCTTCTTTCGAACGGCGACGTAATTGGGACCGGAGAAATCTTCGTCCTCCAGTGCGTAGGGTCTAAAGTCGACGAAGTCGGGAAAGAGCTTGCCGACCAGGTATCCCCGCGGTTCAAGGAGCTCGTAAAAGTCACGAAGAAGGAAATGCGTTATGATGTTCACCTTTCCGTACTCAAACTGAATGACATCGATCTTCCTGGTGTCGAGCATCGCGCCAAAACCGTGGAGAACGAGGTGTTCAGCACCCTCGAACGTCGATCTTGAGTAAGTCGATCCGTTCGATCCCGTGGTCCTGCATGTACTCGTCGCCCCGACGAACCGGACAGATGACTATACGATAGTCGCCATGGGGATAGGCTACATGAGATGTCAGTTCGTTGGTGCCATTGAACAGGTGCATGGTGATCGTGCCCGATTTATCAGACAAGCCGAAATTATTAAGAACCAGTCCTGCGTTTCCAGCTAAGCGGTCACGCAGAGCGGCATAGGTGCTTTCGACAATCTCGAACGCGTGCAATTGGGCGTCCGGAAGAGCGTTACGCGCCAACATCGACCAATCACCAACATTCGCTCCAACGTCGAATACGATGGAGGGGTGAAATCCGGCGAGGCGATTGAGCAACCAAGTCTCGCCATTGTAGTGCCAATCATAGGGATTCCGGGGACGCAACCAGTTTGAAAGGCGCCGCGAAAATGCTTGTTTCATAGTAATAGGGCCCCTCATCGTTCTATCCTAAGAATCAGCTAAAAAAACATTCTCTCGTACTGAATAGGACTTCTTCATTATACTTATACCGCGCTCTCGGCGTGGGTTCCTTCTGCTAGTGATAGTCCGGTCGCCTCCAGGCAACCGCGGAAATGCCGGACTACACACTCTTCTGTACATTCTTGTCTTGCAAAGCGCCGTCCGTTTTGACCCAGGCTCTCGCATAGCGTGGGAGCGCTCCATAGTAACTCGGTTGCCTCCACCAATGCAGTTGCCGAGCGAGGGGATACGGTCACCGCATTGTGGCCATCCTGGACGTAGTCGCGAACGCCTTCCGAGTCCGTGATAATAAATGCTTTGCCCAGGTGCATTGCAGCTACGATGGTAACGTGACCGCATGGGACTTCGGAGTGCAATAGTGGAAGAACCATAAATCGCGAATGCATAAGCACATTCATGGTTTGACCAAGTGGCAAATCGGTGTGGACTGTAACGTTACCAGGGATATCCATACCTCGGAGACTGTCTGGACGCACGACGCAAACAAAACGGATATGCGGCATCATGTGTGCCGCTTTAAGCAAGGTTGCATAGTCGCGCGCGTTGCCTCCGATGGCGCAGACGTAGTCGCCTGGTTCCAGAGGCGAGTCGGGCGAGTCGACATCGGGCGGGTTGACTCCCCAGCGTATCACATCAAAATGGTCCTCCTGCAGGTAAAAGGCTTTCGCATAGAGACTCCGCTCCAGCCGCGAAAAGACGATCACTCGGTCTACCCGAGATAGCATCCATCCCAACACTGTCCGTTTGAAGGGACTGGGCAACTCGGTGAAATTAAAAGTGTGTGCAATGATCGGTACCTTCAATCCAAGCAGGCGCGCAAAGAACGCGCACCATGCGGCCAAGGCGGGACCATGCGACACGATAGCGTTCGCCTTCTTCTTTCGAGCAAGCCGTACAGTCTGTAATGAACCGCGCAAACGTGCGAGGTTCAGAAGGCTGACACGTCGTTCAATCACGTTACTTGGCAGGGCACGAACAAATTCAAAGCGGATCCCGCTCTCAGACAGCGGCCCCTCGATCCATCGCCATTTAGAGTCCGCGATATCAACGCAGCAGATCACCAGGCGTGAGGAGTTTGACGCGCGGGTATCCAACTCGATTTTAGCTGGAATGTTCAAATTTGGATCCTGAGCCGGCGATTCCTCGCTTCTTCTCGTGGGGCGGTGATATGCGTAGCTATTTCTGGCCGGTCCTCTACCGTTTGGCTGTTCTGCGCTACCGGCACGCGGTTTTTCGGAGTGATTTTCAGCCCGCTAAGGAACGCTATTGGTGAATTCTACCGCTACTCCCCGGCGAAATCAGAAAAGATAACGCGGCGGTAGACTGCCGCTTAAGAGACGTTAGCGCCTTGAAACTAAGGACCTAGCAAATGAGCGCGATTCTGGGTTTAAGCGGCTTGGCCGAGTCGGTCCGCTTCAAGCGGCAACATTGGCCGGGCTTGGAGGAAAGGGAGTACCGGATCGCTCAAGGTTTCGACTCCGCCGCGGTGCTGGTGGTGGACGGCGCCGTCGTGGCGGCGGCGGCAGAGGAGCGTTTCAGCCGGCATAAACAGACCGGCGATTTTCCGGTTCAGGCAATCAGTTACTGCCTCAAGGAGGCCGGATTGTCATTGGCAGACATCGACGAGATCGCACACTGCTTTGACTACGCGCCGTTCGGCGAAATCTTCAGCCTGGACGCAACCAGCGCGATGCTCTATGAGCGGGTCTTTTCGAAGCAGGCATTGATCGCGCAGATCAACTGCCAGTATCCGCAATTTCCGGCCGAGCGCGTTCATCAGGTCAGCCATCATTTGAGCCACGCGGCCAGCGCTTACTTCACGTCCGGATGGGACGAGTGCCTGGTAGTGGTGCTCGACGCGATGGGCGAGACGCAGAGCGGATCGATTTTTCACGGCAAGGGTGGCCATCTGGAGAAACTCCGCGAGATATCGGCCAACGATTCGATAGGGATTCTCTACTCGCTGGTGACTTACCATCTCGGCTTCGACTTCAACTCGGACGAATACAAGATCATGGGACTGGCGCCGTACGGAGACCGACGGCAATTCGAGGGCGTCTTTCAGCGGATGCTCGAATGTCGCGCGGACGGCACAGTGAGAATTCCGATCCTTCGCCTCAACCGCACGCGCGACGAGCGCGAAAACTATCTGAAGACTCGCGAATGGCTGTCGCGCAATCTAATTCCACCTCGCAATCCTGGGGATGAGATTACGCAGGTACATCGCGATGTTGCGGCGGCGCTGCAAGCGACATTGAATCGCGCGATTCTCCACATCTGCGGGCATTTTGGCGCGAGCACCGGGATGCGCAAGATCGCGATGGCTGGCGGCGTCGCTCTGAATTGTAGCGCAAACGGAAAGCTGAAGCGTTCAGGGCTGTTCGACGAAGTCTACGTGCAGCCCGCGGCGGGCGACGATGGCGCCGCGCTGGGCGCTGCGCTGCATCGCGCGTCGGTGCAGAGGCGAGGTCATCAACAAGCGTTTCCCTGTTCCTTTTCTAGGCCCAAGCCATCCAGCCAGCGAGATCGATGGGGCGCTCAAAGGCTTCGATGGTGCGATCAAGGTCACTCGCTTCAGCAGCCTCGAAGAGACCTGTGAGCGCGCCGCAAAGATGATGCATGAAGGAAAAGTCATCGCGTGGCATCGGGGAAGAATGGAGTATGGCCCGCGAGCGCTCGGTAACCGCAGTATCCTGGCCGACCCATCGAATCCGGAAATGCGTGATCGCGTCAACGCGATGGTCAAGAAGCGCGAGGCGTTTCGGCCGTTCGCACCGGCGGTGTCAATTGAGCAGGTCCATCGATGGTTCGACGTAGCGCCGATGACTTCGCTGCCGTACATGATCGCGACAGTGAATGTTCGCGAGGAATTCCGCTCAACGCTGCCGGCTGTCACTCACGTCGATGGCTCGGCACGCGTGCAGACGGTGGCCGCAGAGGATAATCCGGCGTTCCATGCGCTCCTCAAAGCAGTCGGCAGAACGACTGGTCGCGAAATTGTGCTCAACACCAGCTTCAATGTGAAAGGGCAGCCCATCGTTAATACTCCGCGCGAAGCGGTCGAGACTTTTCTGGGAACCGGAATCGATTGCTTATTCATCGAAGATAATCTTGTGAGCCGCGCATGACACCGCAGGACAAAGCCCTCCTCGCCGAATGGAACCTAACGGACGTGGAGTTTGAATCCGACAAGTGCGTGCACGATCTGCTCGAAGCGCAGGCGCTGCTGACTCCGGAGAAAGCCGCGGTTATCTGCCGCGATAAGTCGGTGACGTATCGGGAATTGTGGGGAAGGGTTCGACGGCTTGCGATTCATTTACGCGAGTTAGGCGTCGGTCCCGAAACTATTGTCGCGATCATGATGGATCGCTCTTTGGACATGATGGTTGCGCTGCTGGGTGTGCTGAAAGCAGGTGGTGCGTATTTGCCGCTCGATCCTGCATTTCCCGCGGAGCGTATTGCTTTCATGCTGAAGGATAGCGACGCTCGTGTCGCTCTTACTCAGAGCGGCTATAGAAACCGTCTTGCGGAACCCTCCGCAACGATCATAGCGCTTGATGAATTCGACCTTGACCACGAAGGAACTGACTCGCGCGGAATGCTAACGGACATTCAGTCCGCATCTTCGCTCGCCTATCTGATTTACACTTCGGGCTCGACCGGGACGCCCAAAGGCGTGATGGTCGAGCATCGCAACGTGGTCAGTTTCTTTGCCGGGATGGATCGCGTTATCGGCGTCGAGCAGGGAGTCTGGCTTGCCGTTACCAGCATCTCATTCGACATTTCCGTGCTGGAACTTTTGTGGACTCTCAGTCGCGGTTTCACTGTTATTTTGCAAACCGGAGAAAACGGCCTGGCCGCAACCGGCGACTACTCGATTGCCGCTCAAATTGCCCGTCATGGAGTAACTCATTTCCAATGCACCCCGACTCTCGCAGGGTCGCTCGTTCGATTTCCCGAGACGGTAAGGGCGATGCGAACGCTCCGAAAGGTGCTTATAGGCGGTGAAGCGCTTCCGCTGTCGCTCGCAAATTCGCTGGGGAAAGCGATTGGCGCCGAGATATTCAATATGTACGGGCCAACCGAAACCACGGTGTGGTCGACTACCTACAAGCTGGTGGGAACGGCGGCTTCGGTTCCTATCGGCAGACCTATTGCAAACACCCGGATTTACATAGTCGACGAAAAGGGAATGCTCGCTCCGATCGGCGCTACCGGCGAGTTATATATCGGCGGTGCCGGAGTTACACGCGGATACTTTCGACGTCCGGAGCTGACGGCCGAAAGGTTTGTGGCGAACAGCTTTGATCCCGACCGAAACGGCAAGCTCTATCGTACCGGTGATCTCGCCCGGTACCGCGCGGATGGAGAAATCGAATTCATAGGGCGAACGGATCAGCAGGTGAAAATTCGCGGTTTTCGAATCGAGCTGGGCGAAATCGAGACCGTGCTTGGCGCCCATTCCTCGGTGCAGGAAGTGGTCGTGGTGGCACATCGCGATCGCGCCGATAACCTGCAACTGGTGGCATACGTCGTTCCCAAGCCTGGCGTGAGTGTCAGTCCACATGAACTAAAGATTCATGCACGGAAGGAACTGCCAGAGTATATGATACCGGCGGTTGTGCGGTTCCTGAACGCGATGCCACTTACCCCTAATGGGAAGACTGATCGCAAGGCTTTGCCGAGTCCAAGCCTTGACGCAAACCTGGAAACCGGGAAGGGCGGATATCCGAGCACTGAGTTAGAAAGAATTATAGCCGAGCTCTGGCAGGACTCATTAGGTCTCGATGCGGTCGGCTTGCAGGTCAATCTCTTCGATCTCGGTGCTAACTCTCTCAGCGTGGCGGAAGTCGCAATGAGTCTCAGGCAAAGATTGAAGCGCGAAATACCTCTTACAGACTTCTTTGCCTACCCGACTATTGCCGCGCTAGCCACCTATCTCAGCAGCGGAAACGGCCCGAGTGGAAATTCGAAGGACCTGGGTGATCGTGGAACGGCGCGAAGACAGGCATTGCTTGCACGGACGCGGGTGGCATCTGCTAGCGGCTCCGAAGCATCCAAATGAAGGACGGGGAAGACATTCTCCCAAGCACCTCGATCGCCGTGGTCGGGATGGCGGGCCGATTTCCCGGCGCTCGCAACCTGAGCGAGTTCTGGCGAAATCTGCGCGACGGTGTGGAGTCGATCGAAGTCCTTAGCGATGAGAATCTGATCGCGGCTGGCGCAACCGCGGCCGAGCTCGCGAATCCTGACTACGTCAAAGCATCGGCAATCCTTGACGATATCGATCGGTTCGATGCGTCATTTTTCGGCCTTAGCCCTCACGACGCAGCGATCATGGATCCGCAGCATCGTCTTTTTCTCGAATGCGCGTGGGAGGCACTCGAGAACGCAGGATGGTCCGCGGACGGGTTCGCAGGCCGAATTGGAGTCTACGCCGGATCGGGAATGAACACCTATCTCATTCACAACCTGCTGACGAACGCGGAACTGGTTGCGAATGCGGGCCTTTTTCTTCTTAAGCAAACCGGCAACGACAAGGACGTTCTGGCGACGCGCGTCTCTTACCAGCTCAATCTTACAGGTCCGAGTCTCTCCGTGCAGACAGCGTGTTCAACTTCGCTCGTGGCGATCCATCTGGCGTGCCAAGGCCTGCTCAATCACGAGTGCGACATGGCGATGGCCGGAGGAGTTACAATCGAAATTCCGCACGGCCTTGGTTACGTCTATCGCGAAGGCGAGATTCTCTCGCGCGACGGACATTGTCGCTCTTTCGATGAAGCTTCGAGCGGAACCATCTTTGGCAGCGGATTGGGCATCGTCGTGTTGCGCCGCTTGGAAGATGCGGTCCGCGACGGTGATTTTATTCACGCAACAATTCTGGGAACCGCGATCAACAACGACGGCGCGCGCAAGGTCAGCTACCTGGCGCCCAGCGTCGCGGGACAAGCCGAGGCGATCGGGGAAGCACTGGCAGTTGCAGATGTCACAGCGGACTCGATCTCGTACGTCGAGACCCACGGCACCGGCACCATAGTCGGCGATCCAATCGAAATTGCCGCTCTCACGCGCGCGTTTCGAACGAGCAGCGAGCGCAACGGATTTTGTGCAATAGGATCATTGAAAACGAACGTCGGTCACCTTGACGCCGCTGCCGGCGTGGCCGGATTCATAAAGACGGTCCTGGCGCTTGAGCATCGCCAGTTGCCACCGAGTCTCAACTTCTCCAAACCCAATCCGCTCATCGATTTTGAGCGAAGCCCGTTCTATGTGAACACGCGATTGCGCGATTGGGACAGCGACCATAGACCGCGGCGTGCTGGAGTGACATCGCTCGGGATCGGCGGGACTAACGCGCACGCGATTTTAGAAGAAGCTCCGACCGCGGCAACGTCCGGTCCTTCGCGACCGTGGCAAGTTCTGACGCTATCGGCAAAATCGCCAACCGCTCTGGATTCGATGGCGCGCGACTTGGCTAATCATCTCGAGGAAAATTCGGCAAAGCTCGCTGATGTAGCGTTCACCAGTCATCTTGGCCGCAAGGCCTTCCGCTACCGGCGTGCGATTGTGTCCGCGGACCCGGCCGATGCAGCTGACGCGCTTCGCCGCGGCGATTCGAGGCGAGTGGTATCCAATTCGGCTCCCGACGCCGAGCCTCCGATTATTTTTCTCTGCACGGGGCAGGGATCGCAGTACGCCTCGATGGCGCGCGGGGTGTACGAATCCGAGCCCGTGTTCAGATCGACGGTCGATTTCTGTTCGGAGTATTTGCAACAGTTCATCGGCGTTGACCTCCGCACTATTTTGTTCCCGCCGGAAACGGCTACCAACGCCGCTGCAGAGCTACTCAATCAGACGCGGATCACACAGCCTGCGTTGTTTGTAGTCGAGTACGCGATGGCAAAGCTGTGGTCGTCGTGGGGCGTTGAACCGGCGGCTATGATCGGACATAGCGTCGGAGAGTTGGCTGCGGCTTGCATCGCTGGAGTCTTTTCACTGGAAGCCGGCTTACAAATCATCGCGGAGCGCGGCCGCCTGATTCAGAGCATGCCCACAGGCTCGATGACAGCGGTTCCGATGCCCGAGCATCAGGTCTCCCGTTGCTGAACGGCAAGCTCTCGCTCGCGAGCATCAACGGCGACGAGCAGTGCGTTGTTTCGGGACCAGACGGCGCGGTCACGGAGCTTGAGAAATCGCTGGCAGACAAGGGGATGGAGTATCGCCGGCTGCGGGTCTCGCACGCATTTCATTCGAGCATGATGGACCCGATTCTGCGTGAGTTCTCGGATTTTGTGCGGAAATTCGATCTTGCACCGCCGAGAATTCCCTACATCTCGAGCGCGACCGGAAGGTGGATTACCGACGCAGAGGCGATCGATCCCGCCTATTGGGCCGGGCAACTCCGTCAGACGGTTCGATTTGCGGAAGGGATTGGGCGCGCGCTGGAGACTTCGGGCGCGATTCTCCTGGAAATCGGCCCCGGCAATACGCTGGGTGCGCTGTGCGAGCAAAACGGTAAGTTCGCTGAATCGCACAAGGTGATTTCCTCGCTACGAACTCGCAGCGACGAAACAGATGACGCCGAATTCATCATGGGTGCTCTCGCGCAAGTCTGGATTGCCGGAAAAAAAATTGACTGGAAAGGATTCCACGGGCACGAGCGGCGTCAACGGCTACCGCTGCCAACTTACCCGTTCGAGCGCGAGCGCTTCTGGATCGAACCTGGCAGGAGAGTCGAGTCGACCGCGTTGTCCAGCGAGACTGCGAAGGAAGTTCGCGAGATTAAATTCTTCAGTGCATCGTGGAAGCGTTCTGACCTGGACAAGAAGACGGCTACAGAAAGAACTGGACCATGGCTTATCTTCGAAGACTCGCAGGGTCTGGGCGCAAGCATCGGGTCGATGCTCCGACGTCGCGGCGAGCAATGCTTTGCTGTCCAGCCCGGCAAGAGTTTTGCGCGAATCGCGTCGGACAGATTCGAGATCGATCCGGATAATCCAGATGACTATCACAACCTGCTTTCGAGAATCGCCGCAGAGGGAAATTTCCCGCTGTCGATAGTGCATCTGTGGTCGGTATGCGATCCGACTCAACCCGACGAGCCGCTTGACGATCTGTCGACGACAGAAACGATGAGCTTCTACAGCTTGTTGTTCCTAGGACAGGCTTTGGGAGCGATCGATCGCGAAGTTCCCACGCATCTCGCCGTTGTAAGCAACAATCTGTACCGGGTGGCGGGCGAGGCGATTCTTTATCCGAGCCGCGCGCTCATTGCGGGCCCGTCCGGCGTGATTGCCAATGAGCTGCCGAACGTAGCGCTGCACTAATATCGACGTGGAGATTTCGGACGCTGACAGCATAAAGATAGCTGCCGAGCAGGTAGTTGCGGAACTTGAAGTGCGGTCGAACGATTCACCGGTCGCATACCGCAAGAATCGGCGATGGGCGCAAACCTTTGCGCGCGTTCGCGAGCAAAATAAGCACCCGATCGTTCTTCGTGACCGCGGCGTATATCTGATCACCGGTGGTCTCGGCGGAATCGGACTGACCTTGGCTGAGTCGATAGCTAGGTCGGCATCAGCACGCCTTGTGTTACTCGGGCGCAGCGAGTTTCCACAGAGAGAGTCGTGGGACGAATGGTTGGGGAGTCATGATCACGATAACGCAATCTCACAACGGATCAGAAAAATTCGCGCAATCGAGCAGCTCGGCGCCGAAATAGTGGTTGTCACGGGAGATGTTTGCGATCTCATAGCAATGCAGCGAGTCGCGGATCAGATCCACGCACGCTTCGGATCGATCGACGGGATAATCCACGCGGCCGGAGTTCTGGACGATGCGCCGCTGCTGCAAAAGGATCGAACGATCGCGGCACGCGTGCTCGCGCCCAAAGTCCGCGGCACGCTCGTGCTCGAATCGGTGTTTCAGCAGGACTCGATCGATTTCTTCGTCCTGATGTCGTCGGTAAGTTCCTACTCGACCCCGGCGGGCCAGATAGACTACGCAGCCGCTAGCGCGTTTCTGGATTCCTTCGCCAGGTCCAAGTCGCAAAATGGTACTCGCTACATTTCAATCCAATGGCCACGCTGGACTGATGTCGGGATGGCGACTAATCAACCCAGTGAACACACGAACACCGGTAATCCGCTCCTGGGTCACAGGACCGATGAGAGAAATGGACTGACCACCTATTCGAGGACTTTGGATCTGGCTAATGATTGGATCGTGAGTGAGCACCGCCTTAACGGCGCGGTTGGGCTCTTCCCAGCCACAGGTTACCTGGAAATCGTGCGCGCGGCGATGATGGATCTGGCTGGCGCTGAAGCGTTGTCGATTCGCGACTTCTACATAAGCCAGCCGCTGAGAGTGAAAGCAGGCAGCGCACAACCTTTGCGCCTGCTAATGCGAAAAAAGGACGATGGATATCGATTTTTCGCTCAAACCAGCGCGGATCATTCACAGGATTGGGTGGAGTGCGCATCTGGTGAAGTGACAATCGCGGATTCGTCTCAGCAGCCTCCGCACTTCGACCTTAAAAATATCCTACGAAGGTGCGGCGTTCGGACACTTGGGTTGGATCATGCGCCGCTACTCGAAGGCCAGGAACGTCACATCGAGTTTGGCGCCCGATGGCGCAACCTGGTGAAAGTAAACCTGGGCCGCGACGAGGCGCTAAGTCTCCTTGAACTTCCCAACGAATTTGCCTCCGAGGTTGACGCTTATCATCTGCATCCCGCGTTGCTCGATATGGCTACCGGCAGTGCGATGTTTTTGATCGAAGGAAATGAAAACGCAAAATATTTGTATGTTCCTGTTTCATATGGCAGCGTGACGCTTTTCCGCAATTTGCCGGCTACTTGTTACGCCTATGTGCGCGCCAAGTCCGGCGCTTCAATCGACAGTCCCTTGGCTACGTTTGATATCTCGATTCTCGACCACGAAGGTTACGTTGTGGTCGAAATAGGCGATTTCAGCGTCCGTCAGATACGCGATCTATCACTACTAGAAAATACGAGTGGCGAACTTGTCAAGGTTGAAGAAAACGAAAAAGAGCGATCGCCGAACCGATATGACGCGATTTCTTCAGAGGAAGGTGCTCGCGCCTTCGAGCGCGTTCTCGCCGACCCTGCCGCGTCCAACATCGTCATCTTTCCGTCTGACTTCTCCGTATATCTAAACAATGGCAAGCCGCGCGATACGGAAACACTATCCGAAAAAGACAATCCAAACCAACCCATCGATTCGAACGACGATGTAGAAGCTACCCTCATGCGATGGTGGAAGGAACTGCTAGGTGTCGACAAAGTCGGCATTCGGGACAACTTCTTCGATCTAGGCGGCCAATCTCTGATGGGAGTCCGGTTGCTCGCAAAGATTAAGAAGACCTATGGAGTCGATTTAAAGCTCGCGACGCTGTTCTCGGCTCCTACGATCGAAAAACTGTGTACGCTAGTTCTTAACCAATTCACCCCGGCCTCGCCCATACCCGGGCTGATAGCTACGTCGCGACCTTTCGAGCCGCAAAGCAGGCCGCATTCGGGAGTGCTGATCGAGATCCGGCGCGGAGGGCCGCGCAACCTCTTTCTTGTACATGACGGCGAAGGCGAAATAATGCTCTATCTGAATTTGGCACGCCGCATGCCCGATGATCTAACAGTGTATGGCATCGAGCCCCGACGCGTTGCAAGAGTGCCGCTCGCCCACGTGAGCATCGAAGACATGGCGGCATTCTACGTCGAGGAAATACGCCGGAAACAGCCCTACGGTCCTTACCTTCTAGGAGGTATGTGTGCCGGAGGCGTTATCGCTTACGAAATGGCTTCACAGCTCGTTAGGTCCGGTGAGAGTGTCGAGTTCGTCGCGATCCTCGATGCCATTTTACCGGGAATCCAGGAGCGTCCCGGACGCAGTACAGAGCAGCGCCTGGACCGCCTAAAAGGAACTCTTGCACATGCCCAAAAAAGAGATGTCGGATCTTTGAAGCGCGCCGGGACCATCATAGGTGCGGTCTCGCAAAAAATGTTGAATACCCTGCTTTGGCAAATTTCGCATCGCAGCAAAAAATTGTCAGCGCGCGTACGCTTTCAATTGCTACGCGTTATCCTTTCGCGTGATCTCGAGTGGCCCAGATTCGTGCCGGAACTTACTCTGCGTGAGATCTATGATGGCGCAGCTGCACGGTATACGCCGAAGCCTCTGTCGATTTCGTCTGTCGTGCTTGTGCGAGCGACAACCGGCGAAGGTGAGGATACACCCTATCGAGAAATTTACGCGGACCCTTCGTTCGGTTGGGCCGCTCTCGCACCCGGCCTAACGACTGTCGATGTTGACGGCGGTCATACCACGATGCTGCAAGAAAGTTTTGTCGATTCGTTAGCCGAGGCTCTTATGCCTTACCTGCTACCGAAAGCAGCACTTACGGTCCGTGAACACCAGCTTGAAGTCGCGTTGATATGAAAGAAATCGATGTCGCGGTCGCCATTGTCAGCTATAAGACCGCGCAGTTGACAATCGACTGCCTAAGTTCAATTGAAGCTGAGCGATCCAGGGCCGCGATACGTATTCGAGTGGTTGTCGTCGACAATGCGTCAGGCGATGCTACTGCGATTGCGGAAGCAATCGCCAGGAATTCCTGGTCGTCGTGGGTGACCCTCGTGGGAGCCCCGAGAAATGGCGGCTTTGCGTACGGCAACAACCTGGCGTTTCAGATTGCGCAAGACCATGGAACGCCAGATTACTTTCACTTGCTCAATCCAGACACCCTGGTTCGCGAAGGAGCGATCGGCGCGCTGGTCCGGTTCCTTGAGACGCATCCAGATGTAGGAATTGTCGGAAGCAGCTTCGAAAATCTCGATGGCAGTGACTGGCCGATAGCATTTCGTTTCCCATCGATTCTGAGTGAGATCGAGAGCGGACTTCAGCTCAAGCTCGCGTCCCGAATCTTGCAGCGCTGGGCAGTCGCGGTTGAAATGAGCTCCACGCCGCAGCCCGTTGATTGGTTGCCAGGAGCATCGATGATGATTCGACCCTCGGTGTTCGAGGCGATTGGCGGCTTCGACGAGAGCTATTTCCTCTATTTCGAGGAAACTGACTTTTGTTTCCGAGCAAAGAAAGCAGGCTACTCGACCTGGTATGTGCCCGAGAGTCGAATAATGCATATCGCGGGTGAGAGCACCAAAGTTACGGGATCGCATGCCGCGTCGAAGCGATTGCCGTCCTACTGGTTCGAGTCACGGCGCCGATATTTCGTGGCAAGCAACGGTACCGCCCATGCCATCGCGGTCGATGTTGTCGCGGTGTTGGCCCACGCGTTCGGTCATTTGAAGCGCATCGCGCAGCGACGCAGGGATCGCGGGGTTCCTCATTTTCTCAGGGATCTCGCTTACTACAGCGTTCTGTGGCCGAGGAATCGCAAGTTAGCAGCGACCAAGCCTTACGTCTCAGGATCTCCTGACCCGATTCCATACGACAACAAACAACGATTTCACAAGGATGCGGATCAGTGGATGGCGACGACGGAGAGAGGCGGGAGGGTCAAGGTGAGGTTCTGGCCGGAGAATGAGAGACCGCCGGGAAGGGAGCCGAGATAGACATCGTTGGAGTTTTCAGAGTTGTCGGTGATGCCGTGGGTGTTGAGGACCGCGTCGGCGGTCTCGGGCATGGTACCCGAAGACGGGAACTGCAACCGTCAGCGTGACCGGTGCGGCGGTGGTGTTGACCAGCGCCGCGGTCCATGCGCCGGTGCCGCTGCTATTGGCGTTATAAGGATTGATCATGACGCCGCTGGGAGCGCCGCTCACAGCGAATAAGGCTCCGCCTTGCTGAACCGCGCGATTAATCACCTCCATCCCGAGTCCGATCGGGCGCAGATGCGGGAAGGTAGGTCCAAAGTCGGCGTCGAAGTCGTGAACAAAACCCCAGATCGGCGCGCCGCCGTATTCGGTCTGCACCAGGGTAAACTCGTTCTGCACCGGGATCCTTCCACCCGGAAACGGAACCCCGGTTTCATCCTCGCCTTTCTGACCCATCAGCCAGCTATAGGCCATCCATTCGGCCGACGGATAGCCGGCTTCACTTAGGTAGAGCTGTTCGGTGGTGGCCGGCCCGCCGCTGGCGTTGGGTCCGGTCTCGTAGAAGCCGACGAAGTTGTTCGAGCCGATGAAGGCCCATTCGGCGCCGCCGCCACTGTTCATACAGCCGGTTCCCTGCGGGCCAAGTATGATCGGTATCTGACTGGTGAAGTCCGCCGCGTAAGCTTGCGCCTGCGCCTCCATGCTGCCGCTCTCCGAAATGCTGGCGCCATAGTAAGGAGCGTCGGCGATCCCATAATGATCAGTATTCGGGATCGGATAGCCGGCGTTGGTTGCGCCCTGCAAGGCCGCACCGACCACCCCGTTGTTGCAGGTCTGATTGCCGATGACGTAGTAGAACTTGCCGGCCAGTGATGGACAGTGAGCGGTCACTTCGGCGCTCATGATGCTGAAGTTGCGCCCGGTCTCGCCGCCATAGCCCAGCGGTCCGGTCCCAAGATTGCCGCTGCCAAACCTGACGCTCTGGCTCGGACTGGGGCTGTTCCATTCCTCGTTGCTCTGCTCGATATAAATCGCGGGGATATTGGTATTGGTTGCGAGCGCCGCGCAGGCATTGTCAACGAATGTCTTCAAGTCGGCGTCATTGAACATGTTGCTGATCGAGAACCACGGCGCCGCACCCAATTGGTTCGACAGGGGATACAAGTCGGCCGATGAATATATCCACTGGCCGCCACCGATGTTGGTCCCATTTACCGCGCCATGCTGAAAATCGCAGGTCCCGGGAGCATCGGGTCCCGCGCCCTGGCCCGGGGTGCA
The DNA here is from genome assembly GCA_963710425.1 of uncultured delta proteobacterium. Lineage (GTDB taxonomy): Bacteria > Desulfobacterota > Binatia > Binatales > Binataceae > Binatus. Next base: position 61,394 of record CAVQAR010000010.1, read on the forward strand.
GCCGCTCAGCCCTTCAAGTCCGGCGCGCGGGGCGGACATGGTGCCGCCGCTCATTAATCGTATCGAGCCCGGGTTGAGTGCCTGTATCGTGGTCATGAACTCAGAGCGGAACCCGGTGGAAGATGCCGCCTGCTTGCCCAGGTAGGCATCATCAACATAGATGCTCGCACCGCTCTCGGCGCTGCCATTGGTGGCGGTCAAGCTGAAGATCATCTCCTGCTGATTCTGTCCACCGCTCCAGCCGGTATCAGTGCCGGTGAAAGGGAATACATACTGATGCCAGTTGCCGTCATTGGTCAGATGGAAGGTATGGCTGACGTTGGTGCCGCCGCCGTTCCTGACCAGCGAGACGCTGACCTGCGGGGTCCCGCTCGAGCTATTTACCGCCTTGGCATAGAAAGCAATCTCGAAGGGGCCGACCACCGGATGCCACGGCCCGGCCTGGGGCGCGGCCAGGCAAGTGGCCGAGCCGCTGCCGCAGTCAACGTTTTCATTGGCCACGGTGCAGGGCGTCACGTCGTCGTTCGAGCATACCCCGCCGGTAGAAGGGCCACCGAAGTCGTAATAGTGCTGAATCGCATGACTTCCGCCATCTGAAACGTCGCACGCAGCCGAGCCGACCCCATCCATCGCCTGCGCGGTGGAATAGCCGCAGTGAGTGGGATCGGAAGTCTGCCAACCTCCGACCTGTCCCGGGTCGCCGCCCGCCATGCCGCCAAGCACAGTGGTGCCGGTAAGTACCTCGGCAACTGCGGCTCCAGTTTCCAGCGTTGGACAGCCAATCGAATTACCCGAGGCATCCTGACAGCTGCCAAAAGTGTAGAAGCCGCCATTGGTATAGCTGGTCACGATGAACTGGTCGCCGGCTGAGGCGCCGGTCCTGACCGATGCCTTTGCGCCAATCCAATCAACCCCGAGGGTGCCACCATCCGATATATCGCTAAAGCTGCTGGCGGTTGCCCCACCGCCGATAATGATCAGATGCGCAACTGAGGGCGGTTCGAAGCCGCCGTTGTCGAAATAGTTGGAGGTAATCGCGTTCGGGCCAAAGAAGTTGTCGCTATTGCCGGTATTGAGCCCGAACCGATTGACCCCGGCTACCGCCGGCGTCAAAGATACCGCCGCCGTAGATCCTGCCCCCGGCGTCGCCGTCGCTGTCGCTCCGCTCCTCCGCTGGCCGTCGCCGTCGCGGTTCGCGTCGCAGTTGCGGTCGCGGTCACCGTCGCGGTTGCAGTGATAGATGGACTTGTGGTCGCAGTCGCTGTCGGGGTTGTGGTTCGCGTTGCGGTCACCGTTGCGCTTGCGGTGACAGATGGAACCGTGGTCGCCGTCGAGGTCGGGGTCGGCCCCGCGTCTGAACAACTTGGGCCAGTGGTGCCAAGTGTCCACGCACCAGGCGCACCCGGTGCGCAATCTGGACATGGTGCCGACTGGTAGTACCATTGACTTCCATTGTACTGCCAGATGTCCGTACCATCCCACACAACCTTGGTTACATTCGCGGTATATCCATCGGCGACACCATTCACGTAGATAGCGCCGCCGGCCATTGTGTAGACATTCCCAAGGTTATCCGCCAGCTGTGGTTGAGGCGGCATAAGACTGCAAAGTGCTGACGCTGTCGGCGTTGGCGATGCTGTCGGCGTTATCGTTACCGTCGGCGTCGCGGTTCGCGTGACCGTCGCGGTCGGTGTTGACGTCGCGGTTATTGTGGCCGTCGCGGTCGCCGTCTGAGTGGCGGTCGCTGTCGGCGTCGCGGTGGCGGTCTTGGTCGTTGTGGCAGAGGCGGTCGCGGTAACTGTCGCTGTAGCTGTCGCGGTCGGCGTTGAAGTTCGCGTCGCGCTTGCGGTCGCGGTCGTAGTCGCCGTAGCAGTAGCAGTGACCGTCGCGGTCGCTGTCGGCGTCGAGGTGGCTGTCTTGGTTGCCGTCCGAGTCGAGGTCGCCGTAACCGTCGCCGTGGCAGTAGCAGTGACTGTCGCCGTTGCTGTCGGCGTCGAGGTGGCTTTCTTGCTCGTCTGAGTCGCGGTTGCGGTCAGCGTCGGCGTCACCGTTGCGGTCGCGGTCCGAGTCGCTGTTGGAGTCGAGGTTGCAGTTATCGTAGCCGTTGCGGTTTCAGTCGGAGTCGATGTTGCGGTTGTTGTTGCCGTAGAAGTCGACGTCGCCGTTTGGGTCAAGGTCGCGGTAACTGTTGCGGTCGGCGTCTGAGTCGCAGTGGAGGTCGCAGTTACTGTCGCTGTTGCTGTCGGCGTCGAGGTCTGCGTCACGGTCACTGTCGGCGTCGGCGTAGGATCGTCAGTCGCAGTCGCGGTGACAGCCGATGTTGCCGTCGCAGTAGGCGTCGCGGTCCTCGTCACTGTTGCGGTCGCGGTCGCCGACTGAGTCGCAGTCAGTGTCGCTGTTGCGGTGGGGGTCGAGGTCTCTGTCACGGTCATTGTTGGCGTCGATGTCGGATCGTCAGTCGCAGTCGCGGTGACAGTTGACGTTGCCGTCGCCGTAGGTGTTGCGGTCCTCGTCACTGTTGGGGTCGGAGTCGAAGTTGGCGTGACTGTCGCGGTCGCGGTCGCCGACTGAGTCGCTGTGGCAGTCGCTGTCACCGTTGTTGTTGGCGTCGCGGTGCTGGTCGCGGACGGCGTCGCGGTCGGGCTGAGCGTGGGGGTCGGGGTTGCAGTGATAGTCGGAGTTGCGGTTACAACCGAGTATGCGCGTTTTTTAATTCGAAACTGTTGCGGTGCGAACACTGTCGTGCCGCCGTGTTCCAGTTGTGCTGTCAGATCGTATTTGCCCGGCACAACTGCATCCATGCTTAATGTCGTAAAAGAGGAAGTCTGGGCCGGATGAAAAGAATCAGAGAGGACTTGGCGCCCATTCTTTTTGAGCTTCAGCACCAATAAATATTCGTTGAGCGAAGTTCCCGGAGCGAGTTGAATCGTATTTCCGACTTGGACAATTTGAGACTGGCCCGGACTGAGTATTCCGTTTGAGGGATAAAACACCGTCATTCGGATGTGCGCTGGTGTCCGCTTCGGGTGCTTGGCTTTTGACGGAAATGACTGATCCTGAGCAAAAGAATCGTTGGTCGAGGGAAGTCCGATAACGGCAAAGACAGCCATCAGAATGACGACCAGAAGCGAAGCAAATAGTTTTGCTGCCTTCGACCTGCCCACCTGGATCCTCCCCGAGCTCCGAGCGGCGGCCTGAACGGTTACGCCCCGACGGATTCACAAGCGGGGAGAGCAAGCGACGTGCCATTCACCTACGATAAGTTATTCTTCCCTACGACGTGTAGCAGCGAGTAGCAAGCGGATCCCAGATGACCCGAAGTGAGACTCGTTGTCAGGGGAAGTTGCGTATACGCAACACTTTTATCGCAGCCTTGCTGCCTGAACCAAAATCCTACAAAATGTAGATGCAGACGCCGGCTACGATTGAGAAGCGCTCGGCTGTCGAGCGCTTCCCACCGTAACATTTGTCAACCAGATGTGTTCTCCAGTCGCGATCCCCATCAGTGGATGGCGACGACGGCGAAGGGCGGGAGGGTGAGGGTGAGGTTCTGGCCGGAGATTGAGAGACCGCCGGGCAGGGAGCCGAGATAGACATCGTTGGAGTTTTCAGAGTTGTCGGTGATGCCGTGGGTGTTGAGGACCGCGTCGGCGGTCTCGGGCATGGTACCCGAAGATGGGAACGCAACCGTCAGCGTGACCGGTGCGGCGGTGGTATTGACCAGCGCCGCGGTCCACGCGCCGGTGCCGCTGCTATTGGCGTTATAAGGATTGATCATGACGCCGCTGGGAGCGCCGCTCACAGCGAATAAGGCTCCGCCTTGCTGAACCGCGCGATTAATCACCTCCATCCCGAGTCCGATCGGGCGCAGATGCGGGAAGGTAGGTCCAAAGTCGGCGTCGAAGTCGTGAACAAAACCCCAGATCGGCGCGCCGCCGTATTCGGTCTGCACCAGGGTGAACTCGTTCTGCACCGGGATCCTTCCACCTGGAAACGGAACCCCGGTTTCATCCTCGCCTTTCTGACCCATCAGCCAGCTATAGGCCATCCATTCGGCCGACGGATAGCCGGCTTCACTTAGGTAGAGCTGTTCGGTGGTGGCCGGCCCGCCGCTGGCGTTGGGTCCGGTCTCGTAGAAGCCAACGAAGTTGTTCGAGCCGATGAAGGCCCATTCGGCGCCGCCGCCACTGTTCATACAGCCGGTTCCCTGCGGGCCAAGTATGATCGGTATCTGACTGGTGAAGTCCGCCGCGTAAGCTTGCGCCTGCGACTCCATACTGCCGCTCTCCGAAATGCTGGCGCCATAGTAAGGTGCGTCGGCGATACCATAATGATCAGTATTCGGGATCGGATAGCCGGCGTTGGTTGCGCCCTGCAAGGCCGCACCGACCACCCCGTTGTTGCAGGTCTGATTGCCGATGACGTAGTAGAACTTGCCGGCCAGTGATGGACAGTGAGCGGTTACTTCGGCGCTCATGATGCTGAAGTTGCGCCCGGTCTCACCGCCATAGCCCAAGGGTCCGGTCCCAAGATTGCCGCTGCCAAACCTGACGCTCTGGCTCGGACTGGGGCTGTTCCATTCCTCGTTGCTCTGCTCGATATAAATCGCGGGGATATTGGTATTGGTTGCGAGCGCCGCGCAGGCATTGTCAACGAATGTCTTCAAGTCGGCGTCATTGAACATGTTGCTGATCGAGAACCACGGCGCCGCACCCAATTGGTTCGACAGGGGATACAAGTCGGCCGATGAATATATCCACTGGCCGCCACCGATGTTGGTTCCATTTACCGCGCCATGCTGAAAATCGCAGGTCCCGGGAGCATCGGGTCCCGCGCCCTGGCCCGGGGTGCAGCCGCTCAGCCCTTCAAGTCCGGCGCGAGGGGCGGACATGGTGCCGCCGCTCATTAATCGTATCGAGCCCGGGTTGAGTGCCTGTATCGTGGTCATGAACTCAGAGCGGAACCCGGTGGAAGATGCCGCCTGCTTGCCCAGGTAGGCGTCATCAACATAGATGCTCGCACCGCTCTCGGCGCTGCCATTGGTGGCAGTCAAGCTGAAGATCATCTCCTGCTGATTCTGCCCACCGCTCCAGCCGGTATCCGTGCCGGTGAAAGGGAATACATACTGATGCCAGTTGCCGTCATTGGTCAGATGGAAGGTATGGCTGACGTTGGTGCCGCCGCCGTTTCTGACCAGCGAGATGCTGACCTGCGGGGTCCCGCTCGAGCTATTTACCGCCTTGGCATAGAAAGCAATCTCGAAGGGGCCGACCACCGGATGCCACGGCCCGGCCTGGGGCGCGGCCAGGCAAGTGGCCGAGCCGCTGCCGCAGTCGACGTTTTCATTGGCCACGGTGCAGGGCGTCACGTCGTCGTTCGAGCATACCCCGCCGGTAGAAGGGCCACCGAAGTCGTAATAGTGCTGAATCGCATGACTTCCGCCATCTGAAACGTCGCACGCAGCCGAGCCGACCCCATCCATCGCCTGCGCGGTGGAATAGCCGCAGTGAGTGGGATCGGAAGTCTGCCAACCTCCGACCTGTCCCGGGTCGCCGCCCGCCATGCCGCCAAGCACAGTGGTGCCGGTAAGTACCTCGGCAACTGCGGCTCCAGTTTCCAGCGTTGGACAGCCAATCGAATTACCCGAGGCATCCTGACAGCTGCCAAAAGTGTAGAAGCCGCCATTGGTATAGCTGGTCACGATGAACTGGTCGCCGGCTGAGGCGCCGGTCCTGACCGATGCCTTTGCGCCAATCCAATCAACCCCGAGGGTGCCACCATCCGATATATCGCTAAAGCTGCTGGCGGTTGCCCCACCGCCGATAATGATCAGATGCGCAACTGAGGGCGGTTCGAAGCCGCCGTTGTCGAAATAGTTGGAGGTAATCGCGTTGGGGCCGAAGAAATTGTCGCTATTACCGGTGTTGAGCCCGAACCGATTGACCCCGGCTACCGCCGGCGTCAAAGATACCGCCGCCGTAGATCCTGCCCTCGGCGTCGCCGTCGCTGTCGCTCCGCTTGCCGTCGCCGTCCGAGTCGCGGTTGCAGTGGCAGATGGACCTTTAGTTGCCGTCGCTGTCGGGGTCGCGGCTCGCGTTGCTGTAGCGGTGGCGGTCGCTGTCAACGTCGCGGTTGCGGTCGACGTGACCGATGGACTTATGGTCGCAATCGCGGTCGAGGTTGGACCCGTCACTGAACAACTTGGGCCGGTGCTGTCAGGCATCCACGGACCAGGCTGACTTGGAGCGCAATTCGGACACGGCCCGGACTGGTAGTCCCATTGCTTTCCATTGTACTGCCAGATGTGCGTTTTATCCCACACAACCTTGGTTGTATTCGCACCGTTTCCATCGCCCACACCATTCACGTAGATAGCCCCGCCAACCAGCCTATAGACATTGCCCAGGTTATCCACCAGCTGCGGCTGAGGCGGCATAACACTACAAAGTGCTGACGCTGTCGGCCTGGGCGACGCTGTCGCTGTTATCGTTACTGTCGGGGTTTGAGAGTAAGTCGGAGTCTTTTTGGCGGTAGGTGATGGATGATGACGATGGTGGAGGTTTTCAGCGGTTGGGGAGGGTTGAGAAGCAGAGACAACCGTCCCATCCGGGATGAGTATTCCAGCGAGAAAAAGTATCGACCAAAATGTTCCAATTCGAAGAAGACCGAACTTCGTCTTCATGCACTACGCTCCAGTTGACCAGCGACGAGCGTGTGCGAGACAATCGAATTGCCAGCCTCGATTGTGGCTCGTTAGCTCGGGCCCGTCAGGTGATGCTCCGGTGCAGGCGTTCCAGCGTCTGCACCGGAAATTTATTTTTCTGTATTAACCTTATAGAGGCAGTCGGCGTGGGGTTGCGTGAGTGATTGCGCTCGGCGCGCCACTCCCTACCGCATCGCGGACCTATGAGAAACTCTCCCCTATCGAAAATGAACTCTGCGCCGTCGAACGGACCGATCAGATCTCACCAGATCCGTTACTGTGCGTGTCGCACTCCTCTCACGGATCGAAGCCGAACTGGCCTTTGCCACGGTCGACGGACCGACCTTATTTTTAGACCGCTGCCCAGCAGATTGAAATTACAACAGGTGGTTGAGACAACAGCCACTCCCACTTCAGCCCGCGCAAATTCTTATCGGAAGAGGAAAGTTGGATCAAGTGTTGTCGAGCCGGATTTAAGAATGTCTGTTCGCATCGTCTAACTTTTCTGAACTTAGGCGCACTACGGTGGGACACCGCGATTTACAACCTGTGGATAATGATTCCGAATCATTCGAAGCAGCGCGATGTATTGCGTGATAGAGGTGTCAAAGTGGGATCCGAGGATCCGGCGACGCCCGCCGCGATCACGAATCATGAAACCCTACTAACAGTAGAAGAAGTATAGAACGTTCTAAGTTTGTTGTCGGACGCGACCGGCGGGCTTGATGTGTTCGGAGGCATGCGTAGGGGGATCTTTATACTCGATCAGTTCCCGAGTCCTGCCAGCCACGCGATCCAGTTGATATTTCAGCTGACCGAACAGCAGCGGTATATGAACCAGATGCGAATGCATACTGAACAGAAGCAGGGTGATCAGATCGGACGTCTTCCAGCGATGTCTCACGGCTGTGCGTAGCGCGAGCAACGCGATTATCGCAACTGCTACCGCGATCGGAAAAATAGAGCGCAGAGCGATCGATAGGAGCGGCGCGCCGCCGACGATTCCGAGCAATCCTGCGCCATGAATCAGATTGCTGCGGGCTTCTGTGCTCCAAAGAGGAAGGTCGGTGCTTCTGAATCTCGCGGAGACTTCGGCATAGGCATAGCCGCTTCGGACGCCGCGGCGCCAGTACTGCGAAAATCGCGTCATTGCCAGGTCATGGCCGGTCATCGGCCGGTCGACATGCAGGATGGTAAAGCCCAATGTCCGGATTCGCTGGCACATCTCCGGCTCCTCACCCGCGATCAATCGTTCGTCGTAGCCGCCAACGCGTTCGAGCACGTCGCGCCGAATCAGGGCGTCGCCGCCGCAGAATTCAACGGCGCCCGAGGACGCTATCCAATCCAGGTCACACAGGCGATTGTAAATTGAAGCTGTAGGGTTAGTCTCTCGACGATTCCCGAAGACAACAGCAACCTTCGGATCGTTCAACTCGGAAATCGTATCAGCGACGAAGTTGCGTTCGAGTACCGTGTCGCCATCGAGGAAGAGTATTGTAGGCGCCTTCGCCTCGCGCCAACCGGCGTTTCGTCCTGCCGCGGCGCAAGGATTGGCGGAATCGAGGCGTTTGCCCTTGACCTTGAATTGCGCCGCCCTTTCGAGGCTCCCGTCAGTGGAACCCGAATCCACGTAGATGACTTCGACTGGGCCTGGCAGCGGAGTCATCTGGCCAATCGATTCGAGACATCGGACGAGACGCGCGCCCTCATTGCGTCCAATTACTACGACGGAGAGCATCGGACATTCGCTGATCGCCCGTGGCTCGCTGGTCATGACCGGGAGAGCCTCTCAATGTTTTCGACTCTGCGCGGACCGTTCGCATGACGTCGCGCAACTGCTTTGGCCGGAATGCCGATAGCAATAGAGTTGGGCGGTACATCTTCCAGCACCACTGCGTTCGCGCCGATCGTGGAATCATCGCCTATCGTGATCGGGCCTAAAATCTTGGCCCCGGCGCCGATGTCCACTCTGTCGCCGATCTTCGGTGAACCGCGCACTCCTGTACGCCGTAAGCCTATGGTAACTCCATTCCGGATCACGACGTCGTCGCCGAATATGACGTCGCCGCTCACTATTACACCGCCGAAATGGTCAATCCTGAACCGTTTACCGACACTCACTTCGCAGGGAAGTTCGACGCCGGTAATTATCTGAATGAACTTGAACAACAGCTTGTAGAGAAACGAGAAAGGGACGCGGACGATCGCGTGTCTGATTCCATAGCGCCAGCGCCCGAATCGATAGACAGCCATCACCCACAGACCCTGGCGCCAAGGGTCTCGCTCGTAGGTATTCCAGTCTTCCCTTAGATTGCCGAACATCTTGTGATCGCAGTCTTCGCTAGTCGACCGCGTTTTCGTCCTGCGTTCGGCGATTACAGTCGGAGTACCGCATTACGTCGCACTAGCGGACAGCCTATCTAACCAAGTCGCCCGTCCGACAGTCGAATCGCATCTCGAAACGACCATGTCAGACTCGACTCGCAAAAGAATGCCTGTTTAGGTCGAGCTCCGCGTCAGTCTCGTGGTCGCCGTTTTCCTTTGACCACGAACTCTCACAGAAAACCGCGCCAACCACGGGCGGAACGCATCTCTCCAATTCACGAACGGCCGCCGCGACATCTGACACATTATCACGGCCCGCGTGTGCGACCAGGATAACGCCGGCGGGCAGCTGGATGATCGCCGCCGTATCTGCCGACGATAAAATGGGCGGCGCGGCCAGAAGCACTAAATCGTGGCTACCAAGCGCCCGGTCAACGCTCTCGCGAACATAGCCAAAGGGACGGGCGATTCTACCGTTTTGCGCACGCTGGAGGCTCGTATCTGCCATCGTTAGCGGCATGGACTTAATTCTGTCATCGAGTGCGACGGTTTTCGCAGTGCGCGGGACGAGCCGCCTCGTCTCCCGACCTGAACTAACGGAACTAACCACCGCCGCTGATGGCAATATTGGCTTCTTTAGATCATGGCCATCTGATCTTGTCAGGCTGGCTTCGATTGCCAGCGTGCGCACTCCCAGATCGGCCAGCTCGTCGGCGAGCGCCAACGCGAGATAAGAATTTCCGCCACCGCGAACCGATGTGAGTACGTAGCTGCGAATTCCCGAGGTCCGCCATTCGCGCATAATCCCCAGCGCAATTCGGCGCATCGATTCTTGTCCGGCGCCGTTTGCCAGCGCCACGCCGAGAGTTGGAAAGCCGAGGATAGCCTCGAACTCGTTAGGTGTTTTGATTCTGCGATCGGTCAAATCGATCGCCGTCGGTACCGCTGCACCCAGCACCAGCGAGCCAAGCGCGAATATTGCGAAAATCAATCTTCGTCTGCTCTTCAGCGGCGTATCAGGTGTCATTGCTGCTGCGTCTAGCGCGACCACGCCTGGCGCCTCTGTCTTCAAGCGCAAAAGACTTACGTGTTCCTGGAGGTCCTGCAGGTCCTTCCGCTCGCGCTCGAGTTTTTCGTGGACGCTGACTGCTTGGCTATATGTGGCTCCGAAAGTCGCGGCGGTAGCCTTGACCCTCTTTTGCTCATCCTCGATTCCCTTCGCCGCCGATACCATCTGCTCGAGATTGGACTCAGCCTCCGAGATATCAACGCTGGTCGTAGCCTTCTCGCTGTCGCTCATCATCTTGCGCGCGCGCTCCAATGCAGACTGGTCCAGGTTGGCCAATTCCTTGTTGGCTTCTGCGATCTGCGCTTCGAGAGCCGGGCGGCCAGGATGGTTCGGACCAAGTCCGCTCAGTTGGAACAATAGCTGCTGACGCTGGTCAATCAGTTTCTGCCTGGCGACGCTTGTTTCCGTGCCATTCGCAGCCATCTCCTCGGCCTTCGCTTCGACGTCGTCATCTTCAATTCGCTCGCGATGGGACTTGATTGCGTCCAGGTGAGATTGAGCGAGCACGACGTTTCGTCGGGCACGAGCAACTGCGGCATTAGTGTCGGCCACCATCTTGTCGTAAGGATTTATCAACGTGCCGGAGACGCCAGAGACTCCCAATTCCTGCGTCAGCCCGGCGAGTTGCTCTTGATCTTCTTCAACATTCTTTTGCAACTCGGACTGCCGCGACGCGAGTAGCTGAAGCCCTACATCCGCGCCGTCCAATTCGCGCTTGGCCGCTCGGGAAAGGTAAGCTTTCGCGACTGCGTTTACGACCTGATCGAGTCCTTCGGGCTTACCGGCACTGAGCGCAATTGAGAGCAGGTAGCTGTCAGGGACCGGTTGAACCTTGAGCATCTTCACCAGGCGCTCGGCCGCGTGACGATCGCTTTCGCCAGGTGCTTGAAACATCCATCGGTTAGGTCCGAGCAGCTCAAGCGCGGCGCTGGCGGTCGCGAAATTGTCTATTTCGAACACCTGTTCTTGCACGAAATCGCGGTAGTCCGCATTTGAATTGAATTGTGACTGTTCACCCGCCACTGAAGCAGGAACAACCGGTGAAACCCGAATAGTTGCTTCAGCTACATATTCACGGCCGCTAAGGAACGCGACAATCAAACCAAGCAGCGAAACCGCCAAAGCTATCGTCACTGCCATGCGCTTGTGCGCCAAAACGCTTGCCCAGGGAGTGGCGCTGCGATTGGCAACTCTCCATGAGGATGAGGCCGGGACTGCCCCCTCACAGTATTTATTTGGAGTAGGAAGCATAAAACCTCAATGCCCCCGATAGCATCCGCTGCGAGTTGCAAGAGCGAATTCTTCGCTATGACTTCGTGATTGAATTCCGCTGGCGACCAGATGGTCGTTCCGACCCATTTCTTCGTCAGTGAGAGAAGTTTCAGCTCTGATGCACATCTACAAAGCGGCGGCTCCAAACACCATCATCGACGTGATCGGATTGATCTGTTGCATCACGTATCCGAGCTGAGCCAATCCGCTCTTGGGTACGTAAACGATATCTCCGGGCTCGAGTTGAGCGTTGGTCCCGCTTTGTTTTACGAAGTTCTCCAGGTCGATAACTTGCTCGGAATTCTTACTTGGACGGGCTAACACGATTTTCCCCTGTTGCGCGTTATCGTTAGGGCCGCCGGCTCGCGCAAGCGCCTCGAGGAAAGACATGTTAGCGGTCAAGGTATAGGGGCCCGGATTTTTGACCTGTCCCATCACGTAAACAAGTGAGTCGTCGGGGTCTGGAACAAACACCAAATCGTTTCGGTACAAACGAATATTGAGCGACAGATCTGATCCTTTCGTCAGCGGTCGAAGATCGACCCACATCATGCGGTCTCTGCCACGAATGATCGCACATCGGGTCGGCATTCCGCTTTGCTCATCTTTGCCCGGTGCCGCTCCCGCCATAGCGAGTGCCTCGAGCAGGGTCGGATCTCCCGTGAAGGTCAGCACTCCTTGATGGGCCACGTGTCCAAGGACAATAACCTGATTGCTGTTGTAACTATCGACGGTGATTGAAGCCGCAGTATTGAGATAGTCCTCGCGGAGCGCCGACGTGATCCTGCCGCTTGCGTCGTCGGCGTTGTAGCCGGCAACTCGAAACGAGCCTACGAATGGAAGTTGGATTTCACCGTCGGGACCAACAACGCGCTTGCCGGAAAGTTCAGGATGTCCCCAAACCGTCAGTGTGACGACATCGCCAGAACCCAACACATATTTGCCGGGAGGAGTTTGAATCTGCTGGAATTCGTCGATGCTTGCGCCGTTTCCGAAACCTTGAGGTGCTTCAAGTGCGGCCAGTGCTGTGGACGGCGTGCTCCGCCGACCAGTGCTGCGGACGGCATACTAACGCCGGCCGGTTCTGTGGACGGCGCGCTTGCCTTTACGGGGTTGCTACCGATCGAGCGCTGCAGCGATTCAGCGCTGGGCGTGCTCGAACAACCCAGAAACAACAACGAAGTAAAGATCGCTATGACACTGAATTGCCAGTGTCGCCTGAATGCAGCTTTGGCGTATGCGGAAGTCACGGGCGCAAGTATCCAGCCGGCACCTGGTCCGTTCAGTAATGAGGGACGGTTTTTATATCTTTTCGGGTCAGTTTTGACCCATCGAACTGCCCTTCGCCTCTAAGGTTCCCCCGTTGAAAGACGATGCGACCCGCATGTTCAAACCTTAACGCGCTCTTCTTTCGCGATCTTCGAATGAGAGTCTGCCAGACGCCGATAATGCATCGCCCATTCTCTGATTATTGAGGACCACAGAAATCCGCTCTCGACTGCGCGCAGGTGGCCGGCGGAGGACATTCGCTCTGCCAGGTTTCCATCCTCAGCCAGAGTGTCCATCGCTTCTGCCAATTTATTGATGATGTGTTCTTCGCTGACCGGGTCGATCAGAATTCCCGTTTCGGCAGTCACGAGCAGCGAGGGCCCGCCCCAATTCACTGCGATAACAGGCAGCCCCATCACCATCGCCTCCTGCACGACGATACCGTTTGCTTCCGCCAAACTTGGAAACACAAAGGCCCGGTAGCGGCGTAACATAGTCGCAAGATCGCGATGGTCCGCGACCCATTCGATAAACCTGACGCGGTCCTGCAGCGACAGGTCTCGGCTCAGAGCCTTAAGCTTGTCTAATTCCGGCCCTCGACCAATGACGTCCAGCTCGATCGGGTTCCGGGTGCGCTTCATGCTCTTGATAATCAGATCGGTGCCTTTGTGCGAAACCAAACGACCATTATGCACGAAGGACAGATTGCGACCGGAGTGCGTAATGCGTGGCGTTTCGTAGAGCCTGTCGAGCACGCCGCTATCGATCGAGTCGACAAATTGCTCTTCTCGGCATCCCGCCATCAACAGTGATCGTCGGGTACGCTCACCGCCAGCGACCAGCAGAATATCAGCTTGGCGCTTGCCCGAGGAGACCGCACGGTTGAGCAATTGCAATACGGGATGCAGGCGCCGCTGCATACGATAGCCGATGGTTTCGCGGTTTCTCAGGGCTGGCGGGAAATGAATGTTGCCATTGATTGGTCCGATTACCACCGTTGCCTTCGGAATACGGAAATTGGGCAACACTGGTGAGACTGGTGATGTGAAATGGACGATCGATTCCGGCGAGTCTCGAAGTAGTGCTTTCACCAGCTGCACCGCTCTTCGCTGAAAAATAATTGCTATTAGGGGCTCCGAAATGAGAGTTGACAACAAAGGACTCAGCCGCCCAGCACGATAGGCCATCTTCTGCGTGCGTGTATCTCTCACGTAGGACACATTCAACCCAGGGAAGTTGCGATCAAGTTCCGCTTTGACGCGCTCATGAGTGACTTGGTGAACCCGCGCGCCTCGCCGCGTGAGTTCTAGGCAGATTTGCAGTGCTTTGATGGCTTCGCCGCCCATCTGCTCCGAAACGTTGGGACTCACGAGAACGAAAGAGAGTCCCTCCAGTGCGGTGGAATTATGCTCCGCGGGGTCGACCGGACGGTGATTAGTCTCAATTGTACTTAGGTTCATACGGAGCATCACCCAAATCGTTCAAAATCTGGAATTTCAAAATCTGGAATTGCGTTCGCTATAGCCATTTGAATGAACCTGTCTCCACAAACCCCGCACAAACGTTTCACAACTAACATATACCCAGAAAGCTCGAGTCGGCGTGCATATTGGAGCCCCAAGCTCCGGCCGAGAGGATAAATTTGACCTGTGGGCGGATCAGTTCCGCGACGATTTGATTTCAGCTCAGTTGAACCTGTCGGGGTGGGAGAATTAGTTGTTCCCTAGGAGTCGTGTCAGTTTGAACGAAGCCGAATGAACTTTCCGCTATTTGTTGATTTCGGCTGTAGTGATTCTCTCCAATACTCGTCGTCGAGTTTTGTAGTACAGGATGTAGCAAAGGAGAGAGAAGCACATGAACAGAAACTGGTTGTCCCTCATCCTCCGCATTCTGCCAGCTGTATTAGCCGTGCTGGCGATTTCTCATCCGGCTTTCGCATTCTGGCCACGCGTGCCCGATGAGGCGCCCGAGTTCGATCCTCGACTGGCGTTGGAGGGTCTCGCGGTGGCAGGCATCGCCGCAGGGGTTATCTGGGAAAGGGTACGTCGCCGACGCTAGCGCGAAATCGTTGGTAACGCTCCCTCGAATTCGGGCCACTGTGAGTTCGATGGCCGATGCTGGGTGGGCCGGGTCCCGGCCCACCCGATATACTTATAGGGTACTTTTGTGGGGTGGGCTGGTTCTCCTGCTCGTCGCGGAGTTGGTAGCCCTGACTCTGCCCTTCGATCCTTCTCACGACCTCGCACAAGAAGGGTTCTGGGCGGCCGCGATCTACACCGCACAGCTTGGAATTCGCCCCACGTTCATCACCATGGTGGCGGCGACCATTTTTTTCAGCTGGCCCGTGCCGCTTCAGGAACTTCGGGCAGTTCTCGACGAGTCGCCTCACAGAATTACCTCGGCGCGATGGTTCGCCGCGCATTTGGCGCTACTGGCGCTGCTAATTCTTGGAACCCGAGCGCAATCCACTCGCTTAAGCTCAATCGAGGCTTGGGAGGGATGGCTTCTCCTGTGGATCGCAGTGTCATTCGCGGCCCTAGCGACATGGCTTTTCAGCGCGTTACCGCCGCGCTTTTATATTCGATGGTTCGCGCGAAGCCGCTCCGCCGTGCTCACCGCGTTAGGCGCTGGACTGCTCGCATATGGACTCGGCAACTGGATGCAGGAGCTATGGGGCTTGCTGCAACGCTCAGCCTTTCAAATGGCCGCGACTATCTTGGGGTTGTTGGGCGAGGCAGTCGTAAATCGCCCCGATGAGTTCGTACTGGGAACTTCGAGGTTTGCAGTAAGAATTACAGCCCACTGTTCCGGCTTGGAAGGCATCGGCCTCACGTGTGCGTTCATTGGCATTTACCTATGGACTTACAGGCGTCAGTTACGTTTTCCGCAGGCGCTGCTTCTGCTACCGATGGGCGCGGTAAGTATCTGGCTGCTCAATTCCGTTCGTATAGCAGCATTAATCTTGATCGGCAGCTGGAACCGGGACGTCGCGCTCAAAGGATTCCACTCAGCGGCCGGCTGGATCTTCTTCAATCTGGTTGCAGTCGCATTAGTCTGGGCGAGTTCGCGATACGGGTTATTCTTAAAAGCGACTGAAGACGAGCCTCAGACTGCGAATCCAGCCAGCGCCTACCTTCTGCCGCTTCTGGTGGTCTTCGCGAGTTCCTTATTTGTCAGGATACTTGCGCCCCAGTTCTTTCTTCAGGCGGTCGCATTGCCTGTGCTTGCGACGCTTTGGTACTACCGCTCCACTCTGCTTTCAATGCAGTGGGAGCTTTCGTGGTTTAGTGTCTTGGCCGGGGTCGGGGTCTTTGTTCTAACCGCAATCGTGTCAGGAACTAGCGCGGGCGATTTGTCCTTCGGGACTGCAATGCAGCATTTTTCGATTCCAGCAGCGGCTGGTCTGCTTGTGCTCGGTCTGGCGGGTGGAATTGCAGTATCCATAGCCCAGGAGCTCGCATTTCGTGGATACCTCGAAAGAAAACTTGTTGCATCCGAATTTGAAAATGTGCCGTTCAGCAAGTTTACCTGGCTTTCATTGCTGGGATCTTCCATTGCATTCGCCATCATCCAACCGAATTGGTTACCAGGAATTTTCGCCGGCATAATCTTCGCCACTGCGATGTTCCGAAGAGGTCTATTATCAGACGCCATCATTGCGCATGTTTGCAGCAGCGGCATGTTGTTCGCGTTGGCTGCCGCTGCGAGCAGATGGACGTTACCAGGCCGTTTCTAAGCAATTCGCCACCGGTTCTTCGTGACTACCCACCTTCGGAACCGCGTGAATCCTTACTTTCTGGCCGCATCGAAGCGCTAACCGAGCGGAGACACTTCGCAGGCTGCTCGATACGCTCCGGCCGAGTGGTCAGCGGGAAACTTTAAGCGCGGTGATTTCTTTTCCAATCAAATCCGGAGTCCTCCTGAGTTCAGGATTTGTTTTGGCCGTTCATTACGTCGCCGGTGTGCGATGGAACGATCTGGCCATCGTGCTTCCGCTCGCGGTCGCGTTTGCCCTCGGCTGGCTCGGCCGCTTCCCGCCTGATGGGCTTCGGCCTTCGCAAGCGCAATCCAGCTCTCGGCGGCAACGCATTGATCGTCGGAGCCAGTTCCTACGAAGACTTCTGTGACAGGATCGGCAACCATCCTCCGTCGCGTCCGGTCGGATATTTGTTCACTGGCGAAAATGGAGAACTGCTCTTCAGGAATGAAAAGGGCGAGGAGGCTCCAACCACCGTCGACCAAGTACTCGACGCTAACGTTATCGACAACGTGCTCATGGTCGATACATCCACCGGCCTGGACCCTGACGACATCCTGTATTCGTCGTCGATCCGGGGCAAAACGTTCCGCACATTGATAAGAACCCCCCTCGCGCCCGCAGGCCGCTTTCGCACCCAGTCTTTGGGAGCGGGCGAATACTTGTTGATGCACGAATCCGTTCCGGTGAGCCCAGTAGCTCTGGCTGTCAAACGGCTGATGGATGTCACTAGCTCAGTGGTCGGTCTCATCTTCTGCGGATTCGCGTACGTCGTGCTCGCGCACCGAATAAAACGGGAGACCCGCGGGTCCGCGATCTTCCGACAGATTCGGGTTGGCAGAAACGGACGACTCTTTACGCTTTACAAGTTCCGCACGATGGATGCGAGCGCTGAAGAGCAGCACGAAGAGCTGCTCGAGCAGAACGAGATGACGGGGCATATCTTCAAAATCCGAAACGATCCTCGGATCACGTCACTCGGACGGACTCTGCGCAAGCTATATATCGACGAACTACCACAGTTCTGGAACGTATTCAGGGGTGAGATGAGTCTCGTCGGCACGCGACCGCCGACGCCGTCCGAAGTTGCGTCCTATGAGCCGCATCATCAGCGACGCCTCAGCATGAAGCCCGGTGTTACGGGGTTATGGCAGCTCTATGGCAATGACGGAGTCACCGACTTCGAGGAAATAGTGGAACTCGATTGCAGGTACATTGACACCTGGTCCATCTTGCAGGACTGCCGGATCATTTTCAGAACGATCATTCGCGTCGCTCGCGGCGGAGGCTACTAGCCTGGGAAAAAAGATTCCGGACTGGGGTAAAAATGCTTACTATCATAGTTACGGGCGGCGCGGGATTCATCGGTTCCAACTTCGTACGACTTGCGCTCAGCAAGAAAGACTGGCGGGTGGTCGTAATTGACAAGTTGACCTACGCCGGGAGTCGTCTAAATCTGCGCGAAGTCGCGGACGATCCCCGCTATTCGTTCATTCACTCCGACATCGCCGATCCGGAGGTTGTTGGCGAAGCTCTTGAGCGATGGCAGCCGGACTTGATCGTGAATTTCGCTGCAGAGACGCACGTTGATCGTTCGATCGATGGGCCGCGCAGCTTCATGATGTCCAACGTCATCGGCACCTTTGAGCTGCTCGAGGCAACCCGTCACTACTGGTCTCGACTCGGACCGCTGCGCCGTCGCAACTTCAGATTTCTGCAGATTTCGACCGATGAAGTTTACGGATCTTTGGGCGATACGGGATTCTTCAAGGAAGATTCATGCTACGCCCCAAACTCTCCCTATGCGTCATCCAAGGCCGCAGGCGATCACCTGGTGAGGTCTTACAATAAGACTTTCGGATTGCCTACTCTTATTTCTCACTGTTCCAATAACTACGGGTTCAACCAGTTTCCGGAGAAATTAATTCCTCTTACGATCCTGAAGGCGACCGCAGCCGACTCTATTCCAATTTACGGCGATGGCCAAAACATTCGGGACTGGGTGTTTGTAGGCGATCATTGTGAAGCGCTTTTGGCAATTCTGGCGCGAGGACGAGTCGGCGAACAGTACAATGTTGGGGGAAGGTGCGAGCGCACGAACCTGGAGGTTGTGAGCGAAGTCTGTGCCGCGCTCGAGGAACTTCAGCCTGCCGATGGCAATGCTGCTGCAATCGCCAATGGGTGCAAGTCCTATCGGGACTTGATCACTTTGGTCCCCGATCGGCCCGGTCACGATCGACGGTATGCGATCGATTGTTCAAGAATCGACCGGGAACTCGGATGGCGCAGCCGCATCAGCTTCGAAATGGGCCTGCGGGTTACGGTGCGTTGGTACCTGCTGAACCTGAGTTGGTGTCAAGCCGTTAAGCAAGGGCGTTACGATGGCAAACGG
Organism: uncultured delta proteobacterium; assembly: GCA_963710425.1. Classification (GTDB taxonomy): domain Bacteria; phylum Desulfobacterota; class Binatia; order Binatales; family Binataceae; genus Binatus. Next base: position 80,181 of record CAVQAR010000010.1, read on the forward strand.
CTGGGCCTTGTCGTGTCGAATCCTGAAAGACAGGTCTCGCAAGGGATCCAGCCGCGGAGTGTTAGATGACTCTGGATCTGTCAACCGAATCTCGGTTGCATAGCAATCAAATTCGGCCTTCCTGGAAGGGAATCGTGCTGGCAGGTGGTTCAGGCACACGGCTCTATCCGGTAACGCGGGCAATCTCGAAGCAACTCGCGCCGGTATACGACAAGCCTATGATCTATTATCCGCTCGCCACCCTTATGATGGCGGGCATACGCGACATAATGATCATAAACACGCCGCACGAGCAGGAATGTTTCAAGCGTCTCCTCGGAAACGGTGCGGAATGGGGAGTCAGATTCGAATATGCGGTGCAAGCCAGGCCCGAGGGTATAGCCCAAGCGTTTCTTATCGCCAGGCAGTTTGTCGATCGTGCAAATGTTGCGCTAGCGCTTGGTGACAATCTCTTTTATGGTCATGGTCTCCCCGATCTGCTGCATGGAGCTACTGCTCGACGTGAAGGAGCGACTCTCTTCGGCTACTGGGTAAAAGACCCGCAGCGCTACGGCGTAGTGGAGTTTGATGCCGCTGGAAACCCGATCGGCCTCGAGGAAAAACCGGCACGGCCCAAGTCGCATTATGCCATAACCGGACTGTATTTCTACGACAACCTGGTTTTCGAGTACGCCGAAGGTTTAAAGCCCTCAGCGCGCGGTGAATTAGAGATCACGGATCTGAATCGTGAGTACCTCAGTTCCGGTAGCCTGAACGTCGAAAAGATGGGACGCGGCATTGCGTGGCTCGACACTGGTACGCACGACGCGCTGATGCAGGCTTCGAGTTTTATACAAGCGATTGAAGAACGGCAAGGTTTACAGGTCGCATGCCTTGAAGAAATAGCCTGGCGCATGGGATACATCGCTAAGAGCGATGTCATTCGAATCGCTGACTCGATGGCCAACAGTAAGTACGGGCAATACTTGCTGCATATCCTTGAGGAGGACTCCTAGCCGCGATGAACTTCATTCCGACAGGGTTAACTGGAGTGCTCGTCGTCGAGCCCGACGTATTCCGCGACGAGCGTGGATTCTTCCTGGAGACCTTCAGCCGATCCAAATACGCACGGGGCGGAATTGATTGCGAGTTCCTCCAGGACAATCATTCGCGATCGCAGCGTTATACAATTCGTGGATTGCATGCACAGCGACAGCATCCGCAGGGAAAACTGGTGCGCGTCCTGAGTGGTGCAATCCTCGACGTAGTTGTGGACATCAGGCGCGACTCACCTACCTATCTGAAATGGATATCGGTCGAGCTGTCAGCCGAGAACTTTCGCCAGATCTATGTCCCGCCCGGCTATGCGCACGGCATCTGCATCACGAGTGACGTTCGCGGATATAGAGTACAAGTGCACAGACTACTACGATCCTAATGACGAGCTTCGCATCGCCTGGAATGATCCCGCCATCGGGATCAGGTGGCCTATAGAAAATCCGATTCTCTCCGACAAGGATCGCCAGGCGCCAAACCTCGAGGAGCAGCAGGGGTTTCGGCCCTTCTATTCGGAGGCACAGCCTTGAAGATTCTAATCGCTGGCGCGTCCGGACAGCTAGGCATCTGCTTAAGAAACGCCCTCCGCGCTCACGATCTGATTCCTCTAAATCACGATGAACTAGACATCACCGGGTTGAGTCAAGTGCATGACGTTCTTGCTCGTGAGAGGCCTGATTTGCTGATAAACGCCGCCGCTTTCACCGACGTGGATGGCGCTGAGTTACTAAGTAGAAGCGCTGCTTACGAGGTGAACGCTGGCGGACCGCGCAATCTTGCATTCGAGACGGCGGAGCTTGGAATTCCAATTGTGCATGTCTCGACCGACTATGTATTCGACGGCAAGCTCAGAAGGCCCTACGACGAGGACGACGACACAAATCCATTGTCGATCTACGGCGCCAGCAAGCTCGCGGGCGAAAGATCGGTGACTAGACTTAATCCCAAGCACTACATTGTTCGCACTGCATGGCTGTACTGGGAATCGGGGAAAGGATTCCTGCCGTCAATGTGTTTGAATGCCACAAAGCCCGAATTGCGCGTTGCAGACGATCAGTTCGGGTCGCCCACTTACGCGCCTCATCTCGCCGGCGCGATTGCGCGCCTCATCGAAACCGATTCATTCGGGACTTACCATCTGGCGGGCAGCGGCGGAGCTTCTCGCTGGCAGTTCGTGACTGAGGCCTTTCGTCTTCTCGGGTTCTCCACCAAGGTAACACCAGTATCTCATCATGAATTTCCAGCCCCCGCCGTTCGGCCTGCGTATAGCGTTCTGACTACAGTGCAGGAACCGCGTATTGCCTTACCTCGGTGGCAGGAAGGCGTCGCAGAATTTGTTCGCCGCTTCGCAAGTCATCGAGATGAGCACGCCGCCGGCCACTGATGGCAACTGTTGAAGCTCAGCAAGGTCGATCAAACGGTACCGCTCGTGCCAGTGTCGTTGTGGGCCAATCGTGCCAGCCGATTCGAATCGCTTACCTTGTGAGCGAGTATCCAGCCGTATCGCATACGTTCATCCTGCGTGAAATTCAAAAGCTGCGTAGCGCGAATTTCGAGATTCATACGGCCTCAATCAATCTCACGGACCACCCTCTTAGCGGCATGACCTCTGAGGAACAGTCCGAAGCTGCAGCAACCTTTTACGTGAAGCGAGAAGGAATTTGCGGTGCTCTGAAGGCGCACTCGAAGGTTCTTTTGAATTCACCCAAGTCCTATCTTATGGGTTTCTGCTTCGCACTTGGCTTAGGCGGTATTGATCTGCGGCGGCTGGCGCTGGCCTTATGCTATTTCGTCGAAGCTGTTATCCTTGGACGCTGGATGGAATCGCGCGGACTGCGCCACCTTCACGTTCATTTCGCGAATGCAGCTTCAACGGTAGGTTTGATCGCCAGCCGCATCTTTCCGATCGGATTCTCTCTGACAGTTCATGGTCCCGACGAATTTTACGATGCGCCCGGGCTCAGGCTGGCCGAGAAGATGGCGGGGGCCACTTTTGCATGCTGCATAGGACAGTTCGCGCGTAGCCAACTGATGAAAGTATCAGCGCCTGCGCAATGGAAGAAATTCGAAATAGGTCCGTTGGGAGTGGATCCTCAGCTATTCCTGCCACAGCCATTTCGATGCTGGCCTGACACGATCCAGATTCTCTGCGTTGGAAGACTGGTTCCCGGCAAGGGCCAATATATTCTACTTGCCGCAGTCGAACGTCTAGTGAGATCCCATGCGAATGTCAGGCTGAGGCTGGTCGGCGACGGACCCGATAGGGAACGCCTCGAGCGCGCAATCGCTTCGAAGGGATTAGGTCGCTGCGTTACCTTAGAAGGAAGCGTCAATCAGGATCGCATTCGCGATTACTATCGTCAGGCCGACATCTTCGTTCTGCCGAGCTTTGCCGAAGGAATTCCTGTGGTCTTGATGGAAGCGATGGCCATGGAAGTACCTTGCATAAGCACTTTCGTAGCGGGCATCCCTGAACTGGTTCGCAACGAAATCGACGGCATCCTGATACCACCTTCGGATGAACAAGCGCTGGCTTTGTCTATCGGGCGGTTGATCGACGATCCCAACCTGCGCCGACGATTGGGAGCAGCGGGCCGCCAGCGAGTTATCGAAAAATACGATCTCGACCGAAATGTTGCGCGCCTGGCTGAAATTTTTTCCGATCGTATCGGAGGTCATCGAAGATCGGATCGAAATCATTTAGCTTCCGATTCCTCTCTTTCACAATAGGCAAGCCTCGGTGGTCGATTGGCAACTAACTATCGCGAGCGTTCTTGTCCTGCTCACCTTGCCGGGGACCGTTGAGCTAGCGCTCGTCACATTCGCCGGAATTCTGCCCTTGTCAGATCGCCCGCTGAAGCGCGCCGCACGCATCAATAAATTGGCAATCGTTGTTCCGGCGCATAATGAAGCGGGCGCTATTGCTCGATGCGTTAGCAGCATTTACGCGTGCGTTGTACCTGATGCGGTTGAAACTCAGATCGTCGTCGTGGCAGACAATTGTTCTGATGCGACCGCTGATTTTGCCAAGGCTTCGGGCGCACGCGTTCTCGTTCGCTCGGACCCGGAGCGGCGCGCCAAGGGATTCGCTCTTCAATTCGCCTTCCCGATTCTGCTCGACGAAGGTTTCGATGCCGTCCTCGTAGTCGATGCTGACAGCATCGTTGATTCCAATTTTCTGCAGGAATCAGTTCGGCTCTTTAGGGCAGGGGCAGACGGAGTACAGGCTCGATATCTTGTACTGAATTCGGATGCTTCGCCGCGCACACGACTGATGAATGTCGCATTCATGGCGTTCAATGTATTGCGCGCGCGAGGCCGTGAGCGACTGGGACTGTCGGTAGGCATCTCGGGCAACGGCTTCGGCTTGAGCCGAGCCACCCTGCAAGCAGTGCCCTACCAGACACATTCGCTGGTCGAGGATCTCGACTATCACCTCCGGCTCGTCGAGGCGGGCCGAGCAATCGTCTTTGCCGACCGCACCCGCGTGCGTGCCGAGATGCCGACCAGCGGAAGAGCCGCTTCGACGCAGCGAGCGCGATGGGAGGGCGGGCGGCTGCGGACAGCTATGCAGAATCTTCCTCGACTTATTGGCGGCGCAGTCTTCGGACAGCCGCGGCTTATCGAGCCGGCGCTCGAGCTCCTACTGATGCCACTCGCGTTTCACGTTTCGATTCTCGTGCTGATCGCATTGATACCGTGCGCACTGGCGAGGATATACGCCTGTCTCGCCCTCGCATTGGTTGCACTCCATGTGGCAGCCGGAACAATCGTCGGCGGCGGAAATTGGGGCGATTTTGCTGCTTTGATGAGCGCGCCATCTTATGTTTTTTGGAAACTCGCAGCTTTGCCGAAGACATTGCAATCGGCTCGCAGGGCAGCGCCCTGGATTCGTACCGACCGCTGACGTGGCGGCGGCTCGCGCACGTTAGGGTTATCCGACCCTCTCCCATCCAAGGTTCGTTTGCGCGTCCAAAGTACCGACCGTCGCATACCGTTATGCGCGGGCGGATCGAATTCGGTCGCGACGGCGGAGTTTGCCGAATGTTAAACGACACCACACCAAACGGATACCAGATCAACAACACCTCAGACGGGTCCAACGCCGAAAGGAACTATTTGGCGTCGTCCGAGTTATCACCAGTGACGCGGCACTCCACGTCGGCTGAAATTATAGCCGCTCTCGCCGTCGCTCCGAGTATGGTCGACGAGAATCGCGTAGCGCCTGCTCGAGCTCGATCTCACAAGAACTCGGAGGCCGAACTTCGTGTCCGGGAGTCCCGAGTTAAAGATGCAGGTCGTAAGCTTCGTCCGCTAGCTCTCGCTCCGCGGCGATCAAAAAAACCCTTGCTTCTCAAGGCGCCCACCGTCCCATTGATGGGTGTGCGGGTGGATTGCGTCACCGAAAGGCAAGTGACCACTCACGTCATTTCGAGTATCCGTGCCGGCATTGGCGGCTGGATCGCAACGCCAAACGTGGATCATCTGCGTATCATCAGCGAGCAGCCCGACTTACTCAGGATGGTCAACGAAGCGAGCCTCAGGGTTGCCGATGGAATGCCACTCGTGTGGGCAAGCAGGCTGCAAGGCATGCCGTTGCCCGAGAGAATCACAGGCGCGGGATTGGCACTCAGCCTGGCGACGGCCGCGGCGAGAGCCGGCAAATCGATTTTCCTTCTCGGAGGGGACCCCGGTGACGCAGAAGCCGCGGCCGCCGTGCTCAAACGTCTCAACCCCGATCTGAAAATCGCCGGACTCATGTGCCCGCCGGCCGGCTTCGAACACGACTCGCTCCAGATGAGGGAACTCGGCAATGCCTTGCATTCAACTAAGCCTGATCTGGTCTACTCGTGCTTCGGATTTCCCAAACAAGAACTTGTGATTTGTGCGTTGCGCGACCGAGCGCCATCCGCGTGGTTCCTGGGATTGGGCGGAAGCCTGGCTATCGTTTCCGGACGTACGCGGCGCGCGCCGGCATGGATGCAAAATATCGGAATGGAGTGGGCTTGGCGCCTTGGGCTCGAACCTCGGCGGCTCTTTCAACGTTACATGGTGAGAGATTTGCCATTCGTCTTTCGATTGTTCGGCCACGCCCTCATACAACACTGAGCATTGTTCTTGTGCGACTGATTCTAGCTGAGAAATTGTCTGCCGTCTGACTGACATTCGACGCACAACTGACCTCGCGAATCAATGAATACTGAAATTGGAATCTCAGGAGAAGGTCGCGTTGTTATTACGACTGAGAGACTAAAGCCAGAATCAAAAGCGTGGTTAGTGGCGATAACTGTCGGGCTACTCTTCGCTTGGGCGCCCATCTGGGCAATGCTTTTTAAAGGCCCAGCAGTCATCATCCGACAGCTGACTGGCGATTCCTACCACTACCTAACTATCGCCAGAAAAGCCCAACTATCACATATTTACACGTATGACGGCGTACATGTAACAAATGGTTTTCATCCTCTGTGGGAATACTTCCTGAGAGCGATGTTTTACCTCCTTAACCTACAGACTCACGAGGCGCAGGCGATCGCCGCTATGACGGCGGCATTGATCGCCACCACTCTAGGTATCATCCTTGCCGGCAAAGCGGTGATTCGTCTTACAAATCGATATTTTCTTGCGCTTTTGCTGGTTCCTGGACTGTTTTATATGGTGATCGGCGTTCATGTTCGAACGCTTTCGATGTGGTCAGCTTTGGATGGCATGGAGTCAGCGTTCTCGTTACTTTTCGGCGGGTTGTTCTTCTATGTATTAAGTCTGTACGCCGCACCTTCTGCCTGCAAACCGTATGATCAAATCGCCGCCTGTCGGGCGCTTGGCTTAGTGCTTCCATTTGTAATCCTCTCGCGGCTCGACGATTTCTTCACGCTTCCCGCATTCCTGCTCGCGCTCTTTTTCTTTGAGAGGTCTGTCAGAAAGAGCATCATCGCCGGCATTTGGATTGCCGGCCCCAGTACCTTCGCGATACTCTGCTATCTCATTTACAACAAAATGACGGTAGGTGTTGGCATGCCACTTAGCGGAGCCACCAAGTCAGGCTTCGTAGGGTTTCTCTCGGCATATCTGACTGCCGCTATACATTTTCCACCGATTCTGGATCTAAAGACTTTACTGACTAACAAAGCGGCAAATGCGCCTGACATATTTGCGAATAGTTTTAGGCTGGTGGAAGTCGTCTTCCCGGCACTTCTCGCGGGCTTCGGCGCATGGGCACTCTGGACATATCGCCGAAGGCAGCCGGTATCTGCTATTTGGTTTGGAATCTGCCTCTATATCATCTTCAAGATGAGCTACAATTTTTTGTTTGTTCATCCTTGGCATCAAGCGGAGTGGTATTACATCTTCATCGCGCTATGTCTTAGTGTACTGGGGATAGTTGCCTTGCAAGGCCCATGGAAAGCGCTGGATAGGTTTCCTATTGCCAAATATGGAATTGCGAGTATCTACCTGATGCTGCTGATGCTTTCGGCCTCGCAGTTTTACGTGAACCTTGTATATCAGAGTTCAGATGACGTAGCGGCTCAGTTTTGGGAACGGCACAACGAAATTCGTTCACAGCTCCTGGCACACGGCGTTCGCGGATTAATAAATGTCGACGACGGTATTACCGCATTTTTGCTGGACTTCCCTAACATGCACGGCTTTGCATTTGCGACCGATGTCGAAGCCCAGCGAGCTTACCGGACAGGACGGATGCTCTCGCTGGCATACTCCAGGGGCATTAACACAGTCGCCGGCCTTGGATACCTGTCGGCCGACCACGCGCCACAATCCGACGCCGATATTCGGAAATTTCTTGGCAACAATATTCTTTCAGCGCAGATTATGAATTCGGAAATGGATCACTTCGAGTTTGCATTGGCCTATTACGATCCTGTTCTGAAAATGCCCTTCATCTCATTCAGGCCGAAGACCGTCAATGATTCGGCAAATCCCCTTGCCGAGGCTTCTAAAACGTCAGCCGCGGAATAGACTTACTAGGCGGATTCGTTCGCGATGGAAGGTAATAGCTATTCGCTGATTGAAGCGCCGAACCCAAAGTCCGCAATTCTGGTAGTGGCCTTGTGTGGTGTCGAGCCGCGTTCAGGTTCAATCCTGATCGATCGTAAGTTTCACGAGGGAATGACTGGGTACGTCGAGAGGCTCGACCGCCCATTCTCTTGCTTGATGCCGCGCTTTTCGCCGGCTGAAGCCAGCCTGGCTATGGACATGATCGAGATTCCGACGTCGGAATTGTCATATCGCGTTAACGTCCTCGAGAAACCTATTTTAGGTGCCGAAAGTCTCCGGATCATTGAACGTTCCCTGGATGGAGTCGCGCTCGTCTATATGGGTGCTTCTGAGGATCTCAACCTGGCGGTAGCTAGTGCGTGTCGCAGACGAAATATTCCTTATGCGGTCGTTTCGGAATATACAGTGCAAACCGAGCTCGATATTATGCGCGCAAATACTTCTTCGACCGCAAGGCGGCTGTGGCGGGAGGCAAGGATCCACCTGCGTAAGCGTCGGAGGCTGAAGCACATCGCGTCCGCGCAGGAAGTACACGCCAATGGCTACCCGACCTACTGGGAGCTGGCCGCTGCGAACCCTCGACGGATGTTGTTCTTTGATACCCGTGCTCGGGCTGACGACGTCATCGGCGAGGCGGAACTTCGCGAACGAATCACCTCGCGCGCCAACCGTCCGCCACGTCTCATTTACGCGGGCCGCTATCATACGATGAAAGGGACTCTTGACGTCATCAAAGTCGGAATAAAACTCGATCGGCTTGGGGTGGATTTTCGACTCGACTTATACGGGAAAGGACCGCTTAGGGAACAGATGGAGTCACTGGCGTCTCAGAGTAAAGCCGCGACGAAGATCAAAATTCACGATGCGGTAGCGTATCGACCGGATCTTCAGCGAATCGCAAAGCAGGCAGATCTCTTCGTTTGCTGCCACGTACAGGGCGACCCGTCCTGCACGTACCTCGAAATGTTTGCATGCGGCGTTCCGATAGTCGGATACGCTAACGAAATGTGGTCGCCTCTAGCGCGCGACTCCGGCGCAGGCGAGGTTGTCGCCAAAGGCGACTATAAAGCGCTCGCAAAAACAGTGACTCAACTGGTTGGCACATCGCGTCTCGAAGAATTATCGCTCCGAGCGCGCGACTTTGCCGCGGCGAACACCATGGAAGTCGCGTGGGATCGGCGTATTTCACACCTGGCCGCCCTCGTTCAAATTCCACACCAAGGCGCCTAAACCAGTTGGGGTGGGCCGCCTGATGCTAAACATATTTTGCGATCGGCGATTCCTACCTGATGGCGTCAAGCACGCTTTGCCTCTTATCCCGTTCTGGGGAGACTATCTCGACCACGACGGGTACGCGCGCTTCGCGCTTTGGGCACGGGACAACTGGCGGCTCACCGCTCGCGAGGACGCCCAAATCGCCGTGCTACCTTTCGACGGCCGGGAGATAATAGAACCGAGCCCCAACGCGTCGATGATCGACCTGGCTCAGCGTTTCGTAGACCTCGCTGCCGACGCCGGCTTGCGAACGCTCATTGTATTGAACCACGACACGGTTCGCCCGCTCCCGATATCCGGCCCATTGGTGGTCCTGCGGACATCGCTCGACCGCCAGACCCGCGCGCCTTGGGAATTCGCGCTTCCCGCTTGGCACGAAAACATCGTTGACACTCACCTCAACGGGCGCCTTTCACTCTGCGAGTACCGGTCGAAGCCCGTGGTGAGTTTCTGCGGAATCGCGGCACGGACCGACCCTCCCGTAAAGCGCCGCGTTAAGTTAGTGGCCATGTCTGCGCTGAAGAAGATGGGGCGCTATTGGCCGCCGCCCAACGACGGCATCTATCTGCGACAGCTGGCGATGTCGCACCTGAACGCGTCGCGACGGATCGATACCAACTTCATTGTGCGGGATGACTACTTCGGCGGCTCCACGCGGGATCCGACGGTGAAGGCCCGAGTCCGCGCGGAGTATATCCGCAACATCCTCGACAGCGACTATGTGCTGTGCGTGCGAGGGTGGGGCAACTTCTCCTTTCGCTTCTTCGAGGCCATGTCACTTGGGCGGACCCCAGTCCTCATTGACACCAATTGTGTACTTCCGCTCGACTTCGTTCACAACTACAAGAAGCTTTGCGTGATAGTACCTGAGGACAAGCTGCACGAATTGGATCAGCGGGTATCAGAATTCCACGCGCGTTTCGACGATCGCACTTACAGGCAGCATCAAAAGAGTGTTCGTTCATTTTGGCTCGAATGGCTCTCGGCGGAAGGGTTCTTCCGCCGCCTGCCGGCGCACTGGGAAAGCGTTATGCCTGGCGCAGATCGAAGCTGCTGGTGGGGACGCTGACGAAGCCCCTAAAATCTTGCGCCCCCTGAAGATGGCTCCGGGTTATTGCTCCTAAGAGCACCTCCTCGCAGCTCGTTAGGCAGGACGCTCGCACTTGAAAAGGACGTCGTTCCAGTGGCCGCCAGTCAAAATGGCGCTGGAATCGAGGATATCAGCGGGGCGAATCTCAGTGACATCAAACCCTACGCCCCTAAGCCTATCAACCACATCTCGACCATATAATCGGACATGATCAACCGCACCGAAGCGCCGTTCGCGTTCCGCCAGCTCAGTGACCGTAGGGTCCTCGTCGGTCGTTTGAGACTCCTGGCTGAACGGCACCTGAACGTATGCGACACCGTGCCGCTTGAGGAGCCTGAACATCTCGCGTATCGCAGCAAGGTCATGCCGAATATGCTCGAGAACGTGGCTGCAGATAATAGCGTCAAAGGATCTGTCGGGTAAGCCGGTGGCAGTTAGGTCAGCATGCACATCCACTCCCGGCGAGCCGCGGTCAAGCGTTACATAGCGGGCCAACCTGGTAGAGCGACGAAACCGTCGCACTAAGCATTGCTCTGGTGCGATGTGTAGTAACTGGACCGGCAGCGCATGATCCTGCCACTCCTTCTCAAGCAGCGACCACATAAACCTATGTCGCGCCTGTGATTCGCAATTGGGGCAAACGCCACATTCCTTGCAATCCAGCCACGACGCGAAGAATCCGTCACACACGACGCAGTACACGCTGGACCCGGCATACCGGCGTCGCCGGACGATCCGACGCGCCACTCTATAGACTGGACTGACGACCGGCACATACCGGTAGGGATGTGACACCGCGCCTTCAACTGAATTCAAGGCAAACATAAAACCCCCGCTCTAGACGACTGCATCCCGGCACATTGTCATGAACGTTATCTTCGCGAGGTGCGGCTGTCGCCTGTCTGGCGAGCACTCTGTCAGAATGCACGCCGTCAAAATTATTTTAGGTCAAAGAGCACGTTTGGTTTCTTGTTAGCCATCCAATAAGCGCGTCGCTCCCCGGACGATTGGGCGATGCTCACAGCCGGGAAGTCTTGTCTCGGAGGCCATTACTAAACCCTGCTATGATCATCAAAACAACCTCGACCGACTATGGTTACTTCGATCCGTCGATCTGCGGCCTGGGGACGCAGTATCGCGATCAATACAATGCAGCAACTCCGTTTCCGCATATCGTACTGCCCGATTTTCTCGACGAAGACATCCTTGAGCTTTGCCTGCGCGAATTTCCTTCAATGCAGGAATCGTCAGCGGCCTACAAGCGGAGTCAGGAGAACCTGAAATTCGAGTTCAAGCCGGAAAGACTGTCACCGCCGCTGAGGTCGCTCTTCTATTCGTTCAACTCGATTCCATTCATCGGTTTCATCGAGAACCTGACGGGTATCAAGGGTTTGATCCCTGATCCGTATTTCATCGGCGCCGGCTTCCACCAGGTGAACGAGGGCGGCCATCTCGACATTCACACCGACTTCAATTTTCATTCCGCAATGGGTTTGGAACGCCGAATTAACGTGCTCATCTATCTCAACAAGGGTTGGCGCGAGGAATACGGCGGCTGTTTCGAGATCTGGGATCAAAAGATGACCCGATGCTGTCGGCGGATAGTACCGGCCTTTAACACCTGCGTTATTTTCAATACCAGCACCAGTTCGTTTCATGGCAACCCGGTTTCAGTAAATCATCCCGAGGGGAAACCGCGGCGCGCCATCGCGCTCTACTATTACACCGCGACCTGGGATAAGACCGGCCGCCCGCGCCCCACAGAGTTCAAGGCTCGCCCTGGCACTTCGGACGAATTTGACCTTCGCGTCCGTTTCAACGAAGTCGTCGAAGACGTAATGCCGCCAGTAGCGTTGCGGACATTGAGAAGGTTGGCGCGAGTCGCCGGCCGGATTAATCGCTCAGCGATCAATTGATCCGTTCTGCTACCTATCGCCGAACTGGCTTACGGGGATACCGTGACAGCACGGTCGGGTCCTCATGCCATAACCCTGCGAAAGGCTACCTGCTTTTGCGGAGCGACCCTGATGGGTTCGATCTCCGGCGCCTCAGAGCGCGCACCGGTCAGCAGCGCCGAATTCCATCCCGCGATGATCAAAAGAAAACACCATGGCGCTCCGCCTCCGGCCGCCGTCGCGTCAATCACCACGTTAATCACATAGATACTGATCATCGTGAAGGCCGCCAATGCCCTTGGATCAGTACGGCGAAGCGGAAGACTGAAAAAAATTAGCCGGATAGGAGGCCAAACGAATAACGCTACCTGAAAAAACAATGCATACAGTCCGAATGTGAGTGCTGTGAAAAGGTAGGCGTTGTCAATTGACCACATCCGATGGAGCACCGGCCATCCATTGCGACCCCAACCCCAGGCTGGACGCTCTTCGACTACCGGGATATAGAGCGGCAGAAGCATATTGCGATAAGCCGAGTCTTGCTGTAGTCGGTCACCCGCCGCATATGCCGTCAGCGGATCCACCGAGACATAGTTCACGAATGCGGTATAGGTTGGCCCGCCCAACAAAGCGATCGCGAGCGCTAGTGACACAAGCGCGGGCTTTCGATTGCGCGCTCGGCAAATCGCAATGACTAGGCTACCGCAGCCCGCTGCCAACCACGGACCTACGGAAAGAGCCATGATGCTTCCGGCTATAATCCAGAGTTCGCAGAAGCGAATCTTGGTCATCATCAGAAAAGGTATTCGGCCAGTCCACACACCGTTCCACTCCAGCCACCGCGCGACTCGGAAACCAAGCACCATCATCAGTCCCAGCGTGATGGCGTGCCCGTAAGGTCCTTGAGTCCTCAAAAATCCCGCGCGGAAAACTACGGTAAAAATGGCTGGGAAGATCCCATCGAATGGCTTTGTGAACAAATCCGAGCTCATCCTGAATTCGTAAACGGACAGGATCGCAACGATTGTAAGTAACACCACCACGCGTTTCGCAAAATCGATCGCAAACTGCGGGTGGCGAAACATATGCCTGGCCGCGAAGTACGGAAAAAGAATCGAGACGGATTGCTGTATCGCCAGATTTTGGCTGCCGAGTTTGTAACCCTTGTTCATGCCCTCCGCGACAACCATGATTGCTACATATGCAATGACCAGAAAATCTACGCTGCTCCATTTCCACCTTTGCTTCGGCTGAAACAGAAGAAACGCCGCGATAGGCACAATCGCGGTATCAACAAATGTAAATTGTCCCGATATCGGCCACGAGTGCTCGGGCACAAGCAGCAATACTGGCAAGTACACGTTAAGGAACGCGCGTTCGGGACCTCGACGAATGCACTCAATCAGAGCTATGAGACCCGGGATCGCGACAATGAGGGTCTGTATCACTTTCCGAATGTCACCATCGTTGAATAGACGTCCAACCTGACAGTAGGTCGCAGTGTATCTGATTCTCCCAGGTTTTCTTGGACCACGTCAGTGAGATTGTCTCTCTGAACCTCAGGCCGCGAGGTAACTTGGGACAAGTTCCTTGCCTTTACGCGGTAGATTGGACCTGCGGCGCATTTTTCCCGTGCAAAATCACGACTTTTCGTTGGGCTAGATCTGCGATAATGCGGCGGTAATGACTGGATCCGAACCCGCGATCGCGACCGCGTCGATGCTGCCGCCGACAGAGAAGGTACCGCCGCCATCTGTTCCACTCGCCGTGGGCGATCGAGCTCTGCGGATAGCGTTTCTTACCCCAGCGTGGCCGCTCGACGTAGCAACGAATGGTATCGTGACTTACGTGGACAGCATCGCCGTAGGACTGCGGCGGCAGGGTCATAGGATCTGCATCCTCAGTGCCTACACCAAGGAAGCGGAGTCCATGCCTGATATGTATCCGATCGATCGCGTGGAGGTGTCCTCACTGGCGCGAATCCGCGATGCGCTGACCTACCGCATCAACCCTTCGGCGTCGCTGCGGGCAAAATTCAGCAGAGCCTTGGTGAAAGCCACCCGACGATCCATCGCCGAGCGAGGTGTGCAACTGCTCGAAATGGAGGAGAGCTTCGGTTTTGTGCAGCAGGTCAAACCGCACCTACCGATTCCAGTGGTGGTGCGGTTGCACGGTCCGCACTTCGCCAACGGTCCGGCTTTGCGAGTCTCGACCGAAGCTGCCTTCCATCAGAGGGTGCGCGATGAAGGCGTCGGGATCGCTATGGCCGATGGCATCTCATCACCGTCGCGGGAAATTCTGGAACAGACCAGGGAATTTTACGGACTGCCGTTGAACAATGCCGCGGTGATCCCATATCCCGGGCCGGCTGTATCTTCCGAGCAGCGCTGGTCGCTGGCGGAGTGCGATCGATCGCATCTTCTTTTCGTAGGACGTTTCGATCGCCACAAGGGTGGGGACGTAGTTATCGACGCGTTTAGCAAGGTCGCACAACGTTTCCCTCAGATCCGGCTGTGCTTCGTTGGTCCGGACGACGGGCTGACCGACGATCAAGGCCAATACTGTACACTCGCGAAGTACCTTTCCGAGCGGGCGCCCGAAGTGGCCGGGCGCATCGATTGGCTCGGGCGACAGCCCCACTCATCGCTGGCAGAGATGCGCCGTAAAGCCTTCGCAACCATTGTCGGATCGCGCTACGAAACCTTCGGAATCGTGGTGCTCGAAGCTATGGCCTACGGTTGTCCGTTGGCGGCGACACGGACCGGCGGCATTCCCGAAATCATCGAGGACGGCGTCAACGGAGTTCTGGCCCGGCCAGGGGATCCAGATGATCTCGCGTCGGCCATATCGAGGCTGCTGGAGGCGCCGGAGTTCGCCGCGAAGCTCGGTCGTCGAGCCGCCGCAGATGCCACTCGCTATTACCCGGACGTGATCGCACGCGAGACAGCTCTATTTCATCAAAGTGTGCTCGACCGCTGGCGTGCCTCAGCGCACCGATAATCCGGTCAGGTGGCGAGACCGCCGAATTAGCCAAAACCGGTTGCAAACCTGCCTTCAAGTCAAATCGAACAGGAAAAGTCAGACAAACCGTCCTGAGTTACGACGCCGCCACCGCTTCGCCCAGAATAATCATCATCGTGATGCCCGGAGAACGGGCTCGGCGGATTGGTTTATGAGGAAAATGTGTTGAATTCTCCGGAACGCTTATCGGAACCGGCGGAAGAAATTAGCCAGGACTTCCTCGGGGAGCGGCCGCTCGATGCCGTTCAAAACGGTGCCTCCTCCCCCGCAAAAGAGCGAACTCCTCTTCTGATCATCGAGCATAGTCGATGGGCTGCCCTGGAGCTCGGCGATCTGTGGGCTCATCGTGAGCTCTTCTATTTCCTTGCCTGGCGTGACGTTAAAGTCCGTTACAAGCAGACCGTGCTCGGCGCTAGCTGGGCGATACTTCAGCCCTTACTCAGCATGATAGTCTTCACTTTTCTCTTCGGCCGACTCGCTCGACGTGCCGTCGGAAGGCCAACCCTACGCAATTTTCTCGTACGCGGGTTTGCTGCCATGGAACTTCTTTTCCACCGCGCTAACGAATTGCTCCAACAGTCTGGTAACCAGCAACAACCTGATCACTAAAGTCTATTTCCCCCGGATTCTCGTGCCGACAGCGGCGGTCGGCGCGGCCTTGGTAGACATCGCTATCGCCTCGGTGATGTTGCTCGCGATGATGCCCATCTACGGCGTCGGCTTCCACGCAAGCCTTCTCATGCTCATCCCGTTGATCGGGCTGACAGCATTGACCGCGGCAGCACTCGGGATTTGGACGGCGGCGCTGAACGTGAAGTACCGCGACATCCGCTATGCCCTGCCATTTCTAATACAACTGTTGATGTTTCTCACGCCGGTCATCTATCCAATCAGTTTTCTTCCTGCGCGCTGGCGATGGGTGCTCAGGCTCAATCCCTTGAGCGGCATCATCGAAGGCTTTCGCGATGCGATCTTCGGCCGTTCCTTCAATTGGAGCGGGCTGGCGGTTTCAGTCGCTGGTCACCTCGGTCCTGCTGCTGGCCGCAGCCTTTACCTTCAGCCGCATGGAAGAAGAATTCGCCGACATTATCTGAGTTATGGAACCCATCATTAAAGTCAAAGGTGTTAGCAAGCGCTATCGCGATTGGCGGAGGAGGGAACTATTACGGCAGTTTGCGCGAAAGCCTTACCAGATCGGTCAAAGCTCCCTTGCGGCTCCTGAAATCGCGACAGTCGTAATGGCGGTTCCGATGGTAAGTCGCACTTCTGGGCGCTTAACGATGATCGCTTTCGATGTCGAACCCGGCGAGGTCCTGGGACTTGTCGGAAGCAATGGTGCCGGCAAGTCCACGCTTCTCAAAATCCTTTCGCGTATAACTCGGCCGACCAAGGGACGAGTGGAACTCTATGGCCGCGTGCGCAGTCTCCTCGAAGTCGGTACTGGCTTTCATCCGGAGCTTACCGGGTCGTGAGAATGTTTTCTTGAATGGCGCGATCCTCGGAATGCATCGCGCCGAAACCGCGCGCAAGTTCGACGAGATCGTAGCCTTCGCCGAGGTCGAAAAGTTCATCGACACTCCGGTGAAGCATTACTCGAGCGGCATGTATGTCCGTCTCGCATTCGCCGTTGCCGCTTACCTCGAGCCGGAGATTCTTCTCGTTGACGAGGTCCTCGCGGTCGGCGATGCGCGCTTTTGGCATAAATCGACTGAACGGATGCGTGAGCTCAATCGGCAAGGTTCAACGATAGTGCTTGTAAGTCACAACATGTTTTTGATTCAGACGATGGCATCGCGAGCACTCTGGCTGCGTGGCGGAGAGATCGCCGGCTATGGGTCACCCCTCAACATTATTGGTCTGTATCGGCAAGCCTCCGAGAAAGCGGAGCCCGCCAGGCCTGCAATCGGTGACCAAAATCCCGTACGCATTGTCAACGCTGAGATGGTTCTGGAACCACGGCGAACGTCGTCGAATGAAGCGCTACCCGACTCGGGCATCCGAGTTCGGTGGGGAGCGGACTGCGTGCCCGGTCGGTTCATCTTCCTGGTGAGGGTCACGAGTCTTGACGGCTTGCCATATTTCACGACCTACAGCGAACCCTCGGAGTTCTCGCGATCCGGACGCGTCAGGGTCGAAGCGACAATCCCGCGCTTGATGTTGATGCCGGGAGAATACAAGGTGTGGATTGCCGTTTGTTCCGAACTCGGTGAAGCAGAAACGCTTCGCTAACGACAGTCTGCCGCTCAGAGTCGGAAGCGCAAGAGGGACCGAAGCCTCCTTCAACCTCATGTGGAATGAGGCAAACTGGCACGTTTCCCAGCCTAAGTGACGATTGCCCGGCACTTGCCGTGAGATTCGTTCACGGTTCCATCGCCGCGACTTGATCCGGTTGCAATGTCACGGTGCACGTGCGGCCGCTACACGAAAAACTAGTACAAGACCCGACCGCCACGTCATTCGAGTTCTCATTGTTGTCCGTGATGCCGTTGACATTGACGGTTGCTTCGCACTTCCCTGGTACAGTCCCGCTAGTAGGGAACATCAAGCTATCAGCTGTCGCAGTCCCGCTGGTGTTGACCAGCGCCGCACTCCACGTCCCCGTGCCGCTCCTGTTCGAGTTATATGGATTTACCACTACGCTACCCGGGCCCCCAGTCACACCAAATAAAGCTCCGCCTTGCTGAACGGCGCGGTTAATGACCTGCATCCCAATTCCGATCGAGCGCAGATGCGGGAAGGTAGGTCCGAAATCGGCGTCGAAGTCGTGAGCAAAACCCCAGATCGGCGCTCCGCCAAATTCATTCTGCACCAGGGTAAACTCGTTCTGAACAGGTATCCTCCCACCAGGAAACGGGACTCTGGTTTCATTTCGGCCTTTCTGAGCAAGTAGCCAGCTATAGGCCATCCATTCTGCGGAAGGATATCCGGCTTCACTTAGATAAAGCTGTTCCGGAGTAGCTGGGCCGCCGCTGGCGTTGGGGCCGGTTTCGTAGAAGCCAACGAAGTTATTCGAGCCAATGAATGCCCACTCAGCGCCGCCGCCACTGTTCATGCACCCGGTCCCCTGCGGCCCAAGAATGATCGGTATCTGACTGGTGAAATACGCGGCATAAGCCTGAGCTTGCGTTGCCAGGCTGCCGCTCTGTGAAGTGCTGGCCCCATAGTAAGGAGCGTCACCGATCCCATAGTGATCTAGTGTTCGGAATCGGATAACCGGCGTTGGCAGCTCCCTGTATTGCCGCACCAACCACGCCGTTGTTGCAGGTCTGATTGCCGATCACGTAGTAGAACTTGCTGGTCAACGATGGACAGTGAGCCTTCACCTCAGCGCTCATGATGCTGAAATTGCGTCCGGTCTCCGCGCCATAGCCCAACGGCCCCGTCCCAAGATTGCTTGAACCATACCGGATAGTGAAACTCGGACCGCCGATATTCCATTCCTCGTTGCTCTGCTCAATGCAAATCGAGGGGATATTGGTATTGGTTGTAAGCGCGGTGCAGGCATTGTCGATGAATGTCTTGAGGTCGGCGTCGCTGAAAGCATTGCTGATCGAGAACCACGGTGCGGCACCGAACTGGTTTGCAAGCGGATACAAATCCGCTGACGAAAACGTCCACTGACCACCATAAGTGTTGGCAGTATTGCAGGACCATGCTGAAAGTCGCAGGTGCCGGGAGTGTCCGGTGCCGCTCCCTGACCAGGCGTGCAGCCACTAATACCTTCAAGAGTGACGCGACGTGGCAGCCATCGTGCCGCCTTCCATCAGTCGGATCGAGCCCGGGATTGATCGCTTGCATCGTAGCTGACAAACTCGCTGCGAAATCCGGTAGTCGAAGCTCCTGGCTTGCCCAGATAAGCATCGTCGATATAGATGGCCGCGCCGCTTTCGGCCGTGTTGTTGGTGGTGGTCAAGCTGAAGATCAGTTGTTGTTCGTCTTCGACCCGCCAGTCCACGCCGTATCAGTGCCGGTAAAGGCGTAAACGTACTGATGCCAGTTGCCATCGTTGGTCAAGCGCAAAGGTATGACTGACGTTGGTTCCACCAGTTCTGGCCAGTGCAACTGTCACCTGGGGCGTGCCGGTCGAGGTGTTGCTGCCCAGCGCATAGAAAGCGATCTCAAACGCGCCTTTGACCGGATGCCACGGCCCCATTTCCGGCGCTATCAGGCAAGTGTCTCCGCCGCCGCAGTCGATGTTCTCCTTGGCTACGGTGCAGGGTGTCACGTTGTCGCTGGAGCACACTCCGCCGACCGATTGCGTATAATCCCAGCTGTAATGGACGGTGTGACTTCCGCCATCGGCGACGCCGCACTCCAGCGAGCCATTGCCGTCGTACACCTGGCTGGTCGAATAGTTGCAATTGGCATCGCTGAGTGGACCAATTGGCCACGCGGTAGAACGACGCCCTGCATCCCGCCGAACAACGTCGGGCCGGTCTGAACTTCAGCTACCCCGACTCCTGCGGCCAGCGTCGGGCAACTGATGGGATTGCCTGTCGCATCCTGACAGCTTCCGAAGGTGTAAGAGCCGTTCGAGGTGTAACTGGTGATGGTAAACTGATCGCCGGCAGCAGCACCAGTTCTCACTGAAGCTTTGCCGCCGTTCCAGAAACCAGTGGGATACTTTGTCGGTGCATAGCCACCACCCAGCGAAGGGTCAGAGGTATCAGTGAAGGAGCTGCTGGTCGCGCCACTGCCGACGATTATCAGGTGTGATTCGGTAATCGGCTCGAAGCCAGGGTTGTCGAACATATTGGCCATGAAGTCGCCTGGACCGATGTTGTCGTTCGCGCCTGTGTTTATGCCGAATCGATAGACGCCGGTTACGAAAGGCTTCGAAACTTACTTGCGCGGTGAGCGTCGGACCTGCCGCATAAGCGAATTGCGGATGTGCGCCCGGCTGACGGGTCAGAAGCAGGTTGGTGAACACGAACGCGATGACGCCAAGTAGGAAGATCATCGCGAGTGAGGAGGCGACGCGCTTCCAAATAGTCTTCATCGACTATTGTGCATACAGAGCTTTGGTGTCGGGCCAGCGATCATACATATGCACCGCCGGAATGATCGATCCGTCGATCGCACGTCGGACATAGCCATCACGGATCTCGGTGGCATCATGCGCAACATCATTGGCCAGGGTCGCAACTGGCCCCCTGACATTCTCGATTACTCGATATGGCGTCCGCATCAGATCGTTATGCAGCATGTAGTTGAAAATGCACTGCTCGACTCCGCCGAACGGATGCCGCCGGTAGAAGGCGCAGAACTCACTCACCATCGACAGAACTTTAGCCTGTGGCCCAAGAATCGTTCCGATACAGACGGCCTGCTTACCAATCACCTTTGCCAATGCTTCCGCGCCCCAGGCATCGCGATACCATTGCGTATCACAACCGGGGTTGCCGTATGTCTCATCTTGCCCGAACAGGGTCACCCGGTCTTCGGGTTCCTGATCAAACAGCGGCGCCTGAAAGACCACGTCCCTTACGTCCGAAAGAAACACTTGTCGGTACCCGCGGTTCAGGGTTAAAAAACGCTCGTAAGCTATCCAGCGTACGAACTGCGGAAGCAGCCAGGTTTCGAGCACGACCGGATACGCAGCGACGATCTCCGGGACCGACTCGGCCAGCAGCTTAACTCGGCTGGCAACACGCATACCACCTAGAACGATCCTTTTGAACGCCTTGCCGATGAGATTGGTTGTGCCTGGATATGTGTTGGTGGTGCCTATGAAGTAGACACCATCGCGGGCCAAGGCAGAGAAATACTCTTCGTAACGATTGGTTATGATTACTAAATCGCACTGTTCGGGCGAATAGACCTTGCGCAGAGAATCACAGAATAACCTCAGACTATGCTGATCCTGATTGGTCGAGAATCCCATGACGAGGTCTTTCATTTTGCGCTCTCTTAGTGGCGATAGGACCCTTCAAATCGCAGTTAAAACATGAATGGGCTCGACCGACCTTGGTCCGAACCCTCCGCGACGACGGAGCCTCCCAATCCGTACCTGATAGTGACTCATAAATCCGACCGACAAATCACAAAACGTAAGTATTTCTGCGCTACATCTGACCTCGGAAAAGTGCTCGCTCGAAGTTCAAGAAGAGACCCGTTATTTTCGACTCCCATTCGTCGGTTTTCAGTTAATATGCAGTATCTATCTTCGGCCCTCTCTGAAACGTTTCAATCTGTCCAAATCGTGCTGATCGCGGAATCCGAAAACGGAACCCGCATTGAGGAATTCGATGAGTGCAGCGCCAAAACTGGAAATCAGTCAGCACTCCAGCGGCTGGCCCGCCGTCATACGCCTGGCCCGGCCGCATCAATGGCTCAAGAACGCGTTGGTGCTCGCGCCACTGGTCTTCGGCCAGCGGCTGTTCGAGGTGACCGATGTGGTGCTGGCGGTCATTGCATTCGTAGCGTTTTGCGCCCTCTCGAGTGCCGGTTACGTTCTCAACGATATCGCTGACCGTGATGCTGATCGGCTGAATCCCGAAAAGTGCGACCGTCCTCTCGCCCGCGGCGACCTCTCCGTTGCAACCGCGACCAGAGCCGCCCTGACTTTCGCCACTATCGCGATCGCGCTGAGCATCGTTCTGGGCCGCGCTTTCCTGGGGATCGCCGTGCTGTACGCAGCGCTTCAACTCTTTTATTCACTCTGGGCCAAGCACCAGGTGATACTCGACATTGTCGCAGTTGCGATCGGATTCGTGCTGCGCGCATTCGCCGGCGGCGTCGCGATCAACGTCGAAGTATCCCCCTGGCTCATCTTCATCACGTTCGTGCTGGCGATGTTCCTGGTGTTGGCGCGCCGACGCCACGAGCTGATCGCGCTGGGCGACGACGCCATTGCACATCGGAGCGCGCTCGCCGAATACAGTGTCCGTTTGGTCGATCAGATGATATCGATCGTCGCCGGTGCGGCGCTGGTCAGCTACATGATTTACAGCGGATCGGCCGAAGTTGAAGCGAAGCTCGGCACTCGACATCTCTACCTGACGGTGCCCTTCGTCGCCTTCGGTATTTTGCGCTATCTATACCTAATCGACGAGCACAACGAAGGTGGCGACCCCGCCAGCGCTCTACTTCACGATCGACCTCTTCTACTAGCGGTAGGATTGTGGATCCTTGCCGATATAGCGTTGCTTTACTTTTAGTTCGATTTGCCGCGGCCGGAACCGACTGGAAGCAGATGTTGCTGTCTCTTCATAGCTGGCGACGGTCGCACCTATTCTCTGTCCCCCTAATGCAGATGTGGGACTCCTGACCATGCCCGAAGACTGGTTGATGGACTCGTCTGCAACCCTAGTAGCACATTGTAACCACATCCTACAATTAGACAGCAACCCTTATCTTACGCCAAAAAGTAGCGGATAAGTGCTTCTTGAAGGCTAGCGTCAATTTAAGAATGCAGTTAAGTTATTAATTATTGATTGTAAGCTCCAAATTGATAATTGAAGATTAACGTGAAGCTGAAAGCCTTTCAATTGTATGCTAAACGGTCTCAAGGGTTAGCTCAGAAACTAAGGGCCTTTCAATGATATGCTAAACGGTTTCAAGGCTTAAGTCAGCAGTCACTGAGCAATTTCCCTTCGATGTGCAGATTGACGCGCAAATTCTGGCGCAATAAGTGCGCCATTGTGCTTATCTGTCTCTACTCGCGAAATTGTTGCTTGAAGAAGCCAGTTATCAACAATTGACGAGTCGGTTATCAACAGGAGAAAGGAACAGAACAGCCAATTCTTTAATTTATTACCCAAAATCCGCGTACCTAACAAAAACAGCGAAAGCGACAGGAACCACAAACCCGCTTCAATCACCACCAGGAGGGCTAAAATGAAAACGAATTTAGGTCGTCAACACGAAGAAGCATTTACCACACTTCGGACGAGCCTCAGCCAATTGAACCTGCCGCTCAATTTGATCGATGAACTGATTGAACGCCACATGGCGGTCGCATTTGAGAAGGGCGCGTTGGCGTTCTGCGAGGGCAACACCGACGGTATGGTCGCATCCATCCTCAGCGGGTATGTAAAGGTGTACTGTCCGGTGGGTGATGGGAATCGAACGTTGGTGCGGCTGGCCGGACCGGGCGAGATCATCGGCTACTCTGACTACCTCGACGAGAAAGGCCGTAACGCGCGCCTGTTCGAAGTCCAGGCTGCGACCAAATGTACATTGGCGCTTTTGAACCGCGATCATGTAGCGCGCCTGCTGGCGGAGCTTTCGCCGGAGAATCTGATCTCGATTTTGGTATCGCTGAACACCTTCTGGTCAGAGAACCTCCGCTTCTTTACTACTCTGTTGGGCCTTCCGTTCTGGGACCGGCTGACGATCGTACTGAGTGATTTGGGGAAGCGAGCCGGCGTACAGGACTCGGAGGGGATAATCCTGATTCCGGAAGTCTTCCACGAGGATCTAGCCGAGATGATCGGTTGCTCGCGGCCAATGGTGAGCAGGATGATAGCCCAGATGGTTGAATCCAAGCTGCTTGGACGGCGAGGAAAACAATACGTTCTGCTGAAGAACTGGAACTATATTGACAACAGCGGCAGTCGCAAGAAGCCAGCTTCTCGCCTTGAAGCAGTCTCTTCGCCGGCAGCGTCGAGCTTGGCGCCGGCAGGCCGCTCCGGAAGTAGTTCCGGAAATCGCGTTGTTGGGTACGCTGCGCGTGGAGTGGGCTGAGCAATTCAAAAAGTTGCGTCCGGCGTACTGGATGGAACGGTTAGTTTCAAATAGCTACAAAATGATGAATGCAAATACCAGCGGTAGTATTTTGTGCCAAACTTTCGTAGTGGGCCCTTGCTTCGCCCGGGCTGGGCCAATCGCGTAGTTGCCGCCGTCGCGGCGCCAGGATCGAACTGAACGATAGCTGCGAGCGGCGCAGGGCTCGAAAGAACAAGAATTTGCTGGCGGCCGAGGAGAAGACAGTTGGACGCTATCCTTGTGCGCGCTCTCTCGAGGAAAGCTCCCGGAGTGCTCGATTTTCTCGCATCGTGGTCATACAAATGCGCCGCAATTTTCTCCGCGGCACCGGCCTTCGAATTGAGTAGAAAGTAGACAACTAGATAGACCTGCCGTTCGGTATCGCCTTCCGGCAGTTTAACCGCGACGGAGCTGAGCGGTCACTGTCGTTCGTTCGCATCGTCATCCCGGTTCGGACCCCCGATTAGGCTTCCAGAGCCAGGGCCAAATTCACAGCATTTTCAGCATTCGACGCTAGTCTCGAACAGGCACCGTCGAAGAATCTGAAAGAAATTACTTCTGCTCAGCGGTGAATTTTCCGCGAAATGCAGTTTTCAGGAAATCTGCCACCCGAAATCGAGAGGGTGCGATGGTGTGAAACGGATCGCTATCAGGAATACGGAACTTCGGACCCTTCTTACCGTCCCCGAGGTTGCCGAAATACTGCGGATGCATTCCGTGACTGTTTATCGCTTTGTCCAGCGCGGCGTTATTCCCGGATTCAAGGTTGGGAATACCTGGAGGATTAGTAAGGCCTCGCTTGACCGCTGGTTGTTGGAAGAGCGCTCGCAACAGAAGACCATGAAACCTGCAAGGCAACAGAAGTGATTGGTATTTTCTCTGCTCCTGGGTTGATGTCTGAATCTCAAAGTCGCGGTGAGACCTTGAGGAGGGCAATCCGTCCGGCCCGCGACACCAAGCCCGCGAGCATAGGAGACTGACAAAATGGCAAGCCATACAGGGGCCTTCGCGGAAGCGGTTCGCGGTAACGCGTCACTCTCATCTACGGTACTGCCATTGTTGCGCCACTTGCTGCCGTTACACGCTGAGGGCGAGGTTTGCAACGTGACGGACGACCGAGTGCCATTTGTTGAAGAGATGAATATTGTCAACAAGGCGGTCGCCAAGCGCCGCAGAGAGTTCGCTGCCGGACGCCGGGCAGCGCATAGTGCGATGCGTCGTCTTGGATTGCCACTCAGGCCTTTGTTGGCAAGTCCTGATCGGACGCCTATCTG
Source organism: uncultured delta proteobacterium (assembly GCA_963710425.1). Classification (GTDB taxonomy): domain Bacteria; phylum Desulfobacterota; class Binatia; order Binatales; family Binataceae; genus Binatus. Next base: position 105,494 of record CAVQAR010000010.1, read on the forward strand.
GCCTCGGGGTGCCATCGGAAGCATTTCACATACAAGCCAAATCGCTTTTGCGGCAGTAGCGAGTGAAGCATACGTGCTAGGTCTGGGAGTTGATGTCGAGGAAGAAGGGGCATTGCCTAGCGATATGGTTGCTCGTATATGCGTGCCTTCAGAGCTCAAGTACTTGGCACCATGGAGTGCCGAAGTCGGTGGTGATGCGGCAAAGTTGTTATTTAGCGCTAAGGAAGCCTTTTACAAAAGCTATTATCCGATAAGGAGACGTTTTCTCGAATTTCTAGACGTCGCTATTGTTCTTCGCCCGGCATACAACTCATTCCAGGTCACGCTTGTCCATGATCGGTCATTGGACGAGGCGAAGATTAGCGGACGATTCGGCTGGGCATTGGGTCACGTGTTTAGTATTGTCACGATTCACCCACATAACCTTGTATGAAGTTTAGCACTGGATAGGCGCTCAAGACCTTGCGATGTCTCAGCTGTTCGAATCGCCAAAGGGCACCACGCGTATGCGGATCCGCGCTGCGTTCCTGATCAACGCTTACGCTGTTTTCCGAATATCAGCGCCGTCAGCGCGTCACCGCTGGCCGTGAAGATTCGTCCGTTACTGTCGGAAGTTTGATCCGAGAAACGATTGTAGCGCCCTACGAATGTGCCTCCTGCGTCGTACGCTCGTGAGCCATGGTCGTCTTCGTCAATCCGACCCGCTACGAGGCCACTGGCATTGCGAATGAATCGACTTTTGAACATTGAGGTTGCCTCCCGTTCGGGTTGTTTAGGTCGCGCCCGCCTTTGAATTCGTTGACGTCTCGAGCATAGGACACAACTGAGTCATTAAGAACAATCGTATCGCCATTGTTTGACAACCGTTGTCAACACAGTCCGACTGTCTCGTCACCCTCGGATTAGGTTTGCAGTACCGACAGGCGCTTTCTGCGCCAGATGCTAACCGATTGGCAAGAGTTTGAGTTGCGACCTTAGGATGTCGCTTATCAGGAACATATCCGTGAGCAGGGCGCGGAGGTGAACAGAGGCGTTCAGATTGTCGACTAGTTGCGAGCTGATGGAGGGCTGGGCGAGCACCAGATCGATAGCTGCCAGCGAGTCTCGCGCGTCGCGATCGAGCACGGCGATGAAAGCGCTATATTTTTCGGCCGGCTCGAGACCTTTGTCTTTCACAACCTTCGAACATCCTTCGGCCAGGGCTGCTATAGCAGTTGCAGCACGCTGCAGAAATTCGCGAATCTGCAGGCCCGACTTGCTTCCCTGATCGCTCGGACGTCCTTGCGCGGCGTAGGCCAGCATGAATTCGTAGCATTCTTCGACAGTGTTGCCGTGCTCCAGGATTTCTGCGGACATCACTTAGTCCTCGCTCTTCGATTGGGTGAACTGCTGTGGCGCCACATTCGACCGGCTGACTGGCCATCGGTCGGGATCGTGCTCTTCCAGATAGAACTCGCGACTCATCCAGCCGTAAACCATCGATTTCGTGATCGGTCGCTTCTCCGGGCGAATCCCGAAGTAGATATGCACCATGATCAAAGCGATCAGTCCTACACCCGCCAGACCGTGTAGCACGTAGATCATACCCCAGGTCATATCGCCGAACAGGTATGGGTTGCGAGGAAAGAAAATCGTGCGCACGCGAAACATCATGAACACGCCGGTGCCGATCGCGCAGAAACCGGCCACGATGATCGCACCATGATAGAGCTTATTTTCGAGTGGGTACTTGGCGAACTTCCTTGGCGGCGGCGCCGGCTGTCCTATAGCACGCAGAACTCTGTGGTAGGCATCGGTCATATCGATTCGGTCGGGCCATATCGACCAGAAGTCCAGCCAGAACGAAGCATGGAAGATGTGAAAAAGAATCGACGCGGTCAGCACGGTGCCCGCGATCCAGTGATAGGTCACCCAGTTAAATTGGACGCCGACTCTCGGAAGGAAGGCGGTGAACAGCAGCGTTAGCATCGACGCTGCCATGATCCAATGGAACATGCGCGCGACTCGCGAATGCCGGGGCACGCGTGCTGGTATCTCGGATGGGACAGGCGCTGGAATTTCCGGCGCAAACTGCCGCGGCTTGGCGAAGTATCGCAGGTAGGTAGCATGAACTATGAAGAATGCCAGCCCTGCGATCACCGCCACCCAGATCAGGAACCATGCGATGTGTGTGGTAACTCTAAGTCCCCACGGGTCAATAGCCCATTGCAGGAAACTCATGTCGCTTGCTCCACTCCGCCGATAGCACGCTTCACCAGGTTTCTCATCAACGGAATCTTGTAGGCATTGAATTGAAGCGGGACCGCGCCTTCGACCGCCAGCTTCCCTGCTATCTCCCCGGTGGCAGCGTTCGGCGGCATACCGCGTACTGCGCTTTCGACATCCTTCAGGCGCAGCGGACGAGCGGCGGCAGCGTTCACTGCGATGCGGATTTGCCGAATGCTGCCGCCGGAAAGCGTCATGGCCGATGCGACGTTCAGGAGCGGAAAGTCCCACACGTTCCGGTCGCGCACTTTTTCAAAATAGAACTTCGCACTGGCCCAGGTGGACGGAATTCGAATAGCCGTCAGCAAATCTCCAGGCTGCAGGATGTGCAGCCGCGTGATGTCGATATCGGGTCCGATAAAATATTCTTCAGCATCCACGATGCGTTGCCCTTTGGACGTGCTGATTACGAATTTCGAGTCGAGCGCGATCAGGGCTGGCGCCGTGTCGGAAGGATTTACTGCGACGCATCGATCCGCGTGCAGAATCGCGTGCTCACGATTGCGGCCCTCGGGCGTGTCGGCATAGCAGATGTTTCCGCCGGCGCGGTAGCAGGGCCAGCCTGCGCGGTAGTACCAGCATCGCGTATCCTGCGACACGTTGCCGCCGATAGTGCCCTGGTTCCGGATCTGCGGCGAAGCTACCAGCTCCGCGGCCTGCGCGAGGATCGAGTATTTCTCCCGAATGACGGGATGCTGCGCGATTTCCGTGAGCGTGGTCATCGCGCCGATTTCGATACCGTCGCTGGTGGTGCGAATTCCGCGAAGCTCCTCGACTCCGCTTAGATCGACCACGGTCTTCGGTCGCTTGATACGGTCTTTGAGCCAGTCGAAGCTGTCGAGACCTCCGGCCAGCACCCAGCCGTCGCTTCCGTTCTGTTCGAGCAGGCTCTGCGCCTCGGCAATTGAGTCTGGCTGAAGCAGCTCGAACGCCGGCATCACGTCTCGAATTACAGCCATAACTGTCTCCTTTTAGATGTAGGCCATCAGCGGATGCTGCATCGGCCGCCCAGCTTCGAGCGAGGTCAGGATGGTGTCGAGGTTGACCGGTGCGCGCCGAAAAATTTCGTCTCCGAGCGCATCCGACAGCGCATTCAAAATGGAGGCGCATCCACCGCCGACCGGAGGCTCGCCGACGCCGCGCGCACCGACAGGAGTTTCCGGGTCGGGAATATCCAGCGCGGCCCACTGCATGTTCACCGGCACGTCGAGGATCGTTGGCGGCTTGCTCTGGTAGAACCGCGTCGAAAGCATCGCGCCGTAGTGAGGGTCGTACACCCACTTCTGGCCTATCGCATGACCCATCCCGAGAACCGAGCGGCCTAGCACCTGGCCGCCGAGCGAGCGCGGATGGATCACCGAGCCGACGTCGGCGTACGCGAGAAAATCGACGATGTCATATTTGCCGGTTTCGACATCGACTTCGACTTCGGCGAAGCTGGCGACATAGGAGAACGTCTGGCCGTCGCGCGGATAGTTATCTTTCGCAGACGCGACCAGACCTTGGCCCGCGACTGCCGCGACCGACGCCTTAGTCAGTTTGTGCAGGTCGGGCGCCGACTCGTGGCCGTCATAGATGCCGCCAAGTTGAATCGCGCGTTGCGCCGCTTCCGCCAACGTCATGCCGCGGCCGTCGCCCTTGCGGAAGACGCGCTCGTTGGCGACCTCGTAATCCTCAGGTCCGCCGCCGAGACTCTTCGCCGCGATTTCCTGCAGCTTCTTCCTCGCGTCCATCGCGGTGGCATATGCGGCGCGCGTCATTGCGTGCGTAGTCTGGCTGCCGCCGGATACGCAGGTGAACGGGAGGTTGTTGGCGGTGTTGCCCCAGACGACGTCGCACTTTTCCCATGGCACACCGAGAACTTCCGCGCCTGCGCGATGCACGTCGATCACCGATTCAGTTCCCAGGTTTCCGATTCCGGACTGGAAGGTGACACGACCGTCCGGCTTTATAATGAGAAGCCCGTCGAAGCCGATCGTGCCGCCGACGAAACAACTGAGCGAGACGCCGACGCCGCGCACCTTCGAGCCGACCCGTTTCGGTGTGCGGGCCACTCTGTCCTGCCATTTGAACTGCTCGGCGCCACGATCGAGGGCGTCCTTGAGAAATGCGCTGGTCGCATGCAGTCGCGTTCCATTTCCATCAACCGGTCCGCCGAATGGCGCCTTGCCTTCAGGACAGTTGACGCGTCTGATCGCCACCTGGTCGAGCCCGAGTTTGCGCGCGGCCTTCGCGATGATCGGTTCGATAATCATGATGCCCTGCAAGCCGCCCGGTGAACTCTGCGCGCTGCGGGGCGGAGTGTTAGTCAGGATCGTGGCGCCGCGCCACCGCATGGCTTGCGGTTGATACAAGAGTGAAACGATACGCCCGGATGTGGGGACATCGCCTTGTGCGTCGTAGGGGCCGTTGTTCGAGATAACGAACATGTCCAGCGCGACGATCCGTCCCTCCTTGGAGAAACCCGACCTTCATCCGGCCCATCAGACTCGGACGCGCGCGTCCAATGAAGGTCTCTTCCTCGCGGCTGATGCGCATCATCACCGGCGCGTTCGCCTTCTTCGATAGAAGCGCGGGAATTACCAACGACACGCCGGCTGTGACTTTGCTGCCAAAGCCGCCGCCGGTGTATTCGCTTATCAGCACGACCTTGGCGCGATCGATATTCAGCCATCTCGCGATTGCAGGCACGGTTTGCGCGGTGCTCTGCGTGCCCGTGTACATGTAGACCTTGCCATTCTGCCAGTAGGCCATCGCGCTGCGCGTTTCGAGTGTCTGATGACTCGTATCTGGAGTGACAAAGGTTTCGTCGAGGATGAGCGCGGCACTTTGGAAGCCCGCGTCGAGGACGCCATAAGACCATTGGTCGGGAGTCTTGCCCATCGGCAACTGACCATCCTTGGCGTTGGCGAAATCCGCCTCCGTCCATTTCAGTTCACCGATAGTTGGCGGAGGACTTGGCGGACCTCCGGGTGCGGCCGCTGGAGGAGCGATCCAGATGTTGCCATCGACTCTCGGATTCGGCCCGCCCGGCCGCAGAGTCTCGAGCGGATCGAGCACGAACGGAAGCGGCTCGAGATCAATCTGGATCCTCTCAATCGCGTCGGCGGCCGTGAGTTCGTCAACCGCGGCGACGGCGAGGATCGGCTCGCCCTGGTACACCGGCTCCATCGTGAGTGCGCGTTCGCTTTTCGGATTGGCTTTGATCACCGTGCCGTTGTCGGTGAGGCTGTCGGCCGGCGGTGGAAGATCATCTGCCGTAAGAATTGCCCTGACCCCGGGCATCGCGAGAGCCGCGCGCGCGTCGATACGCTTTACGCGGGCGTGGGGCATCGGGCTCAGCAGCAGCTTGCAGAACAGCATGCCATCGGCATGATAGTCCTCGGCATATTTCGCTTGTCCCGTGACCTTCGCGTACAAGTCCGGGGTTTCGTAATCTTTGCCGATGAGCTTGCGCCCGATGCCGTACTCGCGCTCGGGCTGGGCGGGATTCGGGCCATTTTTTTCAGACATTGCTGGTCTTCCTCATGTTTTCAGCCCCGCGCATCAGCGCGGTGAGGATCTTGTCGTAGTCCTGACATCGGCACAGGTTGCCCGAGACGCCATTGGCCAATTCAGTCCGCGTGGGATTGGGGTTCGCTTTCAGGAATCCCACCGATGCCATGATGAAACCGGGCATGCAGAACGCGCATTGGAACCCTTGTTCGTCGACGACGCCCTGTTGCACGGGATGCAGACTTCCGTCGGCATTCGCCAGCCCTTCGATCGTCAAAACTTTCCGATTGCGTACGGTATGCGTGAGCACCGAGCACGCGTACTGAGGCACGTCGTCGATCAGCACCGTGCACGATCCGCATTCGGCGCGGTCGCATCCCAATTTTGTGCCGGTCAGGCCCAGCTTATGGCGCAACGTCCATGCGAGCGTCTCCTGCTTCATAACGTCGGCGTGCCGACTTTGTCCGTTGACATTGATCGTCAGCAGCCGTGAACCCGCTACACCGGATTGAGCCAGCAGAGTCGAGGCACGGAATAGATAGCCCGCCGAGGAGACGGCCGCGCCGCCGACGATGACCCCTTTGATAAAGTCTCGCCGGGAAATCGCAGGGATCAAGCTTCCGATAGTTTTTCGGTCGAGACTTTCGCTCATCGGGAGATACCTCCGGCGGCGTCGAAGGGGCATATTTCGCAGCTAGCTCTATTATAAAAGCGTCAGCAATTTGGGTCTCGTCGATAAAGGCGTGAGATCGGACGGCACAAGCTGCAGTGCCGCCTCCTTTATCCTTATGCACAATGCCGGTTCGTCCGTTGTTATCTAGCGAACCTTGCGATGCCGCGGCATCGCGCGCGAAATTTGATGACAGAAACCGATTAGTGGCTATTCAGTCAGCCAGGTGACGCTTACTTGTCATTTGGGCGCATATGCGGAGTCCTCGCCGCGACCGCAGCGCGCACTTGCTGCGAAGCTGTCACGCTCAATGTCCGCACAAAAGTGTGCGCCGATTTTTCGCGCCCTATCGATGAATGGTCCGACATTCAATCCCAGCGTGGGGTAAGACAGTTATGACTACAGGAACTCTTGGGAGAGTAGTTCGGGATCCACGCAGCGGCGAGCTTCATGCTCCCAGCGAACAGGTGGCAATTGTGAGGGTCATCCGCAACCTTGATCGCACCTTGCTGAAAGTGAGATGGCAGGCTGGAGGCGATTGCGTCGTGTTTCCCGAGGATTTGAAGGAACCCCATCCGGGCTTGTAAGCAAGTCATTCCAACGCACCGCATCACGAAAGGAGAAGGTCTCATGGCTTCCAATCACGGAGTGGTTTATCTCGGGCCGGGCAAAGTTGAGGTACAAAGCATCGACTACCCGGAATTGAAGACGCCGCAGGGAAGGAAAATCGACCACGGCGTCATCATCAAGCCGATCACGACCAACATCTGCGGCAGCGATCAGCACATGGTGCGCGGACGCACTACGGCGCCGGCCGGACTGGTCCTGGGTCATGAGATTACGGGCGAGGTCATCGAATGCGGCAGCGGCGTCGAATTCATCAGCAAGGGCGACCTGGTCTCGGTGCCGTTCAACGTCGCGTGCGGACGATGCCGCAACTGCAAGGAGCGCCACACCGACGTCTGCCTCAATGTGAACCCGAGCCGGGCAGGTGGCGCCTACGGCTACGTCGATCTTGGCGGTTGGGTCGGAGGACAGGCCGAATATGTGATGGTCCCATACGCCGATTGGAACCTGCTCAAGTTCCCGGACAAGGATCAGGCGCTCGCTAAAATCACCGACCTTACCTGCCTCAGCGACATTCTGCCGACCGGCTATCACGGATGCGTCAGCGCAGGCGTAACCACTGGATCGACCGTGCTCATCTCCGGCGCAGGACCGGTAGGACTTGCGGCCGCATCGGCGGCGTTCCTGCTCGGCGCGGCGGTGGTGATCGTCGCGGATTTCAATCGCGCACGACTTGAACACGCCCGCTCGTTCGGCTGCGAGACGGTAGACCCCTCGCAAGGCGGCTCAATCGGCGAACAGCTGGAGAAAATCCTGCGGGTTCCGGAAGTGGATTGTGCCGTCGACTGCGTAGGTTTCGAGGCCAAGGGACATGGCGGCAAGGACGAGCCCGCGGTCGTACTCAACCAGCTGATGGAAGCGACCCGCGCGGCAGGAGCGATCGGAATTCCCGGCCTTTATGTCACCGAAGATCCTGGTGCCAAGGACTCAGCTGCGAGGAGCGGCAACCTCACGATGCGGCTGGGACTCGGTTGGGCAAAGTCGCATTCCTTTTCGACGGGGCAGACGCCCGTGATGAAATACAACCGCGGCCTGATGATGGCGATCCTTCACGATCGCATCAAGATTGCGAAGGCCGTCAATGTCGAGCTGATTTCGCTTGGACAAGCGCCCGAGGCCTACCAGGCGTTCGACTCCGGCATCCCGAAGAAATTCGTCATCGATCCGCATCACAGTGTGCGGAGCTGAGAAGAGCGCGTCGCCTGACGTTTCGATCGGGCTATACGGGCAATTCTCACTCGGCCAGCTTGTGTGTAACCGCTTCCGTGACCATGAGCGCGCAGCGCTCGAGGACTGCGGTCAAAGCATTCAGGGTCACCGGCTTGGCGACGTATTCGTCCATGCCGGCGTTGAGGCATCGTAGCCGCGCTCCCTCAAGGGCGTGCGCCGTCATCGCGATTACCATCGTGCGCCCATTGGCGCCTTCGAGCCGCCGAATTTCCGCGACGGTGGCGTACCCGTCCATCTCGGGCATCTCGCAGTCAAGCAGCACCACCGTGTAGTGCGTGCCGAACAGCGCTTCAATCGCGGCCTTGCCACCACCGGCCAGATCGACGCGATAACCCAACTTTTGAAGTTGCTTTTCAGCCACTTTCAAATTCACGAGGTTGTCATCCACCACCAGGATGCGCTTGGGGTCAGACGCTGCATCAAGCGCGGGACCGCCGTCCTGGCACGAGAAGGATTCCGGTTCGGGAGTGGACGTTTCGTTCCCGGATAGTCCCGATTCAAGTAGTGCGATGAGGCGCTGATGCAGATGCGACGGCCGCACCGGCTTGGTCAGCCATCCATCGAAGTCCTTGCGCCGGCAAGCCGCCGCCTCGGCGCTGTCACCGACCGGGCTCATCAACAGGAGTCGCGTTTTCGAAAGCGCCGGATCGGACTTTATCGCGCGAGCGAGCGCGGAACCGTCCATCCCGGGCATCTCGGCATCTATAATCGCTATGCGGTAGGGCCGATTTTCAGCGGTGCCGCGGCGCATCGCGGCCAGCGCCAGGTCCCCGCTCGATGCGGTTTCGAGGAGCAAGCCCCATGATTTCAAGGTGTTCGAGACAACCGCGCAGTTGGTTGCATTGTCATCGACGACCAGCGCACGCATGCCCGCCAGTTGCTCGTCTTTGGGCTCTCGAGCCGGGGGCGCAGCCGGCCGTTCGAAGCTCGCCGTAAAAGAGAAGGTCGAACCCTTTCCCAACTCACTTTCGATTTCAATTTTCCCGTGCATGCCTTCTGCCAGTCTCTTTGAAATCGTCAGTCCCAGACCCGTCCCACCATACTTGCGGGTGGTTGACGCGTCGGCTTGAGAGAAAGCATCGAAAAGCCCCGCCTGCACCGCCTGCGGTATGCCAATCCCGGTATCGCGAACCTTGAACTTAAAACTGACTTCATCGGCGGTTTCAGCCGATGCGTAAACCCGCAGGATCACTTCACCAGCGTGGGTGAATTTCAGAGCGTTACCGAGCAGGTTGTTCAGGATCTGGCGCAGACGGAGCGGATCGCCTGAAATTGTCCTTGACGCTCTTCTGCCATACTCGAGCATCAATTCGAGACCCTTGCGGTGGGCTTCTTTGCCGAACAGTTCGATCGTGCTCTCGAGCACCTCAGCCAGCTCGAAATCGATCCGTTCGAAAATCACCTTGCCTTCATCGAGCTTGGAGAAGTCGAGGATGTCGTTGACGATGCCGAGCAGCAGATTGCCACTCTCAGAGACTGTGCGGGCGAATTCCGTTTGGTCGGGGGTCAGCTCCGATTCGAGCAGCAATTCCGCAAACCCGATTATGCCGTTGAGCGGCGTGCGAATTTCGTGGCTCATGTTGGTCATGAACTCGGACTTGATTCTCAAGGCATCGAGCGCTGCCTCGCGCGCGGTTACCAGCTCCGTGTTCTTGGCTTCGAGTTCCGCGAGAAGGCGCGCGCGAGTCTCGGCGAGCTGTCCCATGACCAGGGCTTCGGCGGCGGCGGACCTGGTTTCATCGCGCAGTTGAACTTCACGAGCTTGACGGTTGCGATCGGCGACCTGTTTGCGCCGCAACAGGTTGCGCAACTGCGCGATGGCGATCGCAAAGTCGGCGGACTTCAGAACAAAGTCGTCAACCCCGGCAGTTAGCGCCTCGCGGACCGTCGCGCTGGTGGTATCGTCGGTGAGAATGATCAGCGGGATCGTCCGCCAGTCGGGCGAATCCCGTACTTGTCTGAAGAATGCCGGATCGGCCGACGAGCTTTCGACCAGTATGCAATCGGCGCGGCGGACTACCAGCAGTTCCAGCGCCTCGGCGACTGATTGCGCAATCGCCATTTCGTAATCGTCGCTGAGCAGCGCAGTCGCCAGCTCGAGCAAATACGATGAGTTACCGCCGATGCCGAGCAGTTTCTTGTTGCCGAACAGACTCTTTGCGCCGTCGGTCGCGCGCATCGCCTCGCGCGAGTGAGTCAGCGCACGGAGCCGAACCAGGAGCATCGCCGGGTCCTCGCGCTTGCGCATAAACGCGTCGGCCCCCGCGTCGAGCGCCCGGATCTCAGTGTCGGGATCGTCGGAGTCTGTGAAGAAGACGCAGGGAATCTCGCGCAGCACGGTATTGGACTTGATTCTGCTGATGAAGGTCAGACCGTCGATATTGGCCATCTGACCGTCAACCACAATCGCGGCGGGCTGAATCTCCGCCGTCAGCCGCAATCCCTGGGCACCACTCTGGCCCTCGACGAGACGGTATCCGTTAGGTTCAACCAGTTGCTTGAGCCAATTCCGAAAGACTTCACTTGGATCGATGACGAGCAAGTTGGGGAGTTGATGGACCGCGGCGTTCGAGCGTCGATTGCTTATCAGTTCGTTGGTACATCTCAGCAGATAACCCTTGTCATATGGTTTGCCGACGTATTCATCGGCGCCGGTCGTGAGTCCCCGGACCCGGGCGCGCACGTCCGCTTCGAGCGAGAGCAGGATGACCGGAATCGCGCGGGTCTCAACGGTAGCTTTCAACTCGGACAGGAATGCTACGCCGTCGCCGTCGGGCAACTGGACGTCGAGCACGATCAAATCGAAAAGTTTTTTGCGCAAGGCGGCGCGGCCATCGGCCAGCGTGGCGGCAAGGGTGCATTCGTAACCGCCGGCGTCGAAGGCCGTTTTCAGATCCATTCGGACGGTCAAGCTGTCGTCAACGACCAGTATGCTGGAACTCATGAGTATGCTGTGTCTCCAAGGCATCGTCGCGCCATCTGGCAGAGGGTGCCGGCAACGTCGGCAAGGGGAGCAACGATCTGTGCGGCATTCAGAGCGATGGCCTCACGCGGCATCCCGAACACGGTCGAGCTGGCTTCGTCCTGCGCGATCGTCTGACCGCCCTTCTGCCTAATAGCGAGCAGGCCAGCAGCCCCGTCTTTGCCCATGCCAGTCAACAGGCAGGCGATCGCTTGCGGGCCGCATTCCCGAGCGACGGACTCGAACAACTCATCAATCGAAGGGCGGCATAAATTGCGCTGCGGAGCACTCGTCACTCGCAGACAACCTTGACCGACTGCCAGGTGACGGTCGGGCGGCGGCATGATTATCTCGCCACGACCCGGCCGTGGTATCGGCTCCGCATCGACTGCGATCCGGACGTTCAGGTTCGAAAGCTTGGCGATCCATTGAACCAGGCTGTCAGAGAATTCCGGCGCGATGTGGATGACGAGCAAAATCGACAGCGGAAAGTCGCGCGGGATATGCGACAGGATTTTCGCCATCGCAGAGGGTCCGCCGATCGACGCTCCGATCGCTACTATCATAGGTTCATCGTTTTCGAGGTCGGGAAGGGAAGTAATTTTGCCTGCCGGCGCGGCTGCGCCAGGGACTCGGGAGCGCCGATTGACGGACGAGCGCTTAATCGGCTTGATGTGGGAAACCATTTTCACCGCCGCGACAAATTCGCGTTCCCACTCGCCGGCGGGGGCGATTCCGGTGGACTTGTCGAGCACGTCAATTGCTCCTGCCGCAAGCGCGTCGAAGGTCTGCAGGGACTGGCTGCGATTGGATGAGGCCGAGACCATCAGGATGGGGGTGGGACAGTTGGCCATGATGTATTCCGTGGCGGTGACGCCGTCCATCACCGGCATCATCACGTCCATGGTGATAACGTCGGGACGCAGCCGCCGGCATAATTCAGTCGCGGAACGGCCGTCGCTGGCCTCCGCGATAACTTCGAGCGCGGGATCGGCGGCCAGGGTCTGCACCAGGCGCCGGCGCACCGTCATCGAATCGTCTGCGACCAGTACTCTAATTGTTGCCATCACTAGCCCACCAGGCTGCGAACGGTTTCAAGCAGCGAGTCTTTGCTGAACTCGCCCTTCACTATGTATGCGCGGGCACCGGCCTTGGCCCCGCGCCTGCGGTCTTCAGCGCCGCCGCGGGTAGTAACCAGGATCGAAGGGATGCCGAGCAGGTAGTCGTATTCGCGAGTGCGCGAAACGAACTCGAAGCCGTTCATGCCGGGCATCTCGACGTCGCAAACGAAGAGACTGTAGCGGCGCTCGCGGGCCTTCGACATCGCGTCCTCGCCGCTGACCGCAAGATCGACCTTGAAGCCGCCCGTCTCCAAGATGCTCTTCAGCAGCACGCGGCTAGTCAGCGAATCATCGATAACCAGAACGTGCGGAGCGGGTGCGGCCGGCGGCATCGGTTGTGACGAGACCGCTTCGGCTGCTTTCAACAGCGCGTCTGGATTCAGCACGAGTTGCGGATTTCCCTGCGAGTCGAATACTGCCCCGGCCAGCATTGCTACACGGCCCGCGGAGGCCGGCAGGGGATGCACTATCACTTCGCTTGCATGGATCACGTGGTCCACTCCGACCGCGAGCAGCTCAGAGCCCGCTTGAACAATTGCCGCCAGATGCGGGAGCGAATCGGCGCCGGACGCAAGCGGCCGCCCCATTGTTTCGGCGAGCCGGATAAATGGAATCGCGCGGCCTTCAAAGATCAATGAGGAGCGGCCAGCCAGCGACACGATCGCATCGGCGGCGAGTCGCAACGCGGAATGTACTGCGTCCAATGGAATCCAGATGAGCAAATCGCCGGCGGCCAACAAGATCGCCCGGACCGACGAGAGCGAGACCGGAACTTCGATTTGGACGCTGGTGCCGATTCGCACGTCAGTGATGACTCCGACCCGGCCTTTGAACCGGTTGGCGACCTCGCGAACCACTTCGAGCCCGATTCCGCGACCGGCCACTTCGTTGAGCGAGGCGCTGGTGGTCACCGCGGGACTGAAAATAAGTTCGAGTGTGTCTGCGTTAGAGAGGGCGGCTGCGTCGTCAGCGGTTACAACTCCCCGCTCGACCGCGGCGCGGCGAACCGCGTCAACGTCGATACCGCCGCCGTCGTCGGAGCAAGTGAACAGAATTCGATCGGCACGCCGTTCGATTTTGAGGCTGACCTCGCCGCAAGCGGGTTTGCCGCGCGCGAGGCGCTCTTGCGAACTTTCGATGCCGTGCGCGACCGCATTGCGCACCAGATGTGCCAGGGCTTCTCCGATAGCCGAGAGCACGTGACTTTCAAGGCGCTGCTCGCGGCCAAAGGTGTGGAAGACGACCTGCTTCCCAAGCATCTCGGCGGCGTCTCGGGCCGCCCGCTCCAAAGCGGGGAAGAGCAGGCTGGTGGGCAGCAGCCGCAGCCGGTCGATATTCCCGCGGACTTCAGCGACCTCGCGCTCGGTGCTATCGGCCCGCATCCCAAGGCCCTGGCGCGCATGCTGGAGCGCCAGTCTCATTTCCTCAACGGTTTCATGCAGGCGCAGTCCGGGTTTGGCGTCGGTTAACTGTTGTTGAAGGGCTGACAGCCGATCTTCGACCTCCCTGACTACTTCTATACTGCGGCGAATGCCATCGAGCTGTACCGCGGTTTCGGAGACGCCACTCAGCAGCGCGTCCATCTCGGCCACGCCGACGCGGACGCGCTCGAACGGCTCGAGCGTCGCCGGACGCGATGGCGCGCCAGCCGGCGCCGGCGGGTCAAGTGCGCTTATCTGAGAGGAAATTGTATCGACTTGCTCGAGCAGCCGATGGATCTCTTCCTTGCTGACCGCTTCCAGAGAGCCGCGATGGGGCGCCAACGCGTCCTCCATCGCATGCGCTATCTCGGCGATACGGGGCAATCGGACGACGCGCGCCGCGCCCTTAAGCGTATGCGCCTGACGCAGCAGCCGCGCCACCGGTTCCGCGCCGGCGTCGCCCCTTTCAAGCCCGAGGATATCGCGGCTGAGATCAGAAACGATCTCACGCGCTTCGATCTTGAAATACTGGTAGAGATTTTCGTCGGCCATGAGTCGTTATCCGGTCAGGCGGTTTCTCCGGAAGTTGGCGCTGCGGTCTTTTTGACGATTGTCTCGGCGATTGATCCCACGTCCAGCAGCCACAGTTGTGCCGCGCCGGAGCCTACTGCGTCGGTCGCATGCGGCGGCGCCCCGGGGCTGACCGGGCTGAGCTCCGCGCGCGGGACCATCATGGTGCCCGTCACCGCGGTGAACGCGAGTGCAATCTCCTTCTCGCGGCGGCATAGCACCATCCATCGATTCTGCTCGGTGCTCAATGTTGGGCAGCCGATCATTGCGGCAAGGCTGTGGACCGCGACCATCCGGCCCTTCAGCCCGGCGAGGCCCAGCAGTCCGGAATCCGCGCCGGGAATCGGCACCACGGTCTGGGCGCGGGCGAGTCCGGCGAGATCGGCCACCTTCAGCGCGAACCGGGAGGCGCCGATTCGCACGATCAACAGATGCACCAGTTCCTGACCGCGCTCGACCAGCGGTTGCTGGAAGCTCAGGTCAAACGAGCGCTTCAGGTCCTCGAACTTCAATGCGACGTCGGTTTCGATCAAGTCGATCCCTCACACAGCCGCAATTCGGAATCACACAGTTCGATTAGAGTGCTGCGGCTGAAGCCGCCGCCGAACAGCAGCACGCGGGCAGGATCTTCTTGAGCAAGCAGCATCGACGCATTCTGAAGCTCGCGCCGCGCACCCGGCAGGTCGCCCTCGCGCCTGAACATGAGGCCCAGCCGCAAATGCGGCATCGCGAACGCCGGGTCGAGGTAAACTCCGACCCGGTAGCTGTCGATCGCCGATGCGCGCCGGCCCCCGTGCTCGTGGCATAGGGCGGTCAGGTAATGCGCCGCCGCATTGAGGCCGTCCAGCGACAGCAACATGGCGCAGAGCTCCGCCGCCTCATCGAGCTTCCCGCGCTCCACCTGGACAATTGCCTTCAGCAGAAGCACGTCGGGGTCGAGGCGGTCCCCCGGCGCCAGCGTCTCCAGGGTAGCCAGGGCCTCGTCGTACTGTTCCGCCTTCATAAGGGCCGCGCCAAGGCTCAGGCGCGCGCCCTTTCCGGCCGGGCTCACTTCGTCGGGAATGGGCGGAGCCGATTCGGCGACTGCGGGAGCTGCGACTGGGAAGCTCGCGGTCAAGGTCGAGCGCTCGCTCGAGCCTGAACGGACTGAGAAGGCATGAGGGACTGAGTTGGTCAGGTGGCCGCGCGCAACCGAGCGTATCGGCGGCCGGAACACATTTTTGCGCTGACTTGCCGGCGCTGTGCCTGGGCTCTGCGCGGTGGATAGTCCGCCGGCGTTGCGCAACGTGTAGTAGAAGGCGCCCTCCGCATACTCCACATGAAACGCCTGCGAGATTCCTCGCAGCGGCTCGGCGTGGCTCAGAAAAAGAAATCCGTCGGGTGCGAGCACGCGGGCAAACCGCGCGATCAATTCGCGCACCACCCGCGCCGACAGATACATAATCACGTTGCGGCAAAAGACGATGTCGAAACGATGCGGCCGCCAGAACTGATCGTCTTCGACTACCAGACTGCGTTCCTCGAATTGCACCATCGCCTGCACGCGTTCATCCAAGGCAAACTGGCTACGCTCGAGCTGAAAATATTTCTCGACGCATTCCGGCGGCGTCGCGCGCATCGCCCACGACGAATAGCGTCCGCGGCGCGCCTTGGCCAAAGCTTCCGGATTGATATCGATGCCGAGAATCGAGACATCGACGGGCGCCAACGGGCCTAGCTCCCGCAGCGTCATCGCCAGCGTGTAGGGCTCTTCGCCGGTCGAGCATCCGGCGGACAGAATCCGGATCGGCCGGGCGCGATCGATGCGGGTCAGCCGTGGCAAGGCGACCTCGGAAAATACCCTGAGCTGCTCGGGGCTGCGGAAGAAATAGGTCTCGCCGATGGTAAGCTCCGAGGCGAGTTCGCGCAGCTCATCGTGCGACGCCATATTCGACTTGAGAAGCTCCATGTAGGACTCAAAGCTGCGGCATTGCAGCACGCGCATCCGCGCCGCCACGATCGCCCGCAGCTCGTCGAGCGATGAGCCTAAGTACTGAAGGCCGAGCCGTTTTTCGATCAATTCCGCAAACCGCGCCACTTTCGCGTCGCCAATATCCGGCTTACCCCTCATCGTGAATTCTCCAGCCGGCCCAGTTCTTCCTCCGGGATGATCAGCGATCCGTCGAGCACCTGCATCAGTTCGCCGTCGAGCAGCCCGATGGCGGTCAGTACTTCGGGATGAGCTTGCAGCAGCAGCGGAGGAACCTCGGAAAGGGTAGTGCGATCGAATTCTCGCACGCCGACTATCGACTCGACCGCGAGACCTATAACCCGGTCACCGACCCGCAGCGTAACCACCCGCGCCTGCTTAACATCGGCCGAGCCCGATCCAAGCAGAATTCCAAGATCGACTATCACGACCGTGGCGCCGCGAATCACCGCCACTCCCTGCACCCATTCGGGCGCCCCGGCGATAGCCGTCACCGGTGGGCTGCGCAGAGTCTCGATTACGCTGGCGAGCGGCAGCGCGCAGAACAGATTGCCCGATCTCACCAGCACCACCGCTAACCGCGTGGTAGATGAGTTCGCTCCGATTGCAATCGTCGTCAATTCAACACGCAGTTAGTCCTTCGCGGGATGGGTGCAATTTCCGCTCCAAGCAAACTGAGTGAGCAGGTTGGAAATTGACTAGCTATGAATGCTTTCAGGGCGCGCTAGCAGCGAATAAGGCGTGCTGCGCGGGACATAGTTGTCTTCCGCGCGGTGACCGATTTGTGGCATTCGCCAATTAAATGTCGCGAATTTCTGGGCTATCTGCGGTTAATTCACGTTCGAAGCGACGATAACTACCCCAATCCGCGGCACGACCTATGCTTTCCCAACGCGGGCAACACAACCGGAGGCAGTCGGCAGGATGAATCGATCAAGGTCGTTCGGCGTTTTGATCGCGCTTGGGTTCACCGTTTCGTTAGTCATGCTGCTAGTCGTGGCGACGGTCGGATACTTCAGTATCGCGGGAATCTGGAGCACCACTCATAAGATGGGACAGACCTATGAGGTAATCGATCAGCTCTCCGAGCTCACGTCGAACCTTAAGGACGCCGAAACTGGCCAACGCGGCTACCTGCTAACCGGCAATGACACCTATCTCGAGCCTTACCGCTTGGCCAGCACTTCAATAGACGGGGTCATAAGACAACTGCGCGACATGACCGTTGACAATCCGATTCAGGCACGTCGCCTCGAGCAGGTGTTGCCGCTGATTCAGTCCAAGATGGCGGAGCTGAAGCAGACGATTGATCTGCGACGCACCGAGGGTCTGGACTCGGCGCTCAAGGTGGTGTCGGCCGGGCAGGGAAAGGCCTTCATGGACAACATAGGGCAAATCGTCGTCGCAATGGATGACGAGGAAAGAAATTCGTTGCGGGTCGAAAAGACCCGCTCTGACTTCAGTGCCAATCTCTCTGAGACGACGATAATTTCGGCATCGCTGCTGGCTTTTGTGCTGACCGGCCTGGTCGGATGGTATCTTACAAGTTCATTGACCCGGCAGATCGGCTCGGCGGCGGCGCTTCTGCAAAGCTCGTCCGGCGAGTTGCAGGCCGCGGCTAATCTACAGTCGTCGGGCTCGACCGGGCAGGCGACCGCAGTCAACGAAATCGCCACCACTATCAACGAACTACTTTCCACCTCGCGCCTGATCGCGGAAAACGCGCAACGCGTCGCCAAAGTCGCCCAGGAAACCTCGCTGACGGCCAGCCGCGGCGACGAAACCGTGCAACGCACCACCCAATCAATCGCCGGCATCAAGACCCAGGTCGATGTCGTCGTCGTTCACGTGCTCGAACTCGGCAAGAAGTCCCAGCTGATTGGAAGCATCACCGAGATGATTAACGAACTCGCCGAGCAGACCAATATCCTCGCGATAAACGCGACGATCGAGGCCGCCGGCGCCGGCGAATGGGGCAAGCGCTTCGCCGTGGTCGCGGACGAAATTCGCAAGCTGGCAGATCGTGTGAGTGTTTCATCGAGCGAAATTCGCCAGTTGTTGGACAACATCCGCGCCTCGGCCAGCTCTACTATCGCGGCTACGCAGGACGGTTCGAAGCTGGTCGATGCTGGCGTGCGCGAATTTGCCGAAGCGGCAGTACTGTTCAGGCAGATCGCCGCCCTGGTCAGCACCGCCAGCGAAGCGGCGCGCGAAATCGAATTGAGCACCGAACAGCAGGCGAGCGCGGTCGATCAGGTCCGGGTGGGAGCATCGGACCTGGTGCAGACCGCGCATGAGACCGATACCAGCTCGAAACAAGTGCTCAAGACTTCCTCCGAACTCGCCGGTCTCTCCAGAGAACTGGTCATGATGGTCCGTTCCAACGGGCATCATGCGGGTAATGGCATAGCGTGATATAGCGCTGATAAGTCGCGCCGCAAGGGCGAATGTCATGGCCTTGCCAGCGAATTCGGTAGCTCGTAGCGTCTTGGTCGTAACTGCGATGCCGCTGCGCACTAAAATCGAATGCCCCGAATGCGGGAGTGACCTGGTCATCAAGCGCGGCGGCGTATGCCCCGGCTGCGGCGCTCGTATCAGCGAGCATGTCGCCCGCGTCCGCGCCCGCGAAAAGCGCATCGAGCAGGTCGTCGCCGTCGTCGGCACCATCCTGGTGGTTGGGGTGGCGGTCGTCACCAGCGGCGCGACGCTGCTGGAAGGAATCGCGGCTTACGCGATCGTCGGCGGCGTTATGTACTATCTCGCGCGCCGCACCTTCGTCTGATTTTTTCGTCATCCTGCGTCTGAACATTTGTTTATTTTCGTCGCCGAACCGGCCTGTTGGCACTTGTCTGAACGTTCGTTTAGTCCGCGCGGCCGAAACCTGAACATACGTTAACTCCTTCTCTCCGTTGACGTTTTTCGCTTTTTATTTTCGAATTTAGTGCAACCTGATTCGTCTGAATGCGTATCTAGATGTGCAATGGAAGCAAGTTTTCAAAAACGGCCGATGGCATCCTTAATGCTCTCTCACTCAGGTAGAGGTAATCGAATAATGAACTCCAAACGAGGTCTGATGACGGTGCTGGTTGGGCTCGCGATGCTCGCGACGCCGATTGCCGCGGCTGCGAAGGACTACAACCACCATGATTGGCACGGGCAGAGGGCCACCTCGGCCGTGGTAGCGCGGCATGATTTCCGCAACGGCACCATCATGCCGGCGCCGGTTGGGATGCGACCTGCCTGGCGCGAACATCGGGCCTGGGAGAATGCCAACTACGGCCGCGGTTACTACGGTGCGCCGGCATACGCGGCCCCGGCATACGCGGCTCCGGTGTACGCAGCACCCTACGGTGGCGGCTATGCGGGCGGAAACGGATGCGGTGCAGCATCGCACGTGATGAGAACCTACCAGCGCGACCGCGCTACCGGTCATCCAGCCGCAGCTGCTGACGTGCTTCGTCAGAATCAGTGGGCACTGCGTAGCGGCTGCGCAACCGGTGCGCCGATGGGCGGCGGATTGCTCGGCGGATTGGGCGGACTCGGCGGACTCGGTGGTTATCGTGGAGCCCCGGTATACAACAACGGTGGCTACAATGGCGGACTGCTCGGCGGATTGGGCGGATATCGTGGAGCGCCCGCGTACGGGAACGGCGGCGGGTACAACACCGGATACGGCCAGCCCTATGGCAACGGCTCGATGCTCGCGCCCCTGCTTCAATACATTCGGTAACTCTTGGATAGCCGGAACGCGCACCTCTCGCGCGTTCCGTGACGACAGGCGCGCCCCGTCCCCTCCCGGCGGGGCGCGTTCTTTTTCAAACCGCAGCGAGCCGCTCGATCGCGCGCAATACCTTCACCCGCCGCTCTTCAGGCGTCCTCGCGAACGACGAAAATTGCAGCGCCGTCGTCGTAATCCCGGCACGCGCATAGTCATCGAGCCGCCGCCGGCATTTCTCGGCGCTGCCGAATACGAAAATTTTCTCGACCATCTCGTCGGGAATCGTCTCGAGCGCTTTCTTGCGATCGCCCGCATTCCACGAGTCGATCGCGATTGTCGCTTCTTTCTCATAACCAATTTCGCGGAAGAACTTGTTGTATTGCGGCACCGTCACGTACGCCGTCAGCGATCGGCGGAACAGCGTGCGTGCGACGGCTTCGTCCTCATCGACGGCGCAGATTATCCGGCATACGACGTCCAGCCCCGCCGGATCCTTGCCCGCCGCGCGCATCCCGTCACGAGTGTTGTCGAGCATCGGCGCCACCGTCTCAGGCGTGATGAAGTTGACTATCACGCCGTCGCCAATCTCGCCCGCCAGCCGCAGCATCTTGGCGCCTTGCGCACCGATGTAGATTTTCGGCGGATGCGTTATCGCCGTGTCGAGGCGAAAGCCGTTTATCTTGACCTTCGCACCCGTCAGTCGTGACCTTCTCGCCGCGAAAAATCGCACGCAACGCTTCGACCGTCTCGCGCATCTGCGTCACCGGCTTGTGAAACGGCACGCCCATCCAATTCTCGACAATATTCGGCGTCGAGATTCCCAAGCCCAGAATAAACCGCCCGCCGGCCAGCTCGTTGACGGTAACCGCCGACATCGCAATCAGCGGCGCGGGCCGCGTGAACACGGGAATGATCGCGCACCCGAAGCGCATCTTCTCAGTGAGCATCGCGGCCGCGGCAATTGGCGCAAACGCGTCGGTCGAGAAGGATTCGTACGACCACGCGTCGGTGTAACCGCATCGATCGGCCGTGCGGACCAGCTCGGGAAAATGGGTGCCGTTGAACGGCTCGAACGGGATAGTGATTCCAAGTCGCATTTTTGGTTCCTCAGTGACGCGAATGTAGCGCAGCGCGACGAAGTTAGCCTACCCGCAGGTTCAGCACTTCCGCCAGATGCATCGGCGTGCGCGATGGGCAGAAATGGCGAATCTGCGATCGGCATGAAAAACCGTCGGCGACGATGATCGCGTCGGGCGGCGCGTGGTCGATTGCTGGAATCAGAACGCGCGCGCCAATCTGTTTCGATATTTCAAAATGATCGCGATCGTAGCCGAACGCGCCCGCCATCCCGCAACATCCAGCGTCAAGTACTTCGAGCTCCGCGCCCGCCGCGCGCGATAGCAGCGCGATCTCGGCGCTCGATTCCCGCGATTGCCTTCTGATGACAATGCCCCTGCACGAGAGTCCGCCTAGCGCAGTTCCGGCGGCGCGAAGTCCGGCGCTTCACGCGCGATGAACTCGTCGAGCAGAAAAGAATTTGACGCGAGCGCGCCGGCCCGCGCGATCGTTTGGAAACAGCGACGGCAGCTCGTCGCGAAAAGTCAGGATACAGCTCGGCTCCAGCCCGACGATCGGAATTCCGACGGCGACGAAAGGGTCCAGCACTTCCATCACGTCGCGCAGCCGCGCCTTCGCGCGGTCCAGCATCCCCTGATCGTAGAGCGGGCGGCCGCAGCATAGATGGTGGCGCGGAACGATCACGCGAAATCCCGCGCGCTCCAGCACTTCGACCGCGGCGATTGCGACCTGCGGCTCAAAGAAGTTGGTGAAAGTGTCGGCGAACAGCACGACTTCGCGCATGCTCGCTCTGGGAGCCGTCCTGCGCTCGAACCACGAGCGGAAAGTCCGCCGCGCAAACTGCGGCAATTCGCGATCGGATGAATCGCGAGCGCTTGTTTCGCGAGACTCGCATCAACGGCGCATGCGACAACGCGTTCGCGATTGACGGCGCGTACGACGCGAGCCGCGCGACTTCGTTCAAGCCTGCCGAAGAACGCTGAGGACAGCGGACGCCGATGACTTCGATAGTAGTTCGAGAAAAATTCCGCGCGGTACGCCGCCATATCCACCGACGACGGGCACTCGGCCTTGCATCCTTTGCACGAGAGGCACAAGTCGAGCGCGTCCTTCAGCGCGGTGTCGGCGAAACCGTCGGGCAGCAGGTCGGTGGTCAGCGCCTCGAACAGGATCCGCGCGCGACCGCGAGTCGAATGGATTTCGTCGCGCGTCGCCATGTACGACGGGCACATCGTGCCCGCCTCGGTCTTGCGGCATTTCCCGATCCCGACGCATTTGAGCGCCGCGCCAGCGAGCCCGCCCTCCGTGCTGAAGTTGAAATGCGTTGCGATTTCGCTCGGCCGATAATTCGCGCCCAGCTTCAGATGCGAGTCGAGCGGATGCGGATCGACAATCACGCCGGGATTCATCTTCGAATCGGGATCGAAGATTCGCTTGAAGTCGCGGAACGCATCGATCAAATCGGGGCGGAACATCATCGGCAGCAATTCGGATCGCGCCAGGCCGTCGCCGTGCTCGCCCGAGAGCGAGCCGCCGAGATTCGCGACCAGCTCGCCGAGCTCGACCATCGCGGCGCGGAACGTCGCGATTCCCGATGCGCTCATCAAATCGAAATTGACGCGCGCGTGAACGCATCCTTCGCCGAAATGTCCGTAGTAAGTCGCAACCTTTAGGTTGCGGGTGCTGAGAATTTGATCGAAGCCGCGCAGAAACGCGCCGAGATTGGCCGGCGGCACGGCAGAGTCCTCGGCGCCGGGCCAACTGCGCGGGCGACCCGGGATGAACGCGCTCGAGCCGAGGCCCGACTCGCGAATCTGCCAGACCGCGGCTTGTGTTCGCGCGTCGGCGAGGTACGCGACGCCGGTGCATTCGCGGAGCGCGCGCGCCTGCTCCATCACGCGCTCTGCACGCTCGCGCGCTTCGTCGCGTGACGCGCCTCCCATCTCGACGAGCAGAAACGCTCGTCCCGCGGGCAGAAATCGCACACCCGGCATATTCTTGATGCGCGCGAACTCCGGCAGATTCTGGTCGAAACCTTCGAGCGCTTCGGGGCGATGCGCCAGCAGCCACGGCGTTTGATCCGCCGCGATGAACACGTCGTCGAATCCGAGCACCGCGAGCGCGACTTCATGCGGTCGCGGCACCGCACGAATCGTTGCGCGCAGAATTGTCGCGAGCGTGCCTTCGGAACCGACAATCGCGCGTGCGAGGTTGAAGCCCCGCTCGGGCATCAGCTCGTCAAGGTTGTAGCCCGACACGCGCCGCGGCAGCTTCGGGAAATGTTCGCGCACCGAATCCGCGGTTTGATCGCGAAGTTCGCGGATGCGGGAGTAGAGCTCGCCTTCGCGGCCACCGCGCGCGATCGCCGCGTCAAGCTGCGCATTGTCCATCGATCCCTGAAGCGAGAGCTGCGTGCCGTCGTACAGGATCGCCTCCAGCGCCTCGACGTTATCCACGGTCTTGCCGTAAGCCGCCGAATGCGCGCCGCATGAATTGTTGCCGATCATCCCGCCGATGGTGCATCGATCTTTGGTCGATGGATCCGGCGCGAAGAACAGGCCGTGCGGTGCGAGTGCGGTGTTGAGATGACTCTGGACAACGCCCGGCTCGACCAGAGCAGTGCGCGCGCTCGGGTCGATCGCGATCACTCGATTCATATACTTCGAGAAGTCGAGCACAATCGCCGCATTGCACGCCTGTCCGGCGAGACTGGTGCCTCCGCCGCGCGCGAGAATCGGTATCGAGTTCTCGCGTGCGATCGAGATCGTCGCAACTACGTCGCCTTCATGTCGCGGAATCACAACGCCCACCGGCACTTGGCGATAGTTCGACGCGTCGGTGGCGTAGGCCGCGCGAGTGCCGGCGTCGAAGCGCACATCGCCTTCGACCTGGCGCGCGAGTTCGAGCTTCAGAGAGTCGAGCGAGGCCATCTTGATGGCGTGATTGTAGTCGAGCGACGGACGCGCAGGACAGCGCATGAATTCGGGTCGCCCCTGAGAGCAAAGTAGCGCGCCGCGCGCAACTTTGCGCTTCTCACTTTCACACTTGGTGCAGGGGTCACCCCCCGCGACGGTGTCGATGCCGCCCGCCGCGCAGGCGATTATTCTCTCGCGGAGATTACGGCGGCTCGATGGCGTGCGCAGGGCTTATAGCGGGAGGTCTTTGAGGCCGGCTTTCGGGGCGCCGACCAACGCGACCATCTTGCCTTCAGGGGCGCGATTTTCGTGCATTGCCTGGTGGCATTCGGGGATTTCGGCGAAGGTGTAGGTCTTGGCGAGACACGGATCGATCTTGCCGTCGAGCACCAGCTGATTGAAGGCGTACGCCTGCTCGTCGTTGGCGAAGTGCGATCCCTGCAAGCGCTTCTGCCGCATCCACAGGTAGCGCAAGTCCGCCACCGCGTTGTAGCCGGTGGTGCCCGCGCAAATCACGACCATCCCGCCCGTGTCGCACACGAACACCGAGGTGGGAATCGTGTCTTCGCCGGGATGCTCGAACACGATGCGCGGACTTTTCCGCTCGCCGACGATGTCCCAAATCGCTTTGCCGAACGTGCGGCATTCCGCGGCCCACTTGTTGTACGACGCGGTCTCCTTCCAGTGCGGCATCATGCCCCAGTGCAAATATTTTTTCCGGTTGATACATCCGCGAGCGCCGAGCTTCATGCAGAAATCAATTTTGCGATCGTCACCGACGATGCCCACCGGAATTCCGCCCTCGGCCTTGACGATCTGAATCGCCATGCATCCAAGGCCGCCCGACGCGCCCCAAATCAGCACCACGTCGCCGCTGCGCACGACGTGCGGCGACCATCCCATCAGCATCCGGTACGCAGTCGCGCCCACCAGCGTCGGACCGGCAGCTTCTTCCCACGTCAGATGTGATGCCTTGGGCATGCACTGATGCGCCTGCACGCGACAAAACTGCGCGAAGCTGCCCCAGTTGGTTTCGTAGCCCCAGATTTTGAACGACGGATCGTACATCGGATCGTCGCCGTTTTTGACCGCCGCCGAATGGCGATCCCAGACGCCGCAATGAATCACCACGCGGTCGCCGACCTTCACGTTGTGCACGTCGTGCCCGGTCGCATAGACGATTCCCGACGCGTCGCTGCCGCCGATATGAAAATCCGAATGGTCGTACTTGGACTTCTGCCGCGCGCCGATCACGTCCACCGGCGAGCCGAGCGCCGCCCACACGTTGTTGAAATTGACGCCCGCCGCCATCACGTAAACCAGTACTTCGTCTGCGCGGATTTCCGGCACCGCGATTTTCTCGACCTTGAACGCATGCTTGGGGTCGCCGAACCGGTCCGCGCGAATCACCTGCGCGTACATCTGCTTCGGCACCACCCCGATGGGAGGGACGTGGCCGATCTCGTAAATTTCCTTATGGCTCATTTATACTGTTTGTCGGTTACCACCGCGCCGATGCGGTTGGCTCCATTATGTTATGAGGCTGCGCCATTGCGCGCCGGAATTAGCTACCTGTTTGCCGCGAGTTTGACAATACTAACCTGCCGGGCGTTAGGGAACGGGTTGTGGGAGTGGGTATGGCGTCGAGGAACTTAACCCCTTCACGCTCGGAGAAGGGGAACCGGGTTTTTCGGGTTTCATCACGAAGGCAAGGATTGACCAAGTTGCGACGAAGTACCATATTCAATGGTAAATGGCATCAGAAAATGGCACCAGACTGAAGGTCGATAAGTCCGGGCGTATCGTCGTTCCTAAGCGCCTGCGCGACCATCTAGGAATTCGCGATGAGGCGGAGCTGGAAATCACGGCTACGTCGGGAGGATTGTTTCTGCGCTTGATTGACGAGGAACCCGCCCTGATCAAGGTCGATGGGTTGTGGGTTCATCGAGGCTCCGCCCGGCCGGATGCGGACTGGGAGCGTGTAATCGAGGACGTTCGGAATGAGCGAATCGCTTCAATCTCAAAGGGCTGATCAGTGAGGGTCTTCTTCGACACTAACGTCCTGGTCGCCGCGTCCGAGCAAACTCATCCGCATCATGGGCCCGCATTTCAGGCATTTCTTCGCGTGGCAACCAAGAGAGATCATGGATTTGCAAGCCTGCACTCGATAGCCGAAACGTACGCTGCGCTTACACGATTGCCGGTGCAGCCGCGAATCCATCCTGCCGAAGCAGCACGAATGATCGCTGACAATATAGTGCCCCACTTTCAGATGGTGCCGATACCAAGGAAAGACTATCTGGCTGCGCTCAAGACTGTTGCGGACGGCGGATGGAGCGGAGCGAAAATTTACGACGCCTTGATCCTGGGATGCGCGGCTCGAAGCGGCGCCGAGCGCATCTACACCTTCAATCTTTCGGATTTCCAGCAGCTGGCCCCGAATCTGCGAGATCGGATTTGCGCGCCTTGATCGCGGCGATGGTGGGCGGTGCGGCGTGGGACCAACCTTTCGGGCGTTAGGGAACCGCGCTCGATCGCAGCTCTTCTACCAAGACCACCGGTTTTCGCTCTATACTTTCCAACCTGAATTGTAAGCAAGCGTCATCGGTCGAGTTTGCGGGGGGCAATGAATGAAAATTTTTGGGGGGAACGTGTGGATTGCCATCATTGTGGCCCTGACCGCGATCGTCGCCGTCTCGACTCCCACAATCTCGCACGCGCAGTTGGCTACAACTGTGTGGCCGATGCTTAGTCACGACATCAGGCACACCAGCCTCAGCACCGTCGATACCAGCGCCAACCCCGGCCAGCTGAAGTGGGTGTACGACATCGTCGATCAGAATAGTACCTCGCCCGTGTGTTTGGACTCTTCACCTGCTATCGGGGCCGACGGAACCGTTTATGCCGCCTGTGACGAATTCCTCTACGCGCTCAACCCCGACGGGACGCTGAAGTGGAAGTTCCAAGCCGGAGATGAGACGGCGTTCTCCTCACCGGCGATCGGATCTGACGGGACGGTCTATATCGGCTCAAGGGACCACAACCTGTACGCGTTGACTGATGGCGGCCAGGACACCGTCTCCAAAAAGTGGGCGTTTGCAGCCGGCGGCGACGTGGATTCCTCGCCGTCGATCGCCGCCGACGGGACCATTTACGTCGGCTCCTCTGACAACAACCTCTATGCTGTCAACGCCGACGGCACGCAGAAGTGGAAGTTCGGAACTCGTCGCAATTCGACGGGGTTCTCCTCAGGGATCTCCTCGCCGGCGATCGGATCGAATGGGATTATTTACTTCGGCTCCAACAAAAACCTGTACGCAATCGCCGATGGCGGCCAGGGCACCGTCACGAAGAAATGGGTATTTGCGACCGGTGGTCCCATGTACGGATCGCCAACGATCGGCGCCGACGGGACTATTTACCTCGGCTCTTCGGACGGCAATCTCTACGCGTTAAGCGACAAGGGGTGCAGGTTCAGGAAGAAGTGGAGATTCTCGACTGCTGGTGGTGTCGATTCCTCACCTTCGATCGGCCCTGATGGAACCATTTACTTCACGTCCAACGACAGCAAGTTCTACGCGATAACCGACCACGGTACCCATGCAACCAGGAAGTGGGCGTTCCCAGGCGGTTCTGTGTCCTCTTCCTCTCTCACGATCGGCGCCGACGGGACTATCTTCGGCAGTTCCGAAAACGGCAATCTTTATGCCTTAACGGACAACGGCACCAGCGTAACTGAGAAGTGGCAGATCACGGTCGATGGCGGCCTCTCGTCTCCGGTGATCGGAGCCGACGGCAACATCTACGTCGGCGGCACATATCTCGACGATCTTTTTGCCGTGGGCACGCCACCCGCGCCAGTTGCGGTTGACCTCGGGATCAGCAGCTCGTCGCTGGACTTTGGAACGCTGAAGCCCGGCGATTTCGCGACCATGTACGTCACGGTCAGCAACCCCATCGGCACGATGGCGATGCCCGGTCTTACCGTGCAGATGCAGGGGCAGCAGCTCAGCGGATACGGCGATTTCACCTTGACGAATCTCTGCGTCGCCCCGCTTCAGGCCGGAGAGAATTGCGAGATTGGAGTGACCTTTCAACCTTCGAGCAAAGAATCAGAAGAACGCACCATGATGATCTTCGACAACGCGAACAACGCGCCACAGATAGTAAAACTCAAAGGCGCCGGCGGCTAAGGAACCTCACCCCTAACCCTTTTTTTTGAGCCCCGCGGGAAGGGGAACCGGATTTATTTGAGTGAGAGCAAAAGGGCGTCCTCGCCATTTTGCGATTAGTACTGGGTGCAGGGTCACCCCTGTCGAAGGAAGCATGAAACCCACCGTGGGTTTCATTAAAATGAAGTCGTTCCACTTCCGCCGGCGCCAACTCGG
>CAVQAR010000011.1:0-69160 GCA_963710425.1 uncultured delta proteobacterium
GCGCGCGAATCGTGCGCCGTTCACCGCAACCCATCCGGGTTCGATCTCGACGCTATCGCCGGGGAGAGCACCCACGATCTTGCCCACCGGCTCCGCGTTGCCGGCGCACGCGCCAGTGCGCAGATAGCCGCGCGCGAGACCTTCCTGGGCGATCGGGATCGGCAGGCATGCCGCAACCAATTCGCCACGCTCAATCCCGTGAGCGACGACACGATAGACGCCTGCCGGTGCGGCGCTGTCCGTGTTCGAGATCAGTACGCCGAGTGCGTTGCCGACTGCGATTAAGAGCGCTGTGACGATCGCAATTCCGGCCATCGCTCCAATGGGTCCGCGAGCGCCTTCCAATTGTTGAAAATGAATGCGCTGAGCAAGCGATCCGGCGGGGTTTTCTGCCGTGCTGTACAGTGTGCTGATCATGACTGCCTCCGAGGGGGAAAGGCCGCGAGTTCGTTGAGCAATCCGCCGAAAATGCCGCACCGTACCGCAGGTCCTTTATCTTGCTCTACGAACGACCGGCCTTCCCCCCTCTCCAATGCACCCTTCCAATCCACTCCTTCCGCGCGCCGCAAAGCGGCTGAGAAATTCCTGAAAATCCTCACTGCAGTTTCTCCGTCGAAGGTTCGGTTACGCGGCCATTCAGTTTCCGCCCCGGACGAGGCGCACCTTCGAGCTCGGCCTTAATCTGTTTGCAGAGCCGCCACATCGCCGCCGTAATCGTCTCGCCAAGATCGAAGCCCGCATCTTCGGCCCGACTGCGCAGTTGCTCGATCTCACGCTTGAGTGCTGCAGGCAGCTTGAATGTGATCGCTTCGCTTTCCTGTTTGCGTTTGAGAACTCCCATCGCATTTCTCCTTCAAAGATTGGATTGCAGACTCACTTCCCGTACGGTCCGGGGAATACGAGGTCCTGGGTGATCATCACGTCGAACTGGTAGCCCGGCCGGATTTCGATCGTTGGTGGCCGATTCAATCCCTGTCCGATCATCTGCTGACCCAGCGCCCCGAATTGTCCCGACGCGGCTGAACCGGCAGTCTGGCTCGCCATCGCCCATTGATTCGGTTGGTAGTAACCGTACGGTCCGTAAGAGGCGCCGCCACCGAAAGTCGCCATCTGTCCAACTGACTGGCCTGCGCTGATCAGGCTCATCACGGCTGCGGTTCCGAACGTTGCGAGGTAATGGTGGTCGATCTGATCTGAGAAGCCGGCGTAGCCGCTCTGATCGGCGCCCGGCATTTGCGGCAGATTCATGCTGGAGGTGTTCGGAAAGATGAGCCGCTGCCACGCGATTTGAACCCGCTGCTGACCGTATGAAGATGCGTTCTGGTAGGCGCCGATTAGGCGGCTGCCTTGCGGGATGAGAACCGATCTGCCGGTCGCGCTGTCCAGGACGTTCTGGCTGACCTGCGCGAGGATCGGTCCGGGCAGATCCGAATTGATGCCACTGATCAGAACAGCAGGGAGGACGCTTCCCGCCATCACCGTGTACGGCGAAGCGGCGGGGTGAACGCTTATTGTCGCGTTGGTTTGATCACCGGAAGTATACGAGTCGCGCTGCTGTCCCTTTGCGCTCGCGATCTCCAGCGTTCCGCCACTATGAAACGCCTGCACCATCTCCGGCGATTCGAGCGCCTTCATGTACTTCTCTTCGGCCCATTGCGCGTACCGGCTCGGAGGCTTCGGCGCACTGGGTTGAACGGGCTGCTGGGAGATCGGCATGACCGGTTCAGTCGGCATGACGGTCGGCGCCGCGTGAGGCACCGCGCCATGAGCTGCGAGGTCCTCGATTTCTCCCCGGTCTCGGGCTGCTGAGCCTGGGTCGTCGGCTGATTTCTGGGAAGAGGAAGTTTGACCTATCCCCGAGGACTGGACGCCGAGTGCAAGCGCCACTCCGCCGAGCATCGCAACCGCCACGAAAACCACGCCGAGAAGGCGATTGAAACGCCCGCCCCCGAGGTGCTCTTGTTCCTGCTCTTCCTGCTCA
The DNA here is from genome assembly GCA_963710425.1 of uncultured delta proteobacterium. Classification (GTDB taxonomy): domain Bacteria; phylum Desulfobacterota; class Binatia; order Binatales; family Binataceae; genus Binatus. The sequence continues at coordinate 1,982 of CAVQAR010000011.1, forward strand.
TGAATCACGTCTGCGGTTGCCATGGCCGTTACCTCGTTGCGCCTGCATAGGAGATCGTCACGCGGTCCTGATCGCGGCCTACACCGGCGACCAGGATCGCGTCGCTGAAAAGCCGATCGACGACGTAGTAGTTGCCCTTGACCCGGTAGTTCACCATCTGGGTTCCGCTGCCGGCGTTGATCATCAGACGCGGGAGCTTCGCTCGACTTCATTCCGGCGGGCATCTGGACATAGACGTGAGAACCGTCGTCGAAGGCTCGAACCGGCTTCCACGGAACGTTTGGTCCTGCGACCGTGTAAGCGAAATTGATCTGCGCCGGATCTACGGCTGCGACCTTTACGATGTCGTTCGGATTCACCCGGCGGATCGACCGCTTCCTGCTTGGCGTTCGCAGCGGCTGAGTCGGCATCTTTCATCGCCGCGATCAGCTCGTCTGGGTAGTAGAACTCGACCTCCTGCATCGCGCGCCCGCGGGAGCGAAGAAGCAGGTGATAGATATGCTTGGTCGTGTAGATCGTCAGGTTGGTTTCGATTCCCGGAACCTGCGGTTTCACCGCTAGGTGAGGGACGGCATTGCGCGGATCGCCAGAGGCGGCCGGCGTCGCCATCCAGCGCTCGGTATCTCCCAGCGCAACGTCGGTGATCGTCTCGCCCGGCTGCAGCTGAATGTCGGTGGTGCGCAGCGGCGCACAATCGACGGTCGGCTCCGGTTCCTGGTTATAGGGATAAAGCGTGTACTCGGCCGTTCGATAGGCGGTAGACGCACTTTCCGTCCTGCTGATGCTCTTTGATTGCGGCCTGGACCTCAGACGGCTGCTGCGCGAGCAGTTGGGCTCCTGTCACCGGTGGCGGCGTCGCACTCGGCTCACTGGGAGACTCTGTTACGAGTTTCAGTGGCGGTGGTGTGGGTGGTTGCTGCTGACTCGCACATGCACTCAACAAGAGTGCGAGCGACATACTTCCTGCGGCTATGTACTTCATCGCGCTTCCTCCCTTTGAGCCGGATTATCCTTGCTGTTCGGTCCAGCTGATCTGTGTCACGTAAAAGCCAAGCGGATTGCTGATGATCGCGTCGTCGGAGTTGGGCGGGACGATCTGTGTCTGAAGTACGGCCTCCCAGTGCGTGGGCGCTCCAATCACAACTCCGTTCAAATCGCGCTGCTGTTCCGTCCAGCGCACCTGGTAGCTGCTGGGCGAAAGCTGCAGAATTGAATCGATTTGAATCGAGACGGTTTGCTTCTCTGCGAGTTTGAAAGGGTTATGAGTGAAACCGTCAGAGTGGTAGTAAGCGTCGAGGAATCTGTCCGCCGCGCCGCGCGCGTGCGCGAGCAGCGAATTGAGCATCTGATGCTCGACCTGCGGGTCAGCTAGAGACCGACGCGCGCGTTACGGATAAAGGCAGCGATTTCGTAACGCTGCATTCGCGCAGTTACATCGGGAACGGACGCCGGACGTGAGCGGCTGCGGAACCGTTAGCGCGTATCCGAGTTTGTCGACTTCAACGACGTAGGGAATGTAGCGGCTTCGGCTGATGAGCCAGACCATGCCGCTGGCGAGAATCAGCGAGAGAGAAGCAGCCCGCCGGCCGCTATCTGCCAGTTGCGTTTGCCGAGAACGAGATCGGCGTATCGCTCATCCCATTCGCGGCGCGCTTCGACGTAAGGATTCGCGGCCATAGCCCGGTACACTCCCCAGCGATCGGCATCACAAACCGCCGATTGCTGTCCGAGAAATGTCCGCACTTTGTCCGAGAACCCTGCGCGACAGGCTCCAAAGAGACCCAGACTCGAAGTGCTGGATAACTTCGATTTCTATTGGGGTTTCTTGCTTTGCTTTGGAGCTCGTGGGAGCATGGAACCGAATGGCATTCAGGAGGTCGCGCGTTCGATCCGCGTCAGCTCCACCAATTAAATCCAACATGCTAGTGGAACTCGAACGGCCTGATAGGGAGTCGTGCGTATGGCACTGAAAGTCGTCGGCGCTGGATTTGGACGTACTGGTACACTTTCACTCAAGACCGCGCTCGAAAGGCTCGGCGTCGGCCCTTGCTACCATATGGCGGAAGTCTTTCCGCGACCTGAGCATATCGCGATGTGGCATCGGCTGGCCTTCGAACATCAGATTGATTGGGACGAACTCTTCCGCGGCTTCCACGCGACGGTCGATTGGCCGTCGGCCCGATGGTGGCGCGAAATCGCCGCTCACTACCCAGATGCGAAAGTGCTGCTGTCAGTGCGCGATCCGGAAGCCTGGTATAAGAGTATGCTCGATACCATCTACCAGCCGTTGAAAGATCCGGCGCCCGCCGGCGCGCCGGAAATCGTTCGCCTCCAGAGCGAGATGGTCCGAAAGGCGATTCTTGCGGAAACATTCGACAACCGCTTCGAAGATAAGGCTCACGCGATCGAGGTGTTCAAGCGCCACAATCAGGAGGTTCGCGATACGATCGATCCTGCGCGCCTGCTGACCTTTGACGTGCGCGAAGGATGGGCGCCGCTATGCCGATTCCTCGAAGTGCCTGTCCCAGACGAGCCTTTTCCGCGGCTCAACGACACAGCTACAACTCAGGCTATGATCCGGATGATGCGCGAGCGGATGCCCAAAGGATGATTGCTATCGTCTAGCCTCGGCTGGTCGGTGCGATTCAATTTTCTTCAGGTAGGGCTCCACGTCAGGCGCGAACGCCGGATGCTTGCTAAGCCTGCCAAAATGACTAAAGGCGCGAGGAAATTCCGCGTCGATCCCGGCATGCAGAATGGGCTCAAGGCCTTTCTTTTGTAGCTCGCCAGATCGCACTTTCTCATTGAAGAACAACGCCAATTCGGCGACAAAGCAAATGTCCGCGATGAGAGATATTGTCACCCACCAGAAACTCACGGTCTGGCGACAAGGCCTGGTTAATTCCTGCCAGGTAGACCTTGAAGCTATCGCGCATTCTCGAGTGAATCTCAGGCGAGACCGACCCGTTGATCAAAGACAACAGGTAGATCTGCGAATCGCGCGCGAACACCAGACTCGCATCGAGGAAACTGTCCACCCGCGCTGCTTCATAAGCGTCGCGGCCGTATAGCGGGAACCGCTTTTCGCCGAGGCGAGCTACCGCTCGCATAATGCTGTTGGATTCGAAAATCCCGGTCTTGCCATCAGGGCTGAAGGCGGCTGGCACGGTGCCAAAAGGATGCGCCTCCATGAAAGCATCCGTCTTATGAAGGCACCGCCGAAGCCGACCTTGCCAGCCCTGGTGTCTGCCGAGCTTGCCAGCTCCTTGTCCGACAAGCGGATGCGCGTCAAAGTCCCATAGCCATGATTGTAGCTCTTTCGGCGAGCTTCCTCTTACCTCAACCTCGACGCCACAAAGACGCGCCGCGATAGTAGCTTTCCAGATGCGCGGGTTAGGCAGGTACGAAAATATTCGCAGGTCACTCATGAATCGATCCTTATAGGAGACTTACGACTCACCAGGTCTCACGAAACGGTCTGATCTCGACATTGAACGACCACGCGCAACGATCCTGATGGGCGACGTGCCAGACTTCGTCGGCAATCGCTGCCGGAGTAATAAAGAAATCGTCGGGCGCGCTGGCAAAGCGCTTGCGCGTCCATTCCAGGTCGATAACTGCGTCGATCAGTACATAGGCGACGTGCACACCTTTGGGTCCTAGCTCGCGGGCCATCGACTCCGCGAGAATCCTTTGTGCGGCCTTGGTCGGCGCGAATCCGGCAAAGCTGGCCTTGCCGCGAAGCGCTGACGTATTGCCGCTGGCGATGATAGCGCCTTCCCCCGCTGTGACCATCGCAGGCGCCAGGCGGCGTGCGAGATACAACAGCGCCATCGTATTCACCTGGAAGTTCTGATTGAGAACTTTGGGATCGATTTCCATGAAGTTCCCGAATGCGCCGCCGACCGCATTGTGGACTAACACCTTCGGTGCGCCGAGGTCGGCACGTATCGCATCAATGGTGGCATCGAGTTGCGCTTCATCGGTGACATCGCACGGATACGCGCGCGAGTTCGGGACCTCCCGCTCGAGCGATGCGAGCCGATCGCGATTTCGCGCGAGCATCGCAACCGCATAGCCACCGCGCGCAAAGCGGCGCGCAATCGCCGCGCCAGTTCCGGGACCTACCCCGGTCACGAGAGCAACTGGATTCTTTTTATCCACCAGCGAATTCCTTCTTCGATTGATTGTGCACGACCCGACTGCTCTCGAGGCCCGCGATATCTGCTCGTTTGGTATCCAAGCTCCGCAAGAATTGCGGCGTTGTCCGCGCCCAGCATCGGTGCGAGCGCGCGAACCTTAGCAGGGGTTCGATCGAATTGCGCCGCCGGCCGCGGCATTCGCACCTTCCCTAATTCCTCGCTCTCAAACACTTCCAGTATGTGATTCTCGCGCACTTGATCGTCGTTGCAGCAGTTCGAAACGGCTCACGACCGGCGCGGAAGGGACATCGTTGGCCAGCAGGCGCGGCAGAATTTCATCCGCACGCCACTTCTCCAGCTCGGTCGAGGTAATCGTGCGTCGCTCGACCGCGTTTATCGATCGATCGCGCGCGGTCTTGAAGCGTGGATCGTCGATGAGTTCCTCGCGATTCAGCGCCCGGCACATGCCGGCCCATTCATCGTCGGACAACGCAGCCGCGGTTATATAGCGGTCCTGTGTCGCGAACACCAAATCAGGACCTACCTCGCCGTCGGATGGATCGGTCTCAGCACCTACAAAGGTCAAGCTAGGCATAGCCTCAGGCCATAGATAGGAAATCATCGAGTCCAGCATCGAGAGCCGCACGTGCTGACCTTCGCCAGTTCGCTCGCGCGCAAAAAGCGCCGCGGTTATCGCCTGCGCCGCGGTCAAAGCAGTCGTGTAGTCCGCGATGATGGTCCGAACCATCCTCGGACGACCGGTATCCCTATCGCGCTGAATATCCGCAAGACCCGACATAGCCTGTATTACCGGATCGTACGCGCGCTGCTTGGCATAAGGACCGTGTTCGCCGTAGCCGGTGATCGATACATAGACAATATCGCGCTTGATAGTCCTAACTACGTCTTCGCCAAGACCTATGCGCTCGGCAATTCCCGGACGGAAGTTATGGACCAGAACTTGCGCAGTAGCTATCAGTTTCTTGAGGATCCCAAGGCCATCCGCCGACTTGAGATCGACCGCCAAGGAACGCTTGTTGCGGTTACAGCTTAGAAACGCCGCGTTCATGCCATTGCGGCCGCGGCTGAAATGACGCATAAGGTCGCCATGCGGCGACTCTACCTTGATAACATCAGCGCCCTGGTCGGCTAGCATCATAGTCGCTACCGGTCCCGCGACCATCGTAGCCAGATCGAGTATTCGAACTCCGTCAAGCGCACCGGGCATTTTCTTACTCCTGATGTCCAATCGATTTCGGTTAAAGCCGCGGCCGGAAAATTTCTTTCCAGCGCCTTCTGATAAGCCGGCCGCTTTGCTACCCGCGACCGATACTCATGCAAGGTATCGGATAGAGGAATCCGGTCCGTGACCGCCCAATCCAGGCAGGTCATCAACAGGATATCGGCGACACTTAGCTGATCGCCCATCAAATACCGGCCCGATCTGGCAATCCTTGGAGCCATCGCTTCAGCGTTCTCCATGAAGTAGCTCCTGGCAGCCTCGACCGCCTTGGGCGCCGCACCATAGATATGATCGAGACCTACATGGCGGCGCATCACATAGAGGGAGCCCGCGTCCAATTCCGTCGCGATAAAGTAGCACCATTCGTTCAGAGCGGCCCGACTCTCCGCGTCTCGAGGGACAGCGATCAATTCGGGATTGGCAAACGTCTCACTCAAGTACTGAATGATCGCCGCGCTCTCCGTAAGTATGAAAGACCCATGGCGAAGGACTGGAATCTTATGCCGTGGATTGATGCGCATGAACTCGTCGGTCCTGGTTTCTCCAGTGCGCGAACCTATCGCATGGAACTCATATTCCAGCCCCAGTTCGAGCAGCATCCAATGAGGCCGCATCGTGCGGCTGGTCCCGACTCCCCAGAGAGTGAGATCGTGGGTCATAAGTTTACCTGGCATGCCTAGAACTTTTCCTTGAAGGGTCTGACGTCAAGCTCGTGACTCCACGCGCTCTTATCCTGATGCGCCAAATACCAGAATGCATCGGCAATCGCCGACGGCTTGAGAAAGTCTTCGTCCTTCGCATCAGGCCGAAACTTTCTGAGCAGCGGCATATCGATACCGCCATCGACGTTCACGTATGCGACGTGGATGCCCTGGGGATGTAAGTCGCGCGACATCACCTCGGCCAGCCCTCGCACCGCAAACTTTGCCGGCGCGAATGCCGCTGAGGTCGGCCACGGCCTGACGCCCGCCGTCGCCCCGGTAATCAGAATCGCGCCGCTGCGCCGCGAAAGCATTTCCGGCACGACCTGCCGCGCCCACAGGAACGCGCCGAAGGTATGCAGGCGCCAGGTCTCCTCGAACACCTGCGGGGTCGTATCCATCAGGCGGCCCATCGGACGCCGCCCGCCGTTGAAGATGAGAATATCGACCGGACCAAGTTCGCGTTTGATCCGTTCATGCGCCGCCGCAATCTCCGCTTCGACAGTAGCGTCGCTCTGGATTGGAAGCGCGACGCCCCCGCCCGCCTTGATCTCGCTCGCAGTCTTTCCGATAACCTCCGGACTCCTGGCGATGAGCGCAACCTTGTAGCCCGCCGCGAAGCGCATCGCCAGCGCCATCCCAAGTCCTTCGCCGACGCCGACCACGACGCACACTTTATCCGATTTAACCGAGTCGCTCATGTTTCACCGTGCCCTATTGATGGCGGCCGTCATCTTTGGCATATTAATGACGCTCGTAATCATACGTGTCAAGGACCGAAATGAAGATTGGAAGGATAGGATGCGGGTTTCTAAAGAAAAGGCTGCGCAGAACCGCGAACGAATTCTGACTTCTGCCGCGCGCCTCTTTCGAGAGCACGGAATCAGCGCTACCGGGGTCGATTCGATAACTGACGATGCCGGCCTCACTCACGGCGGCCTCTACAGCCAGTTCGGATCGAAGGAGGCTATCGCGGCCGAGGCAATTCGCTTCGCGCTCACGCGCGGCAAGCGCGTTTGGCAGCGAGCGCTCGAACGCAACCCCGGCAAACGTGCGCTTCCCGCGATCGTGGACGGGTACCTGTCGCGCGCTCATCGCGACGCACCCGGTAACGGTTGCGTTGTTGCTGCGCTCGGCACCGATATCGCCCGGCAGCCGCGCCGCGTTCGTCAGGCTTTCACCCGCGAGATAAAGGTCGACCTCGAATTCCTGTCGCGGCTGATGCCGGACGGTGACCCTTCACGCAGCTATGAGGATGCGATCGTCGCGTTTGCTTCGATGATCGGAGCGCTGATTCTCGCGCGCGCGGTTAGCGACGACGCGCTTTCAGATCTGATACTGAAGAGTACCGCCAAGCGAGTGATCAAGCGCGGCAAGGCACGTCAGCACGCCAGCCGCTCCTCGAAGTAAGGAGGATTCCTTGGAACACAGAAATGCTACGGCGGCGGTGATCGGAGCCGGTGATTACATCGGCGGCGCAATCGCAAAAAAATTCGCGGCTGAGGGTTTCACCGTTTTCGCCGGACGCCGACAGGGCGACAAGCTCGCGTCACTGGTCGCCGAGGTTGAGGCTGGTGGCGGCAAAATTTCTGCGCGCTCACTCGACGCGCGCAAGGAAGATGACCTCACTGCTTTTCTGAATGACGCCGACAAACTCGCGCCGCTCGAAGTTTGCATCTTCAACATCGGCGCCAACGTCAATTTTCCGCTACTCGAGACGACCGACCGCGTATTTCGCAAGGTCTGGGAGATGGCCTGCTACTCCGGATTCGTCGCAGGCCGAGAGGCAGCGCGCTTGATGGTGCCGCGCGGCCGCGGATCGATTTTTTTTACCGGAGCTACCGCAAGCCTGCGCGGCGGGATCGGATACACAGCATTCGCCGCCGCGAAATTTGGTTTGCGCGCGGTAGCTCAGAGCATCGCGCGCGAGCTCGGCCCTAAGAATATCCACGTCGCACATCTCATAATCGACGCGGGCGTCGATACCGCATGGGTGCGCGATCGAATCAGTGAACGAGAGGGCGACGAGGCGATGAAGAACCTCGACCCCGCCCGACTCATGCGGCCGGCCGCCGTGGCCGAGACTTATTGGCAGCTATACCAGCAGCCGCGCGACGCGTGGACCTTCGAGCTGGAAATCCGCCCCTTCGGGGAAAAATGGTGACGATATGGTCAAGGTGGAATTTCATTTCGACTTCGGCAGTCCCAACGCCTATCTGAGTCATCTCGTGATTCCTGAAATTGAAAAACGCACGGGCGTGAAGTTCGAATACGTGCCGGTGCTGCTCGGCGGCGTCTTCAAGCTGACCAACAATCGCTCGCCGGCGCAAAGCCTGGCGGGCATCAAGAACAAGCCCGAGTACGAGCGGCTCGAGATGACGCGCTTCATCAAGCGTCACGACATTACGCGTTTTCAGAGCAATCCTTTTTTCCCGGTGAACACCCTGATGATGATGCGCGGGGCGATCGCCGCGCGGTCGCTCGGCGTGTTCGAGCGCTACGTGGACGAGATGTACCGGAACATGTGGGCCGACCCCAAAAAGATGGACGACCTCAACATCTTTCGCGCGGCGCTCGACGAGACGGCGCTGCCGACCGCAAAAATTCTCGAGCTGATCGAGACCAAGCCGGTGAAGGACGAGCTGATCGAGAACACCAATCGCTCGGTCGAGCGCGGCACTTTCGGCTCGCCGACTTTCTACGTCGGCAACGAAATCTTCTTCGGCAAGGACCGCCTGCGCGACGTCGAGGAAATGATCGCGGCGTCCGGCTAGTCCTACCGTCGCGCTCTTTCCCTTTGCCCTAACCTTGAGAACGGCCTAGGCTCTCTGATCCCAGACCACTCACAGGAGGGCTGACTCATGCCTGGCGACGACGATGACCGCGAGCTGTTCGACGACGAACATCCTGGCCCCCAGGTTCTGGAGTCCGCGCTGGCCAACACTGCGCTCAGCGAGGTGGTCTCGCAGCCGCCGCTGATGGTTGCGACTTCGACCACGCTCGCCGACACGATTCATCTGATGCAGCAGGAGCGGCGCGCGTGCGTACTGGTCATGGAGAACGATCAGCTCGTCGGTATCTTCACCGAGCGCGACATCCTGATGAAGGTCGCGGGCCAGCCGCTCGACCTCGTCCACACTCCGGTGTCGGCGTCGATGACTCCCGATCCGTTCACGCTGCCGGCCGATGCCAACGTCGCGTTCGCGCTCAGCAAGATGGTGCTCGAGGGCTTCCGCCATATTCCGCTGGTTGACGACGACGGCCGTCCGACCGCGGTGGTCTCGATGCGCAATCTGATCGAGTATCTCGGCGAGATTTATTCCCGCGAGCTGCTGACGATGCCGCCCGAGCCGCATCAGCATCGTTTCAAGAGTCGCGAAGGCGCCTGACAGACTCCCTTGACGCAATCGTACCCGCGCGCTAATTCCGCTTTGATGCGGTTGAAGCATTTTCGCGCGCTGGCTCTCCTGTCTGACTCTTGGGTTGGTGCTCGAGGGACTATCGGGATGCGGCGTCAACAAAATCCCGACCCTCGACGAGCAGGTTAAGGCCGCGTGGAGCGAAGTGCTGAACCAGTATCAGCGCCGCGCCGACCTTATCCCGAACCTGGTCGAGACCGTTAAGGGCTATGCGCACCAGGAGCAGACAGGTGCTGACCGAGGTGACCGAAGCGCGCGCGCATGCGACGCAGATGCAGCTTCCGGCGGACATCCTGTCGAACCCGCAGGCGTTTCACCAGTTCGAGCAGAACCAGGCCGCGATCGGCGGCGCGCTCGGCCGCTTGCTCGCGGTCGCCGAGGCCTATCCCGATCTCAAATCGAATCAGAATTTCCTCGCGCTTCAATCGCAGCTCGAAGGCACCGAGAATCGCATCGCCGTCGCGCGCCGCGATTACATTCTCGCCGTGCAGGACTACAACACTGCGCTGAGGACCATCCCGCAACGCTGGATAGCATCGATCCTTTATCCCGATATGAAAGTCCGCGAGACTTTCACCATCTCCGAGCCAAGCCCAACAGGTGCCCCAGGTCAAATTCTGATGCGCCTTCGCTGCGCATCGGCGAGCAGCGTGATTCGGGCGGCGAGCGCGCTGCTCATTCTTCTGCTGATTCTCGCGTCGCCGGCGCTCGCCTCCGAACCGAAATTTCCGACGCTCACCGGCCGAGTCGTCGATGACGCCGGCGTGCTGGACTCTCGCACCTCAGAGCGAACTCACCCTCATGCTCGCCGAGCACGAGCGCGCAACCGGCCAACAAGTCGTCGTCGTCACGCTCAGGTCGCTGCAGGGATACACGATCGAGGACTACGGCTATCAGCTAGGCCGCCATTGGGGCATCGGGCAGAAAGGCGTGAACACCGGCGCGCTGCTTATCGTCGCGCCCAAGGAGCACAAAGTTCGCATCGAGGTCGGCTACGGCCTCGAAGGAACACTCACCGACGCCATCAGCCGCACCATAATTCGAGAACTACATCCTGCCCAACTTCAAGCGCGGCGACTTCAGCGCCGGCATCGTGGCCGGCACCACATCAATCTTGAGCGTGCTCGGCGGCAACTCGCTCGAGCCCAGGCCAGCCGATCGTCCGCAACCGCATTACGATTCTGGCAGGGTCCGTGGGAGATAGTCTTCATCTTGGGCCTGCTATTGTTTGGTCCCGTGGATATTTTTCTTTGTTATTGTGGTTGCGTCATCCCAATGACCCGCATGACTGGGCCGACCTATGGCGGCGACTAGATGGTCCAGCGGATGGCTTATGGCAGGAGGATCTTCCGGCGGCGGCGGTGGCGGCGGCTTCTCCGGAGGAGGTGGATCGTTCGGGGGCGGAGGAGCGTCGGGAAGTTGGTGATATCGAAACGAGCTCGATGGCTGCTCCTCATTCTTGGCTGCTGATTCTCGCGCCACAAGCACGTGCCGCGGAACCGAAATTTCCCGCGCTCACCGGCCGCGTCGTCGATGACGCTGGCATTCTGGACGCTTCGCACACGAAAGCCAACTCACCGACATGCTTGCCGCGCATGAGCGCGCGACTGGCGAGCAAGTCGTGGTCGTCACGCTCGACTCGCTCCAGGGATTTTCGATCGAAGACTACGGCTATCAGCTAGGCCGCTACTGGGGCATCGGCCAGAAGGGCAAGAACACCGGCGCGATGCTCATCGTCGCGCCCAAGGAGCACAAAGTTCGCATCGAGGTCGGCTACGGCCTCGAAGGAACCCTCACCGACGCGACCAGCCGCACGATAATCGAGAACGACATCCTGCCAAGCTTCAAGCGCGGAGACTTCAACGCCGGCGTCCTGGCCGGCACCGCGTCGATTCTGAAAGCATTAGGCGGCACTGGAGACCTACAACCGAGCAATGCCGGAACGGGCACGGGCACAGCCGCGAACGATGACTCCGGATCGGCGTGGCCGGTAATTTTGTTCGTGGCAATCTGGTTAATCGTAATAATCCTTCGACGCCGCATGGGGTCCGGCTTTGCTCCACGGAGCTACGGCTACTATGGCGGCGGAGGATACTCTGGCAGTGGAGGGTTCTCGGGCGGCGGAGTCGGCTTCTCCGGCGGAGGTGGATCATTCGGCGGAGGAGGCGCGTCAGGAAGTTGGTGACATCCGACACCGAGCCGACGATGGCTGCTCCTCCTTCTGGGGCTGATCTTCACGTCACCGGCGCTCGCCGACGGAACCCAAGTTTCCAACGCTCACCGGCAGAGTCGTCGATGACGCAGGCATCCTCGATCTTACGACCCGGAACGAACTCACCGATATGTTGGCCGAGCATGAGCATACGACTGGCGAGCAAGTGGTCGTCGTGACGCTCGATTCGCTCCAGGGATATACGATCGAGGACTACGGCTATCAGCTAGGTCGCCACTGGGGCATCGGCCAAAAGAGCAAGAACAACGGCGTGCTGCTGATCGTTGCGCCCAACGAGCACAAAGTTCGCATCGAGGTCGGCTACGGCCTCGAAGGAACGCTCACCGACGCGACCAGCCGCACGATTATCGAGACTAAAATCCTGCCAAGCTTCAAGCGCGGAGACTTCAACGCCGGCGTGTTTGCGGGCGTCAAGTCGATACTCAAAGTACTCCGCCCCAACGATGTCATCGAGCCAGGCGACGCGTCCAACGAAGCGCCGGAACGAAAACCGCCACAGGCGACCAACGGGATGATCCTTATCGCTATAGTCATATGGGTGCTCTTGGTTATCTTTCTCGATAGCGTCGGCAATACTGAGCAGAAGATCCGCCGGCTGGGCCGAGTGGTAGGTCCGGGTACTGGCTATTCCTGGCTTTGGCAGAGGTTTCGGCGGTAGAGGCTCAGGTGGAGGCAGTGGCGGGGCGGCTTCTCCGGCGGCGGCGGATCATTCGGCGGTGGCGGCGCGTCAGGAAGTTGGTGAACGTGAAAGACATGAAGAGTCCATTCACACCTCAAGAGCACCAGCGCATCGACGCCGCGATCGCTGCGATCAAGGGCGACACCGCCGCCGATCTTTGCGTCGTCGTGACGCGCGTCAGCGATCGCTATCCCCTCTATCCGATCGTGTGGGCCTCTATCGCCGCGATTCTGCTCGGCGCGCTAGTAAGTCTGTCCGGCCCGGTATCCCGAGCCGCATCGTGATCCTGATCGAACTGTCGCTGCTGATTGCGCTGACGCTGATCCTCGACTGGCTCCCGCTCCGGCTTTTGATCGTACCCGAGCGCGTCAAGCATGCTCACGCCTGGCAACTTGCGCATCGTGAATTCAACGCGCATACGATGGCAAATCCCAATCAGCCGCATCGAATCCTGCTGTTCGTGTCGCTCGGCGAGCGCTACGTCGAAATAATCGCCGACCACGAGACTCACGCGCTGGCGCCGGACGGAGCCTGGAACAAAATCGTCGATCGATTCCTGGCGAACGTGAAGGCCGGCCGCGTCGCCGACGGCGTCCTCGATGCTATCGCCGCCTGCGGCGCTATCCTCAAGAAACACCACCCCGCCAACGCGTCGATGCCTTGACGCGGCGCACGCGACCGCGCTAACCCCATCGCTATGCAAACGATACACGCTGCCGACGTTCAATGGGGCGAGGTTTCGGGGCATCGCTCGGGCGGAATCGAATTCAAGCGCCTGCTGCAGGGCACTCCCGGCTCCCCCGACAATTTCGAACTGAGTATCGTGCGAACGGCCGGCGACTATTTCACCCCGCGCCATCGCCACAACTTCGACCAGGTCCGCCTATGCCTCGAAGGCGCGATGAACTACGCGCCCGGCAAGGATCTGAAAGCCGGCACCGTCGGCTATTTTCCCGAGGGCACTTTTTACGGCCCGCAATCCGACACCAGCAAATCAGTCGTGCTGCTGCTCCAGATGGGCGGGTCGGCCGGCTACGGCTTCATGAGCTATCAGCAGTTGAATCGCGGCTACGAAAAATTGTCCGACCTCGGGAAATTCGACGGCGGCGTCTTCACCCGCTCGACTACCGACGGCCGCGTCATCCGCAAGGACGGCTACGAGGCGATTTGGGAGCACGTCAACGGACGCGCCGTCGAGTATCCGCCGCCGCGCTACGAGGAGCCCATCGTCATTCATCCCGACGGCTTCGGATGGCTCGCGACGCGCGACCCCGGCTTCGAGTTGAAGCACATGGCGACCTTCGGCGAGCGCGCGCTCAACATCGGCGAGATTCGCGCGACCCGCGGCTCGCGCCACAAGGTCGATCGGCATCGCGCGCCCGAGCTGCTGTTCGTCGAGAGCGGGGCGATTCGCGACGTCACCTCCGGCGAGGTGCTCGACACTCACTCGGCGTTCCGCGTCGATCCCGCCGACACCGGCCGCGAACTCGAAGTCGTGGACGATTGCGTGCTGTTCTTCGTCCAGCTTCCGAAGTTCGACACAAAATCCGCGGCCGCAGCCGCCTGATCGCTGCAAGCACTGACCGCTGGAGGTCCCGACGATGGCATCGACGACCGCAATACCGCGCACGCACGGCGCTCGCGCTCCACGGACTCGCGCAAAGAAGCCGGCTGGATTCCATCAGTCGTGGTACGCGATCGCGCGCTCCGGCGAAGTCGGCAACGGCGAAGTGATCGGCCGCGACTTCCTCGACGGTCGCGCAATCGTCTATCGCGGCGAGAACGGCGCGGCGGTCGTGATGAACGCGTTCTGCCGCCATCTCGGCGCCGACTTGAGCATGGGCAAAGTCATCGGCAACGACATCCGATGCGCGTTCCATCATTGGCAATACGGCCCCGACGGCGGATGCACGAAAATTCCCGCGTCGGAAAAAATTCCCAAGGCCGCCAGGATGTTCAAATATCCCACCGCCGAAAAGTGGGGATTGATTTGGGCGTTCAACGGGACGTCGCCGCTGTTCGACGTGCCCGAATTTGTCGACTACGCCGAGTCCGACCTCGACGTCCGCACGACGCCGAGGCGTTCGATCTGCCGGTCGAGCCGTGGGTGCCGTTCACCAACTCGATGGACTTTCAGCATCTGCGCGTCCTGCACGGGCTCAAGATCGAATGCGACCCCGATGCGATCGACGTGGGCGACTACCGAATTCAGTACGACGTGCGCTTCGAGGATCCCAATCTTGGCGTCTTCGATCAGCGAATCCGCGTGACCGGCACCAACACTATCGCGCTCGCGGGACGCCTCAATGGCATGGCGATTCTCTCGATGGCGACCGGCACGCCGACGCCCGACGGCCGCACTCACGGATGGTCGGTCACCGCGACGCCGCAGCTCCGAGGGCAACGACGCCGAGCGCGAGCAGCGGCTCCAAATCGGCGAGGCGTTCTTCCGCCGGCTGATCCAGGAAGACGAGCCCATCATGAAGACCATCCGCTTTCACGACGGCCTGCTCATCGACGCCGACCGCGCACTCGCGCGTTTCCTGCAATACGTGCGCCGCTTTCCAACCGCGCGCCCCGCCGCGAGATTAACTAACGGAGGCAAAATCATGGCTCGTCTGACGGGCAAGGTAGCGCTAATCGTCGGAGGCGGCGCGGACGGACCGGCGAAAGCCGGCGACAAACTGTCGATCGGCAATGGCCGCGCAACCGCGATCATGTGCGCGCGCGAAGGCGCGGCCGTGATGGTCGCCGATCGGTCGCTCGAACTCGCGCAGCAGACCGCCGCTGCAATTCGCGACGAAGGCGGCCGCGCCGACGCCGTCGCCGCCGACGTGAGCGTCGAGGATCAATGCCGGGGCGCGGTCGAAGCCACCACCCGCGCATTCTCCGCGCTTCATCTGCTCGTCAACAACGTCGGCATCGCCGTCGGCGGCAATCTGCTCAAGACCAGCACCGAGGATTTCGACAAGATGTTCGCGGTCAACCTGCGCAGCCATTTTCTGATGATGCGTTACGCGGTTCCCGAGATTGCGAAGGCCGGCGGCGGCGCGATCGTCAACGTTTCGTCGCTGGCCGCGATGCGCTCGAACTCGCAGATTTCCTACGAGGCGACCAAGGCCGCGCTGCTCGGGCTCTCGCGCTCGGCTGCGGTCTCGCACGCGCGCGATAACATCCGCGTCAACACGATCCTGCCCGGCCTGATCGATTCCTCGATGGTGCGTCGGCTGGTCGGCGACCGCGAGAGCGCTGTCGGCCCGCGAATCCCGATGCGCCGGCAGGGCACGCCGTGGGAAATCGCCAACGCGATCGTCTTCCTTCTTTCCGACGACGCGTCCTACATCACCGGCACCGAACTAATCGTTGACGGCGGCCTGGCCGCGCGCTAAAAGCCCGCGAGGTGAATCGTGCGGAAGGTAAAAGTCGGCTACCAGCTCGATTTCCGCAATCCTCCCGGCTCGACGCTGTCGTTTCGCGATCTCTATCGCGAGTCGCTGGCGCAGGTTGAGGCCGCCGAGCGGCTCGGCTTCGATTCCATCTGGCTCACCGAGCATCACTTCACCGACGACGGTTACCTGCCCGCGCTGATGCCCGCGGCTGCTGCTATCGCCGCGCGCACGACCCGCGTCACCATCGGCACCTACGTTCTGCTGGCGCCGTTCTATCATCCACTGAAGCTGGCCGAGGACGCGGCGTTCGTCGATGTAGTCTCGGGCGGCCGCTTGCGGCTCGGGATTGGTCTCGGCTACCGCGCCGAGGAATTCGAAGGCTTCGGCGTGCCGCGCGCACAGCGACTCGGCCGTACGCTCGAAACTATCGAGATTCTCAAGCGGGCGTGGACCGGTGAACGATTCAGCTTCGACGGCAAGTATTTCAAGTTCCGAGACGTGCGCGTGCTGCCTCGTCCAGTAAGTCAGCCGCATCCAGAACTACTGTGGGGAGCAGGTGCGGCCAACTCGATACGGCGAGCAGCCGCGCTCGATCTCGGATTTGCATGCGTCGGCGGACGCCGGGAAATCGGCATCTATCTCGAGGCGCTGAAGGCCGCCGGCAAGGACAGCGCGCACTACAGCATCGTCAACAGCCGCGTCGTTTACGTCGCCGACAGCGAAGATCAAGCGTGGCGCGACACCCGCGACGCGCTGATGTATCAAGCCGAGCTATACGGCAAATGGCTCTCCGCGGCCGCCGGCACCACCGACCAGAGCAAAGTCCTGATTCGCCCTGACCCTGACCGGCTCAGGCGCACCAGCGTGCTGGGAACGGCCTCGGAGGTCACCGCGCGGCTCGAAGAAATACTCGACTCAACTCCCATGACCGAGCTTATCGTAGTGACGCAGTTACCCGGCCTCGATCCCGCCAAGGCGCGACGCTCGCTCGACCGATTCGGCGCCGAAGTCCTGCCGCGCTTCAAGTAGTCACGATTCCGAAAAAGAAAACCCCCGGAGTTACCCGGGGGTCTTCGGTCTCACGATTCAGCGTTCGACTAGCGGTGTAACGGGGATGATGATACCCGCACCATGATCATAGGTCACCGACCACTTCACGTTCGCGTGATTGGCCCCAGGATAGTCCGCGAATGCCCACAGACTCATCTCATCCGGGTTTGGGATGGGCCCGGTGAAGCTCGGAACCGTGCTGTAGGTGAATTCCTGTGTATCCACCAAATCGCTGCACGATGTATCGGGTCCGGTGATGAAGCACATGAGCCCGCAGTTCGTCGGGAAGTTGTTACCGTTGCACAGGAAGAAAGAGAAAGTGCTCGGAATCCCGTTGTTCATCTGAGTGCCGGGATCGTTGTCCACGGCGACGAACAGGCGCTTCGCCGTTCCGCTTTCTGACACCGGCACTTGGGTTGCCTGCGAGGTATCCGATCCGTTGCCCGGTCCAAGTATCAGGATGTTTTGAGTGACGCTGTTGTTCCCCGACAGATCAACGTTGTAGAGGCTTCCCAGCGTACCGAGCGATCCACCAGTGAAGACCGAGATATTCGGCTCGGCAATTCCGGGTATGCCGGATGCGCCCGTCGGTCCCGTCGGACCAACCAGCCCTGTCGGCCCGCGGATTCCGTCTTCACCCATAATTCCGGCCGGACCAGTAGGTCCTGTCGGCCCGGCGACGCCCTGCGGTCCCTGCGGCCCCGAATCTCCCTGTTCTCCCGGAGGCCCCTGAATTCCAGGTCCGCCCTGCGGTCCCTGCGTGCCCGCAAGGCCCGGATCGCCAACTACGCCCTGCATTCCGGTGGGCCCGGTCGGTCCGACCGTCACCCAATCCAGCTCGGTTGTATTTCCCGTGCAGTTGCCTTGGCCGAGATTAATACCTTTGATTCTGCCAGTGTTCAGGTTGATACAAATCTCAATATTCTCCGCCCGGCCAACACCTGGAAGTGCTGCCACGCAGAGTATCGTAGCGGCGGTCGCACCGACCAGCCAACGCCACGCGAATTTAAACGAAGCAGGCATGTTGACGCCCTCCATTTTCTGTTGCCCTCCAGCCCTGATGACTTCCGATTTCATCTATCTTCTCCTCCTCGCGTGCTGGAATCAGAAGGCATCCGCAGGAGCGATCGCGTAGTCCATCGACCATCTCACGTCGAGCGGAGGAGGAGGCAGTGCTACGGCCGCCCCGGTCTTGGACACAGCTATAGTGGCCTCGGAATTGAAAGCCTGGATTGAGAGAGTATCGCCCGGCAGATATTCCTCAGCCAAGGCGCCTCCCGACAAGCTGGAATTGCAAACCGTCGTGTCATTCCCCGGCGCCGAGTCATGTGCGACCTTGCAGAACGGATTCGTGAATATGTCGCAATCCGCCTCGTTACACACGATGAACGTGTATTCCGCGCCGATCGGACCCGCGTCGCTGGGGGCAATCGAAACGGTCAGATTGAATGCTGTGCCGCCCGGAGTTGGCACCTGAACGCTGGTTTGCGGACCAGCAACCGGCGCCGGAGGAATTGAGAAAATGCCTTTTCCCGCAGCGCCATTTCCAGGCCCCAAATAGATAGGGGTGGTCGGCACTCCGTTGGCTCCCGTGGTCATGTCGAGTTGGATTCCCGCAGCCCCGCCGATGGTTCCGCCCAACGTTCCGCCGCTCAGGATCTCAACGTTGTCGCCCGGACCAAATGATGGCGTGCCGCTAGGTCCCATCGGGCCCACTGCGCCGGTAGGTCCGGTCGGTCCCGGATGACCCAGGTCACCCGTCGGTCCTGCAGGACCCGTGACGCCCTGAACTCCCGCCGGACCAGTCAAGCCTACCGCTCCCATCGGTCCGGTCGGACCTACTGGACCAACCAGGCCTTGCGTTCCCGTCGGACCCACCGCACCCGGCGCACCCGCCGGACCGACATTGCCTTGCGGCCCCTGTGGACCCTGCGGTCCCGGGATATTCCACACCAGTGCGAAGTTGGCGTGGTTGCAGGGTTGGTTAACCCCGAGGATCCTGCCGTTCTTGGCGATGCAGACCCTGATGATGCCGGTGTCCGGGACCTGCGCGTTGGCCGCCGGCGAGATACTCGCTATTAACATCGCAGCTGCCGATGCTCCGACGAGCCAGCGCCACGCGTTCCTGAAAGATTGAGGCATTCTCGTCCCCTCCCTGACTGTTACCGTTCGCGTACTCAACATTCCCTTAACCCCTGGTCTCGGCGACTCAAGGTGCCCCTGGTGTCGGAGTTGCCGTTGGCGTCGGCAGATCGCCGCCCGTCTGATGAACCACAACCATCCACGACACTTCGGTCGCCGCTGCACCTTCGGTCGCAGTTCCCTTCAAAGCGATCGTGTCACCGGGTTGATATTTCTGAGTGTCCACCAGATCGTTGCACTCAGTCGAAGTCGGGAGAACGATCGAGCAGGCGACCTTTGACGACGTGCAATCGCTATTGATGCAGAGCTGGAATGTGTATGACTGTCCCGGACCCGGTACATTCTTGGTCTGCACCCAGAGTTGAGTCACGGTCGAAGCGTCGATTGGTACCGCTATGCTTTCGAGTTGCGTATCTGCGCCATTGCCCGGTCCGTAGTAAATCGGGCTATTGCTGCAAGTAGGATTGGGCTCGGCATTGGTCGTGCAGAAGGGGTTGCCACCGGATGCGGCGCCCGATCCGCCCAATACGCTCTGGTACCCGAATAGCAACTCGACATTGCTGCCGAGATCGCCACCGCCGAGCGTATAGAACTGGGTGCCGTTGACGCCGTTAACTCCCGGAGCGCCCGTCGGTCCCGTCGGACCAGTTGCCCCCGTCGGCCCAGTCGGTCCTTCCGGTCCTTGCGATCCCATTTCGCCCGCCGGACCCTCCGGACCTGTCGCTCCGACATTTCCAACCGGCCCGATCGCTCCGCCCGGTCCTACAGGACCCTGCGGTCCCATTGCGCCCGCGGTCCCGGTCGGCCCCTGCGGTCCCTGCATACCCTTGGGACCCAGCGGCCCGGATGGACCAACCACACCATTGCTATCCCACGTGATCGCCCGATTCGGACTGCTGCAAGTCCCGCCGATCGGCAACACGACCCTCTGATGTTTCGGCGATACGCAGATCTGAAATATGTCCGCTTGGCCGGATCCCGGCGCGGCGGCGAGTAACAGCGCCCCCATCGCGACGCCCAGTACCACGCGTCGCGCATGCTTGAGTGATACGTGCATTTACCGTCCCTCCCTAGAAACTCGCGCCAGAAATGGCTTCTGGCCTGCCTCGCCCAAATCGGGAACGCGAAGAACCTGGTCGCAGTCCCCCCCGGGACACTTTGCCGGTCCATTCATCGCAGAAAACCATGGGTAGAGTCAATCACCTTCAGTATCTGTACTTCGACCTAGCCGTTAGTACCGGCTGCCTTCGCCACTTTCCTGTTGTTTAGACATCTATTCGGAAAGTGCGTGATGCTTGTGCGCTGTCAGAAGCACGCACGCTCCCATCTCGCTCTCCCACAATGAATATTTTCACCTCGCAAACGTCCCTCAGCGCTAATTTAATGTCAAGTATGTATCTCCTCGTCTTGGAACCGCTTCCTCGTTTGCCGAATCGTTCGAAGTCGTCATAAAGTGTGTCGCATGCCGGTCGCATACATTCCTCGCACGCGCGATCTCTACAACGACTTCACTCCCTATCGATGGGTCGAGAACGATTCCGCGCCGTTCACGCCGCTGACCAAACCGATCGCCGAATGCAAAGTCGCAATGATCAGTTCCGGCGGAATCATGTATCGCGATCAACCGCGCTTTCATCGCGAGGACGCGTCGTATCGGCGCATTCCGCTTGATGCGCGCCGCGACGAACTGAGCGTCTGGCACTTCGGCTATCCGACGCGCGACGCCGAGCGCGACGTCAATTGCGTCTTCCCGCTCGATCGGATGCGCGAGCTCGCCGCCGCCGGCGTCATCGGCGATCTCATCGATCCCGCGTTCAGTTTCATGGGCGGAATTTATTCAGCGCGCAAAGTCCGCGACGAACTCGCTCCGCAAATTGTCGACGAACTCAAGCGCGCTCACGCCGACGCTTTTTTCCTCGTCCCTGCATGACCCGTCTGCCATCAGTCCGTTGGACTGATCGCACGCGCCGTCGAAGAAGCGGGAATCCCCACGCTCGCAATGACTTCGGCCCTCGACATCACGCAGTCGGTCAAGCCGCCGCGCGCCGTGTTCGTAAATTTTCCACTCGGCCATCAAACCGGCCCGCCCGATCAGCCCGATCTGCAACGCGCAATAGTCACAGCCGCGATGCGTGCGTTTGAAACCATCACCACTCCCGCAACAATCGTAGAGCTGCCCTACGTATGGAGCGCCACCGATCGCTCGTGGGAAGAAACCGACTACACCAAGGGATGGATGCCCGCGCGCCCTTCCCGCGAAGCCGCCGACCAACAAGAAGCCACCCGCCAAAAAAAATTCCGCTCCTGACCTCGCCCGTTACTTCACGGGAGAGGAGGCCGGCCGCAACGCGGCCGGTAGGTGAGGGTTCCGCGGATCAACCTCAACTCTCGTGCCATCTCACATCTCGCACTTTTCACTTCGCGCGAGTACTTTCATCCGAGACAACTTCACGCGGAGGTACGATCCATATGCTCGGGGGCCATGCACTCGAAATTGTAACGCTGCTCGCGCTGCTCGAATACTCAATCCTCGGCGTGATGGTCGGACGCGCGCGACAGACCTACGGCGTCGAGGCGCCCGCCACCACCGGCAATCCCGACTTCGAGCGCTACTTCCGCGTTCACGCCAACACGCTCGAGGCCCTGATAGTCTTCCTCCCCGCCGTATGGATTTTCTCGCTCTCGGTGAACTATCACATCGGCGTCGCACTGGGATTGCTCTTCGTGATAGCGCGAATCGTCTACGCAGCCGGCTACCTGAGCGCAGCAAACAAACGCGGCACCGGCGCACTCGCCACCGCCATCATCAACGTAATCCTGGTAGTCGGCGGCCTAATAGCCCTCACCATCAAAGCCCTGTAATTTGTAAGTTACGGTGGGAGATTGATCTGGTCCGCTTCTCGCTTTTTCTTAAATCCGGTTCCCCTTCCCACTATGGGAAGGGGTTAGGGGTTAGGTTGTCAGCATCCACCTCGATGCTCGCAGTTAGATTCCTCTCCTTTACCTTACCACCCTGCCCCGACTAAAGTTTCTTTTCCACTTTCAATTTCATCATCAAGGAGAATTCACTCATGGCGGAAGAACGCAAAGGCGCCGTTACGATGCGCGGAAACCCGATGACCCTGGTCGGTCCCGAAATCAAGGTCGGACAAAAAGCACCCAACTTCACCGTCGTCGGCAAAGGGATGGCGCCGGCCACGCTCGATCAGTTCAAAGGCAAAGTAAAAATCATCACCACCATCCCGTCGATCGACACGCCGGTGTGCGACGCCGAGACGCGCCGCTTCAACGTCGAGGCGAGTAACCTCCCCGGTGACGTGCAGATTCTCTCGGTCTCGATGGATCTGCCATTCGCGCAGGCGCGATGGTGCGGCGCGGCCGGAGTGGACAAGATCACCACGCTCAGCGACTGGCGCAGCGCCAGCTTCGGCACCAGCTACGGCGCGCTGATCAAGGAACTCCATCTGCTCGCGCGCGCCGTCTTCGTGGTGGACAAGAACGACAACGTGACCTACGTCGAGTACGTCAAGGAAGTCGCCGACCAACCAAACTTCGAAGCCGCCCTGGCCGCCGCCAAAAAAGCCGCAGCATGACGGAAAGGTATCCCAGTCCAGCCTCTCCTTGTCCGCCGAACAAGGAGAGGCCGGAACTGCAGCTTTCTAACAGGGACGAAGTCCCGCATCTTTCTTAATACTAAGGTGCAGGGGTTACCCCTGCCCAAGGAAGTGTGAAACCCACGGTGGGTTTCACATAAGATAAAGTTCCGATCATGCCCCCTGACGCGCCCAACCCACACGCCTTCACCGACGCCCTCAAACGCGGCCTCTACGAGGCCGTCTTCCGCCGCCGCGACATCCGCGAGTTCATCTCCGATCCAATTCCCGACGAGGTACTCGCCCGCGTCCTCATTGCCGCTCATCATGCGGCCAGCGTCGGCTTCACGCAGCCGTGGGACTTCATCCTCGTGCGCGACCTCGAGCGCCGCCGCCGCGTCAAGGAAGTTTTCGAAGTGGAGCGCGAGAAGAACGCGGCCCAGTTCAGTGGCGAGCGCCGCGAAAAATATCTCTCGCTCAAACTCGAGGGCATCCTCGAAGCTCCGCTCAACCTGATCGTCACCTGCAAACCCGATCGCTTCGGCCCCGCCGTCCTCGGCAAGACCAGCATCCGCGACGTCGAGATCTATTCGGCGTGCCTGGCGGTCGAGAACCTGTGGCTGACCGCGCGCGCCGAGGGCCTCGGCGTCGGATGGGTCAGCATCCTGCGCAACGACGCGCTCGCAGAAATTTTCGGCATCCCCGCCGACGTCATTCCCATCGCCTACCTATGCGTCGGCTACGTCCGCGAATTTCCCGACCGCCCGATACTCGCCAGCAAGGATTGGGCGCAGCGCCTGCCGCCAAAATCGCTGATTCATTTCAATTCGTGGAACGACAACGAAACCAACGATCGAACCTCGCCCGCCGCCGAATCGCTCCTGAAAAAAATCGACGACCATTCAATCTGGCTCTCAATCTTCCCCGAAGACTCCCCCACCAAACCCCCGTCACGCGACTAACGAAGGCCACTTCTGTTCTCCTCTCCAGAAGGGAGAGGGGCGAGGGGAGAGGTTCTGCGCACGATATGAAACTCGCCGGCGAAGCGATATGAAATTGAATCAGCGCGCAGAAACATCAATGGACGGCGAATCAGTTTTCAAACAAATTTGCGAACGCGTCCCCGACGCGATGAAACAGTTCAACGTGCCGGGCGTTGCCGTCGGCGTTTACTGCGACGGCCGCGAGTTCGGCGCGGGCTTCGGCGTCACCAGCACGCGCAATCCTCTCGCGGTCAATGAGAAGACGCTTTTCCAAATCGGGTCGAATACCAAAACTTTCGTCGCCACCGCCGCGATGCGTCTGGTCGAAGCCGGCAAGCTCGACCTCGACACGCCGATTCGAAAATATCTGCCCAACTTCCACATGCGCGACCCCGACGTCACCGCGCGCGTGACGATGCGCCATCTGATGACGCATACCGGCGGGTGGGCCGGTGATTATTTTCTCGACACCGGCGACGGCGACGACGCGCTCGAGCGCTACGTCGCCGCGATGGCGGACTTGCCACAGCTAACTCCACTCGGCACGCTGTGGTCATATAACAACGCCGCCTTCTCGCTCGCCGGCCACGTGATCGCGAAAATCACAGCCAGGACTTTCGAGGCCGCGCTCAAGGACCTCGTCCTCGATCCCCTCGGCCTGCGCCGCTCGTTCATCAATCCTCACGACGTGATGACCCATCGCTTCGCCGTCGGTCACGCCACCCTCAACGATAAGACTTTCGTACTTGCGCCGTGGAATTTGGCGCGCTCGAACTGGCCCGCCGGTGGAATCGCGGCGTCGGTGACGGACCTCCTCCGCTACGGCCGCTTCCATCTCGGCGACGGCCGCAACGATACCGGCGAACAGATTCTGACTCGCGAGTCGCTCATCGCGATGCAAACGACGATTTGCAAAGGCCAGCTCGACAACACGATGGGCCTGGCGTGGTGGCTGCGCGAGGTCGATGGCATAAAGGTGGTCTTTCACGGCGGAGGCACGCTCGGCCAGGTCTCAGCACTCAACCTTCTTCCGCAGCGCGATTTCGCCTTGGCAATTTTCACCAACTCGGGCATCGGCGGCTTGCTGATACAGGCAATCACCAATGATCCGATGCAGGAGTTCCTAGGCTTTCGGGAACCGGAGCCTGATCACATTCCGATGTCAGTCGAACAGCTTGGCGAATACGCCGGCCGCTACACAGGCCAGCTAAGCGACATACTCCTGGCAGTAAATGGAACCGACCTGATGCTGCAGCAGGAATCAAAGGGCGGCTTCCCCACTTCCACCACACCGCCCACGCCCAATCCTCCACCGAGCCGCATCGCCTTCATCGGCAAAGACTTGCTGGAAGCACTCGACCCGCCGCTGAAAGGCGCCCGCGCAGAATTCCTCCGCGACAACTCCGGCGCAATCATCTGGATGCGCATAGGCGGCCGCCTAACCTCGCGCCAGAGGTAGGTTTGCGGGCGCGGCGCTACAGAATCGTGCCTTTGTCTTTGTGTCATTCAGAGCGCGCAGCGAAGAATCCCGGCTCCTTTCTTCGCCTCGTCAGACTTTATCGTCGTCCCTCACCGGGGATGAACTTTTCAGCCTGACGCGGTCGCCATCTCTCGTGCTATCTTGTTCCGCTATGTATCTCTCTCCTCACAACCCTTCTCGACTACGACCCTCCGCCCTTCAAACCAATCGGAAAAACACAATTCGACGGAACGAAGCTACCGGTAGTGGTATCCAATCGCCACACCACTACCTATAGTATGAAATCGCCATTTCCGTCCGCTCAATCCTTCGACGCTATCACGCCTGCATGACGCTTCTCACCCAAACCATCGCCTCGATCCGCCCAATCGACAACGAAGCGGCGTGGGCCGCCGACGCTCGCCTCAACTCGCTGACCAAGCCACCCGGCAGCCTCGGCCATCTCGAGAAACTCGTGCGCCGCTACGCCGCAATCCGCCATGACGAATCGGTGAAGCCCGGGCGCGGCGCGATCGCCGTCTTCGTCGCCGATCACGGCGTCGCCGACGAAGGCGTCAGCGCATTTCCGCAAGCCGTCACCGCCGAGATGCTTCGCAACATCGCCGCGCGGCGGCGCCGCGATCAGCGTGCTCGCGCGCCGCTTCGGCTATTCGCTGAAAGTCGTCGATGTCGGCGTGAAAATCGACACCAGTCCCAAGCCGCTCGATGGCGTGACGTATCGCCGCATCGGCGCGGGCACCCGCAATTTCCTCGACGGTCCCGCGATGACGTCCGACGAGACCACGCGCGCACTCGAAGTCGGAATCGAAATCGCCCGCGATCTCGCCGATAGCGGCGCGACGCTGATCGGCATCGGCGAGATGGGCATCGCGAACAGCACGCCCGCCGCCGCACTCCTGTCCGCGCTCACCGGCATGTTCGCCCGAGTCGATCGTCGGTCGCGGCACCGGCCTCGACGACGCCGGCGTCCGCCGCAAAATCGAAGTCGTCACGCGCGCGCTCGAGCTCCATCGCGCCGCGCTTCGCCTCGGGCGAGTCGATGCTCGCGGCGCTCGGCGGTTTCGAGATCGCCGCGATGGCCGGCGTATGCCTCGGCGGCGCCGCGCCTCAAAGTTCCGGTCGTGGTTGACGGCTTTATCGCGACGGCCGCCGCCGCGGTCGCTGAAAGAATTCATCCCGGCCTGTTCGACCATCTTTTTTTCAGCCATCGCTCGGCCGAAGGCGGCCACGCGCTCGCGCTCGAATCATTTCAAGCTCCGTCCGATTCTCGATCTCGATCTGCGACTCGGCGAAGGCACCGGCGCCGCGCTCGCGATGAACTTGATCGACTCCGCGCTCGACTTGCTCGATCACATGGCGACCTTCGAGAGCGCCGACGTCTCCGGCAAAATCCGATGAGCGACGACGCCATCGCGCCGCCGGTGAAAACTAAGAGCGGCTTCTTCACCGAACTGCCGCTCGCGATCAGCTTCCTCACGATCCTGCCGGTGATCGATCAGCGCCCCGCATCAGAGGAAACCGTCGCCGCATCGTTCGCATGGTTCCCGATAGTCGGTTTCCTGATTGGCGTCGCGCTGGCCGGCGAGGACTGGCTGCTCGCTCACGTCTTCGCGCAAGTGATCCGCTCGGTGCTCATCGTCATCTCGCTCACCATCGTCACCGGCGCAGTTCATCTCGACGGACTCGCCGACACCGCCGACGCGCTCGGCGCAGGACGCGATCGCGATCGCGCCCTCGACATCCTCCGCGACAGCCGCGTCGGCACTTTCGGCGCGAGCGCGATCTTCTTCGACCTGACGCTGAAGATCCTCGCGCTCTCGACGCTGGCCGGTAATCGCCGCTACGCCGCGCTGATCGTCGCGCCGATGCTCGCGCGATGGGCGATGCTCCTCGTCGCCGCGGGACTTGCCGTATCTGCGCACGTCCGGCTCCGGCTCGACGCTTGCTCAGCGGCAAAATCTCGGGCGCCCGAACCATCGTCGCCGTGGTTTTCACAATCATCGTGATGCTGACACTCGGCGCGATCCGCCCGATCGCTCTCGCGACCGCGGTCGCAATCGCAATCGTGCTCGCGATGCGATC
Source organism: uncultured delta proteobacterium (assembly GCA_963710425.1). Classification (GTDB taxonomy): domain Bacteria; phylum Desulfobacterota; class Binatia; order Binatales; family Binataceae; genus Binatus. The sequence goes on from CAVQAR010000011.1 coordinate 29,118, forward strand.
GTTCTACCGGCGCTGGCTCGGCGGCGTGACTGGCGATCTGATCGGCGCGTGCGGCGAACTGGTCGAGATTGCGGTGCTCGTCACGATGTCGTCGTGAAATTACTTCACCGCTCAGCGGATAGCCCGCGACCATCATCAGCACCTGGTCCGCGACCGCCGCGATTTTCTGATTGGTCCATCCGAGCAGGTCGCGAAACCGGCGCGACTCTGCATGATCGGTCGGCACGATTCCCGATCCAACTTCGTCCGTCACGACGATACTCGTGAACGAAGCCTCCGTCAGCGCCGCCGCGAGCTTGTCAGCCTCAGTAAGCACCGCCCCGTCGTCGACCCCGTTGCACTGCATCAGGTTGGAGACCCACAGCGTCAGGCAGTCGATCACGACCAGGTCGGCGGTTTTGCCGATCTTCTCGAGCGCCGCGACCACATTCACCGGCTCCTCGACCGTCTGAAAATCCGGCGGCCGCGTCGTCCGATGAAATTCGATTCGCGCCGTCATCTCGTCGTCGAGCGCCTCGCCGGTCGCGACAAAAAACTTGCGCTGATACGGCAGCGCCAGCTTCAGCGCCTGCATGCTTTTGCCGCTGCGCGCGCCGCCGGTGATTAACGTGATTCGTCCCCATGCGAATTGATCGAGCGTACACTTTTGCAGCGCGCGTGTTGACTGTGCGCGGTGCCGCGCGTAACTTTTGCGTCGCACCCGGTGCTCGGGAAGCCGGTTTAAATCCGGCGCTGCCCCGCAACTGTGTGGGGGGACGACGGCCCATCATGCCACCGCTCAAGCGGGAAGGCGGGCCCGAGGACGAACCCCAAGCCAGGAGACCGGCCGGGTCATTAACTGTCTGCCTTCCGCGGGGAGGGTGGCCTCAGGCACGCTTTCCTGAAGCCCGATCCCGTTCGCGAGGGTCGGGTTTCTTTTTTCAGAGAACCGGCCTCCCTCCGCGCGCTGGCAGCCTTTGAACTCGGAGGGGTTCATGCGGTTTCCTGATTTGATCGTTTCGACAATCTTTGCGATCGCGCTTTTCGCGCCGATCGCACGCGCTGATCAACCGGCGTCAGCGGCATCGCCAGCGCAAACTCAAACCCAAGAGGCTGCGCCTGCAGATCAAGAAAGCCAGCTCAGCCGGCGACGCCCGCCAAAAAGGAAGAGGCGCAGAAACTGAATCCGGTGGTCGTCACCGCGACGCGAATCCCGCAACCGATCGGCGAGATCGGCACCACCATCACGGTCGTCGAAGATCCGCAAATCCAGGCGCAGAAGATCGACCGAGTCGCCGACGTGCTGCGCGAGGTGCCCGGCGTGCAGGTCACGCAAAGCGGCTCGCCCGGCTCCAACACCGACGTCTCGATTCGCGGCGCGACCCCGTCGCAGACCCTGGTCCTCATCGACGGCGTCGAAGTCAACGCCGGCGCGACCGGCAGCTTCGACTTTGCCAACCTGCCTACCGACAACCTCGATCGCGTCGAGGTCCTGCGCGGCGCCGGCGGCTCGCTCTACGGCTCGCAGGCTATCGGCGGCGTCGTCAACGTACTGTCGCAGGAAGGCGAGGGCCCCCCGACGGCGAGCATGCTTTCCGAGGGCGGCAATCGCGCGACCAGCAGCAAGTTGGAACCGTCAGCGGCGCCGACGGAAACCTGCATTACTCCGGCGCGGTGTCGTACTTCTCGACTGAAGGATACCGTCCGGTCAACGACAACTCCGACAATCTCGCGCTCAACGGCCGGCTCGACTATCACCTCGGCGACGACACGGTGCTGCGCGGCTTCGCGCGCTACATCGCCTCGAACGTGAGCCTCCCGAATTTGAAGTCTTCTCAGGGTCTGCGCTCGACCCGACCGCGCATCAGCGCAACGAGTTCATGCTGTTCAAGGGCGAGGTCGAGCATCACTTCGGCGAATACGTGCTGGTGCGGACGAACGCGTATTTCGTGCGCCAGGATCTGCGCGCGACCTCGACCGCTTATCCAGGCTTCATCGGCAGCGAGGAGGATCGTATTCCCGACGAGACTCGCGGCGGATTGATCGAGGCGGTCTTCACCTGGCCCTGGTTCGAGGGCTTTCGCACGCTGGCCGGCTTCGATTTCAAGGATCGATGGATCCGTTCGGACGGCATCTTCAAGTTTGCGAACTTCACGCCGCCCCCGCGGTTGCTGTCGTCGATAAGCGTGTTCCGCGCGCGCCGCCAGGAATACGCGGGCTACGTCGAGCAGGAGGGCAGTTTTCTAAACGGCCACGTCCTTGTCACCGGAGGATTTCGCGTCGACGGCAACAGCCAGTTCGGCGAGGAGGTCAGTCCGGCGTGGTCGGTCGCGATTCCGATTACAAAAATCTCGACCACCTTGCGCGGCAGCTACACCGAAGGCTTTCGCGCGCCGGCATTCGACGAGCTGTTCTTCCCGGGCTTCGGCAATCCCAACCTGAAGCCGGAGATTTCAAGCGAGTACGACGGCGGCTTCACCACCAACTTCGGCGAGCGAGCCTCGTTCACCGCGACCTACTTTTCGCGCCGCGTGAAGAACCTGATCGTCACCGTGCCGTGCAAGGTCGGCCCGACATGTGAATTTGGATCGGAAGCGGGCAACGCGGCGCGGGTGGACGTGCAAGGCGTCGAAATCGTCCCGAGCCTCACGATCGTCAAGGGACTGACGCTCAGCGGCAACGTGACCGTCCTCGACGAAACCCACGCGGACGCCCCGCTGAACTTCACGAAGGCATTTTTGACCCCGCCCCGTCCACTGCGAGTGGCGAAGCATACGGCGTCGGCGCTGGTGGAATACGTGCGGAGCGCAAATTTCCTGCCTCACGATAAATTGATGGCCAACATGAGCTACATCTTCGTCGGCGATCGCGACGACATCACGGTGAGCGGAGTTCCGCCGATCGCGAATCACTCCGCATACAACCTCGTCAATATGGTCGTGTCCTACACGATGGGAATCCCGCTCGGCCACGTGAACAACGAAGAAGTTTTCGTCCGCGTAGGCAACCTGCTGGATCGCCAGTACTCCCAAGCCTTCGGCTTCAAAGCCCCAACCATCAACGTCCTGGCCGGAGTGAAACTTGATTTCGAGTAGCTCCGCTGTTTAATCCGGTTCCCCTTCCCGCTCGGGAAGAGGGTTAGGGGTTAGGTTGTCGATCATCTATCACCAAAATTTCGCACAGGTAGAAGTTAGGATGCGGTCGTCTGCGCACTCGCGAAATACCTCTCGAAAATTGTGCGGATTCTGTCGCGACGCTCCGACAACTCGGCGAGCATTCGCGCGGCGCCGTCGGCCCCTTCGAAGCCCATGCGGCGCGCCAGCGGCCGCAGTCCAGTCACCGACGTCGGGACCGCCCAGGCCGGCTGGTCGCTCTCGATGCGCAGGCGATTTTCCAGCCGCGACAGGAACCGGTAGTCGTCTTCGAGGACGGCCGCGTCGGCCGCCTTCAGCAAACGGAGCCCGTCGAGCGCCTCGAGCAATCCCATCGTATTGCGCACGCGCAGCTCCGGATGCCGATGGCCGTGGCTCAGCGCCATCATCTGCGCGAGGAACTCGACGTCCACCAGACCGCCGTGACCCTGCTTGATGTTGAGCCGCGTCTTGTCCTCGGCGCCGATTTCCATTTCCATCCGATGGCGCATCGCGGCGATTTCCGCGACCTCGGCCGCCGTCAGTCCGCGGCCGTACACGAATTCCTGGCGCGCCGCTTCGACTTCGCGCCCCAGTTCGCGGTCGCCGGTAATCACGCGCGCGCGCACCAGCGCCTGCCGCTCCCACACCGCGGAACTCTGCCGATGATACTCGCGAAACCCGGCCAGCGACGTGACCAGCGGGCCCGCGTTGCCCGACGGGCGCAGGCGCAGGTCGAGCTTGTAGGCGTAGCCCTCGCGCGTGCGCGATTCGAGGATCGCGATCAGCTTCTGCGTGATTCGCGACGCGATCTCGCGGCTGCCGGCGGCAACTTCGGCGCGATCGTCATAGACGAAAATCAGATCGAGGTCGGAGTTGTACGACATCTCGCTGGCGCCGAGCCGGCCCATCGCAATCGCGCACAGGCGCATCGTGGCGGGAATCGCGAAGCGCGCCGCGGTCTGAATTCGCGCGAGCATCATCGCCTCGTCCAGCACCGTTTCGGCCAGGCTCGTGAGCTCGCGCTCGACGTCGAACAGTTCGAGATCGCCGGCCAGGTCGGCGATCGCGATGCGCAAAAATTCCTGATGCCTGAAGGCGCGCAGCGCGTCGAGCTTGCTCTCGAAATCGGGACTCGCCGCGATCAGTCCCGCCAATTCGTCGCGCAGTTCGCCCGGGCTGCGCCGCGTCGCCGCGAGATCGGATCGCACCAGCGTATCGAGCATGTCGGGATGGCGGATGAAGATGGTCGACAGGTATGCGCTCGAAGCGAACAGCCGCAGCAGGATGCGCCGCGTCGCGGGATGCTGCTCGAGCAGCGCGAGGAACGAGGTCCGCGCGCCGATCGCCGCGATGAACTCGGCGAGGTTCATCAGCGCCAGATCGGGATCGGGCAGCCGGCCGATCTCGTCGATCATCATCGGGCCGAGCCGCTCGAGCAGCTCGCGGCGCCGCGGGCTGGTCGGCGCATGCGAGGGTCCGCGCGCGAGCAACTCGAGATGACGCGCGCTTTCGTCGGCGCGCGCAAAGTCAAGTTCGCGCAGGTAGCGGGTCGAGGAATCGGGATCGAGCGCGGCGTTCCACGCCAGTTCCGCCGAAGAAGAGACCGATCGCGTCGATTCCTCGTCGCCGCCGGCGAGCGTCTCGCGAAATTGCAGCTCGACCAGCGCGCGATGAGATTTGAGCAGCTCGCTGAATTTCTTCAGCGCCGCCACTCCCTTGCCGAAGCCCATCCGCGCCGCCAGCGCGCGCATCCCGTCGTCATCGGCCGGCAGCACGTGCGTCTGCAGGCCGGCGACGACTTGCAGCTTGTGCTCGACGTCGCGCAGGAACAGGTACGCGTCGGCGAGTTCATGCGCGCGCTTCGAGGGCAGGTAGCCGAGCGCGTCGAGCTTCTCGAGCGCGGCGACCGTCTGCTCGATTCGAAGCCGCGGATCGCGTCCGCCGTAAATCAGCGTGAGCGCCTGCACGATGAATTCGAGCTCGCGGATTCCGCCGCGGCCGAGCTTGATGTTGCGCTCGATCATCGCCGGCGTTTTCAGTTCCGCCTCGATCTGATGCTTCATCGCGCGCAACTGGCGCAGCGTGTCGAAATCGAGGTAGCTGCGAAACACGAAGTGATTCAGCTCGACGCGCAACTGATGCCCGATTTCGAGGTCGCCCGCGACCGGCCGCGCACGCAGCAGCGCGGCCCGTTCCCACGGCTCGCCGAGGTTCTCGTAGTAGTTGATCGCGCCGTCAATCGGCGTCACCAGCGGCGCGGAACGCCCGCCGGGCCGAAGCCGCATATCGATTCGAAAGCATCGCGCCGACAAAATTTCGGTAAACCATTCGCCCAGGCGCGCCGCCGCTTCGGAACTGTCGGGCGAACCCGAGGACTCGTGCAGATAAATCAAATCGACGTCCGAGCTGAGATTCAGCTCGCGCGCGCCCAGCTTGCCCATCGCCAGGATGCAGAATCGTCCCACCGCGCGCGCGCGGTCGCCGAGAAATCGAGTCGCAAGATCGAGCGCCGTGCGGATGCATTCGTCGGCCAGCTCCGACATCGCCAGCGCCGTCTCGCCGACGCTCAGCCGGTCGAGCAGATCGGCAATCGCCACCTGCACCATCATGCGGCGCATGAATCGCCCGAGCTCGGCGGCTGCCGCCTGCCGGTCCGGCGCGTCGATCGTGACGCGCTCGGTGCGCATCGCGGCGACCAGACCGTCGATGGTCTGGGCGCGCGCGTCGAGAAAAATTTCCGCCCACTCGGGTCCGGCCAGCGACAGCTCAGTCGCGACCAGCTCCGATGAGCCGAGGCAAAAGATCAGATCGCGCCCGCGGCGCGATCGCGCAGCACGCCCTTCAGCGCGGTCGGCGGAATTTTCGGCGAGCTTGGTCAGAAACGCGAGCGCCAACTGCTCGTCAGGCGCGCGATCCTTGACCGCCGCCAGCGCATTCTGCGCGAGGCGCTCGTTGCCCAGCCGGTCCTTCAGCCGTTGGGCGAGGACGGCGAGTTGCGGCGATTGCGCGGCCTTGCGTGGCATCACCTAAACGATAACAGACGCGGCGATGCGCGCGCAGCAAACCGCGCCGCCGATGTTACGCCTGAGTGTGAAGGCGGTCAGGTTTTCTGCGCGACAGTCTTTTTCGAATGATGGGTCTTCGTCTTCGCGGAAATGCGCGAAGTGTGGTGATGCGACGCGTGCGACTTCGACGCGCGTTTCGGTGCGAAGTCGGTCTTGATTGGCGCGGGCCGAATCGCGGGCTCGTCCTCGATGCCGGGGAAATACTTTTCCTCGTCGCGATGCACCTGCAAGGCGGCCAGGAACTCCGCGTAGTAGTTCTTCACCGCGAAATCCGAAATGCGGCCCCTGGTAGTGCTGGACCATTTCCGAATAGTCGCCGCCGTAAATTCCGGCCGCGCGCGCCACTCCGCCGGTGCCGTAGTTGTACGCGGTAATCGCCAGCGGCCAATCGCCCAGCGTGTCGTAGTTCGAGCGCAGCAGCTTGGCGGCCGCGAGCGTCTCGCGCTCCGGATTCAGGCGATCGTCGTGATAGCGCGTGATTTTCATGTAGTGCTTGCCGGTGTCACGCGTGAACTGCCAGATGCCGACCGCGCCCGCGCTCGAGCGCGAACCGCCGTGGAAGCCCGACTCGACGTTCGCCAGCGTCACCAGCTCGGGCGGCAGTCCGGCGCTGCGGAAAATCCGCTCCATCGACGGCTTGTAGTACCTGCTGCGCAGCAGCCCCTCGTGGAATTGTTCGCGCAGCCCTTCCTGCACGCGCAGGTTCTGCGCGGCGGCGGCATAGGCGCTCGGCGGCTCGCCCTTGAACATGGCGGCGACTTCGCGCTCTTCGTCGTCAGCAGGCGGCCGCGTCGCGAGGCGATTCAGAATGTCGCAATATTTGGTCTTGAGGTAGTCGTTGGCCCAATCGATATCGGTGCGGGTCGGCTGACCGTCACCGGGAAGATTGAACACATGGTAGATGCGCTGGACGTTGTCGCGATCGACGACCACGAAGTCGTGCTCCGAGTACTTGGTGAAAACATCGACCCAGAAATCGACGTTGGGCTGGATTGCGGCCGGACGCGGGAACGGGAGCTTGGTCTCCGACGACGCGTTGGGCGCGGCCGCGAAAACAAACGCGATCGCGATCGCAAGTGGCGCGATTCCCCTGGCTATTCGGTTTCCCGAAACCTTCGCTACAAACAACGACGTCTCCATCGCGCGCGAGTCCCCGTCGGCGCGATTCCACCGGCGCCCCAAGCAGCCGCCCGCCCAATTACGCAGCGGGATCTATGGATTAGCCGCCAATGCGGCTGTAGTCAACAAATCTCTCGTCGTGGCTCGAAGCGAATTGTGCAATCACCCGTTTTCGGACTGCACTTGACAAGCCAGGCCCTAATGTTGTAAATGATAATCATTCTCAATCTCAGTGAAGGAGCGCCCGCGCGTGACCGCCAGAACTTCGTCAATTATCGCCACGACCGCGATCGTTTCCATGGCTCTATTTGCCGCATTCAATCCGACATCGGCGCGCGCCGCCGATGACTCCTCGCTGCGCTTTGACGCCGGCAATGTCGAGCCCGCAAGCCTGACGCTGCCCGCCAACACTCCCGTCAAATTGAAGGTCACCAACGCCGGCAACGCGGCGGTCGAGTTCGAGAGCTTCGAGCTGCATCGCGAGCGCGTCGTGCAGCCGGGACAGACGATTACCGTGTACATCCCGGCGCTCCCAGCCGGCACTTATCCGTTCTTCGACGACTTCAGTCACGGCGCGGTGAAAGGCGAGATTGTCTCGCGCTGAGAGTGTGAAGGGTCACGCGCTTTCGCACGGTCCTTTGGTCGGCAGCAGTCGCAATCCTGATAGCGCAGTTCGTGCGCCCCAATCGTTCGAATCCCGCCATCAGTGGCGACTTGTCAGCACCGCCAGTCGTCAAAGATGCGCTCGAGCGCGCCTGCTATGACTGCCATTCGAACCAAACGCGATGGCCCTGGTACAGCGCCGTCGCGCCGTTCTCATGGTGGATTAATCGCGAGGTCGATGAAGGGCGGCGGCGGCTCAACTTCTCCTCATGGACTGACTACACCTCCGATCCTGGCACCGAAGATCAAAAACTCGACGAGGTCGCGCGTCTGATCGCAAATGGCGCGATGCCGCCGTGGTACTACCTCGCGATGCATCCTGGGGCGCGTCTGACATCTGGCGAACGCATCGCGATCACGCGATGGATCGCAGGTGAGAAATCCTCGCACGCGTCGTCGTCACCGCGATGAACCTGCGCGCGATCTCTCTCGCCGCTGCACTGTTCCTGTTCGCCGCGAATGCGTCCGCGCAAGTCGATCCTTTCGAGTTCGAGGTGTACCCGTATCAGACCGAAGGCAAGGGCATGGTCGAGCTCGAATCGCTCAACAGCTTCGTGCCGAACGGTCACAACCACGGCGGTGACGGAACTTCAGCCGGCAATTTCCCCAGCCAGGAGATGTATCGCACGGCGTTCGAGCTGACCTACGGCTTGACGGATCGCATCGAGGGCGCCGCCTACCTGAATCTCGCGCATCCCAACGCCGATTCGTTTCAATACGCGGGCTCGAAGTTTCGCGTGCGCGGCAGCCTGTTCGAGCAGGGCGAGTTGCCGGTCGATTTGGGCTGGTACCTCGAGCTGGAATGGCATCGGACGCCGCAATTCGACGACAACCAGCTCGAACTCGAGCTGAAACCGATCATCGAGAAAGACATCCGCAAGTTCGAAATCGACTCAATCCGATTTTCGAAAAGGGCGTCTTCGTCGGACCCAACAAGAACAAGGGATTCGAGTTCGGCTACGCCGCCGGCATCTACTACAACTACCTGCGCGAAATTTCGCCAGGCCTCGAGTTCTATGGCGCGCTCGGCCTGATCGACGACAACGATCCGCTGCACGCGCAGCAGCACTACATCTTCCCGGTGCTCAAGGGCGAGCTGCCGCACGGAATCGAGTACAACGTCGGCCCCGGCATCGGCCTGACCCGCGGCTCCGACCGCGTGATCGTGAAGTTCAATCTAGAGCTAGAACACTTCGTCGGCGCGCTGTTCTAATTCTTTCAGCATTTAGGGGAATCGATCGGTTGCGCCGGCTAATTTGCCGCGTAATCCCCGCGTTTCGATGTAGCTCAGGTCATTTTAGCCTCTCCGCGACGCCTGAAGGTTCGAGCGAATCGATCTGCAGAGCAAGCGCGGAAAACGCAATGAACGGCAAGATGAAAAGGGGATTGCCAACGCGAAGACCGAACAGAAGATTGATTGCTGCCCACAGGAGTGAGGACCGTCGGAGCAACAAAGGCGATTGGCGTCACGCCGAATATGAAGACGGCGGCCAAGAGGTCGAACACGGCAAACCCGATGCAAACGGCCAGCAGACAAATGTTCGCCCATCGAGGCGGTCAGGAAAGCCGCGTATGCAACCGGGACGATGGCTGCGAGCACAGGTACTACCGAGGATCTTCTGCGCAGTAGAGCGTTGAGACGGAGAATCGCCACGCCGCCGGCGACGCAATTCCATAGGCGATCATCGCATACGGCTGAGCGACGATCACTATCGCACAAATTAGGTACTGTCTGGAAACAGGCATGAAGGTCAGTTCGCTGTTCTAGGTCGTGGCTGAGAGGCAGCTTAAATCCTCGATCTTAGCCGGAAACACAAATCGACTACGCCGAAAATAACAAAGAACACGCCGCCAACTGCATATACCCACCGGTAGATGGGAATCTGATCGGAAGTGTCTTTGCGACCGAGCCGCCTGTTTGGTCGGGCGGCCTGCCGCGCGCCGTACTCATTAAGAACTACACACAACGATCCGAACACAATCGCAAACAGATCTCCGAAAACTCTAAACACGAATGGTCCGAAGTAGCGCTGAACCAAAAGGAACGACAGGAATGTTAGTAGGCCCCATAGCCACGGGTGATGAAATGGTTGCTCAATGCCGGCAGACTCGTTGAGCGGCCTGCTCGAGGGAAAGAAGAGCCGCCATTTGCTTTTCATTTCCGTCTGGCTATTCGAGCATTTTGTCGGCCGGATTTTCTAGATTTGGGTGCAAATTCGTCGGTCGCGCGGATCAGTTCCCCGGTGATGCTCGCGTTCGATGCGTCGTGGCCCGCGTCATCGACGATTACCAGCTTGGCGCGCGGCCATACGCGCTTGAGATCGTATGCCCAGCCGATCGGCGCCTGCAGATCGAAGCGTCCATTCACCATGATGCCGGGAATGTCGGCAATCGCGGCGGCGTCGCGAATGAGGATGTTGTCCTCGAGCCATGCGTAGTGCCGCACGTAGTGAGTCACGATGCGCGCGAACGCCATCCGGAAACCGGGATCTCTGAAACGCGGCGACAGACCATGCTGCAGGCGGCCATGCCGGCGTCGCGGACTCCCACGTGCACCACGCCAGCGCGGCTTGTTCGCGAATCGCAGGCGTCGGGATCGTGCAGCAGCCGGCAGTACGCGTCGATGATATCGTCATCTCGCAGCGCCGCCGGGATCGCATCGCGCAACTGTTCCCATTGCTCGGGGAACAAGTCGGCCACACCGCCGCGAAAAAGACCAGTCGAATTCTTTGCGGCGTCCGGTCGTGACGCCGAACAAAATTATCTCGGTGACGCGATTCGGAAACCGCTCTGCATAGGCGAGCGCGAGCGTGCTGCCCCACGATCCGCCGAGCACCAGCCATCGCTCGACGCCCAGGTGCTCACGGAGTCGCTCGATATCCGCGATGAGGTTCTGCGTGTTGTTGCTCGTCAGATCCGTGTCGAACGCACTCGCATGCGGCGTGCTGCGTCCGCAATTCCGCTGATCGAACAGCACGACACGATACGCGGACGGATCGAACATCCTGCGATGCCACGGCGTGCATCCCGATCCAGGACCACCATGCAGCACGACGCCGCCTTGCCGCGCGGATTTCCGCAAGTCTCCCAATAGACAAGGTTGCGGTCACCAACCTCGAGCATCCCGTGCGTGTAAGGTTCGATCGATGGATATAGCTGCGTCATGCGAGGCCGCCTGAATCACACTCGCACCTCGACGGTCCGGCGATTCCAGCCCCGCTTGACACAATCGGCGCATAATGAGTATATACTCACTGAGTCAATGCTCAGTGATTCGGAGAACGATGCAGTCAGCGACCAGACAGGAACAGAAGGTGGTTACGCGCGACCGGTTGGTCAACGCGGCCATGGCGCTGTTCGCGCGCAATGGTATCGCGGGTACGACCACTGCCGAGGTCGCGAAGTCGGTGCGCATGTCGCACGGCGTGGTGTTCCTGCATTTCCCGACGCGCGACGACCTGGTGATCGCGGTGATCGACGAGTTCGGGCGCCGTCTGTCGGCCGAGTTCCGGCAAGCCTTCGAGCATGACCTTGGACTTCGCGCTGTGCTTCACGCACATCTGCGAGTGCTGGCCGAACTCGAACCCTTCTACGCGCGGCTGGTGACCGAAGCTCCTATGCTTCCTCCCAAAGTGCGCAGCACACTGATGCTGCTACATGCCGCTGTGTCCTATGAACTGTTCCGGGCGCTGGAACGCGAGCGCAAAGCCGGCCGCGCCCGCAAGATCGATCGCGCACTGCTGTTCAACACCTGGATAGGACTGGTGCATCACTACATTGTCAATCGGGACCTATTCGCCACCGGTGATTCCGTCATCGCGGAGAAAGGGGAGTCGCTGGTGAATCACTTTGGGAGTCTGATGAAACCCTAGAAGGAGATAAGACTATGGCTGAGAAATGTCCCGCTTGTGGTTCATGCGGAATGCCGATGGAAAAGCCCGAAGACTTCGCCCTGGGCGACGTGACGCGTCCCTACTGTCGCTATTGCACCGACGCGCGCGGCGAACTGCTTCCCTTCGACAAGGTGCTCGAGACCAACGTGCGCTTCTACGTGGAATCGCAGGGCGTCACGCTCGCGGCGGCAGATGCGATGGCGCGCGCGATGCTTGCGGATATGCCCGCGTGGCGCGGTCGTCACTAGGACTTAAACAGATCGAGGAACGAAATTTCACGACAAGGAGAGAGTTATGTTTGATCACATCATGGTAAAAGTGAAGGACCTCAACGCGAGCAAGCGCTTCTACACTGCCGCGCTGGCGCCGCTGGGATTCAGCGTGCAATACGACGCCGACGGAATGTTAGGTTTCGGCCCGAAGGACGCGCCGGCCTTGTGGTTGGCCAAGGGCGAAGGGAACGGACCCGTGCATATCGCATTCGCGGCCAAGGATCGCGCTGCCGTTAAGGCGTTCTATAATGCCGCACTGCCTGCCGGTGGCAAGGACAATGGCAAGCCCGGTCTTCGGCCCGAGTATCACGCGAACTACTATGGCGGTTTCGTGAAGGATCCCGACGGCAACAACATCGAAGCCGTGTGTCATCAGGAAGAATAGCTAGAAGCCCCGGGACTGCCTTGATAGGTCTCTCACTAAGTCAAGGCAGTCCCACAATCTACTTATCAGGAGAGTCCTATGAGTCTCGAAGGTGGATGTTCATGCGGTGCTATTCGCTACAAGCTAACGAATAGCCCACTCATCGTTCATGCGTGTCACTGCCGCGATTGCCAGCGCGTCACCGGCAGCGGCTTTGTGATCAATATCTGGATCGAGAAGAAGTTCGTGGAAACGAGCGGTGCGACACCGAAATCAATCGTGCTTAAGGGCGGCACCGGCAAGGATCACGAAGCGTTCTTCTGCGAAAACTGCGGCACTTACGTATGGAGCCGCTATGCGGTCGCGCCTGGCGGAGAAGCCTTGTTCGTTCGCGCAGGAACGCTCGACAATCCCGACGCTGTGACCCCCGACGTCCACATGTTCACGCGGAGCAAGCTGACCTGGGTAAGACTTCCTGACGGTGCGACCGCGTTCGAAACGGCCTACAAGATTGACGACGTCTGGCCGGCCGCAAGCAAGGAGCGGCTACGTCGCAATGCCGAGCCGCAGAGCTAGTCCAGTCGCGGCGGCCTCACTTCGAGTTGTAGGTGGTGTCCAGCCCCATCCGGTTGTCGTTGAAGGCGCTCGGCGGAAACCGGTCCTGATCCTGGAATTGACTCTGGCCGAATCGATCGTCGTTGGAAAATCTGTCGTTTGAACCGCCGAATCTATCCGTCGAAGCGCTCCTGCCCAACTCAGTCTCCGTCGGCCATCTCGAATCCGACCCGGATCCGCCAGTCAGCCCTCCGGCGCGTGAATCGAAACCCGCGGCTCCAGAAGATGACGCGGCGCCGGCCCGGTCTTCAAAACTGCCGCCTAACGAACTGGCGCCCCAGGTCCGTGAACCGCCGCCGCCGATATCGTCCGGGGCGACCGAGATGGTGGGCGGACCGTCGCCGGCCGCGACTCCGACCGTGGTCGCATACTCGCCCATGGTTTGTGCGTCCGCATGCGGCGCGAACAGTGCGATCGCCGCGAACATCGCGGCCGGTACAATCAACTTGATGAGTCTCATGGCCTTCGACCTCCCCTGAGCCTACTGCCAGTAACTTTCGATACTGTAATCGTAGCGTCGAGTACGAGGCAACAGCCCTTGTGGGGCCTCGTGGGCGCCAAGCTTGTGACCGGCTAACGCGCGCGATTAATCTGACATGTACGCTTAACGAGTTCATTGGAAATGGATACTGAAAAGGAAATAGTTCCGCTGACCGGACCGCTCGACGCCCGCGTCGTGCTGCCCGGCTCCAAGAGCATCACGAATCGCGCGATGGTGCTGGCGGCGCTGGCGCAGGGACGCTCGGTGCTCGAGTCGGTGCTGCTCAGCGACGACACCCGCTACATGAGCGACGCGCTGCGGGTGATGGGATTCACGGTCGAGATCGACGAGACGGCCCGCAGGATCACGGTCAGCGGGCGCGGCGGAACGATCCCGGCGCATGGCGGCGAAATCTTTGTCGGCGGCGCCGGCACCGTGATGCGCTTCATCGTCGCGATGGTCACGCTGGGCGAGGGCCGTTTCCTCATCGACGGGAATCAGCGGATGCGTCAGCGCCCGATCGGGCCGCAGCTCGACGCGATGCAGCGCCTCGGCGCGAGCGTTTACAGCGAGCGCAACAACAACTGTCCGCCGGTGATCGTCGACGCGTCGCGCGCGCGTTTCGAAGGCGGCGAGACGTCGGTCGATGCGCGCTCGTCGTCGCAGTTCGTCTCGGCGATGCTGATGCCGGCGCCGATTTGGAAGTCGGGCCTCAAGCTGCGCGTGATCGGCGACGCCGCGCGGCCTTTCATCGACATGACGCTGAGGCTGATGGAAGTGTGGGGCGCACATCACACGGTCGAAGGCGAAATGATCGTGGTGCCGGGCGGTCAGTGGTATCGCGCGCAACGTTTCGTCGTCGAGCCGGACGCGTCGAGCGCGAGTTACTTCGCCGCGGCCGCGGCGCTGGTCGGCGGCACCGTGCGAATCGAGGGTCTGACCTCGAACTCGGTGCAGGGCGACCTCGCATTTCTCGGCGTGCTGCAGCAGATGGGCGCGCGCGTCGTGTGGCATCCCGATCACGTCGAGGTCACGGGCACCGGGCAGCTCACCGGCGTCGATGTCGCGATGAATTCGATGCCGGACATGGTCGCGACGCTCGCGGCGATCGCGCCGTTCGCGTCGTCGCCGACGAAAATCCGCAACGTCGCGTTCATTCGGCATCATGAGAGCGATCGCATCCGCGCGCTCGCCACCGAACTGCGGCGGCTGGGCGCGACCGTCGTCGAAAATGAAGACGGACTCGAGATTGCGCCGTCGGCGATGCATCCCGCGGCCATCGAGACTTACGACGACCATCGAATCGCGATGAGTTTCGCGGTGACGGGTCTGAAACTCGGCGGCGTGAAGATCAAGCAGCCCGGATGCGTCGCGAAAACCTTCCCGGATTTTTTCGAACGCCTCGCCGCGCTCAAGTGAAAAAGTGAAAAATGAAGACGAATCCGTCGCGGTTCGTTCTCAGCGTCGTCAAATTTCTCGGGCACGCCGCTTTCGCTCGCCGCGCTTCTCGCCGCGACGGTCGCGATCATTCGCGCGCGCGAAGGGCAATGGGAGCAAGCGTCTGCTCGCTTTCTCGATTGCGCTGGCGTGCGGCGGAGCCGCTGGCGGCGCCAGTTGGTGGGTGCGATTCCACGCGCGCGCCGTCGATCCATCCGAGCGATTGCGCGCGGCGAATCCCGACGCACCCTGGATGTGGCGCGAGGACTGGGCTTCCAATGAGGTCCGCACTTCCGCGCGGCGCGACGCGAATCGGCTGATGATCATCGCGATCGCATGGTGCGTCGCGACGTTTCCGATCCTTCTCATCGTGCCGCATCGCGCGCTCCGAGGCGCCGACTACTTCGCGATCCCGTCTTTGATCTTCCCGCTGATTGGCGTCGTGATGCTGATCTGGGCGATGCGCCTGCGGCGTCGCGTGCGCGAATACGGCGAGTCGCGATTCGTGATGACGTCGGTGCCGGGACAAGTCGGCGGCGCGCTTACCGGATCGATTCATATCGACAAGCCTTTGCCGCCCGGAGAGCAAGTCGCACTCGAACTCGAATGCATCAAGCGCACGACGCGTGGCTTCTGGCACAGCCTGACGGTCTGGGATCGGATTTTGTGGAGCAGTGGGCAAACTTCGATGAGCGACTCGACGGGATCGATTCCAGTCGCGTTCATGATCGCGCCCGATTGCCGTCCGACTGACGATTCGAATCCGAAAAGCCGCATCGTGTGGCGATTGAGCGCGAGAGCGGGGCAGTACCGCGCCGAATTCGAGGTGCCAGTGTTCAAAGTCGGCGCTTGATGCGTCGGCGGAAGTAAGGAGCGCTTCGCGATTTTAAAACCGGAACCGGCTTCGCGTACGCGAAGCTGTCCGAGGCCCATTCCTCCCCTCGCGTTGCTCAGGTCGTCAGGGTGACACAAAAACGCGAAGCTGACCGGTCGCCCGTGCCTCCTGTCGCTCACGCTCCCGTCGTCAGGGTGACACAAAAACGCGAAGCTGACCGGCGGCCCGTTCCGGCTGCTCGCGTTGCTCGCTTTGTTAGGAATGCAGACGCTCACACTTCGCCAATCGCTTCGCGGATTGAGCGGTGGAAATGTTCCAGCGCGTTTTCGTAGCGGGCGTACATTACTTTTCGCTGCGCGCCGGCTTCGAAGTTGTGCTGGATGCCCTCGCCGAGCGTGAAGTCCTGGTCAACCACGCCGAGCAGCAGGTCCATCGTGCGCGACCATTTCGGCGACGGCTCGGCTGCGAGGATGCTGATGGTGGCGATGCTCTCGCCGACGTGCGCGCCGGCGGGGAAGATGCGGTAGATCTCGGCGTGGTCCGACTGCATCACGAGGATCGTGTTGGGGAACAGGTTCATCAGGATGGTCGTGTGCGGAACCAGGTCCCACTTTTCTTCGCGGCAGGTCGCGCAGCTTCTCGATTGATTTGCGCACGCCGATGTAGCGGCGTGTTGCGGCCGAACGCGTCGAACATCGCGAGGTTCTTGACGAACAGCGGCGCGACGTTCTGCGCGTGCAGCACCTTGATGTGGTACGCCTCCCAGAACGTGTCGCTCATCAGCTTCCAGTTCATCCGGCGGCGGACCACGCGCGTCTCCTGATGCGCCATCGCGGCGATGCCGTATGACTCGATGTCTTCGCCGAGCCCGGCGAGCATCGCGTCGATGTCGATCGCGTTGTTGTTGTCGGCCGGCGTCGGGGTCACGAAGATGAGGCCGTACTTTTCGGCGACCGGGAGCGCGACGAGGCCGCTGGCGGCGCGATCGAGACCTTCGAATCCGTAGTCGTCGGGAATCGCGACGAGGCGTCCGTCGGTGTCGTAGCTCCACGCATGATAGGGGCATGAAAACAATTTCGCGGTGTGGCCGCATCCACTGGCGAGCTTGGCGCCGCGATGGCGGCAGATGTTCACGAAGGCGCGCAACTCGCCGGCGGTGTTTCGCGCGACGAGGATCGGCACCGGCGCGAGATCTTCGGTGAGGTAGTCGCCGGGATTGGGAATCTGCGAGCTGAAGCCGGCGACGATCGGATGATGGCGGAAGAGCACGTCGCGCTCGCGAGCGGCGCGCTCAGAAGACGTGTACGCGGAGGTGTCGTTGCGAGTGAATCGCTCAGCCATCGGCGGCGTGCCGCGATCGATAGCGTCGAAGATCTGGTGGATGAGGTTGACCTGGGTCGCGTGCTTCATTGGCAATTCATACTACAGGTAGTGGTTCGGACTATGCTGACCACCACGGGTGGGTTCGTTCCGTCAAATGTTGTTTTTCCTGGGGCGTTATGGGGTGTGCGATAGAAGGCGGCAGGTAGGAGCGTGGTGAGTGTACGCCATGCTTTATAGTTAGCAGGTTGGATGCGTTTTGATCAGGCTGAAAAGTTCATCCCCTGAGAGGAGGCGCGCTCCGCGATTTCGGAGACCGAACGCGACAGAAAGGCGTGGTCCGAAAAGTGGCGTTCCAAGCGTCTGTTCCCCCTTTCCACCTGGAAAGGGAGCGAGGGGGATAGGATCGCGGCGGAATACTCGCCTCAAATCCGCTTCCCCTTCCTCTTCCAGGGGAAGGGGAAGGGGTTAGGGTCTTCCGCGCGGCACCGCCCGGCGCATCAATTCTGGATTCTCTGTTCACGTAAGGTTAACGCTGGCATCCGCTGATTGCTACATTGAGTGTGTCGAACGAAAGCGCCCTAACCCCGACCCCTTCCCCAGAAAAAATGGGGAAGGGGAACAGAAAAAAATCATCACAACGCGCTGTCCTATCTCGATCACGCGGCTGGGGCTCGCGGACAAGAAGAGCGACGGACTGGCCGAGCGCTTGATGCATTGGCAATGGCCGGACGGCGGATGGAATTGCGATCGCAGGCCGTCGGCGCACATTTCATCGTTCAACGAATCTTTGCTGCCGATGTTCGGGCTCGCGGCGCATGCGGAACGCGCGAAAGATGATGCGGCGCGCGCGGCGGCGTTGAAGGCGTCGGAAGTTTTTCTGTGCCGGCGACTGTTCAAGAGCAAAACTGATGGAAAGGTCATTTCGCCGCATTGGGTGCGGCCGAAGTATCCGCGCTACTGGCATTACGACATGCTCGGCGGACTGGTGGCGATGGCGGAGATAGGACTGATTAAGGATGCGCGATGCGCCGACGCGCTCGATCTGCTCGAGCGTAAGGAGCTGCCGAAGGGCGGATGGGCCGCGCAGGGGCGGTTTTACAAAGTGTCGGCGAGCATGGATATGCGCGCGAGGTTCGGATCGATTTCGCAGGTGGATTGGGGCGGCGCGGGAAACGCTCGCATGAATGAGTGGGTGAGCGCGGATGCGTTGTATGTGTTGCGCGCGGCGGGGGGTGTAAGCGGCGGGACGGCGGCCCGCCGCACTATAGTGCAGGCGAAGAATTAATGCATGTGACTAACCCTTAACGCTTTCCCATAGTCCGACGGCAGGGGGACCGAACTTTGGCATCCCAGTAAGGGAAGGCAACTAAATCGCAAAATGGGAGGACACAATCTCTCAGGAGGTGAGCTACTTGCGTGTAGCTTGATTCACAGAACCCTCACCTACCGGCGGCGTGCGGCCGGCCGCCTCTCCCGTAAAGTAAGGGCGAGGTAAGATTTCGCACAGCAGCAGCCTCCCCAGAACCCGGGAGCGAAATGTCGTCCTCGACATTTCGCGATTTCTTATCACTGGGTGCAGGGCTTAGCCCTGCCGAAGGAAGCGTGAAACCCACCGCGGGTTTCACATTAAATTCAGCGCGCGGAGGATTTCAGGGCGGTGGCTTCTACTCGGGCTTCGGCGAGTTTCAGGGCTTGCTGGGTGGCGGGATAGTTGGGATCGTAGAAGCTCATCGTTGAAAATTTTTCGTCGGCTTCTTTCACCTCGGTTTTCGCGGCGCTGGCGTCGATCGTTTCCGGGGATTCGGCGCTGCTGGCGAGTACTGTCAGCACGCTGTCTTTCACTTCGGCCAGGCCGCCCGAGACTACCCAGTGCATCTTTGAGCCGTCGGGCAGTTGCGCTTCGAGGACGCCGGGGACCAGTGAGGTTATGAAGTTGATGTGATCGGGCAGGACGCCGAATTCGCCGAGCGGGCCTATCGCGGAGACTTCCGCGGCGTCGCCCTCGAAGACGATGCCGGTGGGGGTTACCAGTCTGAATGGAAACGTCGAAGCCATTGGTTTCTACAATCAGCGCGATTCGCCGCGCGCGAGGCGTTCGGCCTTTTCGCGCGCGTCTTCGATAGTGCCGACGAGGTAGAACGCCTGCTCGGGCAGGTCGTCGCATTTGCCGTCGAGGATTTCGGCGAAGCCGCGCACGGTGTCCTTGCGCGTGACGTACTTGCCGGGCTGATTGGTGAACGGCTCCGCGACGAACATCGCCTGCGACAGGAAGCGCTCGACGCGGCGCGCGCGCGAGACGACGATTTTGTCATCGGCGGACAGTTCTTCCATCCCGAGAATTGCGATGATGTCCTGCAAGTCCTTGTAGCGCTGCAGGATTCCTTGCACGCGGCGCGCGACGCTGTAGTGCTCGTCGCCGACGACTTGCGGATCGAGAATTCGCGAATTCGAGCCGAGCGGATCGACGGCCGGGAAAATCGCCTTCTCGAAAGACTTTGCGATCGAGCGTGCAGATGGCGTCCAGATGGCTGAAGGTGGTCGCGGGCGCGGGGTCGGTGAGATCGTCGGCGGGGACGTAGATGGCCTGCACCGACGTGATCGCGCCTTTCTTGGTGGTGGTGATGCGCTCCTCGAGCTCGCCCATGTCGGTGCCGAGAGTCGGCTGATAGCCGACGGCGCTGGGCATGCGTCCGAGCAGCGCGGAGACTTCGGAGTTGGCCTGCACGAAGCGGAAAATGTTGTCGATGAAGAAGATGACGTCCTTGCCTTCTTCGTCGCGGAAATATTCGGCGACGGTGACTCCAGTCAGCGCGACGCGGGCGCGCGCGCCGGGCGACTCGTTCATCTGGCCGTACACCAGCGCGGTTTTCGAGATGACGCCCGACTCGGTCAGCTCGCGATAGAGGTCGTTGCCCTCGCGCGAGCGCTCGCCGACGCCGGCGAACACCGACACGCCGCCGTGCTGCTTGGCGACGTTGTTGATCAGCTCGAGAATCGTGACGGTCTTGCCGACGCCGGCGCCGCCGAACAGGCCGATTTTTCCGCCGCGGGCGAAGGGGCAGATCAGGTCGAGGACCTTGATGCCGGTCTCGAGGATTTCCGCCTCGGGAGCCTGGTCGGCAAACGGCGGCGCGTCGCGATGTATCGGCATCAGGGAGCTGCCCGTGATGGGCCGCGCTCGTCGATCGCTTTGCCGGTCACGTTCATGATGCGGCCGAGCGTGCCCGGGGCCGACCGGCACCGAGATTGGCGCGCCGGTGTTCGCGGCTTCCATCCCGCGCACGAGGCCGTCGGTCGAGTCCATCGCGATGCATCGCACGGTGTTTTCGCCGAGATGCTGCTGC
The DNA here is from genome assembly GCA_963710425.1 of uncultured delta proteobacterium. Taxonomy (GTDB): domain Bacteria; phylum Desulfobacterota; class Binatia; order Binatales; family Binataceae; genus Binatus. The sequence continues at coordinate 49,642 of CAVQAR010000011.1, forward strand.
ACTTCGAGCACGAGGTTGCCGGCCTCGTCGCTGATCGATGGGTTGCTGACGCGCAGCGCGGAGAAAATTGGCGGGAGCGTGCCGGCGCCGAACTCGACGTCAACGACGTTGCCGAGGACCTGGTTAATTTTTCCTGGAGCGGTAGTGGGCTGAGTCATAATGGGTGATTACCTACTGGCAAAGCTTGAAGACGTGTGCCATGAATTTCGATTAAACGAGCCGCTGTTAGTGCGATGTCGAGCGTTGCACCTCTCCCGTCGCGCTCCTGCGGCGCGCGCCGACCTCCCCTTGGACAAGGGGAGGTTATTGGGAAGCGCGCTCGTTGTTGTCATCAGCGCAAGGCCTCGGCGCCGCCTACTATGTCCATCAGCTCGCGGGTGATTTGGGCCTGGCGGGCGCGGTTCATGTCGAGCGTGAGCGACGAGATCATGTCGTTGGCGTTGTTGGTCGCCGCGTCCATCGCGGTCATGCGCGCGCCTTGCTCGCTGGCTTCGGATTCGAGCAGCGCGTGATAGACGCTCGCTTCGAGATATCCGCGCAGCACGACCGGCACGAGTTCCTCGCGCGACGGCTCGACCAGGTAGTCGATTTTGGGTTTGTCGGACGCCGATACCGCGGCCTCGACCTCAGCGCCGGGCTTGATGCCTGCGTCGCCGGGCGGCTTGATCGGCAACAGGCGCTCGTAAACCGGCTTCTGCACGATGGCGGATTGGAAATGAGTATAGACGATGCCGGCTTCGTCGATGGCGCCGGAGGTGTAGTCGGCGAGCATCTTGGCGGCGATGTCGCGCGCGAGCGCGATAGTCGCGAGGCGCGGAAAGTTGTCGACTCGTGACAGCGCGACCAGCACGTTGGTGCGGCGGAATTGATCGACGGCTTTCTTGCCGACCGCGAACAGTTCGATCTCGAGTCCGCGGCCGCGAATTTCGCGCCGCGTTTCTTCGGCCGCGCGGAACAGGAACGAGTTGTAGCCGCCGGCCAGGCCGCGATCGGACGCGACCACCACCAGCAGCGATCTCTTTTGCGCGCCTTCGACCGGGCCGACCGAGATTCCTTCCGACGTGAGCAGCGAGTCGGCGACTCGCGCGAGCGCCTCGCTGTAGGGCAGCGCGTTGACGAGCGCTTCCTGCGCGCGCCGCAACCGCGCGGCCGAAACCAGCTTCAGCGCGCGCGTGATCTGCTGCGTCGATTTGGCCGACGTGATCCGGCGCCGGATTGCCTTAAGTGATGCCATCGGGGAGCGCTAATCCGGCTACGCAGCAGTCGCCGACGCCGGCGCGGCCGATTTGCTCTCGGCAATGAACGATTGTTCGTAGGCGTCCAACGCGGCCTTGAGCTTTTTCGTCAGATCGTCGGAGATCTGCTTCTGGTCGCGAATTTCCGCGAGCAGGTCGGCGTGACGCGCGTCGAAGTAGGTGTAGCATCCCAGCTCGAACGGGCGAATCTGCTCGACCGACAGCTTGTCGAAGTAGCCCTCTTTCGCGGCGAACATGATCAGCACTTCTTTTTCCATCGGCAGCGGACTGTACTGACCCTGCTTGAGCATCTCGGTCAGCCGCACGCCGCGCGCGAGCAGGCGCTGCGACGACGCGTCGAGGTCGGAGCCGAACTGCGCGAACGCCGCCATCTCGCGGTACTGCGCGAGGTCGAGCTTGAGCGAGCCGGCGACCTGCTTGATCGCCTTGACCGCGGCCGAAAATCCGACGCGCGAAACCGACAGGCCGACGTTGACCGCGGGGCGCACGTTCGAGTTGAAGAGATCCTTGTCGAGAATTATCTGGCCGTCGGTGATCGAGATGACGTTGGTCGGAATGTAGGCCGACACGTCGCCTTCCTGGGTCTCGATGATCGGCAGCGCGGTGAGCGAGCCGCCGCCCATCTCGTCGCTCATCTTGGCGGCGCGCTCGAGCAAGCGCGAATGCAGATAGAAGACGTCGCCGGGGTAAGCCTCGCGGCCGGGCGGGCGGCGCAGCAGCAGCGACAACTGGCGATAGGCCTGCGCGTGCTTGCTGAGATCGTCGTACACCAGCAGCGCATGCTTGCCGGTATCGCGAAAATATTCGCCCATCGTGCAGCCGCTGTAAGGCGCGATGTATTGCAGCGGAGCGGCTTCGGAAGCGGTCGCGGCGACGACGGTGGTAAACTCCATCGCGCCGGCGCTGGTCAGCTTCTCGACCACTTGCGCGACGGTCGAGCGCTTCTGCCCGATCGCCACGTAGATGCAATGCATGTTGAGGCCCTTCTGATTGATGATCGTGTCGATCGCGATCGCGGTCTTGCCGGTCTGACGATCGCCGATGATCAGCTCGCGCTGTCCGCGTCCGATGACGAGCATCGTGTCGATGGCCTTGATGCCGGTCTGCAGCGGCTCCTTGACCGGCTGGCGGCGGATGATGCCGGGCGCCTTGATTTCGATGCGGCGCGTCTCGGTCGCTTTGATCGGACCCTTGTCGTCGATCGGCTGGCCGAGTGCGTTGACGACGCGGCCGAGCAGGCCTTCGCCGACCGGCACTTCGGCGATTCGGCCGGTGCGCTTGACCTCGTCGCCTTCCTGGATGGCCTGCGGGTCGCCGAACAGCACGGCGCCGACGTTGTCCTCTTCGAGGTTCAGCACCAGCCCGAAGATCTGATGGGGAAATTCGAGCAGCTCGCCGAACGCGGCGTTCTGCAGGCCGTAGATTCGGGCGATACCGTCGCCGCATGAGAGGACGCGGCCGGTTTCGCGCACCGAGATGCTGCCCTCGAAACCCTTGATTTCGTTTTTGAGGATTTCGCTGATTTCTGATGGTCGGATTTCTGCCATATAGATGTAGTTTCTTCCTGCCTAGCCCGCGAGCCGGCGCTTGGCCTCCGCGAGGCGAGTTGCAAGGCTGCCGTCGTAGATTTTTCCGCCCAGTTCCGCGGTCACACCGCCGAGCAGCGCGGCGTCAACTTTCACGGTCGGGATAATTTTCAATTTCGCGATCGATTCGAGGCCGCTGACCACGCGCGCGACTTCGGCGTCGGACGGTTGAATCGCAAAGGTGAGCGTCGCGCGCTCACGGCCCATCGCCTGATCGAGCAGGTCGCGATACGACTCGGCGATCGCGCCGATTTCGCGAATCCGCCCGTGGCGCGCGATCACAACCGCGAACGAGCGCACCGGGAAGCTGAGATTGAGGCGCTCGGCAATCTTCGCCATCGCCTCCTGCCGCGATTGATCGGACAACTCGGGCGACGCGAGGCGATCGAGCAGCTCGGGCGACTCGACCATCGCGGCCAGCCGTTCGAGCTCGGCGCCCCACTTTTCCTCGTTGCCCTTGTCGGCAAGGTCGAGCAGGGCGCGCGCGTAGCGCTTGGCGACTCGCGATCCTTTCATCGCCGGTCACCGTTGCCGAGCTTGTCCATGAAGCCGTCGATCAGGCGGCCCTGATCGGCCGGCTGAAAATTTCGGCCGATCATTTCGCGCGCGAGGTTCGCGGCCGATTCGGCCAACTGCGCGCGCACGCGCCGCTTGGCCGCTTCCGACAATGCGGAATTGCTCATCTCGGTGTCGCGATGGATTCTTTCGGCGGTCGATTTCGCGAGATCGGCGACCTTGCCGACCTGGAAGGCGGTTTCCTGTTCCAACTCGTCGGCGAGTTTCTTCAGCTCTGCCGACAGCGCCGCCATCCGCGCCGCCGCCTTGTTGGCCAGGTCTTCAGCCTCGTGCCAGCGCGCTCTTCGCGCGCGACAGCGCAGTGCGAATCGTGCCGGCGCGATCGGCAAAGAATTTCCGGATTGGCGGACCGGCGAAATAAGCGATCACGCCGACAAACAGGACGAAGTTGATCGCGAAGAAGGTCAGCAGCAGCCATGAGCCATGCTCGGCGCTCGCGCCCTCCGCGGCATTGGCCGCATTGACCGCGTACGCAAAAAAAGCGGCAGCGAAAATCGCCGCCGATGTGATCCACTTCTTCATTTTAGGTTGAATCAGTCGCGCCTAATTGTTTTTGCCTGTCGCCGCTCCACTATTCAATGGCCGTCCCAGCACTCGCTCGGCGAGCTCGCTCGCAAGGCTATGTCCCATCTGCTCGAGTTCGCGCTCCGCCGCTTTCAGCTCCGTTTCTATCTTGACCCGCACCTGCTCGAGCGTCTCCCGCGCTTCGGCCTTGGCCGCTTCCATCATTTTCGCGGCTTCCTCTTCGGCCTTGCGGCGTTCGGTTTCGCGCCGCGCGAATGCGCCCTTTCGAACCTCGGCGAGCCGCGCTTCGCGTTCCTCTTCGGCGGCGCGCGCCTGCTTGATCAAATCCTCGGTGCGATCGTTCAAGTCCTTGAATCTGCGCTCGCGCTCCGACAGCAGGTTCAGGAACGGGCGAAAAAATAATCGGCTGAATATAAACCAGAAAACCAGGAACGAAACAATCAGCGCAAAGAACGTCCCCCAATTCGGCGGGATATGCATATTACGGCGTCTCCCCTGGGGGGACTATCGAAGTTCTCTCCATCATCGGAAAACTGGAACGCGGACTATTCTAGCCGAACCGAGCGGGGCAGTTCAGGCCTGCTTCTGCCCTCCGACGGCGGCTTGCGCCACGCGCTCCTCCTTGGGGAATACTGTGACTTTGCGATCTTCGCGGACGCCCTCGGGCTGCATCGAGCAATGCCCCTCGAACTGCGCGCCTTCCTGCACCGACAGCACCGGCGCGGTGATATTTCCGCTGACCTTGGCCGACGGGCGGATTTCGATTCGCTGCGTCGCGACGATATCGCCACTGACCTTGCCGGCGACCGACACCGAGGCGGCGCGGATGTGCGCGGTTATCACGGCGGACTCGCCGATCGTGAGACTGTCCTTGGCGTTGATCTCGCCGTCAACCTCGCCGTCGATTCGGGCGGGGCCTTCGAACGAAATCTTGCCGGAGATTTTCGATCCGCGATCCAGGTAAGCGCGGCCGTCGGCCGGCGCCGGTCCGTTGGATCGTGGAGCGGCCGCGGACGTGCTCGCGGAAGTGGATGACGCAGGTGATGGCGATGTCGATGAAGCTAACGGCGTGGTAGTCGTCGGTTGAATTTTCGGATTTTTCTCGGGCTCTTTGTTAAACAGCGCCATCGCAAAATACTCCTCGGCGCAATCGGGCATCTCCCCCGCGCCGCATTCTCAAGTTCGAGCTTAGGCTTGGCTATTAACGCATGCAAATATAGGTGTCAAATTCATCCGGCATTTTATGACACAAGCGCAGCCAGATTTGCGGTTGCCTCAAGCGGACGATCGTCTAATCTGGAGCGGTACCGACATCACTCAAGGAGCATCCCCCGATGGCATCGAGCACCATTCCCGAGAAATTTCTCGACCTCCTCACCACCAAAAAACCACTTGCGAATATCGCGACGATAATGCCCGACGGCACTCCGCAAGTGACTCCGGTCTGGTTCGATTACACCAACGGAAAAATCCGCATCAACACAGCGCGCGGACGGGTGAAGGCAAAGAACATGAAAGTCGGCTCAAAGGTGGCGCTGGCGATCGTCGATCCCGATAACGCATATCGTTACATCGGAATCCGCGGACCGGTCATAGCGAAGATGAGAAGAACGCCGACGCGCATATCGACAGCCTCGCGAAAAAGTACCTGAATCAGGACAAGTATCCGTTCCGCACGCCGGGCGAGAAGCGCGTGACGTACGTGATCGAGCCGGCGTCCGTGCACGTCATGGGCTAACGCAGTTGTCATCCTGACAGAGCGAGCAACGCGAGCGGCAGGAAGGATCTCGGACAGCTTCGCCGGTTCCGGTTTCCGAGTCGCGGCATTGTGCCGCCTCCTTCGCGTTGACTCCAGCTATATCGTACGATATACCTTCCATCATGTATTACGATGTTACGGAGGGTTGGTCATGATGGTCTGTGGAACTCGACGTTTTCAACGGCGCGGCCACTGGGGCGAATTCGGCATGATGGGCATGCGGGCGCGATTCTTCGGCCCCGGCGAAGTCCGGCTCGCGCTCCTGTCGCTAATCGCCGACGGTCCGAAGCACGGCTACGAGCTGATGCGTCAACTCGAAGAGCGCTCGGGCGGAATCTACAGCGCCAGCGCCGGCACGGTTTATCCGACGCTGCAACAACTCGAAGATGAAGGCCTGATTTCGTCGGACTCGAAGGAAGGCAAGCGCGTTTACGCGATCACCGACGCCGGCGCCGCCGAACTCAAGCGCGAAGACGAGACCGTGCGGCGCATCTGGTGGCGTGCGCGTCGATGGGCCGGATGGCGTCACGCGAACGACCCCGACGCAGCCGAGATTCGCGGCCCCGCCGAGCGCCTGGTCAAGGCCGCATTCCGAGCAGTCGCCGGCGAGACGGCGTCGCAGGAGCGAATCGACAAAGTGCGCGAGATCCTGGAGCGCGCGATGCGCGATCTGGACGGCATGCGCGGTAAGGAAGGGTAAATCACTTTATTTAGATGTGGAACCCGCCTGGGTTCCACACCTCCTTGGGCAGGGTTAAACCCTGCACCTTAGAATTAAGAAAGATGCGGGACTTCGTCCCTGTTAGAAGGTTTAGGGGAAGAGGCGACATGCTGCCCTTCATTTGATTGCTTGCCAAGGAGAATTGTAAATGCCCGCTACACCGTCTGATAAACAGCTCCTTCTCATTGGCGCGTCCCGAGGCCTTGGTTTCGCCTTGGCTGAGGAGTACCTCAAGCGCGGCTGGCACGTAGTGGCCACTGAACGGGACAGCACCAAATCAAAACTGCACGATCTATTGCAGGCCGCTCAAGGTCGACTCGAAATCGCGACCGTCGACATTACTTATCCAGATCAGGTTGCCGCGCTGCGGGCGCGTCTGGCATCGAGACAGTTCGACATGCTGTTCGTCAATGCCGGCATCGGTACTCGTGACATGCTCGCCGACATTTCCAACGACGAATTCATCCGCATGATGGTGACGAATGCCTTGAGTCCCATGCGTGTCGTCGAAAGTTTGCAGGAGCTCGTGTTGCCAACTGGCACGATCGGCATCATGTCCTCGGGACAGGGCAGCATCACCAACAATGATAACGGACACTACGAGATCTATCGTGGAAGCAAGACGGCGCTCAACATGTTTATGCGCAGCTTCGCCGCCCGCCACGCCGATGATCCGCGAACCCTGCTGCTCATGGCGCCTGGCTGGGTGCGAACCGATCTGGGCGGCCCCGAAGCGCGTCTGAGCATCGAGGAAAGCATACCGAATCTCGCGAATACGATGGACGCGCAGGCCGGAAAAGCGGGTCTCCAGTATCTGAATTACCTCGGCCAGACGGTTCCGTGGTGAGTGTGAATACGCGCATCGTCGCTGTCGAAGAAAACACACAAGGAAGCGTGAAACCCAAGGACGGGTTTCACTAAAATCAAGTTCCTCATCGCGCGATCGGCGGCGGCGTCTCGATTGTCTCGCCGCAGGTCGAGCCGCAGTCAGGACATACGTACAAGTACTTGTCGCCATTCGGCAGAACGAGTAGTAGCCGCTTGCGCACTTTCACCGCGCGCTTGCATTGCGGACACGCCAGCAATGTGGCTTCCATCCGCTCGAACGATGGCCTGCGATTCTCTCGCATAAGGAGTCGTGGCAGAAACTTAAGTCTCTCTAGGATTCCGGGCAAGGCTTGCGAGAGTGCGGCCTTTCGCTTTCGAGGGTGCTTTGGTACACAGCGAGAAAATGCTCGCAGAGGAAAAGAATCATGCGCATCGAGCCATGAGTCCCAAACGGGCAACGCTCATCGCCGGGTTGAGTCTCTCGATTCCCGTGTGGATGGGACTTGGGCCATTTTTCGGGAGAACTGACTGGCCGTGGCCAGGAGTTATGGCTCCAGGGTTGGTTTTCACGACCGATCTTCTGCTCGCAATCCTCGGCCTCAACGAGTTGGTGTGGCGGTGGCCCGCAGCGTTAGGAGGCTTACCAGCGCAGATGGCCACCGCGCTATTTTTCTTCGCGTGGAATCCCAGACTGTTCCGCGGCAGCGTTGATGTCCCCAAGCGCACGTATGTGCTGTTCGCGGTCGTGACCGTGCTGAGCAGTATCAATTTTTATTCGAACTGGAACGATGGACTACAGGTTCAAGGCGGCCCGTACACCTTCACAGTCTTGACCCTGAATATCGTATGCATCATGGGATTGGGAACCATATTTGTCCGTAGCCGGAATAAAGAGCCATCTTTCGCGAACAATCTCCTACTGCATTGGTCCCTGTTCGCGTGGCTTGCCTGGTTCGCGTTGCCCTTCCTGGGGGCTCCGACCTATCCCTGACCACCGGATCAAACCCTTATAGTGGTCCATCTCTGTCGCCGGCCGGTCCCGCTTGGTCCCTCATCGAACCGCGTCACAGCGATATAAGATTAGAGCATTACGCAAGCGCGCGCCGCGTTGTATCGATGTATCGGCGTGGCCTAAGATTTCCGTTCGTCCAATGAATGATCAACCTGCAAATCCCGCGCATCCGCGGGTTTATCTCGAGACCTACGGATGCCAAATGAATGTCGCCGACTCGCAAACGGTCAGCGCCGTTTTGCGGCGCGCGGGTTACGTCGCGGCGGACGGCGTCGAAGATGCGGACGTGGTGCTGCTCAACACCTGCGCGATTCGCGAGCATGCCGAGGAGAAGGTGCTGAAGCGACTGCGCGAACTGGCGCGGCTGAAGAATTTGCGGCCGGAGGTGAAGATCGGCCTGCTCGGATGCATGGCGCAGCATAATCGCGTCGCGATCATGGAGAAGGCCGCGTTCCTCGACGTGGTCGCCGGACCCGATAGCTACCGACGCCTTCCTGAAATGATTGGCAGCGCCGGCTTCGATGCTTCCATCGATGTCCGCTTCGATCGCGCGGAGACCTACGCGGATATCACGCCTGACTACGGCGGCGGCGTGCGCGCCTACGTCACCGCGATGCGCGGATGCGACAAATTCTGCGCGTTCTGCGTGGTGCCGTACGTGCGCGGCCGCGAGCGCTCGATTCCACCGCCAGATTTGATGCGCGAGATTGGCGAACTGGCAGCGCGCGGCGTGAAAGAGATCGTACTGCTCGGGCAGACCGTCAATGCGTACCGATTCGATGAGACTGACTTCGGCGCGCTGCTCAAAATGATCGCGACGATCGAAGGGATCGAGCGGATTCGATTCACGTCGCCGCATCCGAGCGACATGACCGAGTCGATCATCGAGGCGATGGCGACAGAGCCGAAGGTGCAGCCTCAACTGCATCTGCCGTTTCAGTCGGGATCCGACAAGATTCTCGCTGCGATGGAACGCGGCTACACCGTCGCGGAATATCTCGACCTGGTCGCTCGTGTGCGCGCGGCAATTCCCGGAGTCGCGCTTTCGACCGACATCATCGTCGGCTTCAACGGCGAGGAAGAATCAGACTTCGAGGCGACGACCGCGCTGATGCGCGCCGTCGGCTACGACTCTGCATTCATGTTCAAATATTCGGTGCGCGAGCATACCCGCGCATTTCGGCTCGGCGATTCTGTCAGCGAAGAAGAAAAAGGCCGGCGACTGACGGCGCTGATCGCATTACAGGAAGAAATGTCGCTGGCGCGCAATCGGGCGATGATCGGCTGCGAGTTTCCAGTACTGGTCGAAGGACCCGCGCGGCGCGGAGGCGGGATGCTTGCCGGCAAGACGCCGCAGTTCAAGACCGCAATCTTTGCGGGTTCAGGAATTCCCGCGGGCGATACCGTCAGGGTGCGCGTCGATTCCGCGACCGGCCATTCGCTGATGTGCTCGATCGCGAAAGTGTGAATTAGAACACTGACCGAGAGGAGACTCGCTATGATCAAGACCCGCGGTGTGAACCATGTTGCGCTCAGGATCAGCGACTGTCGCGCGCGCATCGGACTTTTACGGCAAGCTGCTCGGTCTCGAGGTCGTGCCGTTTCCATCGAGGGACCGGGAGAAGGCGGCTAAATTCCGCGATGAGGTCGTATCAAGCAAGCACGTACCCGGACCTACTGGTGGGATTTGGTTCGCGGCGGGCCACACGCAGCTTCATCTGATCGCATCTCCGGGACATACGGAACACACCGGTAGCCCATTCGGGCCGCATCTGGCGCTGGCGGTTGAAGACTTCGAGGAGACGAGGCGGACGCTTCAAAACGCGGGCGTCGAATTCCTCGAGGCGCCGGAGCAGCAGGGCCGGGGGCGGCAGATGTGGATCAGCGATCCCGACGGTAACACGGTTGAGCTGATTACAAATAGTAAGCGTCGGATTCCCTCGCCTTGAACAGCGCGTCGATTCCGCGACCGGCCATTCGCTGGTGCTCGATCGCGAAATCGTACGCGCGCTGACGGCACCTTGCTCACGCCTAATTAGTAAGGCGCGGGTATGTAGGTCGTCGTCTTTTGGCGTTCAACCACTGCGGGTGCGTCGGTCGTCGTAGTAGTAGTGGTGGAACTCGTGGCCACCGGAGGAGTGACCACAACCGGAGCTGGAGCCACTGCTACAGGGGCGGGAACGGTTTCAACTACCGGGGCAGGTGCCGTCGTCTCATCGACGGTCCGGTGGTACGAGAAGCATCCGCTTACGATTCCGCACGCGGCGATCGCCGCCGGGATAATTGCCATACGTTTGATAGATCGCATTCTAGTAGCCTCCATCGGGTACATACCGGGAGAGCAGCAAGAAGCCGGCCATCGCTGATTTTGTAGAATTTGTCGTGGTACAAGGCCGGTAAAGGCGTGCATTTGCTCCGTAAATCTTTCAGGGTCACGGATTCTGTTCTCGGCGCTTCTATTGATTCGCAGAACCCTCACCGAATCGCGCGAACGCGCAAAGAACCTAACCGCCAACCGCCTTCCCGAGCGGAAGGGGAACCGGATTCGAGGCAACTATTCCGCCCCGTCCTATCCCCTCACCCCAGTTCACGCGGAAAGCGGGGAACAGAAAGCGTCCTCGCCATTTGCGATTTTCTTTTCACTGGGTGCAGGGGTCACCCCTGCCGAAGGAAGCGTGAAACCCACCGCGGGTTTCACATTCAATCAAGTTCTTCGCGTCCGTTCTCTCATCGCACGTACAATGGATTCGACATGATCCACAACTTGCCGCTGCGGTAGGCTTCGATTCGGTATGCGCCCGGGGATTTTGGCGCGAACTCGAGCGTCGACGCGTTGTCCGCTGACGTTACTTCGACGCCGTTTTGATACATCGCGATTCGATCGGCCGGCGCGGGGAGCTCGGTCTTGAGAGTGAGGCCGGGCGCGTAGTGGACTTCGTCGCCCATCATCGTCGTCGTGTCTGCCGAGCGCTGGCGAAGAACGCGAACGCGCCGACGTAGCCGAGATAGTCGAAACTCACGTACGAATGGCCGAGGCGGAGCGCTTCGAGGATTGGCGCCGTGTCGCGCTCGCGCGCGAGCAGATGCGTCGTGCAAAACAGAAAAAGTTGCGGCAACGTCCCGACCTTCGCGCCGAGGACGTTCAGGTTGTCGGGCGCGCCCATCCCGGCGAGCATCGCGACGCGCGCGCCGGTCGTTATCCGATCGTAGAGCGCGAGGTTCGCGTCGGGGCGCAGGTCGAGGCCGGCGAGGAAATGATCGGTGCCGAAAAAGATCGCGCGAAAGTAGAGCGTCGTCGGAGTTTGCGCGAGCCACGCCGCGCGAGCGTTGTAAACTTCCATCGCATCCGCCAGCGCGTAGTCTTCCGACGACGCAAACTTCGCCGGGTCGGCCGCAATCGCAAGTCCGCCCTGGTCGTGAATCGCGGCGATCAAATCGTTGGGCGTCAGGTTGGGCTTGATCGGCTCGTGGAGGTTCACGCCGATTATCCGGCTGCCGCCAACATCGAACGCGCCGCCCGCAATAAAAAGAATGTCGCTGGTGAAGCCCGCGATTCCGAAGTCGGTGTCACCCGGCTGGACGCGGTCGGCAAGAAAAATGAAATCGATTTGCGAGGTCTTGGCGAGGTCCGCGATTCCCGACTGATCCATCCCCGACGCTTTCATCGGCAGATCGACGATTCCGCGGTAATCGTGAAAGCCGGGAGAACTCGGGCGCCGCCTGGATATATCGCGCGGGCGGAAGTTCGGTGGTCGGCAGCGGCGAGCTGCATCCGATGAAAGTAAGGGCCGCCATTGTGAGGACGAGATACTGAAAAAACATCAGAGGATCGAGCGTCCTTGCGCGCCGTCCACCGGGATATTCGCGCCCGTGATCCAGCTCGCGCGCGGCGACGCGAGCATCACGACCGCGTACGCGACTTCGTCGGGACGGCCGAGACGTCCAGCCGGCATCTCGTGGCTGATGAAATCTTTCTCGAAGGCTGGATTCTCGCGAAAGAGCTGCTCCCAGATTCCGCCGGCCGTGAGTATCGAGCCGGGAGCGACCGTGTTGACGCGGATATTTTTCGGCGCGTATTCGCGCGCGAGCATCTTGGTGAACGAATGCAGCGCCGCTTTCGACGCGTTGTAGGTGAGCGGCCCGCCCGACTCGCGCCCGTAGATCGAACCGATATTGATGATCGAGCCGCCGCCGCGTTTTTCCATGTGCGATGCGCACAGGCGCGCGAGCCGCACCGGCGCGAACAGATTGAGATCGAATTGCTCTTGCCACGCCGATTCCGGCAGTTCCGCGAGCGCGCCCGGCCGCGCCGAGCCCGCATTGTTGACGAGCACGTCGATTCCGCCGAACATGCCCGCGACATGATCAACCCATTTCTGCATGTCCGCGGCGTTCGTTACGTCGCCAACGCAATGGCCCACCATGCCCTGTGCGCTGATTCGCCCAAGTTCCGCGCCCACCGCCATCACCTTTTGAGCGTCTCGAGCGCAGATGCTCACGCGCATGCCTTCGGCTGCTAACGCCTCAGCCATCGCGCGTCCCAACCCGCGAGTCCCGCCCGTGACCATCGCGACTTTTCCGGTAAGTCCCAGATCCATCTCAAAGCTCCTTCTGAATACCCTTGGTCTTTTACCAGACCCGCGTCGTACGCATGAAGCGGGATTTCGCAGGTTGACTCTGACCACAGGCGGACCTAGACTCGACAGGCTAACCATCGGACGGACGGAGGACTATGGAAATTCGGGTCGAAGGCTCTCTTGATCAAGCGATGCGCGTGCTCAAACGCAAGCTGGCCAAGGAGGGCGTTTTCAAAGAGATGAAGAAGCGGGCTTTTTACGAGAAGCCCAGCGTCCGCCGCAAGCGCAAACGATCCGAGGCCCAGCGCCGCCGCCGCAAGGAACAACGCCGCCGTCGCGCCTCCGCGATGTAACTGTAAAAATTCGAACGCTATCTGGGTGCTGGAGAAATCCAGCACCCTTCTTTTCAGCGAATCCGCTTGTCTGTTGATGATCGGCTGAAAAATTTCCTTAGTGTCGCGCGCTCTACTCGGGCAAGGGGCGCCAGGTGAAGATTACCTGGCCGCCGGCTACGTAGCAGTCCAAATCGTAGTGAGGCTGGCCGGCTTCGGTGCGGTGCAGGCGGAAATTTTCGACCGCGCGATGCAACGCGTCGGGCGTCAGGGTTCCATCGACGCATTTGCCTTCGAGTTGCTGCGCGCGTACCTCGGCGCCAAGATGGACTGCGATACATCGGCTGCCGCAATGCTGATCGAGCGGGCCGGCGCCCACGCAGGAGCATCGCAGGCACAACACTACCGGTCCGCGATTGTCGCTCGGCGCGGCGAAGAACTCGCGCTCGAGGCGATCGAGGCCCATCGCACATTCGCACCATGCTTCGCGCGCGCGTTCGGCGGAAAAGCGGCGAATCGCGCGGGCCAGCTCACGCATCAGGGTTTCATTCGAGCGCGGCTCGAGCGCGACGATCGAGTCGTCCTCGATACGCATCGAGGCGCCGAGTTGCTCGGCCAGGAAATGGCGCAGGTTGATCGGCAACCGGCTGCCAAGCTGCAAGCGCTGGGTCTCGAACGGCGCCGGCTCGACTGCCGCAATCCGCGACGGGCGCGAAAACGTCCGCGGGTTGCCGAATACCGATAATGATTGCAGACGCTCCAACGGCGACGGCGCGCCGTAAGCAAATCGCGATGCGTGGGCGCGTCGATGAACCAATGGTCCGTTTCGCACAGTCTCAACCTCCCAGGGCTTCGAGTTCCGGTCGGCGTGCCGCGCACGCTGCCTTGCCGCCGGACACCGTCACGGGCCGTTGGTCATATCTAAATTTTGAACTGTTAACTGCGATCGAGGCGAGAAAAATTGATTCGGAGAGAGCGGGAGACTGTGCTAGTGGAGCTCGCGCCGCGCCAATAATGATAGCCGCGGCGCGCGGCGGCGCCGACTCCAGGGCTGCAAGATCGAAAAGCGCCAAAACAAAACTGCGCCATGCGCACCGGCTCTTTTCATCGGACCATCAGCCCAGCTCGGCATCTCGCGATGCCCGCCCGCCTGCCCGCACCCACAACTCAATCCAAGCAGCGGCTCGATGGATAATGCGCGCGTCGACCAGGTCGTCAAATCCCCCGACTTGGCCGTTGCGATCCGCGCGACGTTTTCAGACCATCAAGATAACTCAGACGGCTTCTTAACTAGCGCGCGTACCGCGGTCGGGCAACATCGTGCGAGCGATAAATGATTCGATTCCAAACTTGACAACCGGTGGCCCAAGTGCCGCTTTTCGCGCGCATTCCGATCGCGCGCGCCAGTGCAAAATGAGATGCGCTAATGAATCTCTAATGGCGGTTCGACGAGCTTTGCTGCATGCGGCCTCGGATCAAATGATCGAGCCGCTCCAAGCCGGACTAGGGTTTGTCGCGCATGCGACATTTGCGCGGCGTCGGCATAGCGCGGCGAACCCGGATGCGTCGCGTCGGGATCGACGAGCGCGCGAGAATTAAGAGAACAAATCCTCGCGTCGCACGCGTGATGACCGCGAGGCCATTCGCGCGTCCAGCAGAAATATTTTCGCTCTTACAAAATTTTTTCAGTGCGCCGCTTCGGCCGGCAGGTTGCGCGTGTCGCGCTTGAGGAACAGGAACGTCGGCACCAGGATGAGCATCAGCACGGTCAGGTCTCGGTAGATGTCGTTGAACGACAGCATCGCCGCCTGCCGCTGCACCATCCCGTAGAGCATCGCCATCCCGTGTTTGTGGCCCATCGCGAATTCGTTGCCCATGTTGAGGCCGCCCGGCATCTGCATATGCGGGAGGGTGAAGACCGTGATGTGCTCGACGAGGTAGCTCTGATTGATCTGCTGGCGATGGATCAGCAGCGTGGTCAGGTACGACGTGCCGATCGCGGCGCCGAGGTTGCGCGTGACGGAATAGAGACTCGCCGCGCGCCCCATCTTGAATTTCTCCATCGAGCTGAGCGCCGCCGCCGACAAGCCCGGGAATATCAGCCCGGTTCCGACTCCCTGGATCACCGTCGGCCACACGATTCGGCGCACGTCGGAGTCGAGATTCAGCCCCGACATCTCGCCACATCGCGAATCCGACGAAGATAAAGCCGATGCCGACCAGCGGCCGGATATCACCGCCGCGGCGCGCGTACGTGCCGAGGATGATCATCGAGAACATCGTGCCGAAGCCGCGCGGCGCCATCACCAGCCCGGCCTTCGACGCGGTGTAGCCGAGAGTCTCCTGCAGAAAGATAGGATTCAGGATCGCGGTGCCATAAAGCGTGAAGGTCAGAAAAATTATCAGCACCACCGGCAGCGTGAAGTTCAGGTTCTCGAGGATCGAGAGATCGACGACCGGATCCTCGGTGTGCAGCTCGTGATAGACCAGAATCGCGAGCGAGATCAGCGCGGCGGCCGTGCAGTAAACCACCCACGGGCTGGTGAACCAGTCGGCGCGCTCGCCGCGATCGAGCACGATTTCGCCGAGGCCCAGCGTGACGAACAGGCACGCGATACCGAGCAGATCGATGCGCCCGCGCCGCAGGTTGCGCATGTACGACGGGTCGTCGACGAAGCGATAGACCATGAACGCCGCCAGCGTCCCGATCGGCACGTTGATGTAGAAGTTCCAGCGCCAGCTCCACGCGTCGGTGATATAGCCGCCGATGGTCGGGCCCATGATCGGCGCGACCATCATCCCGATTCCCCACACCGCCATCGCCATCGCCTGCTCGCGCGGCGGAAAGGTCTCCATCAGGATCGCCTGCGACAACGGCATCATCGCCGCGCCGGCCGCGCCCTGCATCAGGCGGAAGAAAACGATCTGGTTGAGCGATTGCGCCACGCCGCACAGCGCCGACGACACGATAAACATCGTGATCGACGCGACGAAGTAGCGCTTGCGCCCGAAGCGCTCGGCAATCCATCCGGTCATCGGGATCATGATTCCCGCCGCGACCAGGTACGACGTGACGACCCACGCGATCTCGTCGACGCTCGCGGAGAAGCTGCCCTGCATATGCGGCAGCGAGACGTTGACGATCGACGAGTCGAGCACCTCGAGCACAGTGCCGAGCATCACCGAGAACGCGATAATCCATTTACGCGTCGAGGAAAACTCATGCACCTCGTGCGTCAGGTTGGGTAATCGTTTTAGGCGCAACAGCCATAGAAGGAATCCTCGCCTACAGTACAAAGGCAGCATCGCGGATGCAAAAGACTGAGAGCGTCGATGCGGTCACTTTATTGAATGTGGAACCCGCGGTGTGTTCCACACCTCCTTCGGCAGGGGTGACCCCTGCACCCGGTGAGAAGCGCGAAATGGCGAGGACGTCATTTTGCTCTCAGGTTCTTTTCCTATGTTATTCTAGAGCGAAGCGAAGAATCCCGGCGCTGATCCACTGTCCGCGATTGTCCCCTTCCCGCTCGGAAAGAGGTTACTCTCAATAATCCGGTATCCCCTTCCCGCTCGGGAAGGGGTTAGGGGTTAGGTTCCTAGTCCTTTGTGTCATTCAGAGCGAAAGTTGCTGTAGCGAAGAATCCCGGATCTCGCCTCCACCGTTCGTTGGGGGAGGCCGATCCCTCTAATCTCGCCAAACCCCCTACACCTTCTTCCCCTTCGGCGGCGGCCCCCGCCGATGCCTGGGCGCATCGTTCGCAACCTACCAAATGAAAATAGTAATCGCAGAAATCCTGTCGCGCGCAGAATTGAAAAAGGTAGGCTAACGAAGCCCACGCAACCCGCCGCGGCATAGCATTCGCACCAAGTGAGGGTCTCCCAATAATCGCCGCCAATCTCAGTGGATGACGAGCATACCCGGCAAGCGCAGCCGCGCTGAGAATTGGTTGACCTGACGGCTGACGCGGGCTGGCCACGGTGATATGAATATGCCGAGCGTCATGGCAGAAAAGGCGGAAGCGGTGCTGGTCGATCAGGCGCAATCTTTACCGGAACGCGATAACACCACCGAAGGGCTCGCGAACCTCCTTGAGTTGAATCGTGCGTTCAGGCGCAACGCTTGGCCGAAACCATTCGACGCGACACGCCATGGTTTGCGGCTCGGAGACGCACGAGATTTATCGCTGGATTCCTAGCGGAACCATTCATTTGGTTGTGACGTCGCCGCCCTACTGGGTGCTGAAGGAATATCACAAGTCCGATAGTCAGCTCGGAGAAGTTCAGGATTACGACCAGTTCCTGGATGAGCTCGATAAAGTTTGGCGCGAGTGCTTAAGGCTTCTCGTGCCGGGAGGACGAATTTGCTGCGTAGTGGGCGACGTCTGCCTCCCACGCAAGAAGAACGGTCGCCATTACGTAATGCCGCTCAGTGCAGACATCCAAGTCCGATCCAGGAAAATGGGGTTGGACTGCCTCACTCCTATCCTCTGGCACAAAATTGGAAATGGCGTAAATGAGGCTCAGGGCAATGGCGCCGGCTTCTATGGAAAGCCTTTCCAGCCGGGAGCGGTCGTCAGAAACGAGATTGAGCATCTTCTGTTTTTCCGCAAGCCGGGAGGGTACAGATCGGTTACTACCCTGCAAAAAGCGCTCTCGATGCTAACACGAGACGAAATGAAAGCCTGGTTCAGATCGTTCTGGACGGACATTCAAGGGGCATCCACCCGCACCGGTCATCCAGCGCCGTTTCCCACGGTGCTAGCTGAGCGTCTGATTCGGATGTTCTCGTTCGCCGGGCGATACGGTGCTCGATCCGTTCGTGGGAACGGGAACGACCTGCCTGGCCGCGATAAACACCGGCCGGAATTCCATTGGCGTCGATGTTGAGCCGAAGTATCTCCGCTTGGCCCACAAAAGGATTCGGGCCGAGACCGCGCAACAGCGATTCCTTTGCGCTACCAAACTGGATATTTCCCGAGAAGGCTTCTAGCGAGGGAGCCGCTGACTTGGAATACCAATTGCTCGATGCATTCAGACGTGCGTTCGAAGGTAAGCCATATTTGCACCGCAACTCTTCTATTGGAGATCGAATAGCACAGTTTCTCTACGAAGATCTGGTTCAGCTCGGTACATCCAAAACTCTGGTGAGCAGAGTAAAAGCGGCGAGATCGCGCTGAACTCGCGGAATCTCCGTGTAGGGATAAAGGCGAGAAGAGGGGACGGCACGCTCGGCGAGCGCGTTCCCGGAACTAAGCTTATCCACGACCACGGTTTTGAAGTGCCGAGAGGTCAAATCGCGACCGTCGAAATTGGCACGGAAGTAAAAGTCATCGCCAAGTCGATGATTAAGCAATTTGACAGGGTCAAAAGAGATCTCACGGGCCAAGTCGCGGAATTCAAAACGGGCGGCGGCACTCCGATTTGCGTCGGCATCGTTGGGATCAATTGGGCAGCGAGTTATCGCTCATTCGAGGGTGAAAAGCACTATGATACGACGGGTACGTCAAAGGAGCCCATCCGATCAAAGACGCCCAGAAGACCGGCGTGCGTCTGGAGCACGAAGCCAAGCCCGCATTCGACGAGTTCCTAATCCTCCGCTTTCGAGCAACCAATTTGAAGCCATTTCCTTTTGAATGGGTAGATGAAGAGCGCTACCACGACTGCTTACGGTGCTCTTCTGATAAGAGCTTCAAGAAAATACGAACAACTCTTCGGACAAAAATGAACGTATTCGTCTGCCCAAAATGCGGCTACGGCAATATCAACGAGCTGTCACTATGCGTCGTGACGCATCGTGTAACCGAGTGGGATCTTTCCGGCCACGCCACGGAGTTTGGCGAACCCAAAGTCGATTGGGAATCTGAAATGCCGTACGACTCCCTAGGTGACAGGCTGGATAGAGAGCCGATGCCCACCTTCGAATGCTGCCGCTGTCTCGAACAATTCGAAAAACCAAAGCCCGCGGATATAGCTCGACGAATATTCTGACCCGCTCCTGGAAAGCCCGCGTTGACTCATTTCTCTAACCTAACGTATGTTAGGCGAGTGACGCATCGATGCAATAGAATCAACACGAACGTCCAGGACACCTTCATGCCTCATGAATCTCGACTGAACTTCTCTACCGACGAAATTCTTGCCAACGTTGATACGCGCGAGCCGCTTATCGTCAATGGCGTTAAGTGTCATGGCGGGTTTGATGCTGATGGGCATTACCGATCGCCTCGGACTGCTTTTCGCGTGCCTGCTATCCGGGCCTGGCAGGAGCAGCATGTTGCTACTTCGGGAACGGCGCTGTTCGAGATTAGCAATACGTAACGGAACGAAGGGCGCGCAAAAAAATAAGA
>CAVQAR010000012.1:0-164700 GCA_963710425.1 uncultured delta proteobacterium
ATGCATCAATTTTGTCGAGCGTTCCTACATCGCCGAACGGCAGATGCCGCACCGGCCCCGGCAGCGCGCCGAACGGCTCGCGCATCGCGCGATTTCCGCACAATGCCAGCGCGCCCATCGTGTCTCCATGATACGCGCCGTCAAAAGCGACAAATCCCGCGCGTCCGGTAAACTTGCGCGCCACCTTGAGCGCGCATTCGATCGCTTCCGCGCCGCTGTTGGTGAAATACACGCGCTCGAGCGGCCGCGGCAGCAACTCGACGAGGCGTCGCGCCAGCATCACCTGGCTCTCGATCACATACTCGCCATACACCATGACGTGCAGATGACGTCGCGCCTGCGCCGCGATCGCGTCGAGCACTTCGCGATTTCCATGGCCAAGCGCCGACACTCCAATCCCCGCGATAAAATCGAGATAGCGCCGCCCGTCCGACGCGACCAACCAGGAACCTTCAGCGCGCGAAATCTCTAACCCAATAGGCGCGTCTGAAGTCTGCGCCAAATTCTGGCGAAAGTAGTCGCCCAGTTGAGTCATCGCGATCCCACCATGATGTCGAGAAACGCGCCGCCGTTATGGCGCCAATCCAGCGGCGGCGACTGCATCTCGCCAGGCGCACAGATGTACGGTATCGCCATCGCGCGTGCCTCGGTTTCACAATCTTCGCCGACAACTGCCATAGCCTCGATTCGCCCTGACACCGACGCGACGCATGCGCGAAACTCCGCGACGTCGCGCACTGCGGAAACGTGCACACTCCTGAAGCCCGGCGAAATTCTGAACGAGTCGGCCCTTCGCTCGAAAATCACCGTCCATTCGAGTCCGCGACCTTCAAACAGCTCGACCGCCTCACCTGCGATCTGTCGCCAGCGCGCGCGCTCCCGCACCCCGCGTATCGCGCAAGAGTCATGCAACGGGATGCGCGCCGGCGGCATCGACTCGCCAAGACGTTCGAGCGAAGTCGCCATTCGAATCGCCAACTCTCGCGCCGCTCGCCCATCCGGACTCATCACAAACACATGATGGAGCGACAAACACCCGAGTTGCTCGAACAACACGACATCGCGCGCGAGCAAATTCGCCACGTTGTCGATTCGCGACGGAACTATCGCCTCCGCCGCTATCAGCGCGCCACTAACCCGGCTACCGAATCCAATCACGTTGCGGCGATGAAGTGCCTCGATCGTCGCGTCATCTCCGTACGCCACGACCAACTCAGAATCCTCGAGCATCGCCGCAGTCAGGTCGGACCGCTCGCGACTCCAGTGACGCACGTCGATTCGTGCTCCGCAGTCGCGATCGATCTCCGCCAGCGTACGCGCAAATTCAGCAAAAAATATCGGCTCGGCCGACGCAGTCTTGATCAGCACTCGCGCCCCCGCGATCAGCGCAATCGCAATCTCATGGATTCCCGCTCCCGCAACATTTCCCGCAGTGATAAATCCAACAGTATTCGGCCTGCGTCTCGCATCTCCCGCAACAATTCGCGCCGCCATCACCTTCAATGTGTCGCTACTGAATGGTTTCAGCAACGCGTCGATCGAGTTCTCGAGCATCGCAACCGAATATCCCGCCGAATCCGCGATTGCCGCGATCGCGTCGCGCCGGTCGCGCGTAGTCGCGACTCCTCCAGAGCGCGAACGTCCGCGCGAGCGCGTCGCACATCCGCTCCGCGCCCTGACCGCCGCTATCCTCCCTCCGCGCGCGCCCCGCGCTCGCCGTAGTCGCACTCATCGCGACGCCCCCGACACTTCCCTCAGCGAGAATTCTCCGATCCCGAGCGCGCAGCCGCGAACTTCTCCGCCCGCTGCTCGACCAAGCACGCGAACTCGTCCACGCTCGACGAAGCCCAGGTCCTCCGTCATGACCGCCGACACCGATCCGACGTTAGCGAGATCGAAAAACGTCAGCAGCCCGATTTCCCCGTCCGGCATCGGACGCAACGTGACCGGATCAACTGCCGTCACCCGCAGCCACGGCGGCGGAATTTTGAATCTCTCCTGCCCATCCGACACGCCCGCGCAGTTGAACGACGTCGCGTCGTAAAGCTGCGAGCACAATTCCGTCATCCCGTATTCGTTGATAACCATCGGCCGGCGCGATCCCGAGCGTTTCGCCCGCCCGCGCGATCACCTCCGACGCTTGCATCGGCACGGCCTGCCCTTTCGCCCCGCCGGTGTCCATAATTCGCGAACGCGGTGCGAGCCGAAGTTTCATGCCGCCGTCGCGCAATGCGGAAAACAGCGCCGCGAAGGACGCCGTCGTCCCCATGATACAAACCGGTTCGCGACGCGCCTCGCATTCGCCAAGAAACGCAATCGCTGCCGCAACGTTGACTCTGTCGCGCGACGCCGCCGCCAGATGCGCGTCTGTCGCCGAACTCCTCGACACTCCAGCTGATCATCGCCGACAGCGACGACTCCGGCATCACCTCGGCCGTCGGATGCATCGCGAGCATCGCCATCCGGCGCGCGTCGGGAAACAGCATCGTGCGCAGATGAGCAATCGCCGACGCGCGATAAACTTCTGGCCGCCTGACGATATGACGTCCGCGCCGCTCGCGCCCCTGCGTGGTCCCGCTGGTAAGAAAAATCGCCGCATCAGGCGCTTCCGCGGAACCCTCGCTCGCCAGCTCGGCATACTTGAACGCGACGTTGCTGACCGCCGGAATTTGGTCAACGCTCCGCACTGAATCAGGCGCGCCGCCCCTATCCTCGCAGTACCGCCGGTAAGCCCCAACCGTCTCGAATTGATGACGAAAAACCTCCAGCGCGATCTGCTCGAACGATTTATCCTCAGGCCTGTGGATAAACGAGAGGACCTGCTCGTAGATGGACATACGGGTTCTCGCCAATGGCCGGGCGGGGATTGATCATGGCATCGGCGCGAGCGCCCATTCAATCCTGAGGTCTTTGAAAGCACCTTTTTTGGCCATAAACGGCCATATTTACCTTGCTTCGCAAATGTTCTACACTTTGCGACGTTGTGGGTGGCGGGTAGGCCTCGGCAGCGGCAATAAAGCCGGGTACGCGGGGTTTCGGTAGGGTTACAGCGATATTACTTAAGCGTTGCCTTCCTATTTCACCCAATTCGGGATGTAACGATTTTGCGACAGATACGTAATTTTGCTAAACGAACTGCCAAAGGGTCTGGGGAGAACAATCGCGAAATGAAGAAATTCGCCGCCGGCGTCATGCTTGGTTTTGTTGCGAGTTGGGCCGTTGCCTTTGCATCTTCCACCGTCAGCCACGACGGTAGTTTCTGGAACCGTCTCAATACCACCGCCAAAGACGGTTACGTCAACGGCTATTCCGACGCGATGCGCGTCAGTGTCGGCAAGCTCGACGTCCTCAATTCCGCCGCCGATCTTTTTCATTGGAAGGGCGCCCGCCGCATCATCCATCAGCTCTCGGGTCAGCTCTCGATGGGCGACGTGAGTCCCAACCAGGCCGTCAAGCGGCTCGACGAGTTGTACTCGAATCAGAAGTACAGCGAGCTCGATCTCGGCGAGGCGCTGCAGACGCTCTCGATTCGCGCGAACGAAACCGCAATGCCCGACGCACCCGCGAAAAGTTCAAAGTAAAAAATTCAAACGCTCTTATCCGAGAGGCGGCCTTCGCAAAGGTCGCCTCTTTTTTTCGCTGCACGATCGCGCTTGAAACCACGGGTCCGCGGTCCTAGCCTGATTAGCAGGACATTCGCCGTGAACGCACCTCCATTCCTGCTCGAAAAAGTTCTGCGCGCCACCGTCGGCGTTCACTCGCATATCCCATCGACCCACGTCTCGACCGCAATCGGCCTCGGCACCGACCGCCGCGGGACTGGCACCGTCGTCAGCCCCGACGGCCTCATCCTCACCGTCCACTACCTGCTCCTCGGCGCAAAAAACGTGATCGTCACGATGCCCGGCGGCGATCAGCTCGAGGCGAAGATCGTCGGCAAGGATTACAGCACCGGCATCGGCCTGCTGAAGATCGATCGCAAAAAACTCGCGAGCGTCGAGGTCGTCTCGTCGGAAAAATGCATCGTCGGCCAGGAGGCCTTCACCGTCTCGAGTCTCGGCGGCGAAAAGCGATGCGCCGATTGCGGCATCATCACCTACCTTGGCCCCTTCGACGCGGTCTGGGAATTCGTGCTCGACAAATGCGTCAGCGTCACCGCCTCGTCGCTGAGCATCGGGATGAGCGGCGGGCCGATCTGCAATCTGAATGCGCAAGTCGTCGGCATCTCGTACCTGAACTTCGCCGACCTCGGCCGCGCGATCCTCGGCGTCCCTGGCGAGAGCTTCCTCAACGTCCGCGACGAGCTCGTCAAACACGGCCGTCGCACCACCGCCGCACCGCGCGCATGGCTCGGCGTGCTCTCCTACACCCTGCGCGAGCACGTCGTAATCGCGGGCGTGATGCCAGGCGGTCCCGGCGAAAAAGCCGGCCTCCAACAGGGCGACCTCGTCATCTCGATCGACGACACCGACGTAAACGACCGCCGCGTCCTCTACGAAGCGCTCGCCAACCACCGCCCCGGCGAAAACGTCGCTCTCAAGGTGCTGCGCAACAACCGCGTCTACCAGCTAGACATCCCCGCCATCCGCGCCGAAGATTACTTCGCCTGAATAGCTCCAAGGAGCGTCCCCCAATGAATGGACAAAGATCGCGGCTGCGCGATTTGCTCGCCGACTCCCGAAATGATCGTCGCCCCATTCGTCTTCGACTGCCTGCAAGCAAAACTCGCCGCAGCCGCCGGCTTCGACGCCATCTACATGACCGGCTTCGGCACCGCCGCCGCGCGCGGCTACCCCGACCTCGGCCTGCTCACGATGTCCGAGATGGTCGCGAACGCGCGCGCAATCGCAAATTCGGTGAACGTCCCCGTCATCTGCGACGCCGACACCGGCTACGGCAATGCGCTCAACGTATGGCGCACCGTGCGCGAGTACGAAGACGCTGGCGCGTCCGCCTTGCACATCGAAGACCAGGTGTTCCCCAAGCGATGCGGTTTCCTTGCGGGCAAGCAGGTCATCCCGATGGAATCGATGCTGCCGAAGGTGCGCGCCGCCTGCGACGCACGCCGCGATCCCAACCTCGCAATCATCGCGCGCACCGACGCCCTCGCAGTCAACGGATGGGACGACGTCGAGCGCCGCGCCCGCGCCTACCGCGCCGCGGGTGCTGACTTGCTTTTCGTCGACGGAATCAAAACCCTCGACGACCTCAAGCACTACGCCGAAAAACTAGGCGACCTCCCCCTAATCTACAACGGCGATCTGCTCCCCCTCGACCAACTGAAAAACTACCCCTTCAAGGTGACCATCCACATCGGCACGATGCTGACGATCTACGACTCGATCCGCACAACGATGACCGAATTAAAACGCACCGGCCAACTAGGCATCGGCACCAACTCCAACGTCTTCGAAGACTTCGTGGAAACGATGGGCCTAGCGAACTACCAAGCCCTCGAAAAAAAATATCTAGACTAGGACGGACTATCAGGTCGGTACGCCGTCGCGCTGCCGCCCCTGAGAGCAAAGTAGCGCGCCGCGCGCAACTTTGCGCTTCACACTGGGTCCAGGGGTCACCCCTGGCGCCCGCCGCGCAGGCGATTTTTTCCTCTTCCCTTACACATCCTTAAACGCCGCCTTCTTCTGCGATGCTTCAATCGCCGCCTGCGCCGCCGCCAGCCGCGCCACCGGAATCCGATACGGCGAGCACGACACATAATCCAGCCCCAGCCGATGGCACAACTTCACACTCGCCGGATC
The DNA here is from genome assembly GCA_963710425.1 of uncultured delta proteobacterium. Taxonomy (GTDB): domain Bacteria; phylum Desulfobacterota; class Binatia; order Binatales; family Binataceae; genus Binatus. The sequence goes on from CAVQAR010000012.1 coordinate 5,760, forward strand.
CCCGCCATGCTCCCCGCAAATTCCAATCTTCAACTTCTTATTGGCCTTGCGCCCGCGCTCGATCCCGATTCGCATCAGCTCGCCCACCCCGACCGGATCAAGCTCCGCAAACGGATCCTTCTTATAAACCCCGGTGCGAATATAGTCCGGCAGAAACTTCCCCGCGTCATCGCGCGAAATTCCGTACGTCATCTGCGTCAGATCGTTGGTCCCGAATGAAAAGAATTCCGCAACCTCGCCGATCTGATCCGCCACCACGCACGCGCGCGGCACTTCGATCATCGTGCCGATCGTGTACGCGACCTTGATGCCGCGTTCCTTGAACACCGCGTCCGCCACTTCGCGAATCTGCGCCGCCAGGATATCGAACTCGCGACGCTCGCCGATCAGCGGCAGCATGATCTCCGGCATCGCCTTGACCCCTTGCTTGCGCAGCTCGCACGCCGCCTCGATAATCGCGCGCGCTTGCGCCTGGTAAATCTCCGGGAAGCTGATTCCCAGCCGCGACCCGCGATGCCCCAGCATGGGATTCACTTCGAACAGGCTCGCGCGCACCTGCTTCAGATGCTCGAGCGTCGTTCCGATCTTCGCCGCCAGCTCGCGCAGCTCGTTGTCCGCATGCGGCAGAAATTCGTGCAGCGGCGGATCGAGCAAACGAATCGTGACCGGCAGCCCCGCCATCTCTTTCAGGATTCCGACGAAGTCCTCGCCTTGCATCGGCAGGATCTTCGCAAGCGCGCGTCCGCGTTGCTGCGCATTCTCCGCCATGATCATTTCGCGCACCGCCGAGATTCGCTCGGGATCGAAAAACATGTGCTCGGTGCGGCACAGCCCGATCCCCTCCGCGCCAAATTCGCGCGCGACCTTCGCGTCGTTGGGAGTATCCGCATTCGCGCGCACGCCTAGTTTGCGCACCGCGTCCGCCCACGACAGAAATTTTTTGAAGTACGACGGCATCTCGGGATCGACCGTCGGCACCCGCCCTTCGATCACTTCGCCCGCCGATCCGTCCAGCGTGATGTATTCGCCCCGCCGCACGACCGCGCCGTTGGCCGACAGCGTCCCGGCGCCGTAATCAATTTCCAGCGCCGACACTCCCGCCACGCACGACTTGCCCATCCCGCGCGCCACGACCGCAGCATGACTGGTCATCCCGCCGCGCGCCGTCAGGATTCCCTCTGCGACCTGCATCCCCTGGATGTCTTCCGGCGAGGTTTCGACGCGCACCAAAATAACTTTGCGCCCCGCTTCCGCGACCGCGACCGCTTCGTCCGCCGAGAACACCACTTCGCCGTTGACCGCGCCCGGCGACGCCGGCAGTCCGCGCGCGATCACGTGCTTTTTGCTCGACGGGTCCAGCCGCGGATGTAAAAACTGCTCGAGCTGTTCGGGTTCGACCCGCTTCAGCGCCGTTTTGCGATCGATCAGCTTCTCGTCGGCCATATCGACCGCGATTCGCACCGCCGCCTGCGCCGTCCGCTTGCCGTTGCGCGTCTGCAGCATGAACAGGCGATTTCGCTCGATCGTAAATTCCATGTCCTGCGTGTCGCGAAAATGCTTTTCCAGCCGCCCCGCGATTTGCAGCAGTTGTTTGTAAACCTCAGGGAAACTTTCCTCGAGCGTCGGATGATGCGCCGCGCGCTCGGCCTCGTCGATCCCTGCGCGCTTGGCCCATTCGCGCCCCGCCTTCAGGCTGATCTGCCGCCCGGTGCGGATTCCCGCGACCACGTCCTCGCCCTGCGCGTTCGGCAGGTACTCGCCGTAGATTCCCTTTTCGCCGGTGCCGGGATCGCGCGTGAACGCCACGCCCGTCGCGCAATCGTCGCCGAGATTTCCGAACACCATCGATTGCACCGTGACCGCGGTGCCCCAATCGCCCGGGATATTATTTATTTTCCGGTACGCGATCGCGCGATCGTTATGCCACGAGTCGAACACCGCGCCGATCGCCATCCACAGTTGCTCGCGCGGGTCGTGCGGGATGTCGCGCCCGACCCGCGACCGAATCAGCTCGCGGAACTCACCGACCAGTTCCCGCAAATCATCGACCGTCAGGTCGGTGTCGTTCTCGACTCCGCGCGTAGCTTTTTTGTGTTCGATTATTTCCTCGAACGGATCCGGATCGTTCTTGTTCTCCGGCTTCAGCTTGAGCACGACGTCGCCGAACATCTGGCAGAAGCGCCGATACGAATCCCATGCGAAGCGCGGATTGCCGCTGATGTTCTCGAGCCCCTTCACCGTTTCGTCGGTGAGCCCAAGGTTGAGCACCGTGTCCATCATTCCCGGCATCGAAACCCGCGCGCCCGATCGCACCGACACCAGCAGCGGATTCGTCGTGTCGCCAAATTTGCGCCCGAGCGCCTTCTCGACCCGCGCGACGCTCTTGGCCACGCCCTCGGTCAGACCCTTCGGATACTTGTGATCGTGATCGTAAAAATAGTTGCAGACCCGCGTCGAGATTGTGAATCCCGGCGGCACCGGCAGCTTCAGGCTCGCCATCTCGGCGAGATTCGCGCCCTTGCCTCCCAGCAGATTGCGCATCTCGGTGCGTCCTTCCGCCACGCCGGCGCCAAAAAAGAAGATCTCAGGATGAATCCGACCCATGTGAAATCGTTGCTCCCCTCACCGCATCAAAATCGTGCGGCGACAATTTTAATATTTATTACCGCGTCCAGCCGATTCGCTCGGTGATCACTTCGACCAGCCGCGCCGCCGGCACCCGCTCCTGCGTCATCGCATCGCGATCGCGGATCGTCACCGTGTCGTCTTCCATCGTCTGATGGTCGATCGTCACGCCGTACGGCGTCCCGACTTCATCCTGACGCCGATAGCGCCGGCCGATCGATCCAGCCTGATCGTACGCAACCGTGAAATGACGCTTCAACGCGTCGCGAATCGCGATCGCTTTTTCCGGCTGCCCCAGTTTGCGCAGCAGCGGATACACCGCAACTTTAATCGGCGCGAGCCGCGGATCGAGCCGCAGCACGATTCGCTCCTCGTTATCGACCACGTCCTCGTCGTACGCGTCGAGCATGAACGCCAGCATCGCGCGATCGACGCCCAGCGCCGGCTCGATCACCCACGGCCGAAACCGCGTCTTGGTGTCCTCGTCAAAATAAGTCAGGTCCTTGCCGCTGAACTTCGCGTGCTGATCGAGGTCGAAGCTGCCGCGCTTGGCCACGCCTTCGAGCTCGCCCCATCCGAACGGATACAGGAACTCGATATCGGTGGTGCCGCTCGAATAATGCGACAACTCATCGGTCGCATGCTCGCGCTTGCGCAAATGGTCTGACTTGATTCCGAACTTCACGTGCCAGTTGAATCGAAAATCGACCCAGTAGCGATACCACTTCTCTTCTTCCTCGCGATCGGGCCGCACGAAGTATTCCATCTCCATCTGCTCGAACTCGCGCGTGCGGAAAATAAAATTCTCCGTGGTGATTTCGTTGCGGAACGATTTGCCCTGCTGCGCGACGCCGAACGGCAGCTTGACCCGCTGCGTATCCACCACATTCTCGAAGTTCGAGAAAATTCCCTGCGCCGTTTCCGGCCGCAGATAGACCACCGCCGCGGTCTCTTCGACCGGCCCCATGAAGGTCTTGAACATCAGGTTGAAATTGCGCGCCTCGGTCAGCTCGACCGCCGCATTCGGGACATTTGTCGCCCTGGATTTTGTCCGCGCGAAACCGATTCTTGCACGCTTTGCAATCGACCATCGGGTCGGTGAAATTTTGCAGATGCCCCGACGCTTCCCACGTCCGCGGATGCTGAAAAATCGCCGAGTCCAGCCCCAGCACGTCGCTGCGGTACTGCACCATCTCGCGCCACCACGCTTCTTTGACGTTGCGCTTCAGCTCGATGCCCAGCGGGCCGTAGTCGAAAGTGGATCCGAGTCCCCCGTAGATATCGCTCGTCGGAAAAACAATTCCGCGGCGCTTGCACAGGTTCACAATTTTTTCCATCGTGACCGCGCGTTTGGTCGCGGGCACTGCGTTTTCCGCGGACAACAATTTCTCCTTAATCGCTCGCTGATATCCAGCGCTCAAGCCAGGCTGATTATTTCGGCGGAGACTTCGCCGGCATTTCCAATTTCAAGTATCGCGACCGTTCCCGGCACTCCAACCAGGTTGCGCGGCAACGTCGCGCTGCCCGGATTGACCACCATCGTCGCCCCGAATCGCATCACGCCCTCGACGTGACTGTGTCCCTGCACGATAACATCCACCGGCCCGCCGAATTCCCGATGCATCGCGCGCGCGAACACCGCTTCCGACGTCTCGTCCGGCGTCGGAATCGCATGCACCAACCCAATCCGCACGCCCGCAATTTCAACCAGATGCGCCTCGCGCACCCGCTCGTCACCTTGGTCGAGCCGATGCCGATGCCCATCCAGCCCCTCATCTCCATTGCCAAGCGCCGCGATCACCGGCGCAATCGCCGCCAACTCATCGAGCACCCGATTCACGTAAACATCCCCCGCATGCATCACAAGATCGATCCCGGCAAACACCTCGAAAACCCTGGCGGGAAGATGCTCACAAGCCTCAGGAATATGAGTGTCAGAGATCAGCCCGATTCGCATTACGATGCTCCGGTCCAGCCAAGCCGAATCGTCAAGCCTATCACGCCCCGAAACACCCCGCAATTTTTCGATTTCGCCTGTGGATGGCTCGTATGGCTGTCTTACCAAACCTCATGCTAGAACCCGCTTCAGAGGATGAACTCTCGATGCGAATTTCGACCGTCGTCATCTGCGCATTCGTGATCGGAGGCACACTCGCTCTAGCGGGATGCGGTCACAAGCTGGTCGCGCACAATGGCGACAGCACCGTCGCCGTTTATCCCGACGAAGATACGTTCGTGAAGCTGGTCAATCTGAAAAAGCAGGGCGGCGTCGGCGGAGTGATCGGCGGCCTCGGCGAAGGCCTCGCCGCCAAGCAGGTGGACAACAACACGCCCGTCCGAATCATCCGCAGCGACGAGAAAGGCGCCCAAGTCGAAGTCCTCGACGGCGCCTTCAAAGGCATGCAAGGCTTCGTCCCGCAAGACAACGTCCACTAAATCCGAACCCTCCGAAACTCCGGTTCCCCTTCCCGCTCGGGAAGGGGATTATGTTGCGCTTGACACTCAAGTTTGGGAGTCTGTATTCTCGCATGGACAGGCCGGTGTTTTATTTCTGATAGGGCTGGCGTTTGCGCTCACCCTAGTCTTCGTATTCGCTGTCCCAATTAGGGGCTCGCTCGAAAATACGAGCAGGAAGATTGTACGGACGGTCAAAGGAAGATTTCTCGGATGATACCCGCATCATCTTCATAGACAACCCGACCGCTCAGGACGAGGCGCGGGAGCGGTTAATAGCGAGTATGACCGCCGCCAGCTTGGAGCATCGCTACATATTTTTGCCCCGGTGCCAAATCAAAAGCATCTACGCCAAACTTCTGAGGCTCTGCGGTTCCTACTTTCAAAGAGTGGGTCAAGCTAATGACATGGGCGATAGACCCTCCGACATTAACCAGAACATAGTCAACCTCGATGTAAGGTCGCTCCGTTTCAACATGCGCTTGGCGTACACGAAGCAACGGACGCGCTTGAAGCGCGAGTTGCTTGCGGTAGCTGTCAGCGCTCTCTTTCGCCCCGCTCGCAGCGACCTGATTTGCCTTCATCGTGAAATAGAAAATGACGAGGGTTATGACTTCGATGATCGACAGAATCGCGGTGAGACATACCAATCGCCCTTCAAGCGTTTCTTCTTTTCGGTCGTGGCGCTCTTCCTCAGCGGCGCGACGTTTGCTGCTGTCGGCGCTATCGCTCTGTGCCGCTCCGTCTGGCGTCGGAAAGGAGAGAACGCCAGTTGGCTCGCTATCAGCGTGTTTTACTTCGGAGTGATTGGGGGTTGGGTTCTTTTTTGGGTGCAGTTTCTCGATGGCTATTTGGGGTTGTCCGTGGCGTTGGCTTTACGGCGTCGGCGCTTGCGCGTCTGCCGCCGTTTAGGAGTAATGCCGACGCTATCAGGATTCAACGCGAACCAGGTGCTTGAGTGCTTCATGGAACGTCAGCGGATGGAGTGAGATGGGGTTTGCTTTTGGCATAAATCACTTTTTGTTTTCCGTGTGTTTGGGCGTCGATCCGCAGTATAACCCCGCGTGTAGAGAACGTCATTACTCACGGGGGATAACTGGATGCTTTTGGAGATCGCGGCAGGATTAGGAGCCATCAGCGGACTCGCGGGAATTGTGTATCTCTTGGATTACTTCGGAGTAATACGACCTCGGCACGCGACGGTTGATCCTCAGCGGAAGCCAACGCTGCTTCCGATGCTGGTTATCCTCGCGCTTACATGGTTGGCGGTCGGCGCGGATTTCATCGATCGTCATCGGCCAGTGCCCCTACAAGAAATTTCCTACGCCCCCATGCTGTCCACTAAGATCAATAGGCCGAGCGCCTTCGGCCCAAACGCCGAGGTTCTCTATTACGCTTTCCCAGAACTTGGCTGGCCGATTCATAAATTGAAAGTCATTAAAGATAAGACTTTCGCCAATACCATCCTCCCTCTCGACGGCTACGTTTATATCAACTGCGCGTTTGCGAATGTGACATTTGAGTACGACGCAACAGACCTGACTGGCGGCTGGGTAGATGCGAAGAAGCTTGAGGGGGTTCGCATCCAAACCAACGAAGCGCATCTGATGACTCTGATCGCATTGATACAATCATCGGGACTGATTCCGCCCGATTTCTGTCCCGCATCCTCAGCCGCTCCGCCTTCGATGCACAAATGATATACGGCGCGGGAACGGTAATCGGAATTGTCCGCCCCTGTCCACAATCAGATGACTGGCCTTGTCTGGCTGAGGCTTCCGCCAGCGGGCTGACCTCAGCATCCTGCTATCACGTCAAAGAAAATATTTTCGTTGTCGCGATTGTTGAAGCGATACTGAAACTCCGCCAGATACAGCGGCAGATATTTCTTGCTGACGTTGTGATAGGTGCCGAGCACGCCGCGCTTGAGCAGCGACCAGAACGATTCGACGCTGTTCGTATGGACCTCGCCGCGCACGTATTCGTTCTCGCCGTGCTTGATGACCTCGTGCGGCATTCCCCATTTCAGGTAGCGATAGCCGGCGTGTTCATCGGTCGCGACCAGTTTCACCTTATCGCTCACGGTGTCGCGCACGAATCGAGTCAGCGTCTCAGTGTCCGCGTTCTCGATCATCTTGCAGACCATATTCCCCTTTCGGCTGATCGCGCCGATGACGGGAATCTTGCCAGCGGTGCCGGTTCCGCGGCTGCTTCTTGTCCCAATGGCGATTGCGGTTCTTTCCGCCGATATAGGTTTCGTCCACTTCGACGGTGCCGAGCAGCTTGGCCAAGCCCATCATCTTTCATCGCGGCGCGAATGCGCATGACCATATACCACGCTGTCCGGTAATCGCCCGATCCAATCTGGCGATGGATTTGAAGTGCGCTGATTCCCTTCTTGCTCTGAGTCATCAGGTAGATCACCTGAAACCAAGTCGAGAGCGGATAGTTGGTGTTCTCGAAAATCGTTTTCGTGATGACGCTGAAACGGTAGCCGTTGCGCTTGCCGCAATCCTTATTCTTGCAGACCCAATGGAACGGGCGTCGCCTTTAAGCTCGTATACTGCGCTCGCTCTTGCCGCATCGGGGGCACTTGACGCCATCGGGCCAGCGCATATCGCGCAACAGCGTTTTGCAAGCCGTCTCGTCGCTGAATTGTTTCATCAACTGAGCGAGCGTGATGTTGGGCTGAGTGCAGAGCGGCTTGCCAGCTTCGACCTTCTTGTTCATGAGGTAGAATATCACGAATTTCAAACGAGTGTCAAGCCCAACATAATCGCCCTCGGAGGGGTTAGGGGTTAGGTTGTCTGCAATCACCCCACCGCCAATACGATTCGCACTTCGTTCTCCTGAATTACCGCGGACTCGATCCGATGACGCCGATGCGCTCGAGTTCCGCGATATCGTCATCCGACATCCCCAGCAACTCTGAGAAGACTTGACGGTTATGCTCCCCGAGCAGCGGCGCTGGAGCGTCGGCGCGCAACGGTGTGTCCGGGAGTCGCGCGACGGCGCCCGGATAGAGATGCGTCCCGACCACCGCGCGATCGATCGCGACGAAATAGTCGCGGCTCTGGATTTGCGGATCAGCCATCACCGCCGGTGCCGAATTCACCGGCGCAACAAGCACGCCCGCGTCTCGCAGACGCGCGACGCAATCATCCGCGCTCATTTGCGCGATCGCGCGCAGAAAGTTCCGCGTCGAGCGCATCCTCATTAGTCTTGCGCGCCGACGCACTGTCGAAGCGCCTATCATTCGCGAGTCGTTCGATCCCAATCGCGCGCGCGAGGCTGCGCCACTGATCGTCGGTCTCGCAAGCAAGCGCGATCCAGTTGTCGTCGCCTGCGCATCGGTAGATTCCATGCGGCGCGTGCTCGCGATGCCGGTTGCCACGCGCCGCCGGCACTTTTCCAGTGAATTGAAAATCGAGAATCGCGTCGGTCGACGAACGGAATCAGCGACTCGACTTGCGCCAGCTCGATCTATTGCCCGCGACCGGTGCGTTCGCGCTCGCGCAGCGCCACCATCAGCGCGAACACGCCGTGCAATCCGCCCACCGGATCGCCGAGCGCGTTGCTGAGCGTGTAACGCTGCCCGTCGCCGTCGTGATAACCCGTGAGCCCCGTCACTCCCGCCATCGCCTCGACCGTGTTGCCGTAGCCGCGCGCGTTGCATTCAGGCCCGTCGCTCCCAAACGACGGCATCGAAATCATGATGAGCCGCGGATTGATCGCGCCTAAAGATTCGTAACCGAGCCCGAGCCGATCCATCACGCCCGGACTGAAATTCTCGACCATAATGTCGGAGACCTCGATCAGCCGTTTCAGGATTTCGATTCCGCGCGCGCTCGCGAGATCGAGCGTGACGCCGCGCTTGCCGCGATTGGCGGTATTGAAGACCGCCGCGCGCTCGATCGGCTGCATCTCCGGCGGCGCCATCGAGAGCGATCCGCGCCACCAGTCGAAATGATGCGTATCCTCGACCTTGATCACCTCGGCGCCCATCTCGGCGAACATCTGGCCGACCAGCGGCCCCGCCCATCCCATCGAGAGGTCGAGCACGCGAATCTTGCCGTCGAAGATCGAGTTCATATCGTTCCCGCTGTTTTTAGTGTCTCGATCTCAGCGTCTGCCCAGTCCCAATCGCGCGCCGAAGATTTCGCGATTGTGCTCGCCGAGCCGCGGCGCCGGCCGCGACGCTTCCGCGCGATGCGAAGTCAGCCGCAGCGGTGTCCCCGGCACGCGAATCTTGCCGAGCACGGGATCATCGATCGTCTCGAAGTAGTTGCGCGCCCGCGTCTGCTCCCATTCGAGCACCTCGGCCACGCTCGGAATCGGCACGAGCGGAATCGCACGGCGTTGTCCTTCGCGGTAGAGCCACTTGCGCTCACGCCCGATGAAAAACGCCTCGACGATTTCCAGCAGAGCGTCGTTGTTGAGCATCCGGTTGAGCGCGGTGTTGAACCGCGCGTCGGATGCGAGCTCGCGACGGCCCATCAGATCGCACAGAGCCTTCGAACTGCTTGTCGGTCACGCAATGCAGGCCCGCGTATCCGTCTTTGCATTTCAGCGTCACGATCAAAAACGGACCGACCGCGAAGCGCTTGCCCGCCCGGTCGCGCACGATTCCGGTGTACTGGAAGGTGACGGTCTCATAGATCATCGTGGCGACCGTCGCTTCTAGGATCGACACGTCGATATGCTGGCCGTGGCCGAGCGCCAAATCGCGCGCCGCAATCGCCTGCATCGCGGCAATCGCCCCGTACAGCGCAGCGACGTATTGCGCGAGTGAGCCGGGCGGCGTCAGCGGCTCACGACCGGGCTCACCGACCGGAAACGTCCATCCGCCGCGCGCGAACAGCACCAGGTCATTCAACTTGCCGTCGCGCTCGACTCCGTCCTGCCCGAAATTGGAAATTGAAATCACCGACAGGCGCGGAAACTTCGCGATCAGTTCATCAGGTGCGAGACCGAGCGCAGCCAGAGTTCCGGGTGCGAAGTTTTCAATCAGAAGATCGGCGCCATCGAGCAGTCGCGAGATCAGTTCGCGGCCGCGCTCATGCTTCAGGTTGATCGTGACGCCGCGCTTGTTGAGATTGAGAAACGCAAACAGTCCGCCGCGCTCCTCGACGACGCCCGCGCGATGCGGCCCCAGCTTGCGTCCGCCCTCGCCCCACGGCGGCTCGACTTTGACGACGTCGGCGCCCATGTCCGCCAGCAGCTTGGTGGCATATGGCCCCGCAATAAAATGAGTGAGATCGACGACGCGAACGTCGCTGAGCGCGCGGTATCGCATTGTCAGCGCGACCCGCGTTCGAGCGCGTCGATCATTTGGCGGTAGTTCCGTTCCGCCAGCGGCATGTGCACGACTTCGAATTTCAAGCGGTCGGGTCCGAGAAAATAGAAGGCGTAGTAGCCGCCCGGTCCGAACGGGAACTCGCCCGGCCCGTCGAGAATTTCCGCGCCGAGCGAACGAACCAGCGCGCACAATTCATCAACCTGCTCGTGTCGCTGGACGTTGAACGCCACGTGATGCAGCCCCGGCTCGTAAACCTCGAACGGATGGTCCAGCTTCGCTTGCCACACATTGAAGGCAGTGCCGTTGGACTCGTTGATATTGAGCGTGAGCCTGCCGCCGGTCCGCGTATCGTCAAAAATTCCGCCGACGGTGTAGCCGAGGAATTTCAGCATCGGCCCGAAAAATTTCATCGCCTCGGGCAGATCGCTGACGGTGATCGAGACGTGGTTGATCGATCCCTGAAGATCGGGCTTAGGAACAGATGGTGGTTCCGGCATCAACCGAATTCAGCGCATCGGGGCGCGCGCTGTCAAATCAAACCTTCGGCACTTCCATGCCCTTCTTCACTGCGGGACGCGCGCCGACCGCGGCGAGCCATCGCGCGACGTTGGCGCCTTCACCGACCGCGTCGGGCTTGACCGCTTTGATCGCGGGGAATCCGACAACCAGCCATGGATAGGTCGCGATATCCGCGATCGAGTAGTCGCCTGCCATGTACTCGGTATTCGCGAGTTGATTGTCGAGCACTTTGATCAGCCGCGCCGATTCATTGGCGTAGCGATCGATCGCGTACGGAATCTTTTCGGGCGCCGCGTTGACGAAATGGCCGGCCTGCCCGAACATCGGACCGACATTTGCCATCTGCCAGAAGAGCCATTCGAGCACTTTCGCGCGCCCGGGATCTTTCGACGGCAGCAGCTTGCCGGTCTTCTCCGCCAGATGCACAAGAATCGCGCCCGACTCGAACATGGAGACGCCGGCGTCGTGATCGACAATCGCGGGAATCTTGCTGTTCGGGCAAATCTTCACGAACTCCGGCTTGAACTGCTCCTGTTCGCGAATGTTGATCGGATGAACCGAGTATTCGAGGCCGCACTCCTCGAGCATCACTGAAATTTTGCGGCCGTTGGGCGTCGTCCAGGTGTAGAGATCGATCATGGTGGTACTTCCTTTCTGCTTGGGGTGATTATCCGTTCGTATCACACCGACTGATCGCAGCCCACTGAAGATTAATCACCTGCGCGGTGGGCGGCATCGACACCGTCGCGGGGTGTGACCCCTGCACCCAGTGATAGACGAAGACGCGAAATTCGCGCAGCGCGACTTCCGCGAAGGGGTTAGCAAAGAATTAATTACAGCGCGTTGACGCCGCGCTCGCCGGTGCGGATGCGTACCACCTCTTCCATCGGCATGACGAAGATTTTGCCGTCGCCGATTCTGCCGGTGCGCGCCGCGCGCTCGATAGTCTCGACCACCTGCGCCGCCAGCTCGTCCGACACGATTATCTCGAGCTTGACCTTGGGCAGAAAGTCCACGACGTACTCGGCGCCGCGATACAGCTCGGTATGCCCCTTCTGACGGCCGAATCCCTTGACCTCGCTGACCGTGAGACCCTGCACCCCGATACTCGACAGCGCCTCTTTGACCTCGTCGAGCTTGAACGGTTTGATGATCGCCTCAACCTTCTTCATAAGTCTCCTCTCGGTCGCTGCTCGAACTGGCCGCGCGGACGTGGGCCGGCCCTCACGTCGCCCTCAATAACAATTCTCTTCGGATGCCGCAGGTTCAAGACCCCTGTTTCGGGCGCGCGCGTGACGACGGTCCCCCTCGGCGCCTACTTGCTGAAAAAAACCTCCCGCGCGTGATTGGTATCGCAATACTCGCGCACCTCGGCAATTTTGTCGCCGTCGAAGCGGAGGTCGAAGTGGTACCGATTGTTGTATTTCTTGCCGTTCGCCGCGACGGTATTCGATTCCGCCTGCACCGCGCATCGATTGCCTTCGCAAATGATAGTCTCGATTTTCAAGCCGAGTCCGCCCGGCATCATCGCCTTGATTATTTTGGCGAGATTGCGGAGCCCGTCGTGCCCCTTGACCGGCGGCATCCCTTCCATCCGGGTCATCACCTTCCACTCGAAGTCATTGGCGACCATCGTGGCGAGCCGCACCGGATCGGGATCCTCGAACTCGCTGAGAAATTCCGTGGCTAGTTCCTTTTTTTCCGCTGGCGTCATAAGCCTGTCTCCTCGATAGCTACAGACAGATTCCTAGTCCATCCAGCAGGATTGCGCCAACATCGATCGCGACGATTAACGCAAGCGCGATGCCAACAGGCACGCGCCGTCGCGATGCGCGTTGCGGCATCACAATTTTTTTCCCCGTCGGCTGGCGGGATGCTCAACTGACGGGCGTCCGATTAATCGGCAGGCACTTTTCAGGACGCGGCAGCGTCGCTGCGCTTGAGCTGGAACTTCGGCTCCTCGCCGCGCGACAGGCGCCGGATATTCTCGCGATGGCGATACAGGGCAAGCGCCGACATCAGGATCGCGAGCAGCAAATAGTGATGAGGCAGTCCGAGAATCAAGACGGCCAGCGGCAGCACAATCGCCGCAGCGATCGAGGCCAGCGACGTGATTCGGCTAATCGCAACCACCACGGCGAACGTGCCAAGCGCGAACAGAATCACCATCGGCGCGATTGCGAGCCAGATTCCAAGCGCGGCAGCGATACCCTTGCCCCCTTGAAAGAAAAGAAACACGGAGCAAATCGCGCCGACAAACGTCGCAAGACCAACCCATGCGATAGTCGCGACCGGAAACCCCGCAGCGCGAGCTATGATCACGGGAATCGCGCCCTTCAGCACGTCGCCGACGAGCGTCATCAGCGCAGCACTCATACCGCCCGCGCGTATGACGTTGGACGTCCCGATATTGCCACTGCCAACCGCGCGCGGATCGAACCCGCGAATCCGTCCAACGATCACGCCGGTAGGAATCGAGCCTATAAGGTACGCGCCAAGAATCAGCAGTGTTTCAATAATCACGTTTGTGCTGACCGGCCCCCGGAGGGAAATTCACCGAAAAGAAAAGAATCGGGGTGACTGGATTTGAACCAGCGACTCCTGCGTCCCGAACGCAGTGCTCTGGCCAGGCTGAGCTACACCCCGTCTCCGGTTGCGGGTAATCGGGAAGATACAGACGAGTGGTTATAGCATTGGAGGCGATAGCGCGCGAGTCCGGCGGAATGGCCGGTACCGTCTTAATCGGGGTTGAGTGTCTGAGTTTGAAAACGCGAGTTCCTTATTTTGGTTTGAGGCGAGGATCGTCGGAACACGCGGCATTCTCTATTTGCCAGATAGTGAGCGCCTGCTTCAAAGCGTTTTGATCTGATTGGGAATGATCTACAGCCGACTGGCCGTAGGCGTCTTGCCGCAACCGCGCCGCCGCCTTCTCACAGTCTCGTTGGTCCACAAACATCTCTCCTATGCCCATCCAGTATGGCGGTTTCTCCTGTTTGGAAGGCACAATCAGATACCAACCCACCAACGCGAGCGCGGCTGCGTTGCATGGCTTCATGGCTGATGCTTATGCGCGATCACGTCGCGCATCTCGCTCATGATTTTCGTGTAGTCAGGCTTGCCGAAGATTCCTGAGCCTGACACGAAGACGTTGGCGCCGGCCGCCTTCACGTCCGCGATATTGTCGAGCTTCACGCCGCCGTCGATCTCGACGTCGATGCTGAGTCCGCGACGCTTCAGCTCGCGCCGGATGTAGCGCAGCTTGTCGAGCGCCGCTGGGATAAACTCCTGGCCGCCGAAGCCCGGATGCACGCTCATCACGAGAATCATGTCGAGATGCTCTGCGAAAGGCAGCACCTTGTCGGCGTCAGTCTCGGGATTGATTCCGATCGACGCACGCGCGCCGAGGTCGTGGATCCGCTTCGCCATCGCGGGGATATCGGGGCAGACCTCGCAATGCACCGAAATTGAGTTGGCGCCGGCCTTCACAAACGCCTCGATGTAACGGGCCGGCTCGGAAATCATCAGGTGCGCATCGAGCGGCAGTTTCGTGACCTTGCGCACCGACTCCATCACCGGAATTCCAATCGAGAGGTTAGGCACGAAGTGCCCGTCCATCACGTCGAAATGAATCATGTCGGCGCCGGCCTTCTCGACCGCGCGAACCTCGTCCCCAAGCCGCGCAAAGTCAGCCGAGAGAATCGAAGGCGCTATTTTGTCGCGGAGATCTTCTGGCGGGGAAGCCATAATGCAGAGATTAATCGCAGCGCGACCCGATTGCGAATCGCGTCTTGTGTCGGGCCAGTGGGGCGGGCCGCCGTGCCCGCCTGCGGCTAATCGCTTATTTGTGTCATATATGGACCCAGCCCAGAAGCAATAGTTGCGCAAGGAGTAAGGGGTGATGGGAAAACGGTTGCGGCCATATATTCGGCTTCTTTCGGTGAGCGCGGTAACCCAGCACGAGCCTTGATGAGGATCCGCGGACCTGGAGCTTATCATCCTGTCGGCCTCGCGATGGGCCGTGACAAAAAACAGCATTGCCAGGTGACGGGGTGACCGTGTTAGCCATCAGTATCGATTAGCGCAGCCTTCGCAACTCGTGGGTAAGCATCTGTTTGCGCGGTTTTCAGTTGTGCCGTTTCCGCTTAAGGGATTTTTTCGTTCCGCCCTTCGTCAGAAGTGAGGGCGGAACGAAAAAATGCTCTCTGCTCTGAGCGGCTGGGTGGGTGCTGTGCACGGCGCCGGCCAGCATCTTTTCGCTGGCCAAGCGGTGCGCGCGGCGGCGGGGTGCCTGGCGATGGGACCGCGCCGGACAGTAATCCTCGCCGTACCGCAGCATCGCCCACGCCACTCGCGCGTTCTTGTTGGCCAGCGCCACCGCCGCCACGTTGGGGCCATTGGCCTGCCGTAGCCGATTGAGCCAGACGCCGCGCGGGTCGCGGTGGCGGCGGGCGGCGTATACCGCTGATCGTCCACCATGGATCAAAAGGGTGCGCAGATAGCGGTTGCCGCGCTTGGTGATGCCGAGCATCACGGTCTTATCGCCGGTGTTAGTGTGACCCGGGACCAGCCCCAGGTAGGCGCTGAAGTGACGTCCGTTCTTGAATTCATGGCCGTTGCCGATCGCCGCGGCCAAAGCGGTTGCGCCCAGCGGTCCGATGCCTTCGATCTTCAGTAGCCGCCGACAGCGTGGGTCCTGCTTGCATAACTGAGTGATGCGGCGATCATATTGCTCCCGCCGCTGCATCAGGAAGTTGAAGCGCTCGAACTGCTCGGCCACGACTTCTCTGAGCACCGGCGTGAGCCGCTCATCGCTGCTCCCGAGCAGTTCCGGCAGCGTGCGCTTAAGCGCGGCCGCGCCCTTGCGCATCACTATCCCGTACTCATGCAACAGCCCGCGGATCTGATTGGACAGCGCAGTCAGGTCGCGGACCAGAAGCGCGCGGGCGCGATGCAGCGTCTGCAGGTCCTGTTGCGCCGGGCTCTTGGGCTGGACCAGGCGCATCGAGGGTCGGCTCATAGCCTCGCAGATAGCGGCCGCGTCGTGGCGGTTGTTCTTGTTGCCATCGACGTAGGGCTTGACCTTGTGGGCCGACAACAGCTGCACCTTATGTCCCAGGCGGCTGATCGCGCGATGCCAATAGTGCGCGCCGCCGCAGGCTTCCATCCCAATCGTGCAGGGCTTGAGTTGCGCCAGCACCTCCAGCAGGCGCTCACGCTTGACCGTCTTGCGCAACCCCAACTTGCCGCGGCGATCAACTCCGTGCAGCTCGAAAATCTGCTTTGCGATATCCATCCCGATTCTTGTAACTTGCATAGCGGACCCTCCCGTAGTTCGTTTCGATGGTCTCGTTACCATCGCTGGCTCATTATGAAGCCGTTGAACACGGGCTGGGTCCATCTCATCATCCTTGGTATGTCGTGCGGATGAAGCGAGCAATACGAGCCCCTCTGTATGGGTCGTGGATGAAGCGAGCAACGCGAACCCTCTGTCACCCTGACGACGGGAGCAACGCGACGGGAGGAACGGGCCTCGGACAGCTTCGCGCACGCGAAGCCGGTTCCGGTCACCTGTTCGCGCGTTTCGCGCGCTCCATGGCGCTCAGAATCGAGGAAGGGCGCTCGCGAGCCACGTCCCGATCGGATTCGAGACCATCCGGTGCGACGAATACGAATGATAGCGATGGCGGCCGACTCTGATCGAGGTAGAGGTAGTGCGGGTCCGATACGATACGTAACTCACATGGCGGGGCGCGGCTACGAAAGAATTTTCCGCGTACTCCGATGTATTCCACGTCGCCGATGGAGTGCTGGTCGCGGTCGGCGTCACCTGCACCCTGCCGACGCCTTTGCCAGTCAGACCGATTTGCTGCGCGGCGCCATGCGACAGGTCCAGCGAGCGCCCGCGCACGTATGGCCCGCGATCGTTGATTCGCACCACCACCGATCTGCCGGTGTCGGGATTCACGACCCTCACGTGCGAGCCCAGCGGCAGCGTGGTTGACGCCGCCGTCAGACCCTCCGGATTATAGATCTCGCCGGTGCTGGTGCGGCGTCCCGCGAAGCCGGGTCCATACCACGATGCGACTTCGGTGTGCGTCCCTCGATAAGTCTGCGGCGAATAGTAGCTCGTAGAAGCCAGTGGCGCGGGCGCGGGAGTGAAATTTTGCGAGGAACATCCGGCGAGCATGAACAGGAATGCGCAAACCAGGAATGCCAGCACCGGCCGAATCGACCGCTGTGCAAAATGAATCAGGCGCTGGTCCACAGATACATCCCTAGTATTTTAGCTTAGCGCCGAATCAAGCGCGCGGCAAAGAATCCGTCGAGTCCGCCGAGGTCTGGGCGCGTCTTCATAAATCCGCGAGAGTCGATAACACCTCTAAACTCGTCTCGACCCGCTACGGCGCGATCGATTTCGAAATCCGGATGCCGCGCGAGAAATCCATCGACCACGTTTTCGCCTTCCTCAGGCGCGATACTGCAGACCGAGTACACGATCGCCCCTCCCGGACGCACAATCGCCGCGGCGTGCTCGAGCATTCGCGATTGGATCGCCGCCATCCGCGCGGGGTCGGTCGGCTTGAGCCGCCACTTGATCTCCGGATGCTCGCGCAACGTGCCGAGGCCGGTGCACGGCGCGTCGAGGAGCACGTACTCGACGCTCGATTCCGCAAACGGCGCGCCAGCGGTCAGATCCGCACAAACAAACTCGACATTCCGATGCCGCAATCGGCGCGCGAGGTCGCGCGCGTTCCTGAGTCCGTTGAAGTTGAGGTCCACCGCGATCACTCGACCGCGCTCGCCGACCATCTCAGCCAGATGCGTCGCCTTGCCGCCCGGCGCCGCCGCGCAATCCACGACTGTCGCGCCCGCTTTGGGAGCCAACATCCGCGCGGCTATCTGCGACGCCTCGGATTGGGCATGGAAGAGGCCGTCGCGATACCCGCTCGATTCGAACCTCGGCGCGCTCTTCGGCACGATCGTTTCGGGGGCGCGTCCGTCCGCGCCAACCTCGAAACCCTCGGCGCTTAGCTTCGCGATAATTTCAACGCGAGATCCGCGCGCAAGATTCAGCCTGATGACATTAGGCGCCGCGTCGTTGTTCGCCGTCATCAGGCGCTCAGCATCTGCGACGCCAAACCAATCAACGAACCGCTCAATCATCCACCGCGGATGCGAATACGCAACGGCGAGGTAACTTTTTTCATTCTTCTCACGCACCGGCAGCGGCGCTTTTTCGCGGGTCGCACGGCGCATCACGGCATTGATGAAACCCGACGCGTCGCGCGCTTTGGGGATTCGTTTGGCAATGCTGACCGCGGTATCGACCACCGCATGCTGCGGTATCCGGTCGAGATGTCGAAGCTGGAAAAGCCCCATGCGCATGATTGCGAGCGCTTCGGGCTGGATCCCCGCGAGTTTGCGTCCGGTCAAATGCGCCAGCTCGAAGTCGAGCCGCCCCTGCCACGCAAGCGTCCCCAACACCATCCGCGTGATCAGCCGCCGATCAGCCGGCGCAAAATCAGGCAAGCGTCCGCCGAGCAAAACGTCGGCATAGCCGGATTCCTGATCGACACGATAGAGAATCTCGACCGCGGTCATCCGGGATACCAAGCCTGGGTCGATGCGCGAAGTCGGATCAGGCCGACTTTTGTCGGTTCCTCGCCAGAAATCATCTCAAACCTGGCCGCTGGCGCTTTGGGAAAAGGGCGATCTCATACCATATGTAGTGGTTCTGACCAACGATGCCTACTATCGGTAGCTTCGTTCCGTCAAATTAGCGGGGATGGCGGGCACGGCAGCCGGCCCCAACTATTTCGGCGGTGTGCCCCACTAGTGCCGCTGGTGACCGAGTCTGACTGGAATCCATACTGCAATGTAGCACGTCAGATTCGGCGGGGTCAGGCTAAAAAGGACAGGGTGACTCATGCGCCGAATCGTGCGCCGGCCTCGACGCGTTTGCCGCGAAGGAAATCGACCGCCGACATTCTCTTTCGCCCCGCCGCTTGCACTTCGATCAATCTGAGTCGTCCGGTGCCGCATTGGACTACCGGGGCCGGCTTCACGCTGACGATCGTGCCGGCAGAACCGTTGGATCCGTCTTCGACTGCTGCGCGCCAAATTAGAACTTCGTCGGCGCCGAGACGGGTGCGGGCGACCGGCCAGGGATCGTAGGCACGCGTCATCCGCTCGATTTGTTCGGCGCTCGCCGTCCAGTCGATCATCGCATCCTTTTTTTTCACCGGCGCAGTGTAAGTGGCCGACGATTCGTCCTGTGGCGTTTCGATCAGTGCGCCGCGTGCGGCGAGATCGATCGCATCGAGAATCGCGACTGCGCCAACCTCAGCGAGTTTTTCTTTCAACGTTGCTTGCGTGTCGGTCGGCTCGATTCGGGTCTTGCGCTGGAAATACATCGGGCCGGCGTCCATTTGCTCGACGATCCGCATGATCGTGACGCCGGTCTCAGCATCGCCCGCCAGGATCGCGCCTTCAATTGGCGCGGCGCCGCGATGCCGCGGCAATAGCGATGCGTGCACATTCATCGGCGCGATCTTCGGAAGGCCGAGAATCGAATTCGGCAGAATTCTTCCGTAGGCCGCGACCACCAATAGATCGGGCTCGAACGCTTTCAGCTCGTTGAGAAATTCCGGCGTGCGAATTTTGACCGGCTTCAACGTCGGAATCTGATGCCTCGCCGCGACCGCGCCGACTTCGCTCGGCTCCATCCCGAGCCCGCGTCCGCGCGGACGATCGGGACGCGTGACCACGCCGACGACTCTGAAGTGGGCTCCTGAAGCCGTCACCAGCCGCTCCAGGATGTGGGCGGCCAGCGCCGGCGTGCCCATGAAGACGATCTTTAGTGGATCGGCGATTTTAGATCCGCACCGAGGAGGGACTGACGCTGTCGGCCTTGCCCTCCTTGATTAGCTTTTTCAGTTTGCGCTTGTAGAGCTCACGTTTGATCCGGCTGATGCGATCGATGAACAGCTTGCCGTCGAGGTGATCGATCTCGTGCTGCAGCGCGACCGCGAGCAGCTCGTCAGCTTCGATCTCGATTTCTTTTTCGTCGGGCGTCCACGCGCGCACCAGCACGTGCGCCGCGCGCTCCACGTCGGCAGTGTAATCGATCACCGAGAGACAACCCTCTTCCCAGATGATCTTGCCCTCGGCCTCGACCACCTGGGGGTTGATCAGCTTCAGCAGCCGCTTGCCGGGATTTTCATGATCGGTGTCGAGCACGATGATCCGCTTCGACTCGCCGACTTGCGGCGCGGCCAGGCCAACGCCCGGCGCGGCGTACATCGTCTGCACCATGCTGTCGATCAGCCCTTCGACGTTGCCGTTGATATTTTTGACCGGGGCCGCGGGCGCCTTGAGCGAATCGTCGGGGAATTTGCGAATTTTCAGGAGGGCCATCTATTCACAAATCTATCAAAGGGTCGCTGGCGCGGCGAGTCCGAGCGGCGCGAGGAACGATTCCACCGCGCGGATGCACTCGAGCGGACGCTCGATTTGCAGAAAATGCGATGTGCCGGGAATCGCTTCGTACGGCAGGCCGAGCTCTTCGGCCATCGCGCGGCCGATCAGCGCCGGCGGCATCACTTCGTCGAGCGTCGGATCGCCGCACACGAGTTTCACCGGTACCGGGCAATGCGCCATCTGCGGCCACAGATTCGGATTCGCGCCGCTGGAAAAAACGTGCGCCTCGTATTCGCGCGGACACGCGAGAATCCAGTCGCCGATCGCGCGATCGTGTCGCAGCGTCGCGCGCGCCATCAGTTCGTAAGCGTCGGGCACCCATCGTTTGAAGCGCCGCTTGAACTGGTTCGCGAGTTCCATCGGATCTTTGTAGCGCTCGGGACGCCGCGCCGCGCGCGAGGCGAGCGACTCCTTGTCGGACTGCTGCAAGTACTGAATCGGATGGCCTTCGCGCGGATAAACCGGCGGATCGAAGAGCACCAGCGCGTCGAATCGACGCCCGAATTTGAGCGCATGCATCGCAGCGGTGACGCCTGACAGCGAATGGAACAGCCCGGCGGCCGGCTTCGCGCCAAGCTCGCGATTGATCGCGTGCCACACGACATCCATATCCGCGATGAAGTTTTGCCAGGTATGTCCTTCAGCCCCGTGCAGCGGGTTGTGGCCGTGATTGCGGAAATCGAAGACGACAACTTCGTAGCGCTCGCGCAGCGGTCCCCAGAATGGAAAGTAGCCGTCGATCGCGAGGCCGTTGCCGTGACTGAGCACGAGCCGCGGCGCGCCAGGAGTGCCGTGCTGGCGAATGTGAATCGTCGCGCCGTCGTGCATCTTCGCGTCAAAGGCGTGACGCGCGCGCGGCACATGATGAATCGGCGCGTGTTCGTTCGTTTCGTTCATTTTTTCACTCTCACAGCATCCTTACCGGATCGATGTCGATCGCAAGATATATGTCGTCGCGATCCGCCGACGGCGCGAGTTCGGCGCGCATCGCGGAGAGCGCGGCGCGCATCGGTTTCAGTTCGCGCGATTTTATCATCACCTGCCAGCGGTAGCGCTGCTTGATTCGTTCGATCGGCGCGGGCGCGGGTCCGAGCACACGGAATCCTTCCGGAGTCGCGACCTTCGCGAGCGATTTCGCGACCGCCTCGGCCATGCGGCTGACGAGTTGCGGCTCCGCGCCTTCGATTCGCACCATCGCGAGGCGCGCAAACGGCGGATACATAAGGTCTCGGCGCAGCTCGAGCTCGCGGCGCATGAAGCGCGCGTAATCCTGATCCCTGGCGGCGCGGATGCTGTAGTGATTGGGCGCGTAGGTCTGGATGATGACGCGGCCCGGGCGCTCGCCGCGCCCCGCGCGTCCCGCGATCTGCGTCAGCAGCTGGAACGTTCGCTCGGCGGAGCGGAAGTCGGGCATGTTCAGCGCCATGTCGGCATTGACGACCGCGGCCAGCGTGACGCCGGGAAAATCGAAACCCTTGGTGATCATCTGGGTGCCGACGAGAATATCTATTTCGCCAGCGCGAAGCTCGGCCAACATCCGCGCGCGTGCGCCGCGCAAGCTGCTGGTGTCGGAGTCCATCCGTTCGATGCGCGCGGCCGGCATCATCTCAGCCAGCGTCTGCGTGAGCCGCTCGGTGCCGAAGCCCTGGCCCTTGAGGCCGTAAGCGTTGCACTCGGGGCAGGTGTCGGGGCCCGCCGTATGATTGCCGCAGTAATGGCAGCGGAGCGAGCGGTCGCGCATATGAAACGTCATGCTGACGCTGCAATTCGGGCACGCGATCACGTTGCCGCAAACATGGCATTGCAAAAAATTGTGGAATCCGCGGCGGTTGAGAAACACCATGCTCTGGCCGGCCGACGCGAGATTTTCACGCAGCGCCGCGACCAGCGTCGTTGAGAGAGGGACCGCGTCGGGAAGCTCGGCGGATTTCGTTTCGCGACCAGCGCCGTTGGTTGGCTTGGCCGCGGCGAGCTTGCGCGCGTCGGCGACCTCGCGCCGCATATCGACGATTTCGACCGAAGCCATCGCGCGATCGTTCACGCGCCGGAGCAGACGCAGCAGCCGATAGCGTCCGCGACGCGCGTTCGCATACGACTCGCTGGACGGCGTCGCCGAGCCGAGCACGACCGGGCAATTCGAAAATCCCGCGAGCGCGACCGCGAGATCGCGCGCGTGATAGAAGATACCTTCCTCGCTCTTGTACGACGCGTCGTGCTCTTCGTCGACGACGATCAAGCCCGCGTCATGCATCGGCGCGAAAATCACCGAGCGCGGACCAATCATCACGCGCGCCTGCCCGCCAATCGCCGCCATCCAGCTGGCCCATCGCTCCGACACGCTCTGCGCGCTATGCGCGATACCGACCAGCGAGCCGAAACGCGCGCGAAACGAGCGGACGATTTCGTGGGCGAGCGCGATTTCGGGCACCATGATCAAAACGTTGCGTCCTGCCGCGAGCGCGCGCGCGGCGAGGTTCAGGTAAATTTCGGTCTTGCCGCTGGCGGTGACGCCCCATAGCAGGAACGCCTGGTAGCGGCGATGTTCGATGGCCGGCGAAATCGCATCGAGGGCGACTTGTTGTTCATCGTTGAGATCGAACTCCGCCGCGACGCCGTGACTTGTCGGCGCGGGCGCCGCGTCGATCGCGATCAACCCGCGGCGCGCGAGGCTCTTCAGCGCCGCGCTCGCTCCATCGACTGCAGTTTTCAGATCCTCGACGCGCACGCCGTTGGCGCCGGCGTTGGCGAGCGCTGTCAGAACTTCGCGCTGCTTGGTACCGCGCACGCTCTCGACGCTCGCGCCGGTGACGAGTCGCGCGACCAGATCCGCGGTGTCGCGATGGCGTCCGGTGGTGGCGTCGCGACGCTCGAGGATGCCGTCCGCGATGAAGCGCGCGAGCGTCGCGCGCACTTCGCCAGGTGGACCGATTTTCTCGAGCTGTTTTGTGGTGGCCGCGCGCTTTGCAATCGTTTCGAAAATCGCGCGCTCGACTCGCGTGAACGTGGCGCGTGCGAGCGCGTCGGGCGGCGTCGCGAGACTGTACGCGGTCCGCGACTCGACCCGCGCGACTGCGGGAATCACGCTCCGGTATGCGTCCGCAATCGAAACCATGTAATAGGACGCGAGGAACTCCATCAGTTGCAGATGTGCGCGATCGAACAGCGGGCGCGGCTCGAGCACTTCGAGGATGGGCTTCAGATCGCCGGTCGAAAGTCGTTCGCCGACCTCGGTGACGACGCCGGTGACCTTGCGCGCGCGGAGCGGCGCCAGCACCCGATGGCCGGGCTGGATGAGGCCGTCGAGCGCGGACGGAATCGAATAAGTCAGCGTCTCGAATCCGCGGGTCGCCCCGACGATCACTATGTTGGCTTGCATCTCGACGATCTCTGCTGCCAAGCAACTTACACCGCGCGCGAGTAATCGGGCGAGGTACCCGCTTTCGCGAGGGCGTGCAGTCTGGTTGAATCGGGGCATGGCGCTACGATTCCTGACTGCCGGTGAATCGCACGGACCTGAGCTGGTCGCGACGGTCGAAGGCGTGCCCGCGGGGTTCGACATCGACATTGCGGGGATAAACGCGGAGCTCGCGCGACGCCAAAAGGGCTATGGCCGCGGCGGCCGCATGCTGATCGAGAAGGACGAAGTGCGGCCGGTTTCCGGCATCCGCTTCGGCAAATCGCTCGGCAGTCCGATCACCTTCATCATCGAAAATCGCGACTTCAAGAACTGGGTCAAGAAGATGTCCGCCGATCCCAACGACCGCGGCGCGGCGGAGGTCGTCACTCGCGCGCGGCCCGGTCACGCCGACCTGGCGGGCGTGCTCAAATACAATCTGGAAGATATTCGCGACGTGCTGGAGCGGGCGTCGGCGCGCGAAACCACTGCGCGCGTTGCGATTGGCGGGTTGGCGAAACAGATACTGGCGCCATTTGGAATCGACGTGATCGGCTACGTCGCGAGTATCGGCGCGACCGAGGCGAAGACTCACCCCGAGTTGAGCATCGCGGAGCTGCGGCGCATCACTGAAGCGTCGCAAGTGCGCGTCGCCGATCCTGATGCGGAAAGTAAAATCATCGCGGAAATCGACGCGTGCAAGAAAACCGGCGACACGCTCGGCGGTATCGTCGAGGTGGTCGCAACCGGATTGCCGGTCGGGCTCGGCAGTCACGTGCAATGGGATCGCAAACTCGACGGGCGGCTGGCGTTCGCGCTGCTGAGCCTGCAGGCTGCCAAGGGCGTCGAGCTCGGCCTGGGATTCACCGCGGGACGGATTCGCGGATCCGAACTGCACGACGAAATTGGCTACGACAGCGCGGGTCATCGCTTCACGCGTCATTCCAACAATAGCGGCGGCACCGAGGGCGGCATGAGCACCGGCGAGCCGCTGCGGGTGCGGGTCGCGTTCAAGCCGCTGTCCACGTTGATGCGTCCGCTGCGATCGGTCGATATCAAAACCAAGGCGGAAGCGGTCGGCGCGATCGAACGTTCCGACGTATGCGCGATTCCCGCGGCGGCAGTTATTGCGGAAGCGGTGGTGGCGTTCGAACTCGCCGCGGCCTTTCTCGAAAAATTCGGCGGCGATTCGTTGGTCGAGATTACACGCAACTTCAAAGGCTTCATCGAACAGGTCCGCAATTACTGAGACGCGGGCGCCGCGGCCCGTATCGCGGCGCATACGCATATGACGCCCAAACTGATCCTCACCGGATTCATGGCTACCGGGAAAAGCTCGGTCGGACCGATTGTCGCGCGCCGGCTTGGATGGGAATTTGTCGATGTAGATACGGTCGTGGTCGCCCGCGCCGGAAAACCAATCGCGCAAATCTTCGCCGACCATGGCGAGGCGCACTTCCGCCAACTCGAACGCGAAGCAGTCGCGCACCTGACCAGCGATCGGCGGCGATGCCCGCATTGCCACGGGCCGTTTCCCGAAGTGATCTCGACCGGCGGCGGCGTGCTGGTAGACGAATCGAATTGCGAGGCGCTCAAGCGTGTCGGCGTGATCGTGTGCCTGATGGCGCGCCCGGATGTGGTCGCGGCGCGGGTCGAACGATCGAAGGCGAAGCGGCCGAAACTGACCGAGGGCGGCAAGCCCACTTTGGAACGAGTCAAAGAGCTGATGGCTGAACGCGCGGACGCTTACGCCCGCGCCAACGTCCAGGTTGACACCTCGGATCTCACGATCGAGCAACTGGCCGACCACGTTATCGGAGCGTTCGGCGTACACGCCGCTCGCCGAGTCCTGCCTCCCACACAATGATGCGTACCATCCGCGTAGAACTCGGGGCTGCTTCGCACGACGCTCACGTCGGCGCGAATATCCTGGACGAGCTGGGCAAACTCGCGCTTGCCGCGGGATTGAAGGCGGGTTCGTGCGCCGTCGTCACGGATGCGACGGTTGAGAAGCTTTACGCTGCGCGGGTCGAGGATGCGCTGCGCAAGAACGGATTCGCGCCGGTCGTAATTTCGGTGCCGCCGGGCGAAGCATCGAAATCTTTCGCGACGCTCGAGCTGCTCTACGATCGCATGACCGCGGCCGGGCTGGATCGCAACAGTGTGGTGTTCGCAGTCGGCGGCGGCGTCGTGGGCGATCTCGCGGGATTTGCGGCGGCGACCTTTCTGCGCGGCGTGCCGATCGTGCAAATGCCGACGACCGTGGTCGCGCAAGTTGATTCGGCGCTCGGCGGCAAGACTGCGATCAACCATCGTCACGCCAAGAATCTGATCGGTGCATTTTATCAGCCGCGGCTGATAGTCGCCGACGTTGCAACGCTCGCGACGCTGCCCGACCGCGAATTTCGCGAGGGCCTGGCCGAAGTGATCAAGTATGGCGCGATCATGGACGCGCCGATGATCGCAGACCTCGAGCGCGACCTCGACGCGATCCTTGCGCGGCATCCCGCGCTGCTCGAGCAAGTCGTCGCGCGATCGTTGATGCATAAAGCCGCCGTCGTCGGCGCCGACGAGCACGAAAGCGGACTGCGCAAGACTCTGAACTTCGGACACACCATCGGCCACGCGATTGAAACGAGCGCCGGCTACGGCAGTTACTTTCACGGCGAGGCGGTAGCGATCGGAATGGTCGCGGCGGCGCGGCTGTCGAGCAAGTACACCGGCTTCTCGGCTGACGAAGCGTCGCGTCTTCAGCGATTGATCGAGCGCGCCGGTCTGCCGACCGCGATGCCGCCGGGATGGCACACCGATAATTTTCTGCGCGCGCTTGCGCTCGACAAGAAGCGCACCGCCGGCGCGGTCGAATTCGTGCTACTCGATCGCATTGGCCACTCATTGACAAGAAGTCTGTCTTTTGATGACATTGTGTCATCTCTGAGCTGATCGTCCGGTTCAATTTCTGACAATTCCGAAATAAAATGTTCTATAGGTGACAAATTTCCGCGGAAATCTCGCTTGTACTACTTGGCGTATATGAACGGTTTAGTATGTAATTGAGTAGCGTCACGCAGGGTTGTTTCAACCCGTACATCGTCAAGGACCGGAAAGGACGGAGTAAGCGCGCGTAATGCGAAGGAGTCCCATGGATAGATTCGATGAATTGAAGAGCAAGGTCCTAACGGTGCAGGATGTGTCTAACTATCTGCGAGTGCATCCG
The DNA here is from genome assembly GCA_963710425.1 of uncultured delta proteobacterium. Classification (GTDB taxonomy): domain Bacteria; phylum Desulfobacterota; class Binatia; order Binatales; family Binataceae; genus Binatus. The sequence goes on from CAVQAR010000012.1 coordinate 32,748, forward strand.
TCCACCATCTACCGCATGCTCAAAAAGAACCAGCTGCCTGCGTTCCGGGTCGGCAGTGACTGGCGGTTTACAGTCGAGGCAATCGACAAATGGCGCGCGTCGGTGGAATCGGGCGTTCCCGGTGCCGCAAGCGACAACGGCTGAGTTCCGCGGATAACCAGGCTGGTTGGAGCTGAGTTCTCGGCGCTGGCGTCAAATGCGTCGCGCCGCGAACTTAGCTGGAAGGATTTGGCTTAGGTTCGTCGTCGCTGCCGAAGAACGCGGTGAGAATGATCAACGCGACGCCAATCGAGATCGCGCTGTCCGCGACATTGAAGATCGGATAGTTCAGGTCGTAGTAGTGCGCGCGCATGAAATCGATCACGCGCCCGCGAATCGCTCGATCGATCAGATTGCCCACTGCGCCGCCCATGATCAGCGCGAACGCCACCGAGCTGATCGACACGCGGTCGGCGCGCACGATCATCACCGCCAGCACGATTATCGCGGCGCACGCCATCGAGAGCAGAAACATTTTGCGGAGCCACGGCGGCGCGTCCGCGAGCATGCTGAACGCGGCGCCGGGATTCAGCGTGTAGGTGATATCCAGGTAGTTGGGGATGATCGCGATACTCTCGTACAGCGCCATGTGCGCCTGCACGAAGAGCTTGGTCGCCTGGTCGAGCAGGATGACGGGAATCGTGATCGCGCCCAGCAGAAAGAGAAATGGCCGCCGTGGCGGCGCAGCGGTCGTCGATTCACTGCCCGCTTCGCGTCCGGAGAGAACATTGGCAATGGGCTTCGCGCTCGATTGATCGGACATCGGCTACGCCCCTACCACTGCGCGACATCGCGCATCCAGCGTTTCGCCGCCTCTGTCATCGAAGTATTTCCAGCAACGCGCGCACTTCGCGCCCAACGCGTGACGGCCCATCAGCGTGATCGCGGGATTCGCGGAAGCGCGTGCGAAGGTACCGTCAACCGCGAAATCTTCGCGGCCATTGGCCTGTTGCCTGATCTCGGCGGCTTCAGCATCGCCCAATAAGGCAACATCCGAGACGATGAACAAATCCTTCAGCTCTTCACGATAGCGCTTCAGAGTTTCAGCCAGACCGCTCTCAGAGCCACCCTCAGCGCCCAAGCTGATGGCTGCATCGAGCGGCGCGCCGATCGTCCCCGACTTGCGCATCGCCTCGAGCAGCTTGAGCGCCTCGTCGCGAACCTTCAGCAACCGCTCCCATCGCGCTTCCAAATCGTGATCGCGCCATGACGGGTTCGCGGGATACATCGTCGTCAGATGCACGCTCTCGAGCCGCTGGCCAGGCAGGTACGAGTAAATTTCCTCGGCGGTGAATGGGATCAGCGGCGCGAGCATCCTGACCAGCGCGTCGAGAATATTGAACAGCGCGGTCTGCGCCGAGCGGCGCTCGACGGATTTCTCAGCCGCGCAGTAAAGACGGTCGCGCGCTACATCTATATAGAGCGAGCTCAGATCGACCACGATGAAATTCTGCATCACCTGGAGCGCGGTCTGGAATTCGAACGCTTCGTAAGCGCGGCGCACTTCGCTCTTCAGTTTTTCCGTGCGCGCGAGGATGAACCGATCGAACTCGAGCATGTCTTTCAGTTCGACCGAGTCGCGCGCGGGATCGAAGTCGGCGAGATTGCCGAGCACAAAGCGGCAGGTGTTGCGAATCTTTCGATACGACTCCGACACCGCGGTGAAAATGGTCTGGCCGAGCGTGATGTCGGTGGTGTAATCGAGCGACGCGTACACCAGGCGCAGCACGTCGGCGCCCATCCGTCCGGCGGCATCGACGGCGTCCTCGGAGTTGCCGAGCGACTTCGACATCTTGCGGCCTTTCTCATCGACGGTCAGGCCGTGGCTGATGATGCTCTTGAACGGCGCGGCACCGCGATCCGACACGGCGCAAAAAAGCGACGAGCTGAACCATCCGCGCGCCTGCTCGACCGCTTCGAGGTACGCGTCCGCCGGCCATTTCAATTCCGGCCGCACCGCGAGCACCGCGGCTTGCGACGATCCCGAATCGAACCACACGTCGAGGATGTCTTCTTCCTTGACAAAGACGGAACCGCCGCACTTTGCGCACTTGACGCCCTGCGCCACGAAATCCGCGGCCGGCCGGCTGTACCACGCGTCGGAGCCTTCGCGCGCGAAAATCTCTTCGACCCGATCCATCGTCACCGAAAGCGGCGCGACCTCGTCGCATTCCGCGCATCTGACTGCGGGAATCGGCACGCCCCACGCGCGCTGGCGCGAGATAGTCCAATCTGGCCGCGTCTCCGTCATGTTGCGAATCCGATCGCGCGACCACGCCGGGTACCACTTCACGTTATCGATCGCGTCGATCACCTTGGCGCGCAGTCCGTTGTGATCGACGCTGACGAACCATTGCTCGGTCGCAAGAAAAATCAGCGGATTGTGGCATCGCCAGCAATGCGGATAGCTGTGCGAGAAATTTTGCGCATGCAGCAGCGCGCCGACCGATCGCAGCTTCTCGACGATCGACCGGTTCGCCTTGAACACGTTCTGCCCTTCCCACTCGCCGGCGTCGCGCGTGAACACCCCGCTGCCGTCCACCGGCACATAAGGCTTCACCCCATACTTTTGGCTGACCACGAAATCCTCGTAGCCATGTCCCGGCGCGGTATGCACGAGGCCGGTGCCGGTGTCGGCGGTCACGTGTTCGGCGTACATCAGCTTGACGTCGCGCGGGATAAACGGATGCCGAAAAATATCCTGGCCGTCGTGCGCTTTGAGCGCGTCGCGATCGAGCGCGATCCGCTTTTCAACTGTCAGAGCGCATTCTTTCTCGACGCTGTCGGCCAATCGCGCCGCCACCACGTAATAATGATCACCAACTTTCAGCGCGACGTAGTCGAAGGTCTCGTTCAGCGAGATTCCGAGATTTGCGGGGAGCGTCCACGGGGTCGTGGTCCAGATAACCGCCGACAGTTTGCCGGCTTGATGCGCCGATTCGAGCTCAGCGCGGTCTTTGGCTTCCGCGGCCAGCGTGCCCGCATTTTTGAGATTCGAATTGAACGCGAACGCGACATAAATCGACGGCGAAACATGGTCGCGATACTCGACTTCGGCCTCCGCCAACGCCGAGCGGCAGTCGAAGCACCAATGCACCGGACGCAGCCCGCGATACACGTAGCCGTTCTCGACCATCTTGCGCAGCACGCGGATTTCCGCGGCGTCGTACTCCGGCGCCATCGTGAGATATGGGTGGAACCAGTCGCCGATACATCCCAGCCGCCGAAAATCCGAGCGCTGCAAATCGACCCACTTCTCGGCTTCGGCGCGGCACAGTTTGCGCAGCTCGAGCTTGGGCGTCGTGCGCGCCTTGTCGCCGCCGAGGTCGCGCGAGACCTTGTATTCGATCGGCATCCCGTGACAGTCCCATCCGGGCACGAACGGCGTGCGAAATCCGAGCATCGAGCGCGAGCGGACGACGAAGTCCTTGAGAATTTTGTTGAGCGCGGTCCCAAGATGCACGCGGCCGTTGGCATACGGCGGCCCGTCGTGCAGCACCCACGACTGTGCATCCTTGCGCGCCTCCATCAGGCGAGCGTAGAGGTCGAGAGCGTCCCAATTTTTGAGCATCTCCGGCTCCCGCTTGGGCAGATTCGCCTTCATCGGAAAGTCGGTTTTGGGAAGTTTCAGGGTAGATTTGTAATCGGTCTCAGCCACAGGTTTTTCCAGTATTAAAGATGCGTCCGATCAGATTAACGCACGCGCCGTTCGTGCGCGAGTATTGAGTCTCAATTTGCTGTCTCTACATTGTGGCGTTGGTTGTGGTACATGGGCCGGATGACGAAGCCTGCAAAAAAGCCGCCGTTCATCATTGCTGCCGCGTCGTGTCCGGAGACGCGGCATCGATATCCTCACAGCGACGAATATCACCGGTTCGCGACGAAGCATCAGCAAACATGCTGGATTGCAGAAAATTGTTGTGAACCTGATGCGGCTGGCGCCTGGAGAGCGGAGTTCATGGCCTCATGCCGAAGAAAAAGAAGAAGAGTTCGTCTACGTTCTCGAAGGCGAGGTTGACGCGTGGATCGACGGCTTTCTTCACCCGATGCGGCCCGGGGACTTCGCAGCGCTTTCCTGCGGGGACCGGCATCTGCCATTGCTTCATCAACAACAGCAAGCAGGACGCTCTGCTACTTGGGGGAGGAGAGGCTTCAAGGTCCGACAATCGCATCTACTACCCGCTCAATCCTAACGCCGCAATGATCTGCCGTGGAGCGAATGGTGGGAGGATGTTCCGAAGCGCAGCTTGGGACCGCATGACGGGATGCCCGACGCGCTTCGAGGACGGTCTGTCAATCGGGTTTCCGGCGTACGTGCGAAACCTCGGCGACCTAACCCCTAACCCCTTCCCATGGTGGGAAGGGGAACCAGAATGGTTGGAGTACCTCTTCCCGCGCGGGAAGGGGAACCAAAAGTTGGGGCGTTTGAATCCGGAGGGCGGGGTCCATATCATTTCTCGCTCATCATCTGATCGTACTATCGTAGAAAGAAATTATGGGACTCAGAAAAGTAACTTTTTTCGATAAGGAAGGGACCACGCTCGTGCCCGTTGACGAGGATGGTCAGGCGAAACCGGCGGTGATGGGCGTGCGATGGGTCAACCCCGACACCTTCGAAACGATTCGCGTGGTCGGCGGCAAACGCACCGGGCCGAAGAACGAAGTGCTGATGAACGTCCCGCCGACGCTCGATACCAGCGCGTTCGCGATCGAGGACCTGCCGCCGCCCAAGGTTAAGGAAGAGCTGAAGGAGCTCGAGGCGCCCGCTCGCGCCGAAGTCGGCGGAGAAGCCGTGACGGAGCCCGGCGCCGGTGCGCTCGCGGGCCTGCGCGTGCTGGACCTGACGGGGCATCGCGCACAACTTTGCGCGCGGCTGCTGGCGGACATGGGCGCCGACGTCATCAAGGTCGAGCCGCCCGCCGGCGACGACGCTCGTCGCATCGGCCCGTTCCTCGACGACTTGCCGCATCGCGACCGCAGCCTGTTTTTCTGGTTCTACAATCTCAATAAGCGATCGCTGACGCTCGACCTCAAGCACTCGCGCGGCGCTGACATGCTGCTTCAGCTCGCTCGCACTGCTGACGTGGTGATCGAGAGCTTCGCGCCGGGCACGCTCGACCAGCTGGGGCTTGGCTGGGACATTCTCCATCGCGAGAATCCAGCGCTGGTGCTTTGCTCGATTGCGCCGTTCGGACAGACCGGCCCGTATCGCGACTATATCGCCGACGACACCGTGCTGAGCGCGCTCGGCGGGATGCTCTACGTCAACGGCTTCCCGAATCACGCGCCGGTGCGTCCGTTGGGTCTGCAGGCCTATCATTCGTCGGCGTACTTCGGCGCGATCGCCGTGATGCTCGCGCTGCTCGCGCGCGACCGAACAGCCGAAGGCCAATGGATCGATCTCAGCATGCAGGAGGCCACCGCCGCGGCGGTCGAGCACGTCGCCGGTGGATACTTCGAGCGCAACGAGGCCGAGCCGCGCCGCGGCACGCTGCATTGGAGCCGTTTTTTTCGCGTCGGCAAATGCCGCGACGGGTACATCATGCATTGCACGCTCGGCGACTGGACCTCGCTCATCGAATGGGTCAAGTCCGACGGCAAGGCGGCCGACCTCGACGACCCCAACTACCAGCAGCCGATGTATCGCTACCTGATGGCCGAGCATGTGTTCGAAGTGCTCGACGATTGGGTCAAGGATTATCCGCGCGACGAGTTGCTCGAACGCGCGCAGCTTCTGCGCCAGCCGTACGCGACGGTGCGTCCGCCCGAGGCGCTGTTCGACGACGATCAGCTCATCGAGCGCGGCTACTTCGTCGAGGTCGAGCATCCCGAACTCGGCCGCAAGTTTCCGTTACCCGGGCGCGCCGTATCTTTTCAACGGCACGCCGTGGCGCGTCACGCGGCGTCCGCCGCTGATGGGTGAGCATACCGGCGAAATTTTGCGCGACGAGCTCGCGATGGCTCCAGAAGCGATCGCGGTGCTCGCCGCCGAAGGAGTGATCTGAGCATGTGCGCGATGCCGCTGGACGGCGTGCGCGTGCTGGACTTCACCTGGGTCGTCGCCGGGCCGGTCGCGACGCGGATTCTCGGCGACCACGGCGCGCAAGTCGTCAAGGTCGAGCGCAAGGATCCGCCGCCGATGGGCAATCGCAAACTCGGCCTGCAATGCGACCTGCATCGCAGCAAACTTTCGGTCGCGCTCAACATGCAGCATCCGCGCGGGGTCGAACTCGCGCGCCGGCTCGCCGCGATGAGCGACATCGTGATGGATAATTTTTCCGCGCGCGTGATGCGCACGTGGGGGATGGATTACGAAAGCCTCAAGGCGGTGAAGCCCGACATCATCTGCATCAGCATGTCGGGCCTCGGCCACACCGGCCCGCGCTCGAGCTACGTCAGCTACGGTCCGACGCTGCAGGCGCTGACGGGATACACGCAGTTGATGGCCGAGGCCGACGGCACGCCGGCCGGCTACGGCTATTCGTACGCCGACATGTGCGGCGGATACTCGGGCGCGCTCGCGGCGCTGGTCGCGTTGTGGCATCGACGACGTACGGGCAAAGGACAGTTCGTAGACTTGTCGCAGTTCGAGGCCGTCGCGAGCGTGATCGGACCCGCGCTGCTGGACATCTCGGTCAACGGCCGCACGCAGTCGCCGCCCGGCTACAATTCGCAGGAAGGTCCCGCAGCGCCGCACGGCGTTTACAAATGCCGCCCGCTCGACGGCGACGACGATCGATGGGTCGCGATCAGCGTCGGCACCGGCCCCGAATGGCGCCGCTTCGTCACCGCGATCGGCTCTCCGGATTGGGCCAGCGAGCCAAAATTCCGCACGCTCTATCTGAGGATGCAAAACAGCGCCGAGCTCGACGCCAACGTCTCGCGATGGACCGCGGAGCACAGCGCCGAAGATGCGATGGCGATACTGCAGCGCGCGGGCATCGCAGCCGGCGTCGTGGAAAACGGCGTCGATATGTGCGCGCGCGATCCGCAACTAAAAGAGCGCGGCTTCTGGCCCGAGGTCTCGACCAAGAAAGGCGTGACGACTCACGTCACCGGAATCCCGTTCAAGCTTTCTGGCGGGTCGGGAAAGGTCAGCACGATCGCGCCCGAAGTCGGCGAGGATTTCGACTACGTCCTCGGCGAGCTGCTAGGCCTGGGCAAATCAGAGCGCGACGAATTAGTCGCGGAAGGCGCCGTCTGGCCCTGACGTTCCTGCACTGAGAGAATCGCCTCCCCCGTTCGTCGGGGGAGGCCGACGCTCGTCTTCGAGCGGCGGGTGGAGGACCTTTGGTGCTGAATTTTGATTCTGAATTTCGCGATGCTGGCAGAGCATGCCACGCATCGGTCATCCGCGCGGCATATTGTCCTCCACCCTAACCCTCCTCCCATTTGGGAGGAGGGAATCGGAACTATGCGGCGGCTTGTAGTTGTGGCGTCTCGGGCTTTGAGGTTGCCAGCGCTAGCATTGCGGTGTAGCCGGGTTGGAGTTCCATTCTTGGGGCGTAGCCTTTTGCTAGCAGGATTTCGTGCGCGCGCGGGAGGTTGTAGCACGGGACTGCCATCAGCAGGTGATGCTCGAGGTGGTAGTTCACGAAGTACGGGGCGACTAGCGCGCGCATCAGCCAGTTTGCGTGCGTGGTGCGCGTGTTGCGGAACGGATCGTCGTTGTCGGGCGCCATCGAATGCTCGGCGATACTTCGGATGCGTACGACCAGCTCGTGGAAGGTCATGAATGGAAAGACCCACAGCGCGGGGAATAGCCACCAGTGGCCGGTCGCTGCGAGTATCGCGAAGATAATCGCGTTGGTGACGATTGCGCCGTGCAGGCGCTTCCAAGCCATCGCGAGGCGCTGCGATGCGGGCATGTCGTGACTTCCGAACGCGCGGCGAATCAGCGCCCTCTTCTGCTTGTATGCGGTCTGGCCGGTGAGATCGCGGATTACCTTGCGGCGCATGCTGCTGCGCGTGATCGGGAACGGCGCGGTCAGGCCGAGGTCGGGATCGTTTTTCTGCTGCGTGAACCGATGGTGCCCGGCGACGTGGTAGGGGCGGTAGGCGTACATGTCGCCGAACAGCGCGTAGTCGGTCAGCCAGGTGCCGGCGAAATCGTTCAGCTTCATGTTGCGGAACAGCAGGCCGTGCGAGGCGTCATGCGAGAGGATCGCGAGGCCGAGTTGGCGCGCGCCAATTATCAAGGTCGCGGCGATGAAGGTCAGCGGGTTCGGCCACCATACGAACAGCGCCATCGCGCCGGCGATCACCGCCCACGCGTGAAAGATCATCCACGCCGCGCGCCACTGCGATTTGCGCTTGAGCATCAGCAGTTCGTCGTCGGAGAAAACGCTACGCGCCTGGAACATGATATCCTCCAATCTTCCGTTGAAGTATCGGGGCGTTTAGTCTTTGCTCACGAATCTGTATGTAACAGAGAATGGCAACGATTGCAAATCCTCGTTATGTACCGCGACACCTCACTGCGCGCGAGCTGGTGATCGATTTCCTGTCGAATCGATATCCGCGCGAGATGTCTGTTCAGGAAATTGCGGGCGTCGGGATTGCGCTTGGGTTTACCGAGCAGAGTTTGCGGATGGCGTTGACGCGGCTGGTCGAGCAGTCGGTCGCGGCGAACACCGGTCGCGGGCGCTATCGTTTGAGTCCGTCGGGTGAGGCGATGCGCGATGAAGTGCGCAAGTGGCGGCATCTGGGCGACCTCGCGAAGCCGTGGATCGGGCGCGTGGATCGGTGTGTTCGACGCCGCAATCCCGCGCAGCGATCGCGCCGCGCTACGACGTCATGAACGCGCGATGCGTCTGCGCGGATTTCGCGAACTCCAAAGCGGTCTGTGGATTCGTCCCGCCAATCTGCGCGACTCCGTTGCCGAACTGCGCGAGCATTTGCGCGCGCTGGGACTTCATCCGGGTGCGCTGGTGGTTGGCCTCGACGAGCTCGACGACGATGCGCGCGCGAAGGCGACCCGTCTGTGGGATACTGCTGCGATGATCGCGACGTATCGCGCGCTGGCGGAGGAATTGATCGCGAGCAAGAGCAAGCTCGAGCGGCTGGCGCTGGATACGGCGGCGGCGGAATCGATGGTGCTTGGGCGCGACGTGATTCGGCATATCAATCTTGATCCGGTGCTGCCGGAGGAGCTGATGCCGCAGCGGGCGCTGAGTAATTTGATTCGGGTGATGACTGACTACGATCAGAATGCGCGGCAGATTTGGCGGCGGTTCATGCGTGCGCATGCGCCGCGCGAGTAACGAGAGAAAAAAGAAAGTGATCAAGCAAGCTTTTGTGGTGACTTTTCTGTCACCCTGAAGCGAAGCGGCAGGGTCTCGGATCCGGGATTCTACGGCCTTCGGCCTTCAGAATGACACTCCGGAACTGTCCCGGAAGTAACAATGTACTCTGGGTAACACGGCATCGCTCGCAGCCGTCAGTTGCGCTAGTGTCAACTGGCTGTTAGCAGGGAGGCACTGTTTGCACGCGAGCGTAATATCGAGCGCGCTGGTCGGGGTTGACGCGTTTCCGGTCGAAGTCGAAATCGACATCGGCGCCGGCGTTCCGCCCCATCGGCTGGTTGGGCTGGCCGAGGGCGCGGTCAAGGAGGCGCTCGATCGGGTCAAGTCGGCGCTCAAAAATTCCGGCTTCGATTTCCCGACGCGCAAGATGACTATCAATCTCGCGCCCGCCGACACGCGCAAGGAAGGATCGGCGTTCGATCTTCCGCTCGCGCTCGGGATCCTCGCGGCGCAGAACGTGCTGAAGGATCGCGCGCGACTGCGCGGCTACCTGATTCTCGGCGAACTCGCGCTCGACGGGCGTATCAAGGGGATCAAGGGTGCGCTGCCGACTGCGTTGCTCGCGCGATCGTCGAAGTTCGAAGGCGTCATGCTGCCGCGCGAGAATGCGTCCGAGGCCGCGGTTATTGGCGAGGGCACCGCGGTGCTCGGGGTCGAAAGTTTGCGCGAGGCTTTCGAATTCTTCGAGGGCCTGCGTCCGCTGCAATCGATTCCGATCGATCTCACCAGCGCGTTCGGCGACGCCAACGTTTACGACGTCGATTTCAGCGAGGTCAAAGGCCAGGAGCAGGCCAAGCGCGCGCTCGAGGTTGCGGCGGCCGGCGGTCACAACGTCCTGATGATCGGGCCGCCGGGATCGGGCAAGACGATGCTCGCCAAGCGGCTGCCGTCGATTCTGCCGACGATGACCTTCGAAGAGGCGATCGAAACCACCAAGGTGCATTCCGTGATGGGCCTGCTCAACGGGCGCGCGCTGATCACGACGCGTCCCTTCCGCAGCCCACATCATACGATCTCCGACGCCGGACTTATCGGCGGCGGCTCGATTCCGCGGCCGGGCGAAGTGAGCCTCGCGCATCACGGCGTGCTGTTTCTCGACGAGTTGCCGGAGTTTCGCAAGAACGTGCTCGAGGTCCTGCGCCAGCCGCTCGAGGATGCGCGCATTACCATCTCGCGCGTAATGGGGACGCTCACGTTCCCCGCGTCGGTGATGCTGGTGGCGGCGATGAACCCGTGCCCGTGCGGCTTCTACACTGATCCGCAGCACGAATGCTCGTGCTCGCCGATCGGGATTCAGCGCTATCGCTCGCGCATCTCGGGGCCGCTGCTCGATCGTATCGATATTCACATCGAGGTGCCCGCGGTTAAGTACAAGGACCTGACCGACCGCGTCGCGCGCGAGGCGTCGACACAGATTCGCGAGCGGGTCAACCGCGCACGCGAGGCGCAGCTCGCTCGCTTCAAGGGAATGCCGTTTTTCTGCAACGCTCAGATGCGCGCGAGCGATCTTCGGCTTCATTGCCAAATCGAGGCGGGCGGCGAGCGCTTGCTCGAGCTCGCTATCAACCGGCTCGGTCTGAGCGCGCGCGCCTACACGCGCATCCTGAAAGTGTCGCGCACAATTGCCGATCTCGATGGAGCGTCCGCGATCGCGGCGCATCATGTGAGCGAGGCGATTCAGTATCGCTCGCTCGATCGCACCGCACCTTAAGACAAGACGAAAGCGGGCGGCTCGATCGCTCGAGCCGCCCGCCGTTCAAATCAATGACTGCGCGAGATTCAGCGCAGTTCGTAGCCGGCCACGAACTCGTCGAAGGTTCCCGACTTCACGACGAAGGTGCCCGAGGCCACCGTGTTGGAGGTAAAGAACTTCTTCAGACCGGTCTCTGCGTTGCCCAGCGCGTTGGTCGGCACCGCGATACCCGTATCCATGTCACCCGAATTGTCGAGCGGCCGGAAGAACAGCTCGTAGTTGGTGCTCGGACTCGCGCCCTCCAATTTCACGTTGACCGCGCCGGCTGCGTTCACTTCGTAAGAGCCGCGGTCCAGCGCGTCGCTGCCGCAGTTGGTGAGAATCGGATCGGTCACGCTGCCGCATGGAACCAGGTTCGATGCTGAAACTTCCGGACGCACGAATTTCTGATCGACCCTGAACCCCGACACGAACTGATCGGTGCTGCTACTCTGCAATACGACTTCTCCCGAACCGATCGTACCCGGCGAGAATGCCGACGCCAGGATCAACATACCATTACCCGCCTTGTTGGTAGGGCCAACGGTGCCGAGCGGAGCCGTGGCGCCGGTTGGCGATCGCAGCAGAGCCGTATAGCTGGTGCCGGGCCGCGCGCCGGTCACGTGGATCGCCAGCGCGCCGTCACTGTTTTCAATATCGACACGGCCCCTGCTCAAGGAGTCGCTGCCGCAAGCAGAAAGAGTCGCCGGCACTGTCACATCGGTGCAGCGCACGAGCGCAGGTTGGAAATCACGCGCCGATTCGAGACCGTTGCTCGAGATCGATAGCCCGGTGACGAATTCTTCGCTGCCGCCGCTGGTCAGGACCACGTTGCCGGCGCCGACCGTCCCGAATTTGAAAAACGCGTCCTTGCGAAACGCGCCATCTCCCTCCGACGCCAGTCTTCAGATTGCCGAGCGAGGTGCTGTGAATGCCGTCGTTCGAGACGAGACTGACGGCATACGTAGTATTGGTCGCCGCGCCGATGACGATCACCGTCACGTCACCTTGGTCGTTGATAGTCGCGCCGCCGTGCTTGAGCGGATCCTGAACTGTCGCGCAGGTGGTAAGCGCGGCTGGCGTCGCGACCGCTTTGCACTGGACCAGCGGTGCGTCGAAGGTTTCTGCGCGCGCCAATCCTGATACCGAGACAGAGCGCCAGTGGCGCGGCGAGCAGCGCTGCCGGCCATTTTCGTAGAGCTTGAAACATACAGATTCTCCTCCTGCCTGTACGTCGATTGCTTGCGCAATCGGACTAATGAAAATTTGCGATACGAAATGTAAGACGCGCCGAAGGGTGAGGTCGTTTACAGATGATATAAAGAATTCGACGAAGCCAACGACAAGGAGCCGGGATTCTTCGCTTCGCTCTGAATGACACAAGGACGGAATGAAGCTCGAGCACCAGACACTTCGGCTGATCCATGATTGGAGGTGCGTGGGCTCGCGGCGAGAAAGATCCGGGGTCCCTCGGCTTCGCTCGGGATGACACAAGACGCAGGCGACAAGAAATGAACCTTAGAGCAAAAGGGCGTCCTCGCCATTTTGCGATTTTCTTCTCACTGGGTGCAGGGGTCACCCCTGCCCAGGGAGGTGGGGAACCCACGGTGGGTTCCGCATTCAATTAAGTTCTTCTTACGGCGCCTGGTGCGGATGCTGGCGCCACAGTCCGAGGCGGCGGCGGGCTTCGCGGCGCTGCTCGGGCGTCATCTGCTGCCATCGTTGCCAGTTCGCGAGCATTCGTTGGCGCTGCGCGGGCGGCAGTTGTTCGAATTGCTGATACCGCTTCATCATCTGATCGCGCTGAGCCGGCGGCAGCCCACGCCATCGCGCATACTGCTGCTGCAATTCATCGCGACGCGCGGGCGGAAGCTGTCGCCACCTGCGCAATCCTTCGAGCACTCGTTTGCGTTCTTCAGGCGGCAGATTGCGGAAGGTCTGGAAGTTCTGCTGTACCCGCTGCCGATCTTCCGGACGCATCGATTGCCATCGCTGGTAATTCTCGAGCACGCGCTGACGCTGATCAGGCGTGAGGTTGGCCCATTCCCGCGGATGCTGCGCGGCGAGCGCGCGCTCGGCGTCGCTCGTCGGTATCGATGTGACTTGCGGCTGCGACGCTTGTGCGTACGCGGGAATCGCCGACGCAAATCCGCACAGCAGCAATCGCGACAGCGATGAACAGACTCGCTATGATCTTGCGACGCGTCATTGCTGCGGCCCCTCGACGTCGATGCTCGGCACGCTCGACGGAATCTGCGGAACTGTCTTGGCGGGCGCGACATCTTCCGCTCCAGGAGTCGCGCGCACACTGGCTCCGGGAGCCAGCACGTCACCTGCGTCCGCGTCCGCGGGATTTCCGAGGTAGCCCATCTTGTCAAGTGTGCGTATCTGATCGAGCATCGAGTCGTCATCCGGCGAAGTGGCCGCCGCCGCACCTTGCGGGATATCGTGACGCGGCTCGAACAGATCGAGGTTCATTAACATATGCAAATCGGGCGGCGGCTCCTGCGCCCACGTCCGCCGCGTTTCGCCGCACACAATCGTCGTCGTTATCAGCACAATCGCCGCCACTTTACGAAGGCGTTTCATGGTTCTGAGGATTCCCGGGCCCAAGCTCGTCCAGATGCTCAATCACGTCGTAGTTTTCGAGCAGATCGAGATTCTCGACGACGTGATAGTTGGCCAGCAGGCCAACGTCCGTGCTGCTGAGATCCTGCTGGAGCTCGAGCTGATCGACGCCGGGGGCCGCCGGACTGCCAGAGCCGCGATGCGTCACGATCGCGATCGCAAGCACCGCGACCGCCGCTGCGCCAATCGCCATCGACGGCCAGCCGCCGAATACCGGCAAGCGCAGATCCTCGCGCCTCAATCGCCAGCGCTTGCGCACGCTCCCACTCGACGCCTCGCTTGCACGCAACTTGCGCTTGAGCCCGGCGCGGTATTCCGCCCAATCCGGATCGCGCACCTCATCAACCACCCGCGCCAGATTCGACAGTATCGCCGACGACGCTTCGGCCGACTCGCGGCATTGCGCGCATCCCTCGAGATGCGCCCCGACCTGCGCCCGCTCGTCCGCGCTCAATTCTCCGCGCAGATACGGAATGAGTTCGGTGTCTGGATGAATCCCGGCCATACTAGTCAGTAGTTTTCAATTAGTCAGTTGAATAGTCACTCGCTCGCGATCAATTTCCGAAGCTGCGCGATTCCGCGATGCACATGCACGCGCGCGGTCGCCTCGGAGCACTTCAGCACCTCGCCGATTTCGCGGCTGGTAAATCCTTCCTGCGTCTGCAGCAACACCGCGGCGCGCTGCTGCGGCGAGAGCTTCGCGAGCGCGGGTCGAAGCCGGCTTATCGATTGCTTCAACATCGCTTCATCCTCGGGACCGGCTTCACTCGACGGCGGATCGAAAGCGCGCTCGTCGGGATCGTCGCCGGGACTCGCCAGCGGCGCCATTCGCTTCCACCATCGATTCTTGCGCTGATGGTCGATGCACAAGTTGACCAGTATCCGGTAGAACCAGGTCGAAAAGCGCGAGCGTCCGTCGAAGCGGCCGGCTGACTCGTAGAGCCGGATGAAAGCGTCCTGCGAGACGTCGCGCGCGTCGGCCTCGTTGCCGAGAATCGACGCCGCGAGCCGGTACGCGCGCCCCTGATGGCGATCCACCATAAGCTCGAATGCAGCGCCATCGCGCTCGGCGATTTTCCTGCACAACTCCTCATCCGAAGGCTCCACCGTAGTCAGTCCCGGGACGCATCAAAACAAAGCGAATCAGCCCGCGACCGATATTACAGACTCTCGACCAATTTGACGAAGCAACCTTACGATTCGTTTACACGTTTTCTCGCCCAATTCGACACGCCCGCTTTGTAAACGACTACCGCACACGTTCCGTCCAACTGCCATCGATGAAACAACCGGCGCGCAAAACGCGCGTTGATAGAACAGGAGATCAATCATGAAAAAATGCATCACAACTTTGGCGGCGATAGCTTTCGCAGGTGCGATTAGCGCGACCGCCTTCGCCGGCCCCGTCGGCCGCTTCGACAACGGCTACCTCGACGAGCATCCCGAAGTGGCGCATCAGCTAGGCGCGAATCCTGCGCTGGCGGATAACCCGCAATTCCTCGCGACTCATCCGGGCCTCGACGAATACATGTCGAAGCATCCCGAAGTAAGGGCGGACCTGCAGCAGCATCCATACCGCTTCATGAGCGACGAATGGCGTCACGATCATGGCGACTGGAACGGCGCACATCCGCTTGCAACGACTGATCGCTACATGGACTCGCATCCCGAGGTGGCGCAGCAGTTGGAGAAGGATCCCGCGCTAGTCGATAATCGCGGATACTTGGACAGCCATCCGGGCCTGCATGAGTACCTGGAGAATCATCCGATAGCTCGTCGCGACTGGCGGACGCATCCGTATAGGTACATGGCCGCTGAGCGCCACTACGATCAGAAGCATTAAGCACGAAGGAAGGCGCCGAGCGATCGCAAAGGATCGCTCGGCGCATGGTTCTCCGAACCAAGTCACTAAGGTGCAGGGGTTACCCCTGCCCAAGGAAGTGTGAAACCCACGGCGGGTTTCACGACGATTAATCTTCCAGACAACAGAAATGTTCAGCCGAACCTTAATCCGCAGCAAAGTCTGCCGCTATAGGGGTGGCAGGAACCAAACTTGAGGATCGAAGGAATCGAAGGGAACGCTGGAACGTCGCCGGGCCGGCACCGATTGCGCCGGCTACGTCCTGCTATCTGGCAGGGGTAAACGGCGATTGCCGGGCCGACCCGGCGGATTCGCGTTGGGCCCCGAAGGGTGCCCACATGTTGGGGTTTGACCGCATCAGTGGGCGAGGCCGATCAGCGACAGTACGATCCATGCTACTGTCACGACTCCGAAGACCAGACCGGACATCTCGTCCAGAGTGCAGTAGCGCGCCAATCGCAGGCCGTCAGAGACTTCGGTCTGTTCGACCGTCGCCACTGCGCCGATCGATCGCGCATCGCTAAGCGTATTTGCCATCGCAGTTTTCACCTCCTTGAGAGTTGTCTCTCGATAATCAAGGCGTTAGTTCCCGCTGAACCATTCGTTCAAACTGCTTGAACGGGGACAAAAGAGGCGAGGCGCGCGAATTCAGCGAGAAAATCAGGGCCGTTTATAGTGGGAGTCGATACAGAGGACTGTTAGCGCTGCCCATGATGTAGCTGGACACGAATATCGGGGGCTATAGCACGGCGGACGTTGAACTACTGGCGCTGTTTAATTTGTGCGTCGAGGGAGCTGTAGGCGTTTCTCAGAAGTCTGGCGCTATCTATCAAAGCGGTTTTCCACCCTTCTGCTACCTGCTCGACGAGTCGAGCACTTGCTTGAGCGATTTTAGGATCCGCGAGGGATTTGACGAACTCAACGTACGCCTGCAGCGCAACTTCCGACGAGCGCGCGAACAGACTGACGTTCTCGCCCACGATCCGTCCTATGGCGGTTGATTCTGCGTCCGCAGGTGGGGTTGTTTTCCGGATAGTCGGCTTTCGCGCTGCCATCGTAAAGCCCCTTTGCAGCTTTTCGTGCTGCTCTGATCGGTCGCCTGGTCTTGCTAAGTTTCAGCGCTTACTCTAACCCTCAGCCAATCTACCGTCTACGCTGGCGCAAACGTTCATGCTAGGGCATCGGCGATTCGTAGGCCATGTAGCGCTGGATTTTCCAGGTGCCGTCGGGTTGGCGGTGGAAGATGTCCATGCCGGGTTCGCGGGTGGTTACTTCGCTTGTGGTGGCGTCTTTTGGATGCACCTTTAAGGTCCAGACTAGCCTTACGACGGCCAGGTCGCCGGAGACGAGGATCTCTTTGATTTCCAGATCATAATGATAGGTCTTGGCCGGGTCGGTTAGCGCGGCCTGCATGTTGGCGCATAGGGAGTTGTAGGTGTCTTCGGGTTGGCCGCGGAAATTGGAAATCAGATCTGGTGCGAACAGCACGCAGACCTGCGACGCGTCGCCAGCGTTGAAGTCCAGCTTCCACTTTTCCAGCGCGATGCGAATCTGATTCTGCACGGCAGCGGTATCATCATCGGCGGCGGGCACCAACGCCGCGAACAAGAGGGTCGCCAGAACACTTGCCGCTATCAGTCCAACCCGTTTACGCGTTATCCTCATACCCGACTTCTCCCCTTTCCCGAATCGACGATCAATTCACGCGATACGATTTCGCGTGCGTGCCCACTTGTCTATCCTGACTGCACGGGCATCAACGTGAGCGAAACGCCTCCTGAATTCGTCGCACAGCACGCTCCGGCGCTGGCCCGGCTGTGCAAACGCGCCGGCGGTGCGCGATGGAAGCTCCGCGATGAGTCGCTTCGCGATGCGGCATATCGCGGCGCGCGTGCGGCGGGCGTGCTTGAGGGTGCCGGCGTCGATTCGTTTATCGACGCGCTTCATGCTGAGGACCTGAGCCTCGCAATCGCATGCCAGGCTGGCGAATCCGCGCCGTGGGAGCATTTCATTACCAGCTTCCGGCCACAGCTCTATGCCGCCGCGCGCGCGATCGCCGGCGATGAGGCGCGCGGGCGCGAGCTGGCGGATTCGCTTTGGGCCGAGATGTACGGGATGGAGGTTCGCGACGGGCGGCGCCGCTCGATCCTCAGTTACTTTCACGGGCGCAGCTCGCTCCTGACCTGGATGCGCGCGGTGCTGGCGCAGCGCCACGTCGATTACATCCGCACGCAGAGCCGGATTGCGCCGCTGGATGATCACCTCGAGCAGGCGACTGGTACGAGCGACGATCATGGAGGGGAATCCGGCGAGCGCGCGCGTTACGTGGCGATGCTGGGTAACGCGCTCGACGCGGCGCTCAAATCGCTCGCGCCGAGGGACCGGATGAGGATGGCGTACTACTATCGGCACGATCTTTCGCTCAAGGAGATTGGTCGCGTGATGAACGAGCATGAGTCCACCGTGTCGCGGCGGCTGGCACGCACGCGCGATTATCTCAAGCGCGAGATCGATCGCACGCTGCATGACGGCGACCGCTTGAGCCAGGACCAGATTCGGCTGTGTTATGATTGGGCTGCGGGCGACTTGCAGATCGATTTGTCGCGCGCGCTCCCGGACGTCAAATGAAGCAACGCGGACAGTGCAATTTTCCGGCCGCGGTTCGTTCAAAGAGTAAGGAAGCGTAATGACGCCGGTCGACAGAAATAACGAGCCGCTCGATACGATTCTGCGCCGTGCGATGCGTGCGCAGCCCGGGTCCGGCGACGCCCGAGTGCGCGGACGCAGAAACGCTGGCGGCATACAGCGACCGGTCGTTGGACGCGGCGGAACGCGAGCGTCTGGAAACGCACTTTGCCGATTGCATGCGATGCCAGTTGGCGTTGGCGGATATCGCTCGCGCCGATGAGAGCGCACGCGATGCTCGGCCAGCGTCTGAAGTCCCATGGTACCGAAGATGGGTCATCGCGATTCCCGCGGTCGTTGCAGTCGGCGCGTTTCTCGTTTTTGTTGCGATACGGCGTCCTGCGAACGAAGCACCGCAAAGCACCGAGGTCGTCGCGATGGCCAAGCGCGAGGCTCCGGCTCTCGAACCTGCGGCACCGGAGCCAGCGGAGGCGCCAGAGATTCCAGAGGTTGCATCGGCTCCTGCACCTGCTGCATCCGCTCCTGCGCCGGCACCACCAGCATCAAACGAGATCGCAATGAATGAAGCGAAGGCGCCGGCGGCGGCTGCCGCACCTCGAGCGCAAGCGATGGGTGCATTTTCCTCACAAACGCTACACCGACAAGCGACGGCTCCTAAAGCGATGAGCGCGTTAGCGGGCGCGCCCGGCGCTGGTGCGGGTGCAGCGATCGGTGGCGAAGTGCGCGTGACGATCTTCCCGCCCGATCGATCCGTCATGTGGATCATCGGTAAAAATGGAATGGTGCAGCGGCGCGACGCCGATGGCGCTACGCGCGTCCAGCAGAGCGGCGTGAGCACTGACCTGGTTGCGGGTGCGTCGCCGTCGGCGAGCGTGTGCTGGGTCGTAGGGCGCAGGGGAACGATCATCCGCACCACCGACGGCGAGCATTGGGAAGTCATCGGGGCGCCTACCGCCGAGAATCTGACAGCTGTATCCGCGAGCAGCGCCCATGACGTGGCAATCACGACGGCCGGCGGGAGAATTTTCGCGACGTCCGACGGCGGCGCAACGTGGCATCAGCAGTGAAGCGTCGAAAGGAACGATTGTAGTGAAACCCACCGTAGGTTTCACGCTTCCTTGGGCAGGGGTGACCCCTGCACCCGATGAAAAATGAAAAGAGAAGATGCGGGACTTCGTCCCTGTTAAAAGTTTTTTGGTTCATTTGATTATTGATTTGTTGGCGCCGTACGCGTCCACAGAGTGAAATGGTCGGTTGTTAGAGTCGGGTGGAAGCCGTTGCTTGAGAGGAAATCTTCGGGGACCAGCACCAGCGGGAATAGCTGAATTGGAGAGTCGTTGATTACGGCCGGGACTTTTCCACTGGCGATCGCGGTGCGCATTTCGTCGGTCCAGAAATGGCGGGTGTCCGAGATCAGCTGGAAGAAATCGGCCGGACCCATCCGGCGGCGCGCGGCGAAGAAGCCGTCGCGTTGGTACTCGGCCTTGGCTTCACGATATACGCCGTAGGTTTCAGGATAGCGGATCAATTCGCGGCGGTTGGCCTGGAAGCATAAGAAGGACGGCGCGATAACGTCGTCGTCCGGCTTGCTGGCGGCGCGCAACGCGTCGGCTAGCTGGGAGATCTCTGCGCGCGGCACGAAACCGAAGCCGTAGATGGCCCCGTGGAGCCAGTTCTCATTGATCAGCGGCGCGATCCAGATAAGGCAAATCAAGATCAGGGCTGCACCGCCGGTAAGTAGCGGCCATTGCGGCGCTCGGATCGCTTGTATGAGAGCTATCGCGCCGATTCCGGCGACGATCGCGATGAACGGCAGCGGCTCGAGATAGTTGTGGCCCCATGCGGTCGGGCTTATCACGCCGTAAAACGCGTACTCGGCGGCGACGATCGCGAGCACGAGAATCACGCCGCGATCGAAAATGCGATTGGCGAAGACTTGCCAGCATCCGAGGATGAACAGTGGTACGAGTACGTCCAAAAGCAATCGTGGATAGAGCGCGACACCGCCGCTGAGGTCGCGGCCCTTGAGAAAATGAAAGACGAAGGTCTGGATTATGAATTCGATCCCGTAGAGGCGGTAGAGAATCGCGGCGAACCCGCCAAGCGCGAGCGCGAAGATTACGCCTGAGAGGAATGCGCCAGCGATTCGACGGTATGCGATGGCGATGAAAATCAGCATCACGGGGAATGCGATCACGGCGGTCAGCTTGATTGCGCATGCGACGAAGAAAATGGCGGCGAGGATGGCGGCTTGGCGCAGCGCGGGCGTCGACTCGTCGAGCGTGAGGATTGCGGCGACGATGAGCAGCGGTGCGATGAAGCTCTCGCGCTCGTAGGCATGATAGCGAAAGACCAGCGAGCTGTACGCGTATAGAATCGACGCACAGATTGCGGCCGGGCGGCCGGAGATCCGGCGGGCGAGCGCGTAGGTCAGGAGGCTGGTGGTGAAGATCGCGGCCTCGTTCAGGAATTCGACCGACAGATAGCTTGCGCCGAACAACTTGAGGTAACCTGCCGCGATCCATTCGAGCAGCGGCATATGTGGTTGAACGAAATCGAGATACGGGCGCATCCCGACACTCACCAGCCACGCGCTTTCGAGATAGAAATCGTCCTCGACCCATATTTCCGGATAGAGCATGCGCACGATGCGCGGGATGAGCAGCACGGCGATGAGCCACGCGGAGATGCGGGCGGAGTCGCGCTGCGATGAGCCCGGAGAAGTCATCGAAACCGCCGGTCGCTCCCAAGAAACGGGGGGGGTTCCGGCCTCTCGATGTTCTGATCATGGCGGTGCCCTTGCTGCTGATGCTTTTCATCCACAGGTCCGAGGGGACACGACGAGCATTCGAACTGATGCCATGGCCGGACGGACTCGAGTACGCGGCGTCGGCGGTGAACCTGGGGAAGGGGCGAGGCGCGGTGTTGCATTTCGGTGGATATACTTACCCGTCGCGGTACACCGCGGGCTACCCGTTGCTGCTGGACATTCTTTCCCGGCTGTGGGGTGGACACTTTCAACTCTTCGTCGTTGCGTCGTTTATGCTGGCGATCGTGTCGATCGTCGCCATATTCGTTATCACGCAGGAACTCTACGGAGGGACGTCGGGGCCAGTTGCGGCGATCGTACTCACGCTGTCGCCGGTATTCATAACGTACTCGTCGTTGGTGATGAGCGACGTGCCGACGCTGTTCGTGACGGGGTTCGCCGTGCTCGCATTGATGTCGGCAACTTCGGTCGAATCGACTCAATGGAGACGAATTGCGGCGTGGACCTTCTTTGGTTTCTTCGCTGGCTTCTCGACGATCATGCGGCCGACCAATGCGACGATCCTCGTCGGCCTCGCGGTGTGCGTCGTGATGGTCCCGCTGGAGAAGAGAGATCTGGCGAGCCTGGTCAAGGCGGGGATCGCGATAGCCGTCGGATTTGCGATTCCGGTTGCATGGCAGTTGCATCAGAACTCGATCAATCTCGGAAGTGCGTTTGCGAGCGGCTACTCGTGGTGGGTGCCGGAGGTCTACGGCGCGGGCGGCAAGACGTTTAGTGCCTCGTACTTGTTCGGGCCGACGATGCCGCGAAATCCGCATGGCAATGTGATCGTGTACGTCACGACGCTGCTTGGGCTCGACGGGATGCTTGGCGATCGGGGCGACGCGCGGTACTTCCTGTACCCGTTCGCGGCGGCGGTGTTCGCGATTGTCGGGTTCGTCGCCATTTTTCGAGCGGGCACATCGTCCGCTCGCCGACTGATGTGGTTTGGGCTTGGATATCTTGCCGCACTGACCTTGCTCTACTGTTTCTATTTGTTCACCGACGTTGCGTTCATTCTGCCGGGGGCGTTTGTACTGTTCATCGCAGCGGGCGCGGGCGCGGCGATCGCGAATCGCTGGATGCGCGACGTGATGCGCGATCGAAATCGAAGCGTTCGCCAGATCGCGGCAGCGGCGGGCGTGATCGTGCTCGACATATTGCTGATCATATCGCTCACTTCGGAGGCGGCGGTGCGGTTGAGCGCGCAGCCTGCATCGTCCGCGATGGTTCAGGCATTGGAGTCGTTGGATTCGACGCTGCCGCGCGATGCGACCGTGGTCAGCAATATCTCGCTGCAGTTTCTCGATTTGTATCTCGGAGAAGAGCGGCGCTTCGTCGGATTGAATTCGCTCGATCCGGGCGAGCGGTTCACCGACTACCATCTGCATCGCCTGTATGAGAAACGCGCCGCGGGATGGCGTGGGCCGGTGCCCGCGGTGGTGTTTGACGGCGACCAGATGTCGGCGGGGGTGGCGGATTCGATCGGATTGGCGATTGATGCGAAGAGGCCGGTGTTCCTGATTCTCGCGGCGCCCGAGTCGCAGCAGTATGCGGATGTGTTGAAGGAGGAACTCGATCAATCGCAGGGGAAATTCGCCATTGAACCGGTGTCGCAGAATGAGGCGATCGCGGTTTATCGGGTGACTGCGCACGTGACTGCGCGCAGGTAGAGGGAGCGATCCTACCACCGGTTGTGGTCTGAGAAGGACGTACCACTACGGGTGGCTTCGTTCCGTCAAATTTGGTTTTTCGGGGATAGTTGAGGCTCGGGCTGAGTTGGCACTGGCGGCCGATGTGCTGAGGGTCGTGCATCGTGGATTAGTAGCATGGAGTGGGCGGGGCTGGTCAGGCTGAACTGTTCATCCCTGAACTCGGTCAGGACGGCGTTGCGAACGTGCGCTTTAATTGAATGTGAAACCCTTCGCGGGTTTCAAACTTCCGCGGCAGGGGCGACCCTGCACCCAGTGAAAAGAAAGAAGCGGGACTTCGTCGCTGTTAGAAATGTTTTTGATTTCATCCCGAGAGCCTGTGAAGGAGTTGGATTGCAGCGAGGCAACGCGATCGCTATCCGAAGCGCGACGTTTGTTGCGCCGTTCGATCGCCAGCCGCTATCATGGTTGGACGACTCCTCATGCCAGCTGAATCACGACATCATTCTGCCGAGTCCGACGCGACTGCGCCGCCCGAAACACGGCTCGACGCGCTCCTTAAGCGTTTTGACGCGGGTGAGATGCGTGCGCTCGCCCAGCTGATCACGATGGTTGAGAATCGCGCGGCCGAGTCGAGCGCGATCATCGAGCGAATCTATGCGAAGACTGGTCATGCGCAAGTCGTCGGAATCACCGGGCCGCCGGGCGCTGGAAAATCGACGCTGGTTAATCGTCTGATCGCGAAATATCGGGCGCTCGGGAAAAAAATTGCAATCCTCGCGATCGATCCGTCGAGTCCGTTCTCGGGCGGTGCCGTGCTCGGCGACCGCGTCCGCATGACGGACCATTACAAGGACGCCGGCGTTTACATCCGCAGCCTCGCATCGCGCGGCAGTCACGGCGGGCTCAGCCGCGCCGCGCGCGAGATCGTCAAACTGCTCGACGCTTACGGCTCCGACGTGATCATTATCGAGACCGTCGGCGTCGGTCAGACTGAGCTTTCGATCATGGACCTGGCGGACACGACCGTGGTTGTCACCGTGCCCGAGGCCGGCGATGGCGTGCAGGTGATGAAGGCTGGGCTCAACGAAATCGCCGACGTGTTCGTCGTCAACAAGGCCGACCGCGAAGGCGCCGACCGCGTCAAGGCTGAGCTGGAACTCAGCGTGCATCTGCGATCCGGCGACGGATGGCGCGCGCCGGTGCTGCTGACGCAAGCCGCGGTGGACAAGGGCGTCGATGCGGTGGTTGGCGCGATCGACAAGCATCGCGAGTACCTGCGCGAACATGTCGATGCGGCGCGCGAGTCCGAGCGCCGCACGCGCGAGTTCGTCGAGGTGCTGTCGGCGGAACTCGAGGAACGCGCGGCGCGCGCGGTGGCCGACGGCGGTGCAGTGGGCGTTCTTGGCGAGGTTCGCGCGGGCAAGCTGAATCCTTACAGCGCCGCGCGTCGTATAATTGAAGACCGCAAGTCGTTGATCGATTTGCTTCACAACGGCAGCTCGAAGCCGCGCATGCGAATGACGACACCCTCATCATGACTGCCAAAGCGAAATCGAAAACCGAAGGACGCCTGTTCGCGATCGGCGACATCCACGGATGCCCCGACGAACTCGCCGCGATTCTCAAATCGATTGCGCCCGCGGCCGGCGACACCGTGGTCTTCGTCGGCGACTACGTCGATCGCGGCCCGTCGGCGCGCGACGTGATCGAGCTCGCGCTGGATCTCGAGCGCGGCAACGCCGAATGCGTGTTCCTCAAGGGCAATCACGAGGACATGATGATGTCGTACCTCGGACTGCCGGGAAATTACGGCGAGTCGTTCCTCTTCAACGGCGGCATCGCGACGCTCGACAGCTACGGCGTGCGCGAGGAGGATCTCGAGAACGCCTTCGAGCGCCTGCCCGACGCGCACCTCGGCTTCATGACCCGGCTCGCCACCAGCTACCTGCGGCCGCCCTACTTGTTCGTCCACGCCGGCATCATGCCGACGCGCCAGCTCGAGGAGCAGCAGACCGAGGACATGCTGTGGATTCGGCAGGAGTTTATTTTCAACCCGCACAAAATCGACGCGACCGTCGTCTTCGGCCACACGCCGATGCGCGGCGTGATGATCGACTTGCCCTACAAACTCGGCATCGACACCGGCCTGGTGTACGGCGGCAAACTGACCTGCGTCGAGTTCACCGAGGGCGTGCTCTACCAGGTCCAGCGCGGGCACAAGTCGGTCAAGACCCGCAGCATCCCATTGCGCTGAAGCACGCCGCGCGGTCTTTCGCGCTTGATGCGCTCACGCTACATTTGACGATTCCGGTGGCGACGTAGCTCAGTTGGTCAGAGCATGCGGCTCATATCCGCAGTGTCGTAGGTTCGACTCCTACCGTCGCCACCAATTAAACCCGGCCGACCCCTCCTTCTCCTAACCAAAAGCCAGTGCGAGACTGAACATCAATTGTTGGCCCGACGGGGTAGCATGGGCGCCGAATTCTTCATAATAGCGCAGTGAGAAGAGGCCGTACTTGGTCAGCAGGTTGACTGAAGGGCCGGCAGAATAGATCTGAGAGCGCGTATTCTCGAGCACATCGATCGCCGAGATGGCGATTTTGCTCCTCGGCGCTAGCTCTATCTGGTTGTTGGTTGCCTGCCACTGGGCGTAGCCAACCGCGCCCAAGGTGAGTTGCTTAACGATGTCATTGTCGAAGTTGAAGGACTTTGCGACGCCCCACTCGAACGGAACGACGTCGCCCAAAGTATAGCTTCTGCCGATTTGTGAGCCGTACAGAAGGTAATGAGAATAGATGGAGAGCGACCAGGTTCGCTCGGCGTCGGCGTATGCGATACCGCCAAGGCCGAAGACGCCCGTCCAATGGCCATAGCCGATGTTGACCGCCGTCTCGGAATTATATGGTCCCGAAGGCGCAAAGAATCCCGAAGATACGATGGCGTCCAAATACCGCAGGTGCCAGCCGAAGTTTACCGGCTCGACGTAAATGTCGCCGATGCTGCCCTTTGTCACGCCGGGGGACGATCGCAGCGATGGCAAGGCTCGCGAATCACGATTCAGACTCAGGACGGGTTGCAGACTCGCGGAACCTTGCGCGTCGGCAATCGCAAACGGCACATCCACAAAGAATCCATAGTGGGCGCCCAAGACTGTGAAGCGCGACGTCCAGCCGACGATGTTCTGATCTACGAATTCGTCGAGACTGCCGCTACCACCAACGTCGAGGCTAAGGCAGACGCGATCGTGGGGACTGCACTTCAGCGCGCCGGTTGCGACAAAGTCGCTGCCTGAGACGTGATAGTACGACCAGACATTGGAATAAAAGACGCCTTCCGGCGCCTGTTGAGCACTTAGCAGGCCGTCAGTGCCCATCAGCCAGTCGCCATGCTGAGCGTGCGCCGGTGCGGCCAGAAGAGACAAAAAGGTGAGGCAAGCTAAACCTGCTCGAACCAACCTGGATAGCATTAATCGAGATCCCGCTAGTTGCGGAGCAACACCGGTGCCACAAAGCAGTCTGGAAGTTGTCAGCGCTGACTTACTGTCACATTCTCGAGGCGGCATGATACTGGCACTACTCGGACAAGATTTTGGCGCTCGCAGCGGGTCGTTCCTTAATTGTCGTGCCTGAATCGGATCTCACGCAGGCGCGAAAAAAGGCACTCTTCTTGCTTTCACCTGATCGCCGGCAGCAAGGGGGGCTAAAATGAAGATGAGCGGCAGTGCGGTCAGATCGTACCAAGCTATATATGTAGCGATCCTGGCGTGCTCGCTCATGCTGGCAAAGACCGGGCAAGCGTGCACTGGCATCAGGCTGATAGCTGAAGATGGAACCGTCGTTTACGCGCGCACGTTGGAGTTCAACGTCGATCTCGACTCCGACGTGATCATGGTGCCGCGCGGCTATGCACGAAGCGGTACTACGCCGGAGGGCGAGAACGGCCTGCGATGGACCTCGAAGTATGCCTCGATCGGCGCAAACGGTGTCGGGCTGCCGTTTCTGTTCGACGGTCTCAATGAGAAGGGCTTGGCAGCCGGTACGTTTTATTTTCCCACGACCGCGGGCTACATGGCCTACTCGGCTGCCGAGGCGTCGAAGACGATCGCGCCGTGGGAGGTGGGATCGTGGATTTTGGAAAATTTCGCGACGGTCAAAGAGGTTAAACAGAACATAGGGAGCATCGTGGTCGCGCCGGTGGTATTCAAGAATTGGGGCTTTGTGCCGCCGGCGCATTACGTGGTTCATGACGCGTCGGGCAAGAGCATCGTGATCGAATACGTCGAAGGAAAACTCCATGTCTATGACAACGTGATCGGGGTGTTTACGAATTCGCCGGCCTTCGACTGGCAGATGACCAATCTGCGCAACTATCTGAACTTCTCGCTGGTGAATGCGCCGCCGGTGGAAGTTGGAGGCGTCAAGCTGACCGGCTTCGGCCAGGGCACCGGGATGCTCGGGATGCCGGGCGACTTCACGCCACCGTCGCGGTTTGTCCGCGCCGTCGCTTACAGCACGTCAGTGTTGCCGTCCAGGACGGGCGGAGAGGCGGTGCTTCAGGCATTTCACATCTTGAACAACTTCGACATCCCGGAAGGATCGAGTCGCGAGGAACATAAAGACGCGCACGGCAACGTCATCGCCGATCACACCATTTGGACGAGCGCCTCCGACTTGAAAGCAAAGCGCTTTTATTTCCGGACCTACGACAACAGCCAGATTCGTTCGGTGGACCTGATGAAGATGCCGCTCGATACAAAGAACATCACCAGCATTTCGATGAAAGGTCCGGAGATGATCAAATCTCTGAACCGCTAAGCTGGCTGGCAAATACCGTCGCCACCAATTCAGAAACTCAATCGGCTATTGCTGCGATATCGCCAGTGCGAGAGTTCGTGCGGACCGCATTGCGATCGGTCTCATTTGACGTTGTCCGTTGACGCCCATCGGCGGGCCGCGGAGCGAAAATCAAATCGCATGCGCGAATCCAAAGGTACAGAGTGATCAGCACCAGCATCGGGCCTTGCGAGGCGACCGCGCGCACGTTCTCCCATTCCGATCGCATCGGGAGATACGCGATCACGAATGCCAGGTGACTCATTACGACTTCGGCCATGTAGCAGAGCGCCAGTAACAGTCCCCATCGGCGATGGAAAAAAACTCCGACTGCAATCACCATGAATATCGCCGCTTGCACGATCAGCACTACGCGCGCGTCGTCGCCGTTGAATCGGATGCCGGCGAAAATTGTCTCGATCGGATCGGCCAGGTCCACGTTGGCAGCCGGAACCAACGCGCTGATCGCAAGACACAGACCCCACAGTGCGGCTACCACGGCAAAGACCCGAAGATCGAAGGGCCATGCAACTCGTGGCAGATCGGATTGGCGATTTGATTTCATGCGGCTGTTTTGGAGGCTATCAGAGCGACACTAGACTCAACAAGAGACGCTAAATTGACACGCAGCGACGCGGACCTGCGCTGACCGCTCGACCACGCGCTTGCCGTCGCCGGCGAGTCTCGACGATAATCGCGGCGATGAATGGCGTCCATGACATGGGCGGGATGGATGGCTTCGGAGCGGTCGTTCCCGAAAAAAATGAACCCGTCTTTCACAGCGACTGGGAGCGCCGGATGTATGCGCTGGTGGGACTCGCGATGCGCGCGGCGCAGAGCAACATCGACGAGTTTCGTCACGCGATCGAGCGGATCCCGCCCGCGCGCTACCTCGCGTCGAGTTATTACGAACGATGGCTCGCGGCGGCCGAGACGCTCCTCGTCGAGCGCGGCGTCGTGACGCGCGAGGAACTGATCGCAAAGCAGGATGCGTCGATCGACCCGGCCTGGATCGCAAATGCGGTCGCGAATCGCGGTCCGGCTATCAAAGACAAATCCGGATCAAAACCGCCGCGCGCCCGGTTCTCCAAAGGTGATCGCGTGCGCGCGCGCAACCTGAATCCCAGCGGGCACACGCGGCTCCCGCGCTACGTGCGCGGCAAGGCAGGCGTCATCGCGCGCGACTGGGGCGTGTTCGTCTTCCCCGATACCAACGCGCATCACGCGGGCACCAAGCCGCAACATTGCTATTCGGTCTCATTCGCCGCGCGCGAGCTGTGGGGCAAATCGGCGAACGCGAACCGCCGCGATCGCGTGCTGATAGATTTATGGGAAGATTATTTGGAACCGATCGCGGCGAAGTCAAACCGTGCGCGCGCCATCAAAAGAAAAAAAGGTAAAAATTCACGGTGAGTGGGGATCATCACAACACCGACGAAGTCGGGCCCGGCTGCGCGGGTGAAGGCTCTGGAAGCCCTTCTCACCGAGAAGGGCCTGATCGATCCCGCGGCGATCGACGCGATCGTCGATACCTACGAGACTCGGGTCGGACCGCGCAACGGCGCGCGCGTCGTCGCGAAGGCGTGGACCGATCCCGGGTATCGCAAGCGCCTGCTCGCCGACGCGACCATCGCGGTTGCGGAACTGGGATTCGCGGGTCCCGAGGGCGGACACCTGGTCGCCGTCGAGAATACCGATCGCGTCCACAATCTCGTCGTATGCACCCTGTGCTCATGCTACCCGTGGCCGGTGCTCGGCCTGCCGCCGGTCTGGTACAAGAGCTTCGCGTATCGGTCGCGAGCGGTCAGCGATCCGCGCGGCGTGCTTGAGGATTTCGGACTCGAGTTGCCGCGCGAGGTCGAAGTCCGCGTGTGGGATTCGAGCGCCGAGATTCGCTACCTCGTCATCCCGCAGCGGCCGAAAGGGACCGCGAAGATGAGCGAAGACCAACTCGCTGCGATCGTCACGCGAGACTCGATGGTCGGAGTCGCGAAGGTTGAGGCGCCGCGCAAATGAACGCGACTGCGCTCAAACGAATTGATCGAAGCGGCGCGGCTCGATCCCGATCATGTTTTCAGCGCGCCGTGGGAAGCGCGCGCATTCGCAATCGCCCTGCAGCTTGCCGAATCCGGATATTTCACCTGGGATGAATTTCGCGATCGCCTGATTAGCGAAGTCCGCGCATCCGATAAAATTCGCGCACGCGACGGCACTTCCGATCACGGCGAGTATTACGATCACTTCCTGCACGCGCTGGAGAAGTTGCTCGCCGAGAAGGGAATCGCGCAGTAAAAAGTGGGACAGACACTCTGTCATTCTGAAGGCCGAAGGCCGTAGAATCCCGGATCCGGGACCCTACCGCTTCGCTTCAGGGTGACAAGCACGACGGCGCTTGTGCTACGCGTTCTTGCCTTGCTTGCCTTCGATCCACTGGAACATCAGGGATTGGTAGTACTCGATGTTCTGGCCGAGTAAGAACACTTTCGGGATGCCTTCGATCTGCGCGTAGATCGCCGTGTGAGTCGGGTTCTCGTTGCCGAACGCT
Source organism: uncultured delta proteobacterium (assembly GCA_963710425.1). Lineage (GTDB taxonomy): Bacteria > Desulfobacterota > Binatia > Binatales > Binataceae > Binatus. The sequence goes on from CAVQAR010000012.1 coordinate 62,800, forward strand.
ATCTTGATCGGCTGCGGCTGGCCGGGGGCTTCGATAGTTATTACGGACTTCGGATGGTCCAGGCCGAACTGCGCGAGATCGGTCGAGTCGTCCGCGACCACTTCGACTGACTTCGCATTGGTCAGCAGCGATACCATCGCTTCCATCAGATCATGCGGGATAAATTTTCCCGGCGGCGCGACGACGTCGTAAAATTTGCCGTCCTTGTCCTTCTGAAAGCGCAACGACTCCGGACCGGCAGCAACCGTGATCGCGTCGATACCGCCGCCGAGCTTCAGCAGGCTCTCCTGTTTCTGCTCGAGCGCGCTGGCCGGCTTGATGCTCGGCTGAATCCAGAAATAAATCGGCAACAGGATGAAAAACGCGATCGTGTAGAAGATTGCAGGACGCACGCTCACGCGAAGAACCTCCTGCGCACCATCACCGTGATCGCGATCAGGAAGAGGATCGCAGGCTCGACCACCGATCCGAGAACCAGGATGTGCTCCGCTTCCTGATCGCTGATATAGAACGCCGCGGTTTCGCTTTTGTTGAGCCGTTCGCGGCTCGCGATCAGCATCTCGTCGCCCGCCAGCTCGTTGATCAGGCTCACCGCCAAATCGCGATTCCCGAGCATCTCGATAAACTGATTCGACGCGAACGCGCTGCTGCCGATTCCCACCAGCCGCGTCATCTGCTGCAGCGGGATATGCGGATTCGACGCGGGCGTGAAATCAATCTCGGAGGCCACCGGAATCGGCCCCTTGATGTCGCGGCCCGCCTTGTATTCAGTGATTCCGGTCGTTAACGCATTGGGGTCGCCCGACGCCCAGCTCTCATGCGACGACGACAGGAACTTGTCCTCATCCGCGATCTTCAAATCGTCCGGCGCGGTCGCGCCAACCGCTCCGGTGATCATCACGCCGCGCCCCAGCGAGAACACCGCAGGCGCGGTCATCGAGCGGCTCATCGGATTGGTTTCAGAGCGCAGCGGAATCTGCGTCGTGAGAATTTCGCCGGCCGTCAACCGATACGCGGGATCGACCACCACCTGCGGAATGAAATCGAGGTAGTACTTTTTCAGGAACTCGACCAGCGTCGGCGAGCCATACGGATCGATGATCGCGATGTAATGTCCGCCGTGAGCCAGATACTTGGCCAGCGCGGCCAGCTCCTCGGGCAGGAAATCCTTCTGCGGCCCGAGCGATACGACCACCTTCGCGTCGTCGGGCACGCCGCTGGCGAACAGCGATACGTTGTCGATCTGATAGTTGTTCTGCTCGAGCTGCCCGCGCCATTCCGAGTAGCCAAGGCTGCGATCGGAATTAAACAGGTCGCGCTCGCCATGCCCGATCGTAAAGTAGATGTGCTTGTTGGCGTCCGCGGAAATTTGCAGGATCGCCGGAATCAGCTCGTCGGAGCGCGCGTTGTCGAAGTCGCGGCGCCGCCCCTGCGATTCCACGATCACCTCGCCGTAACTCGACACGCCGTACTCGCGCGCGAGGCCCGGCGCCTTGTTGACGTCGATCACCTGGTAGGTCAGCCGCGGCGTGAACGCGGCCGCCTGGAACAACAGGTCGGCTAGTTCGAGGTAGGCGGGATCCTCGGTGCGCACAAACGCCATCACCTTGACGTTATGGGTCAAACCGCCGAGCACGCGCTTGTCGAAATCCGAAAGCGAAAATCGTTTCTGCGGCGTCAGGTCCCATCGAATGTTGAAGGTCGAAATTATCGCGTTGGCGACGAACAGCACGGCGGCGAACGCGATCACCGTGTAAAACAGCACCGCGTAGTTCGTCCAGATCGAGCGGCGCTCGGCCGCGGACGAATCCTTCAGCGCCGGCCCGTCCACTTGCGTGCCTCCATCGAGCGCTGCGTGAGAAACAGAAAAAAGATGATGAAGAAAATGAAATAGGTGACGTGATCGAGATCGATCACACCCTTGGCGAAGCCGCCAAACTGATCGAACAGCGAAAATGCGCGCATCAATTCGAGCCACGAGTTGGTGAACGCGGCCTCGTTCCAGTTGAGAATCCAGAAAAACAGCAGCAGCGTAATCGTGCCCATCCCCGCCATCACCTGGCTCTCGCACAGCGACGAAATGAACACTCCGCACGCGATAAACGCGCATCCGATCAGCAGCAAGCCCAGGTAACCGGCGAATAACGGGAACAGCGGAAACCAGTGGATGCTGTAAATGTAAACCGGGTAGAGCACCGTCAGCGCGAGCATCATCACGAAGATCGCGACCGACGCGAGGTACTTGCCGCCGAGGATTTCGCCGTCGCGCAGCGGGTAGGTGTAGAGCAACTCGATGGTGCCGAGCTTCCGCTCTTCGGCGAACAGCCGCATCGTGATGAACGGCAGCGTCAGCAGCAGGCAGAGGCGGATGTCCGAGAACAGCAACTGCCAGTAGTTCTGGATGATATCTTTTGCGAACGCGATCGTGACGAAGAAAACCAGGTCGGTGTACGCGTAGTATCCCGCCAACACCAGGAATACGCCCGACAGCACGTACACCAGCGGGAAGGCGAAGTACGAGCGCAACTCCTTGCGCGTCACCGCGAGCATCCTGCCTACCGAAAAGCCCGTCCCCGCGGAGCGGATCGCCGCGCGTCGCGACTCGGTCGCCGCACCAGCTACATCCAGCGTTGCTGCACCGTTAGACATTAAACCCGCTCTTCCTTAGTGACGAGCCGCATGAACAAATCTTCAAGACTGAGCGCCATCGGTTTCACTTCCAGCAGACTCCATCCGTGTTGCACGACGCACGCCGCCAGTGCCGAGCGCACTTCCTCGCCATGCCCGCTCGAATACGCCACAAACGAACACACGCCATTGGTGCCGGCGTCCACCGGACGGTCCTCGAGCCGCTGCACGAAGTTTACCGCCGTAAGCGCTTCACGCACTGCGGGTGACGGACCTGCTACCGTGATCAGAGTCTGATCGGTGCCTTGAAGTTTCGCGGTCAACTGCTCGGGCGTATCCTGCGCGACTATTCGTCCGCGATCGATAATCACGACGCGCCGGCAGGTCATGTTGACCTCGGGCAGAATGTGGGTCGAGAGCAGTACGGTGGAATGCCCAGCCAGCGAACGGATCAGGTCGCGGATTTCGACCACCTGGCGTGGATCGAGACCCACCGTCGGCTCGTCGAGGATCAGCACTTCGGGATCGCTCAGGATTGCCTGCGCGATTCCGACGCGCTGCCGATAGCCCTTCGACAGTTTGCCGATCAGCTTGCGCCGCACGTCCTTGAGGCCGCAGGTCTTGAGCGAAAATTCGATTCGATCGCGCGTGGTCCTGGGATCTATCTCGCGGACGCGGGCGCCGAACTCGAGCAACGCATCGACGCTGAGGTCGGGGTACAACACCATGTTTTCGGGCAGATAGCCGACTCGCCGCCGCGTTTCGAGGGAATGTTCCGCGACGTCGAGTCCGCCGATCATCGCGCGCCCGGACGTTGCCGGGAAAAATCCGGTCAGTATCCGCATGATGGTCGTCTTGCCCGAGCCGTTGGGGCCCAGCAATCCGATGATCTCGCCCTTCTCGACCTTGAACGAAACGTGATTAACGGCAAGGGTGGCGCCGAAATATTTGGTTAGCTCCTGGACCTCGATCATGAAGCCTCTAGCCCCTGCGGCATGCGAACTGTCATCGAGCCGGCGTTGGTCGGCGCCGGGTATCGGGCATAATTGTCAATGTATTGCAAATCGCGCCTGACCAGAAGTGGGTTTCTCTGATCCACGGCATTGTAGAGACGGCTGACCGGCGAAGTCAATTCAGTCTTTTCAGCATGGCGATGCGCTAATCTGAGTTCGGAGGACGGTGAATCGATGGGACGATTATTCATAGGCATCTTGATCGCGGCGATAATCGCCGGGGTGGTCTTCTATTTCTATTCGAACGGCTATCGCACGCAGATCGATCAGCAGACGCAGCAGATTTCGCAGCTCAATGATCAACTGAACAAGCTTCAAGGCGAGAACGAACAACTTAAGGCGCAGCTCTCGAAAGTCCAGAACGAGCAGGGAATCCTGGCGGCGCAGAATGAGGAGATGCGCAAGGCGATCGCGGAGTTCAAGGCCACCGGCAAGATGCCGGTGATTCCGCCGCCGCCGAAGTGAGCCTGCGCGGGCATTGAGAGTGATGCGAAGAACCTAACCCCTAACCCCTTCCCGAGCGGGAAGGGGAACCGGACGTGGAGTTATTTCTCCGTGTCCGGCTTCAGCAGGTAGCGCTGCCATTCCTGCAGGAATCCCAGCGCGCGCATGTCCGGCATTCGGTCCAGATAAACTTCGCCCTTCAGGTGATCGGTCTCGTGCTGGATCACGCGCGCGTGGAAATCCGACGCGACGATTTCGATCGGCTCCGCGTTGCGCCCGAGCGCCGTCACACGCAACTGCTTGAATCGGGGCACACGCCCGCGAAGTTCCGGCACGCTCAGGCATCCTTCCCATTCTTCGACCGTCGTGCGGTCGAGAATCGTCACCACCGGATTGACGAGGACCGTCAGCGGCACCTGCGGCATGTCGGGGTATCGCGGATGGTCATGCACTTCGAGCACGGCGAGCTGAATCGGCAGATGTACCTGCGGGGCCGCGAGTCCGACGCCGCTGTACTCGTACATAGTCTCGATCAAGTCGTCGATCAGCTGCTGAAAGTCCCTGGTTTTGATTCGATCGGGCGGCACCGGGCTGGACGCAGTCCGCAGAGACGGGAATCCGAGGCGTGCAACTTTCAGAATCATCGGCTAATCTCACCTCACCGTGCATTTGAGCAGAAGAACGATTGTAGCGACGGTCTGCTCTCGCATACATTATATCGGCGTTTGGTAGTAGATGAGTGACCGCAGCAATTCTGTGTGGACGCCCCGACGCATCGTCGCGGCGTTCGCCGTCGCCTTATTCAGCGCCTTGATCGCGGCATGGTCGTCGCTGCCAGCACGCGCAGGCAGCAGCGCCGCACCTCAATCGAGCCATCCGATGCAGCATCGGCTCGCGATACGAACAGGAACCGTCTATCCACTCGAGTTGCCGCCCGTGACGGCGAGCGTGGGCCGGCATTCGCGGCCTCGTCGGGTCGCAGATCCCGTCGCTTATCGCCTGAGCAAGGCTGCGATCGACAACGGCGCGATACTACCCGGGCTTCCTTCGCTTGTGACGCTCGCATTAAGCGCCACCACGCCGACCTTCTCGACCCACTTCAACGGCCTCGCATTTCCGGATTCGCAATGCGGCCCCGATTGCGAGCCTCCTGATACGCAAGTGGCGGCGGGACCGAACGATATCATCGAAGTGACGAACATCGTAGGTCGAGTCTTCGACAAGAGCGGCACGGACCTGGATAACTTCAACCTCAACAGCCTTTTCGGTGTTAACCCCACCATATTTTCGAGCGATCCAAGAATCGAATACGACACGCTGGCCGGCCGATGGTACATCTCGTTTCTGATCTACGACACGACTGATACCGCGATGGACCCCGCCCACAATGGATTTTTCGAGCTGGCAGTATCGATCGACTCGAATCCGGCCCACGGATTCAACACTTATGCCGTCGAGACACCTGGCGAAATCCCAGATCAGCCGTCGCTCGGATTTAACGACGACAAAATCGTGACTGGCGGCAATGCGTTTTCATGCGATCCCGATTGCGACACGGGTCCGTACGAGGGGAACGAGTTCCTGGTTTGGAACAAGAGCGAACTGCTAGCTGGCGATGCGACAATAGATACGGATTTCAATCCGCCGGCCGAGGACAACTCCGATTTCCCAATCATTCCGGCCAAGAGCCGCTCGTCAACCTCAACCCTCTTCATGGTCTCGGCGTTAGGCAGCGATCTGAACATCTGGACGGTCACCGGCGTTCCTCCCGGAAGCATCGCCGACGACACTATCGCGAGCGTCACGCCGTTCACCTTTCCCCCATCGGCACCGCAGAAGAACAGTTCCCACAGTATAGACACGGGAGATGAGCGTATCCTGGATGCGGTCTATCGCGACGGGATCCTATGGGCGTCGGGAAACGACATGTGCAAGCCGTCGGGCGACACGACGCAGCGCAGTTGCCTTCAATTCTTCGAAGTGCTGACCGGCGGCGCGAGTCCGGTCGTACACCAGGATTTCTCATTCGGCACCAAGAATTTCTACGACTACTATCCGTCGGTCGATCTCGACAGCTCCGACGACCTGATCACGTCCTTCTCTCAATCTTCATCCAACGAATTCCCGTCGGCGTATGTCGATGGACGCCTCGCCGGCGATCCGGTCAACACGCTGGGAACGCCCGTGCTCTTTCAAGCGGGTGCAAAGGCTTACAGCAGCAACGACACGTCTGGCGGTCCATTCCGATGGGGTGACTATTCAGGCGCGGGCGTCGATCCCAATGATCAGACCGCGATTTGGGTGGCGGCGGAATTCGCGACGTCTTCGACGGTGGGTCTCAATTGGGGCACATACATCGCCGAGGCGCGACTGATTGCGCCCGCAACGGCCACTGCGACTCCGACTGCCACTGCAACCGCGGCTACCACCGCCACCTCCACCGCGACTAATACCGCGACCGCAACCGGCAGTGGCACTCCTACTCCGTCGAATAGCCCGACCCCGAGCGACACGCCAACTCCGGGCGCGTCGGGAACGCCAACTATCTCGGCCACTCCATCCACTACCATCACAGCCACCGCAACACTTAGCCCGACGCCGACTGCGACTCCAACCGCGACGGCTACTGCAACTCCGACCCAGACGGCCACCGCAACTCAAACCGCGACGCCGACTGCGACTCCGACGCCGCCGTTCGGAACGTTGAGCGTTTCGGGCAACCTGAGTTTCGGATCAGTGAAGGTCAACTCGAAGGCGAGCAAGAAGCTCAAGATCAAAAACAAAGGCAAGGCCCCTCTTCAGGTAAGTGTCGGAGCCCTGGATTCGCCATTTACCGTCACCGGCAGCGGCACTTTCACTCTGTCGAAGGGCAAGACTCGGAACATCTCGGTGCACTTCATGCCGACGACCAAAGGCGCTACTCCATCGCAGACGCTGAGCATCACCAGCGACGACCCGAAGCATCCGTCACACGACCTGACCGCGTCCGGCTCCGGCAAGTAGCGGTCGCGCAGGGGGAAAATAGCAACTCGCCCTGCGTCATGTGCGTGGGGACTCTTGGGGGAGAGAAGAATGCGACGACTACTTGCGTTGTTGGCGCTTGGTATCATCGGATGCTCGAATCCATCTACGCCCGCGGGCTACGTCGGCTACGTCACCAAGCATCCCTACACGATGCCCGCGCGATTCTATGAACTCCAAACAGGACCGACTTCAACCGGGTTGGGCTGGATGCTCGAAGTCACCAACATCTCGGTGACGCCGAATACCAGTACGGAACAGTTCGTCGGCCCGACCGCGGTGCTCGCCAAGGACAATCTTCATATCGAGTTCCAGGCGCATCTGCTGTGGAAGATCGATCCTGAGAACGTCAAGGTCTTCGTCGAAAAGTACGGCGAGACCGGAGATAATCCACTCGCGTCCGCCTACAACAACTTCATCAAGGAACCATTTCGGACTTACACGCGCGACGAGGTTCAAAAGTACGATGGGCTCGATATCAAGGACAACATCGATACCATCGGATCGGCCGTGCAGGACCGAATCTTAAAGCTGACTCAAGGCACCCCGTTCACGATCATCAGCGTCGTGATCGGCAATATCCAATATCCCGAAACAGTGGCGCAGTCTGTGGCGAACAAACTGGCGGCTACGCAGGTGTTGGAACAGACCACCATCGAAATCCAGACTGCAAAAGCAAAGGCGCAGATCCGGGAAGCCGAAGCAGAAGGCGTCGCCAAAGCGATGGACACAATTAACCAGAAACTGACGCCGCTCTATGTTCAGTACGAGGCGATCCAGGCGCAGCAGAGGATGGTCAACTCACCCAATCATACGGAAGTATATATTCCGGTAGGTCCGATGGGCGTGCCGATTGTCGGCACGATGAAGATGGGGCAAGAGGGGAAGCAACCTAACCCCTGACCCCTTCCCATAGTGGGAAGGGGGACCGGATTGTTCGGACTAACCCTTCCCTCGAAGGATGGCGGACAATCATGCTCGGGCTAGTTGGTGGCTTGTTGCTGGAGGCCCTGGATTTTCTGGCGGATTATGCTGACCAGCTTGTCGTAGCCGTCGCTGTTGAGGACGCGATTGAACTGGTTGCGGTAGTTGGCGATTACGCTGATCGCGTCGATCGTGATGTCGTAAATCTTCCACTCGCTGCCGTCGTGGCGCATCTCGTAGTTGACCGCGATCGGGTCCTTGCGATCCTGCAACACGACTGTGCTGAAGACCTCGGCGTAGTCGGGGCCGGTGCTGGTCTGCTTGGTAAATTGAATCATCGAGGATTGGATCTGCTGGTTAATCTTCTCGACCGAATAGGATTCGATCCGCGACAGGTACGCGTCCTCGATAAAAGTCGTGAACAGGGGGACGAACTCGGTCTGCTGCGCGGGGGTCAAAGTTTTCCAATGATATCCGATGGCCGATTTTGCCATCTCCTGGAAATCGAAGTGGCTCTCGGCAATCGAACGCAGCTTCTGCTCGCGGTCGGGCGCGGAAAGCTGGCGGTCTTTGAAGACGACGATCGACTGATCGATGATCGTTTTAACTGACGCGGTCGCGTCATCTGAAGAAACCGATACCGGCATCGGCGCTTGCGCGCGAACGGGAGCAGCGAGCGGGAATAACAGCAGCGCGCCAAACGCGACTATCCATAAATTAATTTTCAATCGCGCCATCCTTTACAAAAGACTACGAGGAAGATTGTGATTTTACAGCGCGGGACCGTTCTTGAAAAGCTTGCGGTCGTCCTCGTCCGTGTCCGACGGTTTGCGCGTGCAGCTTTCCGCGAGCCAGCGGTTGGTCACCGTATCGTTTAGCGCGACGCCGCCCTCGTCAACCGCCCAGGTGCGGCTGTTAATCGTGGTTTGATTGAATATCCTGCCGCAACTTCGGCAGGTGAACGCCAAGCGCGAGCCGCCGCCCGGTGCAATCGATTCGATGGTGCGGACTTTCCAATCATGCGTTCTCCACGGCGGCAAACTCTCTTCGCGCATATCAACTCCTGATTAAATTTTTCCTTTCAACAAATCGGTTACGCAGTACCGTTGCTGCTGCGCTTGGCGGGGGCGCGGCGTTTGCGTTCGCCGCGATATTTTGCCGCGCCGGGTTCCTGCGGCCGGAATGGATCGACGTGAATTTTGCGGCCTTCGAGTTCGGTGCCGCTGAAATAGACGGCGGCGTTGATCGCGTCCTCGACTTCAACCATTTCGACGAAGCCGAATCCACGCGATTTGCCGGTAAGCTTGTCGGTTATCACCAGCGCGCCGGAGACTCGGCCGACTTTAGAGAAGAGCGCCCGCAGTTCATCGCGCGTAACTGACTCGGCGAGATTTCCTACATATATTCTGGGCACCGGCCCTCCTGATTGCGACGTGAGAAGTTCATGTCAGACTCCCAGAACGGGAGCTCGACGCCAATTTTTGAGAATGTGAGGCTCGCGAGACTTTGGGAGTCGCGCGTCCTGATAAAAATGACTGAGCGGGCATCGTGTGCCCGCTCAGCCTTCAGGTCAATTTACTACCAGCGGCCGCCGCCTCCGCCGCCGCGATTGTCGCCACCGCCGCGCCGGTTGCCACCGCCACCACCGCCGCCGCCGAAGCTCGATTCGCGGGGCTTGGCCTCGCTAACCTTGATGTTCCTTCCCTTCAGATCAGTATCGTTCAGGGTCTGGATTGCCTTGGACGCATCTTCCGCATTTGCCATTTCGACGAAGCCGAAGCCTTTCGATTGGCCGGAAAACTTATCCGTGATTACCGCCACGCTTTGAACCTGGCCTGCTTGTGAAAACAGTTCTTCCAGATCGCTGTTGGACACCGAGTAGGCGAGATTGCCTACGTACAATTTGCTGGGCATTTTTGCCCTCCGTAAGTATTTGCCGGGAAGCTCTCGTACAGAAAACTTGGGCTAATTCCCAAGCTTAGAGAATGGAACAATCCGAGCGTTAGACAATCAGAGTACGCTAATTTCACTTTCGAAGATAGAGGGGGTAACTTGTTGCGCTGATTCACAGCCGGCGGCGGCGAACGAAAGACTCGAAAGGAAGCGGTTCGCACAACATGTGGTGGGTGTTGGAGCAGTCCACCACTACGGGTGGGTTCGTTCCGTCAAAAGTTGTTTTTGATTTGATCATGACCGCCGACAACCTAACCCCTAACCCCTTCCCGAGCGGGAAGGGGAACAAGATGAGATGAGAGTAGCATAGAAAGCTCGCCGGCATCAGGCTGAAAAGGACATCCCCGGACAGCCCAAATCAAAGGCCGAAGAATTGAAGGATGCCCTCTGATGGACGCTCATTGTAGTACCCATACCCGGGCCCCGGCGGGTAGTAGCCGTAGTCGTAAGGTTCCGGCTGATAGTAGTAGTCGGGTGCGGGTGCGTAGTAGTAATCGCGGGTTTCCGTAAGCGTAATCGGGTCCGCGGTAGTAGCCGCGTCCACGGTATTCGTGCTCGTGCCCCCAGTGGCCGTGGCCGCGATCGTGATCGCCATGATGATCGTCGGCATGCACCGAGCCGATTGCGAATGCGCCGATTAAAAGTCCAAAGGCGGCGGCCGAAACGATTTTCCCGAATCTCGCGCATGCGGTCCGCGAATGATTGCTGTTACTAGTCGAGGTTTTCATCATCAACTCCATTGTCGGAGGCGGCTGTCGGTTCTAGCTCGCCTTGCTGACTTCCTTTCGAGCTTCAGTGCGCGCGCGGGTTCGGAAGAGTGAGTCCGCGATCTTCTTCTGCGAGTCCGACATGCTGTTGTAGAGATCCTCGAACGCCGGGACGAACTTCTTCATTCCATCTTCATGGGCGTCGATCACTTCGGAGTAAGATTTCACGACGTCAACCGCGGTCATCGACTTGGCGTCGGCGGCGCGGCGTTTTTCGAGATCCGCCATTTTCTGCGCGTTATCGCGCATCACCTGTGCGAGCGCGTCCCACTGGGTCTTCTGCGCATCGGTGATCTGGAGCTTTTTGTGGAGGTCGCGGATATGCGTCTCGACGTTTCCGGCTGCGGGAGATTCCGGCGAGCCTGTCGATGCTAATTCCTGGTGCGAAGCGGCGGTGCGTGGCTTGGTGGAGGCCATGTTGTCGCTCGACGCCGCGAACAACGGAGTCGCGAGAAAGATTGCGCCGAGGAGAGTCGCGGCTGCGGTGGTTGCGCGCGCGGTTGAACGGTTGGACGGGATCATAGTTGGTTACCCCTGAATGGTTACGAGTTGGTTCCGTGATCGGCTCGATGACGATGTTGGAGCAATTTCGGGGCCCGCGTTGGGAATCATTGATGCGACGAGATTTCGACGGAATTCTTGAAAAAATTGCGCGGAGGGAAATGTCGGAGATTTGGAACTTTGGGAATTTTTACATGGTGCAGGCACGCAAGGGATCTGAGCTCTACCCTTGCCGTCGCATGGGAGCGCGCGCAATAAAAAACGGGCCAGCGAGCGCACCGTCGCCGGCCCGTCGGCTGACGCCATAGAGCGGCAGCCAAGGTCTATTCTTTCTACTGAATCAATGCATTCCAGTCGGCGTCGCTACTGCCGCATCGACATCGCTTTGCGGAACGTCTTCACCCTTTTTTAGTTTGGCCATCAAGCCATTGATCTGTTTGATTTGGCTGTCCAAATCAGCCTGCGCATGAGGGTCTTGTGAAGAGTGTTTGCGCATCATCCGAAATTTTTTCTTGGCGGCCGCCAGCGACTTCATGGCCGAGTCCTTGTCTGCCATCTGGCTTGCGGAGCTGCTCGCCGCTGCCCCCGGAGCGGGTTGCGCATATGACACTGCGAATTGAATGGGACTGATCATCCCGGCCATTACTATCAACGCTACGATCGCGGACTTCCGCATGGTCTCCTCTCTGAGGGCAGATTTTGAGTTCGTCTGTTACTGCCAAACGAACGTTACCAAGGCATTAACGGATGATAGAGCAGGGATTAAATACACTATTCACGCGACTCGATTTGCGTTGAGTTTCGGAAGTTTTGTCTTGTATGGAGAATGAGTTAGGAATATAAAATATACAAAATGATGCATAACATCACAAAAACATCTAAAATGAATCTAGTTCAGGCGATACGAGCCATTGGCATCTCTACGCTTGCCATACTCGTCACTATGACCGGGCTGGCGACTGCGGCGCCGAAGCCGACCGCGTGCACGTCGTCGATTTCTTCATGTGGATGCACCATCACGCAGACGGGGACCTTTACCGTCGTCAATGACCTCGATGCCAGCCAGGGGCTGACCAAGGGCGGGAATTGCCTCGAAGTGAGCGCCGACCACGTCATCCTGGATTTGCAGGGGCATGCGATAATCGGGAATGGCACGGGCACAGGTATCGTGATTCTGAATAGCGGGCATGACACCACCGTGCAGGGTACCGATAGCACCGAAAGCGGGCAGGCGATCATCAATAGTTGGGGCGTCGGGCTTGAAGACGATGCTAATAACGTGGTGATCGAGTTGTTCCGGCAAATCGGCGGCAACAATTTCAATCCTACCGGCAACGGGGGCGACGGAGTTCTTCTGCAAAACGCCAGCGGCGTGACGGTGGCGAACTTCAATGCGAGTTTCAACGGCGGAACGGGAGTTGACGTTCAAGGCGGCAGCAACAACCGCATTATGAATTGCGACTCGATCAGCAATGCAGGCAACGGCATGATCATGGCGTCGTCAAACGTGAACACGATCACGAACTGCACTATCAACAGCAACACCGGCTACGGGGTGTGGTTGAATACGGCGAATCAGAACCAGATTTTCACCTCAGCGCTGAATAACAACGGAAAGATTGGATTGCTGGTCGGATGCCATAAAGAAGGAAAGTGCAAAGGCAGCAAGGGCAGCGATCTGAATCACGTCTCGAGCTCGGGCGCCAACGGCAATTCGGGCGCGGGAATCACGGTCGAAGAAGGCAGCTCGAACAATCAGATCACGAACATGTCGTCAGCGGGCAACGGCGGCACGTCGGATCTGATCGACAACAATCCGAGCTGCGATGGAGACCTATGGTTCAACAACGTGTTCGGCGACGCGAGCCAGACCTGCATTCATTGATCGGCAAACTGCGCGATCAGTCAGCCGGCGGGTATAGTAACCGTACGGGCCGTAGCCCCGGTAGCCGTAGTAATTTTCTGTCTCGGTGCCGACGAGGTAGCCGACGGCGCCACCGCCGAGGCCGCCGATGAGAGCACCGGTTCCCGGTGAGCCTTCAGAGCCGCCAATCAGCGCGCCGGTCCCGGCACCGAGTGCGGCGCCGGCAACTGTATCGGTTGCGCGCGGGCTGCCGAAGCAGCCGGTCATTGTAACCACGGAGAGTGCAGCGGCGAGCGTGATAATGGCAGTTCGCGAGAGATGCTTAGAATTCATTTTCAAAACCCCGAAAATGTACTCACCTTAGAATACGAACGGGGCGGCGATTCGTTGCACGCGAAATTACTTGAAATTGCGCGCTTTGGAGTTATTCTTGGGGGCATGCATGCCGCGGCGAATCGGTTTGAGATCCAGCTTGGCGCCAGCGCAGGTGCGTGTCGCCACTAACTATCCCGGTAGTCCTTCCAGTCCTTCTCGATAGCCTTGGCCATGTCTTTGACAGCTGCGCGCAGCCAATTTGATTTTCTTTGATGAAGGTCTCTCAGGATATCTTTCACGTGATGCCTGGATCCCAAGTGTACGTTGGCGGCTTCGGTACCCATTGCCTGTAGGAGCACTTCCTCATCGCGCTTCTTGGGCAGGCATGCTATCTCGACCGGGTTAGAATCGGGCGAAAGCCGCCGGATAATCCATCGGCCAATGGTTTTCTGAAACGGATCGTGCGCGCGCACGGCACCTTTGATCGCGCGCTCATAGTAAGGATTGTTAGACGTGCCGCTATTGCCATTATTTCCATTGCCAGCGTGTCCATTGAGCCAGGCGCATGACGATGGAACTATCGCTTTCGCCTCCCGCGCAATGCAACCGCCGTCCCACTCGGCGATTGCTACGAAGCGCTTCTGTCCGAGGCTACCCAGGCCGGCCTTTCGCAAGACAATTTTATAGCTATGAATTTCGTGTGGTAGCATCTCCTTCAGAACGCGCTTCGCATCGGCCGGTACCTCTCCATTAGCCGACGGGCGTCGATTTAATTTTTTCCAGAAGTCATCAGGCGGGTCGATTGATTCGAAGCCAAGGTGCTCCAATATCGCTTGATGTTCGGCTAGTACGATCGGACATCCTTCAGCTCTCAGAGCGCGTTCATAGCTCTCTAAAATAATTTCGCAGCCAGTTTTCAACTTGATGGTCAATTCGCCGAGGTCGTTGACTATCTTAAGACTCGTCGCGAGACGGACCAAGTCACTGGTATAAGGCAACGGATAGGAGTCATCGAAATCGTCCACGCCCCATGCCATGCGGCCTTCCGCGTCGCGCCAGGTGCCGAAGCTGTTAACGTGGAGATCGCCGACTGCGATAACCTTGGGCGCATGCTTGAGGCCGGCGCAGATTTCCGGCCACCTTTGAGCCCATCGAAAGAAGGTGCCGCGAAAAAACAAAAACAGATCGCTCCTCATCTTCTGATGCTTGCTTGTAAGATCTGATTCGATGACGCTGGTGTGGCTACGCATCCAGCGTTCGTAATTCCTGGTCGCCTGCTGGATATTCATAAGGATCTTCACTTCAATCGTTTTGATTCCGTAAGGAAGCAATTGAAGTGCCATCGCGATTGCCTAGGATCAAAGCAGTTCGCTGACCTTTCGATTGCAAGGGTCGAGAAAGCTGTAGTTTTGTCACCCCGCTATTCGTATGGTAGCGGTCACTACAAATGGAGAACCTGAAAATGAGCCTGATTGAAGGGAGCAAATCGTGAAGTCGCATCAGTTTGGGCCAGACAATCCGGCGGCGACGTACGTCGCTCACGCGTATCCCGAAAAAACGATCGACACTGGCGACGCCGTTATCAACTTCGCGGTTGCCGGAGCGGCCGACAAGCCGGCGTTGCTGCTGATTCCTGGACAAACGGAATCGTGGTGGGGCTATGAGGCTGCGATGGGCCTGCTGGCGGAGCATTTTCAGGCTTTCGCAGTGGACTTGCGCGGGCAGGGACGATCGAGCAGAACGCCGGGACGCTACACCGTCGATAACTTCGGCAACGACCTCGTGCGGTTCATCGCGCTGGTGATCAAGCGACCGGTGATCGTCAGCGGGCTCTCGTCGGGAGGCGTCATATCGGCGTGGCTCTCGGCGTACGCGGCACCTGGCACGATCCGCGGCGCGGTTTACGAGGATCCGCCGCTGTTCTCGTCGGAGGTCAATACATCTTGTGGACCGTCGATCCGTCAATCCATCGGACCGATTTTTTCGCTGATGAGCAAATATCTTGGCGATCAGTGGAGCGTCGGCGATTGGGCCGGCATGCTCGAGGCCGCGAAGACGGAGCTGCCGGAGTGGCTGTCGCGCGCAATTGTTCCGATGATGTTCACTGCCGACGGCCAGATTCCGCAGCGGATGAAAGAATACGATCCGGAGTGGGGGCGCGCATTCTGGGAAGGTTCGGTCTTCGCCAGCTGCGATCACGCGCGGATGCTGGCGAGCGTCAAATGCCCGGTGCTGTACACGCACCATTTTCGGCTCGTCGATGAGAGCGACGGTCACCTGCTCGGGCGCTGCTGCGGACGTGCAGGCAAAGCGCGTATGCGAACTGGTCGCGCAAACCGGCAATTCGATCGAATACAAATCGTTTCCGCGAACGCCGCATTCGATGCACGGCGAGGACCCGAAACTGTTCGCACCGCTAATCGTCGAGTTCGACGCAAAGCTGAAGGCGCTCGGACGATAGAGCAATTACTGGGCGCGATGGGTCTGCTTGGTAATCCCAGTTGGCACTGCCTCAGCGGTGGCCACCGCCGGAATTAATTTTGGCGCTTGACGAGATAGTCCGGATGAGCAGGAACTTGCAGGGCAATCGATATCGTCGTCGGTGCGTAGTCGGCGGGAGTGTGAGCGATGAACCCGACGGCGTACGAATGCCGGTCGCTGTAGGTCGTCCGCGATTTCTTCGCATGCTTTTTTCAGCGCCGCGCCGTCGCCAACTTTCTGGATGATGTAACTCTTGCTGCCGTTCGCGCTGGCAAGTCTCGAGAGCGTGTCGGCATCGACATGTTCGATGTCATCGCCCGCCAATAACAAAGGGCCCAATCGCGACGTTCTGTCCGCGGCAGGGCGCGTTCGGATTTCCGATTCCGATTGAGTACACAAGCACGCCGCTACTCTTCGCTGCCTGCACGACCTCATCAGCGGTCGAAGAACTCGTGTTGTCCATGCCGTCGGTTATCACCAGCAATACTTTTCTCTGACTGTGGGACTGCTCGACCTCGGAGATACCTTGCTTGATCGTATCGAACAGCGCGGTCTGGCCGTATGCGTGAAGAATGGGGAGCCGTTGAATCAGGGCCTGGTGGTCGTTCGTCAGGGGTTGCAGCCGATATGGTTTATCTAGAAAACGCGAACAGGAACACGTCGTCTTGTGGGTCGAGAGTCTTTACGAACTGTTCGATTGCGGCACGAGCCTGCGGCAGCTTCGGAGTCATACTGCCGGAGGTGTCGACCAGGATTCCGACAGTCGCCGGAGATTCCTCGCCAGCGCGAAAAAAATCGATTGGTAGCGGAGCACCATTGACGGAAAGCTTGAAATCGCTCTTGCTCAATCCCTCGACATAGCTGCCGTCGGGTTTCGCGACTGTCGCCGCGATTTCGGTATAGCCAGGAAGAGTGCGAATCGATTCGGGCGCAACGATATCTTTCGCAGTGCCGACCTCCCGCTGCGGTGTGGCGGGCCGCGGCGCGGCCTCGGCGAGCATTTCTGACGGCACCATATCGGCGCGGACCACCGCGCCGGAATTGTTCGCGAGAGACACGATCGGCGCGGTCTTTCCTGGCGAGCCGTCGATGCCCAACGCATAGCCGCTGCCGAGTTCCTTGTTGATGGTGGTGACGGCGTCTGCCAGCGAAGATCCCTGGTCTGAATCCACCGGCTTGGCGAACAGCGCCCATCCGCCGCCATCTGCGGCTAACTTCTTTACGGCGCCGGCGTCGATCCGAGTGGTGCCGCGCAGTTTTGCCAAAACGCCTTCCAGCCCGTCGGGCTCGCCGATTCCGATCACCCAGAAAGAGACGCCGCTCTCGCGAATCTGCGCGAGCAACGGAGCACATTGGTCGATTGCCGCCTGATCGAGACCATCGGTCATCAGGACCAGCGCGCGATTCGGATAATGTGCACCAGCGAGCGTCTCAAGCCCCATCCTGAGGCCATCCGAGAGCCGTTTCTCGCCGGAAGGAATCACGGAATACATTTTTTGCAGCGCCAGCGATTGGTCCGTCGTGAATGACTGCGCGAGCGTTATGGCACCGAGAGGGGGCTGAGTCTGGGGCTCTCGCTCAATCGAGTCGCGCGATGGGGTCTGGTATTTGCCCCCGATCAGAACCAGCGCGGCTTCGTCGCATTGATTGAGCTGCTCTTCAGCCTGGTTCAGGGAGCTTCGCGCCTTCTGAAGATTCTCGGGACGACGCGACGGTCTTCAGGTACATGCTTTCGGAAACATCGCCAACAATAACCAGCGAGACCGGGGTCGCGAAGGCTAGATTCCTGGCGAAAATAAATAATTGGATCCGCATTCGCACCGGACTGCACGGTGAAGTCGGATCGTTTCAAGCCGTCAATCGGCGCGCCGTTCTGGTCCGTCAGCGAAACCGCGAGCTGCGTGTAACCCGGTTTGGAAAGCATGCTGGCGGGCGGAAGATCCGGCAGTCGGCAAAGGTCGAGCGGGAGCGGAAGCCGCGACAGATCGCAGATGATGTCTCCGTGTCGGTCGTCGAGGCGTTCTGCGATCCGGGCACAGGTTGACTCGCTGCGCCGCAACCCGCGACGGAGAACGCACAGATTAGCGCTAGCAGTAACAGTAACGGATCGGAGCAGAGTCGTTTCACTGAGGCCAATCCCCCGGCACTTCGTATCGCAACTCGCATTCAAGGTCGAGAGTAACTCTAATGATTACGTCCATACACAACGAGTGTCCTCTCTCCTTGGGCTCGCTCGGGCTGCAGAGGCTGCGGTTCCCTGAATCAGGTCGCTGGCGGAATTCGATAAATTTTGGTGATCCCAGCGGGAGTCGAACCCGCGTTCCCGACGTGAGAGGCCGGTGTCCTAACCACTAGACGATGGGACCATCGTCGCGCGCGTTTCATCGGCGGCGCGCATGCGAGTCACGTTGGCTGAGGAGGTAGGACTCGAACCTACAATCGCCTGATCCAGAGTCAGGTGCCTTACCAATTTGGCCACTCCTCAGCGCAGCCCTGAAATATAACCAACGCCCGTCGCGCGCGCCACCGCACGCTGGCGGCGCTATCTGATCGAGGTGTGGCGCAGCGTCTCGGCGTGACGATTGACGAGCGCGTCGCATCGCGAGAGCAGCGCGGGATCGGCCGAGTGGCGCTCGATCATGTAGCTCAGCTCGCCGAGGTCGTGGACCAGCAGCCGCAGGCATCGCTCGTACTCGTCGGGCGCCTGCAAAGCCTTCAGCAGATCGGATACGAGATCTTCGAGTTCGGTTTCCTCGACTTCGAGCGCGATCTCAAGCGCGCGATCGAGCTTGATTCCGGGCGTCGCGTCGGCTTGCGACTTTTCGAGCAGCGCGCGCAGCCGCACGATAGTCGCGTCTTCGAGCGAGATTGGACTTGGCTTGTCGAGCATCGCTTCCTGGTCGAGCACGGTGGTGACGAGGTCGAGTGCGCCGACGTGGCGGGCCTCGTCGCGCGCCATCCCGAACCAGAAATCCTGCAGAGAAGGCTCGCTCGCAAAGATTTTCGCGAAGCGCGCGTAGAGCGCCATGCTTTGTTTTTCCAATGCGATGGTCGCATCGAGGACTTCGCGCGTCGTGGGCATCGTGGAGCGATGATAGCTGCTGACTTCGCGCGCGGTAAAGCGCGGAGCGTTCACGATGACAACGGCACTGGTCCCGACCTCAGTAGCTCCAGCAGGCGCTTCATTGCGATTCGCGACTCGATCGCGAAGGGGACGGTCGCGACCAGGTAGATGAAGAGCGTCATTGCGATCACCACCACGCGCACGCCGAAGGGGCCGGCCACTACGGAATCGACGCTCACGGAACTCCATGCCAGGAAGACTACTATGCCGATCCAGATCGGGACGACCAGCCACACCAGCCGCATGTTTACGGTTACCAGCGTTCCCACGGCGTCGCGGCGGAAGCTTCCTTCGATTATCGGCAGGAACGAATTCTGGTAGCCGGCGACGCGATGGAATTTGAAACGGCTGCCCGCGACTTTGCCCTCGAAATATCCGCGCTTGCTGGAAGTCGGCCATCCCCACTTGCGCGGCGGCTCGACGTTCTCTTGAAGAATGCGCGCGGCATGGGCGGGACTCATCGGCGTCGTGAATTCGTACTTGCGAAACGGCAGCCGGAGACAATCGCGCAGCCGAGTTCGTTCGAAATCAGTCCCGGCGATCGCGTTCGGCTTCAAACATTGCGACATTGAAAACGTAACCGAAGCGGCGCGCTAACGCACGGAGGCTGGAGTTCATTCAGACTGTTCGCCGCTGGACGGAGTCGCACTCGGTGTCGCAGTTGTGGGATTTGACCCCACCGGTGTTGTGAGATCTGTCGGTGTGGACGCTGGGGACGGTGTCGGCGTCGCGGACGTTGACGCCTCGGCCGCCGCACTCTTTACGGTCACGTTCAGGAGCGCGTCATTCTGATAGCAGAACCATACTGTCCTCTTTTCATTTCTGGTGGCGGCCTCGGTGGGCGACAGGACGATCTCCGCCAGGCCTACTGTGAAGACATCGGCTGCGAGTTCGCCGACCGCTATCGGTGCCTTACCCGCGACGCCGTAGCCCCTGGTGTAAAGCAAGTATAAATCGCAGCTCGTGCCGCCTCCGCCTTTGCTGGTAGTGACCGGCGCACCTAGCTCCTGCGTGATGGAGGAGCGGCTGTCACCGGGATGGAACTTCCCCAATTCGACGGGCGTTGGACGCGTCGCTTCCATGTATACGGAGCAGCCGGAGACAAAGCACAAGACGAAAAGTATGTGCCTGAGACGTAGAGACATATCCGGAAACCCCTTTTCTAGTGGTTGCTCGAGTCTGCCGGCGCATTGGAGCCGTCATACGGGACTGTGCCGACGCATACATAGGACGGTACATAACCGAAGCTGAAGAGAGTCAGCATAAGTTGCCGGCTGTGTTCGAGCATCGTGACGTTCGCGCGCGCAAGCTCATCCAGGCGGGATTGGCATGCGTCGAGACCGCGGGCGGCAGCTGTCACGATCTTCTGATGGTGAGTAGGATCGTCCTGAACCCCCTCCCAGGTGCTGCACCCCATCAAACAGCAGAGCGCGAGAGACAGAATCAGGACTCGCATTTCCGCATCAGGTTGACAGAAGTATAACTGCTGGACAACAACGCAATGGGCTAGAGCAGTCGGAGCATACTGCTAAAGCACGAAGGCCCGATCGCGATTTCGCGATCGGGCCTCCGATTTGAATTGCGTAACTGCTATTTCGCGAGCTCGGTTGCGCGCGTCTCGCGGATGACCGTGACCCGAATCTGGCCCGGGTACGTCATATCGGTTTCGATTTTGCGCGCGACGTCGCGCGCCAGCATCGAGGTGTCCTCGTCCGAGACCTGGCTCGGCTCGACGATCACGCGCATCTCGCGTCCCGCCTGCACCGCGAAGCATTTCTCGACGCCCTTGAACGACTTCGCGATCGTCTCGAGATCCTCGAGCCGTTTGACGTAGCTCTCGAGCACCTCGCGCCGCGCTCCCGGACGCGCGCCCGAGAGCGCATCGGCCGCATCGACTAGCGGCGCCAGAATCGTCTCGGCTTTGACTTCCTCATGATGCGCCGCGATCGCGTTTACGATCTTCGCCGACTCGCCGTACTTGCGCGCGATCTCGCCGCCGATCAACGCGTGCGATCCTTCGACCTCATGCGTCAGCGCCTTGCCGATATCGTGCAGCAGCGCGGCGCGGCGAGCCTGCTTTTCGTTGAGCCCCAGCTCCGCCGCCATCGCACCGCAGATGAACGCCGCTTCGATCGAATGCATCAACACGTTCTGCGCGTAGCTGTAGCGATACTTGAGCATCCCGAGCAGCTTGACCAGTTCGGGATGGATTCCGTGCACGCCGACCTCGATGATCGCGCGCTGACCGGCCTCGCGAATCGATTCCTCGACCTGCTGCTCGGCCTTGCGCACGACTTCCTCGATACGGCCCGGATGAATGCGTCCGTCCGAGATGAGCTGCATCAGCGCGACGCGCGCAATTTCGCGGCGAATCGGATTGTGGCACGAAATCACGACCGCCTCCGGAGTGTCGTCGATAATGATATCGACGCCGGTGGCTGCCTCGATCGCGCGGATGTTGCGGCCTTCGCGGCCGATGATGCGGCCCTTCATCTCGTCGTTGGGCAGCGCGATCACCGAGACCGTGCGCTCGGCGACGAACTCGCCCGCCAGCCGCTCGATCGCGATCGCGACGACGCGCTTGGCGCGGCGGTCGGCCTCTTCGCGCGCTTCTTCCTCGACGATTCGAATGTGCTTGGCGGCGTCGGTGCGCGCCGATCCGATCATCTCGTCCATCAGCGAGCGCTTGGCTTCCTCGCGGGTCAGCCCGGCGACGGCTTCGAGCTTGGTCCGAGCCTCGTCGATATGCGCCTGCAGTACTTCTTCCTTGTCGGTGAGACTTTTCTCGCGCGCGCGCAGACTTTGATCGCGCCGATTCAAGATCGGCTTCGCGCCGCTCGAATGCTTCCTGGCGCTTTTCGAAAGTCTCCTCGCGTGCTTCGAGTTTCTGCTCGATCGCGGCAATCTCGCGCCTGCGATCGCGCATCTCGCGTTCGGCGTCGGCCTTCGCGCCGACCACCATATCCTTCGCCTTAAGTTCAGCCTCCTTTACTACTAGCTGGCTCTTGGTTTGAGCCTCCTTGGTTATTGTTTCGGCCTGAGCGCGCGCGGCCTCCAGGTTAACGGCGTCGTTACGCTGTTTCGTTATTCCCCAAATGAAAAAGACCGCGCCACCAACTATGAATCCCAGGATTGCCATGATTAGAGCCACCCGGGTTTACCTCCTTCGTCCGCATTCGGCGTGCTGGCAGTGGCGCTTCGCAGGCACGATGAATCGCGGACTCGGTCACAATGAAGTTAAGCCGCCGGTCGGTACCCGTCTCGGGGATTCGATCGAGCAGCTGGAATGAATAGGCGAGCCCCACAGTGATCGCTTCGCCGCCGAGTTGGCCGATGAAACGATCATAATGACCCCCGCCACGGCCCAGCCGCTGTCCTTCGAGTCCGAAGGCAACGCCGGGAACACACACGAGAACTTTCGCGAAACTTTTGCGGTCGAGAACTTCCGCCGACGCGGGCGGCTCGAGGATTCCATACGCACCGCGGACAAGCTCGGCGCGATCGCGAATGCGTCGCGCGACTATCGTGCCATTCGCAGTATCAACCCGCGGATAGAAGACAGCGCGTCCCGACGCGAGCGCGTCGGACAAAATGCGGTCAGTTGAAACCTCGTTGCCGATTGCGGCGTATAGAACAATTGCGGATGCGTCGCGATAGGACTCGCTCGCGAGCACTTGACGCTCGACGATTTCCGACATCGCCGCCGCACGCTCGCCGGGCAGCGCGGCGCGGCATGCGATCATGATCGCGCGAAGATTTTTCTTTTCGTCCGCCACAGTCGTTGCCATGGCGGGAGCGGGTTTAACTGCTCGATTGCGCCGTATCGTTTCTGGTTGCCGTCACGCGCGCGTGTCGTTGTCATTCTCGAACCGGCTGACAGCCGGCCTGTATCCGCGAAACGTTGCGTCGCGAAAGCCTTGGTTGCGGTCGAAAAATATCGCACGGGCCTCATTCCTGTAAGCACCGCGTTTAGGCTGCTCTCGAGATCCACAATTCCAATTCCCGCCCCCGTCCGAAATCGCTCTACCTCTCGGATGCCGCGCGCTGTGACGACGATTGAAGTCATGTCATCGATTCGCCGTCGATAGCCGCGGACAGCCGTTTATTCATCGCCGCGATTCGATCCACCAGCTCCTGATGCTCCCGGCGCAGGTGTTCGAGCTCCTCGGCGAAATTTAACGCAGCCAGGATTGCCAGGTTCACGGAATTGATCGTCTGGCTCCCGGCGCGGATATCCTTGATCTTCTCGTCCACCGTCTCGGCCAGGGACTTGACCCAGTCGTCGCCCGCCTCGCTGGCGACGGTCAGGCTTTGTCCCATGATCTGGACGTTGACGCCCTTCATTCTCTATCCAAGATCGATCCCGTCGAAGCGGGTGAGGATTTTTTCGATCCGCGTGCGCACGTCGTTGCGCTCATTTTCATGCTGCTGGCGCTCGGCGGTCAGCTGCTTCACCATGCCGGACGCGTCGGCATAGCGTTTTTCCATTTCGGCAAGCTTCTGCGCGAGTTGTTCGTTTTCCTTGCGCAATTGCTGGATACGCGCAACGGAAGCTTGAATTCGTTCGTCTAGTTGCTTTAAGACATCTATGGCCATGAGAGGAAATCTTCTACCTTTAGTTTAAATTTCGATAAACTACGCTGTCAAGCTGCATAAGAGCCGCTGGAACTCTGCTCTCCTGCGTCGTCAGTTGCAAACAGCGCGTCAACAAATTCGCGCGCGTCGAACTCGCGCAGGTCCTCGATCGCTTCGCCGAGCCCCACGAACCGCACCGGAATCTTGAGCCGCTCCGCCACCGCGACCACCACCCCGCCCTTCGCCGTGCTGTCGAGCTTGGCCAGCACCACTCCGGTGAGCGGGACCGCGTCGCCAAAAATCGAGGCCTGGCTGAGCGCATTCTGACCCGTGTTCGCATCGAGTACGAGCCACGTCTCATGCGGCGCGCCGGGCAACTCGCGCGCGACGACGCGTGCAATTTTTTTGAGCTCTTCCATCAAATTAACTTTAGTTTGAAGGCGCCCGGCCGTATCGATCAGCACCGTGCCAGTCTTGCGCGCGACCGCCGCTTTGACCGCGTCGAACGCGACGGCGGCGGGATCGGAGCCTTGCGATTGCTTGATGATGTCGGCGCCGGCGCGATCGCACCACACCTCAAGCTGCTCGATTGCCGCCGCGCGAAACGTGTCCGCCGCGGCGACGATAACGCTTCCGCGCTCACTCTTGAGCCGTGCGGCCAGCTTCGCAACAGTTGTGGTTTTGCCGACGCCGTTGACGCCGACCAGCATGATAACCAGCGGCGCGTCGCCCGAGTCGGCGGGCGCGCGATCGGCGGACATCATGATAGTGGCGATCTCAGCCTTGAGCGCGTCGCGAATCGCGTCGGGCCGATTGTCGTTGCCCAGCTTGGCGCGCACCGCGGCTGAAATTTTCATGCTCGCATCGACGCCAACGTCAGCGGCGATAAGCGCCTCCTCGAGGCCCTCATATATGTCGTCGATTTTCGCGCTTCCGGTCAGCGCGGCTCTGATACGGGCGAGAAAGTTTTCGCGCGTCTTCCGCAGTCCAAGTCCGATTCGGACCGGCTCGCGAACAGGGGGAGGCGGCGCGACATAGGGCTCCGGCTCCGGCTCGGGTTCAGGAGTCGGGACGGGCTCGGCAAGCTCCGCCGCCGGTTCGGGCGCGAGTTCGGGCGGCGGTGTTGGCTCGACATCCGGCGCGGCCTCGATTTCCAGATGCGTCGGACGGGACGGGAGCGCCTTGCGCAGACTCCATTGAATCAGGACTCCAATGAAAATCAGCCCCGCACTGACGCCGGCGGCGATAATCAGAATGAAGGCGATAGCGAAGGGGCTCACAGGTTGAACGTCCCGGGAAAATAAATCCTGAAGAAACTTCGATGCAAAGAATAACAGTAGTGGTGTTGATCGGAAACCCGGACCCGACTGCCGGCTTTGGTGATGCGATCGCAGAACCCTCACCCATCCGCCGCGTTGCGGCCAGCCGCTAGCATTACGTGGCACAGGCTTCAGCCTGTGATTCTTTGCTGGATTTGCATACCAGAAAATCACAGGCTAAAGCCTGTGCCACAAAGATCAAGAACCTGAGAGCGAAAGGTTGTCCTCAACATTTCGCGATTTCTTATCACTGGGTGCAGGGGTCACCCCTGCCGAAGGAAGCGTGAAACCCACCGCGGGTTTCACATTCGATTACGTTCCTCGCTATAAGAAAGTGTCGGGCCGCGATATCACGCGGACCCCTCATCAAGGGAGATCTCAAATGGCCAAGCTTAAGGGCAAGGTTGCAATCGTAACCGGCGCGAGTCGCGGTATCGGCAAAGCGATCGCAGACTTGTTCGCCAAGGAAGGCGCGAAGGTCGTGTGCTCGGCGCGCACGCTCAAAGAGGGAGAGCATCCGCTGGAAGGATCGCTCGAAACGACTGTCGCAGGAATCAAGAAAGCCGGCGGCGAGGCCGAGGCCGTCACCTGCGACGTCTCGTCGGAAGCCGACTGCGAGAAACTGGTCGAGGAAACACACAAGCTCTACGGACCGGTCGACGTGCTGGTGAACAACGCGGCGCTGACCTACTTCATCCCGGTCAAGGATTTCCCGCCGAAGCGATGGATGCGATCGTTCGCGGTCAACCTCCACGGCCCGTTCATGCTGAGTCATCTCGTCCTGCAGGACATGGTCCCGCGCAAGTCCGGATCGATCGTCAACATCTCGTCGGGCGCGGCGATCGGACCCGGCCGCGGACCGTACAAGAGCGGCGACGGTGTTTCGCGGCGGCGTATGCTACGGCGCGGAGAAGGCGGCGCTCGAGCGCTTCACGCAGGGACTCGCGGAGGAAGTTTACGACGACAAAATCTCAGTGACGTGCGTATCGCCGTCGCAAGTCGTCGCGACTCCCGGCACGGTGCATCACCATCTCGTGACTGGGCCGGACGATCCGACCGGCGAGCCGGTCGAATGGATGGCGCAATCGGCGCTCATCCTCGCGACCGAACCGCTCGACAAGGTGACGGGGCTGGTGACCTACAGCCAGCCGCTGCTCAAGCAGTTCGGCGTGATCGAAAAGGGCGTCGGCATCGGATTCGATCGCAAAGGCAGCGGCTACAGTTTGATCTAATTGCACTCTCGCTCTTCAATGAAAAGCAAAACGACGCGACGATCACGTGATCGTCGCGCCGCTTTTTCCATCTCTACGCGGCTTGCGGGATTCGGAGCGAGATGATTCGCGAGACGCCGGGCGGTCCATCGTCACGCCGTGGATCTGGTCGGCGCGCTGCATCGTGCGCTGGTTGTGCGTGATCACGATGAACTGCGAGCGCGCTTTCAGCTCGGACATCAGCGTGGTAAACGCGGCGAGGCTGAACTCGTCGAGCGGCGCGTCAACTTCGTCCATCACGCAGAACGGGCTGGGGTTGAGCAGGAACAGCGAGAAGATCAGCGCCATCGCGGACAGCGCCTTCTCGCCGCCTGAGAGCAGGCCGATCTCCTTGACCTTCTTGCCGGGCGGCTGCACGAGGACGTTCACGCCCGCTTCGAGCACGTCGCCGGCGTCGGTCAGCTCGAGCCGGCCCTTGCCGCCGCGCAGCAGCTTGGGGAACAGCTCGGCGAAGTTTTTCGCCGCGCCTTCGAAAGTCTCGGCGAAGCGTTTGCGCGCCTCGCGATTCAGATGCGTGATCGTCTTGGTCAAGTCGTCGAGCGCGCTCTGCAGGTCGGCGCGCTCGGTGCCGAGGACGCCCGCGCGTTCCTCGAGTTCTTTGACTTCGCTGTCGGCGGCAAGGTTGACCTCGCCGATTCGTTCCATCTTGGCGCGCAGCTCGACGATTCGCGCGTCGTCGTCGGAGGCAATTCTGCCGTCGAGTGCGGGAATTATCTCGTCCGCCATCGCGTCGAACTCGGCGCCGAATTTTTCGATGAAGGCGCGGGCCAATTCTTCGCTGAGCGCGCGGGCGCGTTCGCGTTTGAGCGCGCATTCGTTGGCGTCGGCCTCCAAAGCCGTCAGCGCTTCTTGCGCGTGCTTGAAATCGGCGCGCCGCGCTTCCAATTCGTGCTCGGACGCGTCGCATTGCGCGCGCATGCGCGTGAGTTCAGCTTGCAGTTCGGTTTCGCGGGCGTGTGCGGCGGCATCTTGAGTGGTGAGAGTTTCGAGTTCGCGCTCGAACTCGGCGCGCTCGGTGTGCGAGCGTTCCAACGTCGCTTGATGCTCGTCGATTTGCGCTTCGAACGAGTCGCGCTTCGCGCTGAGCATGGCGCGAGCTCCTTTCCAGCGCGCCGAGATGAGACTTGCGCGCTTCGACTTTGGAAGCGACTTCGAGCATCACGGCGCCGATTTCTTCGGCTGCGGTGCGGAGCGTCGCGATCTCGGTGGCCATCACGCTCAGGCGGGCGCGCGCTTCCTGCTCGATCTTCGCCAGCTCTTCGAGGCGCGCGTTCGAAGTGATCACGAGTTCGGCAAGTTCATTCAAGCGGCGGCGCGAATTGCCGCCGTGAGCTTCCGCGAGCGCGACCGACTGCTCGGCGCGGGCGAGACTGCTGCGGCGTTCGTTGGCGATGCGCTCGGCTTCGCGCGCCTTGCTGCGGCCCTGCTCGAGCTCGGCGTCGGCGCGTTCGCGCTCGGCGCGCATCGTGACGCGAATTGGCCGACGCGGGTGCGATGCTCCTCTTCGGCGCGCGCGAGTTCGCGCGTCTCGGCTTCGATTGCAGCGAGATCCACTGCGGCGTGATTGTCTTCAGTGCTGCCGCCGCTGATCATCCGACCGGGCAAAACGAGGTCGCCTTCGCGGGTGACGAAAACCGTGCCGTGGCCGTTGAGATTCGACGCGGCGAGCGCCGAGCGCAGGTCGTCGGCGAGCATCACATGACCGAGCATCGCTTCGGCGACCGGCGAGAAGCGCGGTTCGACTTCGAGCATATCGACCAGGCGGCCGGCGATACCGGGCGCGTCGATCGCCGGATGCGCCGCGACTCCGGCGTCGGGTTCCTGAACGAAGTCCATGCGGCCCGCGCGATTTTCTTTCAGGATTTCGATCGCGCGGAGCGCGAAATGCGGCGAATCGACGATCACCGCGTCCATCTGCTCGCCGAGCACGGCTCTGAGCGCCGGTTCGAGCGCGATCGGCGCGCGCATCACCTGTTTGAGGATCGAAGGATCGGTCGCGGGACGATCGCCGTTGAGCGATTCGAGCACCGTGCGGAGTCGCAGGTCGCACGCCGTTCGACGCATGATTCGGTTGAAGCTCGCCGCGCGCGTTCAGCACGCCGCGCAGTGAATTGACGCGCGCGGTCAGATGGTCGAGCGCGGCGCGCGCTTCGATCTCGCGCTCGGCGGCCTGCGCGGCGCGCGCCTTCGAGCATCGGTCGCCATCGCGCGCGATGCTTCGAGGCGGCTTCTCGCCGCGCGCATCAGCTCGCGCGCGGTTTCGAGCTTCGCTGCGAGCGCCGGGCGCTTCGAGCGTGGTCGCTTCGAGGCGCTTCTCGAGATCGGCGCGCTCGCCGGCGAGATCGCCGAGGCGGCCGCGAATGACGGCGGCCTCGCGCGACGACTCGGACAGTTCGTCCTTGGATTCTTCGGCGCGGCGCTCGGCATTCTTGAGTTCGTTGACGGCGCTCTCGTGCTTGAGCGCGATTTCCTTGAGCGCAGCGTCCGCATCGCCGCCGCCGCGCGGCGATTTCGCGCGCGAGGGCGCGCCGGCCTCGGCGCGATGGCGCGCGCGAGCGTCGCCTTCGTTTCGAGCTCGACGAGCCGCGCGCGCAGATCGACTTCGAGCTGCGCGATCGCGTCGAGGCGCCGCTGCAGGAAATCGCGCGTGCGCGCGCGTTCGCTCGCGACCGGCATGCAGATTTTCGAGCTCGCGCTGGGCGCCGGCCAGCTCGGACCGCGCCGACTGCGCGGCTGACGCCGCAGTCTCGACCTGCTCGCGAATCGCGGCCGCGCCTTGCGCGCGCGGCGTCGAGCGCGCTCTTCAATTCCGCGTCGCGACCGGTCTGCATCGCGAGCTCTTCGCGCTGATCGATCAGCCGCCGCGCCGCCGCGTAGCGTTCCAGCTCGCCGAGTTCCGCCTTGACGACCTTGTAGGCCTCGGCTTTTTTGGCCTGCCGGCGCGCGAAGTTCAGCTGGCGCTCGATTTCGCTGAGCACGTCGTCGACCCGCGCGAGATTTTCCTTGCACGCGCTCGAGCTTGCGCTCGCTCATCTCGCGCCGCCCCTTGAACAGCGACAGGCCGGCGGCTTCCTCGACCAGCGTGCGCAACTCATGCGGCTTGGCCTGGATAATTTCCTCGATGCGGCCCTGCTCGATCAGCGCGTAGCCGCGGCTGTGAATCTGCGCGGCCATGAAAAATTCGGTGATGTCCTTGAGCCGGCAGGGAATCTTGTTGAGCAGGTATTCCGACTCGCCCGAGCGATAGACGCGGCGGGTCACCGCGACCTCGCTGAGCGCGGAGTATGGCTCGGGAAGCTGGCTGCCTTCTTCGGCTTCGAGAAGAGCGAAACTTCGGCCATCCCGGCCGCGGGATTGGACTCGTTGCCGGCATAGATAAGATCCTCGGCGCTCTTGCCGCGCAGACGAGTCGGCGCCTGCTCGCCGAGCACCCATCGAATCGCGTCAACGACGTTCGACTTGCCGCATCCGTTGGGACCGACGACGGCGGTCATCCCGGGCGCGAAACTGATCGTCGTCGGATCGAGAAAGGACTTGAAGCCTACTAGTTCAAGGCTCTTAAGACGCATTCTGCCCTCGCCTCCACCACATCCACCACGTCACCGACGAGCATATCGCAAACTACCCTGCATAGGTCAATAGCGTCACCCAACGTGTCGTAGTGCCAGATAGACGTCCACAGCTGGCATGGAACAGAATCCGGGTCGCCTGTGGACTCGCGGATTGCCTATCGGATCGCAGGGAGAACATCGCGAGTCAGCGCTCAGTCCTGGATCTAGTTCGGTGTTCCAGTAGGCGCTGTCGACCTGGGTCAGGAACGGCATCCATTCGCGATAGCGCCGCAGGCTGAACATCTCGGACGAGAACGGGGTCCATTCCGGGCGCCTCGGCCGGCGGATCAGATGCATCCCGGCTTCGTCGGGGGTGCGGCCGCCCTTGCGGCGATTGCAGTGATGGCACGAGCAGACGATGTTCTCCCAGGTGGACATTCCGCCCCGCGAGCGCGGGATGACGTGGTCGAGGTTCAGATCGGTGCGCGGCAAGCTTGTCGCAGTACTGGCAGGTGTTGTTGTCGCGCGCGAAAATGTTGAAGCGTGAAAATCGCACGTGGCGCTTGGGCACGCGCTCGTAGGCCGTCAGCAGCAGGACCCGCGGGACGCGGATGAACCGTCCACGATGCCGAGGCGCTCATGATGGACCTCGATAGCCAGGTCGCGCCAACTGTCGAAATCAAAGGTGCGATACTGCTCGTCGACCGCCTTCGCTACGCCCTGATAAAGCAGCGCAAACGCGCGCTTGACCGAGGTAACATGAACCGGCAGATAAGAGCGATTGAGAACCAGGACCTTGCTATTCAGCAGGCCCGCTCCCGGGAGACTGGGCGCAACCATGTCGGCCGTCGCAGCAGACATCCCCATGACCAGTATCGGCCCCAAGATAGCATGTCAAGATAGCTGTGGATTAAAAGCCCGTTATCGATTCGCGCGGCGCGCTTGCTTGCGGAGGTCGGGCATGCCTCGTATGATCCTGCACAAGTTGTCGATGCAAAGGGTAAAACGATGTACCAAGGTAGGCGACTGCTTTTCTGAAAGCTCGCGACACCCGCGCGGCAACGACTTCCGGCGCATCATCGCCTTCCTTCTCAGATTGTCGGATTCGCCGCGATAGAGAGTGAACCTGTGAAACGCGAAATCGCAATTAACGCATCCGCATTGAAGTGCGGGTGGCGCTGCTCGAAGACAATGAGCTCGCCGAATTTTATCCTCGAACGCAACCGGCAGGTTGGGCTGGCGGGAAATATCTACAAGGGCAAAGTCACGCGCGTGCTGCCCGGGATGCAGGCGGCGTTCGTCGATATCGGCCTCGAGAAGGCCGGCTTCCTGCACGTCTCGGATTTTCACGACGGAGTTTCCGCGCTCGGCACGGTGGCCGAAGTGCTCGGCGAAGAAGACGTCGAGACCGAGCCGATCGGCGACCACGAGTTTGCCGACGCGGAGCCGAGTCCCACCGATGAAGCAGCTCGACAACGTCGATGGCAACGGCGATGGCAGTGAGGCGCGGCCGTCACGCGGACGTCGTCGCGGTGGCCGGGGGCGCGGGGGCCGCAGCCAGGCGCCGAATCGATCGCGGCTTCCGATCGAGCAGCAACTGCGTCGCGGCCAGGAAATCATCGTGCAAATAGCCAAGGAGCCGATGGGCACCAAGGGCGCGCGGCTGACTTCGTCGATATCGCTGCCGGGACGGCATCTGGTGTTCACGCCGACCAGCAATCACATCGGGGTGTCGCGGCGAATCGAGAGCGCGGAAGAACGCGCGCGACTGCGCGCCGACGTCAGAGAGCTGCGCCCGCCGCAGGGCGGATTTATCGTGCGCACCGCATGCGAAGGCGTCAGCCGTCGCGAGATTCAGCGCGACGTCGCGTTTCTGACCAAGCTGTGGAGCTCGATTCTGCGCAAGAACGAGAGCATGCCGCCGGCGTCGATCCTGTACAGCGACCTCGACGTTGCGCTGCGAGTGGTGCGCGACATTTTTTCCAGCGAAGTGGATCGGCTATGGTGCGACGATCCGACGACTTACAGCCGGATCGTGCAGTTCGTGCAGAACTATATGCCGCGATTGCGTGCGCGGGTGACGCTGCATGACGGGCCGCAGCCGCTGTTCGATCATTTCAATATCGAGCCGCAAATCGAGCGCGCGCTCGACCGCAAGGTGTGGCTCAAGTCGGGCGGCTACCTGATTTTCGATCAGGCCGAAGCGCTGACTGCGATCGACGTGAACACCGGGCGCTTCGTCGGCAAGCGCAGCCAGGACGACACTATCTTCAAGACCAATCTCGAAGCGGTCGAGGAAGTGGTGAAGCAACTGCGTCTGCGAAACATCGGCGGCATCATCATCGTCGATTTTATCGACATGTCGCGCGAGCCCGATCGCAAAAAGGTCAGCGACGCGCTGGCGACGGCGCTCAAGCGCGACAAGGCGCGCACCTCGGCGCTCAAGATTTCCGAGCTGGGGCTGGTGCAGATGACGCGCAAGCGCACGCGCGAGAGCCTGGAAAAATTGCTGACCGACAATTGTCCGCGATGCGAAGGCCGGCGCGTGGTCAAATCGGTGCCGACGCTCGCGGCCGAAGTGCTGCGCGGAATTCAGCGCGAGGCGGTATCGAAGTCGGCGGGCGACATGCTGATCGTCAAGGTGAATCCGGAAGTCGCGCGCTACCTGTACGATCACGGCGCGAAGGATCTCGAGACGCTCGAGCAGCGGCTGTCGACGAAGATCGTTCTGCGCTCGAATGACGGGATCGAGCTGGGCGCATTTGAACTCGCGCGCGCGCCCGCGGCTGCCTAGTCCCATTTTAAACGACACGTTCTCAAAGCGCCGCCTCCTGCGCCAGTCGTTCCGGCCTCCACACTTGCTCGGCGAGTTGGCGGTAAAGCGCTTGGCGCTCGTCGAGATCAGCTTTTTCGAACTTGGCATGCGGCTGAAACTCTAGCCCGCTCGTTTTGATGAACCGCGAGAAGCCCGGGTTGTGATCGTACGCGTCTTCGTGAAGACTTCGCGCAAGCAAGTTATGACCAACATAGTGCTTGCGCTTTCCAGCATATGGCAGGTCGCCGTAACTTGCGTTGAACGTTTTCGGAAGAAGCAGCAGTCCTCCAATACGGTTTCGGTAGTCCTCGAAGTCGCTCGGATGTCTGAATTCGCCGGCGTGTCGCTCTGGGTGATCCGCCCAGATGTGTTCGATTTCGTAGGCTTTCTTGCCGCCGCGCTGCACATATTCAGTGTATCGAGAAGAAAGACCCGACTGAGTTTCGAGGTAGTCGGTCATTCGCGCCAGCAGCCGATGGATCTGGCGTCCGTTCATCCCATGCAAGCGGAAGTTGTCGTTGCTTGTAAAGGTTTCCGATTCTGCGTCCAGGCGCTGACGCAGAACTGCGACAAGGTCGTCCACGTCTTTGCCACGGATATCACGCATCACCAAGAACATCGCGTATTGCATCGTCGAGTAATCGATTGCGCGAAAGTTCCAGATTCTCCGATTGATCATGATGTCGAGGTAAGCGCCTACTACCCGAATTTTGCGCAAAAGGACCGCGTCGTTTTCTTCGATGCGTAGCGGAGCGAGAAGAACGGGGTACTGCAGAGTGAAGTTGTGCTCAGCGTTGAAGTTTAGTGTCTCCAGTCCCTCCGTGAGCGAGTCGGCCGCGCGGCGAAGCCGTTCATACCAGCGGCTGTAAAAGACAAAGTCGCGTTCGATGAAACGGGCAAAATCTTGACTAGCTTTGAGACCGAGCGAATCCTCGTGGTCCCGTACTCAACGATGAAATTCCGTTCCTATGAGGTCAAAATCCTGGGGAACGGCGCCGCGCTTGCGTTCTCGGATGTTCTGAGCGTGCTGACTTCGAAGCCATGACTTGATGGCATCCGCGTCCTCATCCTTGCCGATATCGATTAGCGCTCCGACCCGTTCTTTCCAAACACCGCTTGCCGCGTTGCGGCGGTCGGTGTCGGTAATGTTAGCCAGGAGGTACCCCTTCAGCATGTCCGCAGGTGTAAGGGAGAGCCCGCGGTCATTCATGGTCTCAAAGATCGTGTAGGCGTCTTTGTCGGAGTAAGCAGTAATTTCAACGAAATGCACGTTCTCGATTAGCCAGTCAACGAAGTATGGAAGCGTGGAACCCACCAGTTCTTCCGGGAAGAGTTCTTCGATATCCGAATAGCGAGCCACAATGTTTGCGATCGATTCTTGCTGATCGGTCGAATCCACGGTCTGGCCGCTGTACAGCGCCTCCATGCAGGGCATGCGCTCGGGGATGTCGAGATTGAAAGAGCGCTTGCCGAAGCGTTGCGAGAAGATAAGGTCTGCCACTTGCCCCTTTTGCTCGGAGTCTGCGAGTTGGTGCTGGATGAAAATCAGCAGAAGTGTAAGAGTGGTCAGCCGTTGCTGGCCGTCGATGATGAATTTTTGGCCCTGTTTGTCGCTGACTATGATCGAACCCAGAAAGTAATGGCCGTAATCTGCGACGGCAGAACGCTCATGACCGTCTTCGTAGCTCTCGAGGAATTTGCCGGCGAGGTCGTTTATGAGTTCCTCGACCTGCTTCGTCTGCCACTTGTACTCACGTTGGTAATAGTCGATCGAGTATTTGTGGCCTCCCAGAAGCTCTCGTACAGTACGGCCTTTGCCGTCGATCTCTCTCGCTTGGCGTCTCTCGCTGATCATGTGCCCTCCTTGACGGAGGCGAAGATACTACCCCTACGTGATCGACGTACAGAAGGAGCGTACTTCTTCGCAACATCGGTCGGCTATCTTAGTAACTATACCTAACCACCGAGGAAGATGCCGACGGATCTCGAGACGCTCGAGTAGCGGCTGTCAACCAAGATCGTCCTGCGATCGAATGACGGCGTCGAGCTGGGCGCATTCGAACTTGCGCGCGCGCCCGCGGCTGCCTAGCGTTTCCTACGATGCGCGTCGACTGACGCGACGATTTCTTGGAGCCGTATCCTCGCTAGCGATACCGGAGATTGCGACTGGTTCGCGGTCCGGGAACTCCGCGATTAGAGTCAAGCTACCGCCCATCGCTTCGACGCTCTTTCGCAGGGTCGAAAGAAGAAGGTCCGTTCGGCGCTCCAGGCGTGAGACGCCGTCCTGCGTGATGCGCAGCAGTTTCGCCATCCGTACTTGAGTGAGTTTGCGAGCCCGACGTAGTTCCTGGAGGGTCATTTCCTGGGAAACAAGTTCGGCCGCGCGGGCCTCGATCTTTTTTCGGCGAGCGGGGCTCAATTCCTTCATTCTTTGGCTCAGCGTGCTCATAGCTATTTCCTTAAATTGCGGGTCTTGATGCCAGCCAGGTGAGCGTCGAAGCGCTCGTCGGCCTTGTCGATTAATAAACGGTAGAAACGCTTCTCGCTGACTCCAGACTTGTCGCCGCCGCATAAAAGAATTGCGCGACGGGTCGGATCGAAGGCGAAGGCAAAGCGCCAGACACCGTCGGCAGTATCAAACCTCAGTTCTTTCATGTTGTTGTGGCGTGAGCCTTTCAGCGTATCGACACGGGGTCTTCCAAGCTGCGGGCCGAACTGTTGAAGCAATTTCAGATGCGCGAGCAACTCATCCTGCACTGACTCAGCCAAATCCTCAAATTCCGGGTCGAATTTCGGGTGAAAAACGATTGGCCAGATCACTGTCTAAAATGGCTTAAAGCACATAATGTTGTCAACAGCATATTTTGCCAATCGAGCGCGATAAACACATTCGAACTTGCGCACGCGTCTGCGGCTGCCTAGTACCACCTGTCGAAAACCTCTACGCTGGAAGAAGTAGTCGCGGCGGCGGCTTTCGGTTTCCGAATGGCCAATTCGGCTACTGAGAGCCAGCGAAATTTTTCGCGCGCGACTGTCGGCATCAGAATGGCGTTGAGCAGAAGTAGCTGGAAATTGAATTTGGGCGCAATGTTGGCGTCGATGAGCCTGTTGCTCGGCTCATGCTCGACCCAACCGGCCTATCAGCCACCACCAGCCGTCGCGCCGCCGCCACCTCCGGTGCCTCCGACCCGCTCATCGCGCGCGAAATCGACCGGATCGGTCAAGGCGTCCTATCAGGGTGATGAGATGGCCGGACGCCGCACGGCCAGCGGCGAGCGGTTCGACCCCGACGCTTTGACCGCCGCTTCCAAAACTTTTCCGATTGGATCGACAGTGCGAGTGACCAATCCCAAGACCGGGAAATCGGTGATAGTGCGGATCAACGATCGAGGACCGCACGTTCGCGGACGGAGCCTGGATCTGTCCAAGCGCGCAGCGGAAGAACTCGGTATCACCGACAAGGGCGTTGCGCGCCTCAAAGTTCAGCGCGTCGATTCCAAATTGGCGCGGAACGGAACGGCGGATGCCGGTGAGGAATCGGTATCAGCCTCGACTCATTGATCCTGCCTGGCTGCTGAGGATCGGGGGCGTGCCGCAATGAAATCCGCGCGATCGATTAAATTCAGAATCCGAGCGCCACGACTTTTGCCACCTCTCGTTGGCTTTTGCTTCTAGTTTAGTGCTTTGATGCTGTCCTGAACCGCAGTGGCTAAATGCGGTTCAATGGCGGAGACCGCTAGCTGCGAGTATCGGAAAATGGCAGCCCCATCTGAAACCTCCGGGCGGTCAGACCAACTCATCGAGGAACTGCGCGAGGCAATCAAAGCGCGCGACGATTTCCTAGCCGTCGCGACCCATGAGCTGCGCAATCCGCTGACCCCAATTTTGCTCTGCGTGCAACTGATTCGTGCGGCCGAAAAGTCCAAAGACCATGCGAAGCTCACGCTCGAACTCGACCGGCTCGAGCGGCAGATCAAACACTTCGTTGCCCGAACCAAGACTCTGCTGGAAGTTGCGCAAATCACCTCGGGCAAGTTTCGTCTTGATTCGTCGAGCTTCAACTTGTCCGAGTTGATCTCGGGAATCGTGAGCGACTACATGCCATTGGTGACTCGCAGCGGTTCAGAGTTGACCGTGAACATTCAGAACGATGTTATGGTATTCCTCGACCCGATGGCGGTATCGGGAATCGTGGAAAATTTACTTTCCAACGCGATCAAGTACGGCCAGGGCAAGCCCATCGAAATAGTTTTGACCGCGACCGCCGACAACGCGCAAATAACTGTGCGCGACCACGGCATCGGCATTGACGAGAAGGACAAGGCCCGCATATTTGAAAGATTCGAACGAGCGGTGGGACGCCAGGTTCAATCCGGCTTCGGGGTCGGTCTCTGGCTCTCGCGTAGTTACGTGGAGTTAATAGGCGGCGCGATTGCAGTATTCGGAGAACCGGGCGCTGGCTCCCTGTTTACGGTCTCCTTACCGATCAAAGCTGGGGAAAATCAATGAGTAGCGAAGTTCGGCCATTGAGACGTGTGCCTTCCGGAATTGAAGGCCTTGACGATATTTTACGCGGCGGCTTCTTCGGAGGCGGCCTGTACATCGTCGAGGGACCGCCCGGAGTAGGCAAGACGATTCTCGGGAATCAAATTTGCTTCAATCAAGCTGCAGCAGGAAGCAAGGTTCTGTACATGACGCTGATCGCCGAGACGGTCGGTCGCATGCTGCTCAACATCAGGGACCTGAAATTTTACGACGAAGGAGCGGTCGGCAACGGCATCTTCTATGTCAGTGGTTTCAACGCGTTGAAGAAAGACGGGCTGTCAGGATTGCTGCATCTATTGCGCCGGGAAGTAGCCGCGCGCAAAGCGACCACGTTGGTGGTCGATGGCTTTGCGTCGGCGTCCGATCACGCCAAGTCGCGCGAGGACTTGAAGCTGTTCGTGCAGCAGTTGCAAACCCAGGCGGACGCTGCAGATTGCACGGTCTTCCTGCTTACGAATCCCAGCGAGCAGAAGCCGTCGTCCGAGGAGACCATGGTTGACGGGATTTTAAACCTCAACACGACCGTCCACGAGTGGCGATCGGCCCGTGAGCTGTGCGTCCGAAAATTCCGCGGCAGCGATTATCTACAGGGAGTCCATTCTTACGACATCACCGAAAACGGAGTCACGATCTATCCGCGGATGGAAACGCTGATCAGACGGGATTCGGACTCCAACGGAGATCTGAAGAGAATCGTGTCAGGAAATTCTCGCCTCGATACGATGCTGGGCGGCGGCTTGCCGGCGCGATCATCGACAATGGTGATTGGACCCTCGGGGACCGGCAAAACCATGTTGGGCCTGCAATTTCTCGGGCAATCGAGCGCCGACGAACCCGGGCTGCTGTTTGGATTTTACGAAACGCCGGAGCGGATACGCACCAAGGCAGCTGCGGTTTGTCCACCACTGCTGAAGCAACTCGACGCCGGCCACGTTCAAATCCTGTGGCAGGCGCCGACCGATCAATTCCTCGATGAACTCGCCGATCGGATGCTGCGCGACATCAAAAAAAGAAAGGTCAAGCGGCTGCTGATCGACGGTCTCGGCGGTTTCAAAAAAGCGTTGCGCTCGAGGCCGATCGAGCCCTTCTTTTCCGCCCTGGTACATGAACTGCGCGCGCAGGGAGTCACCTCGATCTGCACCGCGGAAGTCATGGAAATCGTGGGACCGACGATGACCGTGCCGCTCCAAGGATTGTCCGACGTGACTGACAATCACATCCTGCTGCGCTTTATCGAAGCGGGCGCCAGCTTGTACCGGTTGCTCTCGATTCTCAAAGTACGCGACAGCGCGTTCGATTCCGATCTGCGACAACTCCATTTCGCGGCCAGCGGACTTGAACTCGCCGAAAACTCCGCGAGCGCCAAATCGATTCTGCTGAGCGCTTCAAAGAAACCCGGAGCCGAGCTGACTCAAGAATAAGAGATGAGCTGCTGCGGATGGAGAAGAGCAAAAAGGCTGGCCCGGCCGGCAAAACTATTCTGATCGTCGATGATGAATTCGGGGTGCTCGAGGTCCTTGAATTCATTCTCAGCGATGCCGGCTTTACTGTCATGTCCGCGCTCAACGGACAGGAAGCGGTCGCTCTCCTCAAAGAAAACAGGCCTGACCTGGCGATCGTGGATTTCATGATGCCGATACTCGACGGCAACGGCGTCATCCAGGCGATTCGCGCAGACAAGCGGCTGCGGAAAATTCCAATAATTCTCGCCAGCGCGTTGCCCGAAAAGACAATCAGAGAACGCTGCGATGGTTACACTACGTTCCTGCGCAAGCCCTATAAGACCGAACAGCTGATGGAAGAAATCTCTAAGCTGCTCGATCACTCCGGCGGCAAGCCTCGAGCTCCGAAGTAAGCGAATTCTTTTTGAGACGCACGGTAGTGCCCTGATTTCGAACCAGGACACTACCGGTTTGCGAATGGCGCTATTACAGACCGAAGAAGAGCGAGACGCCCTGGGGCGGCGCATCGTAGCCCGGCTCATTCCCGTAATAGTACGGGTCCGGCGCCGCGTAGTAGTTCGGCTGAGGCGCGTAGTAGTAGTCCGGCTGCTGCTGGTACGCGTAATTGTTGCCGCCGCGGTAGCCGCGGTTATCGTTGTCGCGATGCTGATCGCTGGCGCGGCCGCGATCGTTGCCGCGGTGATCGTCGCCGTCGGCGCGAACCGGGCCTACCGTAAAGCTGCCTATCAGCAGAGCAAACCCGACCGCCGCCGCGATCCGGCCTATCTTAGAGCGCAATTCCATTCTCGGTTTGAGCGATACTTGCATAATGAGACTCCGTCCGGGGACTTACTCCCGGTTCACTTGTTGGCTGCGGTCTGTTTTGCGGCCGAAACCTTTTCACGGTTGCGGAACAGCGAGTCGGCGCTCTTCTTCTGCGCCTCCGACATCGTGTTGTAGAGCGCTTCGAACGGTGGAACGAATTTCTTCATTCCATCTTCATGCGCCTCGATTACTGACTCGTAGGACTTGATGACTTCGACCGCGCTCATCGATTGCGAGTCTGTGGCCCGCTGCTTCTGCAGGTCCACCATCGCCTGCGCGTTATCGCGCATCACCATGGCCAAGGCATCCCACTGCGGCTTCTGAGCCTCGGTGATGTGGAGCTGCTTATGGAGACTCCTGATGCGCGCCTCGACCGGCGCCATCGCGGAAGAATCCGATGGGGCTGCCATCGCCTGCTGTGCGGGCGACTGCGCCTCGTTCGAGGCCGCAAAAACGGGGCTGGCGAGAACGACGGCGCCGAGCAAAGTTGCCGCCGCGCCGACTGCGCGTACGGTCCGATGGGTGAAAGTGATCATGATGCACTCCTTGTCAGTTACAATTGCTGACGCGTTTTAAATTTCGTGCGGTTGGAATTCAGGACTGCTGTCACTCTCCTCCAGATAGCCGCGACACTTCTATCCCCATTCGCTCAACCACGTGCTCCGCGGCACGTGATTGTAGGTAATTCGACTTGGTATTCGCCGGTCGGTTCTTCATATAACGCTAATCAACTTCGTTACAGCACATCGGGATGTAAGTCTGACCGCAATAGAGTAGAAGTTGAACAGGAGACTGAATAATGAAATACATAGTTAATCCGGTAGTGGCTATTTGTGTTGGTATTGCAATGACGTGCATTGCCGGCTGTGCGCCCACCACTCACGTCACCGAAACCACGACCACCAGGCAGTACGATACGACCAATCCGCCGATTGTGATGGCGCCGGTCGCCGATTCCAATACTACTACGACTACTCAGTACGGTAACGGCACGGTGCAACGTACCTATACGCAGCCGCTGGCCTACCCGGCGACGACTACTCAGTACAGTAACGGCACCGTGCAACGTACTTACACGCAGCCGGCGCCCTACCCGACTTCTGATCAGAGCACGACTACCGTAACGACTGATGCGAACGACGGAACCGTGCAGAAGCGCACCACGACAACCTACACCGCACCATACTGAATCTGACTAATAAGGAAGTGGAAATATCATGTTGCTATTGATCATCATTCTGGTTCTGCTGTTCGGCGGCGGTGGAGGCTACTACGGATATAGTAATTATGGCGCCACTGGAGGTCTCGTCCCGCTGGTTCTCGTTGTGGTGGTGATCTGGTTGCTGGTCGGTCGCGGCGGTCTCTGACGACCTGGTTTGCAGCAAACGGGCATTAATTACGTTCGTCAGCTTTTCCGGGACCCATTATTCAATGTAGTAATGCTAGTAGTAGTTGGTTCGGGTGAAGTAACTAATCAATACTCACATCTCGATGGCGGCCTTATCGAATCAAGCGGCCAAAAAAAGATCATTCTTCCAGCAGCCCGGCGACGTACCACGACGGTCACCGCCAGGTGATGGGCGAACGGCGGGCATCGGGAGACTCCCCCCTCCTTAGGTGCCCGCCAACTTTTCGCTATTCAACCGCAAGCGCTACGCTCTTCCAAACATCATGACGGTTTGACGGACCATGGCACCGGCTTCTTGTCGAAGAAGGACTCGAGGCCGGCGCGGGTTTCGTCGCTGATATGCGGCGCGGCAGTGTCATCGCGGCACTGCGCGCATTGCGATGTTCAGGATTGTTGAGCGTGATAATAGCCGCAGGATATCGAGCTTCGTACAGAACGATCTGATCCGTCATATTGTATGCCCTCTTGGCGTCAACTGTTATCTTAATCGGAGCCGTCCATCCGCCAACTCTCTGTTAGCGCGAACAGGAATGGTCATTTGAAAAAAGCACTAATGATATTCGGGGGTGCGTGCGCCGCAGTTTTTCTCCTTCTGGTAATCTTCATTTCATTCATCGTCTACAATGGACGCGGGCTCGACAAAGAAAGTAAGGCGTACGCTGACGCCGCGATAGTCGCAATCGCGTCTCGATGGAACGAAAAAGACCTCACCGATCGCGCCAGTCCCCAACTCATGGCTACGGTTAAAGATCCGGCCGACCTCGACCGCGTAGTAGGTATGTGGCGAATGCTTGGGCCGTTGAAAAAGTACGACGGATCGAAAGGCGATGCGCACATAGGATACTATTGGCCGCGCGGAAAAACGATCACGGCCGTTTACGTGGCGCGAGCCGAATTCGACCACGGCTCGGCGATGATAAAGCTCTCTCTCGTAAAAACCGACGGAGTATGGAAAATTCTCGGACTCAACGTCGTCCCGGACTCGTTTCCCAATCCGCAAGCAGCGAAACCGAATATCTGACGCGTTAACCGGGATCCGCGACCGAAGTTGCGGCGGCGATTTGCGCGGCGGCGCGAATCTGGCCGAAGTGGATCGTGCCCAAATCGAATTCCTCGAGAGCCTTGATCATGCTGTTCAGCGCCGCCTTGCACGCCGGCAGATTTTTTCGCGCGCGGGTCAGCGGGTTCGATCGCGCGATGATGAAGTTCTTGAGATACGGATGCATCAGGCCGCGCTTTTTGCCGACCGCAACCAACGCCACCGCGATATCGTCGGCCCGCTCGACCAGCGCCGCGCGCTCCTCGCGATCTTCCAGCGCGTCCTTGAGCGGCTTGGCAATGAAATTGTCCACCCGGCTCAGCAGCGGCGCGTAAACTCCTCCAGAAAAGCGCGACTTCTTTTCATAGACCAGGCCGAGCGTGATGAAATGCGCGCGCTCGAACTCGAAAGCGAAATCCTTCTCCGCGGATTTGGGACGATCGGCGAGACGCGCACGATACATCCGGATGACCTCGAGCGCCTTGTCGCGCAGGTTATGCGCCTTCTCGGTGTTGAGCGCGAGAATCTGAAAAGCGACCTCGGGATCCGGTATCACGATTGCGGGAATCATTTTGGCGCCGGACTTCACCGCAGCGGCGCGGCGATGGTTGCCGTTGGGCGTCCAGTAAGTGCCGGCGGTGTAAACGGCGACGATCGGCTCGGTGAAACGATCGAGCTTCTTCATCACCTCGATCATGCGCTTGAGATGCGCCGGCGAGAGATCGCGCTGATACGGCGTCGCCTCGACCTTCGCCAGCGGGAGCATCGCAAACAGATGCCAGTTGTCGCCGACCGGCTCCTGGTACGCGGCGAGCGCCGCGCCACCATCTGCTTCGATCGCCTCTGCCAGTTCACTTACGGCGGCCGGAAGTTTCGCGCCACGCGGAGATATCGCAAGTTCAGGCATGCTCAAGTTTGTAATTGATCGATCGGCATGCGGACAACTCCCTTGCACCTCCAAGTGGCACAGGCTTTAGCCTGTGATTTTCTTGGCTACCAAGAGCCATCAATATTTCTGAGGTGCATCAACCAACCCTTTCCTTACCGGGCTGTTCTGAACGTACTCGATCTTTTCGTTCAACTCCGCTCCATGCCTGAAGTCAGCGCCTTCATCTCTTTGTGTCATACTGAGTCGCTGCGACGAAGAATCTCGCCAGGCACTCTGGTGTCCGGCCTCAACGGCCTCCGCATGCACGCGTTCGCTCAAGCTGCAGAGGAAGTTTTGTGAACTGGAATCCGCTTAAGTTCGGAGCGGAGTTTCCGCTCGGCGCGCCAGAGATCGCACGCTTGCTGCATTCGCAGCCAAAATCCAGGGCCGTTGCCGCAGAACCGACCGAGCCGCGCCGCCATCTCCGGCGTAACAGACACCTTCTCGGCCATAATCCGATGAAGCGTCTGCCGCGTTACCCCAAGCTGCCGGGCAGCCTCACTGATTGAAAGCCCGAGCGCAGGAATGACATCCTCGCGCAGAATAGCGCCAGGATGAGTCGGCCTTCGCTCGGCAACAACCTTTACTCCTCGCTTGGTGCTCATAATCGCCTGATCGACTCATCGCGCGCCGGCAGCCGCGGATTCTGCTTGAAACGCCTTCGAACTCTGACTCAGCTTCGGCATCACATGCTTGCCTATCAGGTCCACCGTCTGCATCACCTTTTCGTGCGGGACTGCGCCTACTTGCACCAGCATCAACAGCAGATCCACTCCGGCTGATTCGTAGAACTTTGCGACCTTCAGGCAGTCTTCCGGATCGCCGACCATCACTGCGCCCGCTTCGATTCGTTTGTCGAGATCGGCCAGCGACAGCCGGTAGTCGCCGATGGCGACCGCCTGCTCGGCCATCTTCTTGTAGTACTCGTAGCCCTTCACTTCCTGCTTGGCGAAAGGCGTGAACAGCTCGGCGGCCTTGCGCGTGGTGAAATCGATCGCATCCTTCGCGATCAACTTCGCTTCCTCGCGAGTCGGTGCGCATACGCATACCGTCGCCGCCGCCGTGCGATCGTTAACGAACGCGCCGACCGGCTCGCACGTCTTGATCGCTTTTTTGTAGATCGCGATCAGCTTGTCGAGCATCCCCGGCTCGGAAATTCCGAAGCCGAGCGCGCCGATTCCTTTCTGACCCGCGATTTCCCACGTCGATGGCTGAGTCGCCGCCACCCACATCGGCGGATGCGGTTTCTGGATCGGTTTCGGAATTACCTCGCGCTCCGGCATCTTGAAAAACTTGCCGTCGTGGCTGAACGTCTCATTCATCCACATTTTCGGAATCGCGGCGACCGCCTCTTCCCACATCGCGCGCGAATCTTCCGGATTGACCTGGAACCCGCCGAGTTCCTGCTCAGTGATCGATCGCCCTGATCCGAATTCCACTCGCCCGTTCGACATGATGTCGAGCACTGCGATTCGCTCGGCCACGCGCACCGGATGGTTGAACGGAATCGGCAGCAGGCAGATGCCGTGGCCCAGCCGAATCCGGCTGGTCACCTGGCTGAGCGCGCCGTACCAGACTTCAGGCGCCGACGAGTACGACCATTCGCTGAGAAAATGATGCTCGACGGTCCAGACTGAATGGTAACCGAGCCGGTCCGCAAGTTTCACCTGCTCGGTCGCCTGCTGATAAATGTCGTACATGAAGCCGGGATAATGCGGCCGGCTCCGCTGAAGCTCATACTGCAGCGCAAATTCCATCAAATGTCCTCCGTCAGTGGCACAGGCTTTAGCCTGTGATTTTCTTCTCCGTCAGTGG
The DNA here is from genome assembly GCA_963710425.1 of uncultured delta proteobacterium. GTDB lineage: Bacteria > Desulfobacterota > Binatia > Binatales > Binataceae > Binatus. The sequence goes on from CAVQAR010000012.1 coordinate 107,368, forward strand.
CACAGGCTTCAGCCTGTGATTTTCTTGGCCACAAACAGCCACCGATATTGCTCAGCTACCTGAACCAGCCCTTTCTTTACGGCGTTGTTCTGAATGTATTCGATCTTTTCCTTTAGCTCCTCTTCATGCCGGATGATGTGATCGAAACTCTCATCCATCCATAGCGAGCCGTTTCGCTTCATCACGAGGTTGACCTGCCGCGCAGACGATCCCTTAATTTTTCGGAGTACATAGGCGAGGTTGACGTTCAAGAATCCGGAAAATCAGATGGGCATGATCGGGCATCACGACCGCAGCTTGAAGTTCAATGCAATTACTGTCGCAGCGCTGGATGACCGACATCGCTTGATCTCTTGCGGCGGGCGGCAGAACCAGACTGGAACGGGTGCGAAAAGTGACAAAGTAGGTGGCATCGGGAACTTCGAAGTGCGGCAGATTGCGACGGCTATATCTGAGGCTTTCAGATTTCCATGGATCTATGGGTTGGAAGGTAGGGCTGTCTGAATCTTTATTGGTCATCAGTTCTCGGAACCACCGGCTGAAGCCGGTGCCACAGTGCCTGGGGTTTTCCACGAATGAATCTCGGCGAGCGCATCGCGGCCGATGAGTTCGATCGAGTTCATGATGCTCTGGTGCGGGATGCCGCCGTACTGCAGAAAAAATAAAACCTGGTCGGCGCCCAGCTCCCGGTACCGACTCGCGACGCGCACCGCTTCGTCCGCGCCGCCGACCGCGATCAGGTCGCCGTCCTTCAGGAAGTCGTAGTAGTCGCTGGTGAACTTCGCCGGATCGAACTTCGACGCAGTCTTGAGGTATTTGTACGATTCGTCGGTCTGCTCGCGGCCGCGACACTCGACACCAGCTCGAAGCCCTTGCGCACGTACCACAACACCGCTTCGCGCGCGACATGCTCGGCCGCGTACGGGTCGTCGCCGATCAGTCCCATGATGTTCATCGAGACCTGGTTGTTAATCGTCTGCCCGACCGGCCGCGCGTTCTTTATACCGGCGCGATAGATGTTGATTCGCTCCGACACTTGCGCGAGCTCGACCCCGAGCGTGAAGCACAGCACGCCGAGACCGCGCTCGGCGGCGAGCTCGAACGTCGTCGGATTGGTCGCCGCGACCCACATCGGCGGATGCGGTTTCTGAATCGGCTTGGGAATCACCGACACCGGCGGATCGACAGTCCAGTACTTGCCGTGCATCGAGAACGGATCTTCGCGCCACATCCGCGGGATCGCCTCGACCGCCTCGGCCCATCGCGGGCGCGTCTCTTCCGGACGCACGCCGAACCCGAGCAGTTCATCCATCGTGGTGGCGCGCCCGGTGCCGAACTCGACCCGCCCGTTCGACATGATATCGAGCATCGCGATCCGTTCCGCGACGTGAACCGGATGGTTGAACGGCAGCACCACGACGCCGTGCCCGACCCGAATCTGCTTCGTGCGCTGCGTGACGCACGCGAGAAAAACCTCGGGCGCCGAGCAGTACGAAAATTCGTTCAGGAAGTGATGCTCGACGGTCCACACCGAGTCGAAGCCGAGGCGATCGGCCAGCTCGATCTGCTCCATCGTTTCCCAGAACACGCGATATTCGTGATCGGCGGCGTGCGGCTTGATCGACTCGATTTCGTAGATGAGTCCCGCCTTCATTTCGCGATACTCCATTGGCGCATGAACTCGCGCGCCTGACGGCGCAGCGAACGGCGCAAATCGAATCGCGGCCCGTGCAGATACCAGAGCATCGCGAGTCCGAGGTAGCTGGAGAAAATCTGCGTCGCCGCCCAGCCCGGATCGAGCTCCGCGTCAAAAACTCCGAGCCGCTGCCCGCGCTCGACCAAATCGCGAAAGCTCGCGACGCCGTGAAGGTTCGCCTTGCGCATCGATCGCAGCACCCGCGGCCCGATCTTGTGCGACTCGAGCGCGATGATCAGGAGCAGCCGGCTGACCCACGGATTTTTTTCGTTGAGCGCCGCCATCGTGTCGAACATCCGCCCGAACTCGGCGCGGAACTCGACCGCGTTCGACGCGTGCGCGGATTTTTCGAATATCAGTTCCCATTCGCCGAGCACCTTGGCCACGACCGCGATGAAGAATTCTTCTTTGTCGGCGAAATGCCAATACAGCGCGCCCTTGGTCACGCCCGCCGCGCGCGCGATTCGCGCCAGCGAGGTGCCGCGATATCCGTACGACGCGAACAGATCCATCGCCGCGTCGATCAGCACCTGGTCGAGCGATCCGCGCCGCCGCACCGGCTGCGGCACCGGCGCCGCATTTTTGCGAGCTGGGGAAATCATCTGAACGATCGGTATGGTGAGGCACTGCGGGTGCCAAGGTCAAGCACGACAGCGAACCCATGCCAACGCGGCGCGAGCCGCACGCCGACTGAAGCGCCGACAATTATGCGGCGACGAACATTACTCCGCGCTCGCGCCGAAGCCGACTAGAGCATGAGCCGCGATCCGAAGATCGCGCGTCAGTTCTGGCTGGAAGGGCCGCCGTCGGGGCCTTTCATGTTCCGCTCGAGGCACCAGCGGTCGATCACCTCGGCGTTGAAACGCCAGTCGGTGCCGATCCGGAAGCCCGGCAGCTCTCCACGACGGAGCAGCTTGTAAATTGTTGAAGGATGCACGCGTAGATAGTCCGACAATTCCTTGACCGTCATCACGCGCGGCAAGCTATACTTTGATTCATTAGCCATGATATCTCCCGGTAACGACGTAAGTCCCGTCACCCGCCTACTGCCTGGATTTGATGCTTTTTTTCGCATCTGCTTGATGGTTCATCCGCCCCTTACGCCCACCATGAGTCTCTTTGAATGTCGCAAAATCAATCGATGGGGGTCAAGAGCAATCTAAGGGGATTTCTGATACTTTCCGCTATTTTTTCCTGTTCTACTACGTCAAACGAACATAATTTTGCAGAGAAATCGATACAAAATGCACGTCAAAGCCTCAAACTGCGTTTGCGAGCCTTGAAGAGATCATAAGTATGTCAAATCTCCACCGAATCTCAATTGCACTAGCCTTTATTTTAATTGCTTATGCTCGTCCAGTCCAAGCGCAATTAACACTGACCAGCCCGATCTGTCGCTCCGGGTGCCGCCATCGCCGCTGACAACTCATGCACCGGCGGCGATCGATCACCTGCGCTGAGTTGGAGCAACGCGCCGCAAGCGACAAAATCGTTTGCACTGATCGTTCATGATCCCGACGCCCCCGGTGGCACATTTATTCACTGGGTAGCGTACAATATTCCGGCTCAAACGAACTTCGCTGCCTGCAGGCGTGCCACAAACCGCGGAAATTGCAGGTGGCGGAAAAAATGGAATCAACAGCTTCGATCATATCGGCTACAATGGCCCGTGTCCGCCGCCGGGGAAATTGCATCACTATCATTTTCGTCTCTTCGCACTCGACTCGATGCTGACCCCAGGTGACAAACCCAATGCGGACGCGCTCGAGTCCGCGATGAAAGGTCACGTGCTCGCGACGGCGGAACTGGTCGGCACATTCGAACGATGAGGTGAACACGATTCAACGATGAAAACGTTACTTAAAATTCTTGGCGGAGTGATTGTGCTCGCGGTCGTCGCGATCGTCGGATGGCACTACTATCAAATGCATCGCGCGCGACAGGCCGGCCTGCTCACCGAGAACATCACGCACGACGGCGACATGTGGAAGGCCGACTTCACGGCCCGCATTCCCGCGCCCGAGCAGACCGTCTTCGACGCGATTCGCAACGTCGAAAATACTCACAGCGACCAGGTCAAGGCGGTGCGCGTCGTCTCGCAGAGCGGAAACAAAAAGACCGTCGACATGGATATCGCGGGACCGGGCGGGCAGCCCATCACCACCGAGCTCCAATTCGAGTACCTGCCCGACGAAAAAAAGATCGTTTCCAACACCGTCAACAATCCAATGTTCGATACGCAGTCGGTGTACCAGCTCTCCGACGAAGGCGCGAGCACGTTCATCGACTATCATCAGAATACCCATATGCTGCAGTCGCTTCCGGTTCCCGACGGCGTCATCAAGCAGGTCATTCGCGGCATCTTCGTCGCGCAGCTCGAGACCTTGAAGAAGCAGCTCAACATCAAGACCGCCGACGAATCCGACGACGACGACGAACCTTGAGCGCCGCTCGTCGCGAATATCACGATGAACCAAATCGACGCGCAACTTGCCCTCGGCGTCGATCTGTTCAATCGCGGCGAATTTTTCGAAGCGCATGAAGCGATGGAAGATGCGATGAACCTGCTCGACGACGACACCGCTGACTGGGATTTCTATCTCGGCCTGCTGCGCGCGTCGGTCGCGAATCACAAGCTCGGCGACGGCGAGCGCTCGAGCGCCCGATTGCATCTGCGCGCCGCGCTGAAATTCCTCGCGCCCTACCCCGACCGCCATCGCGGCATCAAGCTGCGCGAGTTCCGCAGCGCGCTCACGGCGGAACTCGCGCGTCTCGACTCCGAGACACCAACCGTCACGCCGCCGCGCATCGAGCTCGCCGGCTGATGATTCCCTTCTCCGCAGAATTCGTTGCGTCCGCATTCGCACTCGACGGATGCCCGCGATGGAAACGCGCCGAAGTCGCGCTCGCCGGCCGCTCCAATGTCGGCAAGAGCTCGTTGCTCAACGCGCTGACGAGGGTCAAGGGCCTCGCGCGCACCAGCAAAACTCCCGGCCGCACGCGAGCGCTGAACTTCTTTTCAGTGAACGACACGCTCGCGCTATGCGACCTTCCGGGCTTCGGCTACGCGAAAATGAGCCACGAAGACGCCACGAAAATCGCGTCGATGATGCATGAATACATCCACGATCGCACCAATCTCGCGGCAATCGCGATTCTCATCGATTGCCGCCGCGGCCCGCAGCAAGACGAACTCGATCTGGCGGCGATGGCCACCGAACGCGGCATCGAAGTAATCCCGGTCGCAACCAAGTGCGACAAGTTGCGCCGCTCTGAGCGCGCCGCCGCGCTCAAACGTTTCGACGCGATGCGCGTGCCGCCGATCTTTTGCTCGGCAACTTCCGGCGAAGGAATCGACGACCTCCGCCGCCGCATCCTCGCCGTCGATCGCTCCGACCACGCAAAACGCGCGGACGCACAATGAAGTCCGAAGTTTCGGTAATCATCCCGACATACAATCGGCGCGCGATGCTGCTCGAAGCGATCGATTCTGTGCTCGCGCAATCAACCCAAACGTTTGAGTTGATCGTCATCGACGACGGCTCGACCGATGGAACCGCCGAACAACTGGCAACGCCCGACCAAACGATCCGATTCGAGCGTATCGATCATTGCGGTCCGGGCGCGGCGCGAAATCGTGGCGTCGCATTGGCGAGCGCGCCGCTTGATCGCATTCCTCGATTCCGACGATCTCTGGGCGCCGACCAAACTCGAACGCCAGCTCGCGTTCATGAATGCGAATCCTGATTGCGCGATCTCTCAAACCAACGAAATCTGGATCCGCAACGGACGCCGCGTGAATCCCGGATTGCGCCATCGCAAGCGCAGTGGCGATATTTTTATCGACTCGCTCCGCACCTGCCTCATCAGCATGTCCGCGACCATGATGCGCACCGAACTGTTCCGCTCGCTCACCGGCTTCGACCAGAGCATGTTGGCCGCTGAAGATTACGATCTGTGGCTGCGTATTCTAATCGACCACGAGGCCGGCTTGCTCGACGAGCCGCTGGTGACGAGGCGCGGCGGGCATCCTGATCAAACCTCGGCGACGACTCCCGCCCTCGATCGCTTCCGCATTCTAGCGCTCACAAAATTGCTCGCCGACGATCGCACTCTCGCCCGCGCGCCGAACCGCGGTCATCGAAGTCCTCGTCGAGAAATGCCGCATCTACGCCGGCGGCCTCGTGCGACGAGGCCGAATCGAACAGGCTCGTCTCTACCAACGTATCTGTGACAAGACGCAAAACTTGTCCGCGCCTGAGATCGGCTGCGCTCTCGAGTCGATGCGGTCCATGCTTCACGAAGTTCCACATGAGTGCTGATATCGACCAACAAATTCGCGCGATTGCCGCCGAACGACGCCTGCCGGCGAGCCATCTCGCGCGTTGGCTCGCGATGGATCCAACGTCGCGCGCTGCGATGCTCGACCTCGCGCGCACGCTGCGTCTTCGCACCGGGCAGTTGGTAACCGCGCTCGACACCCTTGATGAAATCACCGTGCGCGAGGACGTTACGGGCGCGTCGGTTCTTGGTCGCCCCGAAATACGGCGCATCGCGACCGGCTCGGGCTCAACTCCATCGCGCGCCAGTGCGATGCTCGAAGCATTGCGCACCCTTCGGTACCCTCTCCTGAAAAAAATGCAGGAGCAGTTGCGTTCCGAGGTCTCGGCGCTGAAGTTGCCGCGCGGCATTTCGATAGACTTGCCCCAGGAACTTGGCTCTGATGAGCTCACAGTTTCGCTACACGTCCGAACCGGCGCCGACCTGGCCAATAAGCTCGAAGCGCTCGATCAACGGCGCGCAGGACTGACGCGGATTATCGAAATGTTAGGCGGTAAGCGTGTAGACGGTGAAAAAAAGCGTGGACGGTGAAAAAAGAAAAAAAGAAATTTGATTTTGACGCTGTGTTTGTCGAAGACGGATGCGCCGACTCCGCGCTCGCGACTCGCGTCCTCCGCGCACTTCCGCGCGACATCTCCGTGACGCATGTCGCCGATGCGCGCGATGCTAGTCGCCCCATCTCCACTGCGCTCGATCCGTTCGGCGCGGGCAAGCGCCGGCTCGTGATCGCGCGGCGCAAGACACCATTCCTGATGCCGTGTCCCGCCGGTTCCTCGAAGTTCGCGTGCTGCGGATATCTCGTGCTCACGCTCGCGTCGAACTGCCCGATGGATTGCTCGTACTGCTTCCTGCAGGAATATCTCGCTGACAATCCGGCGTTCCAGTTGTATGCGAACTACACCGATTCCTTCGATGAGCTCGACCGGCTTGCCGCAAATGCGCACGGGCGCAGCTTCCGCGTCGGCACCGGCGAGCTGGCGGATTCGCTCGCTCTCGACTCAATCACTGCGATCAGCCGCGACCTGGTCAATTTTTTTGCCGCGCGCGAGAATCTGACGCTCGAACTCAAGACCAAGACCGACGAAATCGAAAATCTTCTCGACGCCGATCCGCGCGGCCGCGTGCTCGTCTCCTGGACCCTGTCACCCGACACCGTCTATCGAACCTCCGAGCATCTGACCGCGTCGCCCGCGGCTCGAATCGCGGCGGCGCGCAATGTGCTCGACGCGGGCTACCGCATCGCGTTCCATTTCGATCCGCTGATCGCATATCCCGACGCCGAGCACGACTATTTGGAATTGATCGACCATCTGCTCGATGTGATTCCTCCAAAGCAAATCTCGTTCATCAGTATGGGCGGCCTGCGGATGACGCCGCGGTTGCGCAGTGCCGCGCGCAGCCGATTTCCCGATGATCCGATGCTCTGCGGCGAGGACGTGCTCTCATCCGACGGCCGTTTCCGGACCTTCACGCCGCTACGCCTGAGTCTTTATCGCGCGCTTGCGAACGTTTCAAAAAAGCGGGCGCAGAAATCCCCGCGTACCTCTGCATGGAACCCGCCAGCGTCCACGAACACGTCTTTGGCGGATTGCCGGATCGACCAGCTACAATCGGCGAGCGTCTCGCGCGATAACCTTGAAAAATGCCGACCCGAAAAAAATCCATCGCCCGCCCCGAATTTAGTGGCGCGGGCCGCCGTGCCCGCGATTCGATCGCCGCCTCGAACGGCAATCTGCGCGGCGCGCGCGCAGCGATCGACCGGCCAATCGGCGTGTTCGACTCGGGCATCGGCGGCCTCACCGTCCTGAAAGCGCTGACCGCGGCTCTGCCCAACGAAGACTTCATCTACCTCGGCGACACCGCGCGGCTCCCCTACGGCACGAAATCCAACGAGGTCATCGTGCGCTACTCGAAGGAGAACACCAGCTTCCTGCTCGCCAAGGGAATCAAAATGCTGGTGGTCGCGTGCAACACTTCCAGCGCGGTCGCGCTCGGCGCAATCGCGTCAGACACGATGGTGCCCGTGATCGGCGTGATCGAACCGGGCGCGCGCGCCGCGGCCAAGGCTTCGCGCAACGGCAAGATCGGCGTCATCGGCACCGAGGCGACGATCGCGTCCGGTGCGTACACCCGCGCGATTCAGCGGCTCAGCCCGCGCGCCGAAATCTACACGCGCGCATGCCCGCTGCTGGTGCCGCTGGCCGAGGAAGGATGGACCGACAATGCGGTCGCGGAACTGACCGTCGCCCACTACCTCGAAAGCCTGAAGCAGAGCGGCATCGACACGTTGCTGCTGGGATGCACGCATTACCCGCTGCTGCGCGAAATGTTCGCGCGAATCCTCGGGCCGCGCGTGAAGATCGTGGACTCCGCGACCGCAACCGCCACCGACGTGCGCGACCGCCTGCGAACTCTCAAGCTCGCGCGGCGCACTGGCGACGGCAGCCAGAGTTTCTTCGTCACCGAGACCCCCGACCGTTTCGTCCGCGTCGGCCGTAGATTTCTCGGCCCCCAAGTCGAGTCCGCCGTGAGAATCGAACGATGAACGATGCGCCCGATCCGATCCTTCTTCCCCTCTCCCTGAAAGGAGAGCTGGGAGCAGTTGGACCCGATTGCGCAGCAGCCCGCGATAGCGCACTCGCCGGTAACCATAATGCAGCTTCATTACCGCAAAGGTGCGTTCCACCTGAAAGCGGATCCGGGCCAGCGCCCGATTGCGCGCGGTCAATTGCGGATCCGGATTGCGCGCAGTGCCCCACCAGGCCCGGCGCATGATGCCATCGGCGATCGCCAACCGCCGCAACAGTTCACGCCGCCGGCCGCTGTCGTAAGCCTTGTCGGCAAACACTGCACTCTCGTCCCCGCAGATCAGCTGATCGGCCGGCTCACTGTCGTTGGTTTTGGCCCCGGTCAACAACACCTTGCGGATGAGGCCGCTGCCGAGGTCCACCGCCACGTGTGCCTTGTAACCAAAGTGCGAGGGTTGGCCCTTGCGCCGGGTCCATTGCGCGTCAGGATCCAGCCGCGAGCCTTGGCCCAGATTCTCTCCGCGCTCGCCGGTGCTCGGTTCCTTGACTGCCGCGCGCACCAACGAAGCATCGATCAAGGTGCCGCGCTTGATCACCAACTGCTGACGCTCGAGTTGGGCGCTGACTTCGCTGAACAGCGCCTCATCCAAACCTCGCGCGGCCAACTGCGCGCGAAAACGGCTGATCGTGGAATGGTCGGGTACCTGCTGATTGAGCGCCAGCCCCGCGAACTGGCGAAAACTAATTCGATCCTCCAGCGCCGCTTCCAGCTCCGGGTCCGACAGCCGATGCCACTGCTGCAACAGCAGCGCGCGCAACATCACGATCGGTGGATACGACGGTCGTCCTTCGCGCGCTGCGTACAACTGCGCCATGCGCTCCGCCAGCCGCTCCCAATCCACCAGTTCATACACCGCCTCCAGCCAATGCTTGGCCTTGCGCCGCGCGATTATGCTCTCCGCCAAACTCAACTGCCCCATCATCCGATGACTCATCGCCCGCTCCTCCTCCGCATCCCTTGCATCAATTTGATCAAAGACACACGAGTTATGCAAAGGTTTCCTGAAAAGGGAGAGGATCGAAGGTGAGGGTCCGATTACAGCGCGCGTTTCATCGCGCGATTTATGATTCTGCTTCTGCCCTCTGCGCTGGTGAAGTTGAGCTGGGCTTCTTATCCGAGTAGAAGTGAGTCGCGATTGACGAATGGCTGTACAACGGTCCATACATCGATTGGTGGCAAGAGACTCGTACGGCCGATCAGCGCGCGCTTCATGCACAAGAAGGAGGTGGAGCACTATGAAAAAGAAACTGCCGCGGTTCAAAAGCGATAAGGAAGCCGAAGAGTTTGTCGAGAAGGCCGACCTGACGGAATACGACCTGTCCGGCATGCGGCCAATCCGCTTCGAGTTTCAGGCCAAGACCGAGCGAGTGAACATGCGCCTGCCACCGCAACTGCTCGACGCGGTGAGAACCTCCGCGGCCAAAGCGGGGATTCCGTACCAACGTTTCATCCGCCAGGCGCTCGAAGACGCGGTGCAGCGAAAACGCGCGTGACATTTCGCGTCGATTCAGCTTCGCCGCTAGCGGCCCGCGCGAGACCTGCTTTCGCCTCTCTCCTGTCCACCGATTTCGCGATAGGATGAATTCAGCAAAAAAGCTAAACTCTCCGATCGCACCAAGTCCCGAATCTAACTTCAAACTTCATGGTTAAATTGCTCATATAAGATGGCTTCAGCTTTTTCCCTCGTTGCGCGAAAAATCTTCGGCTCGAAGAACGAACGCGAAATCAAGCGGCTCCGCCCCGACGTGGACGAGATCAACCGGCTCGAACCGGAGATCTCCGCACTGAGCGACGACGAACTGCGCGCCAAAATCGCCGAATGGAAGGCGAATATCAGCGCGATCGAAGATCGCGAAGAGCGCGAAGAGGCGATGCTCGAAATCCTGCCGCCGGTCTTTGCCGTCGTGCGCGAGGCCGCCAAGCGGACTATCGGCCAGCGCCACTTCGACGTGCAGCTCATCGGCGGCATGATCCTGCACCAGGGGCGCATCGCCGAAATGAAAACCGGCGAGGGCAAGACCCTGGTCGCTACTTTGCCCGCAGTGCTGAACGCGCTGTCGGGACGCGGCGTGCATGTCGTCACCGTCAACGACTACCTGGCGCGGCGCGACTCCGAATGGATGGGGCGAATTTACGGTTTCCTCGGCCTGACGGTCGGCGTCGTCGTCCACGGCGTGACCGATCAGGAGCGCAAGGTCGCCTATCGCGCCGATATCACTTACGGGCAGAACAACGAGTTCGGCTTCGACTACCTGCGCGACAACATGAAGTTCAACATCGAGGACTACGTCCAGCGCGAGCACAACTTCGCGATCGTCGACGAAGTGGACTCGATTCTGATCGACGAAGCGCGCACGCCGCTGATTATTTCCGGCGCCTCAGAGGAATCCACCGACACTTATTATGTCGTGGATCGCGTGATCCCGCGCCTGAAAGCCGAAGAGCACTACACGATCGACGAGAAGATGCGTACGGTGTCGCTCACCGAGGACGGCGTGACCCGCGTCGAGCAACTGCTCGGCGTCGAAAATCTGTACGACCCGCGCAACATCCTGCTGCTGCATCACGCCAACCAGGGGCTCCGCGCGCACACGCTCTTCAAGCGCGACGTCGATTACGTCGTCAAGGAAGGCGAGGTGATCATCGTCGATGAATTCACCGGGCGCCTGATGCCGGGACGCCGATGGAGCGACGGGCTGCATCAGGCGGTCGAGGCGAAAGAGAACGTCAAGATCGAGTCGGAGAACCAGACGCTCGCGACCATCACCTTCCAGAACTACTTCCGCATGTACAAGAAGCTGGCCGGGATGACCGGCACCGCCGACACGGAATCAGTCGAGTTCAAGGAAATTTACAACCTCGACGTGGTCGTGATTCCGACCAATCAGCCGATGATCCGCATCGACAATCACGACGTCGTTTACAAAACCGAAGACGAAAAGTTCGACGCCGTGATCGAAGAAATCAAGGACTGCCACGAACGCGGTCAGCCGGTGCTGGTCGGCACGGTCTCGATCGAAAAATCCGAGCGCGTCGCCGAGAAGCTGAAAAAAACCAACGTCAAGCATTACGTTCTGAACGCCAAGAATCACGAGCGCGAAGCGGAATTCGTCGCGCAGGCCGGCCGCTTCGGCGCGGTCACGATTTCGACCAACATGGCCGGCCGCGGCACCGATATCGTTCTCGGCGGCAATCCCGAGTTCATGGCGGCGGCGGAAGCCGGCACCAAGGAACCGACCGATCCCAATTTTCAGGCGGCGCTCGCGAAGTACGTCGATCAATGCAAGGGCGAGCGCGAGAAAGTGCTCGAGGCCGGCGGCCTGCACATCCTCGGCACCGAGCGCCACGAGTCGCGGCGAATCGACAACCAGCTGCGCGGCCGTTCGGGCCGCCAGGGCGACCCCGGCTCATCGCGATTTTACATGTCGCTCGAGGACGACCTGCTCCGAATTTTCGGCGCCGATCGGCTCAAGGGCCTGATGAGCAAAATCGGGATGGAGGACAACGAGCCGATCGAGCATCGATGGATTTCGAAGGCGATCGAAAACGCGCAGAAGAAAGTCGAGGCGCACAACTTCGATATCCGCAAGCATCTGCTCGAATACGACGACGTGATGAACAAGCAGCGCGAGGTGGTATACCATCGCCGGCGCGAACTGCTCAGCGGCGCGTCGCTCAAGGACGACGTGCTCGACATGTGCGACGCGCTGATCGAGGAAATCGCGGCGCGCACGGCAACAACGAGATCGATCCGGCGGAATGGGACTGGAAAGCGATCGACGACGCGTTCTTCAAGCAGTTCAAGTTTCGTCCCGGCTTCAACGCGCAGACCGAAATCGAGGGCAAGCCAATCCACGGCTCCGACGATTTGATCGAGGTCGCATCCGCGCGCGTGCGCCAGCTTTACGATCAACGCGAGACGGAATTCACCGAGCCGGTGATGCGCCAGATCGAAAAGATCGTGATGCTGCAGACGCTCGATGCGCTTTGGAAAGACCATCTGCTCGCGATGGATCATTTGAAGGAGGGAATCGGGCTGCGCGGCTATGCGCAGGTGAATCCGCTGGTCGAGTACCAGAAAGAAGGGTTCACGATGTTCGAGGCGCTGATGGCGGTGATGCAACAGGACGTGGTCGAGAAAGTTTTCTCGGTCCAGGTGCAGCGCCAGCAGGACGTCGAGCAGATTCAGCAGCCCAAGCCGCAGCGCGTCGTGATGAGCCACGGCGGCGAAACCGAGACTCAGGCCGCAGCGCCAGCCAAGCGCGAAGAAAACAAAGTCGGCCGCAACGATCCATGCCCGTGCGGCTCGGGCAAGAAATACAAACGCTGCCACGGCAAGTGACGCGGCGATACTCGCTCAGATGAAAGTCGCACTCGAGCCCGCCAGCGTGCGCGGATTTCGATTCGCCGGCGTCAGCGCGGGCCTGAAGACCAAGGCGGGCGCGCTCGACCTGGGCATCATCGCCGCCGATCGCCCGTGCGCCGCAGCCGCGGTGTTCAGCGCCAATCGAGTGAAGGCCGCGCCGGTTTATGTGACGGCGGATCGCGTCAAGTCGGGCCGTTTGCAGGCAGTCGTCGCGAACTCGGGATGCGCCAACAGCTTCACCGGCAGCGGCGGGAATGCGGCTCGCGCGCGATTCGTGCGCGCACGTCGCGCAACTTCTCGGATGCGCGCCGGAACTCGTGGTGCCGTCTTCGACCGGCGTGATCGGCCATCTCTACGATCTCGACAAATTCAAAAGCGGCGCCGTCGATGCGGTGCGATCGCTGCGTGAAGACGGGCTCGACGACTTCGCGCATGCGATCATGACCACCGACACGCGGCCGAAGATGGCTTCGACGACGTTCAAGGCAGGCGGCGCGACGATCACGCTCGCCGGCGCGGTGAAAGGCGTCGGGATGATCTCGCCGAAAATGGCGACGATGCTCGGCTACCTGGTTACGGACGCGATGGTCGCTCCATCTTTCCTGAAAAAATCGCTCAAGGCCGCGCTGCCGAACGAGCTTCAACGCGATCACGGTTGACGGCGATATGTCCACCAACGACACGGTGATCATCATGGCGAGCGGCGCCGCGGAGAATCGCGCATTCGGCGCGCGCGATCAGGCGGTGTTCGATCGCGCGGTCGAGGAAATCTCGGCGGCGCTCGCGCGCGAGCTCGTGCGCGACGGCGAGGGCGCGACCAAGCTGGTCACCGTCGAGGTGCGCGGCGCTCGCAACAGTCGCCGACGCCGAGCGCGCGGCGCGGCAAATCGCAAACTCGCCGCTGGTGAAGACCGCGTTCTTCGGATGCGATCCGAATGTCGGCCGAATCCTGATGGCGGCTGGATCGTCGGGCGCGTACGTCGAATCCGACAAGCTGGTGCTGTGGATCGGCGGAGTGAAAGTGGCCGCGCACGGCCGTCTGCTTGACCGAGGCGCTCGCCGACGCGGGCACTGCGATGAAGTCGCGCGAATTCGTGGTGCGGCTCGATTTGCGGCTGGGAAAATCGACGGCCACGATTCTGACTTGCGACCTGAGCTACGATTACGTGCGAATCAACGCGGAGTACACGACCTGAGCGGAGGCGGATCGCGGATGGCAAGTTTCATCAAAGTTGCGAAGGTGGCGGACCTGCCCGAGGGCAGCGGCAAACTGGTCGAGGCCGGCGGCAAACAGATCGCGCTGTTCAATGCGGGCGGGAAGTTCTTCGCGATCGACAACACCTGCAAGCATCGCGGCGGCCCGCTCGCAGAAGGCGAGCTCGACGGCACCACGATCGTCTGCCCGTGGCACGGATGGGAGTACGACATCACGACCGGCGCGAATCTCGACGACCCGAGCGTCAAGTTGGGATGCTACGCGGTGAAGGCCGACGGCGACGACATCCTCGTCGAAGCGTGACGCGCGCCGCGCGGAGTTTCAACGCGCGGCAAACAGGCGGCCCGCGACGTACGTCGCACCCGCGGCCGCCACTCCGACCAACATGCTCTCGAGTCCGCTGCGCCACCATGAACGGCTGGTGATGATCGTCTTCAACGCGCCGACCGCGAACAGCACGACGACGGTCGAGATTGCCGACACGATCAGCGCGCGCCCGGGCTCGAAAAAAATGTACGCCCACACCGGCACCGCCGCGCCTGACAGATACGACAAGCCGACTGCCGCGGCGGAGCGGACTGGGCTGTCGAAGGATTCGACGTTGAAGCCCAGCTCCTCGCGCATCATCACGTTGCTCCATCGCTCGGGGTCCGACGTGATGTGCGCGACGATCTGATCGAGCAGCGGTCCCGCGAATCCCTTGCCGCGATAGATGCTGCTGATCTCTTCGCGCTCGCGGTCGGGCCATCGGCGGATTTCGTCGCGCTCGCGTTCGATCTCGCTTTGATAAAACTCGATTTGCGAGCGCGCCGAGATGAACGCCGCCAGCCCCATCGCGACCGCGCCGCCAAGCATCTCCGACAATCCCGCCATCATCGCCGCGTTGCCGGTGACGAACGCCGCGGCGACGCCCGAGGTTACGGCGAACGACGCGACCAATCCGTCGTTCAGCCCGAGCATCACGTCGCGCACCCAGCTTCCGCCGGCGGCGTGCACCTGCTCGGTGTGATGGTCGTACTCGCGGCTGAAGATCGAAAACGCCACTAGCGGGTTCCTCCGGCGAGCGGCGCCACGACTCGCTCCGTGGCCGGCGCGGCGCTGCGCTTGCGGCGATCGATCGCCTCGCGCGCCGCTGTTCACTTCGGCGACTATCTTGCGGGCGGTCGCGCGGTCCGGCCGATGTCCCAGGTAGGAGTAGAGAAAATCGAGACGCGCCGCGCGACAGAGAAATCGACCGATGCTGCGATCGAGATGCACCAGGTTCAGCACTCTGCGATCCCACGAGACTTTGGTGGCGCGGCGGAAGTCCTCGAGGTCAATGAAATAAACGTTGAAGCCGCCCGTCTCGTTGTCCTCGACCATGAGGTTGGTCTCTTGCAGGTCGCGCGTGTAAAGCCCGGACTCGTGCAGGCGCCGGACTTGCGCGGCCACGGCGTCGGAAATCTGTTTGCGGCGATGCACGTTGCGTCCCTTGATTTCGTTGGGGCCAAGCATGAAGCGGCTCAGCGAATCGGCGTTGACGAGCGCGCGGCTGACGATATAGGACGCTCGAATCGCGCCCGCCTGGTACACGTCGATCGCCGCGAGCGGTTCCGGATGCGCGAGGCCGTGCGCTTCGAGCATCGCGGCGCCGGCGAGCGATCGCTGCGCGCGCGATCCGCTGATTCGCGCGACGATGCCGCGAATCCACGACGAGACTTCGACGCGCTTGATGAACGCCGGGCCCGCGCCGGGGACGTCGATAAAGCCGGCGCGGGTGCGCGCTTCAGACTTGAGCACGCGAAAGTCCGGCGACGCCATCAACTCGTCGGCGCGCTCGACGACGGCGCGCCAAGCGGGCGAGCGCGCATAGAGGACGACAGTGCGCATGCGCGATCAAGCCTAGCCCTTTCGCGTGCCGAGGGGCATCGGGCGCGCGGTGACGGACAGCGCCGACCGCCTATTTCTTCGGCTCGACGATCAACGACCCGCCGATATGCGCCGGGTGCAACTGACACGAGAACGGGAACACGCCCGCCTTGTCGGCGACGAACGTGATCGTCTTGGGCTCGCCGCGCGTCACAACTTCGGTGATGTTGTAAGCGGGGATCGTAAAGCCGTGCTGATTCGAGGCGCCGGGCACCAGGTTTTTGAGCGTGAGCTTTACCTTGTCGCCCTGCTCGACCGCGATGACGCTGGGCAGCCAGATCTTGGCGTCATCGACTTCGACCGAAACCATCGTGAAGCTGCGGGTGCCGGGCTCGTCCATCGCGGGCGCGGCGGCGGCGGAGGGAGCGGCGCCCTGCGCCATCGCGATTCGGCTCGCGCCGGGGAGCATGATCGCAGCCACGGCCGTAATCGCGGCCATCGTTTTCAACATTGCCTTGGTCATCGGAAGTTTTCTCCTTGTTAGCGGACCAATGTATCAACAATGAAACTCAGCCATTGAATCGCTTCGCGAGTTTCGTCCATTCGGCGTCGTCGGTGCCCGCGCGATACGGGATGTAAAACGCGACGCGGTCGAGTAGCCCGTCGTAGCGCTGCTTCACCTTGTCCGCGATGTCGTCGAAGGTACCCGAGACGGTGTACACGTCGAGCATCTCGTCGGTGATTTCTTTCGCCATCGCGACCCATTCGCCCTTGGCCGCCTTCTCGTTGAGCCGCTGCGCGACGTCGCCCCATCCGTGCGTGTCGAGCACGATTTTGTAGGTGCGGGTCGAGGCGTAAAACGAGATCTGCTGGCGGACGGCTTCGCGCGTTTTTTTTATCTCGTCCTGATTTTTGCCGACGATCACGAACGCGGTCGATTGGATCTCGAAATCCTTGCGCGCGCGGCCCGCCTTGATGAGTCCCTTCTCGACGTTCGGCAGCACGTATTCTCGCAGATATTTGGGCGAGTTGAACGGATGTGCGTGCAGACCTTCGCACAATTCGCCGGCGAGCCGAATAATATGTTCGTTGACGCCCGCGATATGAATCGGCACGTTGGCGAAGTTGTGCCGCGCGGGAGTGAAGAACGGCGTCATCAGCGAGAAGTTGTAGTACTTGCCCTGGAAGGAAAGTTTAGCGCCGCCTTCCGACCAGCATTTGAAAATCGCACGCAGCGATTGCAGGTACTCGCGCAAGCGCGGCACCGGCGCTTCCCACTTCGTGCTGTAGCGGCGCTCGATGTGACCCTTCACCTGCGTGCCGAGCCCGAGGACGAAGCGGCCCTCGGACAGTCCGGCGAGATCCCACGCGGTCGCCGCCGTGATCATGGGGCTGCGCGGAAACGCAATCGCAACCGACGTACCCATTTTGATTCGCTTGGTGTGCTCGGCGATCAGCGCGGCAGGAAGGAAGCCGTCGTTGCCGGCCTCGGGAATCCAGATCGCATCGAAGCCCGCGGCTTCAGCGGCGCGCGCCGCAGCGGGAACATCACGCAAATTGCGGGTGGAGAGACCGGTATCGAGCTTCATAATATTTCGCTCCAGCGTAAATTCTCCGACGAGCGGACGGAATCGTAACAAAGCGCGCGGCAAACTGGCAAAGACTACTCGCGACGATGCGTACGGCGGCGGACCACTTCGAGGGCGCGGGCGGGGTAGTCGGTGATCAGGCCGTCCACGCCCATGTCGAGCAGTTCCGACATTTCGGCTTCGTCGTTCACCGTCCAGACGTGCACTTCGACTCCGAGGCGATGCGCGAAGGCGACGCTTTCGGGCGTGACGAGTTCCCACGATTCGTGGCGATGCGGAATTTGTACCGCGGCGGCGGGCGGACGATAGCTCGAGTCGCGAGTTCCCATCGCCTGGATGAACATCCCCGATTCGAGATACGAAAAGTTGGTTGGGATTTCAGGCGCCAGCTTGCGCACTTCGTCGAGCGGCTGTTGATGCTCGCTGGCGACGAGCACGTTGCGGCGCATCGCGGCGCGATCGAGCACGGCGAGCATCGGCGCGACCACACTCGGCGCGATTTGCTTGACCTCGACGATCATCCGCAGTTTTGGAAATTCCGCGAGCACTTCGGACAGGCGCGGCACCCTGATCCCCTTCTCTCGGAACGGAAACGTCGCGCCGTCGAGCGTGAACATCCGGCCGGCGTCGGCGTTGGCAAGCTCGGCATACGTCATCTCAGGGATCGCGCGATCGAGCCCGCACATCCGCTTGAGGTGAGCGTCGTGAGCCACGACGATTTCGCCGTCGCGCGTCATGTGGATATCGAATTCGAGATACTGAACGCCGGCCGCGACGGCTGCGCGAAATGATTCGAGAGTATTTTCAGGATACGTGCCGGCGGAGCCGCGATGCCCAAAAACACGCGGCAGCGCGGGCGTGAAGAAATCGGTATCGGGGTGTTCGAGCATTTCAGATGCGAGCTATCGCAATCTCAGCCTTAACCGGGACGCTGCGAACTAGCAATGGCAAGAAGAAATTCGAGTGGAACGGCGAGAAGTTCAGATCAAAGAGCGCTGTCGTACTGCGGGGTTTCGAGGCGGCTGCTGGTGATGCCGCGCAGGTGCCGAGCTTTGCCGACGGCGCGATCGAGGGTCACGTGGTACATATCGCCGAACTTGGAGATCGCGGGCTTGCGTTCTGCCGGCCGCGATGAAATGGCTGCCGAGGTCGGGCAGCTCGGCGAGCGCCGACTGGTACTGATCCTTGATGTCCTCGAAGATCGCCTTCATCCGCGGCGACACCTGGTGATTCTCGCCGAGCTTCTCGGTCAGAGGATTGACCCAGGCGCCGTTCTTTTCCATCGCGAAGTGCAGATGCGGCCCGGTCGAGAGCCCGGTCGAGCCGACATTTCCAATCAGCTGTCCCATATGAACCGAGGCGCCAGCCTTCACGTCGGGACTGATCTTTGACAGGTGACCGTAGATGCTGACCATCTCATGCTGATGCTGGATGCGGATGCAGTTGCCGAGTTCGCCCTGCCATCCGGCGCTGATGACCGTGCCGTCGGCGACACTCTTGACCGGTTCGCCGTACTTGGCGACCAGATCGACGCCGACGTGCGGACGATACTCGTGCAGGATCGGATGATAGCGATGGAAGGTGAAGCCGGACGAGATGTACTGGAAATTGAGCGGGAACTTGAGCGACTGCGGGCCGAGCGCGTGGCCTTGTTCGTCATATAGATGAGGGCGGCCGTGCTCGTCGGCGAAGGAGATCGCGGTCAGCGTGCGGGTGCCGAAGCGGATTTGCGCCGCCTGCACGTCGCCGACCAGCGTGTAGGAGCCGTCGCGGCTGACCTTTTCCTGGTAGATCAACTTGACCGCGGCGCCGGGCTTGAGCCGGTTCAGATCGTGACGATCCGAAAAGGCGTCCTGCAGCGATTCGACGATCGGCTTGGGGATTCCGTTCTCAGCGGCGGCGCGCTGGAAGTTGTCTTTGACGGCAAAGGTCATCTTGATCGGGCGAATGTAGTACTCGATGGGGCGAATGGCGGCTTTGAGGACGCCCGCGCCGAGGCTCGCGCCGATGACGGTGTTGTTTTCGTCAAGATCGTACTTGAGGCCGCGCATCTCGCCGGTTTCGGGATCCTTATATAGCGTCAGCGGATGCCCGCTGTGAAAATACCGATTTGCGATAATCCGCTGGATGTACGACGCCCACTGATGCGCGTCGCCAGAGTTCATCCCAGCTTCGCGAAGATAGCTTTCGATAGGCGCGGTGCGGTCGAGCATCGTGCTGATAGTGATCGACGGCGGCGCGGGTTCGGCGGATTCCGGCTGCTCGACGAGGTCGTTGCCGTCCTTGCCGGCATCGAATTGTGAGCTGAGCGTGTCGAGCGGAGAAGAAAAAGTCTGCGGATTTGCTTGAAAAAAGAGGAACAGCGCGGCGGTGGTTGCGACCAGTGCAACAACCATTGCGGTAAACGCACGTGGATATCCCACGAAGCTTCTCCCCCGAGCTGCCATCGTGGATCGAAGCTAGGTGATTCGACTACCCAACGCAACCCTGGCGTGTCAGATGTTTGCTATTCCGGTTACGGGAGCGACAGGAATTCACGCGATTCCTGTTACAGAAGGTACATATCGACCGTTGCAATGAATCGGCGTCGCCGTATCACGACAGGAAGTACTATGGACAGTTGCGAGCCGCCCGATAGCCCTCCTGCTCAGCAGCTTCGCGGCTTGGAAAGAGCACTCGATTTTCGCGGCGCCATCTTGTCGTAAGTGCCGCATCCGGGCCATGCGTAAATTTTGCTCCGGCGATTGCCGACGATCTGGCCGACGGACGTCGTCGTCGAAGGAGTCGGCGCGACGACGGGATTCGATGCGCGCGTCGCGTCGTTCGGGCCAACCGGCTGCGTCCAGATTTCATTCAACAGGCTCGCCAGCCTGAATCCCGCCTTGGCGAGCTGATGGCCCGCGATCGCGTCGGCGCTATCGAGGTAAGCGGAGTCAAGATCGACGACGCGGCCGGCGGCATTGAGGCAGGCCGTGGGTTGGCAGGGTTCGATCGGGAATGTGCAGCGCGGCATAGATGTCGGAGCGCGCGATTTGATTCGACTCCCACGCGATAGCGTCGGTAGTCCGGGAATCCATGAATCGGCGGTTTCTCAGCGGCGTAGGTCTGCTCCAGCCGATGCGCCGTCGTCTCGGGCCTTCCGGAATCGATGCTGTATTCGAGGCGGCGCACGACGGTGGTGTCCCAGACGGCGTGGAGATTTTTCGCGCGGTCGAATCGACCGTGACGCAATTGCCGCCCTCGTCGGCGTCAGTTCGCGGCGTGCAGCGGTTGATGGATATCGCCGACGAAATGGATCAGGAAGGCCAGATCGCCGTCAGCGCCGAAGCGGTCGTAGCTTCGCGTCTTTGAGGCGCTTCGAGTATTCGTCGATTTTGCCGGTGACGCAGTTTCCGCCGGGGCATCGCGCGGGGATGTCCGCTCGGCGATCCTGCAGACAGAGGTTGATGAAGTGCCATGGCTCGGTCCAGCGATCCTCATCGCGAAACTCGGTATCCGGACGGATCGACGCCGCTTCCATCGCGGATGCAAGCGATCTTTTGTCAGCGGAGACGCCGAGGATACTCGCCACATGACTTTGCGCCGCCGGAGTAAGATTGTCCGCCGCAATGACGGCGACGATTTTGTGCCCGTCCATATCCCCACGCCCACGCCGATACGGGGCAGAGCAGGAGCGCGAATGTCGCGATCGCGACGCAAAACGCCGGTAACCGAGGCGATCGAAGAAGTGCTCTCAAGCGGCGTGTGCCGCGCGCGACGGCCGCAAGTCGATTGTCACCCGAATCTCGTCATACGGCACGGTTGGCATCTGCGCTCTTCCCTTGCCGCCCTTGGCTCCAAGCTTCACCAGTCCCAGCCGTTCGAGCAATGCGATGTCGGTGCTTACGTTCTTGTAATCGCGACCGAGCAGCCCGGCGAGTTCGTGGACGGAAGCCGGCCGATAGCGCGTGATCGCCAGCAACAATTCGAGCCGCTTCTCAGTCAGAATCCGCCGTAGCTCCTCAGCGGTTTCGAAATAGAGACCCGCCTCTTGCGCCGCGCGGTCGCCGCGAGCGACACGCCGGACCGCTTCACGCAGCGCTTTAGTTCGCACAGCACCCGCGCGGATACCGATGTTGAGGCGCCGTGCGCTCATAGCTTTCCCTCCAGGATCAGATTCACGTCACGGATGAAATCGTCGAGCAACGCGTCCTCGTTGATGAACTCGTAGCTGGTTTCCTTGCCGCGCAAGTGTCGATGATGCGACTTGCCGCGATGAACATCATAGAGCAAAACTACGTCGCCATCCTCAAGATCGACGAGACAAAGGGAATACCGGATTCCTTCCTGTTGCGCGCGCGTCGGCGCGAACGTTGAAATCCGAACTTCCTGCAGATAACGGCCACCGATTACGTCTC
Organism: uncultured delta proteobacterium; assembly: GCA_963710425.1. GTDB lineage: Bacteria > Desulfobacterota > Binatia > Binatales > Binataceae > Binatus. Next base: position 129,410 of record CAVQAR010000012.1, read on the forward strand.
ACGCCTCGAGAATCACCGGCGGCATGTTGATATTATGGCATTCAATACCATATAAGCAAAGTGACGTGAATGGCACTTTCAATTCTCCGCGGCAGTGCGGCCTTTCTTTCCCTGGGTAAGACGTGTAAGACATCGCTATGAGCTCGTCGACTCTATCAACCAAGGGGCAACTCGTCATCCCAACTCAGTATCGGAGGGCGTTGAACCTGCGGCCGGGGGACAAGGTCGAGGTGACACTCGAAGGACAACGATTGATATTGGAGCGCAGATTTCCCCGCGCGGCGAAACTGACGCGCGGAAGATCGGACGCCCGGTCCTGGTTTCGGCGCCGGGCGCGCCAGCGATAACGACCGCGACCGTCAACGCAATGCTCGACGAGCTGCCGTGAGTCATCTGCTCGACGTGAACTTTCTGATCGCGTGCGGATGGCAGTCGCATGCCGAGCACGTCGAGGGCGAGCCGATGGCTCGAGCCGCGCGAAGTCGTTCGCCACCAGCCCGGTGAGCGAGATGGGCTTTCTCCGGGTCAGCCTCAGTCCGGCCTTTGGCGCACGCATCGAAGATGCGATCGGCGGCGCTCGAAGCGATCGTGCGGATGCGTGGTCATCGGTTGTACGTGACGATACTCGCGCCGCAACTTTGCCCCCGGTGACCAGCAGCAAGGACGTGACGGACGCGCATCTGGCTCACTCGCACGGCGCTATCGGTTGAAGCTGGCGACTTTCGACGCAGCCCTGTGTGACAAACCATGGGCGCAAGGGGTGGCCGAGGATCCGACCGCCTGAAAACCAATGCAATAGCCGCGCTTGATCTCGGGCGCCGACGAATCGGGGTCGCCGTCACTGACGCGGCCGCGATGGGCGCGCATCCGGTGGGAATTGTTGAGCGGCGGGCGCTCAAGAAGACACGACGCGATTGCCGCGATGCTGCGCGACCGCCACGTCAGCGCTGATCGTGGTCGGCTGCCGGCTCAACATGGATGGCAGCGAAGGCCCCGCCGCCCGGTCGGCGCGGAAATTCGCGCCTCGTTTGCGCGAAGCGCTCGCGATCGACGTCGAGATGTTCGACGAGCGGCTGACGAGTTTCGAAGCGCGCGAGCGCCTGGCGGACATGCCGGCGCGCAAGGGCGCGCGCAAGACCGGACTCGACGCGCTGGCGGCGGTCGTCATCCTCGAAGGCTGGATGGAAGCGAATCCGGATAAGATCCCGCGCGCTCGCAACTGACGCACTGCTCGTCCACGACTCAGGCGACGTGGCGAGTCTGCCGCGGCGAGTCATTTCCTTCGGTACCGCCGCGATCAACTCGTGCAGCGTCTCCGTTATCCGCGACTTCATGAAGCCCACGTCCGGCATCAGATTCGGCTCCGCCATCAGCCCGAGATACAGATTGCGGTTGTAGCTCAGGATCGCAACGCCATAGCCGAGCGTTGCGGTGAGCGGAATCATGCCGACGGTTTCCGCCATCCGATGGCCCGCAAGATAGACCGGCACCGGCGAACCCGGGACGTTGGTCGCGACGAAGTTGATGCCCGTGCCGATCATCTGCGCGAGACGCGCGAGCCGCGGCGCACGCGCGCTGAGCAGTCCGGCGCCTTCGATCGCCGAGGTCACGCAGCCGTGAGGCCATCGCGAGCGTTGCCGGCGGGACATAGTCGAGCACAGCCAGCAGGTTCTCGAATGCCATCGCCTCTTTGGCGGCCTTGATCCGCGAGGTCTCCTCGATGACCGCCTTGAGCCGATCGACGGCATGTCATCGGCTCGGCGTCGAACTCGGGGAACATCATCGAGACGCGGTTGCCGAGCTTTCCGTATTCGTCCTTCGCGCGGACATTCACCGGGCATCCGATTCGGAACGGCCGCCCGTCGGTCGGGCAGCCGTGATGCTCCAGGTAGCGCGCGGCGCCCTCGCTCAGCATCGCCAGCACCACGTCGTTGACGGTGCCGCCGAAGGCGCGCGCGGATTCGCGCGACGTCACGAGCGGGCATCGCAGCCACGCCATCGTGCGTGCGTCGGTCACAGTCGCGGCGTTCCACGGCGCCGCCACGATCGGGCGCGCAATCCGCCGAATCGTCTGCACGGCGGCCGCCGGCGCGGACACGTTTAGCGTCGAAATCGCGCAGATGCGCGATCGTGCCGGCTGCGCGGCGCGCCAGCTCGATTTGCGAGCGCGCGAAGTCGGCGAGCGCCGACGGCAGCCAGTTGCCGCGCGCCCGGGAAGCGGCGCCGGCTTCCAGGGCTCATCTGGAGGTGTCGGCGCGGGAGCGTCCGGCCGCGTGCTGGTCGTCACGGCGAGCAGTTCCATCCCTGAGATCCCGTCGGCAAGGCAATGATGGATCTTGGTAAGGATCGCGCTGTGGCCGCCCCTCAGGCCGTTGAACAAGTGGAGTTCCCACAACGGCTTGCGGCGATCGAGCGGCTGTTCATAGACCTGCATCACCGTCTTCATCAGCACCGCCTCCGCTCGAGTCGGCGCGGCAGCTCGTGGCAGAAGAGGTGATTGGCAAGGTCGAAAGCCGGGGTCGTCCTGACGAGGCTCGGATGGGCGAGGTTGAACGGTGCGAAAATCACTCGCTGGCGATAGCGCGGCAGCAGATGCATCCGCTGCGTCCATATGCGCGCGCAGGCTCTTGAAGTCGATGCGGCTGCGGAACGTTGCCAGCATCGCCATCGTCAGCGGCCCGTTGGCGGCTTCGCCGTAGAGGAACGATCGCGTCCTGAGTGCTGAGCCGGAAAGATCCTTTGGATGGGGCCATGCGGATGCCTCCTCGGCGGCAACTCCGCCGCCGCCCACGCATGCAGACGCAAGAGACACGCCAAAGGAATCGGCCAGAGGCGATCGATATCAAACAAAAAATGAATCGGAACCAGTTGAATCTTCCAACGCAACACGTCCCGCGCCGAAGTACCTCCGGCGAGATCCGATGGCTCCGAAGGCAACAGCATGTAACCGATCGCGTCATCTTGAGTTCCAGCCACTGACGCAAAATCGCGGCATGAAATATAATTTTGAATCAGATGAGGCTTGCGGCAGCAATTCTGGTGATCGCGATCGGCGTCGGCGCGGCGTACGCCGCGGTTTCGTACTACTGGCTTAATCCCACCGAAAAATTTGCGCCGCCGCGCGAAGTGACGATTGAAAAGGGCGAGTCGTTTCGTCAGATCGCGCGTGCGCTTGCCGACGCCGGCGTCGTTCGCAGCGAGCTTGCGCTCCGAATGTACGGCCGGATGAGCCGGACTGCGAGCCAGATCAAGCCGGGCGACTATGCGTTCAAGGGCGGCGAGCGGATTCCCGACGTCATGCGCCACCTGGTCAAGGGCGATTTTATCGTTGTGACCGTGACGATTCCCGAAGGCCTGACGGTGCATGAGATTGCCGAGCGCGTCGCAGCGACGGGGCTGGTCTGCGAGGACGAATTCGAGGATGCCGCTCGCGACGGCGCGCTGGTGCGGGCGCTCGGCCTGATGCCGCTCGGCGCCGAGGGCTACCTGTTTCCCGCGACCTACAAATTTTCGCCGCACGCCAAGACTGACGACGTGCTGGCCGCGATGCTCGCGCGGTTCTACCAGATTCTGACGCCGCAAGTTGAAGAGCGGATGTTCACGGTCGGCCTCGACGCGCGCCGGCTGGTCACGATGGCGTCGATTGTCGAGAAGGAGGCGAAGGCGCCCGGTGAGCGGCCTCTGATCGCGGGCGTCTTCTACAATCGGCTGCGGCTCGGGATGCCGCTGCAATCCGATCCGACGGCGGAGTACGAGCTCGATGGCGCGCGGGAGTCGGCGGCGAGCGCGGTTCATACGACGTCGGCCTTCAACACCTACGACTTCACCGGGTTGCCGCCGGGGCCGATCGCAAATCCCGGGTTGAAATCAATCGAGGCGGCGCTGAATCCGGCGCAGACAGACTATCTCTATTTTGTCGCGCGCGAAGGCGGCACGCATGTCTTTTCGAAATCGTACGACGAGCATCGCCGCGTCATAGCCTCCGAGCGGAAAGCGGCAGGGGACAAACCGGCGGGCGCGCCGTTAAAATAAGCAGTTGGGGCCGCCGATTGGACGGTCGCATCTGCGTCGATTAGGCTATAATTTCATTCTTGTGGACAATCCGGTCGAGACTATCGGCGCTGCCAGTGCGCGAATCGCGCGGCTAGCCGCAATCCGCGCGATGCTGTGCGCGATCACGCCGGCGCTCACCGCGATCGCGCTCGGCGTGCTGCTCGAGCCGATCGGCGAGCTGACGTGGGCGCGGTACGGCTATGCGCTGGCGCCCGATCGCGCGACCGCGTTGAGTCTGGGCTTGATTGGCGCGGGACTGCTGGTGCTGGCCGCGGGGTTGGTCATGGCGTTTCGCGCGTATCGGCGCGCCAACGATTTCATCGGCGCCGCGGCTGAGCTCGACGACCTGCTCGAATGCAACCAGGAGATCGTGACCTTCGCTACTCTGGCCAATCCTTCGACGCCGGAGAGCAGCCGGGCCGGGCGCACGCCCCTGTTTCCGGTGCTGTGGCGGCGCGCGATTGCGCTGTTCGGCGGCCTCGACGTGCGGCGCGAGTTCACCCTCGAAGCCGGCGCGCCGCTGAAACGCTCTTCGATTTTTGCGGGCGCGGTCGCACTCGCGATGATCATGGCGACGCTCGGCTTGGTGCGCGCGCCGACGCCCGAGGATAGAGAAGCGGCCAAGCTGCGCGCGATTGCCCAGGAGATCGCCAAGACCGCGACCAGCTCCGACGATATCGCGCTCGCGGATACGATTCGCAAGGCAGCCGCCGCGCTGGAAAATCCCAAGGTGCCGCCGGAAGAGAAAAAGGCGCGCATCGAGGATGCGATGCGGCAGGCTGACAAGGCCGCTCAGAAGCGCAACAACAGCCCGTCCGGAAAGAATCAGGGCACCGGCAAGTCCAACGCGCAGACTGGAAACGGCAGCGGCAAGAGCCAGGGCCAGGGCAACTCGTCGGGCGGTGGCGAAGGCAAGGCAGGCACCGGCGCCGGTCAGAAGATCGGCGGCAACAATCCGGGTCCCGGCAAAGGCGGCAGCGGCACCAATTCCGGTAAGAACGACGGCGGCAAGAGCTCAGCCAAAAACGACAAGAACAAGCTCGATCAGACCAACCTCGAGCTACAGAACGAACTCGCCAAGGCCGAAGCGCAGGTCGAGACCGCTGACGCGAAAAATCCCGGTCCCGACAGCCAGCCCGGCGACGACAAGAATCAGGGCGGCGCCAACAAGCCCGGCGACAAGTCCAATCCGAACAGCGGCAGCCAGCCCGATCCGAATCGGCCCGGCGAGATCCCGCGGCCGGGCGCCAACGGCGATCGCAATATTCCGGCGGCCGGCGGCAATCCGAAAAGCAATAAAGACATGGGCTCGAACCTGGGCGATACGCATCTCGGCGAGTTCCCGACTTCCACCAACGCGCAGCGCTTCATGAAGCCGGGCGAGAAAGGCGCGGCGCGTGGATATCAAGGATGCGCGCTACGTGATGTTCCGGCTGCCGGGCGCGCCCACTACCGGTAACGGCGGAAAAACTGTACTGGATACCGAACGGCCCAAAGCGACGACGGCTTACGTCAACGCGCCGCTGGCGCCGACCCTCGACACCGCGCCGCCCGACGAACGACAACTGGTGCCGCCGCGCTATCGCGACATGATTCATTAGACTCTGCAAAGGAAGGACAACGGATGGGAGCGGCTCCTCAACAAGCTTCACCCGACCAGCGGGTCGCGGATTTTCGCAAGACTTTTTCGCGCGCCGAGAGCGAAGTCGCGCGCGTAATCGTCGGCCATCGCGACGTCGTGCGCAAGCTGCTGACCGCGCTGTTTTGCGGCGGTCACATTTTGATCGAAGGCGTGCCGGGACTCGGCAAAACTTTGATGGTCAAGGCGGCCAGCGAGACCCTCGGGCTTAGCTTCAAGCGAATCCAGTTCACGCCCGACCTGATGCCCTCGGATATTATCGGCACGCAGGTGCTGACCGAGTCCGACGGCCGTCGCGAGTTCCAGTTCAAGCCGGGCCCGATCTTCGCGCATATGGTGCTCGGCGACGAGATCAATCGCGCCACACCGAAGACGCAGTCGGCGGTTCTCGAAGCGATGGAAGAGCATCAGGTCACTGTCTTCGGCACGACCTACGTGCTCGATCCGCCGTATATCGTGCTCGCCACGCAGAATCCGATCGAGCTCGAAGGCACCTATCCGCTGCCCGAGGCGCAGATGGATCGGTTCATCTTCAAGGTCGTGATGGGATCGCCCAAGCCCGACGAGTTGCGCGAAATTCTCAACCGCACCACCGGCACCGCGCACAACAAGATTCAGCCGCTGTTCGAGCCGGCGCGCGCGCCGCAGGCGATCGAGAATCTCAAGGCGCTGGTGCGCGAGGTGATGGTGGCCGAGCCGCTCGAGCGCTACATCATCAGCGTGATCGGTGGATGCACGCCCGGCGGTCCCGGCGCGATTCCGGAGGTCTCGCAATATTTGCGCTTCGGGCCGAGTCCGCGCGGCGCGCAGGCGCTGATTCTATGCGCCAAGGTTAACGCGCTGCTCGCCGGCCGCGTCAGTGTGGGCTACGACGATATCGACGACGCGATCGTGCCGTGCCTGCGCCATCGCTTGCTGCTCAACTTCCAGGCCGAGGCCGAGAGTGTGTCCGCCGAATCGATCCTCGAGCAGGTGATAAAGCGGCTCAAGAAGCCGCGCACGTAGCCGATGTTCGGACTGCCCGATGAGTTTACGCCGGGATTTCTCGCCCGGCTCGAAAGGCTCAGGATCAGAACGCGCCAGCGCTACGGCGGGCTGGGACGGGGGATGCACCTGTCGCCCAAGCGCGGCTCGTCGCTCGAGTTCAACGACTATCGCCATTACTCGCCCGGCGACGACTTCCGCTACATCGACTGGGGCCTCTACGGCCGCAGCGACAAACTCTACATCAAGCTGTTCCAGGAAGAGGAAGACCTGCTCACGTATATTTTCGTCGATGCGAGCGCGTCAATGGGCTTTCCGGCGAGCGACCGCAAGTTCGAATCCGCGATGCTGACGGCGCTCGCGCTCGCCTACGTCGCGCTGGCCAGCGGCGATCGCGTGATGCTGCGCGTGCTCGGCGGCGCCGGCGCCAAGGTCAATCCGTCGTTCGTCACCGGACGCCATCGAATCGTCGAGCTTGCGCGGCGCCTGCACGATCTCAAGCCGGGCGGGCAATTCGACTTCGCGACGACGCTGGCGAGCGAACTGCTCTCGATTCGCCGCGCCGGCAAGGTGTTTATCGTTTCCGATTTCCTGATGTTGTTCAACTCGGTGACGCGCGGACTCGGGATGTTCACGGCGGCGTCGATGGATCTCACCGCGGTGCAGATTCTTGGCGGGCGCGAGCTCAACGGCCAGGGACTCGACGGCGACGTCGAGGTGATCGATTCGGAATCGGGCGAGCGGCTGCGCGTGTCGGTCGGCGAGCGGGAGCGCACGCAATATCGCGAGACGATGATGCGGCTGACGCGCGAAATAAAATCGTTCTGCCTCAAGCGCGGACTGCATTACTCGCTCTACACGACCGACCAGGACTTCCAGCAGTTCTTCGTCCGCGCCACGCGCGACCTCGGCCTGGCGCACTGAAGAGTTAACCGATGGGACTCCTTTACCCCGGCGCGCTCATATTCGCCGCACTCATCCCGGTGCTGGTGCTGGCCTATCTCGCCAAAGAGCGGCCGGCGCGGGTGACGGTCTCGAGCGTGATGGCGTTTCGCGCGCTGCGCGGCTTTCGGCGCGAGCGTTTCGGCGGATGGCCACGCTTGGACTGGATGTTCTTCGCCGAGGTTTTGATCCTGAGCCTGGTGGTGCTCGCGCTGGCGGGTCCGTTCATCTGGAAAAAGAGCTCGCCGCTGGCGGTCGTGATCGACAATTCCGCCGCGATGCAGGCGCTGACGCCGTCGGGCAAGACCCGTTTCGACCTCGCGCGCGAAAAGCTCGACGCCGAATTGTCCGCCGAAAATGCCGGCGGCGAAATTTCCGTCTATGTCACCGCGCCGCAGCCGCGCCGCGTCGCGCCGCCGTTCATCACGCTGACCGAGGCGCGTCTGGCGCTGTCGCGAATCAAGCCGAGCGACGCGCCCAACGATCAAACGACGCTCGAAAACTTTCTAAGCAACCTCGCCTCCGAGGCGCGCGTCGCCAAGGTGATTTTCGCCGGCGCCAGCGCGCTCGCAGCCCCGGTGCCCGCGCGAATTCATCCGATCGCGGTCGGCGACGCGGTCGCCAACGCCGCCATCGGCTCTTTCGCGCTGCGACGCGAAGTCCTTGGCGCGGAAGCACTTCACGCGAGCCTGACCATCGCCAACTTCAGCTCCGAGACCAGCACCCTCGAATCTCGTCGTGACCGGAGACGGCAAGGAAGTTGCCCACGCGCGCGAAGCGCTCGGCGCGCGCGAGACCGCAACGCTCGAATTCCCGGCGATTCCGCCCGCGCGCATCTACCAGGCCAGACTCGCGCCCGACGACGCGCTCGCGCTCGACAACGTCGCCTACGCCACGGCCGGCTCGGTCAAGAACGTGTCGATTCTCTTCATCAGCCCGACGCCGGCCGACGCCGACGGGCTCAACTCGATCCCCGGCGTCGCGGTCACCGCCAAGAGCCCCGACTCTTACTCGCCTGACGAACTCGGCACCTTCGATCTCGCCATCTTCGAGTATTCCGCGCCCAAGGAAATGCCGCCGGTCAACACGATGCTGGTGATGCCGCCGCCGGGCGATCCGGTTTTCGGCTTGACCGTCACGCCGACCGCCAAGGTTGAGATTGCCGGCTGGCGCACGACCGACACGCTCACCGACTCGGTGAATTTTCGCCTGCTGAGTTTGCGCGGCGGCGAATATCTCGGCTCGCATCCGTGGATGAGCCAGGTGGTCGGCGGTGACGGCGGCGGCTTGCTGCTCAAGGGCGAGCGCGGCGCGCATCGATTCGTCGCGACCGGCTTCAACCCGTTCCCGTACCTGGGCAAGCGCAATCTGCCGATGTCCGTGCTGACGCTCAACGCCATCAGCTATCTCGCCGGATTGGGTGGCAGCAGCAGCGGCTACCACACCGGACAGCCGTGGCTGGTGCCGGCGGGCGTCGAGCAGGTGGTGCTGCCGTCGGGAAAAAAGTGGACCGCGCGTCCCGGCACGCTCTTCACCGACGTGTCGGAGCAGGGTGTGTATGAGCTCGTCGGTCCGGGCAGCACGCAGACGCCGCGCGCGGTGAATCTTGCCGACTTGACCGAATCGGATCTTTCGAGCTCGCCGCTGCTCAAAGTCGAAGCCGCAAATTCGGGCGCCGCCGCCCAGCCGGTGATGGAAAAATCCTCGCTCAGCGACTACCTGCTCCTCGCGATCATCGCGCTGACGGCGCTGGAAGCGCTCATCGTCTATCGACGCCGCCGGACCGCCGAGGCCGCGCTGTGATTCCCGCCGGCATCCCGCACGATCTGACGTTTGCGCATCGCGAGGTGCTCGACCTGCTCGCAGTGCCCGCGGTCGTGTTGCTGTGGGGCCTTGTCAACGCGCGCGAGCTTCGCCGCGTGTTTGCGCCGCTGATGCGCGCGATAGTGCTCGCGCTGTTCATCGTCGCGCTCGCAAATCCGCAGCAGGTGATGCACTCCGAGGGTGCGGCGCGGCCGGCGATCGTCGATGCGAGCGCGAGTATCACGCCGGCGATGCGCGCGTGGACGCTCAAGCTGCTGCATGACGACCTGGGGCTGCGCGCGGGCGACCCGGCGTACATGTTTGCGACCAGCGCGGCGCCGCAATCCATCGGTTCGATCGAGTCGGCGTTCGCCGACACCACCGGATGCGCCGAATGCGGTCCGGGCGCGACTAATCTTGAAACCGCGCTTTACCGAATCGCCGCCGATCCCGACGCGCACGGCGGCCCGGCCGTGATGGTCACCGACGGCTGGCAGAATCGCGGCGACGCCGACCGCGCGATCGGCGCGATCGTCAACGCCGGGATTCGCCTCGACATCTTCACCCCGCCCGGCGCGCGCTCGATTCCCAACGTCGCGATGACGGCGCTGTCGATTCCGCCCGCGCTCGAAAAAGCCGCGCCGTTCGCGCTCGGCGTCACGCTGCAAAATCTCAACGACGCGCCGGTGACCGGCACTATCGCGATCGAGCGCGATGGCGCGCTGATCGATCAGCGCAAAGTGACGCTCGCGCGCGGATCGCAGCGCTTCGACTTCCCGGTGCGCACCGAAACCGCCGGCCTGGCTTCGTATTCAGCCACTTACAAGCCCGACGATCCGGCCTTCGACGCGTACCTCGAAGACGACTCGCTCAAGGGCTGGGTCGGCGTCGGCACGCGGCGCAAGGTTCTGATTCTGACCGACAACGCCAAGGACGCGAACTATCTCGGCACCGTCGTCAATCGGATGGGACTCGAGCCGACGGTGGTGCCCGTTACCGGCGGCGCGTGGGACGGCACCGTCGCGGGCTACGACGCGGTGCTGATCAACAACGTGCCGAGCGAACGGATCGCGCCCGCCGCGCAGAGTGCGATGGTGCAGTACGTCAGCCGCGGCGGCTCGCTCGCGATGATCGGTGGCGATTCGAGCTTCGGTCTTGGCGGCTATGCCGACAGTCCGCTCGCCGAGGTGATGCCGGTGACGATGAAGCCGCCGCAGCACAAGGAAAAGAAGCGCGCGCTGATTCTGATTATCGACAAATCGGGATCGATGGGCCGCAACGACAAACTCACCTACGCCAAGGCCGCCGCCGAGACCGTGACCAAGACTCTGAAGGACAACGACCTGATCGGCGTTATCGGATTCGACTCGCAGCCGTTCGTCGTCATCCCGCTGCAGACCGTCGCGCAAAGCCGCCCGTATTTCGATCAGATGATCGACCGGCTCTCGGCCCACGGCCAGACCTTCCTGATTCCCGCACTGCGCGAGGCCGAACGCACGCTCGCCAACAGCGGCGCGCAGGTCAAGCACGTTGTGATCCTCACCGACGGCGAGACCGGCGGCACCACCGATATGTACTACGACCTCGTCTCGCGGATGCATCATGACGCCGGCACTACGATCTCGACGGTCGCGGTCGGCAGCGAGGCCAACGTCGATTTGCTGCAGGCGATCGCCAAGTACGGCGGCGGTTCGTACTATCAAACCGACAGCGCGAGCAATCTGCCGCAGCTTTTCGTTGACGACTTCAAAGCCCACGGCGGCGAGGTCACGATGGTCGAAAAGGAATTTACCCCGCGCACCGAAAGCCCCGACGCGGTCCTGAAAGATCTCGCGTCGCGCCAGATGCCGCCGCTCAAGGGCTACGTCTCGACCGAGATCAAACCGCGCGCCACGATGGACATGTACGTCGATCGCGGCGCCACTCGCGAGCCGGTAATCGCAAGCTGGAAGTACGGCGCGGGCAAGGTGATGGCGGTGACGACGGACGCGAGCGGGCGCTGGTCGGGGCCGTGGGTCACCACCAATCTTTTTGCGCCGCTCTGGGATCGCCTGCTCGCGTGGATGACGCCGGAGATGCCGGCCGAGCCGAAGATCGACGTCGCGCTCGGCTACAACGCCGGTCGCATCAACATGAAGCTCACCGACTACAGCGCCGAGCCCGGCAGCGCGGCGCGCCTGGTGACGGTGCAGGTGACGCGGCCCGACGGCACGCATACTGAAACCGCGCTGACCGAGGAAGTCGTCGGCGAGTTGTCGGGATCGATCGACGCGCCCGCGCCCGGCAACTACTACTTCGAGGTGCGATCGCCGTCGGGCAAGGACAAGAAGTTTCCGCCGCTCGCATTCACCGTCAGTCCGAGCGTCAACGCCGAGCTGCCGCGCCCCGAGCCCAACTACGGCCTGCTCGAAGAGCTCGCGTCCGCGACCGGCGGCCGTCTCAATCCGTCGCCCAGGGAAGTCTCGACCGAGCGCGCGACGCTCGAGCGCCGTGTCTCGATGAATCCGTACCTGCTGGTCGCCGCGATGATCCTGCTAATCGCTGAAGCGCTCGTACGCCGCCTCACCGCATGAAGAAGCACGACTCAATCCACGCCAACCATCGCGTGCAGCGCGACTATCCGGCCAAGGTGAAATTCTGTCCGCTGTGCGGCGCCGCGATGACCTCGCGCATGCTGATGCCGGAGAACGTCGAGCGCAAAGTCTGCACGCGATGCGGCTTCGTGCTGTTCCCGGGACCCAAGCTGGTCGCCGGATGCTTCGTGATCGACGACGGCCGCGTGCTGCTGATCCGCCGCGGCATCGAGCCCAGTGTCGGCAAGTGGACCTTCCCCGGCGGCTACGTCGATTTCGGCGAGAACGCCGCCGACGCCGCGATCCGCGAGACGCGCGAGGAAGTCGCGATGCGCGTCGCGCTCGGCCCGCTGCTCGGAGTCTTCAACGATTCGGCCATCACCGTCGTCGTCTATCTCGCGACACCCGGTAAAGAGGCACCGTCGCTCACCGACGAGGCGACCGAAGTCCGCTACTTCGCGCCCGACGATATTCCATGGCACGATCTTGCCTTCCCGACGACCACCGACGCTCTGACGGCGTGGGTCGCATCGACGCGAAAATCCCGCCAATCGCCTTAAATTTCCTGCGTCGATCATTAGCAGTACTGACGCAAGTGTGCTAAATAATTTATCTTAACACTCCCGGCACCTGCGGCCATTCCAGACAAGGAAGGTGGCTTTTATGGAACGGGTTGAAGTAGTGGGCGGCAACGTTTTCGTCATCCGGACCCGCCAATTGAGTCCCGACTGGTGGTGCTGCGACCTTTACGAGCGCGTCGAAACCGACGCCGGCGTCGAGGCCTTCGTGCTCGAGGATTTCGGCCAATCGGAAATCGAGGCTATCGGGATGGCGCTCAGCGACGCGCACGATCCCGCGCACATCCAGCATCACCATCACTGATTCGCGGCGCGCCGAGTTTCAAATCTTAGCCTGCCGACGGCAGAATTTTCTGCCGCTCGTAGTCGGCCGTCACAGTCTCGATTGAATCCGCCTGCTCCGGCGATTTGTCGTCGCGGATGCGCACGATGCGCGCGAATCGCAGCGCCATCCCGGCGTCGTAGTTCGGGCTGCGCTGGATATCATTATAAGCAACCTCGACCACGACCTCCGGACGAACGGTCACGACGCCGTGCGACTCCTCGGTCTTGAGCGCGAGCAATCGCTCGGTCATCGCGCGAAATTGCTCGTCGTTCAGTCCCTTGAAGGTCTTGCCCAGCATCGCAAAGCCGCCGCTCTTGTCGCGCGCCGCGAGATGATAGTTCGAGAGCCAGCCGTGGCGTCGGCCGTAACCCCACTCCGCCGCGACGATCACCAGGTCGAGCGTGTGCGTATGCTTTATCTTGAGCCATCCGCGGCCGCGCGCGCCCGGCGTGTACGCGCTCGCGAGCGACTTCGCCATCACGCCTTCGTACCCGGCGGCGACCGCGTCGGCATAAAATTTCTCGGCGACGGCGAGGTTCGGCTTGATGATTCGTTCGACGATTTCCAGCCCGGCTGACGATTGCAGCTCCTCGAGCATGGAAATTCGATCCGTCCACGGATGATCAATCGTCAGCGCGCCGTCGAGCGCGAGCACGTCGAAGACGTAGAGCTTCAACGGCTGCTCGACGCGCGCCTTCTCGACCTCGCGCGTGCGCCCAAACCGGCGCATCAGATCCTGAAATGCGGCCGGCCGCCCCGACGCGTCAACCCCGATCACCTCACCGTCGAGAATCGCGTGGCGCGCGCCGATTCGATTCACAACTTCGACCACGTCGGGAATGCTCTCGGTGATCTCGTTGAGCCGGCGCGAGAAAATTCGCACGCCGCCGTCGCTCGCATGATGAATCTGCACGCGCGCGCCGTCGAGCTTGTGCTCGAACGACAGTTCCGGGCCCAGCGTCGCGAACGCTTCCGCGATATCCGCGACCGGAAACGCGAGCATCGGCTTGAGCGGCTTGACCGCGAGCCGAAGATTTCTCAGCGACAGATTTTTCCGCGCCGGGCGATCGGATCATTCGCACCACGCGGCCGAGGTCGGCCTCGAGCATGTGAATCCGGCGCACTTCGGCGACCGGCCGCGCGCCCATCCGCGCAATCGCCTCGAGCATCAGCCCCTCGCTCACGCCGTGGCGCATCTCGCCGATCAGAATCTTCGCGATGTACTTGCCCTCGAACGCCGACGCCCGCGTGAACAGCTCGCGCAAGGCGTCGAGCTTGCGCTTGCGCGCGTGCCGCCCCTCGATCGCGGCAATCTCGGCAAACTTCTCGTTGAGCTCGCGAATCGTCAGCGTGGGTTCCGGGTCGGCGCCGCGAAGCTTGAGCGTCATCTCGATCGCCTCGCCAAAGTCTTCGGCGGCGGTGAAGATGTCCTCGCCCTGGTCGGCGCTGTCGGTCATCTCGGCGACGATTTTCCAAACTGCGCGCCCGCTAATCTGGAGCCGCTTCTCCTCGCCCTGCTCGACCGCGCGCCCGACCATGAATCGCGCCGCGATCTCAGCCTCGTCAATATCGAGCGCGGCGAGAAACGTCCCGACCTCTTCGGCCATCTGAATGCGGCTCTGAGTCTGGCTAAGCGCCTGGCAAACCTCAGCGAAGTCGTAAAACGAAGGCACAACCGAGATTAATCCCGCCTCAGGCGCATCGCGCAAGCGCCACGTCATCCCGCCGAAGCGAGCATCGCGAGCGTGTGTGCCATCCCAACGAACCGAGCATCGCGAGCGCGCGTGTCTATCCTGACCAAGCGAGCATCGCGAGCGCGCGTGTCATCCCGACCAAGCGAGCATCGCGAGCGTGCGTGCTATCCTGACGAAGCGAGCATCGCGAGCGGCATAAAGAATCTCGGACAGCAGCGCGCAGTTCCTGTCATCCTGACGACGGGAGCGTTAGCGACGGGAGGAACGGATCTCGGACAGCTTCGCGCACCCGAAGCCGGTTCCGGTCTCCGAAAATCGCGCAGCGCTCCTTATTCTCAGGCGCCCATCGGGTGCGACTTTACGAACGGCACGAATACTTTCAGGAACTCCTCGCGCGCGTCCATGAAAGCGTGCCCGGCGTCCGCGATGATGTGCAATTTCGCGCCCGGTATCTGCGCCGCGATTATTTCCGAGTTCTTCGCCGGGATCAGTACGTCCTCGGCGCCGGTCACCACCAGCGTCGGCGCCTTGATTTGCGGCAGGCGCTCGTAAGTCTTCAGCGTATAAGTCGCTTCGAGCTGGCGCTGGAACGCGAACGGCGGCGTCGGATATTTCAGCAGGCGCGGAATCGCGGCTTCGAGCTCGGCGCGATGCTCCGCGATGTATTTCGGCGTGTGCCCAAGCGGCCATCCGCGGCGAATCACGTCTTCCGGCGAAACGCCTTCGCGCGGCGCGGTCAGAATTTTCAGCGATTCGGGCGGCGGCGGCACGCCATGCGTCCCGCCCGCCGTGGTGCATCCGAGCGTGAGCGTCGCCGTCCGATTCGGATGCCGCAGCGCGAACTCCTGCGCGATCATCCCGCCCATCGACACGCCAAAAATATGCGCCCGCCGCACGTCGAGCTGGTCGAGAACGCCCGCCGCGTCATCGGCGAACATCTCGATCGAATACGGCGCGTCGGGCTTGTCGCTCTGGCCGGTGCCGCGATTGTCGAACGTGATCACGCGAAACGTGCGCGCGAGTTCGCTGACCAGCTCCGGATCCCACTGCGCCGAGCTGGCGCCGAGGCCCATGATCAACAGGAGCGGCTCGCCCTTCCCGGCAACGTCGTAGTTGAGCTTCACATCGCCGACTTGAACCTTTGGCATTTCGGTATCCTCACTTGTTAACGCAGAATCCCTGCTTCTTCATGTACTCGACGGAGTTGTCGGTCAGCGGCGCGTCCGGCGTCGCGTCGGCCCGATAGACCGACGCATGCTGCGGATCGTAATAGCACATCAGCTTGATATTCTGACCCGCGGGAATCTGAAACTCGATCGACTCTGGCATGTTGGGCGGCCCGTATGAATTCGTCATCGCGCGGTTGCGGCGACGCGGCGCTGCGGACCCGCCCTCGGCCTGGCACATCTTGACCGCGTCGATCGGGCAACTGCCGGGCGCGGCGGTCGCCATCTGCATGCTTGCCAGATCCATTCCCGGCGGCGTCTCCTGCTTGCTCGAGCACGACGCGGTGCAAGCCGCGATCACCAGGACAGTCAGCGCGCCGGCTAGTCTGGTCATCATATCGGCTCGCTCGCGGCTTCAGGCCGCCGTCGATGCAACCGCGGCAACCTCGCCGCTCGCGCGCACTTCACTTCCTGCTTTGCGGCATTTGAGGATCAGCTCGCTGCGCGCGATGTAAGCGGTCTCCTCGATCACGATTCCATAGCGCGTCAGGATCTCGCGGAGCTGCTCGAGCGTGTAATGCGTGATGTGCTCGTCCTTGTATCCGCCCGGCATCAGGAAGCCGTAAATCGGTTCGATAATCCGCCAGCCAAGCGTCGCGTAGTCGGGCGTGCCGAGGATCAGCGTGCCGCCGGTCCGCAGCACCCGATTCATCTCGCTGAAAATCGATTCGTCGTAGCGGATATGTTCGATGACCTGCGAGCTCATCACGCAGTCGAACGAACCGTCCTTGAACGGCAGCGCGAAGGCCGATCCGTTGACCAGCGGGATTTCGTAGCGGCGCAGAAACCGCAGCTTGGCGTAGTTGAAGTCCATGCCGACGACGTTGTTGAGGCTCTGCACGATCAGGCTCGATCCGCAGCCCGCGTCGAGCACCCGATCCGCGCCGCGCGCCCATAGCACGGTGATCCGATGGCGGCGGCGCTGCCAGTAGCGCTGCGGCGGAATCAGGCTGTAGAAGGCGCGTTCGTCGTAGTCGGCGGACGCGAGCGAGTTGCGGATTTTCCACAGCGACAGCGATGAACGAAAGATCTTCCAGCCGAAGCTGAACAGCTTGGCGTGCGAGCGGCCGGCGCCGCGCGGAAAATACGTGAACGGAACTTCCACGACGCTGAATCCGTTGGCGTACGCCTTGACCAGGATTTCTTCCTGCACCTCGAAATTCGCCGACGTCAGTTTCAGGTCCGCGAATACCTCGCGCCGGTACAGGCGATAGCCGCTCGACATGTCGAGCACCGGTATCGACAGCAGCCGCCGCAACGCCTGGTTCAGAAACCAGCTCGTCGATCGGCGGATGAAGTCCGAGTACGCGACGCCGCCAAGCACGTAGCGCGACGCCACCACGATGTCCGCGCGGACGCGCGCCCGCCACATCTTGAGCACGAAATCCGGGTCGTGCGACTGGTCGGCGTCGAGCGTCAGCAGGTAGTCGCCGCGCGCCTCGGCAATCCCGGTCTCCAACGCGCCCGCGTATCCGCGCTTGCGCTCCGCCACAACGCGCGCGCCGAGCGCCTCCGCCACTTCGCGAGTGCCGTCGGTGGACGGGCCGTCGATCACGATGATCTCGTGAGTAATTCGCTCGCGGTCGAGCAGCGCGATGAGCCTGGGGATCAACACCCGCAGGTTTTCGGCCTCGTTCATGACCGGTAAAATTACGGAAATGTCCATGCGGGCTCAGTTTCCTTTATGCTGTGACGCGAGAAAAGGGAATACGCGGGTTGCTGTGGCGGAAATGTCGCGCGCCGGGCTCTCGCGTAGTAATCTCTTGAGGCTGATGAGGATGGGCGTGCGGAAAAAATCAATCCCGAAAATTATCGCGTTCGCATGTGATCGCCATTCTGGCGGCGAGCTCCAACACTTCGTTCGCGAAGGTCATCCACCGGCATCCCGTCGCCGCGAAGCCGCACGAAGATGCCCCAATCGTCCCGCTGACCTCGATTCACGTGCTCGGCGACCGCCCGGCGCCGTTCGCGCTCGACGCCAGAGCCGCCTTCATGATCGACGCCGACACCGGCGCCGTGCTCTACGCCTACAACGAGCACGAGAAGATGCAGCCCGCCAGCCTCGCCAAGATCATGACGTTCTACCTGACCCTCGACGCCTTGAAGGCCGGCAAGATCGCGCCGACCACCGACATCACGATCAGCGAGAAGGCGTGGCGGCTCTCGATGAACGATACCGTCTCGCGGATGTTCCTCGGCGTCGGGCAGAAAGTCGCGGTCAACGATTTGCTGTTCGGTCTGATGGTCTCGTCGGGCAACGACGCCGCCGTCGCGCTCGCGGAATACCTCGGCGGCAGCACCGACGCGTTCACCGGGATGATGAACGACAAGGCCAACGCGATCGGGCTCAAGGAGACTCACTTCGACAACCCCGATGGATTGCCGGAGCCAGGCGAATTCACCACCGCGGCCGACATGGTCACGCTCGCGCACTCGCTCGTGACTCATCATCCCGAGGCGATCAAATACACCTCGGCCAAGGAATTCACCTTCGACAAAATCTCGCAGCCCAACTTCAACCCGCTGCTGCTCCACGACGCGCGCGTTACCGGGATTAAAACCGGCCACGTCGACGAGGCCGGCTATCACCTCGTCGCGTCGGCGTCGTCGAACGGGATGAACCTGCTGTCGGCGGTGCTCGGCACGCCCTCCGAGACGCTGCGCATGACTGAATCCGAAAAGCTGATCGATTGGGCGTTTCGCACTTTCGTCAGCTACCGCCCCGACCTGAAAAAATCGGTGCCCTCGACGATCCCGGTGCACGACGGCGTCGCCGACACTGTCGCGATCGGCCCCAACGGCGATGCGGTCTTCACGCTCGGCCGCGGCGAAGAGAGCAAGGTGACGGTCCAGTTCGAGCCCTCGGTAAGATTTCTCGAGGCGCCGGTTCAGCCCGGAGTCTCAGTCGGCGATCTCACGGTCCTGCTCAACGGCAAGCCGCAGGCGACGATTCCGATCATTGCCAAGGCTGGCGTCGAACGCGCCGGATTCTTCGGCCGCATCCGTCAGAAGTTCAGCCGCATGCTCTAAGCGCGGCGCCCTAGACTTCCAATTCTTCGAGCAGCGCTTTCGCCTCGCGCAGATCGCCGGTGTCGAATCCCTCGGTGAATTGCGCGAACACCGGCGCCAGCGTCGCGCGAGCCTCGTCGCGCCTGCCGGTGCTTCGCTAACAGCCGCGCCAGGCTGGTCGCCGCGCGCAGCTCCACGAGTCGCGCCTCTTGCCGCACGGCAATCTCGATCGCGCGCCTGAAGCATCGCTCGGCTTCGTCGTCGCCGTTCGGAGGCAGAAGCATCGTCTCGCCGCGCAGCCGATGAATTTCCGCTTCGAGCAGGCGATGATCCATTTGCTCGGTCGCGTTGCGCGACCATATCGAGCGCGCGCAGACTCTCGTCGGTACGCTTCATCGTAAGGTACACTTCCGCCAGCAGCACGAATGAGAACGAGTAGATCAGGTCGGCGCCGCTCGCGGCCAGTTCCGCCACAGCCTCTTTCAGCATCGCGAGCCCCGAACTCATCGCCGCTTCATCGCCCCGCGACTGTGCCTTCGCCGGCGATCGTGCGCCCCAGACACATCTTTCCCGCCGCCAGCCAGAACGGCAGTCCGTTTTCCCGCGACAGCTCGATCAGCGCCTCCGAACGTGGCCGCACGTCGGCATACTCATGCCGGAAATGCATCAGCACGATCGCGTACAGGTTGGCGAACGCGACGCTGAAAGGTCGCCGAAGCTGCACCGCCATTTCGATGGCCTCGTCCAGCCTGCCGTTTCGCCTGCTCCGGATATCCGGCCATATGCAGCGCCCACGCAAGATTGCAGCGCGACGGCGTCACCGGCGCCTGCATCATCGGCAGGTAGCGCGGAAGATCGCGATCGAAGATTTGCGTCGGCTATCTCCAGGTGTTCGCGCGACGCCGGAAATTCGCCCATCCACAGCTGCGACGCTCCCATCGCGTTGTGCGCCAACCGCGGTCGCGAGATCGCTCTCGCATGCGTCCCGGCCATCGTGAGCAATTTGTCCGCGAGCACGCGGCTCTCGCGCAATTGTCCGTTGGCGTGATCGAAACTCCATAGCCCCGCACATCACGCCGAATATCTCAGGCGTCTCGCCCGCGCGGCGGCAAAGTTCCTGCGCGCGCGCGATGTTGCTCGCCAGTTCCGGCGACGAAAATCCCTGCGTCGCGACGATCAGCGGCCCCAGCATCATCTGGATCTTCAGCTCAATCTGATCGCGCTCGCGCGATTCCGGCATCGTCGCGATCAACGCGCAACGCCTCGCGCGCGTAGCCGATCGCGTCGTTGTATGCCGATCGCGCTCCCGCCTGCTCCGCCGCGCGCGCAGATACTCGACCGCCTTCGACGCGTTGGCGCTGCGGCTATAGTGATGCGCCAGCTCGGCCACGTGATCGTCGAGCGTCGCCGCGAACGTCTCCTCGAGCGCCGTCGCCGTGCGCTCGTGAATAATCCGGCGCCGTTGCATCAGCACCGAGTCGTACGCGACTTCCTGCGTCAGCGCGTGCTTGAAGGTGTATTCGTTTTCCGGAAACGCCGGCTGCTCGTAGATAAACTCGGCCGCCTGCAGGTTCGCCAGCATCGGCCCCAGCTCTTCATCTGATTTCCCGACCACCCGCCGCACCAGCCCCATCGGAAATTCCTTGCCGATCACCGCCAGCGATTGCAGCAGGTCCTTGTCCGCCGCCGCCAGCTTGTCGATGCGCGCCGCCAGGATGCCCTTGACGGTTGACGGGATCTCGATCGACGTGAGCGGTTTCGCCATCGACACCGCCGCCCCGTCGCGCACCAGCACGCCCTGGTCGAACAGCACCTGCACCATCTCTTCCATGAAAAACGGATTGCCCTGCGTGCGCTCGATGATCGTCGCCTTCAACGAATCGATCGCGCGGTCGTCGCCGATCATCGCCGACAGCAGCTCGGCCGCGTTGTCCGGCCCCAGCGGATCGAGCCGCATCTGCGTGTAGTAGGTCTTGTTGCCCCAGTTGTGCCGATACTCGGGCCGGTAATTGACCATCATCAGGATTTGCGCGGTGCCGATCGAGTCGGCAATCAGGTTCAGCAGCGCTTCCGACTCCGCATCGACCCAGTGCAAGGTCCTCGAAGATCAAAATCAGCGGCTGGTTCAGGCTCTCGCGCACGATCAGACTCTTGACCGCCTCGCGCGTGCGCCGCCGCCGGATCGAAGGATCCATTTCGTCCAGACGCGCGTCGCCCGACGGAATTCCGAGCAGCGCAAACAGATGCGGCAGCGTATCCTCCAGCGCGCGATCGAGCGCCAGCACCTTGCCGGTGACCTTCTCGCGCCGCGTCCGCGCGTCGTCGCGATCGGCAATCCGGAAATAACTCTTGAGCAGATCGACCACCGGCAGATACGCCGACGCCTTGCCGTGCGAGAACGAAAACGCCTCGAGCACCAGGCATTCCGCCTGCCGGCGCATCTTGAATTCGTGGAACAGGCGCGACTTGCCGACTCCCGCCTCCGCCATCGCCGCCACGATCTGCCCATGCCCGCCGCGCGCCAGCTCGAGCGCCTTGTCGAGCTGCTCCAACTCGGCGCGCCGGCCCACGAACTTCGACAGCCCGCGCGACGCCGACATCTGCAGCCGCGTCCGCAGCGGGCCAATCCCGAGCACCTCGTACACGTTGACCGGCTCGCTGACACCCTTGATTCGCGCCGGGCCGAGCGCCTTCAAGTCGAAGTAGCCGGCCGTGAGTTTCTGCGTCTGCTCCGTGATTACGATCGATCCGGTCGGCGCCAGCGTTTGCATCCGCGCCGCCAGGCTCATCGAATGCCCGATCGGCGTGTACTCGGTGTGCGCGTCATCGGTGCGAATCGATCGCACCACCACCTCGCCGGTGTTGAGCCCGACGCGAATTTCGACCGGCGGACTTCCCTGCCGCGCGCAACCCGGCCGAATACTTGCGCCATGTCCTCCTGCACGCGCAGCGCCGCGTAGAGTCCGCGCTGCGCATGATCTTCATGCGCGACCGGCGCGCCGAACAGCGCGAAAATTCCGTCGCCGGTGGACTGCACGATGTAACCGTCGTAGCGATGCATCGCGTCGATCATCAGCTTCAGCGCCGGATCGACAATCGCCCGCGCCTCTTCGGGATCGAGCCCCTCCATCAGGTCCATCGATCCCTTGATATCCGCGAACAGCGCCGTCACGGTCTTGCGCTCGCCGCCCGACGCGTCCGCCGCGTCCTGCTCCAATCCGCACGCGTACCGACGGCTCGACGACAGCCGCAGGAGCCTTGACGCTCGCGACGGCTTCCCGAGCCACCGTCAGCGCCGCCCCGCATTCCCCGCAAAATTTAAACTCGCGGCGGATTTTCGAACCCGCAGCGCGAACACCGATTCCGCAGCGCGGCCCCGCAACCGCCGCAAAACTTCATCCCGCCCGGATTTTCGGTGCCGCAACTCGAACATCGCATAGCGAGATTGAGTTTATCCCGCCGCTCCGGTTAGGCCCAACCGACTAAATTCGAATGCGCAATCCTAACCTCTCCTTGTCCGAGGAGAGGTCGGCGAAAGCCGCGCAGCGGTGTCGCCGGGAGAGGTACAACGCCCGACACCGCACACACCTCAACTCGTCTAACCGCAATTGCACGATATTGGTCCGGCGCTCGACAGCGGCACAGACTACGCGCAGTTGCGACGGCCGGCGTTGTACCTCTCCCGTCGCTCGCCTCCGTCTCGCGCCGACCTCTCCTCGGACAAGGAGAGGTTAGGAATCACGATCGGGGCTGCTCACCACTTCAAGCCCATCGCCTCGGTCAGGAACTTCATGAACGGCGCCGACGACGCGCACGCCTTCGAAAACAAATCCATGAACTCCGCCGAGCAGACTTCCTTGCGCGTGAACTCGCGTGCCGCCGACGAAGTCCTTGCGCTTGAGATCCTCGATCAGCGGATGCGCTGGGTCGTAGCCCTTCGGCGGACGCGACAGCATGTCGCCCATCATCTCGAATCGCGCCTTGAATTTGCGATCGTTCACCGCGCTCTTCCATTTCGATGGCTGCGCGACGATCGCGTCGCGAATCTTCGCGACCGTGTCCGCCTGCGGATGCCACACGCCAACGCCGGCGAACGCTTCCGCCGGCGACAGCGACAGGTAGAACGACGGCGAGTTGAAATGCGCGCCGTCGCGATGCCCGAACGCCGCCGACGCGTTGGTGTGATACGGCGTCTTGTCGCGCGAGAAGCGCAGATTGCGATAGATGCGCATCATCGAGCCGCCGCTCGGCCGCGGATCGGCGACGTAGCGCGCGCTGATCTTTGCGCAGCCGCGGCGCGAAATCCGCGATGAACGCGAGCATCGGCTCGCGCACGTCGCGCTCGTAGCGCGCCTTGTTCGGCATAAACCAGTCGCGATTGTTGTTGCGGCTCAGTTCCTCGAAGAATTCGAAAAATCGCGGAGTGAAATAACGCCGCGCCATCGCCTCGCGACTCACGCCAGAATGAATTCGTTCAAAATTTTGAAGAAGCGATCCGGCTGATCGCGATGCACCCCGTGGCCGGCGTTCGCGAACACTTCGAGCCGCGCCACGCCCGGCGTCATCGCCGCCGCGATATCCTTCGAGTCGGCCACCGGCAGGATCGGATCGAGTTCGCCCGCGGTAATCAGCGTCGGGCATTTTATCTTTCCTAGCTCGGGCAGAAAGTTGAAGGTGTGCGATTCGTGCAGAAAAAAATCGGCCGTCAACTTCGGGTTCATCACCGCTCGCTGCATGAACTCGGGCGGCGACGGCGTCCGGTTGTACAGCGGCAGGCACTTTTTCTGATATTCGGCCATCGCTTCCGGCCCCGGATTCTCGAAAAATCGCCGCGCCACTTCGCGCACTTCCGCCCCGCCCAGCTTCTCGAACATCTCGAGCGATCGATCCTGCCGCGCACACCGCCGCCGTGCTGCTCAGCACCAGCTTGCCCGGATGCTCGGGATGACGCGTCGCGTACGACATCGCGACCATCCCGCCGAACGACAGGCCGAGCACGATCGGGCGCTCGATCTCCAGCGCCTCGCAAAACGCGCGCACGTCGTCGCCCCATTGCGCGAGATTCCATTTCGCCGGATCGCCGCGATCGCTGCGCCCGTTGCCGCGATGGTCGAGATACACGACCTGCGCGGTCTCCGCGAGCCGCGAGAAGTCGGGCTTGAAGTTCGAATGGTCGAAGCCAGGGCCGCCGTGCAGCAGGACAACCGTCGGCACCTCGCGCATCTTCGCGCCGTCGGGCCGCAGCTTCGCGCCTTCAACGTCGAAGAACAGATCGAACGTCGCCAATTTGTACGCGCATCGGCGGATCTCTAACGCGAACGTCCGCGAGGTGCAAACTACCTTTCGATGCGCAGATGGAAGATGCCGTCGCGCGCCGTCGATTCGAGCATCACGTAGCCTTCCGCCTCCGCGGCGCCCGGGAATGTCGCGAGCGCCGCGCGGATCGTCGAGCGTCAAGTTCGAGCACCTCGCCGCGCGCCATCTGCTCGAGGCGCACCTTCGCCCGCGCCCAGTTGAGCGGACACTTGACCCCTCGCAGGTCGAGGCGAACGGTTTCGCGCGCTTTCATCTCAATCAGATTCTTACCACACGCGCGCCCGTGAATCCGCCGCGCCGAAATCGCTATGCTGGCGCGATGTTCCTCGAAAGTCCCGAGCTCTACGACGCCATCTATCACTTCAAGAACTACGCGCACGAGTGCGAGATTTTGCGCGCCGTGATCGCGGTCGCCGCGCCGGGCGCGCGCACGATTCTCGACGTCGCATGCGGCACCGGCGAGCACGACAAATTTTTGAAGGACCACTACGCAGTCGACGGCGTCGATCTCAACGAAAATTATCTGCGCGCCGCGCGCGTCAAAGAATCCCGCCGGCCACTACACGCGCGCCGACATGACCGAGTTCGATTTGGCGACGACCTACGACGCCGTGACCTGCCTGTTCAGCGCGATCGGCTACGTGCGCACCGTCGATCGCATGAATCGCGCGGTCGCATGCATGGCGCGCCACGTAAAGCCGGGCGGCGTGCTGATCGTCGAGCCGTGGATTACTCCGGAAGATTGGAAACCCGGCAACATCCTTCATTCATGCCGGCGAAATCGGCGCCGACAAAGTCGTGCCGCATGAGCCTGAGCGGCCGCGAAGGCAACCTGTCGTTCATCGCTCATGCACTATCTAAGGAGCACGCCCACGCGGGCATCGAGCACTACAGCGAACGCCTCGAGCTCGGCTTGTTCACGCGCGAAGAAATGACGCACGCCTTCGAGTCCGCGAACATGAACGTGCGCTACGACACCGAAGGCCTGATGGGCCGCGGCCTCTACATCGCCCACCACCGCAGCGTGACTCGACGGTCCTAACCTCTCCCTTCCGAGGAGAGGAAGGCGAACCGGCACGTCGGGGAGAGGTCCACGCCTGTCCCGCAAACCCTGGAGCCAAATGGCAGTCACTGGTCCACTTTGCAATTGCCCGTCACTGGGTGCAGGGGTCACCCCTGCCGAAGGAGAGCGTGAAACCCACCGCGGGTTTCACATTCGAATAAAGTTCTTACACCTTGCGCGACTGACCCTTCGCTTCCGCCCACCCCTGCTTGAGCGGGACCACGTGATGGAAAAATAACTTGCGCTCGACGAAGCGCCAGCGCCCGCGCTCGCGCCGATACTTGTCTTCGTAGTAGCCCGCCGCCGTGACGCTCTCGCCGTTGCGCGCGAAACGCGCCTCGATCGCGCAAGTGCCGTGCGCTTCGTCGCCGTTCAGCACGATTATGTGATTCTGGATGAACGGCAACGCCACTTCCGGCTCGCGCACCGACGCGCGATAAAACTTCAGCAGCGCCTCGCGCCCGCGCACCGCCTTGAAGTCGCCGCCGGTCACGTCGAGCACGCCGTCGTCGGCGAACAGATTCGCGACCGCCTCGCCCTCGCCGTGCGCGACGTGCCAGCAGTAGCGCGCGGTCAGCTCCTTGATTTCGTCGCGATCCTCCAGTTCCTGAACGCGTTGCTCGATTGATTTAGCCATTGTCGTCAGCTCGCGAACCGTTCGGTTGCTCGTTTCAGAATCGCGCGCATCGCGTCGAGGTTCTGCGCGCCGACCAGCGGAAATTCGCCGATGAAAAACGTCGGCACGCCGCTGACTCCGCGCTGATGCGCCGCGAGCGAATTATTCTTCAGCCGCATTTCGTACTTCGGCGATTTTATCGCCGTCCGCCACTTCGCCCGCGTCGAGTCCCGCTTCTCGCCGCCAGCCGCGCGACCACGCCCGCGTCGCCGATATTCTCACCCTCGTTGAAATACGCGCGGTAGATTCGCTCCTCGAGCAGCTCGTCGCGGCCCGACTCGCGCGCGAACTCGGTAGCCGCCAGCGCGGCGCGCGAGTTGGTCAGCACCGTCGGCGGCTTCATCGAAAATCCCGTCGCCTCGGCCATCGCGCTGATCCGCTTCCAGAGCGCCTGCCGCGACTCGGCGTCGCCCGGCCCGCGCATCTTCTCGACTGGAATTCCCGCGGCCGGCCAGTCGGGATGAATCTGAAAGCCGCGCCATTCGATCTGGAAATCGAACTCCGGCTTCAGCTTTCGGATCGTTTCGAAGCCGACGTAGCAGAACGGACAGATGTAATCCGAGAACATCACGATTTTCAGCGCCATTTCGCAATCCTCTGCCCCTCAATATAGGACCGGCCTTCGGTCGCGGTCAAAACCGGATTTTCCGCAAGCGCGCAGACTATGTTATTGAGCTAGCAGCGCTGCATTTCGTTTCTGATTGAGGTGACGCAATGATTCTCGATTCGCTCAAGCTCGACGGCAAAGTCGCAATCATCACCGGCGCCGGCCGCGGACTCGGCCGCGCGATGGCGGTGAAGTTCGCGAGGCGGGCGCCGACATCGTCGCCGCCGCGCGCACCCAGTCGCAGCTCGACGAAACCGCCGACGCCGTCAAACAAACCGGCCGCAAATGCCTGATCGTGCCGACCGACGTCACCGTCTCGGCGCAGGTCAACGCACTCGCCGAGGCGACGCTCAAGGAGTTCGGCAAAATCGACATCCTCATAAACAACGCCGGCGGCGGCGACGGCACGCTCGGCAAGCAGCTGCCGGAAATCACCGACGAAGAATGGCGCCGCGGCATCGACACCAATCTCTGCAGCCAGTTCTACGCATGCCGCGCCGTGATCCCGCAGATGGTCAAGCAGCAGCGCGGCAAGATTATCAACATCGCGTCGGGCTACGGCCTGCGCGGCGGCAAACACAACTTCATGTACGCCTGCTCGAAGGGCGGCACGATCCAGTTAACGCGCTCGATGGCGCTGACCTACGCGCAGTTCAACATCCAGACCAACTGCATCGTGCCCGGCATCTTCCCGCACAACGAAGAGATGATGCGGTTTTTCAAGGGCGGCAAATTTATTCCGATCGGCCGCGTCGGCGACGACAGCGAGCTCGGCCCGCTGGCGGTGTTCCTCGCTTCCGACGCGTCCAACCACATCAACGGCGAATTCATCGCGATCGACGGCGGCGGACTCGCCGGCGGTATCACGCCGACCGGAGTGTCGCCGGAGAGTTCAAACTAAAATGGCAACCTCCAACTCATCGAATGATTTCTCGCTCGAAGGCAAAAGCGCGCTGGTCGTCGGCGCCGAGCATGCCGTCGGCCGCGCCGCCGCCGTCACCCTGGCCGAGGCCGGCGCGAAAATCGTCCTCGCCTCGCAGGAGCCCGGCACCGACAAGCAGCTGAAGGAAGTCGCCAAGCTGGTGACCGCTGCAGGAGCCAAGCCGGTGATTCGGATGCAGGACGCGGCGACGCGCGCCGACGTCTCCGCCACCGCCGACTTCGCCGCCAAGCAGCTCGGCCGCCTCGACATCGTCGTCAACGCGCTCGACACGCCCGCCTACGGACCGGCCGAAGCGAGCGACGACACCGCGTTCGACAAAATCATGGAGAACAATCTCAAGACGGTCTGGATGTCGTGCCAGGAAGGCGCGCGCGTGATGCTGCGGCAGGGCGGCGGCGTCATCGTCAATATCACGTCGGTGATGGCGGAACGCGGCGTCCCCAACGCGGCGCTCTACTGCGCGGCGAAAGCGGCGGTGCTGAATCTGACGCGCGCGCTCGCGCTCGAATGGGCGCGCAAAGGAATCCGCGTCAACGCGATCGAGGCCGGATGGCTCGACGACGAATCGAGTCCCGCCAACAAGGACGACGAGTTCAGCAAGAACCTGCTGAAGTACCTGCCGTACAATCGGCTGGTGAAGCCCGAAGAACTCGGCGGCGCCCTGCTCTACCTGTGCTCGCCCGCGGCCGGCTTCGTGACGGGAGAATCGATCGCGGTGGACGGCGGCCTGCGCGCGCGCGTGTAGGATCGCGCTATCGTTCGGCGACGGTGAACATGTAATCGCCGCCGTCCCACGCGTACTTGCGAATTACATCGTTGATGCGTCCCGACTCGATGTCCTCGGCGATGCGCTGGACGCCGCGCTCGACTTCTGCCTGATCGGGAGCGTCGGCGAAACTCGAGATGCCGCTTCTGATGCGCGGGTCGAGATAGCGCTCGGGCTGATGCTTGCCGCAGTAGAGAAAAAGATCCTTGAGGTCGGGCGCGACGTCGTATTTTTCTTCGCACACGTTTTGAAATCCCGCCGAATTGAGCACGTCCACCGTCACGAATCGCTCGTATGGCGCCGTCGCTTTTTCGATCATCATGCGCGGAAAATATTCGTTCAGCCAGCAATGCCGCATCTGCTCGGCGGTGCAGTTGAAGATCACGAAACGCGCGTGCGGCGTCAGCACGCGATGCACTTCCTTGAACGCCGCGAGCGGGTCCGCCATATGATGATGCACGAAGGTGCAGGTCGCGCCGTCGAAGCTTCCCGACGCGAACGGGATCGCCTCGGCGCGCGCGTTGTGCCACGCGATCGCCGGCGCTTTTTGCTTCGCCCGCGCGAGCATCGTCGCCGACAGCTCGAGTCCGCGAATCGGCACGCCCGCCTGATGCATCGCGATCGTGTAATTTCCCGTGCCCGATCCGATATCGAGATAGCGGCCGTTCGCGCGCGGTCGCAGATGATGAATCAATCGCGACAGCAAATACGGATCGGCTTGCCGCGTCGTGTCGTAACCAACTCCAATCCGGTCGTACAGCGCCACGCTACATCTGCTCTCCGCCAACGGTCAGCACGATCGCGCTCTCCTCGAGCGCCTCGACCGAATGCTCGATTGCACGATCGAGCGCGACCAGCATCCCGGCCGTCACGACCTGGGTCTTGCCCTTGGCGACGAAATTGATCTTGCCCTCGATCACCTGCACCGTGATCGGCGCGCGCGTGTGATGCTCCTGCAGCTTGGCGCCCTTCTTCAGCACCATCAGCGCCACGTTGATCCCGTCGCCCTTGACCAGCGAGCTGCCGTGCCGATCGTTGTCGGCCCATGCGGGCTCGGTCTTGAGCCGCGCAATCTCCGCGCGCACGTCGATGGCGATCGAGCCGCCCTGCGCCAGAAAATTTTCGTTATGAGGATGCCGCGCCTGATGCTTCGCCTGATCGGCCTGCCGCGCCCGATCGGAGTCTTTAGTTTGCTTGCGCCATTGATGAACCTCCGCGATGACCCATTTTTCCCGACCCGCGGATCAGCGCAAACACAATCACCTGCGCGGTGGGCGGCAGGGGTGACCCCTGCACCCAGTATCCACTCGAAAAGACCTGTCCTCAGGGCTTTTCGGTATGGATACTGGGTTGCAAGGGGTCACCCCTTGCCGCCCACCGCGCAGGTGATTCATCATCTCTCGCATGAGTAAGTCCGCGGCTCCATCGGCTAACCAAATCATCGAATACTCGAACTTCGCGTCGGTCGTTACCGGCGAGGGCGACTGGATGCCCGCCGGGTTCCCGCTGCCCGACGGCGGCTTCTGGCAATATCGCGAGCCCGACGCCGTCGTGATCGTGCAGGACGGATTTCTGCGCGTCGCCGCGGTGCCGTACACGCGCGGCCACGACAAGATCCAGTTTCTCGACAACGCCAAGCACATGTACTTCAGCACGCGCACCTTCGCATGCCCCGACGGCGGCACGATCACGTTTTCGATCGATCTCGCCGCGACCATTATCGACGGCGCGCCCGGCGATCTGTACGACGGCTTCGTGTCGTTCAACGTGCTCGATTTTTCGACCGGCGCCGCGCTCGATTTTTTCGTCGGCAACGAAACGATCGCGACGGTGTACGGCAAGCTGCCGTTTCCGGGCGTGCCGATCGTCGATCCGGCGCACGGCCCGCGCCATTTCTGCCTGTTCGAGGAAATTCGCGACGCGACCGCGCCCGGCCGGCTCCATCATTTTGAAATCGCGTACGATTCGGCCGCCGACCGCGTGACCTTCTCGGTCGATGGCAAGCAGGTGCGGCAATATTCCAACGTCCCGTTCAAGCTCGGGCCGTGCACGCTCGCGCTCGGCCTGATGAGCGAAAAAGATATCGCGCCGGCAAGGGCAGCGTCTCATGCCACGGCCAGGGCGCCGTCGGCAAATGGGGCAATATCAAGATCACCACGACCGCTCGCTAACCACTAAACTCAGGACACTGAAAAGATGGAGTTCGCGGGGTTTGGGCATATCACGCTGACGGTCAGCAACTACGAAGCTTGCCTGAAATTTTACGATCGCCTGATGACGCATATCGGGATGCGCCGGTACTTCGAGTCGCCGCTCGGCGTGGGATGGTACGCCGACGAGTACATGTTCGTGATGGGGCAGGCGGCGCCGGCGGGCGATCGATTCTCGCAATGGCGCACGGGACTCCATCACCTGTCGTTCCGCGCGCGCAGCCGCGCCGAGGTCGATTCGTGCTACGCGATGCTCAAAGAGATCGGCGCCAAGATTATTTTTCCCGCCGAGCCCGGCCCGTTCTGGCCCGGCTACTATTCGGTGGTGTTCGAGGATCCCGACGGCACGCGGCTCGAGATGAACTACATTCCCGAGGACGGCTGGAAGGCGGTCGCAGCGGCCGCCGACGCAATCGCGCAGCGCAAATCGGCATCGTGAAAATCGTCGCAAACAGCGAGTCGGGCAAAGTTTCGGTCAAAAATCGCGTTATTTCTTAGGATCCAGCGGCAAACGTTTCACGTGAAACGTTTTTAGTTCAGGAGAACGAAACGCGAATCTGTCTCAGATGCGGCCGTAGGCGCGGAGGCAGAGGAGCGCCTCGAGGGTCATGCGTCCGCGCCATTCGATTGCCGCGCCGGGTCCGGGCGCCTGCCACGTAATCGGCCATCCGCCGTCGGGTTGTTGGCGGGACGCCAGATCGTCGAGGTGCGCGGCGATCAGATCGTCTGAAAAAGCTGGACGCGCGATCGATGTGGGCGTCGGGCAGAGGCCCAGCGGCGTCACGCCGTAGTCTGGGGTTCCGGCGTGCTCGAGGAACCACTTGCTGCGCGGCGCTTCGGCGGCGAGGCGGATTGCCAACTTAGCCGCGCGTGCGCGATCGGGCGCGTACTCGAGAAATCGCAGCGCGGTTGCAATCTCGTGAGCGTCGGCGAGCGGACGCTCCAGCCGTTGCCAGCACCATTCACTGGCGCGCGTCAGCCACGGATGATCTGCGCCCTGATAGTGAAGCAATCCGACAATGCCCGCCGTCGGATTGGGCGAGTCTGATCCGAACGATGGCGAATTCCAGTGGGCGGCGCGTGGATAGTCGAGAATATGCGGCAGTGCGATCTCAACCCGGCCGTTCGGTTCCGCGACCGAGGATAAAAACTGGCACATGCCCGAAGCCAGCGCGCGGTCGCGAATATCGGCCTCGTGAAGCGCGCGGAGCGCGCACTCGCACGCGAGCGGCGTGCTCGCGGGCGCGCGGATATCCGCTTCGAGCGCATTGCCGAAACCGCCGTCTGGATTGCGGTAGGCAGCAAGCGCAGCAACTACCGCAGTCAGACGAACCATTGAGAAACGCGCGCGCGAAGATCGTCCGCTCCAACATTCGCGCGTTGCGCCAAATAAAATCCGCCGCGCGCTCTACTACAGCTGAATCTCTTTTTGCTCATACGCATATTTTCATGCTGGGTTTGGTGGGTTGGAGTTGGGTTGGTGTTTGGTTTTGGTGGTGGTGGTGTGAGGGGGTGTTGGTGTGTTTGGTGGTGGGTGTGTGTGTGTGGGGCTGGTAGGCGGTTTGGCGTTCTCTGCGTCTCTGTAAGCGCTGGCGCTGGTGGGCTGCGGCTTGCGTGAGATCTCAGCGTGTGATCGCGTCGGCGCCTGTTGGATCGATTGAGACGCTCGCTCTCGCTGCGCAGTTGCGAGGCAGACTCAGCTGAGGACTTGTTGATCCAGCATTCGGAATCGGACGCGAGGAGCGGCGCGGCGGCTCCGGAGAAACGGTTCCTGTCAGCAGCGCCCGTCGGACCCGCAAGCGCACCTATCGGGCCGGCACCAGCTCGCGGCCGGGAGCCTCTATATCGACATGCCGTCGGCGGACGCGCGCGCTCCCGGCGCGCGCGCGGTCCACATACAGGAGACGAATCCGAAGTTCCCGCTTGGCGCTCGCTCACGGTACATGCGATGACTTAGCGCCGGAGAACATCGAGGTAAAGCGATGGTTGCGCGTTTGATGGCAAGGAAATGCTATAGTGTACTGACAAGACGAACACTTACCTTAAAGACCAATGCCGCAAATGTATAGGTGCATCTACTGCTTGCAGTTGCTGCCCGAAGAGCAGTTCAATCGCGAGCACGTACTCCCGCAACACCTAGGACTTTTCCGGCAGAATTTTGTACTTCACCATTCAGTATGTGAAGAATGTAACGACTCAATGGGGAAGCAACTGGAAACGTGGTTGGGACGACACAGCTATGAAGCTCTGTTGCGTCTTCAGTTCGGTCAAAAACCCCTAGCTGAACTTGATGAATTTCATGGACGAGGCGTTGCTATTCGAATCCCGCCGGGTTCAGAGTGGGCTGGCGCGCTGCTCAGACTCATCGTGGACACAGATACTAACACACTGAAAGTAGATCTAAGACCCCAAGTGGGGGTCAAGCGACCTAGTGACACTGAATTTCGCTTCTTCACAGACGAGGAATTTCGAGAGCCCCCGACGAAGAGATTGGCAGGCAAAAAGGGAGCAAGTTCAAGATAGTAGGCTTGGGTCAATCTGGGTCCGAAGAAATGATTAGCTTAGTGCGAACGAGGATCCCTGACTTCAGATTCGACGGTTGGATGCCATCGCCTCCATCGGGTGTCGACGGCGAAATCACGGTTGCTATAACCGCCCGTGTTCACGGATTGCTCACACGCTCGATCTCCAAGATTGCATTCAACTACCTGTCATATGTCAGCGGCGCCGAGTTTGTACTTGATCCAGCGTTCAACAAACTCCGGCGATTCATCCGATACGGTGAGGGCAATTGGAGGACGTTCGTTAGCGCAAGAGCACAGCCGATTGTAGTGAATGATCGTATTTGGTACGGCAGCATTCGCGCCCACCTAGTTGTACTCGATTGGCCAGCGCGTGGAGAAATCATCCATTCGAGCGTGTCTCTTTTCAATGAAACGATGTACGACATAAAACTTGGAAGTCGACCTTCGCTATTGTGGCGACCGATTCGGTCCGGGCACGCCTTCTTTTGGGAAACCGGTGAAATCAAGGAACTAGTGAGTTCGAGTCTCTCTGTGCCTTGGCAAACGGCACTGATCTGAGAAGCTCCAAGATAGGGCCTCAGCGTGGGAGCACATATCGGATGGTGACGCTCGTGCTTTGTCCGCTGGGCGGTTCGTGGAGGACTCTATCTCTGGGTGCCATCAATTTCCGCATGACGTGGCAGACGAGCGGCACTCGCGATTGGCCTTTCACGTCTTGGTGCAAATCTCCGGCCTTGATGTCGATGTACGGCAAACCAGAACTCTGCGCGTGAGCAAGTTGACGGCGTAGTTCAGTTTCGACTTGAGCTGCGGTTAGCATTGCGCACTCACTAACAATAGTTCAGTCGTTTATCCAGCCCTTGCAGAACCGCGAGTAGTTGTATGTGTTCGTCGATTTGTTTGAGCAGGATTTCTTTAGATCCGTCGGAGCTTGTTCATCACTTCACGCCGGGGAAACTCAGGGTGAAGCCGCCGTCCACCATTATTGTTTGGGCGGTTAGGTAGCTGGCGGCGGGCAT
The DNA here is from genome assembly GCA_963710425.1 of uncultured delta proteobacterium. Classification (GTDB taxonomy): domain Bacteria; phylum Desulfobacterota; class Binatia; order Binatales; family Binataceae; genus Binatus. The sequence goes on from CAVQAR010000012.1 coordinate 163,361, forward strand.
GCAGAGGAGGCAGGCGACTGCGGCGATTTCATCCAATGTCGGGAGGCGTTTCAGGGCGGAGCGCTCAGCGCATCGGCGCTGGAAGTCTTCGTAGTTGTCGCCCAGGTAGTTGGCGTAGAAGCGGGCGGAGTCGGTGTCGATGTAGCCGACGTTGAGGCCGTTGACCGTGATGCCGCGCGGGCCGAGCTCGAAGGCGAAGTCGCGCACCATGCTCTCGAGCGCGGCCTTGGCGGCGCCGAGCACGCCGTGGCCGGGCAAGTTGCGAATCGAGTCGATGCCGGAAATCATCAGCACGCGCCCGCCATCGCGCATCACCTTGTTCGCTTCCTGCACGGCGGCGACGAAGCCGTTGACGCTCAGCGCGAAGGTACGCGCGAGATTGTGCGGCTTGGTTTCGAGCAGCGGCTTGAACGCGGTCGCGGCGGCGTTGGCGATCAGGATGTCGAGGCCGCCGAGTTCGGCGGCGGCCCGCGTGACCATCGCACGCACCTGCGCGTCGTCTTCGAGGTCGGCCTTGATGAGAATCGAGCGCGGCGCGATGGCGCGGACGTCGGCGAGCGTTTTCTCGGCGCTCGCTTCGTCGCGCCGATAGTTCATCGCGACCGTCGCGCCGAGGCGCGCGAGGTTGAGCGCGATGGCGCGGCCGAGTCCGCGCGTGCCGCCGGTTACGAGCGCGATTTTGTGGTTGAGGTCGTGCATCATGCTACCAATCCACTTTATTTAATGTGAAACCCGCGGTGGGTTTCACGCTTCCTTCGGCAGGGCTAAGCCCTGCACCTTAGTAAAAAGCAAAATGGCGAGGACGCCATTTTGCTTTTAGGTTCGGGGGTAGAGATAGAATTTTCCCCTAATTTAAAAGAACACCCGCATAATCCAGCCATAATTAAATATGGTATAATAAAAACGGGAATGCAAGGGAAAATTCGGTGGCGTGATAGTTAGATGAACCTTAAAGCACAAATAAACATAAAGATAATTTATATACATTAAAAACATTTACTTATAAATATAGCGATTTTAACTAAATTATACTGAATAAACATGACTTTGGTCATTTTTTAGGCTCCCATATATTGTATATTTGTATAGTACCTCCCCCGAAACATGCACTTACTGAGGAGTTGAGTATGTTTTTAGTATATTAGTAATTACCAAATTTTTATGATTTGGTAACGGGAGGTTCTCTTTTTTAAAAAGATTTATAATAAGTAATAATGAAAAAGGATAATTTTACTGAGCAAACAGGCCTCAGGAACTTTTCTGATAATAGCACATTATATTCAAAATTGGAATTGGATATTTGGATTTATGAATTTCATTTTTATATCTTCGAATACGTC